>JABLWY010000004.1 GCA_013178255.1 Coprothermobacteraceae bacterium | reverse complement strand
CCTCCTTGGACGAGTGCTGGCGCGGCAAATGGCCCGTGACGTGGAGTTGGCTAAGAAGTACCGCACCGAAGGGCAATATGACCGCGTGTATGATCTCTTTACACAGAATCTCCGGCGGGCGCTGATTTGGGCTGTGAATACAACCTGGAAGGAAGGCGAGGCCGGATGAGAGGCAGCATCATCCAGCGGTATCCAGGCTCTTTCAGCGTGATCGTGGACACGTACATAACGGACCCGGAAACCGGCGCGAGGAAGCGCAAGCAGCTTTGGTACACACTGTGCGCGGCACGCGCCGGGACGCTGAGCGGAAACTGGCAGAGTTGTTGGGTCAATCGTATACTGGGAGCCTCCTGGAGCCGCAAAAGATGACGTTCCCGGCTCGACTCGTGGCCAGAGACCGCAATAAAGCCCCCCTAACAGGCGGCTGCGAACGTACGAAAGCTATGAAAGTATTATCCGCGTCCATATAACGTTGTGCAAGGAAGGCTGGGTCACAAGCAGATCGAGACTACGTTGGACCTATACGCGCACGTGGTACTCTCCACTTCCCTCACCATGATTTCCCTTTCCAGGCAAGGTACTCCTTCAAATTGGTGTACGGTGCTTGCTTTCTCTCCCTATACCTAGGAAAATGCATCCAATAATCATTAAAAACATCTTCTCCAAGGTTAGCAAAGGGACCGTCACCTTTAGCGAACTCGGCCACAGAGGCTGCTGTTATGGAGCCAATATTCTCGGTGTTTCCGCTTCCCGGCGTATCGCTGGCAATCTTGTATTTTTCCTGTACGAACCATTCAACGTCCTTAAACGGATAGGGAACCTCCTCCCGATTCTCAAGGCTGTACGGATGAGTTCCGTTGGTACTCTCCACGCGTGTGTAGATGAATCCAACAATATAGTGCTTGGCGTAATCGGAATAAGGAAAGGCAATATTCTTAGTTTTGTTTCGCATGAACGACGCGAAGCTTCCTAACGTAAACCTGGCACGCCAAGTCCCGTCTTTACGGAAATCGCGGTAGGTTGTCTTGATGTCAATCGCGATCTTGGCTTTGTCACTCTCGGACTTCATTAACGTGAAATCAGGATAATAGTTTTGCTGGTCTGGTTCATATACTATAAACCCATGTTCATCTGCAATTTCAAGAATGAATGGACGGACTAGGAGCTCAAATACGGTAGACAGGACCTTGGTGTCGGTACTAAGAGGATAGACTCTATCATCACGGGTAAGAAGCCCCCTTATTTCGAATTTGGGTTTGTGTTCCTCCATCTTGGCACAAAACACGGAAATGAAGTCCATTCAGCATTTCCCTTCCTGTGGTGGCTTATGAAAGAACTCTACTGGGTCGATGTTCAGAGCACGAGCCAGTTTAACCAACGTTTCTAGCGTAATGTTAACCTGAGCGGCTTCAATTTTCTGAAGATGTCGCGACGCAAGTCTAGCGCGATGGGCAAGTTCCTCCTGAGTAAATCCCCGGTTGTTGCGTACCCTGCGGATATTCTGAGCCACCCGCAACCGAATTTCATCATGAGAAGGCCCATTGCCGGTAATCATAAAATAACTCACCTGTGCTTATCATCTCTCTTTGGCGGAGATTCCACCACGCCACATGTGGCGTGTCCCGATACAACATGGTATAATGAAACAAGGGATGGAGGGACGAAGATATGGAAGAGAGACAACAGGTGTTATTTCTTGAACCTACATCAGGAAGAGTATCCTTACCTATGAAGGTAGACAAAGTACGCATTCCACCGGTCAAATGTCAGGGGATTAAGACCAGACTCGTGCAGTTTATCCTTTCCTCCGTTCGGTGGGATGGCGAGGGTAGGTGGGTAGAACCCTTCTTAGGGTCTGGTGTTGTAGCATTTAATCTTGCTCCAGAGAGGGCTTTGCTTGCGGACACAAATGTACACATCATAAGACTGTACCAGGACATTGCCACCGGACGCATTACACCGGAAATGGTGAGAGAGTTTCTAGAGCAGGAAGGCAACCTTCTCTTGACCAAGGGTGAGGAGCACTATTACGAGGTTCGGGAGAGGTTCAACAAGGAACCCTCAAGCTTGGATTTCCTTTTCCTAAGCAGGGCAGGTTTTAACGGTGTTATGCGTTTTAATAGGCAGGGGGAATTCAATGTTCCGTTCTGCAGGAAACCCGAACGGTTTAGGCAAGCTTACATAACGAAAATCGTCAACCAAGTTGCATGGGTTGCTGAAGTAACCCATGGTAAGGATTGGACTTTTAAAGTGGCAGATTGGCGAGAGACTTTAGCGGAAGTACGGGCAGGCGATTTTGTCTACGCAGACCCACCTTACGCAGGCAGACATACCGACTACTACAACGGATGGACTGATAAGGAAGCTATTGAACTTCTTGATCGGCTACGATCTTTGCCATGTGGATTTGCATTGTCAAGCTGGAAGCGAAACAAGTACAGATCGAATCCGCATCTAGCAAATACTCCGAGCGATGTAGTGGTCAAGACGTTTCCCCATTTTTACCATGTTGGTTCAAGAGAAGAATTCCGCAATGAAATTGAAGAAGCTCTGGTTGTGAGTAAAGACTACACATGTTAGAGCCAAGAAGAAGCCCCGGAGCAAGCCGCCCCGGGGCTTTCGATTTCCAGGTACTTTTGCTGTCATTTTGCTGTCAAACCGCTTTTTGCTGTCTCCTCGTGAACCCTGAAACCCTTGAGAATACTGGCAGGGGAGACAGGACTTGAACCCGCAACCTACGGTTTTGGAGACCGCCGCTCTACCCATTGAGCTACTCCCCTGCACACGTCGACGATATTCAGTTGGTTTTCCCTTTGCACGGTCATTCTA
>JABLWY010000003.1 GCA_013178255.1 Coprothermobacteraceae bacterium | reverse complement strand
TCTAGCACGCGCCGCCGAAACTCGGGATCGTGACGGCTGATCCTCAAGCGCTCTCACGCCCTATGAGGGCCGCCACCTTCGCTGCCACGTCCTTGAGCAACTTCGCCGCCACAAAGGCTGCCGAAGCGAAGTAGAGTGCCACCAGTGCTCCCGATACGTCCGTGTCGCCCACCTTCAGGCCGCTGGCCGTTGCGACCGCACCCAAGATGAGCAGGCCACCAACGTAGGGCAGGACGGTGGCCCGCAGGAAGCTCGGCAGCTTACCGAAATCGAATTCGCCCTTCACGATGGCACCGATGATGCCTAGGGCGATGTCTGCCACCGTCAGAAGCAACACCCCCAGCATGGCGTCCACCATGGCGGGCGTTAGGGAAAAACTGATTTGGGTCACGGTATCCCTCCTTAATGCGCCAAATCGCAAGTGCAGAACTTTACCCTGCGCGTTTATCCGCTACCCTGAATTCTCACCCCCACCAGCGCAAGCAACGCCCCCACCAGGACGGAGACGAAGTTCCAGACGTACCGCGCCCAGTCGCTCCCGTTGCGCTTGGACTTGAGCGCGGCCACGTCAGCCTTTAGGGTTGTCACGTCCGCCTCCAGCCGAGCCAGGCGCTCCCCGTGCTCCTGGAGCCGTTCGTCCATCCTGTCGAATCTCTCCTTCGCTTCCTGGCGGAACTCCGAGAGCGAATTCCCCACCCACTCCAGACGTTCCGCCAGTTGTTGCATGGCACTCGCCCCCTTTGCACCGCCACCCACGGCTACTCCCTCCCCTCCCCCACCAGGGCGCGGTACAGCATCGTTACCACCATCTCGCGGGTGGCAACGGTGCTCGGCGCGGTGCCGTCAGTTACGCCACGGCGTACACCCCACCGCCACGCCCTGTAGGCCCACCACGCTGGATCAAAGAGGAACAGGTTATATCGCCGCATCACCGCAATGAGGTTCTTGCCATCGCCGCCGTAGTGCCCAGCATCCCAGGGCGACCTGCCCAGCGCACGCGCAATCTCCTCCGCAGGCGCATGTTGCTTCGCCAACTCCAGCACCTCGCGGTAGTAGGACAGGCGCAACACCCGGATGTAGTCGCGTATGAAGTCGTCTATCGTGTCGTACCTGCGGAAGTGCGGAGGCCCACCGTCCGTGATCCCGGCATAGTTGTTGTAATCGCACCAGCGCGGGCTCTCGAAGCTGCTCTCAATCGCCCATTGCGCCAAGCAAACAGACGGCGGAATCTCCAGTTCCGCCGCCACGTCTAGCGCGTAGGGATACATCTTCTCCCAGAACTTCTCGGGCGGTATGCCCGCCTGCGCCTCCAGCAACGCTACAAAGTCCTCCACCGCTTACACCCCCTGTGGCCGCCTGAGTATCACCTTTTCGCCCGTCCACTCAACCAGATAGCCCATGTTGGACGCCATGAAGCGCACGGGCATCAAGGTGCGACTCCGCGCCGTAATGATGGCTGGCTGGTCAAGCCACATCTCCTCGCCATCGACTACTGCAACGCTCTTGCCTGGCGTCAGCACGATCTCCTTTGCGGTGCGCAACACCACGTTATCCACCGTCGTCCATGCTTCCATGAAGCACCAGCCGTAGTTTCGTGTTGCCGTCAGCCACGCATAGGGAAGCCACGCATAGCCGCCATCGCCCCAATCGGTACCCCAGGAGTTCCGCATCTCGAATGCCTGCTTCGCGTCAGACCATCCCGTGAGACACACCGCATGGCCTCCGAGGGGAGCATTATCGTTTGGCACGGGCAGGAGGTAATTGGGAGCCTTTGGGTACAGGAACGAGCAGTGCACCACAACGGCACCCAGCACCGGACCCTCGCGCATGATGGCGGTTTTGATCGCTACCAGCAGAGACTCTGCATTGCGGCTGGTGTCGTCGAAGGTGCAAAGAGCCGCATACGTCTTGATGCGGTACTTGAGTGCATTCTGATAAGCCGTCTGGTTAGGGAGGGGTAGCGGCATGGTGTCCCGCGTGAGCACCGAATAGGGCATGTCCTGCTCAGGACACACACCCGCCTGCTGGAGTACCTGCATCGCCACGCGAGGCCACGTGCCAGGCACATCGGGAATGCCATCACGCCGCTTGCACTCGGTATAGAGAAACGCCACCGACAGGCCCTGCGCAGGGAAGTCGCCCTGCTGGATTTCATCGAACGCTTGACAACCCCAGCAGGTGGCCGCTGCTACGCAGGTGCCCAGCATGCCCTGGTTCCACGCAGGTGGCAGGTTGTCCCGATAACTGAACTCCGCAGGCAACTCCACCGCCACTGGAACCAGCCGCTGATAGCGGTAGTCACGCGGGTCCCACGGCGAGGGCAACGCACCAAACGAAAGCCCCTCCGCTTGGGGAGGGACTTCCGACAGCCACCGCATCATCTCGAAGGCCGCAAGCCTCTCACGCATGTCCATCCCCTCCCAGCATCAGGCCCCGCCAGACCGTGTTGCGCTCGATCCGCTCCGGCCCGAAGGATTGCGCTAACGCTTCCATCACGTCGTAAGCCTTGTAGGGGTCACCGCAGGTGTAGAAATCGACCGAGACGAACCTGTGCGCGGGCCAGGTATGAATCGCCAGATGAGACTCCTTCAGAGGCACCACCAGGGTGATGACGCTACTGCCGTACTGATCGCCCCACTTCTCCTGCGAGAAGAAACCACCCGCGTCCTCCACCACCTGCATGCCCGCTTCCTTGGCAGTTTCCACCACCGCGCGGATAAGTTTGCCCACATCAGTGGGGCAGAAACGACAGTTATACAAGTCCCATGCGTACAAGACCCCCAAACCCATCAGCTTAACCACCCCCATTCGGCCAACTTGCGGAACTCCTCCTGCACGCGCTCATCACCGATGTCCTCCCGATACAGCGCAAACGGCACAATCTCCAACTGATCCACGATGCTGTAAGCCTTCCTCCTCGCCTCCTCTATCGTCCGCCCCCTTCCTGTCACTACCGCTAGGTAGCCTGAGTCATCCGCACCGCGCAACTGCCCCTTCTCGTACTTGACTGCGCAGAGGTGGACGTGGCGCAGGCCCGTCTTCTCCACCCCGCGCAGGTAGCAGAAGCGGTTGAGCGGATCAGTGTACGGGAACTTGTTGGTCGCCATTACCACCGTCACGACGAAGCCAGGGTACATCCGCACGGGCTCGGGCGAGCGCGTGGCGAGCTTGTAGAGCATCTGGCCGATCGGTTCATCCGCCGCCTCTATCATGGAGTAGATCGTGGGGTATCCTGGGCGCACTGTCCACTCCAACGGCACAACGGTGTCGGGGCTGGCGATGATACAGTTCACATCCACGAACTGGCAGACACCGTTCTCCCTGAACAGCGGCTCTGTAGGCTTCAGCACCGCTTGGAACAGCCGCGCGTTGGGTACGGGAATGTCAACGGCCCCCATCTGGCCGGTGGGCGGGCCTTCGTCCCCAGGCATAAACCGCTTCCGCTCCTGGTTGAGATAGCAGGTGTCCTCGCGGAACTTCTCCCCATCAAAGAAGCAGGTCACAGCCAGTTCGATACCCTTGATTGCCTGCTGGAGCACAAAGTCGGGCTTGTGCCCAGGGGCAAGTACGTTCCAGTGCTCGTCCAGCCACTCCAGGTACTCGATCATGTCTTCGGGGTCGAACGACACATGCGCTAGAGCCCTGTTTACTTGACCATTGTGCTTTAGAGCCCACGCCCCACCCTCCTTAGAAACGAAGGCGATAGCATCCTCAAAGTCCTCAAACCTGTGCATCGGCACCGTAGGCACACCGCAGGCTTGCAACACCTCCTGCCCGAACATCCTGTCGTTCTCCAACTTCGACGCCCAGGAGGAGCCGCCGATGATGGCCTTGTCAGGGTACTTCTGGCGCAGTTCCTCGTACCACTTGCCGCCCTGGTAGGCAGACTCGCCAGGCTCCTTCTGGTCAACATCGTCGAAGATGATGAGATCGGCCCAGTCTACGTGCTCGCGCCAGTCGTCCACCTTGTCCAGAATGCCATCGCACGTCTCTTTCTCGGCGTCCATGTGGATGTAGTAGAGCACGTTGTGACCCTCGGCTTTCAGCCGCACGCCCAGGCCAGAGGAATCGGCCAGCGCGGAGATGATGAGGATGTTCATACCCGAACCCCCTTTCGGCAGGAAAAATAGAACAGCCAGCGGAATATGCTGGCTGGGGGTGAGGTTCGTGGGATTGGGGATATCTGTGGGTATCGGAACGATCTTGCTCCTTGCCCTGCTTTACATCGTGCCCACCACCATACAAGCTAAGGCCACCGATAAGATGCACGAAAAGCACATGCAATTGGAAACAGCCCTTGCGTGCTTTACGCTTGGGTTGCCTCTGGCTGCTATTCTGTGGCTCATATTCTCCTGGGAACTCGGAGCCTTGGGCGTACTCATCGTTTCGTACACTTTAGGTTGTTTCCTCGGGCTCATGGGCCTGCAAGGATGGGGATAAAGCAAACTCTCACTTCCCTTTCAGAGCTTGCACAGCTTTGGTAGCCTGCTTCAACGCCTCTTGCCTCCTCTGATATTCCGCCAACACAGCAGGGAGAATCTGCTGCGCTTCTGCTATTTCCTCTGGCGGATTCCATACCATCGGCAAACCGAACAGACTGCGAACGTGATTCATGATCGCGCTGTCCAGCACTTCCCACACCAACCACTTCTCTTCATCAGTAAGATTCGGGCTGGTCATCGCCGCACGCTGTATCTTCCGCAAAGTGGACAGCGCATCTGCCTGCCTGCGAAGCACACTCGCCTGCACGCCAGCCATGAGTTCATCGGGAGTCAGCCCTTCTACTTCGCCACGCTCTACCCTGGCCCTGGCCGCCCTGTACTTGCCTTCAACCTGATTCACAATGTCGTAGAACTGCCGGGTCAGAGGATCACCAGAACTGGTAGGTTGCGCAATGAAATCTCGCAGGAACGGTATGCCCCCACGCGCGGGGGGAGCGGGAAGACCTGCAACTTCTAGGGCCTTGTCGATCACGTCAACGGCGAACAACCCCATACCGCCCACATAGCTACGCAGGAACTCATCAAACCACCGGGGCGATACTCCCAGGGCCTTACCCACCAACCGTCCCACCGTGGACGTAAACGGACCATATTGCGCTTCAGGCGGCAGTTCGCGCTCCCACGTAGGTACCACAGGACGGCGGGCAAAGTATTCACGCCACACCCAGCCCAGGGGAGGCGCAAACACCGTGGGAATCGGGTTTGGGCTCACCCGATCCCACAGGTTGGAGAGGAAAGGCTTCATCGTTTCAGCCAGACTATCCACAGCGGATGGATCTTGCTTATCCACCCACTGCAACACCCTCTCGAAGAAGCTACCATACAGCAGACCCAACTCGAAGGGCTTGGCAATCCTGATGAATCGACCATCAGGAAGCGGAATGTGCCAATACAGGTCACGCTCGTATTCGGAGAGAGCCCAGTAGTTCGGATTCTTGCGGTTGATAAGGTACAGAGCAATGCTGGGTAGCGTAACGCCCACAGCGGCGCGGAAAGTAGCACCTACGGGGTCTTCCTTGAACACCCGGATGAGTTTGTCCAAGCCCTGCACGTTGGCATTGAAGAAGGCAGCCAGCCTGTTAACCTGCTTGCCCCACGTGCCTGCTCTTCCAAAGTCCATCGTGATGTCACGCGCAGCCAGAGCCGCCTTCAGCAATCCCTCTTCAGTGCGACCCAGTTTTCGCAATCCGCGCTCGAACTCCCCGATGCGGGTAGCTATCTCCATCGTTTCAGATAGCTCTTGCAGGAAGTTCAAAATGCTGGGCTTTCCTTCGCCAAGTAGGGCTCGCAGGTCACGTTGCAGGTAATTGCGGTCGAAGCTCACCAACGTAGATTGCGCGGCACCAGAAGCGTGATAAAGCTGGTACAACTCATCGCGCCTGAGCACATGGAATATGCCGCGCACCAAGTCAACGCCAGGGATGTAGCCGTACTTGGAATACACAAACGCCGTCCACTGGTCGCGCAGTGGGTTCTTGAGCCAAAACACGGGGTTGTACCACACAGCACCCGCCCGCAATATCTTCGCGGGGTAACTCAGCAGTTCAAGCAACGGGTGTAGGGTAGCATGGTCAAGCCACTTCATTGCTTCATAGAGGTCGGGGTGCAATTGCCACAACTCCGGTTTGCCGTTTCGCCAGATGATGGCGATGTTCTCCTTCGGCGAGGCCACGACAGCAGGGCGGAACAGCGTCACAGTTCGCTCTAGATCGAGGCCAAGGTCATCCGCTACATCCTTGACCGCTTCGTAGAGTTCCTTGCCCGCCCGTTGCAACACTTCCTCCAGGTTGACAGTCTGGGCATAACGCTTTGGCATCACACGTTCTGCCCACCAACCCAGTCCTTGCACTTTTTCGGCCAGTTCCGCTACAGCAACGCCCACCTTGTTGCGCTCAGCAAGAGAGGTAAAGAAGTAGGTATTTTTCACGATGCTCTCCAGGGGATCGATTACCAGTCGGCCCGAACCCTTGAGTTTCTTGATGGCCTCCCGAAAATCTACGTAGCCTCTGCCTGCACCTTTAGCTCTTCCCGCTTCCGCTTCTTCAAAAACTCGGTACAATGGCAAGTATGCTTCATTGGCTGCGATAATCTGATCAATCATCTCCTGCGTATAGAGGCCAGAAGTACCCAAAGTCTGACGGATAAGTTGCTCTTGGTACTGCTGGAGCATATCGAAGGCACGGCGGAACTCAGGACTATCGAACTTAGCTATGGTCGCCTGCGCATCTGCAATGACCTGCCGACGACCATATGTGCCCTCCCCAGGAAGCACCCGTACTCTTGGCTCAATCTCTAGTAGGCGACGAGCATAAGCATAGGCTCGGAACTGATCGATTGGGCCTAACCGCGTTACACCTTCGGCAGACACTCGTTGTAGCGCAGGTTCTATTGCTTTCGGTATTTCTACTTCTACTACGGGTTTGGCTCCCTTCTGAACTACAGCAAACACCTCTCTAAGACCAGGGGCAACTTTATTGCCGACTGCATCCCTCACACCTTCACGCAGGAATATGGACGCCTTGCCCTGCCAACCCCTCGCTCTCCACGCAAGCATCATCGGGTCTTCCAGTGGTTCCAGTTTGCGACCCAGTTTCGCTTCAGCCGCCTTCTTGAAGGGATCAAGGGCAGCGAGTTCATCCACCATCTTCGCAAGGAAGTCGTTCCAAGAGCGGAAGAAACGACGGCGCGTTGGGGCCTCGCCTATGGACATGGTGGACAGCAACCGCTCTTCGGGATTGGCAGACATCAGGCCCCGAATCCGCCGCCCCGCTTCTTCCAGCACATCTGCCACTTCGGGATGCTGGTTGAGCAATTGTTGCCATGTTTGCCACATACCCGGTGCCCGAGCCTGGGCAGTAGCGGGATCGGTAATGGCAAGCCGCACAAACTCGGCTACACCCTCAGTTGCCATCTCTAGTGGTGTCTTCGCTTTTGTGCCTACCGCTTGCGCTAACGCAATCAGTTCGTTTCTGTGCTGGGCAATGGAGGACAGTTTCCACAGTTTGTCCAGGTGGTGGCCTACCTCATGGCTGATCGCCACCACGTCACCGAACAGCTTGGTGCGAATCACTTCTGGCCGCGCTTGTAGATGCCACGTGCTTTCTGGTAGTAACGGCCCGTGCGGATGGGAGTGCCCAGACGCTCGAAGGTGGTCACGATTTCCCTAACCGCAATACGAGCCTGTTGCTGTTGTTCGGGTGTTAGCGGAGACACAGGCAAACCAGGGGGAGCTTCTTGAATTTGGGGGGGCTCAGGCACCCTTTCCACAGTTTCAATGGTAGGTAGCTTAATCTCGGCTTCTGGCTTCGGCGGCAAATACCCCTTCTCTCTCGCATACGCCAACATCTCTTCCTGCAATTCGGGATGCTCACGCCACACCTTCATCCACTGCTCGGTGCCAGGACGAAGGCCCTCGTAGGGCTTGGCGGGGGCAGGAGGAACTTCGGGCTTGACTCTGGGTGCGGACGGAACCTCTGCCACCTCAGCCTTCGGTGCTTCGGGCAATTCCACTTTCGGGGCCTCAGCCCTCGGTGCAGGTCTTTCAACTTGGCTTTCGGGATAGTACGTGGTGGTTCCCTCAACCCGGATGTACTTGACCCCATCCTTCTCTTGGATGTCAACAATTTTCCGGGGCTCGGTTAGCAGATTGCCCTTAGTATCGGTGAGATGCACTTCCTCACCGATCTTGAATTCTGGCTTCGCCTCCTTTGGCTCAACCTCTGGTATCCTCCACTCTGTATGCTTGCGCGAAGCAGGAATCGTCTTCACTGCGCCATCGTCAAGCCGCACATCGGCAAGAAGCTGCCCCTGCTTGCCACGGTAGACGCGCTCCACAACACCCGTATACTCCTTGCCCGTCCTCTTGCGGCGGGCAGTCATGCGCTGACCCACCTTGACGGGCAGTTCTTCCGCAGGAGGAACTTCGGGCGGCTTAGGCGCGGGGGCCTCGGGCGGCTTAACCTCCGCAGTTGGTACTTCGGGCGGCTTCACTTCGGCGGCAGGTGGCTTGACTTCCCCCACCTTGACCTCGGGCGGCTTCACCTCAGTCTTCGGAACCCTTACATCACGCAAGTAACGAACAACACGGGGCAGGGCTTCAGCCGCAGCTCCCGTGAGGCCCACAAACGCACCGAACTGCGCCATGTACTCGGGCAGTTGCTTTAGTTCGGGCTTGTGCTCCTCGGGATACGCCATCCTTTCATATGCCCACCACGCAGGAGCCTCCACCAGAGCGGCCCGCCCTGTCGCCCGCGCCAAAGCAGGAAGGCGGCTGACGGCCTCCGCAACCCTCGGAGCCGCTTTCGTTGCCACTTCGGCCACCTTTCTTTCAACCTGCTGAACGGCACCAGCAGCACCTGGGATACCCAAACCCCGCACGGCTCCCGCTATGGCAAGACCACCGCCTACAAGTCCCGCAGTTATCTCGCCCGCTTTGCTCAACTTCGGGCTTTCTATCGGCGGCTCTGCACCAATCAGGGTGCGGCCAACAACTTCTCCTACTTTCTGGCCCCACGGTGTTCCAGCCATCCCAGGGATGCGCTCCATGAGAGTCTTCCAACCCCGAAGCACCTTAGCCAAAGTAGGGTGCCGCTTCTCGAACTCCGTCATGTACGCAATGTCTTCGGGCGGGCGCGCAGGCAGAGGCTTCGGGGCCTCTGGTTTGGGCGTAACCTGTGCCTTTGCTGGAATAGAAACGGCGGGCATGGCAGAAGGCGCAGGAGCCAGCGTAGGCAGTTTCCCCTTCTCTACCATCCGCCGCTTCCACTCTTCGTAAGGAATCCACTTTCCCTGTTCGTCACGCGCCACCGGTCTTCACCACCCAGCTACGGTTGCACTTGCATGACCCGCCCACCAGGAGTCTGAAGTTGCAATACTATCTGCTGTCCCGCTTGAGTCGGGAACTTGTACTTTATCCACTGCAACACGTCATCTATCTTGATAGGCATATCCGTCACCCAGTATTGGGCGTGATCTGCGATGTATGCCTTCAATTCGTCCTCCGAACTCATCTGCATGATGTCTGCAATCACGTCAGCGGTGTTCCTGCGAACCTCCTCTTCGGTCACCCCCTTCCGCTTCAGGTAGTTGTAGTAATCCGCCCTCTGCCTGTTCGCCTCGGCCTGCAACGCTTCCATCGCCCGCTGGTGCCGCACCGTTTCGGCTAGGCGGGCGTAGTCATACTCCAACTGCTTCTGGAACTTCTCCTGCTCCCACGCCTGCTCCGCACCCCACTTGTACTGCTCCCAGGCCAGCTTCTGCGCCTCCTGCAACCGCCTCGCGTATTCCTCTTCCGCCGCCTGCCTCTGCTCAGCCTCCCACTGGCGCAACTTCGAGAGGAAGTCGAACTCCTTTCCTGCAAGCTCCCGTTCTGTCTGGTACGCCTGCTCCGCGATCTTCATGCCCATCTGCGGCCCGACCGTAGCCGCCTGATACCACATCTGCGCCGTGGGAGCCGCAGTCTGAGCGTACAGGTTGGCAAGCTGGAACACCGCCTTCGTGATCTTCTCGTGCTCCTGATCCAGCCACTGCGCCAGCAGCTTCTGCTCCTCTGTCAGCCCCTTCTCGCGCAGCTTGCGTTCCTCCTCCATTGCGATGCCCGACTGGAGGATGCCGCGCCTGTTCATTTCCTCGGCCAGCTGCTTCGAGTTCTCCTCCACCGCCTGCCGCAGTTCCTCTATCGCCAGCTTCACCGACTCGGGCACCTCGGGCTTCTGCTGCATCTGCTGCTGGAGGAGCGAAAACGCTTGCGCAAGCTGGTCCTGGTACATCTTGTACATTGTGAGCGCAGCATCGGACATCTGCTTGGCGTACTGGTTCATCTGGTCAAAGTACTGCCTCGTCTGGCTACGGATGGTATCGGCAAAGTTCTGCCACTCGGCGCGGAGTTCCTGGGCGGTGCGTTCAGCAGGAAGCTGAATCTGTGTCTCTACCTGCTTGATCATCTCGGGTTGCGCCCACGCCCTATCGCCCCAAAGGGCAGTCGGGGTTAGAGTTGTCTCCCTGCCCGTGGACGGGTCGCGCACCACCACCTGCTTCGTGTCGGGCTTCCACTCCACCTGATAGCCCTTGGCCTCGAAGGTGGCTCGTACGGGAACGGCTCCAGTCGCCTTTGCCAGCGTCTCGGGAGTAGTAAACGCACGCCACGTCTTCTCCTGCGGGTCCCACCGCACTTCGTACTCCGAAGGCGAAATCTCGACAGTCTTGCCCCCGTACTCCACCTTGATGGGCTTCCCTGCCCCCTGCCACGTCACCTTACCGCCGCGCTTTTCTATCTCCTCGCGGAGCTTCAACTGCGGAACCGACATGCTACCACCACCTTACGGAACATAGATCATCCGGGCCGTCCACAGGTAAGCCGTGCCAGCCCTGTTGTTTGAAGCCAGCGTTACCGTCAGCACCGCCTGCGCCGTTGGCATCGTCACCGCGCCCGACCGCACCACGGTGTAGTTCGTGTTCCGCGTGGTCACGGACGCAAGCACGTTCGCGCCACTCTTCAACTGCGCCGTAGCGATGTAGGACGCGTTCGATATGCGTATCGCCGCCTCGAAGTACCACGTTCCTCCGGGGTACTTCGCGGGGTCGAACACCCAAAAGCCGCCGCAGTCCAGCGAGGACGTGGTGGCCACAGGCTGCGGGGCAAGCACCAGTTCTATCGGCCACTCCCGCCACGCCAGCTTCTTGAGTGGCGTACTGTAGTCTTTGAGCACCAAGGACCCGGTGAGACTGTTTGCGGCCAGGATGTTGTCTGCCGAAAGCGGGTTGGGGAAATTGTCCTCCGACAACTTGTTGAGCGCGTCCTGCAACGTGAGCAGTATCTGTTGCATCTCCGGGGATTTGACCCAGAGAAGCGGCAGTTCAACGTGACCCATCGCTCACACCACCTGCACGGGCCGCGCCGCCCTCGGGAAGTAGGTGAGTTCCGCCGCCAGCAGTTCTGGCCCGGAGGAATCGGTCGCAGGCCACCGCACCCTCACGCCCAGCGTGCGGGCAAACGGCGGCGTCCAGAAACGTCCCGCCACGGTGCCACTTCCCGAAGCCACGTTCAGCGTCTTCTCTGCTCCCGCCACGCCATCGGCCACGAAGGACACCGCCACGTTCTGCACCGTGCTCCCCTTGGCGAAGATCAGGTCGCACCACTTGTACCGCTTCTCCCAGGATTCGGACATGAGCGGCAGGTGCGCCGTCTCCACCAGGGCCTCAAACATGGTGCCAGCATCGTCCGTCGCGCCGCCGATCTCATACACCTGCCCCTTGCGGGAGTCGCCAAACAGGTACTTCCACCTACCCCGCTCCCAGAACATGAGGAAGCAGGAGGGGTACCAGCCCTCCACCTTCGACCACGCGCGGTGCAGCACGTCGTACACCAGCACCGTGTCGTTGCCGTTGGCTATGGCGGAAGGCACCGCCACCAGGATACGCTCATCCATAACGAACAACGCGCCCTTGCTGAGAGCGCGTTGGTTAAGCGTCTTCCACGCACCTTCTATCTTGCGCGTGAGCAGTACCCTCTTGCGCAGGTCGGTCTGCCACACGCCCTCGCGGTCCAGCATGAAGATGCCGTAAGGCGTCCACAACGCACCGCGCGGGCTGATTGTGCCCACGTCACCCGCAAGAGACACCGCAAACGTTTGCGGGGAATAACCCGTGAGGTAGTAGGTGCTGTGCTGCTTCACGATGAGTAGCATCATGGTGGTGGGGATGAGCGCGATTATCTCATCGCCGTCGGAGGGATTGACTTCGATGAAGTTCGCAGCGGGCCACGTGTCTACCGAGAGCAGGTCGGAGAAGTAAAGCGTGCTCCCCTTGGCCGCCCACACCCTGTTCTTGTACACGCAACAGTACTTCGCCTTCGGCCCTGCGGTGATGTCGGCTATCGTGGTGCCATCGTACTTCTTGGGCGAGTCTATGCCGTTGAAGACCAACAGGTAGTCCTGAAGCTGCGCGAAGGAGTAGTGGCTGGCAACGGAAAGACCCGTGAGCAGGGAAGACGCGCTGGGTTGCCCCTCGTAAGACACCATAGCCCTGCTCAGTATCGGCGTGCCTGCGTTGCCCACTTCCTGGAGGATGAAGCGCACCTGCGAGTAGGGATTAGCAGGTGCGGTGGCCGTCTCGCCGTTCACTTGGTCATACCACATACTCCATGTTACGCCATCCGCCGAAGTCCTCACCTGACAGGCAATTGCTGTACCCACAGGTAGAGTTTCAGACCAGGAAACAGCAAGACTAGCGTAGTCCTGTACTGTTGCGGCATTCTGTACAGGAGATACCCACACACCCTGACGGTCGGCGGGATAGTTCAGGTTGCCGTCGAAGTGAAGGAGGTAGGTGGTGTCAATATCCCACTCCAGCGGCAACCCGCTCTGATATGCCGCCGCGATCTCCGCGTCCGTCCTGGCGCGGCTGGAGATGCGGAGGTCGTCGATGAGGCCGTCGAGTTGCGACGTACCATCGGCCTTGCTGCCCAGGTAGGCGTTCACGCCGAAGGACAGGCTGGGCGCGGTCGCATCGGACGCCTCAACCGCGCCGTTGATCAGCAGCGCCACGCCCGCGGATGACCAGCGTACGGCCACGAAGTACCACGTGTTCGCCGCCAGCACCGTGGTGCCGACGAGTGTCACGGTAGTTGTGCCCGCGCCGTACTCCACACGCAGCTTGCCGTCCGTGCCGACGTAGACGACGAGGTTCTGGTTTGCGGCGCCGGCCCCGTCGAACAGGTACTGCGGCGCGGTGCCAGGAGAGCGCAGGAGGTTGATCCAACTCTCCACCGTCCCCTCCTGCGCCGACAGCACCCTCGCCGTGGGGATGGTCAGCGACTCAGGGAAGCGGCTCGGCTGGGTCGTGGTGTCGTTAGCGAAGATGATGGAGGTTGGATATGTCTTTTGTTCGACTTGCACGTCGTCCCAATAAACGGTTGCTGTGTCGCCAGCCGCTCTGGCTCTCGCGCCGAAAGCTACACGCACATAAGCTGTGTTTGCTGGGGTTGTTCCAGTAAAAGCAACACGCGTCCACGAAGATGGTATGACAGGAACTTGATTTATGAAAGTGGAAAGTAAAGTGTCAGCAGAGTTGTAAGCGTTGATATAAAGACGCGCAGCACCAGTACCGGTAGCTGAACCCATTAGGTATCCGCTAACAGTAAGCGTGATGCCAGCACCTACCGTAAACTGTTGATACACTACAGCATCTCCTACACCAGTGCTAGCCGTGATGGCGGTTTTTTGCGAACGAGTACCGCTAGGACGGTAGTTAGTAGTGTCAACGGCGAAACTACTTGTGACAACAGCACTGGCCCCGGAAGTCCACCCATCCGCCACCCCCGTCCACCCCGTGTATACCTCGAAGCTGGCGTTCTTGAGGAGGTTCGTCGTCCCCTCCTCGATCATGATCGCCTGCCCGAACTGGCCCGCCTCGTAGCGCGGCACGCCGAAGGCTACCTGCTGGCCGGTGGACGTGTAGGCGACGAAGGGGCGGGAGAAGATGGGAGTGGGGGGAGTATACAGCTTAACATCGCCTGGCGAGGACTTGGTATCTAGGTTCGTGTATACACCTGATTGCTCCCAATCCGCCTGACTGTCGTAGTTGAAAATAACATGCGGCTTATCAACATACAGCGTCGTCCCCGCCGCCATCACCAGCCGCGTGGTACCGTCGGACTTGTACAGCGCACCCATGCCCAGCACCGGGTTGGGGTCAAAGTCCGCGCCGAACCGCTTCGCCATCCCCCAGCGCGGCACAATCTTGCCTTCGGGAGTAAAGAGAACGTTCTTCGCAGTAACCAAATCGTTCTTGCCGATAGAGGCAGGATGGGCAGTATTCCAGCCGCCAGAGAAGTCGTCTATGCGTTCGAGCAGGTAGCCAGGGGCCTGGGCCTTACGCGCCATGCTTCACCACCACCACGGCCTGCGTTCCAGCACCGTCTGCATCGGGTTCCGCTGCGCGTCCGCCACGAGCCAGGCATCGCGCAGTTCCTGCCACGCCTGCTTCTGTGCCCCCGCCATCGGGTCGCCATCCGCAAGCAGGCACCGCATCGCCGCGTAAGCAATGATCGCGCTGTCCGCATCCTCCAGCGCAGGCGTGTCGGTCGTGTTCACCATCTTCGCGGGCCTCGGCACACCAGCCAGATACAGCGTGCCAGAGGAAGACGGCACGGGCTCCAGCACGATCTGCCCCGACACCACCCACACGGCCTCGGGCTCGCCCGTTTCATTCGGCTGCGTCCGGGGCATGCCGTACTTGATGTCCAGCCCATGCTTGGATACCTGCGACTCCCACGCCGCCATGCGGAGAAAAAGCAGGTCGGGAGGCATCGCCACCGAAGTCGTGCCCGCCGCAACGCTGGACTGCCACACGTTGATGCACCTCGAAACACGCGCAAGTTCAAGCAGGCCATCGTTCAGGTAGCGGGTGATAGTCGCATCGGAGAACCGCAGTGCGCTCGGGTCGCGCACCTCATCGCGCACGGCGGAAATGAGTTCACCAAGCGTCATCTACGCCGCCCTCCATCCAGGCCACAGTTTGCGGAACAGCCCCCGCATGTCCTCGCGGAACGCGCGTTCTAGGTCAGCCAATCCCCTCTGCCGCCTACGCTCGGCCTCGTAGTCCTCCTGCGCCTGCTGCCGCAATAGAGCGGTATACGGTGCACCCGTGTTGCGGGCCAGCCAGTAGCCGTAGCGCACGGCATTGAGCACGCGGCAATCAAGTTCGCGGAAGCGGGCAAGAATATAGGGGCCGGACCTGCCCAGCCCCCACACCGTATAGTCCTGCCTGTCCGTATCGAACAGCACACGCAGTTCGGGATCGATCTCTTGCAGACGCTGAGGGATATCGAGCGGGTGAGTCTCCACCGGCAATAGCACCCGTCTCACCGCCTTACGGCAACTTTACCACTTGATCCGCCGTTACACTGGCCGCTACGCCGTTAGCAATAGTCGTTGAGGGCCCTCTGGTGGACGTGATGGCGGTGGCCACACGATAGGCTGCGCCAGTAGCGGCACAGGGAGCGTGTGTCACGTTGTGCGTGTGCGCGTTGAACTTAGCCTTCATGTCGTTCACCAGCCTGACAAGCGCGTTGTACTTGTCCTTGAGTGCCACCACATCAGCTTGAAGCTGGTTGTACTGCGCCAGCAACTTGGCTACCAGATCAGAGGAACAATCGGGAGCAGCTTTGACGGTCACAACTCTTCACCTCCCAAAACAGCGCGGTGGGGCTCAGAGAACCCAAGCCCCACCGCATTGGTCACGCAACACGTTTGGCGCGAAGATAGGAATAGAGATAGCGGTGGCGGGCTCTTTGCAGGCCAACGGCAATACAGCCATCGCCATCAAAAAAGCCCGCCACCCAGGGCCAGACG
>JABLWY010000002.1 GCA_013178255.1 Coprothermobacteraceae bacterium | reverse complement strand
GAATGGCCCGCTCGACTTGCATGCATTAGGCACGCCGCCAGCGTTCGTCCTGAGCCGGGATCAAACCCTCCGTGATACCTATCTCTAGGTAACTATGTTCAGGTTTAACCCCTACTCGTGATTCACTTACTTCTTGAATCCGACCGCTAGTTCCTATCTCTATCCCCAGTTTTTACCTTTCGGCCTGCTTCTGCACCCTTCCTAGGGGTGCCCCACCGTGCCCGTTTGGGCAGGCAAAGGATAGTATAAGACAACACAGAGCGGTTTGTCAAGGGCCTGCATATGCAGAACTGAACGAAGCCTGCCTTAGCCAGCGTTAGAAGGCAGTTTCACACTGGAACGCTATAACAAATTTGCTTGCTCGAGCAGTTCGGGATGAGCCTGCAAATACGAGGTGTCGCCTTGGAAAAGTACGTGGTGGTCCTCGCTGAGCACCAACGCCTTCTCGCATAGGCGGAATACCACATCTACTTCGTGGCTTGCTACCACCAAGGTGCCGCCGCGTTCTCTGAACTCGGTGAGTTTGGCAATGAGCCAACGTTTGGTGCGGGGGTCAAGGTCGTTGGTAGGCTCGTCGAGGAGCAAGACCTCAGGCTCCAAGACAAGCACCGACGCTAAGGCTGCCTTCTTCTTTTGTCCACCGCTTATCCTAAAAGGCATCTTCTCTGAAACGTCATCAATGCGGAACTCGGTGAGAATGGCATTGACCTTGGCTGTCACCTGAGGCGCGGGCTCCTTGAGCTGACGCAGGCCAAAGGCAACGTCATCAAATATGGTGGGCGAGAAGAGTTGCACGTCGGGGTCTTGGAACAACAGACCTATGCGCCTGTGCAGTTCCAAACCCTTGGTTTTGATGGTGTTTTCATCGAGCGGAATGCCGAAGATTTCGAGGGTGCCCTCCGTAGGTAGGAAGAGGGCGTCAAGGATTTTCAGCAACGTAGATTTACCAGAGCCGTTGGTGCCCAACACGGCCCAAGACTCTCCCCTGCTGACCTGCCACGTAATGCCCTGCAGGGCTGGGGTGCCGTCAGGGTAGTGATAGCCCAATGCGTGGAGGCGGAATACAGGATCCACGAACACTATGCCCCGCCTTCTATGTCGAACCCGCGGGCGGCCATGGCTTGGTACACCTGCTCGCTCATATCATAGGACTTGAGCCACAAGAATGCTGCTGAGGCGCCCACAAACTGCCTCGAATGGGGTGGATCAACGCAGAACACCCTGCTCTTGCGCGACAGCATCATGTTCAAGGCGTTTTCGCTGAGCAGGTGTATGTAGCGTACAGCCATATCCACGGTCAAGGTTAAAAGAGCGGGGATACCCAAAGAACGCAGGCCACGGGTAAACCCACTCCAACCGAGCAGCTGTACCAACATGAGGGTGAGCAGGACGCTGAAGAGGGTACGCAGGGGCAACAAAAGTGCCCCCTGCAGCCTTTGCGCGAAACTGAGGGCGGCGGAGCCAAAAACTAGATACAGAAGCCCTACCGTTCCGCCAAACCACAGAGTGGCGGTAAGCGATGCTACAAGCAGCCGCCCTACGCGTAGTTTGAGAAGAAGTCCCACCAATGAGGCAAGAACGAAGAGGCTGATGAAAACACGCCAATCACTGCTGATATTAGCCACGACGAGCACCACAAGCCAAACCAAAATGACAAGGGCAGGCTTGCGAGCAAGCCGGCTTTGGGGTGATTCAGCAGCGTGCAAAAGGGCCTCTATGACAGATTGGAGAGCCCTAATGGTCTTTTCTAAGTACTTTTCCACGGTCGCCCCTCAGCAACAGGAATGTGATCAGGAATATGGCACCTACGCCTATTACGGCCGACAAGATGTAGCCCACCGCCTGTGCCCAAAAACTATCGCCGAGAGCGGGGAACGTGTAGTCAGGCAGAAGAGCGTGGAACCATTCAGCAAACCTTTGGGCACCGCTGGGCACAAAACCCGTCATTTTCCCTATTTCCTCTAAAGCCCATTCGCCCCAAGCCTCACCCTCCGCCAAGAGGCCTAAAGGCGACAACACTATAAGCACGAGTAGCAGTATCCACATCACACGTCTCATGGTCAAGCAACCTCCTGCTGCCCGCTCCACTGGCCCCATTTTTGGAGAATCCACAGCACGAGCCCTGTGAAGAGTGCCTCCACAAAACCAGCCAAGGTGATGTGTATGACCATCATGGCAGGCACAGCCTCAGCGAGACTGAACGGGAAGTAGGCTGGTAAACCGGCTGCGTCCTTGAAAAGTAGAGGCTGTATGCCCAAAAGCACTGCCACCACCAAGGCAGCTGCATTGATGCTGAAGTAGGCTCCTATCATGGAAGCCCAAAGCCTGCCCACAGAACGGGACAGCAGCCTGTAAATGAAGTAACCCACCCAAGGGGCTACCAAAGCTATAGCGAAGGCGTTAGCGCCAAAAGCAAGGACGCCGCCGTCACCGAACATCAGGGCCTGTACCAAGAGGGCTATGCTGACGCTCAAGACCGCAGCCCAAGGGCCCAAAAGAATGGCTACCAGCGCAGCGCCCACAGCGTGAGCCGTAGTCCCGTACAGCACGGGCACATTGAGCATCATGAGCATGAAAGAAAAAGCGGAGCCCAACGCCACATTGGCCACCTGTTTGGGGCCTACGTGTTTTTTGACTTGGTTGTACGCCTTGACCCAAAAAGGAACCATGCCCGCCCACATCACCGCACAGGTTTGGGGGCTGATGTAACCTTCAGGTATGTGCACTAGACAACACCTCCTAAACTCCGCCGCCTACACTGGCCACGTTGAGTTTGGCGAGTTTGACGCTGTTAAGCGAGCTCAATCGGTCAGCTACTTGGCGTACCCTATCGGCAGTGCCTCTAAGCAGGACCACCTCTAAGCAATTGTGCTCGTCCACGTGCACGTGGGTGGCAGCTATGACCACATCTTGGTATTGGTGCTGCAGATGGGTAAGCTTGTCAGTAATGTCGTGCGACTCGTGGTCATATAGAAGGGTGAGCGAGCCTAACATGAGGTGGTCGCCGCCTGTTTCCCAACGGTTCTCCACCAAGTACTCCCTCATCAAGTCCCTGATAGCTTCTGACCTGCTACTGTAGCCTTTGGACTTGATCATTTCGTCAAACTCTCGTACTAACTCCTCTTCCACCGAAACTCCAAACCTGACCAAGCGCTCCACGGCATACCTCCGTGCTACCAATTTATTAAATTGTAGCACGCGCACCACCTGACTGAAGTTCCGTTAAGCTAAAAAGGAGCGCGTAGATACCTACTTTCGCCTGGAAGCGCATAGAAACAGGTTGGAAAGCAGGCACGCTGTGGTCAGAGGGCCTACCCCACCCGGCACAGGGCTTATGGCACTCACCAAAGGCTCTACTGCTTCAAGATCGACGTCCCCCAGCACGTGCCCGCCCACTAGGGTGGCTCCTACATCCACGACCACCGAATGACGGTCGAAAAACGGCGCACCGAAGAGATGGGGTTGGCCTACTGCGGCTACTACAATGTCAGCACGGCGGGTGATGTCCTGTAGGCCTACTGTCTTGCTGTGAGCCAACGTAACTGTGGCGTCTAGGTGCGTTAGCAATAACGCCAACGGCATGCCTACGGCCTCACTGCGCCCTATGACGACCACATGCTTGCCCTTCACGTCCACGTTGTAATAAGCCAGCAGCCGCGCCACCGCCTGGGCCACAGCAGGGACCACAGCAGGCCTACGCTGGGCTAACAAACCCACGTTCACGGGATGCAGCCCATCCACATCCTTGTTGGGGTCAAGCGACTCCAAAGCCGCACGGAAATCCCAATCTGTGGGGAACGGCTTTACCAAAAGGATGCCGTCCACTTCATCATTGGCATTGAAAGATGCGATGTTGAGGCTCAGTTCGTCATAGGACTCCACGTCCACCAGTAGCATAGCGGTGCCCAAACGTTTGGCAGCCTCAGTGATACTGGTTATGAAGTGGCTGTAAGCAAGCTGAGGGTGTTTGATGACAGCCAGGGATAAACTTTCTGCTTCTTTATTACTCAGTTCCTCGTAGATCGCCTCTGCTACGGGAGCCCCACGTAGCAGTAATGCCAATGGCTTCACCCCTCAGGAAGGGGTGGCAGGGCTGAAGCCCTACCACCTGACTTTAAGCTGCTTGGTTGCTTTGGTGTCGTCTAACCGCCTTACCGGCGTAACATGGGGAGCCGATTTGACCAATTCTGCGTTTGTCTGCGCTTCCTCCACGATCTCCCTGAGCGCCTCCACAAAGGCGTCCAAGTTCTCTTTGGTTTCTGTCTCAGTAGGCTCTATCATGAGGGCCTCATGGACAATGAGCGGGAAATACACTGTAGGTGCGTGGAAGCCCTTGTCAAGCAACCGCTTTGCTATGTCCAAAGTCCTCACGCCGAACTGCCTCTTTAGACCTTCAGCGGTAGCTACGTATTCGTGCTTGCACAGACCCGGGTATGCAGTTGGCAGGAACTCCTCGGTCTTCACCCTCATGTAGTTAGCGTTGAGCACTGCCAACGCTCCTGCCTCCCTGAGGCCTGCTCCTCCCAACGCCTTGATGTAAGCCAAAGCCTTGAGGGCGACGAGTATGTTGCCGTAGAAGGACCTGACCTTACCTATGCTCTTGGGCCTGTCAGTTTCGAGCTTGTAGGTCTCGCCATCCTTAACGATTACGGGTTTAGGCAGGTACGGCTCAAGCTCTTTCTTCACAGCCACAGGCCCTGAACCAGGGCCGCCTCCGCCGTGCGGCGTGCTGAACGTCTTGTGCAGGTTGAGGTGCACAAAGTCGAAGCCCATATCACCAGGCCTTACCCAACCTAAGATGCCGTTCAAGTTGGCACCGTCATAGTACAAAAGGCCGCCCAAGTCATGGACCATCTTGGCCATCTCCATTATGTCGCGTTCGAACTTGCCAAGCGTATTGGGGTTGGTGAGCATGAGCACAGCTACCCGATCGTTGAGGACAGCCTTAAGTTTGTCGATGTCCACCAAGCCTTCCTCGTTGGATTGAACGGTGATTACTTGGAAGCCTGCCATAGCAGCTGAGGCCGGGTTTGTTCCGTGCGCTGAGTCAGGAACTATGACTATGTCTTTGTGGTGTAAGCCCTTGTCCTTTAGGTACGCCTTTGCCATCAGCATGGCTGTTAGTTCCCCGTGAGCACCTGCGGCGGGCTCCAACGTGATGGCGTCCATGCCTGTTACTTCGAGTAGGTCCTGTTGCAGCGTGTACAGGAGCTCCAAAAGGGGTTGTACATACTTGGCGGGCAGGTATGGGTGCAGGTCGCTGAACCATGCGGACACTTCTTCGTTGATCTTGGGGTTGTACTTCATGGTGCAGGACCCCAAAGGATAGAAGCCCGTATCCACGCCGTAATTGAGGTTGGATAGGTTAACGAAGTGGCGTACCACCTCTACTTCAGGTACTTCGGGCAGGCTGAGTGGTTCGTGCCTCAGTAAATCAGTAGGCAACAGTTCTGCGGCTGGCCTGACTTCGAAACCACCCCGCGGAACGGCTAAACCCTTACGGCCCGGCTTGTGTAGTTCTTTGAGCAAAGGAGGCAAACGTCTCATCGTAATCCCTCCATGAGGCCTACTAGTCCGTCTATCTCTTCGCGAGTCCTCTTCTCGGTAACCGCTACGAGCAGCGTGTTCTCGTCAATCACAGGCCCCACAAAATAGCCTGCCTCGGCCAAGGCTGATTGAACTTCTGTGGCATTGGGAACGTGAACGGGAAACTCCTTGAAGAAGTAGTTCCTGTAACGAAGTGGGTATCCCACTTTGGCAAGCTGTTCAGCTAAGTAGGTGCTGCGTGTCAGTATGCTCTCGCCGAGTTCCTTGAAGCTACCCCCCATAAGGCCCAAGTAGACCACTGAAGCCAAAGCCATGAGCCAATGGTTGCTGCATATATTAGACGTGGCTTTCTCGCGCCTGATATGCTGCTCACGGGTCTGCAAGGTCATAACATATCCCACTCGGCCGTCTACGTCATTGGTTTCACCAATCATGCGGCCTGGCATGTCACGAACGAATTCCATCTTGGTAGCCAAGAACCCAAAGTGGGGGCCGCCAAAGTTCATATGGTTGCCTAGGCTCTGCCCTTCGCCGACCACGATGTCAGCTTGGTACTCTTTGGGGCTCTTCAAAACACCCAAAGAGAGTGGATCCACAGCAGCTATGAACAAACCACCCTTTTCGTGAATAGCCGAACCGAATGCTGGCATGTTCTCTATGAAGCCGTAGTAGTTGGGACTCTGCACCAACAGCCCCGCTACGGGAGGCAACTCGTCCAGTGCGCCTGCATGGGTGAGCCCGTTCAGCACTGGTATCTCTACAATTTCGAAATCCTGTCCTACCTGATATGCGTGGAGCACTTCGAAGATGTCAGGGTGAACTGCCTTGGAGACAGCAATCCTCTTGATTCCCTTGATGCGCATAGCCATGAGGGCCGCCTCGGCAGCTGCTGAAGCGCCATCGTACATGCTAGCGTTGGTTACCTCCATGCCCGTCAATTCGCAGATGAGCGACTGGTACTCGAACATGGCTACCAAGGTGCCCTGGCTGACTTCCGCCTGATATGGCGTGTAGGCCGTGTAGAACTCAGGTAGAGAAAGCACCTTGTCCACCAAGGCAGGCACGTAGTGGTCATAGATTCCGCCGCCTAAGAAATAGACAGCCTTGTTGGCATCAGGCATAGCGGCAGCCGCCTTACGGAAGTAAGCTCTTATGCGCTCTTCGTCCCATCCGCCTTCTACGTTCAAATGCCTCTTGAGCAAGGCTTCGGTGGGTATGTCGTCAAAGAGCTGCTCCAACCTTTCTAAACCGATGGCCCGCAGCATCTCTTTGACTTCTTCTGGGGAATGAGGCGCGTACCTCACACTATCGCCCCCTCTTGTAGAAAGTCTTGGAAACCACTACAGCAGGCACCCGCTCACCGCGCACTTCAACCTCCACAGGCGTCCCAATCTTGGCGTGGTCGATCCGCAAGAAAGCCATAGCGATGCTCTTCTTGAGGAAAGGAGCCATGTTACCTGTGGTCACAGCGCCTATTTCTTCGTCACCTGCGAACACTTTGTAGCCTTGCCTTGCGATACCTTTGGAAAGCTCTAAACCCATGAGCTTCTTGGTGAGTCCCTGCTCCTTTTGCCTTACAAGCACGTCTTTACCTATGAAATCGGGCTTCTCCCAATCCACCACAAAGGCGTAGTTGGCTTCCAAGGGCGTCACTTCGTCGTTGAGCTCGTGCCCATACAGAGGCAGGCCTGCCTCGAAGCGCAATGTGTCGCGAGCCCCCAAACCTGCAGGCTTGAGCCCTATGGCTTTGCCCGCCTCCATGAAGCGGTTCCACCACTCCACGGCCTGTTCAGCGGGCCCATACACTTCAAAGCCGTCTTCACCGGTGTATCCCGTGCGACTGACTATGAAGTCCCCAAAAACACGCATTTCGAAAAACTTGAGGTCTTGCACGTGGAAGAACTGCTCCACCAAATCCACAGCGTGAGGGCCCTGAATGGCTAACTCGAAATACCTGTCAGACACGTTCTCGTAACGTTCAGCGGAGCGCAGGTGCGTCCTCACATGATGGTCGTCCTTTTCTGTGTTGCTGGCATTTACAACCATGAACACTTCGTCTTCGCTGATGCGGTACACCAACAAGTCGTCCACCACGCCGCCGTGTTCGTTGAGGTACATGGTGTACGCTACTTGCCCAGGCCTCATCTTTGCGACGTCCACGGTGACCAACCTATTGACTTCAGCAATGTCGCCTTTGAAGTAGAGTTCACCCATGTGGGACACATCGAACATGCCCACGTTGGTCCTTACTGCCATGTGCTCATCCACGATGCCTGTGTACTGCAAAGGCATTTCGAAGCCTGCGAACTCCACCATCTTGGCATTAAGCTGCTTGTGCACCTCGTTCAAAGGCGTTTTCTTGAGTTCCAATGTGCTCGCCTCCTAGCGTGCTCACTCTAGCCCAACGCTGCTTTGATCGCATCGTCTAGGATTTCAATTACTACGTCCACGTGCTCCTTCTGTAGGGTCAGCGGAGGTGCAAAGCGTATGGCGCTCTTTCCTGCCGCGATGCATATGGCACCTCTCTTGAACGCTTCTTGTTCTACTTTGTTCCTAAGCTCAGTATTGAAGTCCCGCTTCACGGGGTCCTTGACAAAGTCGATGGCGAGCATGAGACCTATGCCGCGAACGTCACCTATGACTTCGTGTTTCTTCTGCAATTCGCGCAGCTGGCTCTTGAAGTACTCGCCTACTACTCGCGCGTTATCAATGAGCCCACCCCTGAGTAGCTTTATGGTCTCTATAGCCGAAGCTGACGCTACGGGGTTTCCGCCATAGGTGTTGGAGTGCGCAGAAAGGTCCCAGTCCATGATGCTGGCTTTGGCGATGCATGCACCCATGGGTATGCCTGAAGCAATACCCTTGGCAGACGCTACAATATCGGGCTCCACACCAAAATGCTCAATGGCCCACATCTTTCCCGTACGGCCCATCCCGCTTTGAACCTCGTCGACGATCAAGTAGATCCCGTACTTGTCCAATTCAGCCTTGAGCCTGGGGAAGAAGTCTGAAGGTGGTACGTTGTAGCCACCTTCGCCCTGTATGGGTTCTATGAGGACGGCGGCCACGTCTTCAGGTGGAGCCACGGTTTCGAACACACGGTTCAGATACCAAATGACAAAGTCGGTTACCTTCTCAGGCATAACGCCCTCAGGTGGCCTGAACGTATCAGGGAATGGAATGTGCACTACTTGGGGCACCATGGGTGAGAAATAGCGCCTCTGTACGGGCTTGGATGACGTAAATGAAAGAGCACCAATGGTCCTACCGTGGAATGCACCCATGAAACCTATGAAAATTGGCCGCCTCTGTTTGTAACGAGCCAACTTTATGGAGCATTCCACTGACTCCGTACCACTGTTGGTGTAGAAAACTCTGGCAGGCTCAGTGAACGGCCTAATGTCATTGAGCATTTCAGCCAGAGTGACCTGTATTTCGTAATAGAAGTCCGTGCCTATGTAGTGCAAGAACTTGTCTAACTGGTTCTTGATGGCTTCAACTACCTGCGGGTTAGTGTGCCCTACGTTGGTCACGCCCACGCCACTGGTCATGTCAAGGAATTTATTACCGTCTACGTCGTACACCCACACGTCACGGGCACGCTCGACCACCAAGGGCAAGTCCCTGGTGAGTGAGGTAGACATGACTTTGGCGTCACGCTCAATGATCTGCTTTGCCTTGGGTCCTGGAAGTTCGGTCTTTATTTCGGGCCTTTCCACAACTAATCCCTCCCTTGCTTTAAAGGTATTTTAACACTGAGCTTGCATATGTCTTATAATGTTAATCGCAGGAGATGTCACTGTGGACGCAGCAATACAGGCTAGAAAACTTATAGTACGGAGCTTCTTGTTAGTCATATTCACAGGGGCACTGCTCCTCACATTACCCGCTATGACCCGCGACCATTCCTTTACATCCTTTGTGGATGCTCTATTTACCAGCACGTCGGCTGTATGCGTGACAGGATTGGTAATAAAGGATACTTACGACTACTGGAGCTTCTGGGGCCAACTGGTCGTGCTCATGCTAATACAATTCGGTGGTTTGAGCTACCTCACTATTACCACATTTACACTGCTAGTGCTTACAGGGGCACGTATAGGTTTGCGCACGAGGCTTGCTATTGCGTCTCAACTGAACGTCCAGAGCATAGGAGGGGTAATACGCCTGCTGTCGTTCACTGTCAGGTTTGCCCTAGCAGCAGAGGTCGTTGGTGCACTCCTACTGGCACTGAAGTTTGTGCCTTACTATGAGCAGGCCCGTGGCTGGGCAGCAGCGTTCTGGGTTGCCATATTCGACGCAGTTAGCGCCTTCAACAACGCAGGTTTTGACCTGCATGGGGGTTTCAGGTCGCTAAGCCAGTTTGTGGCAGACCCGTGGGTCAACTTCGTCATCATGGCACTAATCGTGGCAGGTGGACTTGGTTTTGTGGTGTGGTCAGAAATTTTCCAAAGGCTTAGGGAGCGCAGGTTCCTGCTCTCGCTCCATACTCGCGTGGTCCTGTTGGTAACCTTTGGGCTCATTTTGGCGGGTGCTACGTTCATCGCTCTGGCTGAGTGGAATAACCCCGCCACGCTCGGAAAACTACCATTGCACGGCAAACTGCTGGCTGCACTGTTCCAAAGCATTACACCAAGGACTGCAGGTTTCTCTACCATAAATCATGGGGCAGCTACCATGCCCACGCTCATATTCACTATGATGCTCATGTTCATAGGCGGATCCCCCGGCGGCACAGCTGGAGGTATCAAGACGACGACGTTCTTCACCGTTTTGCAGTACTTGCGCGGTGTGCTCACGGGCGCTCGCAGAGTACACGTGTTCCACCGCACCCTGAGGTGGGAGCTATTGGACGTAGCCAACGCCATCCTCATACTCAACATAGTCGTAGCCATAACAAGCATCACTCTGCTAGCAGTGGTGGAGCCAGACATACCATTGCACAATTTGGCATTCGAAGTATTCTCTGCGCTGGGAACAGTGGGCTTGAGCACGGGCATCACACCCTATTTGGGCACTGCTGCAAAGCTCATACTTACAGTAACCATGTTTGCAGGAAGAGTTGGTATCTTTACCATACTAACAGGGTATATATTCAGACCTGAGATGCCGAGCTTCACCTATCCTGAAGAAGACATTATCGTAGGTTAAGAAAGAGGGGGCCTGTGATGGCAAAAAAGAGTATTGCGGTGTTCGGTTTAGGTAGATTTGGTGCAGCTTTTGCGAAGACGGCAGCACAGCTGGGCCACGAGGTCATAGGCATAGACAAGGATGACGCAGTGGTAAAAGAGCTCTCTCAATACTTGCTCGTAGCTGCGCAGGCAGACCTGTACAAGCTAACCCCAAAGGACTTGGTTTCTTTGGGAGTAAAGAATGTCGATTTAGCCATGGTGGCTTTGTCACAAATGGACCTTTCCATATTGGTGTGCATGGAGCTCATCGAGAGCGGGATAAAGGTAGTCGCGCGTGCAGACGACGAACTGCACGCCAAGATACTGCGCAAGATAGGTGTAGAAAAAGTGATCATGCCAGCTACAGAAAGCGGTGTGCGGGCTGCCTACCAGCTACTCGAAGGTCACATTTTCGACGTGCTCGGTATCTACACAGACTTGGTCCTAGCAGAAGTGAGGGTACCTCAAGCTTGGGTGGGTAAGAAGCTTAGGGATTTGCAGCTCCCTGCGCGCAATCACCTCATCATAGTAGGCATAAAGACCAAAGATGATTTCATATTGGGCAACCCTGATTACGTATTGAGCGCTAACGAAATTGTCCTTCTAGCAGGGAAAACAAAAGACGTCTACGCTTTCCTGAACCAGCAGCGCTGACGGGTCAGACCTTCGCTTTGAAAACGACGGCCCGTCTTTCAGGGTTCCTGATACGAGCTACGCCAGGCTCGAGTTGAGCAAGCTGCTGCAGGACGTACTCGCGGACTTGGGCAGGAGACTTCTCTTCGAACTGGCGGATGCCGGCCTTAAGGCGAGGCGTTAGCAATCGCTGCCCGTCTGCTTCGCAGTCCCACATGGTCACTAAGTCTTCGTCTTTGCGCCTCCAAACCGCCTTGCGGCCTGGAATATTGGAGAATTTGGCCCTGGGCTCGCCATCCACTTCCACTATTTTGAGGGCAAAGTCCATGACAGGCGCATTGACCAACTTGGTGCCTATGCCAAAACCGTCCACCATGTTTGCGTACTTAGGCAGTTCGTACTCGTCCAATCCTCCGCTCATCCAAAACTTGACGTGCCCCAAGCCCATGCGGTCCAATTCCCACCTAATGCCCGCTAACGTATAAGCTAGATCTTTGGTATCCAAACGAATGCCCTGTAGCTTCTCCCCTAGCTTAGCTGCCGCTTCCATGGTCTCTTGGAAAGGAGCTCCCGTGGTGTCCACCAACATGACACGAGGCACATCGGGTTCCAAGTACTTGTCGTAGAACTCGAAAGCGATGCCTGGTTCCTTTAGGCACAACACCAAGGCATGAGGCATGGTGCCTGAAGCCTTTATGCCGATCCGCTCGGCACCAGCCACGTTGCTGACACCGTCCATGCCACCCACGTAGGAACTGTACTCGACAGCAGGCGCCACCGCAGGGTGCATGCGGCGCGTTCCAAAACTTAGGAGGGTCTTGTCCCAAGCCGCCAAGCGGCACCTAGCCGCCTTGGTAGCTATGCCTGACATAAAGGATACGAAGCCCAAAATGGCTGTTTCCAAGCGAGCGATACTGAGGTAAGGCCCTTTGATGTTCATAACAGGCTCGCCGGGGAAGAAAAGCGTGCCTTCTTCGGCAGCCTCCACTTCCACCGGCAAGCCTTCAAGCAGTTTGTATATCTCGTAAGTTCCCGCTAAGACGCCAAATCCGTAATCAGGGGATGGAAACTGCTTTACGTGGAGTTCCATGACCACCTCAGGGTTACGGCCCGCCCGACTTAGCACCTTTTCGGTGCGCTCAAAATAGGCGTCCGTGACCCTGCCTGTAAGGATGTCCTCAGGAGACGCTAGCAGGAACTCCCGCATGCTTCACACCTCAGCGTTTCACTGAGCGCCACCACGAGAAGATGCGGCCAAAGTAGAGAGCGCCCGTTCCCAAGTATTCCTCGATACGGAGCAGTTCATTGTATTTGGCAACGCGCTCAGAACGAGCAGGAGCACCTGTCTTGATGAACCCGCTGCCAGCTGCCACGGCCAAGTGCGCAATGGTGGTGTCCTCAGTTTCACCTGAGCGGTGGGACACGACCGTGCGGTAACCCACCAAGTGAGCCATACGGATAACGTCCAAAGTCTCTGTAACTGTACCTATTTGGTTGAGCTTGATCAGTATGGCATTGGCGATACCGCTCTCTACGCCCTCTCTGAAGATGCGCGGGTTCGTCACGAACACGTCATCGCCGACCAACATGATGCGGCTGCCCAACCTCTCGGTGATGGCCTTCCATCCCGCCTTGTCCTGTTCGGCCATGCCGTCTTCTATGCTGACTATGGGGAACAGGTTAACCATTTCCTCGTACACATCCACGAGCTCCTCAGGTGTGAGTTCACGGCCCTCATAATGGTACTTCCCGTCCTCAAAGAACTCTGAAGCCGCAGGATCTAAGGCTAAGTAAACCTGTTTGCCGGGCTCGTAACCAGCCGCGGATATGGCCTCCACTAGGGTCTCCAAAGCTGCCTTGTGGTTCGGCAAGTTAGGTGCGAACCCACCTTCGTCACCTACAGCAATGCGATACCCCTTCTTCTTGAGTAAGGACTTTAAAGCCTGGTATACCTCGGCTCCGGCCCGAAGGGCGTCGCTGTACGTGTCAAACCCAGCAGGGACTACCATGAATTCCTGAATGTCAAGCCCGCTGTCAGCGTGCACCCCACCGTTGATCACGTTCATCATAGGTATGGGCAAGACGCGAGCTTGCGCCCCTCCCAAATAGGTCGCCAACGGCACACCCAGCGAGCGGGAGGCTGCGTGAGCCACGGCCAAAGAAACCGCGAGAATGGCATTAGCACCTATCTTTGACTTGTTTTCCGTACCGTCGGCTTCGATCATGGCCATGTCGATGCCCGCTTGGTCGTAAGCATCCATGCCTATGACCACTTCTGCGAGGATCTCATTTACGTTTTGAACTGCTTTGCTTACGCCCTTGCCACCGAACTGCGGCCCTCCGTCACGAAGCTCTAAGGCCTCGCGGCTACCGGTCGATGCGCCTGAAGGGACGGTACCCGTGCCCATAGTTCCGTCTTCCAGCAGCACCGTCGCCTCTACGGTAGGATTCCCTCTAGAATCGAGTACCATCCTACCTTTGACATCGACTATGACAGGGCTTTCCCTGTACTCCATGGTTAACACCTCCGCTTTAGAATTCGCTTGCTTCCAAGCCCATTCTAACCGCCAAGACGTTGAGTTTTAATAAGTCTCCTTTAAATCTTTCTTCTAGAGCTCTTTGAATTTCATCGACGGACACGTCGCCTAGGGCTTTTAGGATGCATCCCAAGGCGACCATATTCATGACTTTGCTGCTGTGCAGTTCTTCGCGGGCCCATTGAGAGAAAGGTATGGCTACGACCTTGGCCTTGAGCTCTTCGGGTACCTTGTCCTTGATCTCTTCGTCTACCATGACTAATGTCTTGTCACCTATCTTGGGCAAAGCACCTGGTAGAGCGTCAGGTGAGAAAGCCACTACTACGTCAGCTATCCTGACTTTTGGGAAATATATCTCGTCAGTGCTGACCACTACTTCTGAACGCGCCAATCCGCCCCTCTGAGCAGCGTCGTAAATAACGGTCTGTGCCACGTTCCAACCCTTGAGTGCGTAAGCCTCGGCTAGCAGTGCACCCATGAGCACAACGCCCTGTCCGCCCGAACCAACTATGTACACTTCTCGTCTCATGTTTATTCCTCCCAAAGAGCCCTGTAGGCCTTACTGAGCTCCCTGAAGTTCTTGTCGTCGCGGAATACACCAACTGGTATCTTGTCTTCCTGTTCGTCGTAAGGGCTCTTAGCCATGAATGTGTTCTCCTGGAACCACTTGACCATCTCCACAGGATCGGGCATGCCCGTGTAGCGCCCAAAGTAGGTGGGGCACTGCGACAGTACTTCGACTACGGCGAAACCGTCGTGCTCAAGGGCGCGCCTAATGACTTGCCCTAAGTAAACAGGGTTAGCAGTGTGGGCCCTTGCCACAAAGGTGGCACCAGCGCCAAAAGCCAGTTTGGAAATATCCATGGAGGGCTCTAAGTTACCGTATGGTGTGGTGCTGGACTTTGTTCCCGTAGGAGTAGTAGGAGAAGCCTGACCACCCGTCATACCGTAAATGCGGTTATTGACCACAATAGCGGTTATGCCTATGTTCCTTTTCGCAGCGTGAATGAAGTGGTTGCCACCTATACCTACGCCGTCGCCATCCCCTAGTAAGCTAACTACGTGCATGTCGGGACGAGCCATCTTAATGCCTGTAGCCGTAGGAAGCGCTCGGCCGTGAATGGTGTGTATGGTCTGCGCATTGACGTAGCCTGAAGCACGTCCTGTACATCCTATGCCCGTCACTACCACCACTTCGTCATTGTTCCACCCCAGTTTCTCAAACTGCTCGACTAACTGCCTTAATACAGTGCCTAAACCGCAACCCGGGCACCATATATGCGGCAGGTATTTCTTCCTAATCCAGCGTTCAGGAGCTTTGGAAAGAGGAATTCTATCAGCCATGGAGAATCGCCTCCTCGATCATCTCGGGTGGTATCAGGTCACCGTTGACCAAATTAACCCCTATGACAGGCACGGACGTGCCCCTGAGCGCCCATTCCACCAAGATCCTCAGCTGTCCGTAGTTGATCTCAGGAACGACTATTTTCTTTGGGTTAAGCTTATCCACCACAGCACGCAGCTCGGGCGCAAAGAAAGGCCACATAGTAAGAGGCGTGAGCAAGCCCACCTTGACACCTCTATCCCGGAGCTCTTTTACCACGCCTTTGGACACGCGTCCCATGGAGGCGAAACTCACCACGAGTACCTCAGCATCGTCTAGCATGTAAGCTTCGTATTCGACCAACTCGTTGTGGTGCTTTACAGTCTTAGAGATCAGGCGGTCGAGCAAGGCTTTGACACGATCGGGCCTAATGGTGGGGAAACCGTCTTCCCCGTGAGCAGATCCTGTCATGTGCCACAGGTAACCGCTCCCCAGCGGAGGCAATGGTACCACATCGCCGTCTACTGCAGCATAAGGCAGGTACTGCTCAGGTTTGACGTCAGGGATACGACGCTCAGGGATTTTGATAGGTTCAGGCAGCTCTACGTTCTCCTTCATGTGGCCTATAACTTCGTCAGCCAAAACAACGGCAGGCACGCGCAGTTTCTCTGCCCAGAACAATGCTTTTTGGGTGTATATGTAAAACTCCCTCACGTTCCCAGGTGAGAACACTAAAACGGGATGGTCGCCATGAGTGCCCCATATGGCTTGCATCAAATCCCCTTCACCGATTTGAGTCGCCAAGCCGGTGGCCGGGCCAGCTCTCATGACGTCTATGATCGTTACAGGTATCTCCGCCATGGCTGCGTAGCCTATGGCTTCCTGCATCAAAGAAAAACCGGGACCGCTGGTGGCTGTCATAGAGGGATAACCAGCGTATGACGCCCCAATAGCCGCCATGATGCTGCCGATCTCGTCCTCCATTTGGAGGTATATGCCCTTGTGCTTGGGCAGAAGCTCGGAAAGAGCTTCTGCAATCTCAGAAGAAGGCGTTATCGGGTAGCCAGCATAGAACTTCAAGCCTGCATCCACTGCTGCTAATGCGCAGGCAATGTCTCCCATTAGTATCTTGCTCATGCGGTGGCTCCCTCCTTCTTGAACACCGTTATGGCAAAGTCGGGACAAATGTTGAAACACATGGTACACCCAATGCACTCTTCCTGCCGCGCAGGGATACTCTTGCCGTCAGACTCCCTTAGCTGGAAAACGTGTTTGGGGCAAACCATTACACAGAGGCCGCAAGCTTTGCAAAGCCTTTCTTCAACAGCCACTTCGAACTTACCCAGAATAATCACCTCCCGGCTCACCGCGTGAGAGGGTGAACCCGACTCTTTGGTCTCCTCTTTTAATATACCATTAACATTGGAAAAACCAAAGAAATAAGGCAATGTTTCTGTTGGTCAGACACCGAAGACGGCTTTGAAGTTGGATTCCAAGGCGTAGCAGAGTGTGTCCAAGGAGACCCCTTTGAGCTCAGCTGCCAAAGTGTAGATCTCTTTCACCATGGTAGGGTCGCTACGCTTGCCCCTGAAGCGCTGAGGAGCTAAGTAAGGGCTGTCGGTTTCGAGCAGCAGGCGATCCAAGGGCACAACAGCCAACGCTGCCCTCAGATTGGAGGCTTTTGGGTACGTGAGGTTGCCCGCAAAAGAGATGTAATACCCGCGGTGCAAAGCAAACAGGGCTTCCTCAGGACCGTGAGAGAAACAATGAAGGATCACAGGTACGGTTGTCTTGCACTCACTGAGTAGCTCCATTACGGGTTCAAAGGCTTCTCTCTCGTGAACGATGAGCGGTAAACCCCAATAGTTGGCAGCCTCTATTTGACGCCTAAACCACTTCAGTTGGTCCTCAGGTGAGGTCCTTGACCTGACTGTATCAAGCCCGGCCTCACCCACAGCGTCAGCATGTTCATAAAGAGCTTCTAAATAGGCAAATTGGTCGAGCGATAGGTGAGCGTAGTGTGGGTGGAGTCCTACTGCCACAGGCTCGCCCACTCGCCTCAAGTCTAAGGCTCGCTTGGACGACTCTAAATCGTACCCCACCCAGACGAAACTACTGAGTTCTGCGCGTACCGACTGTAAAACAACTTCCCTGTCCTGCTCAAAAGCAGGGTCTTGCAAATGGCTGTGCGAATCGTAGAAAGGCAGTGGTGATAAAGCCATGGCCTACTTGACCTTAGAACCAGGAGTCGGCTCTCCATCAACCCCCAGCAGGTATGGTAAACCGTCTTCGCTAGTAGCAGCCAGCAACATGCCTTCGGACAGGATTCCCTTGAGTTTTCGAGGCTCTAAGTTGGATACCACTACTATGCGGCGTCCCACCAGCTGTTCGGGCGCATACTTCAACCCGATGCCAGCCACTATGGTCCTCTTTCCTAGTGGTCCAAGATCAAGACCGAGTTTGATAAGCTTGTCGCTGTTGGGGACACGCTCGGCCGATTCCACCAACGCCACTCTGAGGTCTATTTGTGCAAAAGTGTCATAACTGATGTATGAACTAAACTGCTGCGTCTTCTGTTCCTGCGGCTGCTGACAAGCTTGATCTGGTTGCTGCGTGCCGGCATTTGGCTTCTCTTCTTTGTAACGGGGGAACAAAGGACCACAGGTCAAATCGGGCGTGAAGCCAGCAGATTCGCCAAAGGTCAGGCTCAGGCTGGTTCCCAAGATCCTTGCAGCTCGGTCAGCAATCACGGGCATGGCCGGACTGAGCATAGTCGTGGCGACCTTATAAGCTTCAAGCTGCGTGTACAGGAATTCGGCCAGTTCATCTCCGCTCAGTGACCAAGGTTTCTCTTTGTCGAAGAAGTCGTTGAGGAATTTCACCAAATCCATGGCGTTCTTGAGGGCCGACTGAATGTCTTCAACGTCCATGGACTGATGGTACTTTTCAGCGATAGCACTTATGGTTTCTGCCACGCGCACGTACCTCAAGCCCGTGGACTTGGGCACCTCTGACACACCTTTCTTCTTCATGAAACCGAGCACGCGGTGCAGCAAGTTGCCATAGTCGTTAGCCAAGTTGGAGTTGTAGGTGAGCCATATAGCGTCCATAGACAAGTCAGTGTCGTCCCTCTGCGGGCCAGCTACCAACATGAAGTAACGGAGTACATCCACCGCAGCCTCTCTATCTAGCCCAATGGTGTCCTGAATGTACTTAGCTAAGTCGTATGGGTTGAAGATGTTGCCTGCACTCTTGGACATCTTCTCGCCCGAAACAAGCCACCAGCCGTGGGCTACTACGCGCTTGGGCACAGGCAGACCCAAGCTCATCAACATGGCGGGCCACAGTGCTGCATGGTGCCTGAGTATATCCTTGCCAATGAGATGAACGCCAGGCCAATATTCCATCTGATTTGTGTCCTCAGTGTAACCCAACGCTGAGATGTAGTTGAGAAGTGCGTCGTACCATACGTAGACAGTGTGGGATTGGTCGAAGGGAACTGGCACACCCCAAGGTACGCTCGTCCGCGTTACCGAAATGTCCTTGAGTCCTGCCTGGACAAAAGACCTTATCTCGTTCAACCTCGTGGAAGGAACCACGAAGTCGGGCTGGCTGTTATATAGGTCCAATAATTGGTCTTGATATTTGGTCCACTTGAAGAAGTAAGACTGCTCTGATACGAACTCAACTTTGGTCTTATGTATGGGGCAATTGCCTTCCACTAGTTCGCTCTCGTTGTAAAAAGTTTCGCAGCGAGGGCAGTACCACCCCTCATAAGTTCCCAAATACACGTCACCGTTCTGGTACATCTTCTCAATAGCCCTTTGAACCACTTTCTCGTGCCGCTCTTCAGTAGTGCGGATGAAGTCGTCGTTGGATATGTGCATGAACGACCATACGGCCTTGAACTTCTCCGCTACTTGGTCCACAAAATCCTGAGGGCTTAAACCCTTTTCTTGGGCGAGGCGCATGATGTTCTGCCCGTGCTCATCAGTCCCCGTAAGGAAAAAGGTCTTGTCCCCTATCATCCGGTGGTACCTAGCCAAAGCGTCGGCATAGACGGTAGTGTATGTGCTCCCCATGTGGGGTTCTGCGTTCACGTAGTAAATGGGTGTGGTTACGTAATAGGTGCCCAAGGCAAACACCTCCTATTCTACTGTCACAGATTTTGCCAAATTGCGCGGCTTATCCACGTCTGTGCCCCTTAACACTGCATTATAGTAAGCAAACAGCTGGAGCACGGGGATACCAACGATGGGAGCCAGTAGAGGCAAGGTGTCGGGCACAAAGAATGCCCATCGCCCCACGTCAGCAAGCGTGCTTGCATCCCGCTGGAAACCCAAGATGAAAACGTCTCCGCGCCGCGCCTTAACTTCAGCCACATTGCTCAAAGTTTTCTCCAACACATCTTCTTGGAAGAGTATGCCCACCGTAGGCGTTTCGTCAGTAACCAGTGCCAAAGGACCGTGTTTTAGTTCCCCAGCTGGAAACGCCTCACTGTGTATGTATGAGATTTCCTTAAGCTTTAGCGATCCTTCCAACGCAAGCAGATAATCTACTTGCCTGCCAATGAAGAATATGTCGCTGGCACGGTAGGTCTCGGTCGCAATGTTGCGCACCTCACCTGCTCTGTCCAATACGTTTCTGATTTTCTCTGGAAGCCGCTGCAGCTCAGCGACTATTTCCGACTCTTGCTCAGGGGTAATTAGGCCTTTGAGCCTCGCCATGTACAGGGCAAACAGGTAGAGCACCACCAATTGAGTGCTGTATGCTTTGGTGGATGCCACAGCTATTTCAGGGCCCGCTTGCGTCAGCAGGGGCACGTCAGCTTCACGGTACACGGAACTGCCTAACACGTTGACAACGCCAATGACCGGAATGCCGTCCGCTTTCATCATACGTAGAGCCTGCAGCGTGTCGGCAGTCTCTCCCGATTGGCTGATGACCATGCCTAAAGAGTTGGGGCGCCAATGATGTTTGGCATATCGAAACTCGCTAGCCACCTCTATCTCTACATCCAACCCCGCTAAGTGCCTAAGCAGGTAAGCGCCCACTAAGCCTGCATGGTAAGCCGTGCCACAGGCCGTTATGTAAACACGTTCTGCCCTTCTCAGTTCATCTATGATTGGGTCCAGTTCGTCTAGTGCTACCGCCCCGTCGCGAACCCTGCCCAACAGCGTGCTCCTTATGGATTCATCCTGCTCCATAATCTCCTTGAGCATGAAGTGGTCGTAGCCGCCTTTTTCGGCTTGTTTCTCGTCCCAATCAAATCTACGTATGTTCAAAGGCAATGCATTGCCGTCAAAGTCGTACAGGTCCACTCCCCGGCCGCTTATGTCGGCTACTTGGCCGTTCTCCATGATGACAAACTCTTTGGTGTAAGACAACAAGGCCGGTATGTCGGAAGCCAAGAAGTTCTCTGCTTCGCCAAGGCCTAGAACCAAGGGCGAGTCTTGCCTTACTGCGACTATCCTGTTTTCGTCTCTACTAATGACAGCCAAAGCGAAGGCGCCCTTAAGCCGCGGCAGGATCCTGAGCACCGCCCTAAGCAAGTCGCCCTCATAGTATTCCTCGATGAGGTGAGCAATTACCTCAGTGTCTGTCTCAGACACAAAACGATGGCCGTGACTAGCGAGTTCAGCCTTGAGTTCCCTGTAGTTCTCGATGATGCCGTTGTGCACCAATGCCAAACGGCCCGTGCAATCCGTGTGGGGGTGCGCATTTTCGTCTTTGGGCTCGCCGTGGGTTGCCCAACGCGTATGAGCTATACCCAAATGGGCTTCAGGCATATCGACAAAAGCCTCTTCCAGTTCAGCTATTCGCCCCTTCTTCTTCGCGATGTAGATGAAATCTTGCGCTTTCAAGGCTACACCGCTGCTATCATAACCGCGGTATTCCAGCTTCTTCAGCGATGTCAGTAGGACCTCTGTAGCGTTACGAGGGCCTACATACCCAACTATGCCGCACATCCTGCCTCACTCCTTTATTAGGTCCTTGACCTTTCTAACGAGCGTATCCAACACATCTTGCACTTGCTCTTCCTCGCCTTCCACCGTAAGCCTCAGTAGCGGCTCCGTACCTGAAGGCCTAAGCACAATTCTAATCCCCATACGCTCGTACTGTAGGACCGCTTCCTGCAGTTCGGGGTACTTCTCCACGAAAGCCTCATTCATCTTGCGCTCCAATGGTATATTCACGGTCTTTTGCGCCTTCTTCACTATTCCATGCAGCAATTCATTTGGCTCCGCCCTCAACTCAGCCAATATCTTTAACAACATCGCCATGATACCGACGCCGTCACCCGTAGAGTTGAGAGGCGTATATATGATGTGGCCTGAAGGCTCACCACCCAATTGGGCACCGTGTTCCTGCATGGCATCAGCTACGTACTTGTCGCCTACTTTGGTGCGTACAAGATTACCGCCCGCCGCCGCCAAGAAATCCGCTAGGCCACCATTAGTCATGACGGTCCCCACTACGACTTTGGGATCCCACAAACCCTTGCTAATCAGGTACTGCACGATAATGGCCATGATGTCGTCTCCATCAATGACCCTGCCAGCCTTGTCTACAGCCAGGACGCGGTCACCATCGCCGTCAAAAGCAAAACCAATAGGCACCTTGAGCACCTGCACCACTTGCTTCAAGCTCTCCAAATTGGTAGCGCCGCAGGCGTTATTGATCCAATAGCCATCAGGTGTTGCGTATAGCACATGTACCCGCGCGCCCGCCTTCCTAAGGACGTAAGGTGCTGCCGCATAAGTGGCACCGTGGGCCACATCTACCACGACGGGTAGTTCCTCCAAAGCAAGCTGTGTGCGCTCTAGAATGATATCGCCATATATCTCGTTGCTGTTGGGCACATACTGAAGGCCACCAATATCCTGCCATTCTACCCGGGGTTTGTCTTCAAACATGATGGACTCCAACAGTTCCTCGTCGGCTTCAGAAAGCTTGAGGCCTTGAGCATTGAGCACTTTAAGCCCGTTGTCAGCCATGGGGTTGTGGGAAGCCGATACCATGACAGCAGCGTTAGCGCCGAATTGGCGGGTAAGCAAAGCGAGACCAGGGGTGGGAAGCACGCCAAAGTGAAGTACGTCAGCCCCGTAAGCCATCAAGCCCGAGGAAAGAGCTGTAAACAGCATAGAACTTGATGTTCGTGTGTCTTGCGCTACTGCCACCAAGGGCTTTCTGTTCCCGTCTTGGGCCTTGAGCCAAACAGCCACAGCCTTTCCCAAGTTGAAGGCGAGTTCAGATGTTATTTCTTTGTTGGAGACACCGCGTATACCGTCGGTGCCAAAGAGTTTTGGCATTTAACGTGTACCTCCCTTTCCTAAGTAAATGCACTCTCTTGGGTATACCAATGAGTTTCCGTCCATGTAGACCGTAGTTGCAGTGAGCGAAACCGATTCAGGACAGGAGAACCAGTAATGCGTATCGTCAATAACCACGTCCTTGTTGACCATCTTCTCAGCATTGTAGGTGATTTTCACCGTTAGACCATTGGGTTCCCTGACGGAAACGCCAGAAGGTAAGAGCAAAGGTACATCCACTGTCTTAACTCCTTCACCAACTCTTACACTGACGGTCTTGACATAGGAGACACCTGAAAGGGTGTTACTGCTGCCCTCTAAGAGCACTGTCTTGGGAGTCAGACTATAACTACGCAGGACTAAGCCGTCAGGCACATCCAACGTAGGAACAACGGGAACCTCGACTATAAGTGTGTCCTTAGCCTGCTGTATGGTAACGGTAAGCAGTTCTGGGTTCACTTTCACCTCATTGACTTCTGCGCCAGCCGAGTCCACGGGCAAAGCTTTAACTTGCACCACGCCGTATGCTTGTTCTGGAGCTTGCACGCGCACAACCACGACGCGGGCCACAGCGGTCTCAGGCCCTGTAACGATGACCTGCCCGGGCTCCACCTTCATCCCTATAGCGCTTACGGGCATAAGCTTGCTTACCACGGGTTCCACGTGAACCATCACTTTTTGTGGGGTTATACTGATTACCCTACCGCCAGAAGGCGCCACACTCTCTACAGTAAGCTGCTGATCGCCCCACTTGGCTTGATCCAATCTGACATAAACGAGGGGCTCAGGCTTCTCTCCTAACAAAGGCACCTGATAGGTCACCTTTACCACTGAAGGCGTTATCTGGTAGTACCAGCTGGACTGCGCATTGAGTGCCAAGACTTCCATGTCCCGGCTTACCCTAATAGGAACACTGCCCGCTGAAACGGAAGACCAAAGGGCGAAGGCAAGCAAAAGCGAAAGCAGGAAAAGCTTCGTCTTGTCCTCGACCTTGGGTATCTTCTTAACTGGCACGCTGTTCAACTCCCGTTACAAACGACTCCAATATGAAAGGCAGGTCTTTGATTTCCACGTAGCGTGTGAGGTGACCTTTGTAAGCGAAGCTTATGATGCCAGTCTCTTCAGAGACTACAAGAACGACTGCATCAGTCTCTTCAGATACGCCAAGCGCAGCTCTGTGGCGTGTCCCTATTCTTTCCTCCTTACGGTCAGCGAGAGGCAAGATGACGCGGGCCGCCACTATTTTGTTCCTGCGTATTATGACAGCCCCGTCGTGTAGAGGGCTACGCGGATTGAAAATGGACAGAAGCAGATCAGCTGTGACTTCAGCATTGATGGTGGTACCTGTCTTTTTCACCAAGTCGTCCAAACCGATCTCTCTCTCGAATACTATGAGGGCACCAATGCGGTTAACAGAAAGCAGATCCACAGCTCTGACCACTTCATTGATGACAGCCTTCATATCGTACTCCACCACGGGCCTGAACAAGTTCTTGAAAGGATCCAAACTGAATTCCTCTAAAGCCCTTCGCAGCTCGGGCTGAAAAATCACAGGCACTGCGAATATCATCATAGCTGCCACATTGTTGAACAGCCAAGTAGTCAACGTTAGTGACGAGAAGAGGCGGCCGAACCAACTCAAAGCCGCCAATCCCGCCAATAAGACAAGCAATCCGCGAGCTAGGTGAAACCCGCGGGTACCATATATTGTTCTAAGCAGCCAGTAGAAGACTCCGGCCACTATGAGGATGTCCAGTAACGCACCCAGCAACGCACCAATGTTGGGGAGCAACTCTCTTATGATCATCGGTAGATTATTGTACCAGCAACGCCCCTTACTACGGCTTCTGCTTCCTCCAAAGAACCAATAGCCACCTCTCCATCTACTTCTTCTAGATACTTAATGGCTGCTAGTATTTTGGGCCCCATGGAACCTGCAGGGAAATGCCCTTCAGCATACAACTCCTTCAGGTAGCTGAGGCGTACCCGGCTCAAAGCTTCCTGTTTTTCCGTCTTGTAGTGCAGGTACACCTTGTCTACCTGCGTGAGGATCACGAAGCGGTCTGCATTCATCTCCACGGCGAGCAACGAAGATGCTAGGTCTTTGTCGATGACCGCTTCCACGCCCTCAAGCCTACCTTCGCGTTCTACCACGGGTATGCCTCCGCCTCCCACCGTTATGGGAACCACACCCGCTTCGATAAGATCAACCACGGTTTCAACTTCGACGATGCGCTTGGGCATTGGGGAAGGCACCACCCTGCGGTAGCCCCTCCCTTTATCTTCCTTGAATACCCAACCCTTTTCATCCCTTAGCTTGGCTGCGGTAGCCTCATCGTAGATCGGGCCTACAAACTTTGTAGGATTCTGGAAAGCCGGATCGGATTCATCTACCACTACCTGGGTCACCAGAGTTACCACAGGCCTCTGCTCATTCACAGCCGCTAGAGCGTTCTGGAACGCGTTCTGCAGGACGTAACCAATGTAGCCTTGGGTAACTGCGTCTAAAGCGTCCAATGGGAACGGAGTAACCACGTCCTTGGCGTGGTCGTGCCTTATTAGTTCTGTTCCCACTTGAGGGCCGTTTCCGTGGGTAACTGCCAGAAGTATGGATTTGTCCCTGAGAAGCCCCAACAAATCGGCAGCGGTACGCTCGGCTGCGTACCGCTGCCCCTCTATGCCGTCGGGACCGTCTGGCAGCTGTAGTGCGTTACCTCCCAGAGCCAGAACCGTCCGCATCTTAATCACCCATAAGAAGCGCCAATATGGCTTTGTGAGCGTGCAGACGGTTTTCAGCCTGGTCGAAGATGACCGACTGTAAGCTGTCAGCTACTTCGTCTACTACCTCTTCTCCACGGTGCGCTGGCAAGCAGTGCATAAACACTGCGTGAGGCGCTGCGTGCTTCATGAGTTCGGGGTTGACCTGATAAGGCTGGAACAGCTTGACTCGTGCGTCGTGTTCAGACTCCTGTCCCATAGAGGCCCAAACGTCGGTATACACCACATCAGCGCCTGTTACAGCCTTAATCGGATCATTTGTGACCTCAATGGAGGTACCGTGGCGCCGCGCTAGCTCCATTGCTTTTTCCACATACCAAGCCTTGGGCTCGTAACCAACCGGGGTTCCTACGCTCATGTTCACGCCAAGCAAGCCAGCAGCCAAGAGCAACGAGTGAGCCACGTTGTTACCGTCGCCCACATATGCAAGCTTCAGGCCCTTCAATGTTCCAAACTTCTCCCAAATGGTCAAGAAGTCAGCGAGTATCTGCGTAGGGTGTTCTTCATCAGACAGGCCGTTAATTACAGGCACGTCAGAGTATTTCGCCAAGTCCACCACGTCTTGGTGTGCGAAGACACGCGCCATGATGCCGTCCACAAAGCGGCTCAAAACTCTGGCCGTGTCTGCTATGGTTTCGCCTCTGCGTAGCTGCATGTCGTTGGAAGAGAGATACAGTGGATAACCTCCCAGCTGGTACATGCCTACTTCAAAAGCCACGCGCGTACGCGTGGAAGGCTTCTGGAAGATCATGGCCAACGTCTTGCCTTTTAGGTACTCGTGCCTTTTCCCCGCGAGAGTCTCCAACTTGAGATGCTTGGCAAACTCCAGCAGTTCCCAGAATTCCTCCTGCGTAAGATCAGCCACAGACAGAAGGTCTCTACCTTTGAGCTTGACAGCCACGCCTACCACCCCATCTTCTGAACGATGATTTCCTCTAGTGTGGGCCTGCCAATCTCTTGGAGTTCATAGCGAACCCTCACTATGGGCTTGTTCACTTTGACCAACCTGGCTATGTTTATAGGCGTTGCGGAGACTATTACGTCGGCAGGCACCCGGTTAAGAGTCTCTTCCAGATCCTTGACCTGCTGCTCGCTGTAACCCATGGCAGGAAGTACGTCTTCGGTCTGGCTGTACTTCTCGTATGTCGCCAAGATGGTCCCCACAGCGTAAGGTCTGGGTGAGACAATTTCAGAAGCCCCAAACTTGACCGCAGCCACATAACCTGCACCATAAGACATTTCGCCGTGGGTCAGCGTTGGACCGTCTTCAACTACCACCACCCGCTTGCCTGCAATGGCCTCCACGCTCTCCACAAACAGCGGAGAAGCGCCATCAACGAATATGGCCTTGGGATTGACCGCTCTGGCGTTCTCTCTAACGGTCTCTATATCCTCGAAGTTGGCAGTGTCTATCTTGTTGATCACAATAACATCAGCCATGCGTACGTTGGTCTCTCCTGGATGATAGGTAACCTCGTGTCCCGGACGGTGCGGGTCGACCACAGTTATCATCAAATTGGGTTTGAAGAACGGGAAGTCGTTGTTGCCGCCGTCCCATATCACCACATCAGCTTCCTGCTCTGCCTGCCTCAAGATGGCTTCATAATCTACTCCTGCGTACACCACTGCGCCCCGATCGATGTGGGGTTCATACTCCTCACGTTCCTCGATGGTGCACTTGTGGAAGTCGAGGTCTTCATAAGAGGCAAACCTCTGCACCTTTTGGGCGACCAAATCACCGTATGGCATGGGGTGGCGGACTACTACAACCTTCTTGCCGCGGCTACGCAGTATTTCTACTACTCGCCGGGTCGTCTGGCTCTTGCCCGAGCCTGTTCGCCCTGCACACACGGCGATAACGGGCTTGGAAGACTCCACCATGGTGTGGGCCGGACCTAGAAGCATGTAGGAGGCTCCGGCAGCCATAGCCTGCGAAGCCTTGTGCATCACATACTCGTGGGACACGTCTGAGTAGCTGAACACCACAAAATCCACCTTGAATTTCCTTATGAGCTCGTCCAACTCGCTCTCAGGATAAATGTCGATACCGTTGGGATACAGTGGTCCAGCCAACTCGGCTGGGTACTTCCTTCCTTCAATGTTGGGAATCTGCGTGGCAGTGAAAGCCACCACTTCGTACTCCTCGTTGTTGCGGAAGAAGACGTTGAAGTTGTGGAAGTCACGCCCAGCAGCGCCCATAATAATGACTCTCTTTTTCATCGCAGCACCTCCCGCTGTCATGGACTCTACTAGATGCTAAAATTATAAACAATGCAAACCCTTTACTTCTGCGGAATAAGAGTCGACAAATTGGATTTCTCTGAGATATATGAGAGTATGCGCCAATATGCTCCACAATACGGAGCCAAACAAGTAATAACGCTGAATCCAGAGATAGCCTACGAAGCAAGGCAAAGTAGACTCCTCAAAGAGGCCATAGACAAAGCGGAGTTTGTCATACCCGACGGCATTGGGATAGTACTAGCGGCAAAGCGCAAAGGGTACGACCTTGAGCGTCAGCCTGGCATCGAACTAGCGGAATATCTGCTGTCTGTTGGTGGTTTAAGCTTTTTCTTCTACGGAGCTGCCCCCGGTGTAGCCGAGCAAGCCGTTTCCAACCTGGCTAGAAAATACGACTTCAAAGTGGTGGGGACGATAAACGGCTACGTCAAGGAAGAAGAAGCACTGAAACGCATACAAGAAAGCGGTGCCGACGTACTGTTCGTAGCTACGGGATCACCTAAGCAGGATCTTTTCATATATAGACACAAACATGTATTGGGAGTAAAATTAGCGTTGGGCATCGGCGGTAGTTTCGACGTCTGGGCTGGTCTAAAGGAGAGAGCGCCTGAGTGGGTAAGACGTTTACATCTGGAATGGCTGTGGAGAGCAGGCTTGGACCTGAACCGCTGGAAGAGGCTGTCAAGAGCCGCCAAGTTCTTTCTGACATGCAGGTAGGCTTTCTCTGCACCTCCCCATTCCATTACTATCTCTTTGAACCTGTAAAAAGACATTTAGAAAACAGCGCCTATGTCTTGGTAGAGTCCCATCCTAAGCAGTATTGGGCTGCGCGGAGTTTCTTCAAAGACAAAGCATTGGATGCCGTTCATGACCCCTCTGTGGTCAAGCAGTTCGATGTTCTGGTCGCACCATTCCTGATGCCACTTATCTACGCGGAAAACCCCGACAAAGTGTTTGTGCGCATGGTATACGGATTGAGCAAGGCTACTTGGAACTATGGTTGGTGGAATATGTTCTTTGACCTCTTCTTGGTTTACGGCGATTACGACGCAGAAGCCCTGAGCTTTTACGGCCCCACGGTGAAGGTTGGTAACCCGAAATTCGATGCTTGGTTCCAAGGCGAAGTGGAAAAGTACCCCAAACCCACCGACAGAAAGACAGTGCTCTATCTGCCTACGTACGATGAACTCTCAACCCTACACTGGGTACTGCCGCTCCTTAACGGTATGGGGCAAAAGTACAACGTCCTCGTCAAAGCACACCATGGTACCGACCACAAGTCACTCCGAAAAGCATTTCCTGACCTGACGCTGCTGGGTAGTGATGTGGACATATTGTCACTGTTGGCCGCTGCCGATGTTGTTGTCTCCGACTACTCAGGTGCCATTTTCGACGCTGTGTTGGCAGACAAACCCTTGGTCCTAGCAGACCTGCCTAACGCTGAAACCTTTCCGAGCACCCACCCGAGCAGCCTTGAACATAAGATAAGGGCGACAGCACTACACACGTCAGACCCTGAGGCATTGGAACCGCTTATAGAAAGAGCCTTGACAGCTGACCCATACTTGGAAGAGCGAAGAGAGTTGTCAGCTAGGCTATTTGCCTATCGGGACGGCAACAGTGGCTACTACGCGGCGAGGGCTATAGTGGCAGCCCACAAAGATGAGAGACCACAAAAAACTTGGGTGCGCAAGGCATTGGAAGGCTCCTTAGAGTTTAGGAAGGACCTGCTCAAGAAGAAAGCCGAGCGCGTGATAGGTAGATCCCTTTGAAGAAACAGGATTCTACTGAGATTTTAGGTCACGCCTAGTAAAGACCAAACCTCCTATGCACAGAACCAAAACGGCGAAGAACGCAGAAACCCACAGCTGCTCCGCCACATAGCCCGTCCTAAGCATGTTGTCACCAACGGCGTAATAGAACAGCGACAGCTTGCCCACCCAGTTGAACTTCTCGGCCACCATGCCTAGCGTGTACAGGGCAAATTGGAGGAACAGGAACCCATAGCCCACTCCTACGGCGGGACCTCTCCTACCACATATGCCGCCCGCTGCCATAGCGACAGCTCCAAAAGCCAGCGCCATCAGCCCCACTACTAACGAGCCGTACACGACTTTGGTTGCAGCAACTTCCATGTCCACTACCGCGTTACCGGCGATAAAGCCAAGAGAACTTGTGAGCGAAACGAACAAGACGGCAACCACTAAAGCAGCTGCCTTCTCAGCAAACAGCTGAATTCGGCTCAAGGCAGAGGTTGCTACGAGCTCAAGTGTTTTCCACTCCTCTTCGCCACCCACCAATTCAGCTCCCATGTTAATAGCCAAGAAACCAAGAGCAATCGGCCCTATGACGGAGTAATACTCCGTAAACAAGAATCCCTCCGGCGTGAAGAAATCAAGCCCGCTACGGCCAATAAAGGGCTTATATACTGGATTCTCTAACATCTTGATAAAAGCATCATATAGTTGCTTGTTGGAGAACAGCTGATCTTTGAGCGACGGCCAAAAATAGGCAAGCAGAAATCCGTACAAGCAAATCCCAATAATCCAAGCTATAACGCTTGTCCACCTGTGTTTGAGCTCGTGGTAGAACACTACCCACTTCATTGCATGCCACCTTCTTTCCCGAAACTGCTGCCGTAGAAGGCAAAGAAGATTTCTTCTAAAGAGGGCTCTCGACTCAAGAAGTCAACAACTTCATATTCACTCACTCTCTTTAGCAGCGGATCCATGCTACCTACTACCTTAAGGGTCGCCTCGTTGTCTCTTAGTTCGAGGTCAACCACATTGGGTATCCCAGAAAACAGCTCTGCCCGAACGGGGGATGCAAAGGTGATCTTGACCTCGCGCGTCGACTTCGAACGCAACGCATCCACACTTTCCAGGGCTATTAACTTTCCCTCTCGAAGGATACCTACGCGTTCGCAAACTTTACTGACCTCGCTGAGTATGTGAGATGAGAAGAAGACGGTTACGCCCTCACTTTGAAGTTCTATAAGCAGTTTGTAGAACTCCTCCTGCATGAACGGATCGAGCCCAGCCGTAGGTTCATCTAGGACCAAGAGCTTAGGTTTGTGGGCTAACGCTTGTATTATGCCGACTTTCTGTTTGTTGCCCTTGGAGAGCTGCTTGATCTTCACAGATAGATCTACTTGAAAGCGCTCAGCCAATGCCCTGACATAGGCTCGGTCAAGATGGTTTCGCAGCCTAGAAGCGAAAAGCACGTAGTCCCAACCCGTCATGTTCTCGTAAAGGGACAATTCACCAGGTACATACCCGATCTTGGAACGGTATTCATAGCTACCAGGCTTGATGAGCTTACCGAAGATTGAGAATTCACCTCGGGTAGGCAAGATACTCTGCATGATGAGCCTTATGGTAGTGGTCTTCCCAGCACCATTGGGTCCCAAGTAGCCGAAAATGGTGCCCTCTTGGACCTCTAAGTCCAAGTCTTCTATGCCCTTAGTAGCCCCGTAGTACTTAGTTAGTCCCCTTGTAACAATGGCCTCCAAGCACATCCCCTCCTAAAGCAAGATTATACAATCCGCGGCTTAGCCGCACGTGGTAAAATATGGAAACGAACGGAGGGATTTACATGGTGAAGACCATCATCCTCAATGACATTGAGAAGCAGGAAGAATTCAAGGGCGCTTGCCAAACGGCTTGCAAGACTTCTGCCACGGTAAGCAACTTGACCTTTGAAGTTCAGGAATGAATCTCTACCATTTCAGCGTTTTGGGCCGGTTCTTCGTAGTACACGAAGAAACCGGCTCTTCTTTTGAAGTGGATTCTTCCACCTACAAAAAACTGGAACAGGGCGAAGTAACCTCAGAACTGCGCGAGCAGCTACCCACAGCACCAAGCCTTGAGTGGTTGCTGGAACGGCTTGAACGTAAGGAAAGGCCTTGGTCAGCGTTGTGCCTGAACATAACCCATACATGCAACATGGCGTGTAAGTACTGCTTCGCAAGTCAAGGTAGTTACAGAGGGGCAGAATCAGTGATGCCCGTAGACGTGGCAAAGCGGGCTGTGGAAAGACTCATGAACACGCCTTCAGAGTGGGTAGATATTGACTTCTTTGGAGGGGAACCACTGCTCGGCTGGGACACCGTGCGTGCCACGTTGGAGCACGCGACAGAACTGGCGAAGAGATTGGGCAAGAAGGTCAGGTTTTCCTTGACCACCAATGGCCTCCTCCTGGATGAGGCTAAAATGGATGTCCTCGATGCGTACAACGTAAATCTGACCTTATCCCTAGACGGGCCACCGCCCGTACATGACTTGTTCAGGGTAGACCGTGCTGGGGCGCCTACCTTTGACAAGGTGATAGACAGGTTTAAAGTGGTCGACCAAAGAAGGAAGGGAAGAAACTACTACATTAGAGGCACATTTACTCATCAGACTCTGCATTTTAGCGAAGCCGTCAAGTTCTTGGTGGATGCTGGATTCAAGACCATTTCCATGGAACCTGTAACGGGGCAAGGGCAACCTTGGAGTTTAGTCGAAGAAGACTTACCCATAATCGAAGAAGAGTACGCCCGCTTGGCTGAATTCTACGTAGAGAGAGCCAAGAGCGGAAAGAGGTTCTACTTTTACCACTTCGAGATGAACCCGACTAACCCCCCGTCGGTAGTCAGAAGGTTCACGGGCTGCGGAGCGGGTGTAGAGTATGTCGTAGTGAATCCCGCCGGCCTAATGTATCCTTGCCACCAGTTTGACAACGTGAGCAGGTACTGCATGGGCGACGTAAACAGTGAATTGAATATGCCGCACCCCGACTTTTTAAAAGCCCATGCGTTCAACAAACCCCACTGCGGGAGCTGCTGGGCTAGAGCATTGTGCGGTGGTGGGTGTCACGCGGACGGCTACTTCACCACAGGAGACATATTGGGCCAAAACCCCATCTCATGCGAAATTGTTAGACTCCGACTTAAGTATGCTTTGGCTGTAAATGCGGCTCTACAAAGCGATAACGAGCAAACCGAGAGACCCCGTGTTTGTTAAGACCCCTGCCGCCCTAACAGGTTTAGAATGATAGCCTCTCGCAGGCGTTCCAGGTTTATACCCTTTAGAGCGGATATCGATATACCGTCTTTGGGCAAAGCTCCGCTGTACAAGTCCAATTTGTTATAGACCCGCAAGATAGGCCTATGGCCTGCTCCTAGCTCGTCTATCATCTTCTCAACGAATAGCATCTGTTCTTCCATTAGTGGGCTGGAAAGGTCGATGACGTGCAGTATGAGGTCGCTATCTTTGATGACTTGCAGGGTCGACTTGAACGCCTCCATAACCTTTTCAGGCATGAAGTTGACAAAACCGACCGTGTCGACAAGCACTATGTCGCGGCCTTCAATTCTGACTAAGCGCCTGTAGACCGTATCTAAGGTAGCAAAAACTTGATCGTCAGCGTATGTTGGCTTGCCTGCATGGGCAAGCGCATTAATCAAAGTGGACTTGCCCGCATTAGTGTAGCCTACCACCGAGACTTGATAGGCACCTTTTGACCTAAGTTTGCCTGTGGTAGACCTGGTAACTTGACTGTCCCGTATTTCCTGTTCAAGCTTGCGGATACGTCTCCTTATTGCCCTTTTCAGAACCTCCAGTTTCGTTTCGCCGGGACCACGAGTCCCTACTCCACCACCCAATCTGGACATAACCCCGCCCAATCCATAGATGCGAGGGTACAGGTAATTCAGTCGAGCCAACTCGACCTGCAGTTTGCCGTCGCGAGTGGTGGCCCGCCTCTTGAATATCTCAAGGATCACTTGGGTTCGATCCCACACCTGCGCAGGCGTCAGCTCCTTCTCAAGCTCTCGCACTTGGCGTGGAGACAACTCCTCGTTGAAGATGACCACCTCAGCGCCCAACTCTTGGACCAGCCGCGCTATCTCCCTGACTTTGCCTTCCCCTATGAAATACCGCACGTCAGGCTCCCGCTTCTGTAGAACCACCTGGACAGGTTCAAATCCCACGGTCCTTGCCAAATTCTTGATCTCTTCAATGTCGTACTCAACGAAATCGCTATCAAACCTTCCGTGCACTAGGTAGGCTATTATGGCCCTCATCGCCCGAAAAGCTTCCCTAAAGCCTCTTTGTCCAACCTAACAATTGCAGGTCTCCCGTGCGGATCGTAAGCTATGTGGGCTACCTTGAGCCCCTCAGAGACCAGAGCCTCTAGCTCCCAACGGCTCAACGGTTGGCCCGCTTTGACCGAGCTCTTGCACGCCAAGTCAGCTACAATCTTATCTAGGCCTTCTTGGACTGACCCCAAGTCAGACAAAACCACGTCCAGCGGTTTCCCCAGCAAGAGAAGCCGAGGTACGGCTCTCAGAAAATACCCTCCCCTGACTTTCTGCAGGTCAAACCCCGTCTGGGTGAGAACTTCTGCTTGCACATCGCTGATGTCGATGAATACAGGCTCTAGCAGGTATTGAGCAGGCCCTCCCCGTGTCAGCCGTGTGTAATTTATCTTCTCGTTCACCGCATGCTGATCCCATATCTCGTACGCGCCGTCCCGCTTCACCAACAGGAACGTGTCAAAGAGGTAATCCACGATGCTCACTGAGGAAGCCTGTTGATCCTGCGTAAATTCTTCCAATCCCTCGAAAAGAGCATAGGTTTCGCTAGGCTCAGCCACAACAGGTACTGAAATTGGTTCTGTCGAGGTTACGGTGGGTTGTCTTGTTGGTGGCTCGAGAATTTGAGAACACATGTTACTAAGCGTCGTGCGCACCCACGCAAAGGACTTGAACCTTATGTCCTGTTTTTGCGGGTGCACGTTTACGTCGATATCAGCAGGATCGACCCAAAGAGAGAGGACCATGACTGGCAAGTTAGCCCCATGCCATAGTTCACGCAGGACGTGCAGTACTTGGAAGTAAGCCGAACCGCGGATCAGGTGACCGTTGACAGCTAAAGTCAGTTCTCCCATCAGGCGGGGATTGAAGTAGACGTGAAGCCAACTAGAGCCTTCATTGGATTCGCGAAATTGAGCTCTCTCTTGAAACACGCTGTAGAACCGTTCCTCAGGCGACATTTGGGGAGAAATGTTCCACACCGTCCCCTTCTCGGTAGCAAAAACCCAGTGAACATGTGGGTAAAGCAGAACCATGCGCTTGAGAAAGTCGCGAATTTGGGAGAGTTCGTTGGCTGAGCTACGCAGGAACTTGCGTCGAGCGGGAAAATTGAAAAACAGGTCCCTCACTATGACCCTGGTGCCGCGCGGTGAAGGGATAGGCTCCAAAACAATCTGATGGCCGCCTCTTACCACAATCTTGCCAGCCGTTTGCCCGTCTGAGCTGTAAATGGTCAATTCAGACACGTCAGCAATGCTTGCCAAAGCTTCTCCCCTAAAGCCCAGGGTTTGTATAGCCTCTAGATCCTCCTCGGAAGCAATCTTACTGGTTGTAAAACGCCTGACGGCCGCAGGGAGCTCATCAAAACTTATGCCGGAACCGTTGTCTTCCACCACGATCTCTGTTAGCCCTCCGCCTACCACGCTGACTTTGATAACGTTCGCGCCGGCATCGAGGGAATTCTCCACCAACTCTTTGACCACCGAAACGGGCCTTTCTATTACCTCTCCTGCAGCAATCTTGCTTCTTAACTCAGGGGAAAGCTCTCTGATCATGAGAATAACCTCAGCTGCCTGTCTTCCACATTCCAAAACCGTTCCTGGCTGTTTAACTTCTCAAACAGCTTGCGCGCCTCACTGAGCACGCTATCAGGCACGCCAGACAGGGCCGCGACTTCCAAACCGTAAGCCTTATCTGAGATACCGGGTTCCATGCGATACAGGAACCGAATGCCGTCTTTGCTTTCCTCCACCCTTGCCGACAAGAACAAGACAGGCAAATTCTGTGAGAGTTCAGCAATTTCTGGGTAATGAGTAGAAATCATGGCAAACGGTTTGGACTTACGCAAGGCGAGGTCTTTGACCACAGCCCAAGCTATAGCGAGGCCATCTGCCACTGCGGTCCCGCGGCCTATTTCATCCATAACCACCAAGGTAGACTCGTCACTCTCCTTGAGGATGCGCGCCACCTGAGTCATTTCCACCATGAAAGTGCTCTTACCATAGATAATCTCGTCGGCTGCCCCCATCCTAGCAAAGATCTTGGTAAGGAGTGGCACCTCAGCGTATTCCGCAGGTACAAAACTGCCCATGTGGGCTAGCAGTGCTATAATGGCCGTCTGCCTTAAGAACGTTGATTTACCCGCCATGTTGGGGCCAGTAACTAAGGCCGTCCGTATACCATGCGCCATTTCTAAGCTATTGGGAATGAAAGGCGTATCGGAATACCACTCTACCACGGGATGCCTGCCATGGCGGATTAGCAGCCGTCGCTCGCTTACCACCTTGGGCTTAGTCCAATTGAACTTGCGGGCAGCCACTGCTAACGCGGCAGCTACGTCCAAGTAGGCAAGCCAATGCGCAGCTTTTTTGATCTGTTCAGACTTAACCCTCACCTGGCCTAGCAATTGTTCAAACAGCACCCTTTCCTTTTCTGCAATCTCCTCTGTAGCCTGTTGTATGCGAGCCTCGAACTCCAACAACTCCTTGGTGACAAAACGTTCAGCGTTCACCAAAGTTTGGCGCTTGATGTAGTGTTCTGGGGCATTCTTTGCTTGGCCCTTGCTGATTTCAATGTAGTAACCAAAAGTGTCGTTGTACCCGACCTTGAGGGTCCTGATGCCTGTCTTTTCGCGCTCCTGTGCTTCGAATTCGGTTAGCCACTTCTGGGTCTCCCTTACAAATTGGACAACCTGTGCGAATTCGCCGTTCCAAGCAGGAGCTATCACGCGGCCCGAACCTACCTCATCATCTTCGCCCGTGAGCGCCTCTTCCAGCCAACTTAGGACGTCGGAGATATCGGGGTTCTCGGCATCCAACTCTGCACTGATAGGTTCGCGCTGAAGCTTAAAGTACCGACGCAACCCTTCCCTAAGGTCCAGAAGCGACTTAACCTTCAGTTGACCTGAGCCTTCCAAAGAATGTACTATGCGCTCTATGTCTGCTATGCCACGAAGTGAGGCTCTAATCTCTTCAAGAGCGGAGGGGTGCAGAACCAAGTACTCGACTAAATCGAGGTGTCTTGATATTCTGTCTAGTTGGGCCCAAGGGCTAATCAGCCGTCGGTGGAGTTCGCGATGACCCATGGGGGTCAGTGTTTCATCTAACAACTCCAAAAGGGTTCCCTTCTTTGAATTGGTGACAGGGTTGAATACAAGTTCAAGACCTCTAACAGTTTCGGGCGGCATGAACAGAGTCTGTTCCTTGCGTTCCCTGAGGGATAGCCCAGCCCCCGCTCGTAATTGTCGGAGGTAGTCACCGGCTACCTCATCGAGCCTAGGAGCGTCAGGCACCACAGTTATTGGTATGTCCTGCAATTTGGAAATCAGTCTCTTTAATATCGGATGGTCCGCAGAGCTATCGACCACAAGTACCTCCCGCGGGCTGAACGTATAGAAGTAATCCTGGACAGCCCCTTCGCTTACCAGCAGCGGAAACGACTGGTACATGAAGTCACCTGTACTCACATCAACAAACATCACCTCAATTGTTTGCCTCTTGGCTCTCAGCACAGCTAGCCAGACATGTTCAGGTGTCCCTTCAGCGAATGTGCCCGGCGTGTAAACCCTGATTATGTCACGTTTTACCAATCCCTTGGCTTTCCGAGGATCTTCGACCTGTTCACACACGGCTACTTTGAAACCCTGGCTGACCAGTTTAGCCACATAACCGTCAAAGGCATGATGGGGAAAACCACACATGGGGACCCTGTTGCCCTTTCCAAACTCGCGGCCTGTGAGTACAATTTGAAGAGCCTCCGCCGCCTTAACGGCGTCATCGTAGAAAAACTCATAGAAGTCACCTAGCCTGAAAGCGAGCAGGACGTCGTCCCCTACTTCCTGCTTCATCTTCCAGTACTGGGCACCCATGGGAGTAAACTCTTTGTTGCTCATGCTTACATTCTAAAGGACGTATAAGAAGCGCAACCAAATGAAGCTCAGCAAACCGAATCTCTAGAAAGCTGCCTCCAGGATACGCATTACGTCATCGTAATTCAGAGGCTTGACCGTGCCCAACGGCTTTGATGCTGCATTGGCTGCCAAGTCCGGCAATTCTTGCTTTGATACCCCTAATTCGCGCAGCGTAGTGGGCAAGCCCCACCTCTTGAACGTCGAGCGCATACGTTCCAAAGCCACGGACATGCTGTAAGAGCCCCATATGTTTTGAGCCCAACGATGAAATACCGCCTCCCTCTCCATCCACACGTGTCCTATCCAGGCAGGGTATATGACAGCAAGACCTGCGCCATGTGCCACATCGGGGTGGAAAGCGCTCACGGCATGCTCAATAACGTGGGATGACCAATCACCCCTGAGCTGCGCACTACTGACCCCATTTAGAGCCAGGGTAGCAGCCCAAGCAAGGTTCGCACGCGCGTCTAAGTTCTTGGGGTCACATAGGAGTCGGTCAGTAGAGTCTATGATACTGAGCATAAGCCCTTCGTCCACATATAATGCGGTTTCATGCCCCTCACCCGTGAAGTAGCTTTCCATGATATGAGCTAGAGCATCAGCGGCCCCACAAGCAGTCTGGTACCATGGAAGGCTCATCTGAACGGATGGGTCAATTATGCTAACGCGAGGGTACAACACAGGGCTACTATTCCCTAGTTTCTCCTTTGTTTCCTCGTTGGTAATCACAAAGTTGGGGTTTGCCTCAGACCCAGTAGCAGAAAGGGTTAGGACCACATAGATAGGCAAAGCCTTCTCTATCCGCTCTATGCCCTTGAAAGTGTTCCAAATGTCTTCTACGTAGACCCCTGCGGCTATAGCCTTTGAAGTGTCAATTACGCTGCCACCTCCTACAGCTAACACTGCGTCTACCTCGTTTTCCTTTGCTATAGCCACTGCTTCGCGAACTTTGCTGAGGACCGGGTTTGGGCGTACGCCCCAAACCTCTACCCAACTGATGCCATGCTGCTTAAGGGACAGCACCACCGCATCGTACACACCATTTTGTTTGATGGATCCACCACCAGCTACCAACAACACCTTAGAAATTCCTGCATTGCTGATCTCCGCTCCTATCTCCTTGACACGCCCAAGTCCGAACAGAATCTTGGTGGGGTTGTAGAAATTAAAGTTCCTCATCGTTACGCACCTCCAAATCGCCTAACTCTACACAAGGTCCATATTAACACCATACGGCTTCACATTTTCTCACTTTGTCCAAGTGACTCGAGCAGAACGCTAGACTTTGCATCTGGTAAACTGATAGCGGTATGAGAAAAGTAATAGCTTCAATGCTTGTTTCCCTGATGTTGTTAACTGGATGCAAGTCCGTGCCAAAGCCTGGAGGCAGTGCAAACGACGTTAACCAAGCACTGTCCCACAGACAGATGGTCGTCACTACAATCGAGTCAATTTACAAGAAGAACTATGAGCCGTTTTACGACGTTAAAGCCTTGGACGCAGCGTTCATAGAAGAGCAAGACGCTGGGGAATCCTATTCAGCAACTATACTGCTCAAAGCCACAAAGGCTCTACGTTTTACGACAACTGAGGAGTTGCCTTTTGTAAAGGGCGTCCTTCACGGACTCAATATAGGCAGTTATCCTTACAAGACGAGCAAGACGGACAAGTTGGCGCTCATTAGTAAAGCAAACCCAAACATGGGGACCCTGAGAGCACAGGCTGTAGTTGCATACTTGGATGACCTCTACGAAGAATTGCAAAGGTATATAGGACAACCCTTTGACGCGTTCATGTTCCTGTATGTTACGGCCTCATTGTCGCATAATGGCACTTTGAACCCGAGCACCATTTCCGTCATGGTGGAGCAACCCCATTACGGACGCGTCCCATTGGAACTGTTTAGACCCGACTCAGCACAAGAGATGTATGCGCAAGGCAAAGAAGTTGCTTCCTACTTGCTAACGAAGGGGTACAGAACCTGGGTTCCGGCCTACGATCGTTGGAGAGTAGTGGAGTACGCTGACCGTTACTCGTCCAATGCAACTACTACTTGCCCAGGTACTCAGGTCTACAGCGCTACGCTTACATGGAACAACAGCAAATGGCCATATTCTGATCTGTTTTGCGCAAATGACTGCGCAGATTTCGCCTCTCAAGCGCTGGAATACGCTGGAATAAAACCTGAAACAGGTATGTGGGAACGGCTCAGAGATGGCCGCAACAACTGGGCCTGGACAAGCTCTTCAGGCCTTCTTAGGTACTTGGTTCACCAAAAGGGTTATGCAAGATTGGTGCTGCCGAGACAAGTGGGGGCAGGAGGGCTCGTAGTCACCAATAAGGGTCACACCATGATCGTCGTGCGCAATGACACCATCGAAACGTTGACTGATGCGCATACCAACGATCGCCACCACGAACCCATCCTGCCCAACCACAGCTGGTATTACATCAACCCGTAAGAGTTACAGCGGCCTCTCCTTGTAATGCGTGTGCAGTAGCTTTTCGCTAAGCTCGCTCAGAGGTTCACCTAAGTAGTTGTCGTAGAGCCTCTGCACCCAAGGGTTTCTATGAGAAACCCTTATGCTGCTCGTACTGTCTTCGCTGTAAAGGCCTGACGCGCGCTGCTTACGCTTCTCCCAACTGAATTCCCCGGGCTGTCCTCCACCGCCGACACAACCACCCGGACAAGCCATGACTTCTATGAAGTGGTATTCTGCTTTCCCTGCCTTAACAGCTTCCATGAGCTTGCGAGCGTTTGCCAAACCATGAGCTACGGCAGCCTTCACTGTTAATCCATTTACCTGTATCTGCGCTTCCTTGACACCTTCGAAGCCTCTGACAGGCGTGATGTCCAGTTCGGCTAATTCGTTTCCCGTGGCAAAGTAGTAGAAAGAACGTAGAGCTGCTTCCATAACGCCGCCTGTAGCCCCAAAAATGGTAGCCGCGCCCGTGTAGTGTCCCATGATGTCATCTGCCTTACCCTCTGGCAGACGTGCGAAATCGATACCTGCTTCCTTGATCATGCGAGCTAGCTCGCGCGTAGTCAGCACGTAATCTACATCAGGGTATCCGCTGGCGGCAAGTTCCTCTCTTGAAGCTTCGAACTTCTTGGCAGTGCACGGCATTACGCTGACTACCACTACTTTGTCTGCCGATATACCCAAGCGCTGAGCATAGAACGTCTTAGCAAGGGCACCTACCATCTCGTGCGGCGATTTGCAGGTGCTCAAGTGTGGGATGAGTTCGGGATACTCGTGCTCCACAAACTTTATCCAACCCGGACAGCAAGAAGTGAACTGTGGTAAAGGTTTTTGCTCCCTACCGTCCACTCTATGGAGGAGTTCAGTCGCCTCTTCCACTATGGTCAGATCGGCTCCAAAGTTGGTGTCCAAGACTGCATCGAAACCCAAGCGCCTCAGGGCTTCATACATCTTGCCTGTAACTAGCGTTCCAGGAGGCATTCCAAACTCTTCACCTAAAGCTACGCGAACAGCAGGCGCCTCTTGCACCACGACGAACTTGTCAGGGTCTTGTATAGCATCCCACACCGCATCCACCACATCTCGGGGCACTATGGCACCCACCGGGCACACTTGCAGGCACTGACCACAATTCACACAGTTGGTATGGCCTAAGCCAAGGTCCATGAAAGTCCCCACATGGGTCTTGGGACCCCTATCGAGAAACGCTATAGCGCCCACGGACTGTATCTCATCGCAAGCCCTAACGCATCTGCCGCAGAGGATGCACTTGTTAGGGTCGCGCTCCAAAGCAACGCTAGTACTATCCCTTCCGTAAGAGCTCCGTTCATACGGAAACCTCGAATCCCTGATCCCGAGCAGATTTGCGAGTTTCAGAAGTTCACAATCCAAGCTAGCTTCACAACGCTGGCACTCCATGGGGTGAGAAGCCAGTATGAGTTCCAGTATTACCTTGCGATCACGCCTTATTCGAGGCGTGTCCGTGTGGACCCGCATATTCTCACTGACCCGAGTAGCGCAGGAAATCACAGGTTTAGGCATCCCTTCGACTTCTACCAGACACAGACGACAGGCACCAAACGGTTCAAGCCCCTCAAAATGGCACAAGTGGGGGATTTCAAACCCCGCTTTCTTAGCAGCCTCCATTATAGTAGTGCCTTCCTCCACTTGGACCGGTACGTCGTTGATGTAGACAGTAACCATGGCTTTCCCTCCTACTGCACAGAAACGGCACCAAACTTGCAGACAGCCACGCAAGTGCCGCATTTGATGCATTTCTCAGGGTCTATGTGATGCGCAGACCGCAAGTCACCGTAGATGGCACCCGCCGGGCAGTTCATCTTGCAAAGTCCGCAACCTTTGCACACATGGGGATCTATGGTGTGCGTCAGCAAGTCCTTGCATACCTGGGCCGGACACCTCTTATCGACCACATGGGCAATGTACTCATCCCTAAAGTACTTCAGGGTTGTCAGAACAGGGTTAGGCATGCTTTGGCCTAAACCGCACAGGGCCGTTTCGATTATCACGTTCCCGACTTCCTCCAACTTATCCAAGTCATCGAGCGTACCTTGTCCCTTGGTTATGCGGTCCAACATCCTGAACATGACCTTACTGCCTTCCCTGCACGGTATACACTTCCCGCAGGACTCACTGAGCGTAAACCTCAGGAAGTACTTCGCCACGTCCACCATACACGTGCTCTGGTCCATAACCACCAGACCGCCTGAACCCATGATGCTGCCTAGCTTGCGAAGGTTCTCGTAATCTACAGGCGTATCTTTGTAGGAGGACGGTAAACAGCCACCTGACGGCCCACCAGTTTGCACTGCCTTGAAAGGCTCTCCACTTAACGTTCCACCGCCGATATCTTCCACAATCTGGCGAACAGTCATGCCCATGGGCACCTCGATCAAACCAGTACGGCGAACTTTGCCAGTGAGGGAGAAGGTCTTAGTCCCCGGGCTGTCAGCGGTTCCGTATTGCTTAAATGCATCAGCGCCATTTCGCATTATCCAAGGTATGTTAGCCCATGTCTCCACGTTGTTTATGTTTGTGGGTTTGCCGAACAACCCTTTTTCTGCGGGAAACGGAGGCCTTGGTACAGGCCTGCCATCGTACCCCATTATGGAACGTATAAGCGCTGTCTCCTCACCGCAAACAAAAGCACCAGCGCCCTCAAATATGAAGATGTCAAAACTGAATCCAGTTCCCAGTATGTCTTCGCCAAGCAACCCCGCAGCGTACATTTGGTCTATGGCATTGCGCAGCATCTCCAAAGCCAGTGGGTACTCTGCACGGCAGTATATGTAGCCGTAGCGGGCACCAATAGCGTAGGCACCTATGAGCATACCCTCGATTACACGGAACGGGTCCCCTTCAAGAACCGAACGGTCCATGAAAGCACCTGGATCACCTTCGTCAGCATTACAGACGATGTACTTTGGCTCTCCTGACGCTTTTCTGCACAGCTCCCACTTACGACCAGTGGGGAAACCAGCGCCGCCTCTTCCACGCAATCCTGAACGCTTGACTTCTTCGATAACCTCCTGTGGCTCCATTTCAAGAGCCTTCAAGAACCCCTGAAAGCCACCTCGTGCCATGTACTGACTTATGCTACGGGGGTCTATGTGGCCGCAATTCTCCGTAACTATGCGCACCTGCCCCTTCAACATGGGGTGTTCCCATATGCTATCGGGGCCCTCGTCGAACGTCCCCAACAGGTGCTCCTCAGGTAGCGGCAAACCCTCAGACAGTCTAACTACCAAGCCCTGCCCCTGTTCGGGCGTAATGCCTCCGTAGAGCAAACGACGACCCCCATAGGAGATGTCCACTAAGGGCTCGGCGTAGCACATGCCAAAGCAACCCACTTCCATGAATTCCAAAGCAAGACCTAGCTTCTCTGATTCCGATTTCATGGCCTGAAGAACCTTGTCAGCGCCCGCAGAGCGCCCACAGGTCGCCATACCTATCCTAACCAAGGGCCTCTGTTCCAAGCTTTGCCAAAGCTCTCGCGACTCTTCTATCTGGCTAAGCAGTTTGGTCTTGTTCATGCAGCACTACCTCCAGATCGCTTTCTCTCATGGATTTCAATTCGGAAAGTATGGACCTGAGCTTGTCAGCTGTAACCTGTCCATACACGCGCCTTTCTCTCCTCAGCTGGTCTTCCACCACTAATACAGGAGCAAGCGCACAGGCCCCAAAGCAGGCTACTGTTTCTACAGTAGCCGAATACTCTTCGTTGGTTTCCTGAGGTGCCACGCCTAGGGCTTCGGTCAAGTTGTCCAGCAAACCACCGCTTCCCTTAACGTGACAAGCAGTTCCCCGGCACACGTACAACAAGAACCTACCCACTGGCCGGACTCTGAACTGAGCATAGAAAGTAATCACCGAATAGGCATGGGCGAGAGGTACATTGAGCCTCTTACAGACCGCCTTCAACTCGGCCTCAGGTATGTAACCATACCGTCCTTGTATCGCCTGAAGCGCTGGGATTAAAGCGCAGCGTTGAACCCTGCTCCCCTCACAATCGACCGTATTCTCCGTAGTGCGGCCCATTATCGCCCACTCCTCCTAGACAACACAGAAAGTCCGTAACTAATGGGCCAAGCTACGGCACCGCCGATTAGCGCTGTGTACAGTTGGGTAACGCCCATAGCAACAACGATAGGTTTGGGTACTACGCCCAACTTGAAAAGCACACTGGCTGCTGCAAAGAGCCAAACATACTTAAGAAGAGACGCCGCCACTAGAGCGAGCACGTAGTTCTTTTGCTGATTTCTATAAAATGTTCTCACCAAGACGGCGAGAATCCCGTTCCCAACCCAGATGAAAGGCACCATGTACACAAGGAAGACCGTGAATGGGCCGAATAAGTACCCACCCAAGACCGCCCCGACACTCGGCAAAACGATGGCCGGGAGCACCTTCCTGAAATCGCTGAAATTGAGAGCCGTGCATACGATCAGCGCGTTAACCACAGAACCAACAAGCAGTTGAGGGTGTTTGAAAAACAGAGGAATTCCGAGGGCCAACACGCACACAACTACGAATTCGGCGAGCTCCACCTTGCCTTTCACTTCAAGTCCGCGAGCATTAGAAACCTGAGCTGTTGTCATTTCGCATCTTCCTCCCCTTTTACGTGTCAGTACTAAGTCAGACTATTTGGTAATTATATCACGATTAGTGGCTCACATGAGTGAAGTAAAGCACGACTTCTTAAGACTAGCTTAAATTTGCGCTCCTCTATGGAGGATTGGATTGAGAAGTCTTTATATGGTTATCCCGAAGAATCTCCTCGCCAGCGATCCTATGCCAAAGGACACCACCGAGACACCGATAACGATGGCTAACATCTCAAGGAACGTTCGGAGAAAACGCCTGTCGTGTATGACCGATGCAAAAGCAGCGTAATAGAGAATCACACACAACCCAACCCCCAGTGTAGTAGAAAAGGCAGACAACGCCTTAGAAAACAGGAAGTACGGAAACACCAACGCCAACACCACGCCAAAATAGGCCACAAAGGTGTATGCCGCAGCCCTCACGGGATTCTCACCCTTTTCCGCTACCTGCGACAGGTACTCAGAAGCCGACATGGAAAGGGAAGCAGCTACGCCCGTTATCAAGCCTGCAACCCCTGCTGTCCTAGCTCCTTCGAAGGCGAAACTAAGACCAGCCAGCGTACCAGTTATCTCCACCAGTGCATCATTGAGGCCCAAGACGATAGAACCCAAATATGACAGCTTCTCTTCTTCTATCATCTGGTAAAGGAGCTTCTCGTGCTGTTCTTCATCGGCGTAAATTTGATAGACCTCAGGGTACTCAGCTGACAGGCTCTTGTAAGTCTCCTCTGTCGCTTTCTCGCCACTTTCCATGAGCTTCATAGCGAAAGTGACACCGAAGATAAAGGAAAGGGCTACGTAAAGAAGAACACGCCCGCGTCTAGGCGCCACTTCGATGCCAGTCACAGATTTCCACATCTCGTAGTGCCTTTTCTCGTCCTGCGCTCTCTGACTCAATATAGGCCTATTCTTAGCGCTTGACCGCTTGGCAAAAGATGCATAGATCACAGACTCCGTGATTTCGTTTTGCTGAAAACGCTTTGCCAATTCTGTTGAATCCATGGTGTCACCTCCAGCATATATTATATCTGTAACTGCATTTTTGAATGATTAGCAAGAGCCTGGGGTACAAGTAATTCAGGAGGTGTTGCAGCAATGTTGAACTTGGGGGAAAAGGCTCCTGCGTTTGAGCTCTTTGACCACAACCTAAACAAGGTGAACTTAGCCGATTATGAAGGTAAAGTAGTCCTAGCATTCTACCCTGGAGCCTTCACTACTGTGTGCGAGAAGGAGATGTGCACTTTTAGGGACATGATGGCTAAGTTCAATCAGTTGAATGCTGTCGTGTTCGGAATAAGCGTGGACGGGCCATTCTCTAACCGGGCCTTCGCCGAAAAGAACGGTCTGAAATTCCCTCTTCTTAGCGATTTCGGGGGAAACGTGGCAAAGCAATACGGGGGCGTACACGAGAACTTCGCTGGTGTACCGAACTACACAGTGGCTAAGCGTGCCGTGTTCGTGCTTGAGAATGGTGTGGTGAAGTACGCATGGGTCACGGATAACCCGGCCGTAGAACCTGACTACGAAGAGATCAAAGCAGTTTTGGAACAATAGAACCGTGCGCTTAAAATGAAAATGGCTCCGGAGGCAGGACTCGAACCTGCAACCAACGGATTAACAGTCCGCTGCTCTGCCGATTGAGCTACTCCGGAACCTTACGTTAGTTATTATAGCACTGAGCGGTCAACTGTCAAGTTGGAGGGTTTAAGGTCCTGCGCAAATAACTCGCGCTAACTCTAAATCGCTAGAACAGCCGAGAATACGCGAATGAACAAGTTGTAAGCTAGATTGAAGTAACCTGTGAAAAAGCCAAACCCCATCAGGACGAACAGCAGTATGAACCCGTACTGGTCATAGCTCATTACTCTCATGCGCGTTTCAAAAGGGAAGAAGCTCAGTAAGACTTTGCTGCCATCCAGAGGCGGCAGTGGGATAAGGTTAAAGGCCATCAATACGAAGTTGGCCAGAGCCACGTAAACGAACACGGTTGCAGGATACAACCTGTATAGAAGCGCGAACACTATGGTAAGCACAAAATTGGTTGCCACGCCCGCTATGCTGACAAAGAAGAATCCCATCGAAGACAAGTTGTATGGGTTTATAGGTACAGGTTTAGCCCAACCGAAGACTACCGGAGAACCCGCGATTCTCATGAGCAACGGCAGCAATATGGTGCCAACAGGGTCCACATGGTGCAGCGGGTTCAGAGTGAGCCGGCCCTGATATTTGGGTGTACGGTCACCCGAATAGTAAGCTGCGTAACCGTGCGCCAATTCATGCAGAACAACAGAAAGTACGAAAAGCAGGAAAAACAGGGCAGTTCCGAGGATCCCCATGTTCATGGCTCAATTATACCAGCCGTACCTGCCAGCAGCTGTGTCGTATACAGTTCATAATAGAATCCTCTTCTTGCCATAAGCTCCTGGTGTGTGCCTGATTCTACGACCCTGCCTTGGTCTATTACCACTATGCGATCAGCCTGCTGTATCGTGCTGAGCCTATGCGCAATAGCCACCGTGGTCCTCCCTCTCATGAGGCGGGGTAGAGCTTCCTGTATGAGCCGTTCCGTATCTGTATCGATGTTCGCTGTGGCCTCATCCAGGAGCAGAATCCGCGGACGATGATACAAGGCGCGAGCAAAAGCGATGAGCTGTCTTTGGCCTTGAGACAGGTTGGCTCCCTCAGGGGCTAGCTTGTAGTCCAAACCATCTGGAAGGTTGAAAACGAAAAGAGCGTTTACGGTACGCAGTATGTCTTCAAGTTCGCTATCGTCAGCTTCATCCCAAAGCGTTATGTTGTTCCTGATGGTGTCGTGGAAGAGTTGAACATCCTGTAGCACCAAAGCCAAATGACTCCTGTAGTGCTCTAAGTCCCAATCCCTCAGTTCTACACGGTCTGCGTAGATGCTACCCCCATAGTTATCGTAGAAACCAATGAGCAAGTTCAAGATAGTCGTCTTGCCTGCACCCGTGGGTCCGACGATGGCCAAAGTCTTACCAGGGCTGGAATGGAATGAAACTTCTTTCAGGACGGGTTCAGAACCGTACGCGAACGTGACATGGTCAAACTGCACCTCTCCTCCTAAATCGCCTCGATGCGACTGCCCTTTGTACTCCAAGTCCTCTACCTCTAGGAGGTCCATGATCTTCTCCAAGGAAGCAAAAGCAGTTTGGAACAGTGAATACTTGTCCGAGAAATCTGCTATGGGATCGAAGAACATAGAAAGCAAAGAGAAAAACGACACGATGGTGCCTATAGAAGCGGCTCCCCTATAAACCAGATAACCACCATAAAGCAACACCAAGGCCCTGCTGAACTCCCTAAGAAAGCCTACGGAGGGGTAAAACAACACCCTGTATTTCATAGCCTTCATCTGATTTTCAAAATGCTCCCGGTTTATGACGTCGAACTCCTCTTCACATAAAGCTTCCCGCGTAAACGCCTTCACCACCACAAAACCAGACAAGAGCTCCTGCAAGTAGATGTTCATGCGGGCAACTATGCGCCGAATGACACGCCACGAGCGCCTGATAGCAAATCCCAATACTTGGAGCATGATTCCGATGGGTATGACAGCAGATAGAGCTACAAGAGCAAGTCTCCAGTCCATGTAAATCATGACGCCTGCAATGCTTAGTAACAAGAACAAGTCAGCCATTAGCGACACGAATCCGGCGCTTATCATTTCGTTCAGGTTTGCAACGTCATTGGTCACTCGTGTTACGAGCTTGCCTACGGGGTTATTGGAAAAGTAGTCTACCTTCAAGGACATGAGGTGTCTCATCAAGTCAACTCTGATTCGCCACGTGATGCGCTGTCCAAAGGATGTGCTTAGATACACCTGCAGCCAGCTGAATACCAAATACAGCAAGAGCAGAAGAGCATACAAGAGCAAGACTCCCGCCAAACCGTCGAATTTCATGGGCCTCATATAGTCATCAATGATCGTCCTGTACAGATAAGGCTGTAGGACCGAAGCTAAGGCTGCCCCAAGGGTTACAAACAGCGTAATGAGGATGGTGAACCAATGATGCCTAGCGTAACGCCACACGAAACGTAGGATTTCACCATCTCTGCGATGCCGTACTTGCTCTTCTAGGTCGACCATCTCATCATTCATGAGCGAGACCCTCCATGACCTGAAGCCTGTATATGTGCGCCAGATATCCGTCCCGCCTTATGAGATCAGCCGGGGCGCCGTACTCTCTTGTGACGCCGTCAATAACTACGTAAACACGGTCCGTGGGAAGTAGAGCGCTAATACGGTGAGATATAAACAACACGCTCTTACCTTCCAACCTCGCATAATCCAACAGGTTCTTCAGGAGCTTGTCCTCAGTCACTGTGTCTAGCGCTGAGAAAGCGTCGTCGAGAACGAGAAGTGGCCGATCAGCTAGTAGAGCCCTGGCTATAGCAAGTCTCTGCTTTTGGCCACCTGACAAAGTGACGCCCCTCTCACCTATCATGGTGTCTAGTCCATTAGGCAATTCACGCACATCATCAGCCAAACACGCAATCTCCAAAGCTTCCCAAGCTTGCTCCCTAGTTATGTCAGGGTTACCAAACCTCAAGTTGTCAAACACAGACATGGAGAACAGGTAGATGTTCTGGGGGACGTACGCCACCTGAGACCTGAGCTCCCACAGTGGAATGTGCCTGACATCAACGCCGTTCACGAACACTGTACCCTCAGGAGGTTCCAAGATTCGCATTATCAGCCTAGTCAATGTCGTCTTACCACTTCCAATGGGACCCGTGAGCCCAATCAGTTCACCCCTGCCTACTTCCAAGGACACGTCCTTTAGTATGATTCGTTCACCGTAAGAGAAACTGACGTGATCGACTCTTAGGTGGTCGAAATCGCCTGCATGGAAGCATGGTTCGAAACAAGGAACCTCTTTCTTCGCGTATAGAACGTCTTCGATCCTTCTCATGGATGCGTTGGCACGTTGCATCAATGAAAGTCCGAAGCCGATCGCCATCATGGGCCATACTAACAGGTTCACATAGTTCACATAAGCCACCACTGTACCAAGCTGAATGCGTCCTTGCCTGAGCTCAGAAACACCTGCCCAAATCACCAACAAGGTAGCCAAACCTGCAAACAGACCTGTCACAGGACCAAACATGGCATCTAACTTGACTTCCTGCAAGTAATACCTGTAGTAGTCGGCGTTGACTGACTCAAATATGGCAAGAGCCTTCCTCTCCTTGGCGAAAGCCCTAAGGACCCTTATGTTGGTCAGAAATTCCTGCGTCCTCTCGGTTAGCAGGCCAAAAGTGTCCTGTACTCGCTTGAACAGTACGAAGATGTAGCGTGAAAAGAACACAGTAAACAAGGTAACGAACACCAATGGAACCATGGCGTACAGGAACAGCACCCTGTCTAGGATCAGCATCATAACTACCGTACTGATGCCCAACACCACAACGTCCACAAGACCTATGAACCCCATTTGCAGAAACTGGCGTATAGCTTGCAGGTCATTGGTCAGGCGGCTCATGAGGTCGCCAATGTCGTAGTCGTAGAGGAAGTCAAGCGGCACCTTCAACAGCTCGCTGAAGGTCTGTCTTCTGAGGTCGTAGTCAAATAGGAGCGCCATCCGTTGGAGCGTGTAGCGATAAACGTAGCGCATGAGCGTCATGACAGTGACCAAACCTAAGTACAAGTAAGCGAACTTGCTTACTCCTGGCTTCCACGCTGTTACAGCATTTACGAAATTACCGAGGATGACTGGTAAGTACACTTGCACGGCGTCGACGCCAACTAGGCACAGCAGTACAAATGAATAGGTCAACCAGTGTTTCCTAACAAAGGACGCTATACGCTTCACACTTTAATAATACACCTTTCGCTACGGGTCTCAAATATTTAAGTTGTATTAGTTAATGCTCAATCACAGTTTTCGCCCGTATCTGTCTCTTGGCCCATGCCAACCATGACCATGGCAGGCCTAAGCAGGACTTCGCCCAATTTGTAACCTTTGCGTACCACGCTTATCACTTTGCCGCTCGGCCCTGGCACATAACCGACAAACTCATGAATAGAGGGGTCGAATTCTTCGTTTATGCCTCCGACTTCGGTCAAACCGTAACGGCCCAACACTTCGAGGAGTTGAGTCCTAAGCATGACTAGGCCAGGATTGCCGTCGTGTTCCAAGGCGTGGTCCAACGTGTCTATGATAGGAAAAAGATCGCGCACAATACGCTCTGCCAAAAGTTTCTCCTTTCTTTCCTGTTCCCTTTCCAACGCTTTCTTGGCGAAAGTGAACTCCTCCTTCATCTTCAGGAGAAACTCCTCTAAGCTTCTGTGCTCTTCCTCCATCTGCTTTATCTTGTCTATCAGGATCTGGCGCTCCTGCTCGAGCTCTTCGAGTTTACTAGACAGTTCGTTAAACTCATCCGCACGCTGCCCTTCGGCTTCCCTGCGAACTTCTTCCACTTCACACCACCTCGTCAAAGGGAGCTTTCAAAATACCTGCTTCTGTTATGTATGCGTCTATAAGCTCCGCTGGGGTAACGTCAAAAGCGTAGTTAAGTGCCTTTGTAGATTCGGGGGCTATTCTTGTACCGCCTATCATCAAGACCTCGCTTGGATCCCTTTGTTCTATGGGGATCTGAGAACCTGACTCTAAGCTGAGGTCAAAGCTGCTGGTGGGCGCTGCAACGTAAAAAGGCACGCCGAACCTCTTGGCAGCTACAGCCAGCATGAGCGTACCAATCTTGTTAGCCGTATCGCCGTTCCTAGTTATTCTATCTGCACCCACTACCACAGCATCTACCTCACCCAAAGACATTAAGTATGGGGCTGTATTGTCGGTTATCAAGTAATGGGGGACCCCCTCTTTGCTTAACTCCCAAGCTGAAAGCCTAGCGCCCTGAAGGACCGGCCTCGTTTCACACAGGTACGCAATCTTGAGGTCGTGGCGCTGATGCTTAACCTTGATAATGCCTAAGGCTGTACCTATCCCACCCGTAGCTAGGCTTCCTGTGTTGCATATGGTAAGGATACGCGTTTTCCCGCGGAGCAAGTCGGCACCGTACAAAGAAAGGCGGAGGTCGTCTTCTTGGAGTCTGGCTTCCAACTCGACGATCTTCTCAAAGACCATAGCTGCTATCTCGTAAGGCTCAGCATCCAAGTTGACGTCGCTAAGAATTTCTTCTACTTCTTTTCTCAGGTTAACCGCTGTTGGTCTCGCGTTGACCAAGACGTGTATTCTTGCCATTAGGGCATCCTTGAAATCCGGTAGACCTTCGCATTCGCGGACCGCCAATACTAGCCCGTAGGCACCCGCTAATCCCAACAACGGAGCCCCTCTAATGCGAAGCGACCTAATAGCCTCAACTAGCTGATCGAAGTTATCAAGCTGCAGGTAAACCTCTTCATGCGGAAGCCTGGTTTGATCAAGTACTACTACAGTTCCTCTTTCCCTATCGTACTCCAAGGGTTTTATCACTTAAGCACCCTCCTCTTTATTGATCTGACCAATGGTATACCCAGCAAGACGGCAACTCCAAACTCGCCTAAGAATATGCTTCCTGCATAGGACCAATAAGTAACGCCCAATGGGGACGAGATAACCTGACGCCAATCAAGCCCCATGCCGGCCAATATGATGAATGGTACGAAGGCTGCATTCACAATTGCGATGGCCAGTGCAGCCAACCACTCAGCGTAACGCTGTGTGGCGCACCACCTCACCAGAATTGCAGCGATCAACGTGGCCAATGTTCCAAAACCCCAATCCAACACTCCGTAAGGGCTCGCCAAATTGGCCAAGAACGTCCCCAAAGTCACTGCTGCAATGGCCTCACCCCAAACGAGAGGCAGCATAACCAAAGCCTCAGATATCCTAAACTGGACTGGGCCAAAAGCTAAGTTGAACATGTTGGAGACAAAGGTCAGCACAAAGTACAAGGCAGCCAACAAACCTGCCCTTGATATCCTGATTAGCCACCCGTCAGCGTTTTGCCGCTGCTCGGCGGACCCTTTCGTTGTATGCAACCCCAATTCCCTCCTCCTCCATGAGTTGAACGTAAGTTGGAAGGCCAAACCGCTCTGCCTGCCGCAACGCCATGTAAATTCTAGCCGCAGCACTCAGCGTTGAATCACCCAAACTTATGAAGTAGGCGTGGCTGCTAAAGTACTTCTTAAGGTGTTCCAAGGCAATGACAGTGACCGGCTGATCCTTTGGTACGACTTCAGCATCACAGAATAGGTGCAACTCAACGTCAGGCGAGTAGTGTTTGTACTTCATGCCTGGTGAAGGAGCCGCTCCCTCGATGACTCCTGCAGCAAGAGTCACAGGCACCTGCCCTACTTCCTCTAGTAGCTCTCTTGTAACTGCACCGGGCCTGTAAATTCGCCATGGAACGGTGCGTACATCCACCACAGTGGATTCCAACCCGACAGCCGTCGGCCCTGCATCGAGGATGAGCAACTCTTCGCCAAAGTCTTCGAACACATGCTCAGCTGTCGTTGGCGAAGGTCTGCCGCTCTTATTGGCGCTAGGTGCGGCAATGGGGCCTACTGCTTTGATTAGCTCTAAGGCCACGGGATGAGCCGGCATGCGCAGGGCAACACTCTCGAGACCGGCAGTCACCACTTTGGGAACTGACTGAGCAACATCAAGTACTATACTCAGCGGGCCAGGCCATAACCGCTCCATTACTTTACGTGCAGCAGCAGGCACATGAGTGGCCAGTTCATCCACTTGACCAATTTCAGCTATATGCACGATGAGCGGATTGTCGGCGGGCCTCCCTTTTAGTTCAAATATCTTTCTTACGCAGGACTCGCACAGAGCCAAAGCTCCCAAACCATAGACGGTTTCGGTCGGGAACGCAACGACTCCCCCTTTAACCAAGACACTGGCAGCTAGACGAATAGCTTCCGTATCAGGCTCAAGGCTATCCAGTTTAAGAATGGGCAAGAGTTTGTCCCTCCAAACCAATGGATTTCATTCCTTTGAGCTCCTAGGTATAGTTTAGAACATTCACCTATCCGCGAACACAAGCAGTACCTTAGTCGAGTAATAGACACGTTCGCTGTTACCATATAAGGGTATGGAGAACGAAATCATATGGGTTGAAAACGCGTTGTCGGAGTTTCTTCAACTAAATGCTGATAAGGGCGTGACGCACGCCATCTTGATTACTCAACTCATCAATGATAGGTGGCAAGTACTCATGGCTGTTGACGCTCTGAGGGGCTCAATAGAAGAGTTGGAGGGACTGGAAATAGGCTGCCTCGACTCCCTTACCCACCCCAGTATCAACTCCAGACAAAGCCTTGGAACCAGCATTTTGATAAACAAACTGATGATCCAGAACGCAGCAGCCGAACGGATTGACATTGCCCCGGGCGTATGTCTAATTGCGTACACGAAAAATGCTTCGCAACGCACCAAATTTGACCTGGGCCCCATTGGAAGCGAGGCGTTCGTGCAGAAGCTTCACTTGCTGGTGACATACGAGAACAAGAGACTCGTAATGAATAGGTTCATTGGAAGTGTGGTTGCTCTGCTTCCCGCTGTTTCTGCTTACACCCACGACCATAGTCTTCGGGTGGCGGCTATGTCGAACGCGGTAGCACACTACCTGGGGATTCCGGAAGAGCGCAGAGATATCCTCCGGAACGCAGCATTAGTTCATGACGTTGGAAAACTACTAGTGCCGCGCAAGATACTACTAAAAAACGGGAAACTAACCTCTGATGAGATGGAAGCAGTGAAAGAACACGTTTATTACCTGGAACGCGTGTTCTTGGGGAACGAATTAATGCAGCCTATAGTAGATTTGGCCATGCTTCACCACGAAAGGTTAGACGGAAGTGGCTACTTGGGGCTGACGGCTGATGAACTGCCCGTAGAAGCACGCATTATTGCTGCTGTAGACGTCTTTGACGCCTTAACACACAATAGACCCTATCGGCCTGCTCTAACTCTAGAAGCCGCATTGGCGGAACTGAAGCGCATGGCTGTTGAAAACAAACTCGATCCTGACATAGTGTCTGCGCTAGGCACTGTGGCAGTCAGGGTATTAGTAGGCGCAGAGGCCGAACAAATCCTGTCGCCTGGCATGCGTGTCAACCTAAACCGGATACTTCCGGGCGATCAAGGCGTTAGTAGGAGTACAACGATGGGGTATGTCATCGAGACGAACGGAAATATGGTGAAGGTATACTTTCCGGATTCATCGGATCTTAGTGTTTCGGAGCGAGTACTGGTTTGCGCGCCCCTTTCCTATTCGCTTATTGAGTTTGAAGCAGAGTGTTTGGTCGTCGATCCGCCAAACGTGGTCTTTGAAATAAAGGAGACTAGACAACCGAGTGCAGCAAGATTCGTCTTGCCTATGAGTATAGACGTGAGATTCACAAAAGGTTCAACAACTTCAAGACCCGGTCTTGGAGGCATTGCATCTGGTAAACGTTGGTACACAGCTAGAACTGAAGCCGTTGGGCCAAACCGTTTGGTTCTTCTGACAGACTGCAACGATGTACACCCGGGTGACACACTCCTAGTGGAAGTACTGGCCTACGACGAGAATCTAGTGATTCCGGAGACTGTTATCGAAGTTGAAGACTTGGATTTCGCCCTCAGGGTAGAGCTCTCGAACTTCAACCTGACCCTAGGAGAGCGAGACCGTCTGTACCGCCTTCTCTTCAGACACCAAATTAGGCTTCGATCCTCAGCGCTGCGCCATCAGCAATTGGCGCGCCCGAGAGGATTCGAACCTCCAACCTTCGGCTCCGGAGGCCGACGCTCTATCCATTGAGCTACGGGCGCACCTCAGCTAGTCAATTCTATCAGAGGCTTTTGGCCGCAAGGTAGGGAACCAAATCACATCTTTGATGCTTTCAGCACCCGTGAGTACCATGACCAATCGGTCAATACCCAGCCCTAGGCCCCCTGTGGGAGGTAAACCGTATTCTAATGCCGTCACGTAATCTTCATCCATGAGTGTGACTTCCTCTTCGCCAGCCTGTTTGAGCCTCATTTGCTCTTCAAAGCGCTCCTTCTGATCAAATGGATCCTGCAGCTCCGAGAAGGCATTTGCCATCTCCATACCGGCTATGAAAAGCTCAAAACGGTACACGAAACCCGGGTCTTCTTGCTTTCGCTTGGCCAATGGGCTAAGTTCCACCGGATAGTCCAATACAAAAGTGGGGTTAATCAGGTTGGGTTGAACAAGTTCGTCAAACAGCTTCTGAATAGCATTAGCCCACGTCTTTGTCTTGGTCATCTCGAACCCTTTTTCCTGAAGGACTTGAAGTGCTTTTTCTGCCGTATCAATGTCTTCCCATCTGAGCCCTGCAAACTCCATGAATGCGTCCTTGAATGTGACTCTGTGGAAGGGCCTAGCGAAGGTAATGGTCATACCCTTGAATTCTACTTGCTCACCAACCCCTGCCGATTCCACGGCTGCCATTATTACGTCCTCGGTTATGCGCATCATATCCTCATAATCGCCTGGCGACTGATAAAGCTCCATCATGGTGAACTCGGGGTTGTGGTTTTGATCTATGCCTTCGTTTCTGAAATTCTTGCCTATTTCAAAAACCTTGGCAACGCCCCCTACGACCAGCCTCTTTAAGTAGAGTTCCGGCGCGATCCTTAGGTACAAGTCGATGTCCAGAGCGTTATGGTGGGTTACAAACGGTCTTGCGCTTGCACCACTAGGGATAGGCTGAAGTATGGGTGTTTCGACCTCCAAGAACCCCCTAGACCAAAGGAGTTCGCGGATGCTCTGAATGATCCGCGCGCGCTTCCCAAATCGCTCCCTAGAGTCGTCATCAATGATGAGATCTAGGTAACGCTGCCGGTACTTGACCTCAGGGTCCTTGAGCCCGTGCCACTTCTCGGGCAAAGGCCTCAAACACTTGCTTTGAAGCCTGAATTCCTCTACGTCTAGCGTAAGTTCCCCTCGCCTTGTGTGATAAAGAGAACCTTTAACGTATAGAACGTCTCCCACGTCCACAAACTTAGTGAGGAATTCATACCTTTCGCCTAATACATCCCTTCGGAAGCTTATCTGGATCCGGCCTGTGAAGTCTTTGAGATCAGCAAAGGTCAAGCCTCCGTGCTGTCGAATGGTGGTCAAACGGCCTTGTAGGGAAAAACGATCTCCGTCATTACCGCGGCGCGCTTCTCCAATCGCTACAACGTCCTTCGCTACTGCTCCATAAGGATCTATGCCTGAAGCTCTTAGTTCATGCAGTTTTGCAAGACGGACTTCGCGCTCTTCCATGGTTCAGGGCACCCTTATATCAAGGATTTCGTATTGCACCTTCTTGCCATTCCTTAGCTTTATCTCTACTACGTCTCCCCTTTTTCTGCCAATGAATCGGCTTCCCAACGGAGACTTATCTGAGATCTTGCCTGCAAATGGGTCAACTTCTTCAGCGCTGTCCACTATCACGAAGGTCTCCTCTTCTCCGGTCATCATGTTCAGCGCTACTACCTTGGTGCCTACGGCTACTTCTTCCAATGTAAGGTCTTCAGCCTTGACTACCTTAGCGCGGTAAAGCAGAGCCTCCAACTTGGCAATGCGATCTTCTAGCAGAGCCTGGTCCTCTTTTGCAGCTTCGAACTCGGAGTTCTCTGACAAATCCCCAAGCGCCCGAGCTTCTTGAATCTTCTCAGCCACTTCTTTGCGCTTCTCTTCTTTGAGATACCTCAGCTCTTCCAGTATCTTGCGGTATCCTTCTTCGGTAAGAATTGGTTGATCCTCAGTTCTTCTCACTTCAAGTCACCTCTCTAGCTCTTCTTACTCTATCGATTTGTTCTTCGGTTACAGGCAAGTCAAAAGACCTCATCCACACCACCTCAAAGCCGTGCTTCCTAGCCCATTCTCCTGTCATCAGCACTTGCTCCTCCTTCAGGTCCCTTCCTAGGCTGAAGTCGCCCCGCCAATCCTCAAGCGCCAGCATCATAGTCTCGCTCATGCACGCGAACGCCGTTTTTGGCGGGAACCCAAAGTTGAAATTAAATTCTACATCATCACCTGGCACTCTGACCACTCCGCCGTCTAACACCAAGACATCGGATCTTTTCTTGCCCACTTCCGCTGCAACGTTGCGTGGCCTTGAAACATCTACTACCACTGTACCTGGTTTCAGGTCCTCAGCCTTGACAATAGCTTCGGGAGCCGAAGAAACAGTGACTAGTAAATCAGCTTCCCTGACACCTTCAGGTACATTCGTGGTGTAGGAAACGTTGTACTCGGCCAACGATTCAGCCATTTGAGCGAGCTTCTCCACGTTTCTAGCTACAAGTAGAGTACGTCCTACCTGAGGAGCAAGGAGTTTGCTTAGGACATTGCCAATCGACCCGGTGGCACCGACTACAGATAAGGTGGCGTTCTTCAAATCTATGCCCACCTCTTTGGCCCCGAGCAACAACGCCTCCCCCGCTGTATAGGCAGTGTAGCTGTTACCCGTGGTCACACCTATGCTGTCCAACGCCTCCGCCACCGTGATCCCTGCGTCTTTGACTACCGATGTGAAGGCACCAAGCCCCATAATAGAAGCTCCTTGCAAAGCCAAAAGCTCGCCAGCTCTTATGATCTGTTTAACGGCGTAGTCTTCATCAGCCAACATTTGCTTAGGAGTCATAGGGACTATGGCGAACCAACCCTCTGTCTCCTTGCCTGTTTTTGATCTTATGCCTGTGATGTGTGACGCCACATAAGGACGTGTCGCCTTGGCTACCGTTTCAATGAGGCCGTCGGGTAGAAACTTTGCCCACCATTTTCGCTTCTTGATGTCATACACAGACAACGGATGCAGTACAAAACCAAACTTTGTCATCAACTAATCACCTTCCATTAACCTAATGCTTGGCTTAAGGTCCAGTTGGTCGATGAGTTGGGCGTATTCCGGGTAATCAGGAGGCGTTCCTGGATGCCCCAAGAGCGCCGTGAACACGCCGGCCAACACATTCGTACCGAAGTTGCGGCCGTTAATCTCAGGAGTTGTCGCGATGAGAGCTTTCGCTCCTCTGTCCCTTACGTCTTCTACATTCTTAGGCGTTACTGTGTTTGTAAGGATTATCTTGCCGTCCAACCTGTCGGGCATGTATTTGTGAATGTAGAGGTAATCGCCTGCTATGACATCCGCCTCAAAGAAATACTGCGGAAAAAGTGGTTCCCTCTTTGTCTGTTCTTCTCCTTGCGGATAGAGCATGCTGAACGGGAGCTTGAGAGCTAAAGGAAGCACGACAGAACCAATAGCTTTCACCGTCGCAAGAGACCTTATGGGGATATTCATGTGTAGCGCGAACATGAAGTCACCCACTATGATCTTGCCACCGTTTCTCACTATGGCCTCCGTCATCCCCCAGCGGTCGACTACGCTGGTGATGAGGAAAGTCATTCCAGGTCTTAGAACACCCTGTTTGAACAGGAAATCAACAGCGCGTGCTTCTAAGATGTCTTTCAAGCCAGAGCCTGACACCACGGGTGTCTTCTCAGCAGCTTCCACGAGCTTCCGAGTAGCTGCCACGTAATAGTGTCTGTTTCCCAGGGAGAGGTAAAGGGGCGTTCCACCAATGGTGATAGCATCCACTTTCCCATCTAGTTCACGGACTAGGTCCAATGCTCTCTGATAATCGCCGTCAGTGCCTACGCGCTCCAACAGAAACTTTTCCCCTAAGAACTCTGCTTCTGCGGTATGATTCCGCTCAGAAGACCCGAGGCTCACGGACACTACGCGCTTCATCGTGCTAATCCTCCTGTAATACTCTAATAGTCGGACCCAGCCTTAATTCCTTGATCAGCTGTACGTATTCTGGGAAATCTGGAGGTGTCCCGGGCCTGCCCAACAAGGCCGTGAAGACTCCCTCCATCACATTGGTACCAAAACTCCTGCCATTTAACACAGGTGTTGTGGTGACTAGCAGCTTCACGCCGCGTCTTCTTAACTCATTTACGTTATCTGGAGTCGTCGTATTTGTCAACACGATCTTGCCGTCCAACCTTTCAGGCATGTACTTGTCTATGTAAAGGTAATCACCTGCTATAACGTCAGCCTCCGCGAAGTACTTGCCAAACTTGGGCTTCCGTTCCAACTGCTTGTGTCCAGTGGGGTAAAGAACCTGAAACGGCAACCGCACGGCAATGGGCAGTATGAGTGAGCCTATGGCTTTCAGAGAACCAATAGTTCTTAAGGGCACTGCGACATCCAAAGCAAACATCAAATCCCCGATAATGAGTTGGCCGCCATATGAGTGAATGCCCTCCAACATACCCCAGCGATCAACAGCGCTAGTAACCAAAAACTTCATCCCCGGCCTGAAAATTCCCCTCTCAAAAAGGTCGGCTACCACGAATTTCTCCAAAGTGTGCTTAAGCCCGGACCCATCCACAACGGGAGTCTTTCTCGCCGCTTTGGCCAGTTTCTGAGCATCCTTGATAAGATAACGTTTCTTGCCCAACCAAAGGTACAAGTCTATGCCACCTAGACCGATGGCGTCTACCTTTCCATCCAATTCCGCTATTTTTTCGATGGCTTTCTGCACATTGCCATCTGTACCTATCCTTTCGAGCAGGAAGCTTTCGCCCAGGAATTCAGCCTCCGCACGGCTGTCCCTCTTGGAGGAACCTATGCTAACCGAAACGACATGCTTCACCACTGCATCCTCCTTTGCTATGCGCAAATGGTGCTGCTACTAAGTTAAGTATTATAAACTCGTCCGTTGATAAAATAGTCTTTATGAAAAACAGTTCGTTCGTTGACCTGCACATTCACATGTGGTCTTTCAGCCTGTTCAGTAGTTTCGTCGACCTCTCAGAGTGCAAGGACTTAGGTGAGGTCCACGAGGTCCTGAGAACCAACGGCCTTGAAGGCTGGCATGTAGGAACTAGGTTCAACCAAGAGCAGATCTCAGAACGGATAATCCCTGATAGGAGTACGCTAGACAAATGGTTCCCTCATAGCCCCGCGGTGCTAGTAAGAACTTGCCTGCACTTAATGGTTTTGAATACGCCTGCCATGGAGGCACTGAACGTATACAGCCCCAACGGTATGTTCTTCGAGAGCGATGTTTTCGAGCTTATCCAGCGCGTGGCAAGGAAGGTACACCTAAACGCCAGAGACATAGTAGCAAGTGGCTTGAAAGAGCTCGAAAGACTAGGCACTGAAAGGTTTGTGGACATGAACGTAACAAGGGACACTGTAGAGATCTTAGGCGATTATCCGTTCTACACGTCGGAGCTGGATCTTCTTCAAGACGCCTTGGGCTTGAAAATCTTCTTAGACGGTTCACTGGGGGCACGCACAGCAGCATTGACCGAACCATACAGCGACGACCCTGATAATTACGGCTTCTTGAACCACACCAATGACGAACTCTTAGACATGGTAAAGAAGGCTCACGCCATGGATAAACCGGTTGCTCTGCATGCCATCGGTGACAGAGCTATAGACCAAGCATTGCGGGTCTTGCAACAAGAGCGCCACCCCTTGGACAGGATAGAACATCTGCAGATAACTAGATTGGACCAAATAGAAAAATTGGCGGAGTTAAATGTGGCAGCATGCATACAGCCCATATTTTCCAAGGAGTTGCCTTGGGCCGAGAAGAGGGTTGGGAAGCGTATTGAAACATCCTATGCTTGGGGGCTCATGAAGGAGTACGGTGTGAGACTCCTAGCAGGAACAGACGCTCCAGTAGATAGTGCAGACCCAGTCGAGGCCGCTGACGTGGTAGATAGTCTGTCGGGGGTACACCACTTAGACAAGGGGTTCGTACTGGCACTATTCAGAGAGGCAAACCCTCAATTCTATGGTTGGCCCCTTAATTGACAAAGTCGGTGCACCTCTGTACTTTTTGAGGGCTTTCTCCGCAGCCTGCTGGATCTCTACCGTTACAAGCCTGGTATTGGCCAAGCCTGGCCCATTGAACGTAGACATTCTTAGGTTCTTAGTCATTGGAGGCCAAACACCACCCCTGTCACCTTTGGAAGTGCTCCACCTAGTAGATGTCAGACAGTTGTTCTTCTTCCTGGAAGCGTTGTCAGCGGCGTGGTTGGTACGAAATAGGTACAAGCCACGAAAGAGCTTATCAGTGATTATATCGGTCGCTACACTTGTTCTTATCGGGCTAGCACTATTTCGGTTCGAAGACGCCTGGGCTGCCGCGCACCGCTTGGTTTTCTCCAATGAATTCTGGCTGTTACCAAACAGTTCCTATCTCATTCAGCACTTCTACCACACGTTTATGCCTTCAGTTATCATGGGCCTTGTAACGTGGATATCTTTTTGGCTCATTCCCATCTTTCGAAATGAGCGAGCCCTTCAAGAGTGAGCATATCTATGCTATCATAAAAACAAGATGCCTAAGGCCATAAAAGTCGGCGTGGCGTGTACACTCTTGATGTTGCTGCTGACACAAGGCGTAGCGGCTTATACGGTTGGCATTCCCACTCAAGCCTTGGACGGCCTGACTTCTCCTGAACTCGTGCAGTTTGAAGAGACCGTGCTCACACTTTTTGAAGGTTACTCCGGGTTGAGCATCAACGTAGTAAAGGACTCACCTGAAAACCTGTGGAATATGCTCAGAGATGGTTCGCTGGATGCAATTATTGCGAGGCCTGACTCTTCATTCATCGCCGTTACTTCTAAGCGAGGAAAGCCTTTGGCTTGGGCTACATTGTCTGTACCCATAAAAGGTTCGTCGGCCTGCCTTAGGGAAACTGAGGAAAACAAGAGGCTGCTTCAACCCCTAGGCCTTCAACCTTCACAGTCTGAGACATGCTTAGGCAGAACTGATATACGGGTAAGACTTGTCCCTGCATATCCATTAAGTCAGTCCAACGAGGCGATTGCAGATGCCTTTGAAGCTTTTTCCTCTTTGCATCCAGATGCCATAGCCCTTGCTGCGAAGTCTGTAGGGTTTGAGCCAGTACAACGTTCTCTCCTAGAGAAGGCCGTCGCAAACCCGTACAGAGCTTTGGCCCCGTTGTTACTCGTGGCAATCGTCCTCTATGCGCTTTATGTAGCTTACCGGGCAAGAAAGAGCCTAACCAACTACCTTCGCACCATGCATTTACAGCAACAAGAGGTGGACCACCTTATTGACCAGTTGATGCAAATGAGGGAACAGCTAGACGCCATAACTGAGGAACACGAGGCACTACAAGAGGAAAAGCGTACCTGGGAGAGAACGCAGAAGATTACAGAGTCCTATGTTAACGGCTTTATTGAAATGCTGAAGGTCATCGAACTTTTTGGGCGTTCGTCCCCTGAAGCGGCTATAGTAGACTCAGTTTCCCGCAGGGCAAAACTCATGCTAGCCGCGGAGGAGTTGGCTATTTACAGATACGATAACAGAAGCCGCAAGCTTTACCTGCAGGCTGGTGATGACACAACATTACCCCGTGAATTAAACGCAGGAGATCCTTTGGTCCATTCAACGGTTTACCTGAAGGGCTTTGACCAGAAAACAGTGGAAGGCCGCAACATATTCTTATGTTCGGTGGGGCCCGTAGGCAAGACCCATGGGCTCATGGCGGTGGTTGAACCCAAAGTACTAAACGCACGGCAACTTGTCCAATCCTTAGCTAACCTGTTGTATTTCATGGTTAGTTACCAGGAAACGTCATTGAAAACCTTTGCTTACAAGAAATACACCAATTTACTTCTCATGATCTTGGATGCTGCTTCGTTTACAGAAATTAAACAAATCTTGGAAACCGCAGGCTTCGAATTCCTTAGTTCAGAGAGTCCAGCAGAAGTTGTTGCTGGTTCAGCTCACCAAATAGAGCTCCCAGGGACCAATCTGGTGTTAACGGTACCTGAGGATTGGCCGTGGGAATTCGACAACATATTAACGAAGTTGTTGGAGGCAAGACTTGATTCATAGGCGCTGGCTCTTGTATGCCGGTGTAGTCTTGTTGTTAGCTTCGTTAGTAACAGCCTATCCTACGCTTGGGCTATCCTTGGAAGGCGCCAGGAGCTATGTGCTGTACATCGACAACTCTGCATACGGAGACTACTTTCCTGAGGAAATCCTAAGAGGCTTCATGATAGAGTACAAGGGACTGGGCATGGAGCAAAGACTTCCTGTCAGATATGTGGACGCTGCCAACACAGATATGGCGACCATAGCAAAGCTTGCCCGGGGAGCGGCGTACGTAGTGGGCCCTCATGACAGCACGATGCTATCACAGGTTCTTAGTGAATTCAAGAAAAGGAACATATGGCGCCGTGTAATATCGGCTGCTTCCACGGCTTACTCCCTTAGAGGCTCCTATCCTGGGCTTCTGCGTGTCATGCCTAACGACGACACGTTCATGAGGACGCTCGCTAAGTTTGCTTCGCGCAACTGCGCTAATGTGAGATACCTAGATTCAGATACTAACCCGGTATACTCTGCCAGCTTGAAGGAAAGGTTCAACTACTACTACAGGCCAGAGGGGAAAGGCGCGACAGAATGCGTGCTGAGCACGGAATACAACATCTTAAGAGTTCTGCGACAACCCGCGAAAGGAGCCCTTTATTTACTTCCACCTGATGCTTACAGTAAGCTCATAGAGGCCTCCCATATATCCTGTGCGGTACCACTTCCCATGGATCCGGCGAGTTTGAGCGAGAGCCTACCTTATACCCTTGGTGCTGAAACAGCCGATGTTCTCAAAGCTCTAGAATACGGTGTGTACCGCATAAACGACCAACGTCTGGAAGTGAAGGCCCCTGATGGACATCTGATCATCTTCGATGAGAAAGGCGACAGAGTACCACCCGTTGACGAAACCATATGGTTGTGGAGTAACGGAAGATGGCTAAAGGTTTCAGGCGAATAAGGGCGTTACTATGGACGCACGTCATTTGTCTAGTAGCTTTACTATCGTTCCTGGTGTATCAGCTTTCATGGGGTCTGTTTGTTGCACCCCGTATTGAGCAGTACGTGTCAAACTACTACGAGTCCACCTTGAGAAGGAACTTCATGGAGGCTTTGACTTCAGCACCCGTTTTCAAGATAGTACCATCAGAGGAGACTTTCCTAACTGCCACAGCAGCATACGTACCCTTGGCCGCGGGCAGCATACCTCTTGAACTGATGGCTCCTGGCAGAATACTCTTACAAAAGGACGATGGGTCTTATGAAGCCTATGAAGTAAAGAGCGAACTCCCCTGGGTAGCAGTTAAGGGGACTCGCATACAAGGTTATAGCAGCCATGAGGCTATCATGTCCTGGCTATCTGAACAAAGGCGTGTTGTTGCAGCTTTTCCATTGGATCAAATGCAAGTCATAAGTAGTGAGCGCCAACCTAGTACCCCTAGCTGGACGACGACGACTCTTCTGGCTCTGCTCGGTTTATGGGCTTTGTCACTGTACCACTGGTTGGAGGGCTTAGAAAGATTCGGACTGACTGGAGTCGGGATAATCGATCAACGTTTAGCATCAAGGGACAACGAGATTCGGAGTCTGCGAGAACGCCTAACAGTCTCGGAAGAAATAAGGGATACGCTGAACCGCGTAATGAGCGCAGAACTTGCGCAACCAACGTACAACAAATCGATTGCCATATACGAGCCCGAGGGCACTTATTACCTGCGCGTGGATTACACGGGCCTAGAACCCCCTGAGAGGCTGTCATCAGAGACTATGAAATACGCGAATACGGTCGACTATGGGACTTGCCTGATATACTACGAACCCGACGATGACGAGAATCTTTCCCTAGCCTCAGCAGAGGCGGTGAAATGGGGTATAACTCGATACCTAGCTATTGCTTCTCGTAAGGAAACTGAGACTAGGAAAAGGCTGCTAGAAGTGTTAATGCATCAAATGGAGCTTAAGGACATAAACAGCATAAACCACAGCCTAAACGTAGCCAAGATCGCTAGGTTGATAGCACAAGCCATGGGGCTAAGTGAACGCACCACTGAATTGATATATGAAGCGGCGTTGTTGCACGACATAGGAAAGGTGCTTGTGCCTGCAGAGGTTCTAAACAAGGCCTCTGAGCTAGATCCGTTAGATTGGAGCTTCATGAAAGAGCACCCTATATGGAGTGCGTATATAGTGGAACAAGTACCTGAGTTGAGAGAAATTGGCTTCATAGTGCTGCATCACCACACTTACTACAATGGAGGGGGTTATCCTGGTGGCTTGGAGGGCTCAGCCATTCCTCTAGAGACAAGGGTCTTAACTGTGGCCGATTCCATTGAAGCTATGTATAGTGACAGGCTGTATCGCCCGCGCCTGTACAAAGGCGAGGTCGCGCGGGAACTTATGAGGTACTCTGGTACGCATTACGATCCGGAAGTTGTTAAATACGCCTTGTGGGTACTGCAATCGTTAGAGGAAGATACTCTTCCAATCGACGAACGCACGGGCCTGCTTCGATGGAAAGAATTCCTTAACCAAGACGCACTCATATCTCGCCCCTATTACCTCATATACGTGAACCTGATTTCATACCAGACGCCTTATACCAGTTTCCTGGAAGACGCAGGTACATCGCGGGCAACCATAATGACCATACATCAAGCGCTTAAGACTTGGCTTCTAAGCGAAGGCAAAGGCTTGGACGATGGCTACGTAGCTATCGTCAAACCACCCAAGGGCAAGACAATCGATCAGGCTCTCGATTCGCTTAGAACGCATTTGTCGCTGGGTTTTGGCGGAGAGTATAGAATAGTAGTTGATGCTGTACAGGTGGACAATCACAAAGACATCAAGCGAGCAGCCCAGGAGCTCTTCGCGGGTCGGTTTAATTACCTATAGACAAGGTGGTTCTCTTTGACTCTGATCGTCACTGAAAAACCGTCCGTTGCACGACAAATAGCCTCTGCTTTAGGTAAACCCACAAGCCGTAAGACATTTCTGAAGGTTGGAGATTACGTAATAACCTACGCTTTTGGGCACCTACTGCAGTTTGGTTATCCTGAAGCCTACGGCGAACACTATAAGAAGTGGCGCCTCGAGGACTTGCCTATCGTTCCTCGCGAGTGGAAGCTGATCCCCATAAGCAAGAGTGCCCAAAAGCAACTTGAAGAAATACGCAAACTCTGGCAGGAAGCCGACGAAGTCATAAGTGCTACCGACGCAGGGCGAGAAGGCGAGCTAATATTCAGGCTCATAAAGGAACACATAGGCTTGGAAAAGCCAGTAAGAAGACTTTGGCTGCAGTCTTTGACACCTGAGGAAATCAGGGAAGAACTGGGCCGCATGCGAGACTTATCTGAATTGGAACGGTTGTACCAGTCGGCACTGGCAAGAGCGAAAGCTGACTGGCTGGTAGGTATTAACGCTTCGAGGGCATTCACCTTGGTGACGCCACGCGAGGTTTTCTCCATAGGGCGGGTGCAAACGCCGACCTTGGCACTCCTCGTTGACCGTGAAAAGGAAATACAGCAGTTCGTCCCACGCATCTACTTCAAGGTAAGAGTTGGCTTCAGCGTCAATGAGCACCTTTTTTGGGCAGAAAGCCTGCGCGAATATGAAGAACAAGACGCAAAAGCCCTGGCGGCAGAGCTAGTAGGACAGACGCTGCAGGTCACACATCAAGAGCTCAGCGAGAAGAAAGCAATGCCTCCCTTACTTCCTGACTTGGGCGATCTGCAAAAGTTCGCTTCCAGAGCATTCAAGTGGTCGGCGCAAAAGACTATGAAAGTGCTGCAGAGCTTGTACGAGAAGGCCCTCATCACCTATCCTAGAACGGACTCTCGCTTCTTGCCCACAGACATGAAGAAACAAGTGAGATCTATTGCAAAAGCACTCAACCAAGTGGTGCAAGGCAATTGGGTGCTTGTGGAGAGTCTGAACAACGCAGCCCGCATCTTCAACGATGCCAAAGTTACAGACCACTTTGCCATAATACCTACTGGTAAAGTCCAAGAACTAAAGGGCGACGAGCAAAGAATGTATGAGTACATTGTCGCCCGCTTTCTTGCCGCATTTTACCCACCCGCAGTGGAAATCCATCAAACGACCGATTTCGCCTACGGTGACCACAAATTCAGACACTATGCCGTACACGTGAGAGAACCGTCTTGGTATGCGCTTTTGGGAGGTCCACAGAGCGAAGAACTGCTGCCTGATTTGCAGGCAGTGCAGGTGAACGATGCTAGAGCGGAGAAGCGTCAGACTCAACCGCCCCCAAGGTACACTGATGGAACGTTAATTGCAGCCATGGAAACGGGCGGTCGCGTAGCTGAGGACGAAGAAATCGCTCAAATATTGAAGGAAAAAGGTATTGGCACACCGGCAACTCGCGCGGAAATCATTGAGCGCCTAGTCGAGATGGGCTATGTACAAAGGCACGGCACTCAGCTGATTCCGACCACTAAAGGGATAATGCTCATCGACGCTCTGAGAGAAGTGAAGTTGGAAAGTTTAACCCAACCTGAGCTCACTGGTGAATGGGAACGACGCCTGCGCCTGATCGAAAGCGGCGAAGAAACTCCCCAGGCTTTCATGTGGGCCATCGAAGAGTACGTACGCCAAATAATAGAAACGCTGAAGAAAGAGGAAAGTGCTCACCTACTTAGAAAAAAGCAAAACATGCCTATAGCCCGCTGTCCTTTCTGCGACGGATTCATTTTGGAAGGTCAGAAATCCTTCTACTGCAGCAATTGGAAAGAGGGGTGTAGCTTCAGAGTTTGGAAGAACATGAACGGTGGAGTGCTAACAGCTGACGATGTGAGACGGCTTGTGGCAGAAGGGAGAACAAGGATGAAACGCTTCAAATCAAAAGCAGGTCGTACATACAAGGCTTTTGTGGTGCTAGACATGGAGGAGAAGAAGGTAGCTGTAGAATATCCACAAAGGGCGGCGTCAAGCAGCGCTGCTGATACGGAACTAGCACATGGGGATGGTGAAGTCGCGAAACCCAGCGTAGATGAAGTCAAGAAGCGCGCTACCAAGAAGCATACTAATACCAAAGATGCCAGCTCCACTGACACAAAAGGAACCAAGAAAGGAACGCGCAATGCAAGAGGAAGAAAGCGGAAATGATTAGAGTACACTTCTTTGGGTGCTTTGCTGATGAGTTTGGAAGCTCCAGAGAATTGGATGTAAGCAACCTGAAGGTAGCAGACTTGATCCGTTTGTTGAATATCAAGGATGTGTACATGGTAGCGGTAAACGGTGAACTAGCCGACACCGAACGCTGTCTTACAGACGGTGACGAGGTAGCCTTTATGCCAAAGGTGGGAGGTGGTTAGGTGGAACAAGTGTTGCTTTCAGAAGAGCCTCTGTCACTGCCCATAGAAGTTTGTACTGAGTGCGGAGCGCTTGTAACCTTTCACGGTGTAGTCCGCTCCAAGTCCAAGAATGGTGTCGTAGTAGCGATTGAGTACAGTGCTTACAGAGAATTGGCTTATAAGCAAATGTACAGGATTTGGTCCGAAGTACAAGAGAAATATGGCGTCAGACTGTATTTGGCCCACAGAGTTGGCAAGCTAAACGTCGGAGAAACTGCAATGTTGGTGGCAGCCACGAGTGAACATAGGGAGGAAGCTTTTTCCGCTGTAATGGAAACCATCGACCGCGTTAAGAAAGAAGTCCCCATATGGAAAAAAGAAATACTGGAAGACGGGAGGAGTGTGTGGATTTGATGACTCGCGAACAGGCTCTTGAAGAGGTAAGAAAAAGGGTGAAAGATGAGAGGCTCGTAAAACACATGCTTGCGACTGAGGTGGCAATGAGGAGACTAGCGAGACACTTCGGCGAGGACGAGGATTTGTGGGGCCTTGCAGGACTCCTCCACGACATTGATGTGGAAATGACCAACGCGGACATGCACATGCATAGTAAGATGGGGTACGAACTTGTAAAGGAGATGGGGCTACCTGAAGACATAGCGAAAGCGATTTTGACCCACAACGAAGCGCACGGTATTGAGCCCGAAACCTTGATGGCCAAGGTACTCCGAGCAGTGGACCCGCTCACAGGTCTAATCACAGCTGTTGCCTTGGTGATGCCGGATAAGAAGTTGTCCGATGTAAACGTAGACCGCGTACTGAAGCGGTTCAAGGAAAAACGTTTTGCAGCGGGGGCAAACAGAGAACAGATCGCTAAGTGCGAGGAATTTGGCCTAGGTCTAGAGGAGTTTACAAACCTCGTGTTGCAAGCCATGCAAAGTGTATCGGATGAACTAGGACTATAGGAGGAGAAATATGAGTAAGAAAAGCGCTATTGCGGTTGTGTTGGTGGTTGTTCTCATCGTAGGCTTGGCTGTTGGAATAATCCTTAGCCAAAGCAAGAAGGTCGTAACTGAAGCTGACCAGCAGAAAGTCTTGTCATTGCTTGCACCTAGGCTTTCTGCAACAGTGACTTTGACTGCCGTAGTCGATCCTGATGCCGAGGTGGTAATGAAGATCAGAAACGAATTGTCTAGTGGCACATCAACCACCCCGCTGGAAGAAATCACTGCCAGTATGACTATCGATGACATATTGGCCGGATACGTGTACTGGACAAGCCCTCAGCATGCCCCTAAGGCTGACAAGGACGTGCTGACGAACGAACTCAAAAACCTTAAGGTGCTTAGTTTGGAAGAACCCAGTTCTGCTGATGGCAATACCGTCCTAGCTTACCTAGTGGCGCAAGATAGGTTGAGTACCCTTTCCTACAACATCTACGTCCCAACGGTCAGCGAAGTACAAAAGTACATGCAAACAGCTACAGCGTCCACCGATCTTGAGACGGTGTCCAGCGCCATAGGAATAATAAAAACATACAACACATTGGTTCAGTACTACGACGAAGTTCTCAAGAAAATGGCCAAACCCGGCGATGCACTCAACAAACTATCGGCTAGCGCTAGCACGACCATAGCTGAACTGCTGAACCAGTACCCTCCTTCCGCTAACACCACAGAACTGCAAAACTCACTCCAAAGCGAGATTAGCGGCAAACCAGCACTAGCAGTAGATATACCATGGCTTTTCAAGGCCGAGAGGCAATACGTGTCTACTAACCTCAGCCAAGCAGGCTCACTTAACCCGCTACTCAGGATAAACATGGCAGCGAAGTTCAAAGCTGATGCTGACCTTGCGAAAGAGCTTCAAAACAAGAAAGTGTCCATCGACCTTTCCTACACTGACACCAACTCTGCCACCGCTTTCACACAGTTGAACCTCGAAGACACCGTGTGGTTCATAGAGAAGATTAGACTGGATCTTGAAGCGCTAGCGCAGAAAGCCAAAGGCACTCCGGTGTCGTCTGTTTCTAGGGACCTATCGCTGAACTACATCAGCAATGTGGAAATGCTCACTGGTACATCTGTTACATCTGCGTACGGGACGGCCATGAATGGCCTAACCACCACTTGGGAGGCGGCTCGCAAATGGCTGAATATCCTAGAGGAATTAGGCAAGCTGTAGTATTCCTGCTGGTGGCCTTAACGCTGGTGGCGACCCAACCTACCCTCGCCGCCAGCGTGCTCACACCTCGCTGGACTTCACAGGTCCTAGCAGGAAGTTACCTGAGTCCCTACGTGTATGATGCACTGTATCTAGCTACCGGCGACGGCTACGTGCACTCACTAAATCTGAAGAATGGTCAAGAAATCAAGTACGCGTACGTCGAACCTCCTCTCGCTTATAGCGGGTACGGCGGTTATCATGCCGTAGGTTCACAATATGGCGCCGTCACACTCTTCTACAAAACAACGAAGGTGTGGGTAAAGTACATGCAAGATGAAGTCTGGGCCCTTGCTGTCACCAACGACAAGGTGGCAGCAGGAGATGCCTCAGGAATGGTAAGCTGCTTTGACCTCAAAGGCAACATATTGTGGAATCGTGTACTGGACGATGCAGTGATAAGCATGAGATTTGTGGGAGCTTACTTAGTAACTAGTGATGCATCAGGTAAACTGACTGCCTTCGACTCCCAGGGAAACGATGCCTGGAGCGTGAGTCTGGGCTCTATAGGATGGTTCATTGCCACTGATGGTGCCAACCTGTATGTCAGTTCAGACGAACAAGCCATATACAAAGTGTCGAACACAGGCAAGATACTCGCAAAGAAATCGGTAAACGGTGTACCCGGCATGGCGGAAGTCAGTTCGGGGCAGCTGTACTTTGGTACAGACGCGGGCTACTTCTACATCATGACGACCACACTGTCGACCATCGCAAGCTCCTACGTGGGCGGAAGTATCGAAGGGAAGCCGGTTGTGTATGGTGGTCTAGTATACGTACCCAACATCAAAGGGAACATATACGTGCTCGACTCTTACGGCAAACGTTCGGCGACGCTTTACACGGGGCAGTTGGTTTCTTCCCTTATGCCCGTATACCGCTCAGGCACGTTCGACGCAATTGTAGCGATCGATACCTCAGGCAAGGTGTATAGTTTTGGCGTGCCCATAACTCTGAAGTTCTACCTCGGCCGGGCATACTACCTGAGAAATAATGTAACCTACACACTGGATGCTGCCCCTGAGATCAGATGGGATAGAACGTTTGTGCCCCTCAGGGCAGTAGCAGAAGAACTGGGGTATCAAGTCTGGTGGGATGCGACTGCTCAGCGGGTGACACTGACTAAGAGCGGAAAAACTGTGTATCTGTATATAGGGTCCAACGTCGCTTACGTAGACGGAAAGGCTACACCCATAGATGCCAATTCGGCTGTAGCACCCTACATCAAGAGCGGCCGGACTATGGTGCCTTTACGCTTTATCTCAGAGGCAATTGGTGCTAAGGTTAGCTGGGACGCCGTTGAACGAAGCGTGACTGTTCAACCCTGACCTCAATTAAACAACTTGAGTGGTAGTTGCTCAGAGGATTCATTTTTGGTATCATTTGACTGTATGCAGTTAGGTTTTCGCAAATACAGGCTATATGCCATCATGACGGCCTTGCTGGCCTATTTTTTTGTGTTTTTCGTCCGTACAGCGTTGACAGTAGTGCAGACAGACCTTCAAACGGCTTTTTCACTTACAGCATCCCAGTTTTCAACGTTGACGTCGCTCTACTTCTATACGTACGCATTCATGCAAGTTCCTGCGGGTGTGCTGGTCGACTTCTGGGGGCCAAGGAAGACTATAGCAGTAGGCATGTTGCTCGCAGCCGCTGGTTCAGTGCTTTTTGCTGTAGCTCCATCCTACCATTTGCTACTTCTCGGTAGATTCATAGCAACGGTAGGTGTATCGCCTGTCTACATTTCCACCCTGAAATTAAATGACCGCTGGTTCCTGCCAAGTGAGTTCATCGCCTTGACTGGATTAACTACGTTTATGGGGAACTTGGGAGCTCTTGCTTCGTCCGCGCCTTTGGCTGTGTTAGTTTCCCATGTGGGGTGGCGACTGTCTTTTGGTCTGGTAGCTGCTGTCACCGCATTGGTCGGCATTGCTGCGTTCCTATTGGTCAAGGACTCACCGTCTGCTGCAGGATTTGAAGATTTCAGATCGGTTAAGCCATTGACATGGAAGGAGACCTTTGAGGGCCTCTTGTCTACTTTGAAGAAACGTGAGATATGGTTCCCCACGGCCATCTTCTTCTTTGCCTTTACACCTTTGATGACCCATCAAGCAGCCTGGGGAGCACGCATGATTCAGTCTATGTTCGGCCTTGGCAAGATATCGGCTAGCTACATGGTCATGCTGATTTCCGTGGGGTTCATGGTGGGGGCTCTGCTGGCAGGACCCACCAGCAATAAGATGGGCGAATTCAAGTTCGTCAAGACGTACCTAACCATGTACGCCCTGCTCTGGGTAGCGGTGCTGACCGCGCAAAGTTGGAATCCAAACTGGTTCTATGGATGGTTTTTCCTGATGGGATTCACAGCCACAGGTTACACTCCTGTGTGGCATTGGGCTAAGCAAATAGCAGGGGCCGAGTATTCGGGAATCGGCATGTCCATTGCCAATGGTGGTGGGTTCCTAGGCGCTGCATTGGGCCAAATCCTTTATGGCGTCACTCTAGACCTACTGGGATGGAAGAATAATCCCATTGTGGCTTTCACTACTGGCAATGCCCTCTTGGCTGTATTTGCCGTTCTGGCAGTTGTAAGTGCTTTCCTTTATCACAAGAACCGCGCTCCTAAGTCGTTGTAAAATACCAATATGGTGTTCCCAAACCATATAGCATTCATAGTAGATGGCAATCGACGCTGGGCTAAAAGTAAAGGGCTTCCACCTTTTGAAGGGCACCGTGTTGGGTTTAACCGCGTCCTCGACGTGACAGACTTCCTGCTGAAGACTGACGTAAGACAAGTAACCTACTATTTGTTCAGCACGGAGAATTGGAAGCGCACAGCTGAGGAAGTCAGCTACCTTATGAACTTAGCTGTGAACATGGTGGAGAAACTACTAGAGCCATGGGCAGCTAAGAACATCAGAGTACGGCACATTGGAAGAAAGGAACCTTTACCCCAAGCAGTACTAGATGCTCTAGGAAGAATCGAAGAACGGACAAGACTCAACACAGGACTTAGCGTCAACCTCGCCATAAACTATGGGGGTCGCGCAGAAATCGTTGATGCCGTTAACGACATCCTCTCCAAAGGGCACGAGATTGCACCTATCACGGAAGAGATGCTCACCAACCATCTATACAACCCGAGCTCGGATCCGGTGGATGTAATAGTCAGGACAAGCGGAGAACAGCGCATTTCTAACTTCTTAATATGGCAAGCCGCGTACGCCGAACTAATATTCCTAGACAAGCTCTGGCCTGAGATAACAGAGGAAGACTTAGAGCTTGTATTTAGAGAGTTTGAGCGCAGGCAAAGAAGGTTTGGGGCATGACGCTGGCGATAGCCAATCAGAAGGGTGGCGTTGGTAAGACCACAACGGCGTTGAGTCTTGCAACACTCTTTTCCAAAGAACGTAAAGTTCTGCTTGTAGATATGGATGCGCAGGGCAACGCAACTACAGGTTTGGGTGTAAGCAAGTCTCAACTCAAACTGACCACTTACGATGTATTGGTGGCTGATGCTCCTGTGTCTGAAACCATCCTGAAAGTGAGAGAAAACCTGTACCTTATCCCATCAAGCTTAGATCTGGCTGGAGCTGAAGTAGAATTGGTAAACTTGCTCAGCCGAGAATCAAGGTTAAGAAACGCTTTGGAACCTGTATCTGACCGCTTCGACTTGATCATCATTGACACACCGCCATCACTGGGTTTATTGACTATTAACGCCCTGACAGCGTCAGATTGGTTGCTAGTGCCCATCCAGTGCGAGTTCTTCGCGTTGGAGGGCGTTGGTCAATTACTAAAAACGGTCAACTTGGTCAAGAAGTTCCTCAATCCCAAGATCGACATTTTGGGTTACCTGTTAACCATGTATGACAAGAGGACTAAGCTGAGCCAAGAAGTGGAAAGGGAACTTCGTGAGTACTTCGGCGACAAAGTATTCTCAACTGTTATTCCAAGAAGCGTGAGGTTGGCGGAGGCACCAAGCTACGGACAGAGTATAATTGAATATGACCGCCATTCAGCTGCTGCGCAAGCTTATGCGCGCTTGGCCGAGGAGATAGCGGACCGTGTCGAAAAGTAAATTGGGAAAAGGTTTGGGAGCCCTGCTGGGCGACGCTTTGACGGGTGAAGAAATAATACAGCTAGACCCAAGCCTTATTGTACCCTCCCCCTTTCAGCCTAGATACGATAGTGGGGAAGATATCGAAGAGTTGGCTGAGTCAGTTAAACACACAGGCATTCTTCAACCCATCCTTGTGCGTGATGTAGGCGAGAAATACGAGCTCATAGCAGGTGAGAGACGCTGGCGGGCCGCCATGTTGGCGGGTTTGGAGAAAGTACCCGTCATTGTCAAAAACGTGAATGATGATCAAGCAATGGTCATGGCTTTAGTGGAGAACGTACAGAGAAAAGACTTGAGTCCTATACAAGTCGCCAAGGCGGCGTATAAGGTGATCCAACACACCGGCGTGACTCAGGAGGAATTGGCAGAAACCTTAGGAATGAGCAGGCCGACACTGACAAACCTGCTCCGCTTGTTGGAACTCCCCGAAGAAGTACAGCTGCTTCTGGATCAGAATAGTCTGTCTGTAGGGCATGCAAAGGTCTTGCTAGGGTTAGAAGACAAGAACGACATTATCAAGCTAGCTAGGATTGCAGTGGAACGGCAAATCTCGGTTCGACAATTAGAACAACTGGTGAAAATGCGAGAGGCCAAGGCCAGGTACGGAGGCAAGGATCCCAAGCTGTCGGAGCTACGTAATGCCTTCAAGCGAGTAAACTTTGTACCCATAAAGGTGAGCAAGGGCAAACACGGTTACTCAGTCACATTGAACTTCTCAGACCCAGAAGCAGCTAAGAAGTTTGCGCAATTGCTCAGCTCATGGGAACTGTAGTCTTAGTAGATATTGGGAATAGTAGAACCAAGTTAGCGATAAGCGACGGCCACCACATTTACGGCGTAACTCAACTAAAGACAGGTTCCATCGATACTAAGCGGTTGCCACCGCACTTCGACCTATGGGTTCTCTCATCAGTGGTTCCTGAGGTTGGCAAGAAGTGGGTTCAGGCTCTTTCCAAGAAGGCCCCAGGTTTGGACATCAGGAAAGCCACCAACCTAGACATAGTGTTGGACGTGGAAGCACCTCAAGAAGTGGGGTCTGACCGTATCGCCGATATGGAAGGAGTTTTCTTCTTGGGAATAGAAGTTCCCTTTATTACGGTCGACTTTGGTACAGCCACCGTACTCAATCTAGTGGATGCTAACAACCGCTTCTTAGGCGGGGCCATCGGCCCCGGGCTCATGTCCTCTTATCACTGGCTCACGTCAAGAGCCGCTCTTCTAAGGACTGTGCGTCTACGGAAACCCATGGCTTTGGTGGGCAGAGACACCAGATCCAACTTAGAAAGCGGTTTCATATATGGATTTGCCTATTGGGCCAAAGGCTACTACGAGTCATTGCTAAAGACTTATCCGAACCTACAGGTGATCATAACTGGAGGCGGTGCAAACCTAGTAAAGACGGTATTGGATATACCCCACCATGTAGTACCAAACCTTAGCCTTATGGGCCTTATGAGGATCCTTGAACTGAATCTGCCTGTGGTGTAGAATCACAATATGGAGGCTTTTGGATTTATATTCGCTCAAGATTGGGCGCGTTCTTTGGAGCCATTGACCTCAGTTAGGCCTGTGGCGTCGCTACCCGTATTAGGCAAGTACCGTGCTATCGACTTCCCCCTGTCCAACATGGTCCGCTCAGGTATAGTGCGCATAGCTGTAAGCCTGGACCCAGAAGCCAACTCGCTCTTAGACCATCTGCGCATAGCCTCACAGTGGGACCTAGACAGAAAAGAAGGTGGGCTGTTCGTTCTACCTGGCAAGTACTTAGGGACCGTGGACGTACTGTTCAAGAATATCGCTTTCTTGAAGAGAGCAGCAGAGGACATTATATTTATGGTCTGGGGCGATTGCATACACAGCTTGGATTATGGCGATTTGCTCAAGTTCCACGTAGAAAAGGCTGCTGACATAACTTATGTGGGGCCTTCGGAAAACCCCAATGTTGTGGTAATGAACAAGTACTTGCTCCTGGAGATACTCTTTGCTTACAAGGACCTGCGCGACTTCTGGAGAGATGTGATAGCTACGATCAGAGGTGACCTTCATTTGGAGGAGTACCCCAAGAGAGTGCCCATGTACAGGGTATCTGAGGGGCTAGATGCATTCTACAGGTTGCACATGGACGCATTAGATCTCAGTATCTACAGCAAACTGACCGAGAACTTGATCATGACGAAACTTAGGGACTTTCCCCCTGCGAAGTTCACCACTACTAGTAGAATCCACAACAGCATCATCTCTGACGGTTGCATAGTGGGAGGCCACGTGATCAACTCGGTAGTGGGACGTAACAGCGTCATAAAGGCTGGTGCCTACGTGGAGAACTGTATCCTCATGCAAGATGTAACTGTGGAAGAAGGTGCTAGGCTAGTCAACGTGATAGCTGACAGGTACACGACTATAAGGGCAAACCGTGAGGTAGTCAGCAACAAAATAGCGATAATACCTAGGGAGCATGTGGTATGAGGGTACTATCCATCATACTCGCAGGTGGTGTCGGAACAAGGTTGGGTGTCCTGACCGAGACACTGGCAAAACCATCGGTGCATTTCGGTGGCAAGTATAGAATCATAGATTTTGTATTGTCCAATTGTACTCACTCTGACTTGGAAGGGATAGCCATATTGCCTCAATACAGGCCCGTGGAATTGATCAGACATGTAGCCATGGGGCGTCCTTGGGATTTGGTTAGAAGAAGCTCACATTTCGCCATATTGCCGCCTCACAAAGAGTGGTACAGGGGTACCGCTGACGCTGTGTACCAGAATATTGAGTACATCGACTATTTGAACCCCGATGTGACGCTCATACTCTCTGCCGATCATGTTTACTTGATGGACTATCGTCCTTTCTTGCAATATATGGACGTAAAGAATGCGCGAGCAGTGCTAGCAGCTACTCGTGTGCCGTGGGAGGAAGCTCCGAGGTACGGCATCGTTGTGACCGACGAACACCAAAGGATCTTGGAGTTCCAGGAAAAGCCCCAACACCCAAAGTCGAATCTGGCAAACATGGGCATATATGCCTTTAGGTGGAGCTTCTTGCGTGAGCTCCTGCTGGAAGACGCTGAAAATGAGTCGTCTAGCCATGACTTTGGCGCAGACATTTGGCCGCGACTGGTGTCGGTGGGGGAACCGGTATACGCTTACCAGTTCAACGGCTACTGGCTCGACGTGGGGACCATAAAGTCATACTGGGAAGGCCATATGGACCTCGTGGCACCTTTCCCGCGGCTTAACCTATATGATCCAAGGTGGAAGATTTACACGTACCCCAGTGACCTCCCCTCTCCCATATTCGTTGAAGGAGGTACAGCTAGGAGCAGTTTAGTCAGCGAAGGCGCCGTGGTCAAAGGAACGGTACTCAAATCAGTGGTGGGGCTCCAAAGCGTCATCGAGGAAGGAGCAGAAGTAGTAGAAAGCATAATTGGACCCCGCTCTTACATCGGGAAAGGGGCCAAGCTGTACAGAGTGATTACAGGTGAATCAGTACAGATAGGTGACGGCACAAGGATAGGAGAAGGAGAAGCCGTGCCCAACCAAGCAGCGCCAGGGATATACACAGAAGGCATAACAGTATTGGGCCGCAACGTTAGCATCGCGCCAAATTCAGTAATTGGCAAGCAAGCGAGCATCCAAGAAGGCGCTTCAGTGCACGGAACAATTCCCAGCGGAGCGCACGTGAATCGTGAATAGGCTCATAAGGTTTTCTTCGGACAGCCGATGGTTTATCGACGGCGACATATTCTTTGCGTTCACTGGTAGCCACTTTGATGCTCGCGAACTGATACCGAGCTTGAGAAACAGAGCAAGCCTGATCATCACTGAGAAAGAAGCCGAAGGCGAGGGAGTAATTTGGAGACCTGACGCTCGCTGGCTCCACAAGCAGTTCATTAAAGCAGCTGCACGAGTGTATCCCGTGCACGCCGTGGGCGTCACAGGGACCAAAGGCAAAAGTACCATAGCGTGGTGGCTGGCAAAAGCACTGAACACAGGATACATGGGCACTCTGGGAGTAGTAGCAGGCGATTTGGATATATTCTTGTGGACGACCACTACTCCCGCTGACGCCCTTTTCAACGCTTATAGGCTCACGGGTACAGACCATTGGTCCGTAGAACTATCTTCCATTGGCTTGGTAGAGGATCGTTTGCCCCTTCCGTTGGAGGGCCTTATATGGACTACGTTTGACCCTGAACACTTGGACTACCACAAGACCATGTGGGAGTACTACCAAGCGAAGCGTAAGGCCATTTACCTTTTGAAGAAGGAAGGCTTTCTCATCATCGGCGAAAAAGTCCCAAAGCCCGATGTGAAACTCCCCTACTACACATATGGCAGAAACGGCGATTTCATGATGGCTGAGAGGAAAGAGTGGGACTGGCACCAGGAGGTCACAGTGGGTACTCCCTGGGGTGAAGTTAAAATCTGTGTACCTATGCCCGGCGAGGTTTTTGCCGAAAACGCAGTAGCTACGGTAGCAGCGGCTCTGCTTTGGAAAGGGAAGAAACTGGAGGGCACTTTACCACCCGTCAAGGTTCGCATGAACCACGTGTTCATGGGCGAATATGAGATGGTCATCGACTTCGCTCATACACCCGAAAGCATAGATGCACTCCTGCGTACCGTAACCCAAAGGTGGAAACAGGACTTCTGCTTCGCCTACGGTGCAACAGGTTACGAGCCTGAGCAGAAAACTTATGAGACCATAAAGGTGGTAAAGAGGTACGGAGTCAAAGCAGCTGTGGCCATCATAAAGGAACTAGATCCCGAGCAATCCAAAGCTGTTCTTGCAAGATACAAGGAGGCAGGGTTCTTTGTTGGTTCAAGCGCAGATGTGTTCCAATGGTGCAAGCAGTATAAACGCTGGGTGGTAGGTGGAATGCGGGACGCATACGAGAGGCTAAAGGAGGTTGGTCTTCATGAAACTTGAGCAGGCAATCGCAGCAGTGCAGTACGCACTGCAAATGGAGAAGCAGGGTGTTAAGTTCTACTCGGAGAAAGCGGAGATAGCTACAAACCCTGCTGCTAAGGACCTTTTCACTGGACTCGCCAACATGGAGGAGCAGCACGTAGAGTATTTGAGCCGAATACTCAGACACTTGGAGGAAGAAGATAGGTTTGTGGACGACAACCCACCAGGTGATGACATCTTTGGCAAGGCTGAAAGAGAATTCTCAGAACTTGATTTTGGTGAGATTGCGGCCCTTAGAATGGCGCAACTGTTGGAGCACGATTTTGCTGAGTTCTACAGGAAAGCAGCAGAAAGCACTGATGATCCCATTGGCAAACGCATATACGAGAACCTTAGCCAGTGGGAGTTGGGACACGAAAAGGCCATAAAGGATTTGTTGGACGAACTGATGCAGGAGTATTGGTACGATATGGGATTTTCGCCTCTTTATTGACTGCTGATATAGGTCGCTAGCATTCCATAAGCTCGCCAACTGAGTATAGACGAGATAGCTAGCAAGAGCCACGGTACGCCTCTTAGAGGGGCAGAAAGAACGATGGTCGCGTAGAAGAGGCTCTGCAAGAACCCTGTAACTGTTAGGTGGCTAAGCATCAGTGCAGGCCGGCGCAAGTCAATAAAGGCTTCAAGAAACATGAGAACCAAGAGAACTTGGATAATAACGTCAAACAATTGTGGCAGCAAATAGATAGCGCCTGCAGCACCCACGCCTATTTGAAGAACAAGGACACTAACGAGAATACTAGAAGGCTTCCTACGTAAGCTACCGCTATTTGCAGCACGAACTGCACCACTGTCCAAAAGGTGCCAACCTCCTTTCTTAGAGCGCCCACCGTGGCTGCACAGGGAACATATAGCACGAAAAAGGTAATAAAGGACAGACCGCTGGCAAAGGTAAATTGACGGCCGATTTGTTCGATCAAGGCTGTGCCACTCAGCCCGTATATTTGGCCTAACGAAGACAAAACAGCCTCCTTGGCTACTAGTCCAAAGACCAAAGCGCTGGATACTTGCCAATTCAAATGTAGAGGTGCGAGTAGTGTCCTACTAAGGAATCGACCTATTAGGCCAAGGAAACTATTCTCCACGCTGCTGTTGGGCGGCAGGTTCATGAGTAGCCAAAAAACGACAGTGAGCGGGAGCACTACTTTGAACGCCTTTCCCAGGAAGTCCCTGCTTCTGAACCACGCAAGCTTAAAAGTCAATCTTAGGGACGGCCTTCTATAGGGTGGAAGCTCCAGAGCAAAGAAGCTAGGTACCTTGCTGAACGCAAGATGCCTCAACAACCATGCCAGCACCAAACTGAACAACACCGCTATGACGTATGCGAACACGACCACTGTGATGGCTCTGGAACCGAAAAGGGCCGCTCCTAAGACTGTAAGCACAGGCAACCTTGCACTACAAGGTATAAGTGGGATGACCATAGCTGCAACCTTTCTTTCCACAGGGTCATCTATGGTGCGTGTAGACAAGACAGCCGGTACATTGCACCCAAAACCTAGTATAAGTGAAATAAAGGACTTGCCACTTAACCCGAATCTAGAGAGCCACCTATCCATAATCAGTGACGCCCTAGCCATGTAGCCCGTGTTCTCGAGTAAACTGACCACGAAGAACATGGTGAAAATGAGTGGCAAGAAGGAAAGCACGTTGCCCACGCCGCCAAATAACGCGTTGTTGATGAAGTTCTTCGCCAAGCCATTTGGCAACAGGCTCGTTAAGCCAGTTGCGGCGTACGAAACCACCGCTGCAGCCAACTCAGTCAGAGGTTGCCCTATGGCGAATATGATTCTGAAGACGAGGTACACCACTACCAGAAACGCAGGGATGCCTGCCCTTGGATGCAAGAACACGTGATCAAGCAGATCCGAAACAGCCCACTTGTTAGGCAGCTTTGTCATCACTTGGCTGGCCACCTCGTGAGCCTTCCTATAACGTTCCATAATAATGTGTTCACTAGGGTGTACACCGTCCAGACTGCTGAAAACATCATCTAGAGCAGAACCGTTGTTTACAATTTGATGCAAGGCTGAAAACCTTGTGAGTTGCGAATCCTTTTGTGAAGTTCTTATCAGATTCTCAACAGTCCTGTCCAATAGCATTACATTCGGAACGCGGGGTCGCAGAAGGGCCTCTTTGAGCACCGGTAAGTTGAAGCCCACAACTGCGGACACAGCAACTGCGGGCACGCCTAAGATTTCTGAAAACTTGGCTGTGTCAATAGTGGCTCCACTCTTTTGAAGTTCGTCGAAGAAGTTCAAAGCGACCACCATGGGTTTTTGAAGATCGGTAAGTTCGAGAGTCAACATAAGGGAGCGCTCTAAGGAAGTCGAGTCGACCACGTTCAAAATGACGTCGTAATCGCCTCGCTCTAAGAACTGTGCAGCCACCTGCTCATCAGGATTGGTACCAAGAAGAGAATAGCACCCAGGCAGATCAATGACTTCGCACTGCTGGTCCTCGATGGTGCACAGCCCTTTTCGCAACTCTACAGTGACCCCAGGCCAGTTACCTACTATTGCGCTCTCCCCCGTCAAAGCAGTAAACAGCGTAGACTTTCCCGAGTTGGGGTTTCCAACCAGCGCAACCCTAAGCATCAAACCACATCCACGTGGATCCAGTTAGCCTCCTTAGGCGAAAGTGCTAACCGCTGAGTCAAGAATTCCACTACAATAGGCCCACCCAGAGGTGCCCTCTTCACCAACTTCACCTGTACCCCTGGCAGCAAGCCCAGCTCGTACATACGCTGCCTGAACCAGGGCGGACCAGCTATGAATCTTATCTTGCCGCTAGCTCCCTCAGCAAGGTCTTGCAGCTTCACATTTAAAGTTTGCACTATAAAACTATACCACAAATCGCCTTGCTTGATGCCTAGGTTAGATGTAAAATAACAGCGTGAGACGTCAACTTCTAAGGCGGCTTTTTGAGAGGCGCATCTCTAGGCTGTGGGAGTGGAATTTGACGGCAATAGTGCTGTCTCTGTTGTTGCTGTACGCTGAACCTTCCATGGGCCGCCGTTCAAAGGCTGTCATGCGACGGTGGTTTTGGATGTCTGCCCTCTTGGGCGTTGTCATCTTCTATGCACCAAGGCATGCTCCTGCCTTACTGATGAATACTCGCTTCGTAGGTTGGGCCGCTTTGGAGACAATTATGGCGGCTGTCGGCCTAACCGGCATCATAAGGGCTACAGCTGACCTACTGCACTTAGATTACAAGACCGGGTTTCTGATAGCAGCCCTGCCTTATGCTGTCTTGACCTTGCTCCCCTACCCGCTGATAGCACATTTGTTTATGTCCTTGGCGGCAGGCCACGGAATTGTCACATTAGGAAGCTTGGTAAGGACATGAGGAAACTCGTCTCTATACTGCTTATATTGATGCTAATACCACTTACCCAGGTCGCAGGACAACAGCCTCAAAAGGCCTTATCAGTTTTGCCCGTTTCAGAAGACCGTTTGTACATAAGGGCCAGTGGCCCAACCACTTATACGCTCATTTACCAAGATGGCCGCTTCTCCGTAGGCTTTTCGCTCAAATGGAGCGGAGAAATGGGGAACCGCTTACTGTCGGTTTCTGGATTCCCATGGCTTACCGTTTCTAGTTCTTATCCCTTGACCGTTGAGCGCGTATCACCCACGGAGTATTTTGTGACCGCTAAGCAACCTTACAACTCTGCGTACCCTACACCAGATGTGGATTTGGTTACAGGTTCCACTACTACCTCTGCGACACCTCCTCCAACCTATACCCCAACGGCAATTACAGGAACTGGCATCTACGAGCCCAGCGTGCTGCAAGCAGCTATTCAGTTTCGCTTATCGAAGATTAACAGGCAAGTGGACACAGCAACCGTTCTGCAGATTGCAGCCGCAGTAAGCAGATGGGCCAATTTCTTTAAGTTGGATCCGTTTCTAATACTTGGTTTGATAGAAATGGAGAGTGGCTTCAACCCATATGCTGTCAGTACAGCGTCCGCTCTCGGGCTAATGCAGGTATTGGAATCCAACTTCGCTTATTACGCTAACCAGTTGGGTGTGGTTAACGATCCGTTCAACGTTGACAGCAACGTTGCTGTTGGTTGCTATATGGTATCCAACAACCTGAGGATCTGGAAGAGGCCCTTTATGGCGCTTAGGGCGTACCTCTTGGGTTCCACAGGTCTCATGAATAGCGTACTAGCGGGCAACGACAGCACGGACAGCAAAGGGACGCAATCAATAAAGTATGCTTCTGTGGTGCTGAATATCAGAGATCAGATATACCAGTACTTAGCGCTCAAACCCCCTAGCGAACAGTACGTAGTGGTGCTGGATCCTGGACATGGCGGGTTTAACCCAACCAACGGCATGTACAACATGGGAGCCATAGGCATTAACAACCTGTACGAGAGCGAAGTTGTGCTGGACGTCGCACTTAAGACAGCATCTATACTAAGATCGTACGGTTTGACAGTCAACTTGACTAGAACTAGAGAGAGGGACACCTCGACGCCGTACGACTTAGCTGACCGCTTGGCGCTTATTGACGGTATGAGACCTGACGTTCTCATTAGCGTCCATGCCAACGCATTTACCTCTAGCACAGCCAATGGAGCAGAGACTTTTTGGCGCACTTCACAGTCTCGATGGTTGGCCACTATATTGCACAAGACGTTTGTCAACCAGACGCAACTCTTTGACCGAGGAGTTAAGCAGGACACCACCCTGTACATAATTCAGGGGCAGAATTATCCCTCTGCCCTCATTGAAATGGGGTTCCTAACAAACCCAAAGGATTACTCACTCTTATCCACCGACACCGGTCGCTCTCTAGCTGCTCAAGCTATCGCTAAGGCTCTAATATCCTTCTTTGGGATTGACGTTAGGCCCCTAAGTCGCTAAAAGGGTTCCAGTAACTCTTTACAATCAAGTAGAAGGGTTTTGTTCCGCGGACCAACTGCCACTCTGCCACTGTCACATTGGATATGGGAGGCACGTCAGCCTCGTGCCACAACACCTCCCTTAACTCCCACTGGAATCCTATTTCCGTCAGAACTGTGTTAGACAGTGGGATGACCGAGACAGTAGTCCCTGGAGGTAGGTGCAACAGGAAACTGTGACCGTAGACCACAGTCTCCCGAAGTCCGTACCCCACAGCAGGAAGAGCTAGAGAGTAAGCTTTCCTAAGCAGAGCTAAATTGCCAAGTATATGGTCAGTTTCGAGTCCGGTTAGCCCTATGAACACAATGGGGCGATACTTAGCAAGCTGCAAAGCCCGTTCTCCATCGGTGTAGTCCTTGTCTCTGTATGTGATAAGGAGTTGTACTCTTTTTTCCACTAATTCTTCCAAAGAACCCTCGAACGAGTCCATATCTCCAAGGACTAAATGCGGTCTTATCCCCCACTTCAACAGGTGCTGGGTTCCACCATCCACACCCAGCACCTGTTTGAATGTGTAGTTGGCCGTCAAGAAATGTAGAAGACCTTCTTCCACTTGTCCGTTCAAGCTAATGAGGGTTCCCACTTGAAGCCCTCTCCAATGCCGGCCACACCAAGAGCAAAAGCGCCAATGACAAGAAAGTGGAAGGAGCTACAACGAGGAAGTTGTAGATGGCAGAATAGAGCCAAGGGTTCATTCCTTCAGGAGCGTACTGACTGAAAAACACGTAGCCGCTGACCCAGTGAGCAGCAAACCTTCCTAAACCGCCCAACACCACGCCCAACTCCACGGGAGTTTTATAAGACCTTTTCCACGCACCATAGATTATGGCCAAACCAGCCAATAGCGTAGCCACAAGCACTACGTAAGCTCCAACAGGGAACAGCTGTGCCTTTGAGTTGAGGTCTTCCAACTGACTCTGCAGTTCAGACAGCTGCGCACCCGTGGCGGTAGCCATAGAGGATGTGATCGCGCTTATTTGTTCGTTTACATCTAGGACGCCATTCATGGTGTACTGATAAAGCCCTATACCTGCCAGAAGAATAACCAGCGCCAAAGCAACACTTACCCCTTTGCTGACGCGAAGCCCCTTGGCAATCCCAGCCAAGCCGATCAGACCAAACGCTAGCGGATAATCCAGCACATATTGAATGGGATGAACCAAATAAAGGTCCTGCAAGCTGTGAAGGAGCCCATAAGCCACACCTACCGCCAAACCTGGACCAACCCCCCAGCGTAAAGCGAACACCAGCAATGGCAACATTTGTAGGGATATGGAACCACCTTGAGGTAAGCGACCTACGTTTAAGTACCATAGCGCCAGCGATAAAGCTACCATGACGCCGGCTTCCGCCAACATCCGCGTGTTTCTAAGCACAACACATCAACCTCCCTCCGCCGGTATTACCCGGATCAGGTTCCTAGGGTCGGCAACTTCAGTTGCCCTCTCAGCCCCTGTCAGGAGCTCCCCTGGTACCGCACACTAATTTTATACCCTACCGTTCAACTGAGAACGTGCAATAGTATGAGTATGCTTCCGAGTATCAACCTGTAATAGACAAATGGCCTGTAACTGTGTTTCCCGATATAGGACAAGAAAGGTTTTACTACAAGAAAAGCGCTCAAAAAAGAGGCAACTAGCCCAAAGGCAAGGATCGCCCACTGCTCAGCACTGAATGTGAGTCCGCTGTTGAGGATTTCATAACCGCCGGCAGCTAATAGCGTGGGAGCACCCAACAAGAAAGAAAACTTGGCCGCTGTAGCTCTATCCAAACCAGATAACATACCTCCGCCTATGGTGGCGGCCGACCTGCTGAAACCAGGAATGAAAGACAGCAGTTGAAACAAACCTATGCCAAAAGCTGTACCTGTGCCGATTTCGGCCGTAGAGTGCACCGCACCGCGCGAACGGACCTCAGCGTACCAAAGAAACAAGCCACCCACTATAAGAGCGATACCCACTACAAGCGTGGAAAACAGCATTTCTTTGATAATGTCGCCCAAAACGGCACCCACCAACAAAGCAGGCAGTATAGCAACCAGCACATTTATGTAGTTACGCCATACTCTTTGACGATCCTCCGCAAATGGAAAGTACTCATACCAAAAAATGCAAACCACAGCTAGCACGGCACCCATTTGTACTATGACGTCAAAGGACGAGCTGAAACTTCCTTCGAATCTTATCCACTGATTGGCTATAATGAGGTGCCCCGTGGATGATACAGGAAGGAATTCAGTCAGCCCCTCCACTACACCTAGCACCACAGCCTTAAGCAATGAAACCCACATGATTAAACCTCCTTATAGCGGCCTTTTCTCTGGGATTCCGGGCTTCCTGGGATACCGCAAGGGTGTTTCTTTGATCTTCTTTAGTGCTATGATGACTCTTTGTTTATCCCCCAAGAGATACCGATGCACACCCAAGAATTCCAATCCCAGTTCCGCAACAGCACGATTTGCCCGTTCCAACTCCTCTCGCCATGCAGGACCCTTCCACAAGTAAACAGTGCCGCCCAGCTTGAGAGGAGCAGCAGCATACTCAACCAATATCCTAGTCTCAGCTACGGCTCGACTGACAACAGCATCAAACGCTTCCCGATTGCTCTTACCGAATTCCTCCGCTCGACCGTGAACCACCTCAACATTATTGAGACTTAATTCGTGGCACATGCTCTGCAAGAAGGTGCAAGCTTTCTGAGAGCTATCCAACATCACAAAACGCGTGTTGGGAAGAGAGATAGCTAAAACCAAACCCGGTAGACCACCACCAGGGCCGATGTCTAAGACTACGCCATACAGCTTAGCAAAGTCCAGTACAGCTAGCGCATCGAGAATACCTAGAGTCCACAGTTCTTCAAGAGTCTTATAACCATGCAGATAATCTGCGTGGTAGAGGCGTTGGGCAAACAACTTCAGAGGTTCGTCAATCAACCGTTCAGCCTCCTGAAGTGCACGTTCATGGGGCTGAGAATCTCAAACAACGCCTTCTCGAAAGCGGAGTCCACGTTCACCCAATACGTGTTGGGCAACATTATCCTAAAAATGGAACCGTCTAGATGCACTGCGAATTCAATGGGGGTAATGCCCCTGTGAGTTTCTATGAGCCTCCTAAGTTGCTTCAGCCTCTCCAAAGTGATTTGATGGGAACCTACTACGACCTCAAGAACCCCTTTCCCATTAAGGTCTTTGAGGCGATCCTCGAGTTCTCGTAGTGGCATGAATGATTCGAGGCTTTCCGCTATCAAACGACTCCTTTCCTCTTCAGCTTCAGGCCGCGCCTGAAAAATCGCGATTCCCGAGTCAGCCGCTAAGACCTTGAAATCATCGTACCGTTGAGGCAATACCATCACTTCCACCTGCGACGTTAGGTCCTCCAAGGTGAAAACCATGTATGGGTTGTTGTTCCTGCTCCTTCTAACCCTAGTGCCTGTAACGAGACCTCCTACCCTGACCAAACCCGTCGCCTCATCTACACGGTCCAGTGTTACCAAATCTCGACCTTCCAAGAGCCTCATGTACTTCTCCAGGGGATGGGTCGTTATGTAGAAACCCAGATATTCTTTTTCGTCATGCAGTGGATCAAGGTTGATCATCTCTTCCCCAGGGTCTTCATGAATCTGAAACAAAGACTGCCCTGTGCCTCCTGTAGCCAAATGTCGTAACAGCATCTTGCGGTCACCAAGCGAATCGAAAGCTCCTGCACGAATCAGGCTCTCCACCACTTTCTTGTTAACAGTCCTCTCACTTACACGGGATAGGAAATCGGCTAGCGAAGCAAAGGGGCCACTTTCTTCTCTAACCCTGATTACCTCCTCTACCGCTGCGATGCCGACGTTCTTAATGCCAAGCAACCCGAACCTGATAGCTTTCTCACCCTCCGGAACAAAGTAGTGGTATGACTTGTTAATGTCGGGAGGTAGCATGACTATACCTAACCTCTTGGCTTCGGCCACGTAGGTCCTCAGCTTCTCTGTGTTTCCTACAAAGCTGGCTAACAATGCTGCAAAATACTCCGTCGGGTAGTAGTACTTGAGCCATGCCGTGTAATACGTGACGTGGGCATAGGCGGCCGAGTGTGACTTGTTGAATCCATATTCAGCGAAGTGCACAATAGTTTCGTATATGCGTTCGACGACTTCCCTGGGGTATCCACGCTCGGTGCCTCTCTTAACGAAGTCATCTCTGAGCTTCAGTATTTCCTCTTCTTTTTTCTTGCTTATAGCCCGCCTCAGCACATCAGCCTCACCCAAGGAATAACCAGCGATCACTGAGGCAATTTGCATGATTTGTTCTTGATACACGATGATGCCGTAGGTCTCATCAAGTATGGGCTTCAAGTCTGGGTGAAAGTAGTCTATAGGTTCCCTTCCATGTTTCCTGTCCACAAAAGACCTGACGCCTCCGCTACCCAAGGTGCCTGGCCTGTATAGAGCCTCGGCGGCTATAATTTCTTCAAACCGCGAAGGTTTGAGCTCCCTAAGAAAAGATCTGAACCCCGAGCTTTCAAGTTGGAACACGCCTATGGTTTCACCTGCTGACAACATTTGATATACGTTGGGGTCATCCATGGGAATCCTAGCCAAATCGATATCGAGCCCGTGGCGCTCTTTGACCCAGCGCAGTGTATCATTTATGACTGTCATGTTTCTAAGCCCCAAGAAGTCCATCTTCAAGAGTCCCAGTTTCTCCACATCGTCCTTGGCTAGCTGCGTGGTGACATTGATGCCTGCTTCGTCCGAAGAAGTCTGCAACGCCACATACTCATATAACGGCTTGTCAGAAATCACAACTCCTGCAGCATGGGTAGAGGCGTGCCTCGGCAAACCCTCTACCTGCTTTGCAACCTCCAACACCCTCGCCAAGTCGGGGAACTGCCTCACCAAGGACTTAACCTCATCTAGAGCCGCAGCTTCCTCCAAGTCCATGTTCTGAGGTATGCTCTTCGAAAGCCTGTCGACATAAGAGAGCGGCACACCGAGTACTCTGCCCACGTCCCTTACAGCTGCGCGCGCGGCCAAGGTTCCAAAGGTAACAATTTGAGCAACATTCTCCTCACCGTAGCGCTGCCTAACGTACTGCAATACCTCATCTCTCCTGCGTGCACAGAAGTCCACATCTATATCGGGCATGGAAATACGCTCCGGGTTCAAGAACCGCTCAAACAATAAGCCGTACTTCAAAGGATCTACATCAGTTATGCCTAACAAATAGGCTACCAAAGACCCGGCTGCACTACCTCTACCAGGACCGACGGGTATCCCATTGCTCTTTGCCCAGTTTATGTAGTCTTGTACTATAAGGAAGTAACCTGCGAAACCCATCCTCTCAATTACTGAAAGCTCGTACTCGGTTCTCTCCAAGACCTCCTCAGGGGGGTTGGTACCATACCTCTTTGCCAGTCCAAGCATTGCCAAGTGTCTCAAGTAGCTGTTTTCATCGTACCCTGCTGGAACAGGAAACTTTGGCAAATGCTGTTGTCCCAACGCCAACTCGAACTCCACCATTTCTGCTACGGTCAGAGTATTGGAAAGAGCCTCTGGCACTTCCCAAAAAAGCCTTTCCATCTCTTCTGATGACTTCAAGTACATTTGGTCTGTTTCGTACTTGAATCGGTTAGGATCGTTGAGCGTGGCCCCAGTAGATATGGCCATAAGCACATCTTGAACAAAGGCCCCTTCAGGGGTGCTGTAATGAACGTCGTTGGTCGCTATCAACGGTATTTTGGTCTTCTTTGCGACCTCCAAAATGCCTGTGTTTGCCCTTCGCTGCTCAGGCATACCGTGATCCATGAGCTCCAGGAAGAAGTTTCCAGGCCCGAAGATGTCTTGATAACGACCTGCCCATTCTATGGCTCTTTTCTCGTCACCTTCTAGAATGGCTCTACTTATGGCGCCCGCCAGGCAAGCCGAGGTTGCTATCAAGCCTTCATGGTACTTAGACAGAAGATCCCAATCAAACCTAGGCCTATAATAGAAGCCTTCCAAATAGGCTTTTGTGATTAGTATGTTCAGGTTCTTGAAACCTTGAGCGTTCTTCACCAGCAAGACCAGATGAAATGGTTCTTGATCTTTCTTTCCATCTTTGGAATGTCTGTCTCTCGGTGCTTGATATCCTTCCACCCCTACGATGGGCTTGATGCCGTTCTTGCGCGCTGCGTCAACGAACTCAACTAGCCCATACGTCACACCATGATCGGTGAGTGCAAGTGCCTGCATGCCCAAGCGTTTAGCCTGCTCCACTAACTTAGTTGGCTTTGTTACGCCGTCGAGCAGGGAGTATGCGCTGTGAACGTGCAAGTGAACGAACTGCTTTTCCATACCACTAAGCATTTTATAATAGACAGCAGGAGAACGCTATGCCAAAAATAGCGCTAGTAGAAGACGATGACCAGTTCTCCGAGCTTTTGAGCTCCATGCTCCTTAGTGAGGGCTACGAGGTCGAAAGATTCCTTAACGGTGCTCACTTCCTTGATAGCCGCCCTAAGGTCGATCTTGTCCTCTTAGACATCATGATGCCTGACTTGGATGGATTCAGAGTGTTAGAGATACTAAGGCACAGGAAGGACGAGACACCTGTGATCGTTATCTCAGCAAGGACCTCCGAACAAGATGTGGTCAAAGCTTTAGAGTTGGGCGCGCGCGACTACGTTTGGAAGCCCATAAGGTTTAAAGAGCTGCTCGCGAGGATGAGTCGATTACTTTCTACCCCGCGTCTTGATGAATTCGCTTGGGCGCTGAACGAGCAAGAAAGGAAACTAACCACCCCTGACGGCATTGTGACGTTGACGCCACACGAGACCGTCATTATGAAAGAGTTACTCTCCAAACCTGGCAGGCTAGTGACCAGAGATGCTTTGATGGAGAAGCTTGGTGACAGGGCAGAGACCTACAAAACCATAGACGTTCACATATCGAACATAAAGAAGAAAGCGCCAGCGTTGCGCCAAAAGATAAAGTGCCTGAGAGGCCAAGGGTATGTCTTTGAACCTTGAAGAGACGATCCTGGAAGAGCTAGGGATCGCAGCATTTACCATCGAATCCGGTAACGTGCACTTTGCCACCACGGCTATGACTTTAGTTCCTTGGTTTTCTTTTGTCAAAGGAGCAAGCTTAACTGTTAACATTCGAAGGCCGGATGTAAGAAGAGCGCTCACAGAAGGGAAACCGATGATAGTAAAGACCCCGAAAGGCGACTCAGTGTGGTCGGTAAAGCCCTTCGCCTTCCAGGACCGTACTCTTGTAGTGGTGCGCGATGTCACCCACGAGAAACATGATCAGGAATGGTCAAAACTCCTTTCTTATCATGTCGTACACGAGATAAGAAATGCGCTTAACAACATCGTCCTAGCGATGGAGATGATAGAGGAACCATTTAAGTCGAAGGTCGAGTCAAGCATTTCAAGGTTGGAGAGACTAGCACAGCAGCTAGCTAGGCTTGCCAGCTTGTCGGAAGAAACTAGAGGTCAGGTTTTCCTAGTTGAACTGGCAACGTACGTCCAAGATGCCTTTGATGTTAGTGTGTCGCTACAACCTGACTGCGCTACTGCCGTATGGCCGGTGAACAAAGACCTGCTCACTATTGCACTCACTAACCTCCTAGAGAACGCTCAGGTCTATGGGAAAGACCCGTCCGTGACCTTTGGACCGACTTTCATCACTGTTTCAGACAAAGGGCCCGGATTACCTGCTTCCATCATGGAGAGTCTTTTCAAACCATTTGTTACCACGGGCAATGTCGGACTTGGGCTCTTCTTGGCAAAGAGAGCTTGTGAAATCATGGGTTTAATACTCTCCTACAAACCCAACTACCCTAGCGGTGCCGTCTTTACCATTTCTTTACCATCCACCCCTAACATGGACTTAGGAGGTGGTTCATGAATGACAAAAAAGACTGATTGGAGAAAAAGGCTTGTGGCCATTGCAGTAGTGATTTCATTAGCAGCCCTACTCTTGACAGGTTGCAGTGCTAACAAGCCGGGTGCTACAGAAGACAATGCCATCGTAATCAAGGGCTCTGACACCGAAGTGAACATGGTGCAAGCACTAGCGGAGGCCTTTAAAGCGAAGAACCCGAAGGCAGACATTTCCGTATCTGGCGGCGGTAGCGGAACCGGTATAGCGGCTCTTATAAACGGTGAGATTGATATAGCCAATTCATCTAGGCCCATGAAAGATGAAGAGTTACAGCAAGCGCAAGCCAACAAAATCCAAATGGGGACTTTCATAGTTGCTAGGGATGGATTGGTCGTAGTCGTACATCCAGACAACCCTGTTTCTAGGCTTACGCTGGAACAAGTCGGAGCCATATTCAGAGGCGAGATTAAGAACTGGAAAGCAGTGGGCGGCCCTGATTTACCAATAACGCTGTACGGCAGACAGAACAACAGCGGTACTTATGTGTTCTTCAGAGATGTGGCCCTCAAGGGTGATTACTCGCCTGATATGAGATCACTCAACGGGAACGCTGATATCACGAATGCAGTAGCTCAGGACAAGAGCGGTATAGGCTACATCGGAGTAGGTTACTACAAGCAAGCAGCCGGTACAGTCAAAGAAGTGCTGCTCTCAAAGGATGGAGTAAACTACTACAGCGCTTTGGATATGCAAGCTGTAGACTCCAAATTGTATCCACTTGCCAGGCCACTATACCAATTTGTCAGACTCCCCATGAAACCCATCGTCAAACAATTCCTAACTTTCGAAGCGAGTGCAGAGGGTCAGAAAATTGTTGAAGAAAGCGGATTCTATCCAATCGGAGAAGAGGAGAAAAAGCTGAATGAACAACTCCTCAAGTAGCAAGACTGAAGACAAGATCTTCAGATCGGTTGCTTTTGCAGCTGCTGCTCTGTCAGCAGCTGCCGTCTTTCTGATTATTCTATTCCTCACGTGGCCTGCATTGAAAGCACTGCTAGAGGTTCCCGTGGCAGAACTATGGCACACAAGATGGAACCCAGCAGGCTATACAAGTCAGAGCTGGGGAATTATCCCCTTTGTTGCAGGCTCTCTGTGGGTAACTCTGATAGCATTGGCCCTCGCTGTACCAGTTGCACTGCTGGCTTCCGTTTTTTCAACTCAGTTCGTCCCTGAGAAGCTAAGATCGATGACTGATTTCATTTTCGGGACCTTGGCTGGTATACCTTCAGTTATCATGGGGTTCTTGGCCCTAACGGTAGTGGGCCCATTGATAGCTAAGGTGTTTGGGCTTAACAGCGGGCTGACAGTACTGAACGGCGGCATCATACTAAGCATAATGATTATGCCGACCATGGTTAGCACATTGGCTGATGCGTTTGAAAAAATTGACCCCATCTATGCTGAAGGAGCTTTGGCGTTGGGAGCAACCAAGTGGCAGGCTGCTCTAACCGTGTTATATCGCTTTGTGAGACCAGCTTTCTTTGCCAGCATACTCCTTAGCTTTGGCAGAGCTATAGGAGAGACTATGGCAGTCATTATGGCTATTGGAAACGTGGCGCTGATCCCCAGGTCTCCGCTTCAGCCAGGTGAAACTCTGACAGGAGTCCTCGCCATAGAGATGGCAGAAACAGTTGTTGGGTCGCTCCACTACAACGTGCTGTTCCTGATCGGCCTGCTTTTACTCATTTCAACACTGATAGTCAATTACCTTTCGGAGCTAATAACCCAACGCACGAGGGTGAAAGTGCAGTGAATAGGATTAGTGAAAGGCTTTGGATTCTGTTTAGTGCTGTAGCATACTCGATTGCAGTCTTGTTCGTTATCTGGGTGGTAGTATACCTTTTCAGTCTATCTAAGAACGTCATTTCTCTCAGCTTCATCTTTAGTAGGCCTACCTTGGGCATGACCGAAGGCGGCATAGTAACGCCTCTTATTGGTTCTCTGTACCTAGCCCTGTGGGTAGCAGTTATCTCCGCACCTATAGGCGTGCTCGCGGGTGTTTACTTAGCCGAGTTTGCCCCTGATAATGGGGTAACGCGGCTGCTCAGGAGTACTATACGAACGCTAAGCGGCGTGCCTGCTATTGTCTATGGCTTGTTCGGACTAGCATTCTTTGTTAGGGCCCTGAACATGGGATTATCGCTTCTTGCGTCAGCATTAACGCTGTCAATAATGAACCTTCCCGTCATAATAACAACAACAGAGGAGGCCGTAAGGCTGGTGCCTACCGCACAAAAGGAAGGAGCTATTTCGTTGGGGGCTAGCTCTTGGAGAGTATGGCGGGACATTTCATTTAGATACAGCATCAGCGGAATGCTCTCAGGCATTTTCCTCGCCCTGAGCCGGGCTTTGGGTGAGACAGCGCCTATACTCCTGACAGGCGTTGTGTTCTACCAGCCGTCGCTTACCCTTGACCCACGAAGAACGTTTATGGCTTTGCCTTATCACATTTTTATACTTGCAACACAGCATACAAATCGCACAAAAGTCCTACCCATAGCGGCTGGTGCAGGATTCATTCTGTTGATGCTTGTGCTAGCTGTCAGAGTATTGGGATACATCTACAAGAGGAGGGTCCAGCAATGGCTCTAAAGATAGAGGCAACTAATGTGAGCGCCTATTTTGGCGACAAGCAGGTCCTTTACGATATCAATTTAGGCATAAATGAAGCAGCTGTGACAGCGATTATAGGCCCTTCGGGATGCGGTAAGACCACGTTCTTGAGGACACTGAACAGACTCAACGACCTTAGTCCGAACTTCAAAATGGTGGGGCGCATAACGCTAGATGGTGAAGATATATACGCCATGAACCCAGTGGACCTCCGAAGGCGAGTGGGCATGGTGTTCCAGAAACCCAATCCTTTCCCCATGAGCATATTTGATAATGTAGCCTACGGACTAAGACTACGGCAGATAAAAGACCGCGAATTCATAAGAAGCAAGGTCGAACACGCCCTCAGATCAGCAGGCCTCTGGGATGAAGTATCTAATCGACTCAACCACAGCGCTTTCGAATTGTCTGGCGGACAGCAACAAAGACTGTGTATCGCGAGGGCCATTGCCGTGGACCCTGAAGTGCTACTCATGGACGAACCAACTTCAGCCTTAGACCCTGCCGCCACTGCCCGTATCGAGGAACTGATATTATCGTTGAAAGAGGAGTATACGATCGTCTTGGTTACTCACAACATGTACCAAGCTGCTCGCGTGTCTGACTACACAGCCTTCTTCCTAAATGGTTATCTTGCGGAGTACGACATGACGGACAATATATTTACTAAGCCAAGAGACGAACGTACGCAGCGATACGTAACCGGAAGGTTTGGATAGGGGGTATGTACATGAACTTTGCCGAGAAGCTTGCTGAGATCAATGAAATGTTAGCGGAGATGGGCGGACTAGTAGAAGACGCCATAGTTAAATCTATAAGAACGCTTGTAGACAAGGACCCGCGGCTAGCACAAGAGGTCATCGAAGTGTTAGAACCCCGGATAAATGACTTGGAAAGAACTATTGACGAGGAAAGCTTGATAGCGCTAGCCAGATATCAACCGGTAGCTAATGACCTTAGAAGACTGGTGTGCATACTTAAGATCGACAAAGACCTAGAAAGAATGGGCGACCATGCGGAGAACATATCACGCAGGGCTGTAAAGATAATACAAGAGCCACTCCTCAAACCTCTTATTGATATCCCCAGGATGGCTGACCTGGCTCAAAGTATGACCAAGAAAGCTTTGGACAGCTTCTTCCAAGAAGACGTAGATTTGGCAAAGGAAGTCATTGAGTCAGACGTTGTAGTGGATGAACTGCAGGAACAAATCGTTAGAGAGCTGATCTCTTATATACTAGGCGACGCTAAGACCGTAAACAAGGCTCTTGATCTTATGTTTACTGGCAAGGACCTAGAGCGTATAGCTGACCTGGCTACAAACATTGCCGAGAACACGTTCTTCCTGGTTCACGGAGAAGACGTACGCCACCAGGGCCCGCACGGAGACTAAAGGATAACGACTTCAGGTTCTAAGTCTATTCCAAACTTCTTTCGAACGCGCACCTGCGCTAACTCTATAAGAGCTAAGACATCCTCACGAGTGGCCGAGCCCAAGTTTATCAAGAAATTGGCATGTTTAGTGGAAAACATGGCATCTCCTATCCGGTAGCCTGAGAGCCCTGCCCTCTGGATGAGTTCCCACGCTCTATATCCCTCACCATTCTTGAAGGTGCTTCCCAAGCTTGGGTAGTCCATGGGGTGCCTAAACCTGCGGTAGTTCACCCTCTCAGCAACCATAGCCTGTACCTTCACCGGATCGCCAGCCCTATAGTGAAGCACAGCGTCTACAATGAAACGTACGCCCGCCTTATCAAGGTGGCTCCTCCTATACTCAGGCCTGAGGTCTGAGGGTCGTAACCAAACAACTTCCCCACTGTCAGTAATCACGCGCGCCCGCTCCACTACGTCCCAGACATGTTGACCAAAAGCGCCACCGTTCATCCACAACAAGCCACCTACAGTGCCTGGTATGCCCGCCAAAAAGTCGAGGCCATCTAACCCATGTACGATAGCATAGGACATCAACTGACTCACCTTAGTACCACTAGATACATACAAGAGTCCTTCGCTGTGATCTAAGAGAGGCTGTTGGTCGACGTTTAGAAAAACTTCGCCAATGATGTCGGGCAATAGCACCTTTGAGCAGTTACCTAATACAACCTTGTCTAGCACAAAAGATGGGTCCTCGAGCACCTCCAACGAGTTCTTGGCTCTCCACACCAACGCCTCGGGACCAAGTCGCATGTATGAATATTCCTTTAGATTCTCTCTTTGCTTTTTCACGTTCATAGTGTAATTCTAAACCCGTGCGCCTAAAAAGGGGTAGAATAACGTTTATGAGGAAACTGCTAGCGGCTCTTGTAGCTACTTTGATCATAGGATTCCCCAAGGTATATGCCCACCCTCTAGTCGCACTCAGCGTTGCTCCGACCACTGCGACGAAAGCGATAACCCCAATAACTGCTTCTTCCTTAGTGATATTCAGCACAAATCTACCTTTTCTGATAACCCTGGACGACGGCTATTCGCGCCCCGCCCTTAAAGCCCTTATAGCATTGCGCAGAGAGCACAAACAAGACTTTATTTGCCTATTGTTTCCGTATGGTAAAGCACTGCATGATAACGCAGACCTGTTTGTTCAGTTGGTAAGAGAGGGGTGTGAGGTTCACAATCATACGTATCACCACGTCTATTTCAGAAACGTGCCGTATGTTAAGCAAGAGCGAGAGATACTATTGGCAGATCGAGAAATTGAAGCCTTTTACAAGTACGCTAACGTACAACGGCCCAAGGTCAAATACTTCAGGCCTCCAGGCGAGCTATACGACTCGAACACAAAGGCAATTTGCGTCAAGTTGGGCTATAGGATAATGCTCTGGAACGCAGTTTCATATAGAGGCAAAGAACCTGTATCAGTCGAGACCCGGGTAGCAAACCTGCTAAGAGCCAAAAGGGGCAGTATCATACTGTTGCACATCACCAACGCTGACATAGAAGCCTTGAGGCTTGCGTTACCCGTTCTCCTCAAAGTTCATGGCTCGATCCACTGACGTCTTAATCGTCGGAGCCAGCTTTGCTGGTATTGCCGTTGCATATTCCGCGCCCCCAGAAAAAAGGACCTTGCTTATCGATAGGAAAACGTTCCCAAACACACCATCCACAGGACTTATTACGAAAACTACTCTTGATCTGATGAGCTCTGTATTTCCCTTTGAAATCCCCTTGGCCAAGCACTACAACGACATGAAGCTCATATTCAAGGGCATAGGCGAAGTAGAACTGCACTCAGATGAACCTTTCATGTATCTACTAGACAAGGAAGCTTTTTTCCAAAAGGCCTTATCCAATTTGCCTGCTAATGTGGAGTTCATACCACGCTGCACCTTCACAGGCCTAGCTAGCGATTGGGCGGTGCTGAGCTGCTTCCAAGACCGCATCGAGGTTAAGTTCGAAACGTTAATAGGAGCAGACGGAGCCTTTTCAAGGGTAGCTAGGTCGTCAGGCTTGGGCACTGTAGGATCGTGGCTCTATGGCTATGAATGGGACTGCTATGCGCAAAACGTGCGCGACATCACCTTCATCATAGATCCAGCTATAGCTCGAGGTTACGGAGTGTGGGCTTTCGACAACGGTTCAACGCTTTCTGTGGGCTGCGCTGCTGAGAATGCCTTGAAGCGGGGGCAATTGGCTCTAATCTCCCAGGAGATGCTAGACACAGACTGCGAGCCTGTTAAGCCTCGCGGAGGAGCTATTCCTGTGAGCGGGCCTGTTAATAAGAGATGCATAGATAGGATCTTACTGGTAGGAGACGCAGCCGGCTTTTGCGGCCCCTTCTTGGGAGACGGTATACAGACTGCAGTGCTTTCTGCCCAATGTGCAGCTAATGCTCTCGCCAGCAAAGGCAGCATATGCCGAGTGTATGAAGAGGAGCTGAAAGCGAAGCAGGTGCATCAGTACCTAAACCAGCAGCTGAAACTCAGGAGAATGTGGAAGCACATATCAGGAAGCCAGCAAGCGTCACGATTACTTATGTTTGTGATCCGGAAGAACAAGGACAACATGCTTCAACAACTAAACTTGCTAAAGGCAAGTCCAGGTGCTCTTGGGCACGTCTTACTGGAGATGATCTCAGCGATGTTCAAGTAGCTTCCTACAAAGAGAGGCTATTTCGCGAAGTTGAGCTTGCAAGAGATCTGCAGCTGTTTCCATGGAAGCCGCTTCACTGATCGGACCCCGTTGGATGGTAAAAAGGGCATCAAACCCAGCACTGTGAAGATCTGCTTCATCGGCACATATACCTGACACGGCTATGGCAACCCCCGTGGGGTTTACCGCTTTAAATCTTTTCAAGACCCTAAACGGAGCCTTCCCCATCAACGTCTGATGGTCCAACTTTCCTTCTCCTGTAACCAACAGGGCACAACCTTTGGCTCTCGTGTCAAATGTGTTCAAGTCAAGGAATATCTCAGCTCCGGGTCGCAGCTCGGCATCCAGGAAAGCCAAAGCAGCAAAACCCACACCGCCCGCAGCCCCTGCTCCAGGAATATCCCGCACTTTTCTGTTCACATGACGCTCGACTATGTTAGCGTAGTTCTCCATACCGATTTCAAGGCGCTCTAACATAGACGGGTCTGCACCCTTCTGGGGGCCGTAGGTGCGTGTAGCACCTTGTTTGCCCAATAACGGGTTTGTAACATCTGATGCAACTGTAATGGGCGGCAAGTTTGTTAGGTCGCCAGTTATGAATGAAACACGCCCCAAACTTCCACCAGTCCCCGGCAGAAGTCGACCCTCGTCTAAGAACTTGAGGCCTAGAGCCTCCAACATGCCCATGCCGCCATCGTTGGTAGCCGAACCGCCTATACCCAATATGATCCTGTTTGCACCCAACCTAGCAGCCTCACGTATGAGAATTCCTGTGCCAAAAGTGGTGGTCTTCTCTGGATTCCTCTCATGGGGGCTTAGTAGAACCAGTCCACTAGCCTTTGCCATTTCAATGACAGCTGTATCGCCAATGAAAGCAATAGGAGCTTTTATGGGACGCATTAGAGGGTCAAAGGTGTCGACCTCCACCACGCGACCCCCAATCCGCTGTGCTGCCTCCACTGTACTGTCACCACCGTCCGCGATGTAGAAAGGCTCCACGGCAAAACCAACTTCGGAAAACACTGAAACAGCGAGGTCTGTAGCCTCGCAAGCATCCAAAGAACCCTTGAAGGCATTAAAGGCGACAGCAACCTTGAACATACCTATATTGTACTCCAAAATAAGAAGCCCCCTGTATCAGGGGGCTTCTTTGACAATGTTGAGCTATCTCAACAAGCTACTTTTTTACGACTTTAGCTGCCTGAGGTCCCTTGGGGCCTTTTACGATCTCGAACTCTACTTTCTCGCCCTGTTCCAAAGTCTTGAATCCTTCGCCCTCAATAGCTGAGAAGTGAACAAACACATCTCCTTCACCGTCATCGCGGGTAATGAACCCGTAGCCCTTCTTCGCGTCGAACCACTTAACTGTTCCTGTGTACATCTCCGTACCTCCTGTTGCATTTACCCCTTGCGGGGCTGTATATATTCTAATCCACTTCATGCTAAAAAACAAGGGCGGCAGTGAGCCGCCCTCGAGCACGCTTATCGTTGCTATGGTTTATTTCTTTACAACGCGAGCTGCTTGTGGTCCCTTGGGGCCTTTAGTCACATCAAATTCGACTTTGTCGCCCTCATTCAGGCTCTTAAAACCATCTGCTTCAATGGCTGAGAAATGAACGAACACGTCACCCTCGCCGTCATCGCGGGTAATGAACCCGTAACCCTTCTGAGCGTCAAACCACTTAACTGTTCCTGTCAACATTACTTCTTACCTCTTCTTTCTTCCCCGTTCTTATGGGGCACGTTCATTATATACCCTCACGAGGGCAAACCATACAACCTGATTGTGCAATAATTTAACATATGTCAAACAACAATCAGGTAACTAATCGCGAGGAAGACCTCATAGAAGCTATTTACAGATCCCCAGACAGGGACACGGGCGTAACCGTTACTTACTTGTGCGGTGCCCTGAAGCTTGCCAAACCTTCTGTTTCCCTGATGCTAAAGAGATTGCAGGAAAAAGAGCTGATAGAGCGCCAACCTTACGGAAGAATATACCTCACAAAAGAAGGCGAGAAACTAGCACAGGAAGTCCTACGTCTCCATCAGGCCATAAAGAACGCGCTAATAGCTATGGGCGTTTCTGAAGAAATAGCTGAGGCTGATGCATGCAAGATGGAGCACTTCCTACACAAGGAAACTTTGGAGGCACTCACGCAGTCACTTTGCTCTCGTGAGGCGAGAGGAATACATAATAGAAGACCGAAGAGATGAAGTAGAGCAGCATAGCAGCATAGAAAGACGCAGCATATCCCCTGCTTTCTATAAGAAAGCCTGCTATCAGTGACCCTGCAGCACGTGCCAAATTGTCCCCCATGCTCATAAGTCCATTAGTGATGGTTCGGAACTGAAGAGGCGTAAGTTCCATGTTGAATTGCTGTGAAACAGGGCTAGACATATTCATCAGAGCTTGGCGTATGAGAAAAGCAGGCAACGCAACTGTCAGGGAACCAGCCGCTGCAAGTGCGTACATGAAAGGTAAGGACGCTAGCTCGGTGAAGACTATGGTCTTCACGTAGCCAAGACGGGCCGCCAACAACGGGGCTACGAGCATACCCATAGCCGTCGCCAGTTGACCAAAGGTATAGACCAAACCTACCTGAGGGCCTGTCAATTTGAACAGATCGTGGAAGTACAAGTTCATGAATGGAATGATGAGGCTTGCCCCCAATCCCACAAGTACACGTGGCGTTATCAATACTGCAAGCAACGGATAGAAACCCTTTAGGTGTTTGAGATTCTCAGGAGTAAAAGGATTCGATAGCGAAGCTCTGCTCTTAGTCTTGATCAGTAAAGCAGCAAGGATAAGTGCTACCCCCGCACACGCTACTCCGCTCCACATGATGGTGCGGTACAACCGCAGCGGGTCACCAACCCTAAGGTATCCTGACAAGTACGTCAAGAATGAACCAGCAGCAAACGCAAGCGTGAACAACGCACCGTTGAAGGAGAATACCTCTTTGCGGTACCGAGCATCTGTGTGGTCCATCAAGAAAGGAGCGGTGCCTATCATGAATAGGGCATCAGAAAGTCCTAGTATGGCGCCTATGCCTACCAGCACCACTGACGACCTTGTCAGTAAAACTACGGCCTGTGCAACCACCGCTAGTAGCATAGCTGTCACAAACGTGCGCCTGTAACCTATACGGTTTATTACGAGTGCAGCAGGAACTGTCATAAGCACAGACCCAAATGATCTAGCGCTCAGTATGGTACCGATGACACCCATGGAGACTCCCAGCCCCGCAAGATACAGGTTGAAGACCGTGAAATAGAAAGTAAAACCTACCTCAGACAAGAAAGCCACTACCAAGAAGTACTTCAGTACGGGCGGGTTTGCGTCCAAAGCACTCTTATACTGTCGAAATATTTGATTGACTTTCATTCCATGAGTATTGTAAACCATGTTGCATATGACGGCAAACTGGTGTAGAATGTCATCAGTTGGTATAAATATGCTGAGGAGGAGGAGTAATATGGAAAACAGCAGAAGAACGTCAGCAGCGAGGTTGAAACTACTGAGAGACCTGATAAAGTCCGAAGCAGTGTCGACTCAGCAACATTTAGTCGAAAAATTGAGACAAGCGGGCTATGAAGTTACGCAGAGCACAATTTCCAGAGATCTAAAGAAAATAGGAGCTATGAAGATCTTCTTACCTGACGGCACATACAAGTACACCCTGCCCGAGGGAGCTCCAGTAGCTATTGATGACCGGATTGTGACTATAGTGCGGAAGAGCATACTAGATATGTCATACCGCTCTCCGATTCTCGTGGTCAAGACTGTCCCCGGGACTGCAAGAAGCGTAGCTAGGGCTATAGACTCTATACAGATAAAAGGCATTGTCGGCACCGTGGCCGGGGACGACACTATATTTATACTCACTCAAGACGATATTAGCGCCTACGAGGTTAAAGAAAAGCTGCATGATATAATTGAAAAGTAGAGAGTTTAACACACTCTTAAAGATGGAGGTCTTCCATTATGGGGTCAAGCAAAAAAACACTCTCGGTTGCTGTAGTGGGGTCTGTGAAGAGCGGCAAAACTACCCTTGTAGAGAATCTGTTGGCTCTGGCTGGCGTCATTGACAAGCCAGGAAAAGTCGAATCCGGAAACACAGTCAGCGATTTTGATCCCTTCGAACAGGAGAAACAGATCTCAATTAACTTGACCGTTGAGCCTTTAGTTTGGAAGGACGTAAAGATTAACCTACTGGACACACCTGGTTTCTTGGATTTCAGAAGTGATGCAATGACAGCTATTAAATTCGCTGATGCTGTAGTTTTTGTCATTGACGGAACAGCTGATGTGGGAGTAACCACAGAAATGATGTGGGACTACTACACTTCCCTGCCCCGTCGCAAGCCGGCCTTGTTCTTCATAAACAAGCTAGACAAAGCAGAAGCTGATGAAGAAAGAATTGTTGAGCAGATACGCACACTGCTTTCAAACCGCGCTGCCCCCCTGTATGTAGAGAAGGGTGACATATATACTTCGGTGTTCGACAAGAACGAAGGCCTCCCTCCCGAGATCAGAGCTGAATGTGACAAGTTCAAAGAAGAAGTGCTAGACGCTGTAGCAGAGGCAGACGACAGTGTCTTGGAGAAGTACTTGAACGGTGAGGACATAACGGAGGACGAACTAGAGAAATGCTACAAGATTGCGTTGACCAACGGGCAGTTCTTCCCCATTCTAGCAGGTTCAGCCGTCAAACAAAAAGGATTAGCTGAGCTCCTTGATTTCGCCTCCAAAGAACTAGAACCTATCCCACCACTGAGTACCGAGGCTGAGACATCAGCCATAGTCTTGAAAACATACATGGACCCATACGTGGGTCGTATAAGCGTAGTGAAGGTACTTAGCGGGTCTCTCCGCGCTGGTATGCAGCTCTGGAATCCCGAAACGGAACAAGTAATTACCCTACCAAAGGTCAACTACTTGCTCGGAAAGAAGCTCCTTGACACCGAAACGGTTGAAGCTACGGACATTGGCGCCATAGCAAAGCTCGAAGAGCTAAGTACCAACATGGTTCTGTGTACCCCTGGAGTGAAACCAGCTATAGAGAGAATCGACATACCTCAACCACTACTGCCAAAAGCCATAGAGCCCAAGACGAAATCAGACCAAGAGAAGCTTCTAAGTAGCCTTCACAAGATACAAGCTGAAGATCCGTCTTTCATTGTGTTCTATGATCGCGAGATGAAGCAAACCGTCATCGAAGTGCAAGGCGAAATGCAGCTAAACGCTATATTGCACAAGCTTCACAACAGATACCACGTCGAGGTAACTCTCAAACCCCGTGAAGTACCCTACAGGGAAACCATCAAGGGCAAGGCACAAGCTCAAGGTAGATACGTTAAACAGACGGGCGGTCACGGTCAATACGGCGTCGTATTCATCGAGATTTGGCCCACTGACAGGGGTCAAGGCTATGAATTCGAGGACGCCATTTTCGGAGGTGCTATACCCAACAACTACATACCGTCAGTGGACAAAGGCATCCGCGAACGTATGAGCAAAGGCGTGATAGCCGGTTATCCGGTCGTCGACGTCCACGTGAAGCTCTTCGACGGTAAGTACCACCCGGTCGACTCTTCTGACTTGGCATTCCAAATAGCAGGATCGCTGGCTTTCCAAGACGCTTTTATGAACGCTAAACCTGTGCTACTAGAACCCATATACCGCCTCGTTATCAAGGTACCTCAAAACCTAGTAGGCGATATAATGGGCGACATAAACTCGAGGCGTGGCAGGGTAATGGGCATTGACACTGAAGGTAAGTGGCAAGTTATTACAGCCGAGGTCCCCTATGCTGAGATCATCGAATACGCCAAGGACTTCATGAGCATGACTGGTGGGCGCGGCAACTACACGATGGAGTTCGTTAGATACGAAGAAGTTCCACCAAACATCGCAGAACAGATAATCCAAGCGAGGAAAGCCCTTGTGGATAAAGAGAAGGAAGAGTAAGAAACCATACTCCCAAGAGAAGCTGCATACCCGTATACCCCTGGGGGTATACGGGTATAATTTTATTGTCATCACTTTTAGGAGGTGTATTCATGGCAATCTTGAAAGACTCCGATAAGAAGGAGATACAGAAGCGGCTGGCTTCTATGGAGAAGCCCGTTAAGATGGTATTGTTCGCTCCAGCTAGCGACATAGTCGTGCCAGGTCAAAGAGAGTGCATGTACTGCAAAGAAACAAAGGAACTTCTTTCTGAGGTAGCTGAACTTTCTAGCTTACTGTCGTTGGAAGTTCTTGATCCTCAGAAGTCATTCGCAGAAGCAGAGAAGTACGGACTAAAGAAAGACTCAGCTGGCTACTTGCACCCTGCTTTGACTTTTGAGGTAGATGAGGGCGGGCAGTGGAAGCATTACTCTATTTGGTTTTACGGAATCCCAGCGGGCTACGAATTCGCCACGTTGCTCGACGACCTAGTCATGCTCTCCACGGGTAGACACCGCTTATCAGCCCAAGTGGTAGAACAACTGGCAAACATCAGTGCAAGAGTGACCATGGACGTTTTCGTAACGCCCACTTGCCCGTACTGCCCCAAAGCAGTCTTCGCTGCTCACCAGTTTGCCTACGTAAACAGCAACTTCGTAGGCAACATGATAGAGGCCACTGAATTTGATCAGCTTGCTAGCAAGTGGAACGTGTACGGTGTTCCAAAGACCGTCATAAATGAGAAGGTAGAACTAGAAGGTGCAGCACCTGAGCACATGGTGTTGGATTACGTGAAAAACGCTCTATTGTAAGTCTACTCCCTGTTTTGAAGCAAATAGGGCTCCAGTATGGAGCCCTATTCTTCTAGTAAAGGCACTATAAGATCAGCATTGTCTGGCTATCTCTTTGATGCGATTGGCGACCTTCCATACCAACGTAGGGTCTACTTTGTCTAAGTCCGCTGGTGTCATTCCAAGGATCTCAAAGACTTCATTAACCTGTTCCCTTTCTTCATCGTTCAAAGTGTTCATAGACACTGCACCAGGCAAGTCTGCCAAAGCCAGCGGCGGCCTTTCTAGTAGCTGCAGGTATTGCCTGACGTAGATGGGACCACCAATCTTGCTGCCGTGCCATTCCACCTCGCCTGGGATCAGCGAGACTGCCACACCAGCCCACATGCGCCCGTACAACTCGCTGCGGTGTTCAGCAAGAAATTGAATCATGTCCTTGTTTAGCGAGTGCCCATATACGCCTGTCACGAAAACAATGGCGTCGCCCCAAAAGGACTTAACTGCGTCGATGCTCTGCGCTTCGCCTTCCAAAACCTCGGCAATGGCCTCAGCGTACCTCCTAGATGCACCGTGCCTGCTAGCGTAAACCACTTGAACCTGCATCAATGCTCACCTACCCCTTGGTTTACTATTTCAATGTCATGGACACCAGGCAGTTCTGAAATCTTCTCGCGGATTTCTTGTACCACCTCATTAAGGTAAGGATCGTCCTCCTCGAAGGAAAGTTCTATGCGAACCTTTCCCTCCTCTACCCCAATGTACTTGACCCTTTTCAAGGAGACGATATCAACGCCCCTAGGAGGGTAGATCACGTGGTATAGCTCTTCACGCACCAAGTCAGGGCTAAGTTCTTCTTCTTTGAGCCTGCCTGTCTTTCTAAGATAATCACGAATGGCAGCCCTGAGACCGTCTATTGCAAGTACAGAGCAATGGTATTTGACGGGAGGAAGACCGCCTAGCTCCTCTACTGCTTTGGTCCACTTGATTTCCATCGCTTCCTCTATAGACTTGCCCTTGGCCAGGTCCGTAACAATGGACGCCGTGGCAATATTGCTCGCGCAACCAAACGACTCAAACTTTATGTCTTCGATCACGTCGCCAGGTCCAATCTTGAGGTATATAGCTATTTGGTCGCCGCAGGCCGGGCTTCCTACCAAGGCTTCTGCATCAGGGTTTTCTATGACCCCCTGATTATGTGGATTCTTGAAATGCTCTATTACTTTTGGATTGTACTTTATAGCCATATGTCACCGCTCCTTGTATTCTTTAGGGGCCAACGGACTTATTTTTCTAAGCTTAGCCACAATGTCAGGTATTACCTCCACAAATTTTGACACTTCCTCATCAGTGGACGCCCAACTCAGGCTCAGGCGAATGGCACCGTGAGCCCTTTCATAGTCACCGTACATGGCCAACAACGTGTGATTAGCCTCCAAGAATGGGTTCGCGCATGCCGAACCTGTGTCCACAGTGATGTCTTCCATGTCTAGATACATCTGAACAGACTCCCCTTCGATGTATCTAAACGTAAGGCACACATTGCTTGGTGAGCGTAAGTCCCCTTCTGGGCCGTTAAGCAATGTCTCAGGTACCGCATCCATGGTTTCTTTGATCAACCTGTCCCTTAACCGCTTCATGTGCTGTATCTTACCTGGCAGATCGTCCAGCATGAGTTCCAACGCTTTTCGGGCTCCAACTATCGCAGGCACATCTAGAGCACCTGGCACTACACGAGAGTAAGCTTGACTGCCATATATGGGACCTTTTACATTAACACCTTTTCTTACCCACAACATGGTTAGTCCCTTTGGCCCATGAATGCGTTCAACGCTTGCAGTCACAATATCTGCCAGGGGCGCAAAAGAATGGTCTAGCGTACGACCAAGACTCCAGGTGATGTCAAAGTGCAAAACTGCTCTTGGGTTACGCTCTCTCACTATACTCGATATCTGATCCACTGGCTGAATGGCACCAACCATGTAGTTCACCGTAGCTAAGCTAACTAAACTAGTCTGGGGTGTTATAGCTTCCCGCAGAGCGTCTAGGTCCACCACGCCGTTTTTGTCCACAGGCACGTAAGTCACTCTCATAAGGCCCAGTTTCTCCATGTGGCGAACGGTGTCCATGATAGTGCCGTGTTCTACAGCAGTGGTCACCACATGCGGCAACTCGTCCGTCCCTGTACTTAGAGGACCTTGTATTGCTATGTTGTTTGCCACAGTGTGACTAGGAGCAAAGTGCACCTCTTCAGGTTTGCCCTTGATCAACTTGGCGAACGCCATCTGAGATTCTTCGACTGCTTCAGCCACCGTAGTGCCCGTGTAGGTAAAGGGGGCTGGTGACCAGTACTTCTCAGTCCACCAAGGTCTCATTTCCTCCAAGACCCTCGGATCCACGAAAGTGGATCTGCAATGGTCGAAATATGCTCGCAATTCTATCACTCCCTATCGGTTCGTTTGCTCTACTATCTGCCGTATGGCCGAAGCCACCTCGGCCTCACCTTTGTCTTGCATGCACTTCTCCATGCTGTCTTTAACCATAAGCGAAACGACTTTCTTCATCAATCCTTGCGCTGCTGCTATTTGGGTCGCAACGTCAACACAGCAAGCACCATCTTCTAGCATCCGTTCAACAGCTTCAAGCTGCCCAATAGCAGTCTTAAGCATTTGGCTTATTGCCGGATCATACGGCCTATCTCTCTTTTCCATATCATCACCAAAAACATTATACCCCCCAGGGAGGGGGGTATAAACCACAGAAATCTGTTATGGGAACTTAACGTCGCTGATCTATAAGCTGTACCCCCGGTCAAAGGCCGCCATGTTGTTCTCTAGGTCTCGCGAAATGCTTTCTCTGATTGCTCTCTCTACGGAATCCCTGCTCACCAATTCGCTCAAGAGTTGGGAGGCCTTGCCTAGCATTATGGTATTGACGTATATGGGGTTGCCGATTTCCTTGGCTATCTCTAAAGCGTCGAAGGCGGACACGGGACCGAAACTCTGTAGTTGTTCCCGTATACCTTCAACGGAAGGGTACACTACATTACCGAGGTTGGCAGAAACTGGCACTATTGGGGATGTGTTAATGACAAACTTTGTTCCTTTCTTTGCGTAGTTCACGTACCTTATGGCCTCCAGTGGTTCAAAAGCGACCAGTAAGTCTGCGGACGCTTCTGGCACTGTAGATGAGACTTCTTCGTCAGATATCCTAACGAACCCGATGACAGAGCCTCCCCGTTGTGCTAGACCGTGTATTTCGCCCACAGCTGCATAATGCCCTTCGTGAACGGCAGCTCGGCCTATAATCTTTGCCGCAGTTAGAATGCCCTGACCACCCACGCCGCTTAGAACAATGTTGAATACCATCTCTGCCACCTCTCTTTGACTTCATCAGTTAACACGTCAAACTTCTTACTCCCGTCTGGAAGCACTTCGTAGATAGCGTTGTACGGACACACTTGCGCGCATGCTGAACAACCTGTGCACAGATCCTCGTTTATGGAGACCTTCTTGGCTTCTCGGTCGAACACCAAGGCCGGACAGCCTAGCAGGTTCACACAAACCCGGCACCCCGTGCATTTCGCTGCATCAACCTGATAGGTGGGAATTCTTTCCTTCTTCTGTCTCAGCAAGCTAGCCCTGAGAAGTGCGCACGGCTGCTTTGCAACTACTACTGAAACCACGTGCTCTGCTGCTTCCCTTAACGCCCGCTCTAGTTCAGATAGGTCATAGGGGTCCACCGAACTCACGTAATCGGCGCCCAAAGCTCTTGCTATTTCGGCTATATCAAGATTTGGAGAAACCTCACCTGTTGCCGTGAAACCAGTGGAAGGGTTAGGTTGATGACCCGTCATAGCCGTTATGCGGTTATCCAACACTACAAGGGTAAGTCTCGCCTTATTGTAAACAGCATTCACCAAGGCAGGTAAACCTGTGTGGAAGAAAGTGCTGTCACCAATGGTAGCCACGACCCTGTTACCTTGAGCCTTAGCCAAACCACTCGACAAACCAACTGAAGCACCCATCGCTATACATGTATCTATAGCCTTGAGGGGCTCCATAGCACCCAGTGTGTAGCATCCTATGTCAGAAGGCTTCACTGCTGACCGATCAACCTTCTTCACGGCGTAGAAGACGTTTCGATGAGCACAGCCTGGACATAAAACTGGAGGTCTAGGAGGCAACTGCGGAACTTGTGACACCTCTGGCTTCGTCAAAGAAAGTCCTAGGGCATGCTCTATAGCGTTACGGACTTTCCAATATCCCAATTCATCCACCCTAGGTAGGATGTCCTTCCCGTGCACCGTCACATTCAATCCCCTATCAAAGAGGATGGACTTTACCATGTCTTCAATAAAGGGCTCCAGTTCCTCCACCACCAAGACTGATGTGCATGTGCTACAAAACTCGGCAACAAGCTCCTCATCAAGCGGATAAACCATGTCCAGTTTTAAGATTTTTGCCGAAACGCCTAAATCCCTTAGGGCCTCTTTGACGTACAAGTACTCGACTCCCTCAGTTATGATTCCAAAGTCACCTTCTCCAATTACTCTGTTGAGACCTCTTGACCTGGCGAACTCCAAAGCATCATTCAGCCGCCTCAACACTTCGGGGTGATTACGCCGGGCATTGGCAGGAAGGCTAATGAACTTCGTAGGGTTACTCTGAAACTTGCCACTCTTTGTTTCGCCCTTTCTCACGCCTTCGCCGAGAGCTTCTAACTTTACAGGCGCCCGTGTATGGCTCACTCTCGTCGTAGTTCGCAGGAGAACCAATGAACCTGTCGCTTCGCTCAGCTCAAAACCCAACTTTGTGAAATCTTTGGCTTCTTGAGGCGTTCCTGGAACCAGTACTGGGACGCCCGCAAACCTTCCAAACAAGCGGTTATCCTGCTCATTCTGCGAACTCCACATGCCGGGATCATCTGCACTGACGACCAACATTCCGCCAACGGCCCCTTGATAAGCCACAGACATGAACGTATCCGCTGCTACGTTGAGACCGACGTGCTTCATAGTAACCATAGCCCTTAGGCCTGACCAAGAGTAGGCAATGGCTACCTCCATAGCAACCTTCTCGTTGGTCGAGTATTCCACGTATACTCCAGTGTTCTTAGCATACTTGGCTGCCACCTCAGGGATTTCGCTAGATGGCGTGCCTGGATATGCACTCACGCATGCCACATCAGCTTCGAAAGCTCCGCGGGCGATCGCTTCGTTACCCAAGAGCAATTCCACGCCGTTTTCGTCGAGAAAGGCCATTCGCTTCACCTCCGCTTAACATTGTACTCCTATGGTCTGAATCAAAGCTTCCATTTGACTAGTGATAAAATGAGTACGAGATGAACGTCTCGAAGGAGGGCAAGTCGTGAACCTCGAGTCCTACATGTTTCTTATAGGTGGCTTAGGTATTTTCTTATATGGGCTGCTGAACTTCAGCGACTATCTCAAGGAACTAGCTGGGGTTAGGTTACGCTCGATTATTGCAACCATAAGTGATTCGCCGTTGAAGGGCCTACTAACAGGGCTTATAGTGACCGCGTTGTGGCAGTCCTCTTCAGTCACCACAGTGGTAGCTGTGGCATTAGTTAACGCTGGGCTCCTTACTTTTGAAGCGTCTTTAGGCCTGATTTTTGGCGCTAACATCGGTACCACAATAACAGCACAAATTGTGGCCTTCAAGATAACCGAGTGGGGCTTCTTTATTGTCCCTGTTGGCTTAGTGGTGTACCTGCTTGGTAAGAAGAAAAGAACGCGTTACTTGGGACTGTCCATACTCTCTTTTGGTTTGCTCCTAAGTGGTCTCCGCCTCATGGAGTTGGGGTTGGCTCCACTCAAGCAGTCGACAGCATTTAAGGACTGGGTACTGAACTTCGGGCGTGAGCCTTGGTTAGGTATCCTCGTTAGCGCTGCGTTCACCGGGATAATCCAATCCTCTTCGGCGACTACCTCGATGGTAGTGGCTATGGCGCGGCAGGGTTTGCTGACCTTAGCAGCCGCTATACCACTCATATTGGGCGCGAACATAGGCACTACCGTGACAGCTTTGTTAGCGTCTATAGGCGCCAGACTAAACGCAAGGCGAACAGCAGTAGCTCACTTCCTCTTCAACACAGTGGGCGTGTTGCTCATCTACCCATTTGTTACTACGGGGCTTTACGAAAAATGGGTCTTGAGTGTCTCTAGCTTAACTGGGGATACCTCTATGCCCAGGTTGGTGGCAAACTCCCACACGCTATTCAACGTCATATGGTCGCTATTCTGGGTTTGGCAAACCCAGAATTTTGCAAAACTAGTCAGGTGGCTAGTGCGAGGAGAAGAAAAAGTTTACGCGAAGCCAAACTACTTGGACAGCAGATTGCTTTCGACCCCAACCCTTGCCTTGGACGCCCTGCGTAGCACGCTCCGTTACATGGCCGAAGTCGGACGGGACATGCTTGAGCAGGTCTATGAGATGATCCTCAAGGAGAGGAAGCTTAATGCACAAGAGATCTGGAACATGGAGAACCTGGTGGATGAACTCCACAGAGATGCCCTCCACTTCGCAAGTATGCTATCTGAGGGCCATCTGACAGATGAAGAGGCAGAACTCCTGACCGCGCTTATACAGAGCCTTGATGACGTAGAGCGCTGGGGTGATCATGCTACCAACTTGTTGGAATTCGCTGAGTACATCAACGAGCATGACGTGGAATTTACTCCACGCGGGGTCGAATCGCTGCGCACCGGATTTGGTTTAGTTAAGTCCAATGTAGAGAGGGCTATAGCAGTAGTAAAGGACGGCTTCATGGAAAGCATACTAGAACTCACCGTCGCCACGGAACAACAAATTGATGACTTCATACGCCAGATCAGACAGGAAAGAACGGAGCGAGTTTTGCAGGGGAAAGCGTCAGTCGATGGTGCCATAGTATACGTGGACATACTCACGAATATTGAGCGAGTAGCTGACCACGCTCTGAATGTGATCCAGAACTTCTCCCATACTAACCGTCTGAGAGTGCCATGAGCCCAGAAAGCAGCTCCCTAAAAAAAGAAGCCCTAGTCATACTTAAAGCAGTGGGGCTACTACTCGTGCTGCCTTCCTTTCTGCTCACAACAGCGCTGGCGATTTTCTTGCCCATAGAGTGGGAAGGCAAGTACACCAGCGCCTTCGTGAGCCTTATTCTATTTGTGGTGCTGCTAGCACTGTTCAGTGATGATTTAGGTGCTCTCTTGCTGGGCTTATTTAGGAAGCAGCGCTAGGAAAGCAGGCATCTGAAGCGGAAGGTCTTTGGGCACACGACTGGTGACCAAGTTCCTATCCACTACGACCGGTTCGTTGACCCATACTGCCCCTGCGTTTTCCACATCGTCGCGGATCGCATCCACCGAAGTCATAGTGCGACCAGCGACCACCTTTGCTGAAATCAACACTTGAGGACCGTGACATATGGCGGCGATAGGTTTGCCTGCGTCGTTGAACTCCTTGACGAACCGCTTTACCTCTTCGTAGCGTCGTAAACGGTCGGGTGCGTGTCCGCCCGGTATGTAGAGCCCCACAAACTCGTCAGGCGTGTGAGCAGCAATGGTCTCCGTTATCTCGAAAGGAAGTCCATTCTTGCTACGAGCAACTTTCGCGCTAACACCCAAAACTGTCACCTGATAGTTGGCTTCCTGTAACCTGTAGTACGGGTAGAAGAATTCCATGTCTTCAAACCCATCATCCAGAAGGATAGCAACTTTACCAGCCATGAAGAACACCTCCCTCTACTTGTATATGATAAGACGGCTGATCAGTTGTGTGCCCTTGCAAGTCTGTGATATGCGTAGAATCCAGATAAGGCAAGAGCTACTGATACATAGAACAAGAGCTTTGGGTTCAGGCCATAGACGTAACCACCAACTGCCGACCCCATAGTGTTACCAGCAGCTAGCGTGGCTGTAATCAGAGCAAAACCGAGGTAAGAAGACTCAGGAGGTACTCTATGGGAAACGGTGCTCGTAAGCAGCGAATACGTGTTCATTATCACGCCCCTTAAGAAGAAGGCAGGGAAAACACCCCACATGCCTCCCTCTAGGAGGAGCGTCCCAAGGGTGAAGCTCCAGACAGCTATACCCAAGACCCTAGACCTAGTCTTGATCCTAAGCGCTATATAAGAAAACAACACCGCTCCCGCTGCTGACACCGTACCCAAGGTGCCTAAGAGCGTCCCCGTGACAGAGAACTTCTCTTGAGCATACAGTGGGCCAAAAGGCGCTGTCATGAGCGAAGCAAACGCCATGAAGAAGGCCCAAAGCAAGGACCTATAGTACAGTGCGGACTTAGGCAAAGATAGTCTCTTCGGTTTCGGGTTGTCTTACTTGAGCCAAGACAAGGGCAATGCTGAGAGAACAAAGGTTAATGACACTGAGAGCATCAACCAGTAGTATCCGCCGACGTCCTTTATGATACCCCCAACAAACGGGCCCAGCACCATGCCTACGTTGAACATGCTGGCGGTGTACATAGCCCCCTTTACAAAGTCTGCCTCCAGTTCTTCCAGGAAATAGGCGTTAATCAATGGGCTCGAGAAACTTGACACGAAGCCAAAGATCGCGCAACCGAGGTAAATAAGAGCGCGCTGGGTACTTAGGATCCAAAGCAGTGGACCTAACGCGCTAAATGCCCAACTGACCATAAATAGATGCTTCTTGGAAAACCTGTTTCCCAGAGCAGCTCCTACAAAGTAGCTCAGGAACGCTGAAGCAGTGATAAGAGCGTTGGCCAGACCCACATTTTGGGCTGAACCAAGGCGCTCGAGCAGAAAAACAGGCCACTGTGTGGTATACAGGCCTATGCCAAATCCCCAAAAGAGGAAAGCCAGCCCTAGGGCTTTAATCCCTTTACTCATCACGCACGACAGCTACCGAACCCGTCCACAAGTGCCCTTGACTTACGGTGCCAAAAGATATAAGCACATCGCCACTGAACGAAATAAGCCTGTCCGTGTTGTTCCACACAAGAGAAGCTCCTCTGTGTTTTACTACAAGGGGCTCCGTGCTCAACACTTGTGCATGAGGTTCGTAATGCGCTCTTCTAATGTCGTTGATCCGCCTTATAAGACTATCGAGATAGTGGCCTGAATCCCAATGTAGCTGGTAATGGTCAAAGAAAGCCAGCTTGCCGTAGAACTCATCACTAGGATCCAGCTGCCATCGATCCTCAGGTCTTGCGTCTAAGCCCAGATTCATGGGCTGCTTCTCGCCCAGCTCGACACCCGCGTTTAGCACAAAATAGCTATTAGGCAAGAATGCCGACAGAATCAACCTCTTTAACGCCTCTTCCTTGGGCAACCTCCCGAATATCCTAGGAGTGTCTGGCGTTTCCACTGCACTCCAAGTGGGCAGTGCGCGTGTGGTGCTATCCCTAAACAGTTCCGCGATTTTCTCCTCACGGGGCAACATCCACCAACTGTTGCCTATTATCGCGTCGTACCCAGACTCTCTTGCCTTCACATCTCCAGATGGGTTTAGCTCTTCGGCGATCAACACAAAATCCGGGTTAACGGATTTGACTCTTTCGATCATCATCTTCTCCAGTCCGGGTGGCAACGCGTGCCCCATGTCTACCCGAGCACCATCTACCCCGTACTTCTCCGCGTAGTGAGCCATCATGTTTGCCACATATTCCCATAGGCCATAGTTCGGAACAGAACCAGGAAACCGACTGGACTTGATCACGTCAAACAGGACATACGGAGGATGCTCAGGACTCACAAAAGGTTTCGCTACGTCGGGGTGGTCCTCGTAAAAGCGATAAAACGTTACATCATCCCAAGTCGGTTGGGGATCATTGAGCCAATCGCTAAATCCTGGGGGTGTTATGACTCTGAACGTCTTCACAAGTTCAGGCAAGAAGTCCTTACCGCGGTTTTGCTGGACAAAGTTGGCCCACTTCTCAGGCTCTGTGACTAATGGAGCAAAGCGGAATAAGTCTATAAACTCTCTGACATTGTCCTTCTGGTATAAGTACGCCATATCCTCGTCGCTCAGTTGCCTAAAACCGAGCTCTGGAGCTCTAGGTGGCGCGTATTTTGCAACCGCATTTATGTCAATCCAATAGAACCAATCAGGGTGATCAAGAATGAGGACACTGTCTCGAGCTATAGTGCGTGGTACGAAGTCCAAGACCACTTTCATACTGATGCTGTGGCAAAACTCCACAAATGCCCCGAACTGTTCTTCGGAAGACAGGTCAACTAGTGGATCGGCTAAGTAATGGGCCACTCGCAACGGATCGCTCACAGCATAAGGTGAACCCACACTCCCTTTCCTGAATCTGTCGCTATGCTGGCTTATGGGCAATAGGTAAATGGTGTCAAAGCCCATCCTACGCGCATGCAGGGCCACGGCCAACATTTTGAGAAATGTTCCTGTTTCTCGATAGCCGAGGGCATCATCAGGTTCGAATATACCGAATCCTTTATGGTTATATGCAGCTGTACTCCTAGGAAAAGCTATGTAGTAACTACCCGGTTCTACGCTTTGGGGGAAAGTGTACTCGCCTTCAACGATATAGCCGAAAAACTCGTATGGATCTACCTTGTAATGCTTGCCATCGTAACTGATTCGCCCCTTGTAGCCATCAGGAATCCATGCGCTTGGCACGTAGTAATCAGTGTCCCCTCTTTGCTGCAACTGCTGCTTCAGTTTCTCAATATACACTGCCTACGACCTCCTTTCAACATCCACGAACGTCCACATAAGCTGCGAGCCGCCGTAAAGTTGGAGCTCGCTGCTTGTCAAATCGTTAAGACCCGGACTGTCCAGCGAACCCCAAGAGCCATGTTCAAGCCTCACGACACCTCGTGGAACACGGCTACTATGTCGGCACCTCGCCGTCAACACCGTACTGTCCTTCTTCAACACTACTGTCTCGCCATCGGCCACACCCAGTTCTGCACAATCTTCGGGGTTCATCTCAGCTTCGAATGATGAACTCCGCAAGTTGGCATATTGGCTGTGTATGCGCAGTTGTGCGACGGGCGTCAACAGCATGAATGCCCCAATCTCAGGGGGACGAGAGAGCACTTGTTGCACCTCATCCCACGATGGCCACTTTAAGTACTGGGGCCCTGCCGGCGTTGGAAGTTCCACAATTCTCCGTTCCTTCAAGGTGTCATAATCGATTCCTAATAACCTCAAAGCTCCGTTGACAAGAGCTCGGTCACTTTCGTAGAAATCTGGATCGGACAAACCCAGTCTCCGCGAAATCTCTCGAGCCAGCTCCATGTTGCTCAATGCCTCAGGTGGCGCCTCAAAAGCCTTCTCGTTGAATCCAAGGAACCGGTGTCCGTAAGAAGGCACCACATCCTCGAACTCAAGGAAGTGCTTCGCTGGTATTATCAAGTCTGCAGCCTGAGCCGTCTCAGTCATGAAGAGTTCATGAACCACAACAAAGTTGCTCTCCCTAAGGAACACTTCCTTGAGCTTGGAGCGACCTGGCAGCGTGTTAAGTGGATTTGAGTTTAGCACGAACATAGCTCCGTTGTTTTCACCTGCAAGTTCAACGCTTAGGCGGGTCCAACTAAGCGTATGCTCGTTGAGGCGACGGTGACCCTGTCTGATGTAGTCGACGTCTACGCCACTGTACGGCCTATCAAAGTAGTATCTTGGCCCCTTGCCAAGTGCCAAGATCAGCGACGCTATTAACCGAACGGCCATACCCCCGTTCCACTGTCGTTGAAACCCGTAGCCGATAAAAGCAAACGGTTTCTCGCTTTTCACTAGCTCCTCAGCTAGCGACCTGACTTGGTCCCCACGCACACCAGAGACGGAGGCAAGGTAATCATCGTCGGGCAATTCAAGAGGTATATCCAATCCCAAATACTTCAGCTCCCGAGCAAGCTGGCAAGCTAAAGCCACATCTCCTGCTGGTTTAACCCTAATGTGTGAGAAGACGTCAGCAGTCTCTGTAACCACAGGATCTACCACATATACATTCCCAACCTCCCTAGCCCAACGGAAAGTATGAACGCTTGAGTGATGCACGTTAGCACCCCAAATCAGCAATAAGTCGCTCTCTCTAATGGCGTCTATGTCCATTCCCCAAATAGAACCTGTAGCTTCCAACAAGGCCTTATCCCCGGAAGTGGAACAAATATCCCAGATTACCTCAGGGGTCCCTAAAGCCCGAAATAGCCTTTGATGAAAGAAGCGGGACAGCAGACCCATATGGCCGGAGTAATCTATCCTATACACCCTTCTGTCCTTAACTACCGACGCGGCCAAGTCTAGTGCTTTATCGAGTGTGATCCGTTCAAAGCCCTTCTTGGTCCTGACCAAAGGATGGGTAATGCGGTCCGGGTGATTCTGCTGCATAAGGCTCAATGCCGCTTTTCCACAGGCAAAACCACTAGTAAACGGGTGCTTGGGATCCCCGACCAGTTTGCCATCTTGCAACAGGAGGCCGCATGTGTCATAACAGTTGCGAGGGCAGGTGTGATATGTCATATTAGAATATTAACAAACAAGGAGGTGCTCTCATGTTCAAGGGTATCATAGTGCCGCTAGTGACGTCGTTCCATGAAGATTATTCCCTAGACTATCAAAGCATACGCACACACATGCAATTCCTGGTGGCCCAAGGGGTTAATGGCATATTCGTCAATGCTTCTACATCTGAGTTCTTCTCGCTGACCATTGAAGAACAAGTGGCATTGATGCGTCTTGCTGCTGAGGAGTTAGAAGACTCTTCTGCACTGGTGCTCGCAGGTGTGACCACTAACAGTACAGAGCAATCCATTAGATTGGCGAAGATAGCACAAGAGCTGAACTTTGACGGACTAGTGGTAGCACCGCCCTATTACGGGACATTCAGCGAAGAGGCGCTCTACAAGCACTTCAAATCGCTCGCAAAAGCCGTGAAGACGCCTCTCATCCTCTACGATATCCCTGGCGCAACGGGCAATCCGCTTTCGCCGAAACTTGTTGAGAGGCTGGCTTCCGAGAAGTTGGCCGCCGGAATTAAGATAACGCGAGATAGCTTGAGCTACTTAATCGAAGTACTAGCTATAAAGCGCAAAGTGCCTGAATTCTCAGTCTTAGTAGGTTTTGATCAGTATCTACCAAACAACCTTCTGCTAGGAGGAGACGGTGGCATCGTAGCCGGTGCCAACGTAATACCTTCTGTCTATCTAGCTTTGATCAGGGCGTTTGAGGAAAGCGACATGGAAGCTTTCAGAAACTACGCTCAACAGATAGCCAACTTCAGCCGCGTATACTCTCGGGGCACCTCTTTTGCGGGAGCCATAAAGGCCGCGGCACAGTGGTTTGAGCTCCCCATCAATCTGCCTTGCCGCCCACCGCTGCTAACAGACAAGCCTGAGGTGGTTAAAGACGTGCTTTTGGAAGCGGGGCTCATCAAATGAAAGAGAGAGCAGCCCTGTTATAAAAAAGCCAATTGGAAACCTTGATACTTGATTCGCTTACAGTTAAGAATGGATTGTTTTTTGCCTTATCGACCAATGAAAGCCAGGTGTCATAACCGAACTTAGCAATAACCCTTTCCTTGCAGATCCCTTCGTTTAGCAACCTCAAGTTCATAATGGCGTAAACGGATAGCGACTCTTCTAAGGACATCTCAACGTATTCATCGAACACAGGTTCGCCGCCCTCGGCCGATTCCAAGTACTTCAGCATATTCTTCGTCCATTTGTAGCGCCTCTGACCCATATGCCCAGACGCTGAAGGTCCAAAGGCTATGTAATCTTCATCAAGCCAATACAGTCGGTTGTGAAGGCACTGATACCCGGGTTTAGCGTAGTTCGAAATCTCATAATGCTCGTACCCAGCAGACGTGAGCATATCTTCCACTCTTGCAAGTAGGTCAGCTTCCTCCCAATCCCACTCTTTGTAATGGGCATAAAACGGCGTTCCGTAGTGAATCTCCAAAGGATAAACTGAGATGTGCTGTACCCCCAAGTCTATTGCTCTACGAATGTCCTCTAAGATCTCCCTACTAGACTGCCCAGGTACCCCTGCCAACAGATCAATGTTGACAACCCAACGCCTGGTCAATTCGCTGACTAGCTGTTCATCAACGGGCTGCCTGTTAAGAACTCGGAGAATTGTGGGCGAAAAAGACTGTACGCCTATGGAAAGACGCGTAAAACGCTCCAAGAAGTTCAAAGGTACCACCCCAAGGTCCTCAGGGTTCAATTCAATGGTTGCCTCCTGAACCCCGGTCACGTTGGCAATTATTCTCTCTAGTCTTTCAGCCCCTATGGCCAAGGGGGTACCCCCACCCACATAAAGGGTGTCCACCGTTTGTTGCAAAGAGGCTAACTGTTTTGACAAAGCAGATGCGTATCTATCCTGGAGCCACTCAGGAGCGTGAGATAAACTGAAGTAGTCGCAGAATGGGCATCTGGTGCGACAAAAGGGGATGTGAATGTACAAACCGATCATCGTGCGTCGGCTTTGAGTATGGACAGAAAAGCCTCTTGCGGAATATCGACGGAGTTGAATTGTCGCATGCGTTTTTTGCCTTCCTTTTGTTTCTCCAGCAGCTTCTTCTTGCGTGTAACGTCTCCGCCGTAGCACTTCGCCAGCACGTCCTTCCTAAGAGGTTTCACAGTCTCCCGCGCGACAATTTTTCCTCCGACTTTGACCTGTATAACCACTTCGACTAGTTGTTTGGGGATCGTGTTTTTCAGATTATGGGCCACTTGCCTTGCAAACCTGTTAGCGTAGACACTTGGAACAATGAAGGTTAGTGCGTCCAATCTCTTACCGTTGATTAACACCTCGATGCGGTCCACGTCCGCTTCTTTGAAACCTATGTGCTCGTAATCAAAAGAAGCATAGCCACGAGTTACGCTCTTCAAGTTGTCGTAGAAGTCCGTTATGATCTCAGCAAAGGGCAGGTCGTACGTGAGCACAGCTCGCTCTTGGGTAATATACTCCATGTGCACCATGCGGCCGCGGCGTCCCTCGCACAACTGAATGACACTGCCAATGTACTGAGAGGGAAGCACAATGGTACCTCTCACATAAGGTTCTTCGACTACTTCCACTCTTGCAAAGTCTGGAAACTCTGCCGGATTCCTCACTTCAAGGTATTCCCCGTCTCTAGTCAACACGTGGTACTCTACGTTGGGAGTTGTCAGAATCAGATCCAAATCGAACTCCCTTTCCAAACGTTCCCTCACTATGTCCATATGCAATATGCCCAAGAATCCACACCTGAATCCAGGACCAAAAGCCTGGCTGCTCTCCGGTTCGAACACTAATGCGGCATCATTGAGTTGAAGTTTCTTGAGCGCTTCTCTTAGGCGCTCGAAGTCCTCGTTAACCGTTGGATAGATGGACGCAAACACCATGGGCTTCATAGGAGAGAACCCGGGGATAGGCTCTGTGGCAGGATTGTCGGCTCTCGTTATGGTGTCCCCCACTGGGGCTTCTCTGATGTCCCTTATGTTAGCAGCAATGTAACCGACGTCACCAGCCCTGAGTTCTTCAACGGGCACTTGTTTTAGGGCGAAGTAGCCTACCTCTATAACCTCATATTCAGACCCGCTAGACCAAAACTTGATACGATCCCCCGGCCTCACCGTTCCGTTGAATATCCGTACCACGGAGATGACACCTTTGTACAAGTCGTAGAATGAGTCAAAAACTAAAGCTTGCAGGGGCATGTCTTCTCTGCCCGACGGCGGTGGTATTTCAGCCGTTATGCGCTCAATTAACTCTTCTACGCCTACTCCTTCCTTTGCTGAAACCAGCACGGGACTTACATTATCGCTACCGAGCAATTGAGCAATCCCTGCAGTAGTGCCCTCTATATCAGCTGAGGGCAGATCAATCTTATTAATGACCGGAATTATGGCCAATTTGTGTTCCATGGCCTTGTAAGCGTGAGCCACCGTCTGTGCCTCAACCCCTTGAGTGGCATCAACCAGCAGCAAAGCCCCTTCGCAGGCTGCCAGTGATCTTGAGACTTCGTAAGAGAAGTCTACGTGACCAGGGGTGTCTATCAAGTTGAAAACCCAAGGCCCAATTTCGAGGCGAACTGGGTGGCTCTTAATGGTGATGCCACGCTCCCTCTCCAAGTCCATGCTGTCCAGCATCTGCGCCACTAACTTATCGCGCCGCACCATGCCAGAAAGTTCTAGGAACCTGTCCGCAAGGGTGGATTTGCCGTGGTCAATGTGCGCTATTATGGAGAAATTCCTGATGTTCTCTTTAGCATGCATGCTATTCTTTCACCCAACGACCAAGCTAGATCTGCCTTTGACTGAAGCGGCAACTCCTCCTCGCCACTAGCTGTGATGAACCATCCCGCGTTGGTATCAGTAGAGAAGCCAGTTTCCGGGGTATCAATCCTATTAGCGAAGATAGCGTCAACGCCTTTCTGAAGGAGCTTCTCTTTGGCGTCTTCTCGAACCTGTGCCGTCCCGGCAGCAAATGCGACGTACAGCGGGCTAGGGTGTTTCTTTTTCATAGTGCCCACCACGTCTATTGTCGGCTTCAAATTCAAGACAAGCTCCTTATCTCGCCTAATCTTTCCCGGTACGCGATCTACGGTGAAGTCCCCTACGGCGGCAGCCATTACTACCGCGTCCGCCTTGGGTAAGTAGGAGTCCATGAGATCTGAGACCTCTTGCACAGATTCGAAATGATGAACCTCCACACCCACAGGGGGTTCCAATTGTACGGGGCCGCTAAGAAGTATGACTTTGGCTCCACGCAGGGCAAGAACCTGTGCTAAGGCGTACCCCATCTTGCCGCTGGAAGGATTAGAAATGTAACGGACATCATCGATGTACTCCCGCGTAGGGCCAGCAGTGACAACAACTGTCTTACCTGCCAAATCCTGGGGTATAAGTGCTTTACCTATATGGTAAAGCAGAACTTCTTCTTTGGGGAGCCTTCCCTTACCGCTTTCCCCATCAGCCAAGTAACCCTGTTCAGGCTCCACCACAATGTAACCAAAACTCCTCAGCGTCTCGATATTTTGACGAGTCGCTGGGTGTTCAAGCATCCTCACATTCATAGCTGGTGCTATGACTACTGGCTTACCACATCCCAACACAGCAGCAGTGAGCAGATTATCAGCTATGCCGTGGGACAGTTTGGCCATCGTATTGGCCGTAGCCGGAGCCACCACTACGACGTCAGCCCAGCGCCCCAGTTCAATATGCAGGCTGCGCATTTTGAGCGACCAGTAGTCAGCGTCCGTGTATACTGCGTCCCCAGTCAGGCCAGCGAAAGACATGGCACCAATGAATCTCTCTGCGGAAGCAGTAAGCACCGTCCTGACCATGGCGCCAGTCTTGGTCAAAGTCGAAGCCAGAGAGCACGCCTTATAGGCCGAGATGGATCCAGTTACCCCGAGAAGAATGTTCTTACGTTGGAAAATCCGCGTTGGAACCAACATCAGTTAGCCCTTCATCCTTATCAAGACTTTGTTCTTGGCTACCTCTTCCACAGCCTTGTCCAAGGGTTTCACATACTCAGATATTTGAGACAGTACTTCTCTTTGCAACTTTCTTGCTACTAGCCCCAATGCTTCTACCACTGCGTATCTAGGGAGTCCAGTAATCCGCTCCAACTCTTCTAATGTCACCTGCTTCATTGAGAACACCTCCTTTTCTAAGAGAATCTATGATATCGCGAGCTCTGTCTTCAGTGACAACGAAGTCACTCAAGCTCAAGATACGCCTTATGTTCTCGACAGCCTGACTGATCTCCATGTTGACAACAAAGAACTGATACTCACGCAAATAGTCTAATTCTTGAAGACTGCGCAACAGCCTAAGCTGTTGTTCATCCATCTGCTCCGTACCCCTACTTATGAGCCTCCTCTTGAGTTCCTCTAAAGAAGGTGGTAACAGGAAGATTAGCATGGCGTCAGGGAAACGCCTCTTAACCTGCATGGCACCCTGCATGTCTATTTCCAATATGACCTTCTTGCCTTCGGAAAGGTGTCTTAGCACGAATTCCTTGGGGGTCCCGTAATAAGAACCGTGCACGTAAGCCCACTCCAAAAGCGCATCAGTAACCACCATTTGCTTGAACTGCGAAAAGTCTATAAAGTAGTAGTCGACACCGTCCTTCTCCCCAGGTCGTGGTTTGCGCGTCGTCACGGAAATCGAAAGTACAAGGTCTGGATCCTGTTTCATGAGCTCAGCAACCACAGTGCCCTTGCCTACGCCAGATGGGCCACTAATCACTATCAGCCTTCCGCCCATCACTTATCCTCCCAATCCTCTTCTGGTGGTTCCTCAACACCTTCCATTTCCTCTGCCTCCAGCCTTCCTACTAGAGTCTCAGGTAGAATAGCTGACAGTATTATGAAGCCGCCTTCGGTCAGAATAGCTGCCCTCGTGCGTCGCCCATAAGTGGCGTCTACGAGGCGGCCCTGTTCTCTTGCCATTCTGATCATCCGCCTTATAGGTGCTGAGTCCGGGCTAACAATACCTATTATCTTGGTCACCGATATGTAAGAGCTAAAACCAATATTGAGGAACCCTCCGTCCATGTAAGAAATTATAACACCCGGTACAAGCCCACCATGGTAGAATAAGTTATATGCAGATGCTAATAGCGTTATGCATAACGCTCGCCGGCGTTGCCGTCCTAATGTTGGGTGCTCATTGGCTGATAAGAGGGGCAGCGTCGTTGGCCAAGTCCTGGAGAGTGAGTGACCTCTTCATAGGACTGACGATAGTCGCCTTCGGTACATCAAGCCCCGAACTCTTTACCTCCCTGGCTGCAGGCATGAAAGGAGCCTACGACATCGCGTTCGCTAACGTAGTGGGCAGCAACGTGTTCAACATACTGTTCGTGCTGGGCCTGAGCGCCCTTTTCATGCCCCTAAAGGTCACTCACAACACGTTCAAGAAGGAAATCCCACTAGCACTCATTACGGCTGCTGTTATCTTCTTCTTGGGAGCCGACTCCTACTTGGGTACAGGACCCAACATTCTAACACGTGGAGATGGATTCGTCCTGCTCGCTCTTTTTGGCATTTACGTGGCTTACTTGCTAGAAATGGCAGTTAAGGAGCAAGGTTTGATAGCAGTGGAGACTGTTGCTTCCAATATGGGTGTAGACCGGGCGCTCATGTTCGCGGCGGCAGGTGTGGTATTACTGTCCCTAGCCTCGCAAATGCTCGTCTCGGGTGCAATAAAGTTAGCCTCAATCTTGGGTGTTTCTCAAAGAGTGCTAGGACTGACCATTGTGGCAATCGGAACGTCTTTACCTGAGTTGGCCACTTCAGTAATCGCAGCTGAGCGAGGTTTTGATGAGATCGCTGTGGGTAACGTCGTAGGAAGCAACATCTTCAATGCCCTCTTTATACTGGGCCTAAAAGCTTCTCTGGCTCCTCTTCCGATTTCGCCCTACGCTATAGGCGACATGGTCATAATGATCTTAGTCTCTGCAGTACTACTGATCCACGCACAAGACCTAGTAATAACTAAAGTCGAGGGCGGAGCACTGCTAGCTGGTTACGCCTTCTTTATCTACTACCTTTTACAAACCTACCTGCCCATCATCTGATGTTAAGCACTACTTTACCAGACTGCCCTGACATCATAGTCTGAAAACCTTTCTCGAAATCTTTCATTTCGAACTGATGGGTCACGACTCGTCGCAAATCCACTTTTCCGCTACTGACCAGGGCTACAGCAAGTTCCCACGTCTCCCATAGTCGCCGACCAGCTATCCCATGAATGCTTATCCCCTTCATCACAACCTGATTGGACAAGTCGATGCTGACTCTCTTGCCGGGAAGGCCCAAGATTGCCATTTGGCCTCCAGGAACCAGCATGTCCAATCCCTGATTCAAGGCCACTTCGCTACCGCTCATCTCCAACACTACGTCGGCCCCACCCTTGGCACTCACGAGAGTAACAGGGTCTTCGCTTCTCACGTTCACTGTAAGGTCCGCGCCCACTTGCTCGGCTAGCGCTAGTCTGTAGTCAGAGAGATCGGTGGCAATAACCTCGCTAGCACCTAATGCCTTTGCTACAGGGATCGCCATCAAACCTATGGGCCCAACCCCAGTGACTACAACCCTCTTACCACGGACGTCTACAGACTGCACTGTATGCACCGCGTTACCGAATGGTTCGAGCACTGAACCAGCTTCCAAGGGGACACTCGGGGGAAGCTTGACCAGATTCTCCTCAGGTATAGCTATGTACTCAGCAAAGGCACCGTCTATATCCACACCAATAATTCTTGTGTTTCGGCAAACGTGATAAAGGTTCCTTCGGCACATGTCACACACATGGCACACGATGTGGGATTCTGCGGATACTATGTCTCCGGGAGCGACCCTGCCTATGCCGCGGTTCACAGACGCGACACGTCCCACGAACTCATGCCCAACAGTTACTGGGGGTCTCATCCTGTTTCTGGCCCACTCATTCCATTCGTAAATGTGCACGTCGGTTCCACAAATTGATGCTTTGAGTACCTCCACTAAGGCCCAACCTTCAGGCACTACTGGCTCATCTATTTCATATAGGGCCAATCCTTCTACCGCGGCTCCTTTTCTCAGGGCAAGCATGGTCTGCACTCCCTTCACGATACATTTAAGCTTTCTTTAAATCTAATCATATCACAGAAAACCGATGTGAAGCAGACGAGTTCATAATTAAGAATGAAGAGCATCTGCGGAGGTGATGTGATGAAACTAGGGATCATAGGCGCCGGTCCAGGAGGATACGAAGCAGCTCTATACGCGGCGCAGCGGGGCTTCAAGGTAACGCTATTTGAAAAGGCATTTGTAGGTGGCACTTGCCTGAACTTGGGGTGCATACCCACAAAAGCGATTTTGGCTTCCACTGAGTTGTTCGACCACATCAAGGAGGCGGAGCAATTTGGCATAACAGTGGCTGAAGCAAAGATTCATTGGGATCGCGTTCAGCAACGCACTCTTAGAACGGTAGTACAGCTTCGCAAAGGGATAGAGTACCTACTCAAGAAGAGAAACGTGGAGCTGATTACTGCTGAGGCACGTTACCTCGGTGATAAACGGGTGGAGGCTCAAGGCCAAGTTTTTGACTTTGACGCTGTCATTATTGCCACAGGTTCTAGGCCTTTGGAGCTGCCAGGGTTGAAAACAGATAAGAAGAGGGTCATAAACAGCAACCAGTTCTTTACGAGAAGAGAGGTGCCGAAGAAAGCACTTGTCATTGGAACAGGTCCCATAGGTTTGGAGTTCGCAGACATTATGAGGGCCTTTGGTTCTGAGGTAGTAGCCGTAGAACTAGCAGAGCAAGTGATGCCGCTCCTCGACCCTGACGTCTCTCTTGCCTTTAGCCGGATCATGACCAAGAAGGGCTTGAGATTCATAACGGGTACTTCAGTGGACACGGTGGAAGACTTGGGAGGCAAGCTCAGGGTCTCCCTAACCAACGGTCAGACGTTCGACGTAGATGAAGTACTCATAGGAGTGGGCCGTGCTCCAAACTCAGAAGTCGTTCACACGGACAGGATCAAGCTTGACCGTGGACGCATAGTGGTAGACCACACACTGCAGACCACAGAACCTGGCGTTTATGCAGTAGGTGACGTCGCTGGGACACCTGTTCCCAGGGGAGCTTTGGCACATGTAGCGTCTCATGAGGGCATCTTCGCAGTAAGGCACCTACTTGGAGAAGTCCGCCAAATGGATTGGCACGCGATCCCGTGGGTAGTCTTCACAAACCCGCCTATCGGGTCTGTGGGAATGTCTGAGACTGAAGCCAAGAGGAGTAGTATAGAAGTCAAGACCTTCAACGTTTCCTACCGCGCAATAGGTGCCGCCACTGCTAAGGCAAGGACTGAGGGCTTTGGAAAACTAGTGGTACGCGCGGATGACAACGTGCTAATAGGGGGCACAGTGGTAGGCATGGGCGCAGACTTGATAGTGAACGAACTCGCTGTGGCTGTACAGCACAGACTTACCCCAGAAGAGCTCGCTGAAGTGATTCACGCGCATCCTACTCTTTCAGAAGTTGTCAAAGAATCGGCATTCGGCCTGTTGGGGTTTCCGATAAACACGCTCTGACGCTCTAACCAAAAGGGGGGCCGTGTGGCCCCCCATTTCTTCACTTGTTCCTTCGCCTTTAGACCAACCTCGCAAGGGCCTTCTCCATCTGGTCTAGACCCCACTGAATGTTCTCCATCGAGGTTGCATACGAGATTCTGATGTATCCCTCACCAGATTCGCCAAACGAATTGCCGGCCAGAAGAGCAACGCCAGCTTCGTTGAGCAAGTAGTCTGCAACTTCCTTAGAAGGCTTCTTCAAATCCTTGATGTTAATCCAGATGTAGAAAGCACCGTCGGGTTCAAGGCAATGTATGCCCTTTATGCTATTGATGCGCGGTACGATGTAGTCCCTTCTGCGCTTGAATTCATCCACCATTGCCTTTGAAGCATCTTGCGGCCCCCGATACGCCTCCATGCTAGCCACCTGGATGAATGCGGGGGCATGGCTGTAGATATTGGTCTGCAACCTGCTGAACCAGGGTACCAATGCAGGAGGAAGCACTCCATAGCCGAGCCTCCAACCAGTCATGGCATAGATCTTTGAGAATCCCTCCATGAGGATTACTTTGTCGCGGGCTTCCTCGAATTCGTACATAGAAGGAGCCATCTCGCCTTTGTAGTAGATCCTGTGGTAAAGCTCGTCCATGAGGATAAAAGTCTTCTGCCCATCAGCAAGGGCAAGTATTTCCTTCAGCTCTTCTTTAGTCAAAGCGCTTCCGGTAGGGTTGTGGGGGCTGTTGATAACGATAACCTTGGTCTTGGGTGTCACCATTCTCTTAAGCTCGTCAACGTCCAAGCGGAAGCCGTTTTCTTCGCGCAGTACTATAGGCTTCAGAGTCGCGCCAGCAAAGCGTGCCGCCGACTCGTAAATGGGATACCCTGGGTCAGGGTAGATCACTTCATCCCCGGGGTCCACCAGCGCCATCATCGTGTAGTAGATGATCGGCTTGGCTCCCACAGTGATTACTATCTGATCAGGGTCGACTTTAGCGTTCCTTGTTTTGGCAACGTAATCAGCGTAAGCTGCTTTAACCTCAGGTATGCCAGCCGCCGGTACATAGTGGGTGTAACCCTTCTCAAGTGCTTCGTAAGCAGCTTTCTTGATGTTTTCTGGCGTATCAAAGTCAGGTTCACCAATCTCGAAGTGAACTACTCTTCTGCCTTGTGCTTCTAGCGCTTTTGCCCTAGCAAGCACCTCAAAAGCGCCTTCGGTACCCAGATTCTCAAGTCTCTTTGCCAGTTCAGCCACAGTGCATTCGCCTCCTGTGTTAAGATGCTTTTAACATTTGCTATCATTATTCTACACCATATGAATCTCGAATGGCATAAACTGGTCAAGACCCTACTCTCGTACTACAGCGATCCCAATTGGTGGCCTGGGGAAAGTGTATTCGAAGTTGCTGTATCAGCCGTACTGACTCAGAATACGAACTGGCGTAATGTGGAAAAGGCGCTAGACAATCTGAAATCAGCAGGGATTGGCTCTTGGGACGCCCTTCTCCAAGCAGATGGCTTAGAGGAGCTGATAAAGCCCGCCGGCTTCGCGAAACGGAAAGCACTGACCCTCAAAGCTCTGTCCGAGCTCATGCTTTCTAGGAAGGAGCCTACCCGAACAGAGCTAATGGCTATAAAGGGTATAGGGCCTGAAACGGCGGATAGCATATTGCTGTATGCCCTTGATAAACCTGAGATGGTCGTTGATGCTTACACCTATAGGGTACTGACACGATGCGGTCTATACGAAGGACGGTTTGACTACGAAGACATAAAGCGCCTTCTGACAACGTACACCGACGGTTCCACCACGTTTATGAAAGCACTTCACGCCGCTTTTGTGGAGCTGGGGAAAGCCCACTGTACCAAGACCCCCAGGTGCAGCGGATGTCCGCTGAGCTCCCTAAGGGCGAAACAGAAAAGGGGAGCATCTAGCTCCCCTTAGCTGCCTTCAACTACTGGTTAGAGAGTCTTACTGAACTCCTCTTTCTTCTGAAGGAGCTCCCACTTCTCGTCTATCCACTTCTGCAGCTGTTCCACAAGTGGCTTGCTCTCCGGCTTCAGCAGGTGCGCAAACCTTCCCTGCATCTTCAACCACTCTTCAATGGGCTTCGGCTGACGAGGTTTGTATGTGATCTTGTACTTGCCCTGTTCGATCTCATAAAGCGGCCAGTAGTTCGTCTCCACAGCCATTCTTGAAACAGCGATAGAGAGTTCTGTGGGGTTCCTGTGACCTCTGTTGCAGTTTGAATAGACCGCCAGGAACGTTGGACCTTCGTAGCTCAGAGCTTTCTGCACTTTGTTCATGAGGTCAATGTAGTGGCTAGGAGATGCCGTCGCAACATAGGGAACACCGTGTGCAGCAACAATTTCAACAATGTTCTTCTTGGGCTGAACCTTTCCTGGTATGGCTGCACCCACAGGCGAGGTCGTCGTCCATGCGTAGGGAGGCGTAGAAGAAGACCTCTGAATTCCAGTATTCATGTAAGCCTCGTTGTCCAGCAGCACATAGAGGAAGCTATGGCCTCTTTCCAAAGCGCCCGAAAGTGCTTGTAAACCGATGTCGTAGGTACCTCCGTCTCCTCCGAATGCTATGAACTTAATCTTCTTATCTGCGGGAAGCTCACCGAATCTCTTGAGAGCCTTATAGGCAGCCTCGGCGCCGCTAGCTGCAGCTGCAGCATTTTCAAAAGCCTCATGCAGCCACGGTACCTTCCAGGAGCTATAGGGATAGACAGAGGTTGTAACTTCTAAGCATCCCGTGGCGTTTAAGACTGCTACTTCGTAGTCACTAGCCGCCAGCAGAACCTGTCTAACGATGGTACCTTCGTTGCATCCTGCACAGAGCCTGTGGCCGCCTACAAACCGTGCTTCTTTGTCAGTAAGTGCTTTTAAGTTTATCGCCATCTGTTCATCACTCCCTCACGCCGACCCAAGTTACCAGAGGCTCAAAAGAACCTCTCTCAAGAGCCTTATAACCCAAGTTGAACATGTGTTCGACGTGTTCCATGGTGATATCTCTGCCACCCAAGCCTGCAACCACGTTGCCAAGAAGTGGTCTTTGAGCGACATTCGTTAGCGCCGCGGCTATGTCGCAGAAAAGGGGACCCGCAGGACCACCGTAAGTGTAAGCGCGATCCATTACCACAACGGCCTTGGCGCCTTTCAGTGCAGAAGCAACTTCTTCTATGGGGAAAGGCCTGAACAGCCTTATCTTGAGGACGCCGACTTTCTTGCCAGCCTGTCTGAGCTTATCAACGGTTTCTTTGGCTGTTCCCGCGGCGCTATTCATGGCAACTAGAACCACGTCTGCATCCTCTAGCTTGTATTCCTCTATGAGCCCGTACTTGCGGCCCGTCAGTTTCGCATAAGCCTCTGCGACTTCCAACACCACTGGCTTCACATTCTTGTAAGCCTCAGCCTGAGCTCTCTTGAACTCCATGTAGTAGTCCTGCAAAGCCAAGACGCCAAAACTAGCAGGCTTCTCGATGTTCAAGAAGTTGACTTCTGGCCTAGGGAAACTACCTATGAACTTCCTAACTTCTTCGTCCTCGAGCACTTCCACCGTCTCTACTGCATGGGATGTAGTGAAACCATCGTAGTTCACCAGCACGGGGAAACGAACTCTGGGATCTTCGCCAATTCTGATAGCCTGGATGACGTTGTCATAAGCTTCTTGAGCACTCTCCGCCCACAGCTGAATCCAGCCTGTGTCCCTAGCACCCATAGCGTCTGAGTGGTCACCGTGGATATTTATAGGAGCACTAAGAGCTCTGTTTGCCACTATGGTTACTATGGGGGCTCTGGAAGCTGAGGCAATGTGCAGCATTTCCCACATAAAAGCCAAACCTTGGGACGCGGTTGCCGTCATCACTCTGGCACCGGCCAAAGAAGCCGCCAAACAAGCTGACATGGCGGAGTGCTCACTCTCCACTGCCACGAACTCTGTTCTCACGTCACCGTTTGCCACATATTGCGAAAACTCCTGAACAACCTCGGTGGAAGGAGTAATGGGGTAAGCAGCCACCACATGGGGCTCTATCTGCTTCATGGCAAAAGCCATGAGTTGGTTTGTCTCGAGAGCGACCTTCATACCTATCGTTCCTCCTTAACCATGTCAATGGCCTTCACTGGGCACACCTCTGCGCAAACACCGCACCCCTTACAGGCTAGGTAGTCAAAACCCAGCATTTTTCCGCCACTTGCCTGCACCGCGTTGTCTGGGCACATGATCCAGCACGTCATGCAGTTTATGCATTTCTCGGAATTGACTACGGGTTTGAAAGTCCTCCACCCTGCGACTATGTATGTACCCTGAGAGTTGCCACCCTCTGGTACCACTACGCCCTCAGGCAGTTCATTCCATTTCTGCTCTTTCACAGTACCTTCACCTCCTCGAAACCGCGACGAAGTGCTTTCACGTTCCCCTCTACGACCTCTTGGCTAAACTTTGCACTGAATTTGTGGCGTAACCTGGGTTCTAGGTCGTCTAGTGAAACGACTCCAGTCACTTTGAGCAAAGCACCCATGATGGGTATGTTTGGAATAGGCCTTCCTATGGTTTCTAGTGCAATCTTCGTAGCATCGACGGTCGCAACGCGACCTTGAAAATCACCGAGTTTTGACTTGTAGAAAGAGGGGTCTTGAGCACTGTTGATCAGCAGGACGCCATTGTTTTTCAATCCTGCTGTCACGTCCATGGCGCCGATCAAAGACTCATCCACAACTACAACCACATCTGGGTTCCTAATTCCATAATGAATCCTTATGGGGTTGTCGTCGATACGCGTAAAAGCAGCGATGGGTGCTCCAGATCTCTCTGCACCATATTCGGGAAAAGCCTGAATGTATTTTCCCGTGTCCATAGCTGCCTCCGCCAATAGATATGCTGCTGTTTTCACACCCTGTCCAGCACGGCCGTGCCATCTAACTTCTAACAAACAAATCACCTCCTATTGAAACCTGAAAAACTTGCGTTTACCGACTTTGAGGACGTCACCGGGGTGAAGCTGTAGCTCAGCTAGAGGATCCTCCTGACGAATACCGTTAATGTATACTCCGCCGCCGTCCACAAGCCTTTTAGCTTCGCTCCTACTTGATGCTGCCCCGATCCTAACCAACAAATCCGTTAGGGTCTTCACGTTTTCATTATACAACTTCTGAATGTCATATGCAGGAATCTCCTCTGGGAGTTCCTTTCTTGAAAAGACCCTTAGAAACTCCTGCCTCTCATGATCTGCCACTTCTTCGCCGTAGAAAAAGGCTGTGATAATGCTTGCCAACTTTAGCTTTGCATCACGCGGGTGACCCGCCAGTGTCTCTTCAATCTCATCATCGGGAAGGTCAGTAAGCAGCCTGTAATACGTGGGCATGAGTGAGTCAGGTATACTCATCAGCTTCCCAAACATCTCCTTTGGCGGGTCGTTGAAAGCCACATAGTTGCCCAACGACTTCGACATCTTCTTTTCGCCATCCAACCCCACCAGCAGTGGCATTGTCATGACTACTTGCGGTTCCTGGCCATATGATTCCTGCAGGTCCCTGCCAACCAGAAGATTGAAGACTTGGTCAGTGCCCCCCAGTTCAACGTCTGCCTGAACGGCCACAGAGTCATACGCCTGAAACAGAGGATATAGAAGCTCGTGAACGTAAATGGGTACACCATTGGCATATCGTCTACTGAAATCCTCGCGCTCCAAGAGCTTAGCCAAGGTGTACTTGGAAGCAAGGTTGACTATCACGTCTCTTGCATTCATTGGCTCGCTCCATTCGCTATTGAACCTGATCTCGACCATAGCAGGGTCCAGTACTTTGAATACTTGTTCCTCGTACGTTCTTGCGTTCATCAACACTTCTTCTTTGGTCAGCGGTGGCCTCGTCTTGTTACGACCTGTGGGATCCCCGATGCATCCTGTGAAGTCGCCTATGATGAACACAATCTTATGCCCCAACTTCTGAAAATCGCGCAGTTTCCGCAACACCACTAGGTGGCCCAAGTGCAAATCAGGAGCAGACGGGTCAGCGCCAAGCTTGACTCTAAGCGGCTTACCACTGGACAGTGATTTCTCTAGCTTCTTCCTGAGGTCTTCTTCGCTGATCAAGTCCACGACATTGCGTTTAAGGAATGTGACCTGAGCATCTATGTCCAAGACAGGAACCTCCTTTTTTGAACGATGCTGTTCGCCCCAATATAGTATCATTTTACTATGGCTAAAAAGGCTTCGCGTCTCATTCCGAGGCTCTTCATGGGGCTTTTGTCTGTGTTACTAATAATAGCGATCTTGACCACTATTTACGCAGTGCAAGTGGTCACATCTATGGCGTCCCAATTGCCGCAGCCCGACGAGATAAAACTAGATATACAAGAACCAAGCACTGTCTACGACCGCAACGGCGAAATCCTGGGTTATTTAGGTAGCAACGTCCCCTACAAATACGTCTCTTTGGACGAAATGGGGCCAGTCGTCAAAAAGGTGTTTGTTGGTTCCGAGGATCATAGGTTTTATGAGCATGGTCCTGTGGACTGGATGGGCGTGGCGAGGGCACTCTTTAAGATAGTGTTCCAAGGCAACGTCCAAGGCGGCAGCACCATAACTCAACAGCTGGCCCGCATTATGTTCAATCTCGGTTTGGAAAGGTCTATCGACCGCAAACTGAAAGAGCTGATCTTGGCCTATAGGCTAGAACAACGTTATACAAAAGATCAAGTACTAGAGCTGTACTTGAACATGGTTTACCTGGGTGATGGGTGCCAGGGTGTAGAGACAGCCGCGCTGCACTACTTTGGCAAACACGCGAACGAACTTACGTTAGCGCAAGCAGCCATGTTAGCTGGCATCCTGCCTGCACCATCCGTCCGCGCTCCCACGGTGGACCTTCAAGCCGCTACAGCTGCGCGCAACAATGTGCTTGCAAAGCTAAAGAACATAGGGTGGATCAGTAACGATGAATATGAGGCAGCAAAGTCGGAGGAAATTCGTCTAGCTGATAAAACTAGAGTGGAGGAAGATGCAACAGGATACGCGCTGGATTACATAAGGCAGTTCATGGTAGAGAATTTTGGTCCTGACATCACATACCGTGGAGGACTCAGCGTATACTCAACCTTCGACAAGAAGTTGATCGAAGCACTTCAAGCTTCGCTCGACAAGCACCTAGCTGAGCGAGACCAAACTATAACTGGAACCATAGTCGTGGACGACAAAGGTGTAAAGCAACCACAGCCTGGAGCTGTAATCATAGATCCGCGAAGCGGTGAGTTGCTTGCCATGGTTGGGGGACGAAGGTACAGCGAAACCCAGTACAATCGCGCAGCAGCTGTTCGGTCCACTGGGTCGTCGTTCAAACCAATCGAATATTCGGCTGCTGTTCAAATGAACATGCTAGCACCCTTCGACACCATGGTATCAGAAGCAATTACGGTTACAGTGGTTGGTGGCACTTGGACCCCACACGAATTCAACAAGACGTGGTGGGGCAAGCTCACGATAAGGGACGCCTTGGTGCGCTCCAGCAATGTAGTAGCAGTCAAGACTGCTCTTATGTTAGGGTTGGACGCCGTTCAGTACTACGCAAAGAAATTTGGAATCAGTGAAGAGATAAGACTCGTACCGAGCACTGCTATAGGTGTAAACGAGGTCAGCCCAGTAAATCTGGCTCTCGCGTATGCGCCGCTGGCAAACGGCGGCTACGCTGTGGAACCTGTTTTCATAAGCAGAGTGGTCAACAACCTAGGGATCACAATCTACCAGCAGACCCCTTGGAAGTACAGAGTAATAGATGAAACTACGGCCTATGTAATGAGTGACATGCTGCACAGCATGTTCATGAACAACCAGTACACCCCCAAGGCTGCTGTAGACGGTCGCTTCCTGGCGGGTAAAAGTGGTACCACGAGCTCGTGGAAGGACTCTTGGTATGTTGGTTACTCGACGAACTTCGTTTATGCCCTGACTGTGGGCATTGACGCAGACGCCCCAGAGGTTCAGGCAGCTTACAAGAATATGACCACAAAACATCCAGGCATGTGGACTTGGGGTTTGACAGCTAGAGACCTTTTCCTAGCGAAGCTCATACCAGTAGGACCGCCCATGCAAAAACCGGACGGCATAGTGCAGGTTACCGTGAATTTCGACGACTCAGAACTGTATGGCGGGGGTAACCAAAAAGCCGTCACCAGCGTGACTCGTCCCGACTCGATGCCATTGCAGATATCACCGGTCAATTGGAAGCCCATAGAAACGAACTCCAGCCTTGACACGCTGTATAGTGCCTACTGCTCGACATTCACCCCGGTCAGAGTGCTCTGGCCAACTCCAACGCGGAGCCTGCCTCAAGAAGATCCGTGCACCACAAACCCGCTTCCGTCGTCAGAAACAGTAAACCCGGGGACGGCAACGGAAGAGACGCCCCCGGGTGTTCGCTAGCCAAGCTTGGTTAGTTTATTCTATACACTTCAAATAGCTTATTCTTCAGGTATTCAACGAAATATGACGCATTCAGTGGTTCGCCCGTAACCATAACTACAAGTTCACTAGGGGTGTACACGGCGCCATGTCTATGGATCTTCTCTCTGAGCCATTCTCTGATAGGTGAAAGATCACCTGATGCTACCAGAGTTGGCACGTTGAGATCCTTCAGCATCGTGTTGTATATTTGCGCAGCGTATAGGTTGCCCAACGCATACGAGGGGAAGTAGCCTACCATTCCACCAGACCAATGAACATCTTGTAGAATACCTTCGGCGTAGTTGCTAGGTGCAACACCCAGGTAGCTAGCGTACTTCTCACTCCACACTGCCGGGGCATCATCCACCGTCAGCTCATCATTAATCAAAGCTTTTTCCATCTCAAACCTGATGATAATGTGCATGGAGTATGTCAACTCGTCAGCTTCAACCCTAATCAAGGACGGTTGAGCTATATTGACCGCCCTGTAGAACTGTTCAGGTGTAACTGTAGCTAACTGAGGAAACGCCGCTGCCACGTCCTTGTGGAAATTCAGCCAAAACTCTCTGCTTCGTCCTATGAAATTCTCGTAGAATCTGCTCTGAGACTCGTGTATGCCCATGGACACCCCGTTGGCTAATCCCGTCCCCACCAAGTCATCAGCGATACCTTGTTCGTAAAGTGCGTGACCTCCTTCATGAAGCGTGCTAAACAAAGAAGACAGAAAATCGTCTTCCGCGTACCTGGTGGTCAAGCGCACATCACCGTTGGCAAAAGATGTGGTAAACGGGTGAGCACTCACGTCCATACGGCCCTTCTGAAAGTCGAACCCTATAAGCCTCAGAGCTCTTTCATTCAATGCACGCTGGGCATCCTCGGCGTATTTCCCGTTCAAGAAGGAATTGTCGGGTCTTGTACCCTTTTCTTGCAGTTCCCTTAGCAGAATGACTAATTTGTCTCTCAACTCGCCGAACACGTGTTCTAACGTCTCGGTAGTCAAGCCCGGTTCGTACAGATCCAACAGCGTATCATACTTGTTTGCCTTGAAACCCAAGTAGCCTACAAACTCCTTCTGGAACTCCAAGATCTGCTGCAAGTAGGGCTTGAACATCTCATAGTCATTTCTCTTCCTCGCCTCGGCCCAAACACTTTGAGCCTCCGACGTTAGTCTGGCGAAAGCCATATAGCGCTCGGCTGGTATTTTGGTCATCCTGTCGTATGAACGTTTCAGCTCTCTGAGCATGGCCTTGTGAACTGGATCTTCCAGCTGCTGCTCTTCCAGCCAAGCAATGTATTCACCAACAACTGGCGACGTCGTTAGTTTATGAGTCTCACCTGCTAGGTAGCCAAGAGCTTCGGACCTTGGTTTAACACCGCCCGGTGGCGTGTTTACTTCCAAGTCCCAGTGGAGCACAGCCCTAGTGTGGTCGAGCAGTTCCATCTTCCGCACATAGCCTCTAATCTCTCGAATCTTCTCCTCAAAGGTCACCTTGATCCCTCCCTATCTACTTAACACCAATGTAAACCCTAGGATCCACGGGTTTTCCTTCTATACGCACCTCGAAGTGCAGGTGCGGTCCTGTGACAAAACCCGAAGCACCGCTGTAAGCAAAAACCTCGCCTTTCTTATATGAGCCACCTTGCGGGAGCCTCAAAAGATGGGCAAAAACGGTAGTGCAGCCACCATGATCAAGTACTACGAAGTATCCCCATTGAGGTTTGTATCCTCTGTATATGACTGTGGCGTCGGCTGGCGCTCTCAACGGGTACCCTGGTATAGCCAAGATGTCTATACCAGAGTGAAAAACCTTTGTCTTCAGCAACGGATGCGTGCGCTCGCCGAAGCCAGAAGCAATGACAGGATTCGGAATGGGAGACTGGAGCGAACAGCTACTTCCGTGAGATACAAACTGTTCTAGAAAAGTCTCCGTTTCATCGCGGTCCTTTAACCACACTTCAGCAAAACGTGAGCTACCATCCTCTATAGAGAGCTTCAGTGAATTCAAGTGTTGGTAGACTTCTCTAGCCCTATTGTCTTTATTGAAGGTTGCAAGATCTAACATGTATGTGGCAAAGCGGTCTATGTAAGAGAAAGCCGTTGTGGGTACATCCTGCACGGTGAAGTAACCACGACCAAACACCAGCGATAACTGGGGATAGGTAGTCGCCTGAAGGCTAGATGCCACATTCTTTGGAAGAGGTAGGACCACACCTTCCCCTTTGATGAGCCCGTTCTCTGCAACTTGTAACGTGCCGTCCAAGGGAACGGAGAAAGTCAGATCAGGATACTTTGTTGATGCCAAGGTTATGAGGCAAGGAGAGCTAGTAACCCTAACCTCAATATTTGGATCCATTAGCCAACTAATCTGAGTCCCCTCTTGCTTTGGAGAGAACCCCAAGCCCTGTAGTAGATTAAGCGAAAGGTACCCTTCTTGAGTGCTAGCTGTGCCAAGCACTTTGAATGTAGGGTAGTTGGGCGGCTTCTGATAAAGGATCACTTGTCCCTTGTTGTACCCAGCCAACAGGTACACACCTTCCAACGATACACCGCGAGCAGCCTCGACTACAGTGGCAGATCTAAAAAACTTAGCCTCTAAACTCAAGGATGATTGCTCAGAGGTCACGAACGGTATAGTGACCTTCCTCGACTTAAGAGCGAATATGACCTCGCGCGCCATTTCCACTCGGGTTCCAGTGCCTTCCAAAAGGGTCAGCGTCACAAACCCGGGTTTATTAACTTTGATCTCGGCTTCTACCTGGTACGTCTTTTCAACACCACTTACGACGGGAAAAACCAAAGGCTCTGCATAGACGCTTACTCTCCAAGGCGTGAGAATGTAAACAAGCAAAATTACTGGCAGCACTATCCAAAGAAGGCGCCACGGGATGTGCATTCTCTTCTTTCTCCGCTCGGGATACCACATATTATGATTGTAATATGAAGTGCTCTTTGGAAAAGGATATGTACATCCTCGCGGGAACGGCTATCTTCAGGTTAAGGCCCCCCTTTGACTTGGGATTTCCCAGCATCCAGATACGTTGGGATGACTCCCTCATATGTATAATTCCCAAGACATTCCAGTTTGAAGCCGCCGAAGCCATTATGGTCAACGCTAATTTAACTGACGCCGAATTGTACTTAGAAGATCTAACTCTAAGCCACTCGGTCCTAATCTCCTGCTCGCCCACAGAGTTAACACCGCACCAGCGCGGTGAATGGTTTGTTGGCGTGGTTGAAAACTCATTGATCGAGAGGCTTGGTCCGCTTACACCCCTTCCCGTTGCGACGCTAATTGAAAAATGAAAGACTAGCTGGGTGCAACCTATTATCTGGAGTTCTGAATACGAAGTATCTTGTGTCGGGTATGAGGCACTTGGAGGTGAAATGAATGCCTATGGTTTCCTTTAGTGTCAAAACAGAATGGAAAGGCGGGCTTTTGGTCGAAGCTAAAGCCGGTCAGCACACGATTGTCATTGATGAACCGTCGAACCTCGGAGGCACAGACAAAGGTCCCAACCCTGTGGAGTACATTCTCGCGGCGTGGGGAGGCTGTTTGACAATTGTGGGCGTCGTGGTAGCTAAGGAGAAGAACATCCCCATTAAGTCCATCAGAGTAGAACTAGAGGGTGAGTTAGATCCTTCGGTTTTCATGGGTAAGAACAAAGAAGGCAGAGCAGGTTATCACAAGATTATTGCCAAACTACACGTGGACGCTGACGCCACGACCGATGTGCTTGAAGAGTGGTTACACGAAATAGAGCGGCGGTGCCCAGTAGCTGACAACCTAGCAAACCCGACCCCCATAGAAGTGAAGTTGGCATAAAGAGCAAGCAGGGGGCATTAGCCCCCTGCTCTAGTTAAGACCTAATGTGTCACGTACTTTCTGAGCTTGATCACTCGGAAGATCAACAAAGTAATCCTTGTCCAACGGCCAATATATGGGTCGGTCAGGTGTGGACATCTTCAGCACGTTCTCAACTTGATCCTGTTCTATGAAACCCATCCAAAGAGCTAGCAAGCGGTTGTCGCCATCTGCGAGCACGACTATAGGTGTCCCCACTTGGTACGGGTCCTTTGGGTTGAGAATACTCGCCAAAGCGTCAAACTTATTGAGCATCTCTTCTGATCCTGTTAATGCTGGGTTTATTTCCATGAAATTGGTGTTTTCTTCTCCGAACATTTTCTTGGACAGCTCCTTCATCTTAAGGCAGTAGGGGCAGGTTTGCGTACCCAATATGTACATCCTATAGGTCTTATTAGCGTCACCATTTGAAGTGCCACGACTGCATCCCGCTAGCCCTAACAGCAATAGCACCATTACCAATACCGTAATTGTCTTTCTCAACTGAAAACCTCCTTAAAGACTTTGTGCTGCTTATTCTACCAGATCATCCAACCCCAAGCGCTTTATGGTTTCAGCCCTAGGTTTGCCGTTCTTGTCCCATCCACGGAGTTCATAGTATTGATCGAGCAACTTGTCGTATTCAGCCCTGTCGATGTAAGCACCCTTAGCAGGCCCCTCTGGTACGGGCTCGTGGAACCAACGGTGAGGCAGATAATCCCAATCTCGTCCGAAGCCTGGGACCTCACTGAACCAGAACATCCTAGTGAGGTTCCATACTCGTTCGGAGCTCTCTATCATCTCATCCCAGGTCCAATCCCAACCAGTCACCGCTTGCATGAACTTCGGGTAGTAGTCGAGCGGATAGTTGACTTCCACCCACTGCAGCCTGCATGTGCATAGCTGGTCAAACAAAGGCCTTATGTGCTGTAACTCCACAACTTTAGCAGCAGTGCCGTCGGTGATCTTGTGGCCCACCATGATGTCATATGTAACGGCCCAAGCACGGTTGTGGTGAGCACCTATGTCTGCTGTACCATAAGAAAGTGCCATAGCAGGTGCCCACCTTGATTCGTAACCAGATATCTCCAATCCTTTCACTTCCATAGCGAATTCCTTACCGCCAAACACATTAGCGGCATGTCTGACGCCTTCTGCCAAAATGGCACCAATTCCTTCTCGCTTGACAATCTTGTCAAGCAAGTATTCGACTGTAGCCACGTCACCCCACTTAAGCTGGCGACCGTCCACATCTGAAGGTTTGATGAGACCTTTTTCGTAAGCTTCGATAGCCCAAGCGATTACGTTTCCTCCGCTAATAGTGTCAACGCCTAACTCGTCCATCAAGTAGTTGATATACAAGACAGCCTTGATGTCACGGAAAGCGATATTACCACCTACTAGTGCCAAGGTCTCGTACTCGGCGCCTTCTACCACGTACTCCTTGCCATTCCAATCGAACTTGCTCACCTTACCGCAAGGCGTAGGGCATGCGTAGCATCCCTTGTTTCGCAGCCTGTGGTTTGCCACCATTACAGGCCCATCTATAGTTTCATGGCCCTCCATATAGGAACCCCAGAAGTTCTTATACGGGAACACACCATTCTTATTGGCGAAGCCGACCACCGAGGACGTTCCATACTCCACCCATTCCTTGTAAGAAGGCTGTGCGAGCAGATACTTCATGGACTCCCGCTGTAGGTTGTTCAGACCTTCGGGATCAGCGTACTTGACCGTGGTTCCTGTGCCTTTGACAGCTACCGCCTTAACCTTTTTGTAACCAAGCGTTGCTCCTACGCCAGTACGACCTGCTTCTCTACCGAGATCGTGGTTCACGCAGGCAAACTTGACCAAGTTTTCTCCAGCAGGACCAATGCTGAGGATCTGCCAGTCCTCTCCCAATTCTCTCTTGAGCACAGCCTCAGTTTCGATGGCACCCCTGCCCCACAGGTCATTAGCAGGTCTGAACGTGACCCCTTCATCGTTTATCACGAGGACCACAGGCTCTGAGGAGACTCCCTCGAGTATGAAACCGTCCCAACCAGCCATCAGCATGCCGTGAGAGAAGTTTCCACCGACGTTGCTGTCCCCGTAACCTCCTGTCTCAGGAGACTTGTGACCCATGTCCAGCTTTCCTGACCCAGGCGTCGGGGTTCCACTCAGCGGACCCCTGAAGATGTAGAAATTGTGCTCCTCAGTAAGGGGCTTTACTCCCCTTTGTTCCTTCCATACGTAATAGGCAATTAGGCCGCGCCCTCCTATGAACTTTCTCAGCACTTCAGGCGCTGGCTCCTCCACTCGCCAAGTCCTGTTAGACAGATCTACCCTCAAGATTCTCCCAGCGTAACCGTACAACATGAACGTCGCACCTCCTATCCAACTACTGCTGGTTCTACTACTAATTTGCCTTCTTTGAAACGCCTGAAGGCTAGAGGCGTTAAATCGATGTCCATAGGCTCTCCAATCATCCACTTGCTAAGTTGCTCTGCCATCACCGGTCCAAACATGAATCCATGTCCGGAGCCTCCAGCCGCTACCCACAGGCCGCGCACTTCATCCACGGGCCCAATAATGTGGTGATGATCGGGGGTCATCTCGTAAAGTCCTGCCCACTGCCTCACCACGTTGACCTGCGCAAGGAACGGCAACACATGCGTCGCTTCGTTAGACATCCGACTGAGGAAATCAGAGTTTGGCCCAAAGTCAAATTCCTCTGGGTCATACCACTTGACAGGATTGACGGGCGGAAGACCCATTATAAAGGAACCGTGTGGCCTTTGCTGAATGTAGAAACCCCTGGAGAATGATATAACCATGGGATCTAATACTCTCTCCCAAGGCTCAGTAATAAGAATCTCATGCTTCTCTCCCCAAATGGGCAAGTCGACACCAGCAGTTCTAGCCAAGGCAGTGCTCCAGGCACCCGCAGACAGCAGAACAGTAGGTGCGTACTCTTTTGTGCCGTCTGCAAGTTCTACACCCTGTATTGCATCGTCTTCGACTAAAATGCGCGTTACAGGTGACCACTGCCTAATCTCCACGCCCAGCCTCCGAGCTGCTTCCCCATAAGCAAATGTTGTGTGCAGCGGGTCAGCGTGCCCATCCCGTTTGTGATAAGTAGCACCGTATATGCCTTCAATGTTTACCCGTGGAAACCTGTACGCCACTTCTTCCGGCGATAGCACTTCGGTAGCAATCCCAAATCTATGCTGAACCTTAACCCGTTCCTTGAGCCCATCAAACTCGGCTTGGGAGTAAGCCAAGACTAAGTAGCCACCTTGCCACAACTCCAAGAAGTCGTTCGTAACATCAAGTTCTTCGGCCAAATGCTCGAAGATTTGCAAACTGCGAGCCATAAGACTTACGTTGAACTCTGACCCAAACTGTGCCCTTATGCCTGCTGCGCAAGATCCCGTTGACCCCGCCGAAAGAAATGTCTTTTCGAGGAGCAGTATTTTGCCAGCCTTGCGTTTCGCCAGCTCGTAAGCTGTTGCCACACCCTGGATGCCACCACCAACTATGATGATGTCGTAACTCATAGTTCCTCCTCCTTTAGGAAGGCTCTAAAAGGCGTGCTCCTTAGCGGTGGCCTTACTGCAGTCGGCCTGATAGGAAGCTTTTCTATGGGTTTCTTATGGAAAGCGGCTAACTCCCTTAACACAAGCATCTTACACGTCTTGCCGCCGCAAGGCCCCATGCCGACCCGCAGCAAACGTTTGATCTCGTCCCAAGAGGTGTAGCCGTTCTTGATTGCCTCTCTTACTTCTTCCAAGGTCACATCCTCGCATCGGCAGATGATGACTTTCTTAGGGTCCATGACCATCACCCCTTCCTGAACGAACGTACGTCCAGCATGTAGGCAGCATCTACTTCCAAAGTAACCAGCATGGTCTTGCTGCGCTTATCCAAGGAAGGCATTCTCACAACCCTGACCACGCTTGCCTCACAGACCGGTCTACCATATCTATCAAGGCCTTCTACGGTCTCACCAGGGGTGGGGGCGTTCAGCATTTCATAAGGAATGGTTACTTGTGCCTTTTCACCCTTTTTCCACAAAAGGAAGATTGCCAGACCAGGGCATGCGGAGACGCAACTACCACAGCCTGTACAACGGTCGTGGTCGATGATTGGCTGAGAGGTTAACTTCTCCATAGAAATGGCGCCTACAGGACATGATGCCACACATGGATTGCAAGGTATGTCCTGAAAGCATTCGTGAACAGCTACAGGCCCTCTGGCCAACCTCTCTTCAGATGGAAGTGTAGTTCGTACGTCCTCTATGGTCGGGAATCCGTCTATCTCAAGCATGTTCACCACTCCTCAGTTTGTTCAAACCTTCTTTGACCTTCTGGCTTAAAGAACTGTCCCTAAAGCTTTCCAAAGACTTCAGGTACTGCTCTACCGCTTTTTCATCAACGGGGTACCCCAACTCCTTGGCAGCTGTTAGACCTGCCAAAGTCCCCCCAAGGCTAGCCGTGGTAGCTTCTTCTATGCCACCGGCATCCTCAGCCACATATATGTCCGGGCATGTGGTATGCCCTAGCTCGTCGTGCCAGGGTACGAATCCGCCTAACTCAGGTACATACACTGTTTTGACACCAGCAGCCTGGAATACGTCGGCAAGGGGCATCAACCCTACGGCCAGTGCCACCACATCCACGTGGTGTTCCATTTCCGTACCGGGCACCGGTTCAAATCGTTCATCGACAGCTACAGTGACGGCCTTCTCTACACGGCCGTCCCCATACACACCTGTTATGGTTCGTCTCAACAGAAGCGGTACCCCTAGGCGCTGAACCTTTGCTGCGTGGACCCAGTAAGCTCCACCTAGCTTAGGGAGTACGTCTACTATGGCATCGACTTGAGCGCCAGCCTGCAGTAGTTGATAAGCAAGTATGACGCCGACGTTTCCACTACCAACGATCAAGTACCTCTGGCCTGGCATAACGCCGTACTCATTCATTAGCGTTTGTACAGCTCCCGCACCCATAACGCCAGGCAAATCGTTATTCTCAAAAGTGATCATGCGTTCGGCAGCGCCTGTGCACATGATGGCTTTCTTGGCCTTTATCTTCACGTGGGCATCCCAAGTTGCCGCTATGTATGTTCCGTCAGCGTAAGCTCCAATGAGCTCATGTCCCATAAGCAAACGGATATTGGGGTGCGACTTCACTTTCTGTGCCAAGTCCTCGGCTAAGTGAAAACCACGGGTTCCTGCACCCCGATCTGCCCAGCCGAAGAACTTGTGTGTTTGCTTTACCAGCTGCCCGCCCAGCTTATAGAACCTGTCCACAAGTAGGACTGTCGCCCCGGCATCTGCCACGGCCAAAGCTGCATTCATACCTGCCGGTCCGCCACCGACCACAAGTACGTCTACTTCAATCACGGCATTACCCCCCTGTTCAACTGTCTCTCCACCGTCATGCCCTCTTCTACCGGAGTCACGCACGTCCTTACGTTGGGAACGCCATTAACTACCATCAGGCAGCTACTGCAGTTGCCGATGGCGCAGAACATGCCTCTAGGCCTGTGCAATTCAATGCTCTCCCTAAAGGCCTGAATGCCGTTGCTGATTAGGGCTGAGGCCACAGTATCCCCCTCGTAAGCAGTCAGGGGCTTGCCCTCGAAGTAAAACGTGATGACCTTGCGTTCTGGGAATTCAAGAATTGGATGTTCGGTGATGCGCCGCATTGAGTTGATCGCCTCCCCGTCAAGCTCTGCTTATTAATAATTTAACATACAGCAGGAGCCGCTCCAATTGCGATACGTGCGAAACTGAGGCCTCATTCACTCATACCTAAGGGCGTCTACGGGATTCAACAAACTCGCCCTGTAGGCAGGATAAATTCCAAAGAAGAGGCCCGTTAGAAAGGCAAATGAGACCGACAGAACAAGGTTCTGCCAAGTGACAGCCATGGGAATGTTTACCAACTTGCTCGTAGCAGAACTGATCGACCACCCCAAAGCAATGCCCATGACGCCACCACTGAGAGTAAGTATCAATGCTTCCATCATGAACTGCCAAAGGATGTCACGGCGTCTAGCGCCTACAGCTTTTCTTATGCCGATCTCCCTGGTCCGCTCCGTCACTGACACTAGCATAATGTTCATCACGCCTATACCACCGACCACCAAAGAGATGCCTGCAATGAGAGCCAAGACGATACTCATTATGTTAAGTACGTATGTCACGGCATCCAAACGGGATAATACCGATGAAGCCTCAAAGGCCCCTTTAGTGTCGTGCAAACGATCAAGCAAATCCACTGCTACTCTGCCAAAGTTCTCCACATCACTTTGCGATGACAAATACACATAAGCTGTATCTATAGCGAAGCTGCCACTCACTTTCTGCATCGAAGTGTAAGGAACGTACAACGTGATAGGCACCCTAAAGGGGCTGCGCCCCAATCCACCACCGAAAGAGAAACCAGACTTGACCGCACCTACGACCTTGATAGAGAAGTTCGCACCAGATACGTTCACGACAAGGTTTTCACCTATAATACCCGGTGGAACAGCTCCTTGTTCCACAGCTGTGAAGTCAATGACTCCTACCATTAGCTGGCTCCTAACATCGGACTCACTCAGTAGCCTGCCCATATACGGCTGTATCTTATAGGCACCGAAGTAGTTGTGGTCAGTAGCGTGGACTAGCACCCTTCCCGAGTAGCCACCATAAGAGTACTGACCAGACACCACTTTGTACGGAACCACATGCTTCACGCTCTTCGAGGCATTGCGCAAGACAACCATGTCCAGCTCTGTTACGTGCACGTTGGGTTCCCGCGCAACTATTTGTAAGACACCACTTCCCAGCTTACCCAGTTCATCATTGATCGATGCCGTAGTACCAGCGCTTAACGTCAGTATGGTGAACACCGAAGCGATGCCGATTACTATTCCCAGCACGGTTAGCGCGGATCTGAGCCCACCCCTGAGAACGTTGCGCCATGCCTCCTTGAAGTGCATGCGAAGGAGCCCCAAGCTCATGGGTTGAGCACCTCGCTCTCCACCTGACCGTCCCTCAGATGGATCACCCTCTTTGCATGCGCGGCCACATCGTGCTCGTGGGTTACCAGGACAATAGTAGACCCCTCTGCATTTAACTTGTCAAAGATGGCAAGAACCTCTTCTGAGGTTGTTGTGTCCAAGTTGCCTGTCGGTTCGTCTGCCAAGAGCAGATCGGGCTCCAAGACGATAGCCCTGGCGATTGCTACCCTTTGCATTTCGCCTCCGGAAATCTGAGTCACTTTTCTGTTCCATTTATGATCCAAACCTACCTGTTGCAGCGCTGCCATGGCCATCTCACGAGCCTTTTCGCCGAAGATGCCAGCATAATGCAGGGGGACCATTACCTGTTCCAATACATTTAGGTGAGGAAGCAAGTTGAACGCTTGGAAAACAAAACCTATACGGCGGTTTCTTATGCCGGCTAGGTGATCATCACTTAGTTGAGCTACGTCGACTCCTTCTAACCTGTAAATGCCCGAAGTCAGAGTGTCCAGGCAACCGAGTATATGCATCAACGTGGATTTGCCCGACCCGGATCGACCCGTTATGGCTACAAATTCTCCTCTATGTATTTGCAGGTTCACGCCACGCAGCGCTACAAACGCAGACTCACCGCTTCCGTATACCTTGGTAGCCATCTCTAGTTCGATCAAAGGTGTAGGATTCATGCCTTATCGCACCCTCACTCTTTGGCCGTCTCTAATGTCTAGATTACCCGTGAGTACAGTGTCCCCCTCGGCTATCCCACCTTCTACCACGGCCTCCGAAGCAGTCTGCGCTACTATTTCTACGCTCCTTGTTCTGACAACTCCATCCTCCACTACCTTAAGAGCATAAGTACCATCCTTCTGATAGACCAACGCTGACGCCGGTACTACTAGGCCCCTCATCTCCCGAACCACCACTTCCACGTCCACGGAGGCACCCACAGGTATGTCCTTCGATTCAATGACAATATCGGCCGGCACAGAACCGTTTACCGCTGCCTGGCTAACGAAGACAACCGTACCCGTAAGAGTGGAACCACCAAACCGTACCAATGCCTTCTGTCCGGTTTTTACATTGGAAGCATCTATGGGATTCAGCATTACACTTACTTTCTTGCTGGAATCTGCCAATACTACCACTGCCGGCTGTATACCCTGCCATACCTGGCCTGTTGCCACATTTACTGCTCCGACGACGCCGTTGGTGGGTGCCCGAAGCGTATATGTCAACAACTCTTTCTCCAAAGACCTTATAAAGGCTTCTTGGTTTGATATCTGCAACCGCTGTATGGAGATCTGATCCTCTAGGGTCAGAGGCGAGGCACTACTTACCGGTATGCTGTTCTTGCTATTCTCATAAGCTTTCAGCTGTATCTTGAGTATATCTAACTGCCTCTGAGCTTGGGAGATCTGCAGCCGGATTTCGGAGTCGTCAAACACAACGAGTTCCGCACCTCTTGAGACTCTCTGCCCCAACCTCACCAAAACGGAGTTTACTTTCGCGCCAACGGGGCCGTACAACGGGTACTCCTTTTCAGCCGCTACAATGCCGCTTACATATACTGTTTCAGTCACAGTAGAGGTCTTCGCTTCGACCGCGCTCACCACAGGAGTAGAAGTGTAGTGTCTCATTAGTAGGAAACCAAAAAGCACAATTGTAAGCAGAATCAAAAACCATCTTGACCATGCCCTCAATCTTCGCACCTCCTAGAGCTTAATCTTAACCGATCCACATAGCAGCACTGGATAAATGTAAAGAAGCTATGCCGCGAGCAAATATGTTTGTCTTGCTGTATAGAAATGCGACTCGCGCGGTAATACATAGATAGAATCCTTAAAAGGAGGGTCTTGAACATGAAGACGTATGAAGTTCAAAATGACACCAGCAAGACTGAGAAGCACACCCCTATGATATGGGCACCCAGTGTGGTCAAACCTAACGAACCATTTGAAGTAACCGTACAGGTGGGCGCCGACATCCCCCATCCCAACACTGTAGAGCACCACATCAAATGGATCCAAGTGTATTTCTACGAGGATGGACGCGCGTTTAACCCAATACACGTGGGTACTTTTGACCTAGGTCCCGTATATGCTGAGCCAAAGGTCACCTTTAGGATGAAGCTGAGCAAAGGTGGCAAATTAGTAGCTTTGGAGTATTGCAACATACACGGGGTTTGGGAAAACGAAGTAGCCATAAGCGTTAGCGAGCAGGAGGTGTAGTTATGGGAGAATGGGCTAGGAAGTATGCAAAAGGCGACGTGAACAAGTTGATTGAAATGTTGAACAAAGCTTACGCTGACGAATGGGTGGCCTATTTCTACTACAAGGCAGGAGCTCTAGCTCTGAAGGGCCTAAAGGGTAAGTTAGTGGCGGATCAGCTGGCCGAGATGGCCGAAGACGAGGAAGAGCACATCAAGGAGTTGGCAGATAGAATTGTCCAGCTTGGTGGAACCCCAATCTCCAGCTGGGCAGGTATTTCTCAACACGCCAATTACCCCGAAGTGGCCTTCCCACAAGACCCCACCGATTGGAAAGGCTTCCTTAAAGCTGTGTTAGAAGCTGAAAGAGGAGCCATTGACTACTACCAGCATCTGATTGACGTGCTCACTTCCAAGGATGCGCAAGAGAAGTATGGCATAGGAAATGATCCAGTAACGTTCCACTTGATCAGGCATGTCCTGCAGGAAGAAATGGAACACGAAGAAGAAGTGGAGAACCTAATAGGCTGAATACAACGGGGGGCAAAGGAGCCCCCCGTTGTACCATCTAATCATGCTTGTGATGCACATCAGTGACACTCCAAGTCAGATATATGGGTATATATACAGGATCGTCTATAAGTACCAACCACAGATCGTCGTTCACACGGGTGACTTAGCGGACGAAATCAAATTGGAAATAAGACCCAACTTGGTGCGAAGGTACAGAAAGGTAGTCCCTACTTTCCTGAAGAAGCTCTCATCGATGTCTAATCTCGTTGTGGTACCTGGGAATCACGACGACATTGACACACTTCAATTGGTCGATGATGTAACCATAGTCATGTCGGGAGAGACATACCGTGTGAACAACGTTGTCTTTACTTTGTCGCATTGGTACATAAGCGACTGGAAGGGCGATTACCTGCTTTACGGCCACAATATGCAAGCCGGTTCTTTGCCTGGGGAGTTGAACGGTGTGCTTAGCATTAATCTGATCGATATTACTACGGGGAAGTTGGAGCAGCTCAAATACCCCTATTACACCAACAATTTGAGGTTCCCTACGAGACGAATCATACTGCCTTAGGAGGTGATCACGTTGTTGGTAGTTAGAATGGGCCCGAGCGCACTTAGAGTTCCAAGTATAGACGCAGCGGCCTCTACTATGTTGGGCTTAGAGGCAATCACTAGCAAAGACCCCTGGGGTGAGGTGCGACAAGATAGCACATTGGTCTATTCGTACGAAGGAATGGAATGGTTTCTGTATAGAGGTTCTCTACCCTCTCTCCTCCTTACCATGTTAAGTAAATCAGGGACACGGCCCTTGCCTGCTTGGACGGAGGCCTCTATCGCCCCAAGCCTTGTGTTGATGAGGGTGCCCCGCGGGGAATCCACAGTAGCAGAAGCCGTCAAGGAAAGGTGCAACGGAACGGAGGTGCATGACCTGTACTCAGCACTTATTGACCGTTCACTGGATCAAAACTACACGCTGGTTGCCTTCACCTCTGATTCACTGCTCAAGTCGGTAAGGCTGGACTCCGCAACCAAAGTACTTCTTGTGCCTGAAGAAGGCTGGCAGGTATATGAACGCCTCAGAGTAGATGAGATTTGGTATTACACCATGGGTGTCCCCAAGAGATCACTAGTGGAATACAAGATAAACATTACCGATACAAGAGAACAGTACACTCTGCAACGCGACAGACTTATCTTGGCCATGGATGCGCTCGACGCCGGCCTCATTCTTGGAGAGTTGTGGACCACCGATTATCCAAGGCCATTCCTGCCTGTACTGTCGTACCAGCTCAGGCTCTTTTCACCGCTAGATTACAAAGAGGTGAAGAAGATATTAGTTGCTTTGGAGTTTCTACCAGACGGTACAAGAATCGTCGACTATGACCTTTACCACCGAAATTCAAAGATCAACTGGATTGACATTGCGTCCAGAGATGTACCCCGCAAGGATGTGATGGGTGTAGCTCTCCGCTTAGAACTAGAGTCACGGCTCCCTGCAAATGTCCTACGCGAAATCCAAGAGATCGAGCAACAGATCTTGTCGGCCAAGAAGTTCTAGAGAGTTTGTCTCTGCCTTATAGCTAGCCTCAGCATCATCTTCTCCAATTCCCCGAATAATAGTACAGTAGAGGCAAGCCCTAAGACTATGAACCACTGCATTAGACCCAGAGGTTCGGTCTTGAACACTACTCTGAGTGGGGCCGTTAAAAGCAGTGGTTGCAGCAAGGCGCTGACCATCAAGCTCAGCATCAAGAACTTGTTGCTGCGAAAACTGAGTTTGAACACAGACTCCTCATTAGACCTAGCATTCAAGGACTGTATGAGCTGAGCGTATATCAAGGTCATAAGCGTCATGGTCTCTGCAGAAGCCAGCGAGTACCTAATGCCCACAAGGAAAGCGGTCAAACTAATAACGCCCATGAACAAGCCCTCAACCAGTATTTGTCCCCCCATGGAACCGGCAAATATGCTTTCGTTCTTCGGTCTAGGTTTCATCTTCATGACTGTTGGAGACGGAGGCTCCATACTTAGGCCCAGCGCCGGCAAACTATCGGTCACCAAGTTGATCCACAGGATTTGTATGGGCAGTAGGGGTTGCCCTAGGTTCAGTATACTGGCCACGAAAACAGTAAAGATCTCTGCTGCATTGCAGGAAAGCAAGTACCTTATAGCCTTTCTAACGTTGGCATATATGGTCCTGCCTTCCTCAACAGCGTTGACTATAGTAGCGAAATTGTCATCAGCTAACACCATATCTGAAGCAGCTTTTGCGACCTCGGTGCCTGTTATTCCCATGGCTACACCAATATCAGCCTTCGATAAAGCGGGGGCATCGTTGACGCCGTCGCCTGTCATGGCAACCACGGCATCGCGATTTTGCCAAGCTTTGACAATCCTTAGTTTGTGTTCAGGGGAAACTCTTGCATACACCCTAACCTTGTCTACGCAGTTGACAAGTTCTTCATCTGACAAGCGTTCCAACTCAGTTCCTGTCATCGTGACAGCACCTTCGGGTAGCAAACCAAGATCTCGGGCTATAGCTTCAGCTGTATACTTATGGTCCCCCGTGATCATTACAGTGGTTATGCCAGCCTCACCGCAACGCTGTACTGCTTCGTACGCTTCCGGCCTAGGCGGATCTATCATTCCTACGAGACCAAGAAGCGTAAGCCCGGATTCAAAATCTCCCTCGTCCAGTTGGTTACAGAACTTGTAAGCCAGTGACAGCACTCGCAAGCCTTGTTTGGCCATCGCTATGTTTGCCTCTTCAACTCTTAGTGCTTCATCTGGTGTAAGCGGTCTAGGGTGTCCTTCAATGTCTATATATTCGCAGACTGGCAGAACAGTCTCTAGAGCTCCTTTGGTTATCACCAAGTAGCCCGACTCGTATGCATGAACAGTAGTCATCCTCTTACGCTCGGAGTCGAAGGGCAATTCTGCAACCCTCGGCCAACGCTGCTCTAATGCCTTCTTATCCCCTCCCACGCGCCTCAGCGATAAGAGTAGGGCTACCTCCGTAGGATCTCCTACCGTCGAACCATCACTGTTTATTTCAGCATCTGTGCAGAGCGCGAAAAGTTCCATTAAATGCTTGGCTCTTTCGTGGCTCGAGAACTCGCTAAACGTAAGGCCGTCGACGAATAAAGCCGCAACCTGCATCCGGTTCTGGGTCAGTGTTCCTGTTTTGTCTGTGCATATGACGTTAACGCTGCCTAACGTTTCAACTGCTGCCAACTTTCTAATGATTGCGTTCCTCTTCACCATTCTTTGCACACCCAGAGCCAAGGTGATAGTCACCACTGCAGGGAGGCCCTCTGGTATGGCCGCTACTGCCAAGCTTACTGAAGTCATGAACAGCTGCAAAGCGTCCCCTCCACGAGAAAACCCCACCAAGAAGATCAACCCACATATAGCTAAAGCAGCGATACCTAAGACCTTGCTGAGCTCAGCCAAACGAACTTGTAAAGGGGTCGGTTCTTCCACCTGAACGATGAGCGAGGCTATCCGCCCCAAACTTGTATTTGTACCCGTAGACGTAACGACCATCTTCCCTCTGCCATACACGACCACGGTCCCTGCGAACACCATATTCAGCTGATCTTGTGGTTGAAGCTGTGGATCCGAAAGCGTATCAGCAGTCTTGTCGACTGGAACCGATTCGCCGGTCAGAGCAGATTCATCCACCCTAAGTGCAGCCACCTCTACCAACCTACCATCAGCTGGAATGAAGTCGCCAGCTTCTAGAACTACTAGGTCACCAGGTACCAGTTCAGCAGCCTCTACCGTCGTTAGCTGTCCGTCACGGACGACTTTGGCCGTGGGCTTGGCTAGCTTCTTAAGTGCCTGTAGGGACTCATTGGCTCTTCGCTCCTGAAGAAAACCAATCAACGCATTCAGAACTACGATAGCCAATATAGCCAGCGCGTCCACAGTCTCACCCAGGACTATCGAGACAACAGCAGCTGCCAGGAGCAGCAATATCATGAAATCCTTGAACTGACCGAGGAACATCTGCCACGCAGTAGGACCTGGTTTCTCCGGTATGACGTTTGGTCCCACTTGCTCCAAGCGTCTTGCCGCCTCTTGACTGCTCAACCCTGATAGAGATGTTTCCAATTCAGCCAAGATCTCCTCCAAAGAGAGTGTGTGGTACGCTTTCACTCCAAACCCTCCTTAGTTTTACAATTTCATTTTCCCAAAAAGAAAAAGACCTTTGCCCAGCGGGCAAAGGTCTCGCTCCCAGTATTAACTCGTCACCCCACCGGGACTAGCCGTGCTGACGATGAGGCGATTTAGAACTACTCCCCTTTGCTTTCGATGCAATTATATATCAGTTCAATCCTCATTGCTGAACCAGGTTGGATCAAACCACTCTGGTTCTCTTGTGCTTCCAGACCTCAATCTCTCGAGAATATGCTTTGCCGCAGGCGTCTCCAAGTTGGTTAGTCTCACTTCTGTCTCCGCTGATCCTTGAGCGACCCTAAGTGCATCGCTCATGAGGTTTACGAAATCGGAAAGCCACGGCGCGTCGTCAGGTACGGAAAGTATTAGTTCATCCCATATGTCGAGCTTCACACTTGCAGCCACAACTTGTTTCAGGATTGGAACCACCTCACCTGCATACTGAGGTAGCCGCTTCACAATCTCGTCTATGGCTTCGGTAGCCACGTCCAAATCTTTGGTACCTTGCAACACTCCTAACAAAGCGAACAAGCTACTATCCCCCATGAGCTTCTTAGAAATTGATAACGCAGCGTGGGCATCGGTCAAGGCCAGCTCGCGGGTCAAGCTTTGGCATTGTTTGAGCGTGCAAATGGCTGCCTCCTTATCAACGACAGCCCGCTCCACAAAGTCTCTTTGCTTCCTCCTCAAGGCCTCTGCCAAAAGCATAGCAACCAGCCCGAACCTTAACGGGCTTCTCAGATCCTCGATTTCACTGTACAACTCTTTGAGATCTTCAGCCATTGAGAGTACTTCACGCCAAGCCATTAGCGCCTTCTCTTCATCCACATTTATGTACAGCATAAGAGCCTTCTTCAGAAGGTTTACGTCACCTATTCTTCGATAAAGCTCAGAGTAAATGTCGCCCAAGTCGCGCTGTGTTATATTAGCTCCGCTTTCGGCGTAGCTGAGAAACTCCTCCAGTCTGTTTACCGAAATTGACTGCGCTAGCACAATCAACAAAGGACCTATGTTAATCTTCCAATCGTACTTCTGGATGGCCGAGAATATCTTAGAAGCGTCTTTCCTGCGCTTGCTCGCTACGTCTAGTAGAGCGTATAGGAGGACTATATCGGACTGCTCTCCAAAAATGACATCTGAGTCGTTCTTTGCACGGATCAACCTAAGATCTTCCACCAAAGAGTAAATGTAGGCAACGCCAGCTGTTCTACCCATGACCTCTTGTCGTTTCCATATCTGCCTTATTAGTTCCACGATCTTGGATAGTACTTGGTCCGGGATGTCCACAAGGCCGTAGTTAGCCAGGAATTCCAAGAGCGTCTCGTAACGTTGCTCGAGGTCACGGTCTCCTACAGCCTCACCTAGGCGCAGAGCCGTGAGATAATCATGCTTACTCCTAACGAAAGCCTGCCTTAGCTCTTGTCGCCTATTTCGCCAATTGTTAAAGGCTGAAACAATACTCGCCTGCATAATAACAAGTTTACCACAGAGGTCAACACGCTGTCACAAAGTAACAGGAGGATAGAAGCTCACTTCATCGCCATCGCGCAACTCTTGGTTAGGATCAAACAGGGGTCTACCCCGTAGGAAACACAAGAGCTCGGGTTTGACATGCCCCTCTTGCAGAAAGAATGCTTTCAGTTGAGGCCACTTGTCTGTTATGCGGAGAACCAATTCACAGTAACTGTTAGCCTCAAACACTGATTCGGCTTCAGCGAGTTCAGCAAAGCCACCCATCAATAGTACTCTTACCCTTGCCATCAGCAGTCTCCTCTATCACCAACACGCGTCCCAACAGATCTTCAAACATCGAGTAGTCCACCTTACCAATCTCCTCTGTAATCACACTGCTTGTGGCTGCAGCTGCTGCGACCCGCAGTGCGCCTTCCCAACTATCTGTTCTCCAATAGTGGTCAAGCAAGTAAGCCAAGAAAACATCCCCCGCTCCCACAGTATTTACTGCCTCGACTTGAGGGACCTGAACTCTGAACCATTTGCCGTCGCTACTGCGGAAAACCGCTCCCATACCCTCGCACGTGATGCCCACGTTGGCCTGTGCTGGGATCTCCGCTAAAGCTTCTGCTTCGTGCTGGTTCACCTTTAGTAGCCAAGCACTGGGCGCAGCAATCCGAAGGAATTCGGACCTAACATCTACAACAACCTTGAGGCCCCGTGAGACCACCTCATCTATGAGCGCGCCAAAATTGGACATGCCTATGCCTTGAGCGATAGACCCAGAGAAGACAACATGAGACTGCTCCCTAAGTGACCCACGGAGCAAATCTAACAACTGGAGGTATTCCTCGCCGGTCACCTCCATGGGAAGATCGGAGATAACCTCCTCTGAACCATCTTTGAGCAAGATAACGCTTATCCTATTGTCCTGCACTGTTGGCACCTCGACCACATGGATGCCTTGTTTCTGACATTCGTTCACCAGCCACCTACCCATGAAGGGACCGAAGAAGCCCACCACAGTGACTTCATGCCCCAGTTGGTTTAGGAACCTGGCGACGTTCAGAGACTTGCTTCCTGGACTCCTGTACTTACGAATTGCCCGGTATATCTTGCCCTCTTCAGGAGTTGGATTCAAGACCATGACTTGGTCCACCGCAGGACTAAGAGCAACCACTAACACCTTCAAGGGAGCTTCACCTCGACCTTAGCCTCGCTAGGATACCAGTTGACCTGCAAACCCATGGACTCGCTGATAAACCTTACGGGCACAAACATTACACCACTCAACATGGTGGGGGCCACATCAATTGACGTTGGGACACCATCAACTGACGCGCGCTTGTTGTCTTTCCAAAGTTCAATGGTGTGGCCAAAACCAGTGACAATAACCTTTGACTGCTCTGGATCCCAATAGACATCGTATCCGAACGCTTCGGAAACAGCTCTTATGGGGATCATGGTACGGTTGCTTATGAGAGTGGCCGTTACCTCCATAGTGCGGGTAGCTCCGTTGACAAAGAAGTAATTGCGTCCCAAGAAGAATACAACCTGTGTTTGTGGCAGCACACCATAAACGCCGCTTCGGCTTAGCACATACACGCTCTCACCGTCCACTACCACGTCAAAGGCATCCTTAGGCAAACCACCATATGAAGCGCCCATATCAAAAACCTGAGCGTCGCTCACCAAGTACAAAGTAGACGATGTCAACACCAAGATCCCATTGGGATGCGCAACCGCTTTGACGACATGATTCGGAAACCGGTATACCTTAGGTCCAATCAAGTAGTTCTGAGACCAGTAGTACAAGTTGCCACTCCATTCTACCACCCCTTGAGGAGGTGTTACGGCTCGCATACTGCTTACAGATCCTAGTGAAAAGAGCTTTAGCTCATTAGACGTCGCCACATAGTAATGTCTACCTGTGTAACCGTAGGAGACCAACGTACTCAACCTGACCAAAGGCTTTCCTGTCACCGCATCATATACCAACAGTGCCCGCGATGCGGGCGCCCACATGTTCAATGCAAAACCTTCTGCCGATGCTGGCTCTTCCTTAACTATCAAGTATCCCTCTTGGTCATCACCCATACCATCCACGATTTCACCACGCACAGTTCTCAGGGTGTTGTCCCAGAGGTAAACGTTAGACCCGGGCTCCCAGAGAAGCAATCCTTCACGCCTCCACGAAATCTCGCCTGCGAAATACTCCGTCCATGCGGAGGCTGTATAAGTCAATCGGTAATTATCGCCTACAAGTGAGGGCCCCGCAGTCAGCCTCTCTGAAATAGGAGACCTCATCCTGTTTGAAATCTTGGTAAGTGAATAACCATCTAACCTGAAAGTACCAGCTGGTGTGATTACACAGTCCCCTTCTAGGAAAGATCCAGGCCCTACTTGACCCACCAATGAGAGCTCGCCGGAATAAGCGTACAAGCTTGTACCACTGATGAAGTAGAGGCTTGATCCAAATTGGGAGACGCTAGACACATACTCGAATAACCTGTCGCCCACCTCGAGTACGCCAGGCCTATAGCACGCAAGCTGCCCTCTAACATCCCATGCAGCAGTGCAAGCTTTGCCTTCCAACTCCTCGCAGGTGCCATTAGTACACGCATATACACACCACCCCGCTACCACCAAAGCCCGGGTCGGTGTGCCGCTGACAAAACTGGTGCCCAGAGGAACATCTAAGGTGGTAACCCCACTGTCAGACAGGTACCGTGCAATAGTGGATGTCCAAAGCCAGACTCCATCACTGTTTTTTGACATGCCGTCAAACAAACCTAACTCTACCCAATTCGATGCTGTAAGCTGAAAGACTGAACCAGTGACGGTCATTGCCAGGATCTTGCCTTCTGCATACGCCACATCCACCAAACCTACTGGAGGCACCAACGTGGCTCCCCCTGGAAGCAAGAGCCTTGAACCATCAAAAGCTATCAAGCCATCACCAGTACTAGCGCCACTGCCGACTTCCGCTATGGGCCTATAGTTGAACCACCTCTGCTCCAGAGGAACCTGAGCGCGCACACCCGTTACGAGCATCAGCGCAAGGACCAGTAAAGCCAGCGCTTTTCTCATATATACAATTCTAAGCCCTAAGGGCCTTCTTCTCCTTCGTGAAGAACCCGGTACAGTTGTTGGGCTACTCGCAGAGGCAAACCTGACTTTGTGGCCAGCTCTTCTACGGTCGCAGAACGCAGTCCTATGATGCCTCCGAAGGTTTCTAAGAGCTTCCGCCTCCTGTTCTTGCCTATGCCAGGCACATTCAGCAAGATGTCCCCAAAGTCTTCCCTCACCTTGCGGTGGTAACTGTTGACCCACCTGTGAGCTTCGTCTCTTATAGACTGCAGTATCTGTTTACCTAGGTCCTCCGGAGGTAAGACTATAGCCTCATCTTGCCAACAAACAAAGAGCCTGTCGTCAGGTTTAGCCATAGCTACAGCAGGCACTCTGACGCCCACGGTCTCCATGGCTTGTAAAGCAACCGCTAAGTGATCCCTGCCACCATCGATAAGCATGAGGTCAGGAAGGCCTATGTCCTGCTCCTGAAGGCGTCTTATAAGCACTTCTTTCATGAAGGACAAGTCATCTTTGTAGGACCCCCTGATTCGGTAGTGCCTATACCAGTCAGTGTGAAACTGCCCATTGACATAAGCCACCTTGCCCCCCACACGCTCATTACCTTGCATTTGGGCCATATCGAAACCCTCTATCCTGAACGGGATACTAGGCAGACGGAGCAGTTCTCCTATCCTTACAAGCCCCTTTCGCACCCGTTCACGCTTCTCATTTCTTTCAAGCATGCCTTCAGCGTTCTCGGTTGCAACAGCCAGCAAATGTTTCCATGAAGGTGGTATTGCGGCCAAAGGCAGTTCTATGGGGAGGACCGACTGTTCAAACATCTTCATCAGTCCCTCCTCCGTATAAACCTGAACATCTTTTTCGTGGTAAGTCCGCGCATAGTCCCTAAGGAACGCTTCCACAAGCTCTTCTAGGCCGACCATGTCGGCCGCCGCGTACTTTAGTCCGAAGACATTGGTAATCCTGCCGTCCCTCACAGAAACCACAAAGCCGGCGCCTTGGTCCCCGCGTGCTGCAAAACCCAATATGTCCGCACTGCCGTCAACTTCTACAGCCCTATCCATGCCTACTCTCTTTACCGTGTACAACATGTCTCTGAGCTCTTTAGCGCGCTCGAAGTTTAAATTCTTGGCTTCCTCTGCCATCATCTCATAAAGCCGAGCCTCCACCTCATCAGTGTTGCCCTTAAGGAAGCTTATAAAGAGCTCTACTCTTTTTCGGTAATCGGCTTTGGAAATGCGACCTGCGCAAGGCGCAGAGCATTTGCCAATTTCGTAATACACGCAGGGTCTTTCTCTTTTTCTTAGGGGGCCTCGGCAAGACCTTAACCCAAAAACATCCTCAGCAATGGCAGCTAAGTTTCGCAAGTCTCCACGGCTCTTGCCGGGCAAGTCTGGGACTCTCAGTGGGACAAAAGGACCAAAGTAAAGGCTGCCTGCTTTAGTGCGCCTACTTCTCACCCTAACGACTTGGATAGCAGGAAAGTCTTCATTCAAGTCGATCCTAATGTAACTGTAACCCTTCCCATCCTTGAGCAAAACATTGAATGGAGGAGCGTACTTCTTGATAAGCCGCTCCTCCATCTCTAAAGCCTGCCTCTCTCCAGGCAGCACAATCCAATCTACCCTGTCAGCGCTGCTGTACACCAAAAATTCCTTTTGGCCGGGTTGGCTTCTCCTATAATCTGCAAGCCTCTTTCTAAGATCACTGGCCTTCCCTACGTAAATAACTTGTCCAGTAGAGGAGTAGAATACATAGACCCCCGGTGCTCGAGGGACGGCCTCTAGGTCCAAGTCCACTTTTTACTGCACCACCGCCTGGATGGTATTTCTAGCCGAACGCAGGACTCGGTTCAGGTAGTAGCTAACGTAGTTGTTGTTCTCGTAGATGCGCTCTGCGTATCCTCTGTTCTTTAGGTTTCCTACACCAGTCAGATAGGAGGCAACCGCTAAGTCAATAGCCATCTTCCTGTCTTGGACATGGCTTGCCCAGGCGCTGTAGTTGTCGTTAAGGTACAGCAAGCCGGCGCAAGTATTCTCAAATGGGTCGTATATGTCCTTTTTCTTAAACAAGTGCGGGTATCTATCCGCGTAAATCCGAAACGTGCTGGGTAGCAACTGCATTAAACCTCGAGCGCCTGCGTACGACTTCTCCTTGGGGTTCATGTCGCTCTCCACCTTCATGACACCAACCAAGACATCAGCAGGTAAGTTGTTTGGATTGCACGCACGATAAGCCTGGGCGACCTTAAAAGCCACGGTAGCAGAAGCACCTGCCTCCATAGCCATGCGCTCCACCAAGAATGGTTCACTTCTAGAAACCTCAGTACTCCAGCTCACTACTTCTCTATCTAACAAACACGTTTTTCCCTTTTCTAACCTCAAAGGGACTGCAGAGAAAGCCGCTGACAGGGGAAGCCACACCAGCAGCAAAATAAGCAGTATAAGTATCAAGATCGGCAAGTACGACAGCAACTGCATGTTCACCTAGTATCACCTCCTTGCCACTCAACTAGTCAAACCATTATAGCACAGCACACACTTTTGAACGAATTAAAAATAATTAAGTTACCTATGCGGGCAATAGCACCGTTCTTTTCAGAGGTTTTTAATAATACCCTGTTCGCAAGTCATTAGACTTACTTTGTGGCCTAGATCTAAGTTGGCCCACTTGCTAGTACTGGCAGCAATTATGTGTCGCTCTGGCAGTAGTTTAAGGAGCCTCTGCCACCTTGGCTCATCGATATTGGCGTTGAAATCGTCCATCAGCAAGAGCACGTAGTGATTCTTGTCATGCATCATCTCCGCTGTCCGCACAAACATGAAAGACAGGATTATCTTGTAAAACCCCCTTGAGGCGAATGACTCAAGGGGCTTGCCGTTCACGTACAAGTAAACGCGGTCACGGTGATATCCAAACAACGTCACCTTTTTCCTGAGCTCAAGGTCTAAGTCCCTTATGGAACTATCATAAGACTTAAAGTCAAACTTGAAGGTTTCCTCAAATACGTATGGGAACCTTAGGTTCAAAGATGTGGCCATCAATTGCATGAACTTCGTTCTCTTGGCCCTCCATTCCTCGCTGATCCTGTCCAGCTTTTCCACTAGTACGGCATTCAGGGCTTCGTTGAAGAACCCTGACGACAACATAGCGTTTCGTTCGGCCAAGAGTTTTCGATAATCAGCAGCCAGCCTGAGGTTGTCCCTGTCGCTAAGTTCTACCAATCGGTCAACCAATCTTCGCCGACCTGATGGGGTTGAAAGAAGATCAAGATATTCATCGCAGTAGTAAAGTACATTGCCAGCTAACGGGCTCTCGACGCCAGAAATGGGCTGTCCGTTTAGCAGAAAAGTTCTTCCTCTTGGCTCTCTGGTGATGCTCACGCTCAGGTTCTGGCCATCCACTTGTGCTTGCACCTGAGCCATGTTCTCGCCCCACCGTACGACCTCAGTTACGTCTCTAGAGCGTACAGACCTCCCAGTGGTAGCCAGGAATATAGCCTCAAGGAACGACGTCTTCCCTTGCATGTTTTCACCGATCAATACCGTTAGTCCGTCAGGTATTTCCACTTCTTGGTCAGCTAAAGCCCTGAAGTTATAGGTCTTTACGCTACGTATTCTCTCCACGTACCACAAGGCTCAGATCCACTCCCAGCGTATCGCTCAACTCGTCATAGAGCTTGATAAAACGCTCTGACACCCGCGAACTCCCGAACTTGTTCCTAACAAAGGCAAAGAACTCTTCCTTGGTGACCAGGTGATCACCCATAGCCAAGTTGTCTACAGCTGCTAGAATCTTCTCTTCTAACGAAACGGGTACGTAGTCTTTCGGGGGTAGCCCCATGCTCTTAGCTTCAGCTGCAGTTAACCCCGCTCCAATGTGACGCTCGATCATGCGCGGAATTGGCTCTTCGTAACCCTCAGCGATAGCTATCTCAGCTCCTATGACGCCGTGGGAAATGTTGTGCGTCTTAGCTCGTCCAACGTCATGCAGTAATGACGCCACTAGCAACTCGCATGCATTAACCATCATACCCTTGCGCAACAAAAAACGGACCACGCGAGCCACACCAATGCTAACCGCATCTATGTGCCTACGCACGTGGTCCGACACTTTGTACTTTTCGTATATCCGCTCTATTCTCTCTAAGTCCAGTTGTGGACAGAGATCTTGGATCTCCTTCTCCAAGACCTCTTTCGTCAGAGAGAAACCTCCCTGCCCAGCAGATTGCCCAGGATGTCAGAGAGAGTTATCTTGTCCTCGCCCTGTTGGGAGAAGAACTGCTGCAATTCTTCTTTTTCTTTGTCCACATGTATAGCCTTTACAGAAAGGGATATTCTACGACGATCTTCGTCAATACCTATGACCTTTGCTACAACCTCTTGCCCTTCCTTCACAACCTCCTCAGGGTGCTGGATCCTCTTGACCGACAACTGAGAAACAGGGATGAAGCCCTCTACGCCCTCGGCTATTTCGACAAATACGCCCTGAGGTATTATTGTGACAACCTTACCCCTAACTAATTGGCCGGGCTGTATCTTGTTTATGGTCTCTTCCCATGGGTCCGGTTGAGTATCCCTTATGGACAGAGTAATTTTCTTATCAACGTGGTTGATGCCCAACACGACTACCTCTACAGAATCGCCAACCTTTACTACTTCCTCAATGCTCTTGAACTTCTTCCAGCTAACGTACCTACGTGGAACCAAACCTTCCACGCCGGGAGCCAGCTCTACAAACACTCCAAAGTCCGTTATGTTGACGACCTTGCCCTGAACCCTGGCCCCAACGGGAAACTCCTTCTCGACGTTGTCCCAAGGATCACCAGCAGCTTCCTTAACGCTTAGCAGTAGATCTTGGTTTTCTGAGTCAAGCTTAAGTATCTTCGCCTTCACGTGGTCACCAATCTTGAAGAGTTCTTCGACTTTGGCACCCCTCTTCCAACTGAGCTCGTGAGGAGGGACAAATCCTGTGACCCTGTCGACTAGCAGCAGCAAACCACCGCGCAGGTATCTTAGTACACGACCGTTTACAATGTCTGATTCGCTGTGCTTCTCAGCAAACAGATGCCAAGGGTTGGGCGTAGCCAGCCTTATGCTTAGTGTCATTTCCTTCTTTGCCTCATCCACAGCGAGCACTTTGGCCTTTATAACATCACCGCGCCTGAATACCCGTGCTATGTTCCTTATGGGGCGCCAGTCTAGTTCATCCTTAGGAACAAACCCTGTTATACCCTCTCCTAGGTCCACAACAATCCCTTCGTCCGTAACTTTCACTACGTGGCCTCTGACTACTTCACTTTCACGAAGTTTTTGCCAAGCCCTTTCGGCTCTCTCCTTTTGTTCGGCCTCAATAACTTCACGTTGGGAGAGAATTATCTGGTTACGCCTTCTGTTCAATCTGAGTATCTTCACACGCAGCGTTCTGCCGACGAACCTCTTAGGATCTCTTACAAATCTCGTATCTATCTGTGATGCTGGGACATAACCCCTGATACCTCCGCCTAAGTCTACAAAGAGACCTTTCTCGTCTGCATCCACCGCCTTGACCTTTTTTACTTCACCGCTTTTCTCCCACTGTTCCAACTCACGCCAAATCACCTTGTGAGCTGCCCGCTTTTGGGAGACCGAGATATATCCTTTCTCGTCATTGCTGCGCGTAACGACCACTGTTATGGTCTCAGGAACCTTGCCATCTCGCACCTGATCTGCTAGGTCAGGCGTGCACTCACTAAGGGACAGGAATGCATCATACTTGCTTCCAATGTCCAGCCACAAGCCGTCCACGTCGACACGAAGTACACGGCCTTCTACTACGTCACCTCGTTCTGCGATTTCTACGTCGAATTCTTCGTTGAAGTTGTTCTCACGGGGTTCCACCTTTCATTACCTCCTCACAGTTTATCTTTTTTCCTTTGGTCCAATGTCACAAGAAAATCTGTGCACTTCAAGTATTTTATCACTTCATCGCGCTTCCTCGAACTCCACATCGCTGATTTGGTACTTACCATCATTATCCGCACAAGTGAACTTAGCAGTCACCACAGCAGGGTCAGCAGTAATGCTGGAGCCTGATCCTGAGCCCAAGGCTACTCTGTAGTAACTCACTTTAAGCACGCCCGAGCCTTGCTCCTCGACCACAGGATGCAGGAAAACCCAACCCTTCTGTGCTGATCCTTGGGTAAACTCAATCTGCATAGCCGCTAAATACCCCAGTAAACGCTCTGAGGAACTAACGGCCGTAGTTTTCTTTATGTAGAAGGCATTCCTAGACATCATCGACTCTAAGAAGTTCCAAACAGCACCAAAGCTATCGTCGGCAACTATGTCAAGGCCAGACACGCTGTAACCGCGCCCGCCCTTCTCAGTGTGCACAATCCAATGAATGGGGCGGCTGATCGTACTCACCTGATCGTAACCAGTGAACTTCCAAGTTACTGTACCAGTGACCTCCACAACCCCATTCTGCAACTCTGCGTATCTCAGGGTCCACTTATCCCACTTTATAGGCGGTTCGACAGCTGAAATAGCCATACCTTCAGCACTGGCAATAGCTTGGCGCATGGCCTCCACAGAGTTCTTGATAGACCCGAAGTAAACTGCCACCATGCCTTCAGACATCTCCGCTGAACTCACGGATTTCATGGCGTTGATGTCGTAGGATGCCCAAGCCTCCACAAAGCGTCGTGCAGCAGTCTTAGGGGATCTGACCCCTGACGAAAACCAGAAAAAGGCATAAATCATGACCAGAATCAATACTAGAGAGACCGCGTAAGGCCAAACACTTTTAGTGCGCTGCTTCCTGCTCTTCACTCTCAGCACCTCCAAGATCTATGCTCCACCAACCGTTCTCGTTGCCCAACCTGATCAAGGCCTCCCAATAGTCTTTGCCTCCGCGAAGCCCCTGTTTGTCAATGTTTCTAAGGGCTTCGACCATACCCCGTCCGCTTATGCCTTCATGGAGAAGTTCCTTCACTTTTTGAATGTCGTCCTCGGGCACTACTAATTCGTAATCCTGCACTTTGGAAGATGCCACCATTTTCATCTTGCTACTGTCTATAATCTCTACCAAGCCACGCTTCTCTAAGTCGCGTACCAAAGCCTTGAAATTGGGGTATCCCCAATCCCTTTCAGTGAAATCAGGAATGACCATGGTCAGCAGTTCTTTTAGAATGGACGGAGATAGCTCATACCCCATGTAATTAATGAAGCCTATGATGCCTCCTAGTTTCCTAAAGAAGCCTTCGAAATCTTTGCCCGCCCTATTGCTGCTAACACTCTTTAGGTCGCCAGCCAATTCGGTCAGCGGTAAGAAGCGGTCAGCCGCGTTTTTCAAAGCTGTTGATGTTATTTGTTCATCCCCGATTACTATTACCTCCCTGCCCAATTCTTGCAATGCCTTAATTACTGGCAGGAAATCTCTGTCCGCTGAGACAAATACAAACGTGGTCACCTGTGGCCTTTCGTAACCGCACTTCAATGCATCCACGGTTATCTGCATATCAGCCAAGTTCTTAACGACGGTGCCACCCCGGTGAGTGTAAACGAATACAGCCTCGTACCCGATGTCTACAGCAAATGGTACCAATGAAGCGAAGACGCCCCATCCAGTGTAAATCCGAGCTAAGTCAATCTTGCCTTGAGCCCTAAGGTAATCCAGCAGTTTTTGCATGAGTTCCTGCGGTGTCTTGTCGTACTTCTCCAAACTCTTTGCCAGGTTTTCTAGATCCAGGTATATGGCAAACCGCCTATTCGATTCCACTATTGACCTCCTTGCCGAGAAAGGATCACAAAGTTTTTCTTGTTAAATCTTAACACTTGCTGCTACCGCCTCCAATAATATAATGAGTGAGTGAATAGCTTAGTCAAGAGATTAGTGGCTATCATTGCCGTTCTGTTGTTGTGGTTGTACCCACTGCCTGTGCAAGATAAAGCCAATGCAGGTGAAGGTTTCTATCGAGGGGTCATTAAGTCCGTAGTAAGCGAAAAGCCGACTGATAATGGTACATTGCAACTGGTACTCGTGGAAGTACGGGAAGGCAACTATAGAGGCCAACAGGTCTACGCCGAGAACGAATACAGCGCGTCCACCTACGGCTCTTTCTTGGTTCAACCAGGCCAACGAGTCTTGCTTTACATTGTCGCCAACGAGAACCGTGTTACTAATGCCTATGTGCAGGACTTGGACCGCATCTCAGGCATGTCCACTGTAGCCCTGGCCTTCGTGGTCGTGGTCCTATTAGTAGCGCTGGGTAAAGGGTTCAACGCAATCCTTGGACTTCTCTTTACAGGCCTATTCCTATGGAGAGTGGCCGTGCCTCTCATATCGATTGGATTCAATCCCGTTCTAGTATCGATCGCCACAGTGGCTGCTTCCACTGCTGTCACCATGTGGCTCGTGCTAGACGCATGGCCCAAAGTCTTAGTGTCAACCGTGGGAACGGTGGGTGGCGTGTTAGCATCTTTTGTTTTTGGAGCATGGGCATCCAATGTAGCAAGTGTCACAGGTATCACCTCTGAAGTATTCTCGTTCTTTCAATTCAGCGCACTGAAGGTTGATCCCCTTAAGTTGTTCTGGGGTGCTATTATGATTGCTGCTCTTGGCGCCACTATGGATGTAGCTGTATCTATTGCGTCTGCCGCTCATGAAATCAAGTCTCACCACCCCGAGATTACCTTTTCAGCCCTGCTAAGTAGCCTGCTCCAAATAGGGCGGGATGTCATTGGTACAATGGTCAACACCATAATCCTCGCCTACGCTGGAGCTGAATTGGGTCTACTGGCTTTTCTTTATGCCTCAGGGCCAGAGATGGCTTTCAAATACGTTACAGGCCAGTTCTTCGTAAGCGACGTAGTGCGTGCTTTAGCAGCATCCACAGGCTTAATCCTGGCTATCCCGCTTACCGGCTTGACGGCGGCGTTCTACTATGGGAGACATGGAAGAGTTAATTAGGCGAGCCAAAACTGGTAACGTTCGCGCATTCGAACAGTTAGTAGAATTGTTGACACCGCGCCTCCTCTTATACGCCATGAGCCTAGATCCTGCAGAAGCTGAAGACTTGGTACAGGAAACGTGGTGGAAGGCTTATCGCAACCTTGACCAATTCAACGAACAGTACCCTTTGCTACCGTGGCTTAAAGGCATTCTAAGGTTCGAGTTCCTCTCTAGGCGCAGAGCCAGCAAGCCTGTAGATTTGGTGGAAGAATTGATTATGGAAAGCACATCCGATGAACACCTAGAGGAGATACTAGACCTCGTCCCCAAGAAGGATCAAGACCTTATGAAAATGCGCTTTGTGGATAATCTTAGTTATTCTGAAATTGCAGCAAAATTGAACATTACCGAGGTAAATGCAAGAAAGCGCGTATCCAATTTGTTAAAATTGCTTAGGAGCTTATTATCATGACAGATAGGCGGCAATTGCTAGAAAAGATGTTGAGCAGCAAGTTGAGTGCTGACGAAGAGGAGCAGTTTCAGGAGTTTTATAGGACCGACCCCGACTTTCGCAAAGAGGTAGATCAAGCTTTAGCACGCAAGGCAAGCAACATGAAACAACGCTTCCATGAACAGCGGAAGAAGCGCATCCTTCAAGTTACCGGGATACTGCTGCTCAGCATAGCACTCATTGCTGGTTTGTGGCTGGCTAATCCCTCGGCCATAAGCACTTCATGGCTGGCCGATTTCAACCTAACTGAGGCTCTAGCGCTTTTTGCCGCATACTGCGCCCTTCTCTGGTTTCTAGGTAGGCAATAGGTCAAGCGTACAGACTACAGGTACGTGATCTGAAGGTTTGAATGACTTCTCCACTCTTAAGTCGCGTAGGATGTGACATTCACGCACAGAAGGCAAGAGGTTCTCGCTTACAAGAATGTAGTCTATCCTAAGACCCTGATTCCTCTTGGCCCGACCTGAGGTATAGTCCCACCAAGTATACTCAGAGGCATTGGGGTTTAGGTACCTGAAAACGTCCACGAATCCAATTTCCATAAGCTTTAGCATCTCTTCCCTTTCTTCTGCGTACGTACCAACTGTGTCTTTGAGTAGCAACGGATCCCAAACATCTATGTCCTCTAAGGCTACGTTGAAGTCCCCCATGATTACTATCGAACTATACGTGGTCAGGAGTTCTTGCAGTCGCTGCCGGAGCTTGCCAAACCAATTGAGCTTCTGTACGAATTTGGGTGTGCCACGGGCGTCACCGTGAGGCGCATATACATTGACTATCAGCAGCCCTCCTATCACGTATCCTATGCTCCTGCTTTCTACCTCATTCAAGATTTCCAATGGCGAACCCTGAACACGAGAACAAATAGCTACTCCGTTGTAACCCTTTTGGCCACTGACGCTACAGTAATACCCTGCGAAACTCTCATACGGGAACAACGAAGTCTCGCATTTAATTTCCTGAAGCCCAACCACATCTGGTTGAACCTGATTGAGGAGTCTGTTTACCTCCTCAATCCTAGAGCGGATACCATTGACGTTGAATGTGGCTAACTTCATACTGCTATTCGCGGTATCCTAGGTGACAACCCCGTCAACACCTCATAAGGTATGGTTCCGATCGCTTCGGCCCAATCGTCCGCCCAAAAACGCCCAGTGCCCCATTCTCCCAACAAGGTCATTACATCGCCCACTCGCACCTCACTTGGTGCCTTGAACATGGTGAAATCCATAGTGACTGTTCCTATTTGCTCAAGCGTGAAGTCATTCACTCCTGCGCGTGCCTTATTGGTAAGTAATCGATTATAACCATCGGCGTAACCCACAGGAACCGTAACAACGCGGGTTCTGTGCTGTGCTATCCATCGCCACCCGTAAGATACACCGTCGCCCTCGTCTACGTCCCGCGCATGTACAACCGTTGCCTTTAGAGACAAGACGGGCTTGACCTCAGGATGAGTGTACCCGTACAGGGCTATACCTGGTCTTACGTGCGTTGCATAAGAGGGAACCCCCACATGTAGTGCACCAGAGCTAGAAACGTGCACCATCAAGCTGTCTGGCACCAAACAAAGTGCCTCTTCAAACCTCTGAAGCTGCAATCTGTACAATTCCGAGTCTTTGGCAATGTGAGCCATGTGAGTACAAATACCTTCTAAGCGCGAACCCAAGTCTGCAGATATCTTCTTGATTGCATCGGTTGCGTACCAAGGCACGCCTTCTCTGTGCATGCCCGTATCTATGAACAAATGGAATTGAATGGGTAGCTCCAATACGCCACGCTCGATCCAGTCATAGTCCGTAATGCAAAACCTTATACCACGCCGTGCGTATTCCTCAGCCAACTGTGCATCTGGAAAGTCGTCCAATACTAGGACCCATGGTGCACCTAATTCAGAGACCATCAAGGCGTCTCGTTGGTACACCACAGCATATTTTGTCACCCCCGCTTCTAGCAAAGCTGGTAGGGTTGCCGCTAGATCGTGACCATATGCATTATCCTTGACTACAGCTACTATCTCGGCTGACGGTAACATCTCTCGAATGGCTTTCACATTGTGCTTCAGGCTGTTCTTACTGATCTCTGCCCACTTGAGACGCACAGCGTGTCCCCCCTTACGTATAACCACATTATATTGCGCTCAAGAAATGCAGCAAATGAGCCTAAGCGTAGTTAAGCCTCAAGAAATAGATAAACTGCGAGGCCAAGTATGGGTCAAACTGCGTTCCACTATTGGCCTTTATTTCCTCCATGGCCTCGTAAATGTTCTTTGCCTTCCTGTAGGGCCTGTCAGTGGTCATAGCGTCGAAAGCATCAGCTATTGCTTGAATGCGGCCCTCTAGAGGTATTTCCTCTCCATAAAGTCCTTTGGGGTATCCAGTGCCGTCCCACCGCTCGTGATGAGTGCCCACCCACATGGCATATTTCCTCAGCGCATCACTGTGAGCCAAGATCTCTTCTCCAAACATAGGATGTTTCTTTACTTCTTCGTATTCGTCTGGCGTAAGTCTACCTGGCTTGCTGAGCACCTCATCACGCACGCCCACTTTTCCCATGTCGTGGAGTATGCCAGCCCAGTAAACATCTCTGATATTGTTCGGGTTGTAACCCAGGAACTCCGCAAAATCGGCCGCCAGTTTTGCCACTCGCTCCGAATGGCCCGCCGTGTAGGGATCACGATATTCCATTGCTTTTACCAGGGTGAGGATTATCTCTTTCAGGAACCGGCCCGTAAACCGTTCCTGGTTCCTAATAGCTAGGAACGCTGAAGCCGCACCAGCAAGGGCCGAAAACAACTCTACACTCTGGGGCGAAAAGTCCGTATCTTCGAACGAGTTGACAAAAATGGTCCCGTGCCACTGGTCATTCACTAAGAGTGGAGCGCACAAAGAAACCTTGATTTCTGCAGAGCGAGCACTCTTGAATATGTCTCGCACCTCCTCAGGCATATTGTCATCGTTGAGTTCCCTTACCACTTCTACGTCCAGTGGTTTGTAAAGCCATTCCGGCCTCAAGTCCAACGTCGACAGGACATTGCTGAAGCCCTTTATTGCCTTAAACCTCACAAAACCGTCATCGTCAAGGATGACCACCGAACCAGCCTGACTTTCGGGCACCATGGTCATGGCAATATCAAGCAGGTAACCGTAAAAAGTCTCGTCATCCACGTCAGGCCTGAGGTTCTTCATGAGCTCTAACAAGCTTCTCTCTTTGGCCCTAAGTTCTTCCAAGTCCTTGTGAGCATTCAAGATCTCCTCGTAAGAAGCCATCAGTTCCTGGTTTTCCGCCGCCAGTTGCTCATAAGCAGCCGCAAGCTCCATCCTACTCTGTCTAAGCTGGCGCAGTATGAAGTAGAAAGCTATAGCCACAGCAAGGCTACCCAAGACTAAACCCAAGATGGCGTACCGTAGCACGGTGCTCACAAACTCAGCGCTTAAAGACCTCTCTCCAAACCAGTTCCTTACCAGTTTGTCATAGGTGCCACTTGCTCTCAATTCATATAAAGCTCTGTTCAGTTTCTCGCGTAGCAATACGTTCTGCGGTGCTACCGCTATGCAGTAGTCAACCCACCGTACCCTTTCTGGCAGTAGCTTTATTCCCTTCAGCTCACCTTGCTTTACCAAGAATTCGTAGGCCTCCTCAGAACTCATGAATGCACCTGAGGCCGTTCCACTCGTCAAAGCCTCTAAAGCAGCCTTATTGTTGGCAACCCTGAGTAGCACAGCAAATCCTTCCCGCAGGAGATACCGTTCAGCCGATGTACCTACAACCACAGCCACTGGCAAATCCTTTAAGTCCTTGAAAGTAAGGAAAGAATCATCGGCCACTGCCATGACGTAGTTGGGACTGAAGTAAGGATCAGTGTACAGGAGTGATGTCGTCTGCACCTCGTCAGGTGTCCTAGCCACTAGGAGCACTGCGTCAGCGTCACCAGTCATCACAGAATTGACTGCATCTGATTGGTTGGAGAAGGGCAAGAACCTAACATCAGAGTCTATAAGCCTACCTAGCTCTTTTGCCAAATCTATGGCAAACCCAGTAAGCTTACCCGATTCTGTGTAAACGAATGGCGGGTTATCGGCGTGAACGGAGAAGACTGTCTGAGCGAAGATACTCAAAGGGGGCGACAAGACCCATGCCAGCAGTAAGACCATGCATACTTTCTTTACAAGTCGCTGCACCTTTACATTTTACAACCCCTGCATGAAAATAAAAGTATGACGCGCAGGAGGTTAGCATACTTAGGCACTGCACCACAAAAGGCGACTGAGCACAGCGCGGGCTTTGACATCACTATAAGCGAAGATGCTGTGCTTCAGCCTCACGAAGTCAAATCAGTTGCCACCGGGCTGAGGATTGCTATACCTGAAGGATGTTTTGGAATGCTAGTTCCCAGATCTAGCACACCTCTTCGGTGGAACGTGACCCTAGCCAACTCCCCTGGCATCATAGATGCCGACTACCGTGGCGAAGTCCGGTTGCTCCTTTACAACCTATCTGCTCATGAAGTTATGATACCTGCGGGTGCGCGCCTGGCCCAATTGATCATAGTACCTTACGAAAATGTAGAGCTGGAACCATTCCAAGGTACACTGGACGAGTTCGAAGATTCCTCTAAGAGGGGCAACCGCGGGTTCGGAAGTTCAGGAATCTGATATCAACCCCTGCAGACACCAAAGTACCTCAGAACCGGCCCGATGAGATAAAAAGATCCTGCTACTAGTGTTGGTACAGGTTCCTCTAGTGCCGAAAAGAGGTCATCAAGGCTTCTCAAACCATCGACCGAAGTTACCGCTCGGTCAGAGTAAGGCGGAAAATAAAGCATTTCGCTTGCCATAGGCTTCAAGTACTCCAAAGCCTTGTCAATGGGCTTGCCGTGTACCATTCCCAGTATCACCCTCAAGCTGCCAGCATTTAGTCTGCTCAAGGTGTCTGCTAGCGCCCTAAAGGCCGGTTCATTGTGGCCACCATCCACCACCAATAAAGGCGAACGCCTGAGCACGTCTATGCGTCCCGGAATCTTCACTGAACGTATGAGATCGTAGTCCGGATCCTGTCCAGTGGCTTCCTTGTAAGCTTCGCCAGCCAAGAGTGCATTCCAAACCTGATGAACTCCAAGCATGGCAGTGTCAATGTAACCCAACCTTTTGACTGACGCAAACGTGCCATCAAACGTAACGTTCACCGATTCTAGTTCGTATTTGCTCTTAACGGGTATTGCTTCTAGCCCTGGCAGCGCGTCTAGCGTAACAATTCGACCTCCCAGACTTTCTAGCAAAGCGTTCATGTAACTTTCAGCGGTCCCTAAGGTATCCAAATGATCGGCACCCACGGACGCTACCACCGTTACTTCGTGGTGTTTAACGTTCGTGGCGTCCATAGGCGACTCTATGCCCGTCTCCACCACCGCCCATTCTATGCCAGCTCTGGCAAAAGCAAGATAAGCCGCTCCGGTTAGCACTTCAAACGGCGTCAATTTTGCAGATATTTCCTCAGCGGTTGCGAGTACGATCCTCTTATACTCGCTTAAGTCCACAGGCTTGCCGCCTATCCTGACCATTTCCTCAGGCGAACATACAAATGGTGTGGAGAATGCGCCAACACTGCCCTTGAAAAACGCCTCCAGCATGGCCACCACTGACCCCTTGCCACTCGACCCAGTTACGTAGATGCTCTTGAACCAATCTTGCGGGTTTCCCAATGCTGACATGACGCGCCTCAGGTTCTCAGTGCCGAGCGCGCTGGGCAGTTTAGTCGTCAACCTGTCAAGTAACTGACAAGCGTTTAGCCTGAAAACTGGATGCACCCACTCAGGAAAATGACGGCACAGTATGGTGAGCAGGAAATCTCTGTTGTGAAGATCAGCGTGCGGTATAACCAATTCTGGTGTCTTGATGACCAAATTATCGTAGCTCAGAATGTCAAGATCTATTAGGCGCGGTTCCCAACGGTTCAAGCGAGTCCGTCCAATTATCTTCTCTACCTGCAGAAGTTTTTCCAGTAGCGATCTAGGATCGAGCTCAGTCCTGCCTCGGCCCACAGCATTCAGGAAAGCCGGTTGATCCGGCCGGCCGTAGGGAGCCGTTTCTATACAGGGACTCACGTAATCCCATTTGATGAAGCCAGAGCATAATTCCTGGGCACGCTTTATATTGGCTTCCCTGTCACCTAAGTTAGCACCAAAGGCTATGTAGACTACTGCCACGAAATGCCTTCCTTTACAGCCAACACCGACTTTATAGCATCCACATTAGGCTTTACATCGTGTACCCGTATTAGGTGCACACCCTTCCAAGCCAAATAAGCTGTCCACGCGACCGTGCCGTGCAAACGTTCTTCAGGAGGAACATCGCCAAGTATCTTGCCGATAGTGCTTTTTCTGCTGTGGCCCACCAACACTGGAAAACCCAAGCTCAATAGCTCGTCAATACGCTTCATTATTTCCAGGTTGTGAATTGGCAACTTTGCAAAACCAATCCCAGGATCTATCACTATTTGGCCCTCCTTGACACCCCTATCCAGTGCGTAGTCTATCCTTTCCTTGAAATACTCAACCAATTCTTTCATCAAGTCAGAGTACTGGGCCAATGACTGCATCGTGGCGGGAGTCCCTTTCATATGCATTATGGCCACCGGTACGCCGTAGTCAGCTACGACACGAGCCATGTCTTCATCAGCGCCCAGCCCGTAAATGTCGTTTATCATGTCTGCACCAGCGTCTAAAGCGGCCTTAGCTACACTGGCCTTGTAGGTATCAACTGACACGAACAGGCGTGTTTCTTGCTTGACTGCCGACACAATAGGTAAGATGCGCCTCAGCTCTTCGTCAGCCGAGACAGGCTCTGCACCAGGCCTCGTACTTTCACCGCCCACATCTACGAATACGGCCCCTTCGCTTTCTGCTGCTTTCGCCTTACGCAAGGCAGACTCAAGGTTTACCCTCGACTCGGCAAAAAAAGAATCCGGTGTGGCGTTAACTATAGCCATGACCATGCTGTGAGATAGTTCCAACTGACCGCTGGGCATAGAAAGTATCAAGGCCTTTTCACGAATCGGCTCCAACAGGTTCAACAGCTGGCTTCGTATGTCGCTAAGCCCCCAGTAGGGCATCCTGCCCAGCTTCTGGGCCAAACACCTCACTTGCGTACGTGTAGCAAGAATCAGGACTGAAGAGCGATCCACTTTGCCTGTGATGGCATGACGGTGCACTGCCGCATCAGCACCACAGGAAAGACACTCTTGCTTTATTATGGAAGCAGCAGCATAGTACACATCTTCCACCCAAATCCGCAGAATCTTTGCCTTCTCTCTAAAAATGGGGAAGCTAGCTGGATCAGCTCCCACGCGTTCCAGTAGATCTGTTAAGCCAGCATCATCAGAAATCAGCCGCACCATAAACGTAATTATAAAGGGATCCTTTAGGCCATGTTGCTAAAATATAGCCATGATGCTGAATCTCATAGGACGGGGCTTAGAATTCCTCGGCTTTAAGAAGAAGGCCATGGCTCTCTTTGCTACAGACCCACGTGATGACTACACAACTTACTGGGGAGCCATACACTTGATCTTGTCTGGGAGAGAAGATCGCGCTCAGGAAATCCTCGAAGCGGCGGTAAAGCGAGGAAACGCGCCCCGATGCAAGCGCCTACTTGCGACGATTTACCTTAGGCAGGATCCGCGGGCGGCTGAAGAACTGTACGCACAACCCAAGAACATATGGGAATACGTGTATTTGGGTGACATACGCTACTACTTCCTAAAGGATATAGGTGGGGCCCTAGAATCCTGGCAAAGTGCGCTAGACCAAGTAGATTGGTCGACAGCGCGAGAGTGGGACAATCCTGCACGACACCTGCTAAAAAGGCTTTATCGGTTTACCAAAGACCCAGAAATATTGGAAACATGGGCATCGCTCGACGTAGACAACTTCAAGCAAGCAGAAATTGCTGACTACGCGAAGTTGCTCCACCAGCGCGGGGACGACAAGAGGGCGCAAGAGATCATAGACGCGGGTTTGTACCTTTACCGCGCCGACCCACTCCTGCTGTCAGTGGCGAAAGAGTTGGGTTTGGAGGTTCGCCACTACCCCAAGAAACATGTGCAAGCTTCTGATGCTGTGCGGCAACCGTACAAGACCGGTTTACTCAGTGAGGCCACCGACCCTGAGGTGTTGGTGAAAGCCGTCAGGGAACTCCATCCCGACGCGGTCATAACTCTAGCCTCTTCTGTGCTTACCATCATGGAGGGGACTCTTCTTTGGGCAGGCACCTTCAAACCCTGCTGGCTGGCAAGGAAATTGGGACCTCTTTCCGAACACGCCAAGGGGCCTTTGGTGCATTACTACACATACCCGATTGTGGGAGATTGGAAGGTTCATGCGTACATAGAGCTTAGCGGGACCATTCCGGTTCTAGTGGGAGCCGCAGCGGCAGCAGTGGGAAGAGTGTTTGGGCGCAGAGGATGGTTCTATAGAATTGTTGGTCCTGTAGCTAAAGCAGTGGATAGTGACAAGATAGTCCCCTATGACGCCTGCCTAGTGCCCGGCCCACTAAATGGTGGGGAGTTCTGTAAAAGGCTTTGCTCTCAGGGTGTCAAGCTCGCCATAGTGGACGTTAACTCCCTGTTCGGTGCGGAAGTAGTGCACTGCTGCGAGGAACTAGACAAGAATTGGATCATCAAGGCCCTGTCGGACAACCCGGCTGGCAATGACGAATCTATGACACCTATAGTTTTACTTTGGAGAGAGCCGAATATACCATATGAAAGCGTTTAAGGCCGTGATCAAAGGATACGTGCAAGGTGTCGGTTTTAGGTATGCGACCCTTATAGCGGTTGCGCACATTGGCCATATTGTGGGTTACGTGCGCAACTTGCCAAACGGAGCAGTAGAAGTGGTGGCTGAGGGCCCTGAACCTGAACTTGAAGCACTGCTGAATTGGTTACACCGTGGACCAAGCGGAGCAATAGTGGAAGAGGTTAGCGTGGTTTGGACGGAACCAACAGGTGAATTTAGAGAATTCAGTATAAGGCGGTGAGGAAAAGTGCAGTTAGGAGAAAACTCCATCTGGTTCGTTGCAGGCGTGGGTGGCTTTCTAATTGGGTGGCTGTTCGCTTATCTGGTACTTCGTTGCCGAGTACCCCAAGCTTTCAAAGACTTTTTGTCGTTTCTAAGCAAATTGGACCTAACGGTGAAGGTACCTTCGTTAAGCGGTTTATGGCAGGAGTTGGCAATTTCAATCGAGTCATTTAAAGAAAGAGCGAGGACTTTCATCATAGACGCGACTATGACCTTTCGCAACAGTACGTCCGATGTTTACCTCACTCAGTTTCTGTTGGAAGACGGCATGAAGCTTGCCTTCAGAAATGTGGACATGACTCAACAGATCAATGCAACAGTTCAAGGTCTAGCCGCTTCAGGCGAGGAATTGGGTGCATCAACTGAGGAGCTGGCAGCTTCTAGCGCAACGGTCTATCAGAACACAGCTCAATTGGAGAAACTTAGTTCGGAGATACGCGAGAAGGTCGAGTCGGAGGTAGCCAGCATCAACCATGCACTGAAGAACATCGAAGCTGTTTTGTCACAGATCCAGTCCATGCAGGAACGAGTCGTGCAAATGGAGAGTGTCTCCAAGAACGTTACAGGCATAGTGGAGACCATCTCTGACATTGCGGACCAAACGAACCTGCTCGCCCTAAACGCCGCTATCGAGGCCGCCCGTGCCGGCGAAGCTGGTAAGGGGTTCGCTGTAGTGGCTGACGAAGTGCGAAAACTTGCAGAGAAAAGCAAGAGTGCGTCAGACGAAATATCGAATCAGCTCAAAGCCTTTTCCGCCACCGTAGCAAATACTGCCACCTCCATGGGCAGCGTGCTCGATAAGATGTCCAGTTTGGGCCAAGTGGTCAAGAGCCTCTCACAGAGCATGGAATTCATTCTTAGAAACTTGGAGACTGTCTCCAACTTCACCTCGGAGGTCACCACTAATGTACATCAGCAAGATCAAGCTACAGAACAAGTAGCATCCGTTGCTCAAAGCTTGGCGCAGGAAGCTACGAAGTTGGCCGAGATAGTGCAATTGCTGAGTGAGAACATGATGACACTGCAAAAACACCTCTCTGCCGTTTACAAGCAAAACGCCAAAGCCACTGATTACCTGAAGGAAGCCATGATGATGTCGGCCGATTTCAAGGCCATGGCGGACAATGAGGTGAAACAAGTATTCACGGAGGCCATTGAGGATCATCAGAGATGGCTAAGGGAAATTGAGGAAATAGTAGCTAACGAACAAGTCTGGACGGCCGTTACAGACTCCAGGTTTTGCAGGTTTGGTCTTTTCTACGCAGTAGCTTCGGCAAGGGACCAGTACAAGGACCTATGGGATGAGATAGGTAAGAGGCATACCAGAGCCCATGCGCTTGCCCAAGAGATCAAAGAGGCATATGAACACGGAAAGCGAGAGATGTTGCACTCCTTGCTGAAAGAGCTACGGAGTGAAACTGCCCAGCTTATCAAGCTGCTCGAGGAAGTGCAGCGCAGGTTCTAGATGAGCAATTCTGTAGAGAGTGACGATTGGGGCAAGACTCTCGAAAGGTTGAGACCGCGCCTCAAGTGGTTCTTCCTTTCTAGGGTCAAAGACCCTGAGGAAGCTGACGAACTAACTCAACAAGTTCTGGTCAAGGCGTGGGAGAAGAGGGAGAGTCTAGAAGAACAAAGAAGCTTCGAACCGTGGGTCTTCGCTATTGCAAAGAACGTGCTCATGGACTTCTATAGACACCAATCATTGATTGTGGAGGAACAGGATATCGACCTGAAACCCTATGATGGTGGCCCGGACTGGGACGTTGCCGCAGACTTACAAAGTGCCTTGAGTCGCCTTCCACAACATATGAGAACGGTTATAGAGCTCCGGTTCTACCAAGGTCTAAGCGTTAATGAAACCGCTTCTGCTCTAGGTAAAACACCGACGGCGGTTAAACTGCTACAATATCGTGCTCTAAGAGCACTTAGGGAGCTTTTGAAACCATGAGGATTGCTGAGGCGTCTTACTTATGATGGAGAGAATAAAGGCTTTGATATTCAGCGCTGTTCTTGAGTATGTGGAGCGCAGCGGTAAGGTTAGGTTACCTTTCTGGTGGAAACTCTTACCCCGTGCTTGGAAGAAAGAGTTCAGTGAACTCATCGCCATGATCCTTCCCGTTTGCCAAGTCAAACCTGTTGACCAGGTTGCTACAAGAACGGCGCGGGCCCGTTTAACAGCCGGGTTAGTGATAGCTTCTCTCCTTCTGTTGTTGGGAGGCGGATATGGGTTACTAGTTGAACAGAACAGGCATACATCTGAGCAGGTTCGATCTCTTACTGCTACCAGCGAGGGCGACAAAGCGTTTGTGTCCTCGCAACTGATAGAATTCTATTCGGTAAAGGTCCCCGTCGACATGTCAGGCGAGGTCGACGTTGCTATGCAGGCGCTAAAAGCACGGCGCATAGAGGGGACGCAGTTGTGGGTGGTAAACGAGCCAGACCTCCTTCAATCTTTGGCAGCTAGGGGTTGGGAATACGAGCTTAGCGCGACAGCAAGGACGCCAGATTTAGAAAATAGTCTAGCCGACTCCCAGTTTCACAACCCTGTTCTGGTTCTAATACAGACGCATTGATGCCTTGGTGCTTCTGGCAATTCAGTGGATTCAGCACTTCCGGCGCCTATGCGCCTATGTTCCACGCAGGATAGCGCACCGAGACCTTTTCTTGAGCACAACCACGCATTTGCAAAAGGCTGTAGGCGCATAATACAAGTGCAATTGCATCTCTTTTGAATAGAATATCGTGATTCGTGGTACTATTCAATTTGAAAGGCCCTGCACAAGGACCTGCTAATAGGAGGTGATTGTGTTGAATCTTAAGAGTGCAATGGTAGGTGCCGCGCTCAAGCAAGCGCTGAGGTATGCAAGAAGAAATCCCGAGAAGAACATCCCCAAGATCTTGGACACCGCCAAATCTCTTTTCCCTGACAGATATCGGCCCTCCATTGAGGCCGTCAGACATCAAGTAGAGAACGGTGTTTATCACGATTTACTAATCAGAGTGCTTAAGAACATCGATCCTGTTTTCCTTGAACGTCTAACCTACAACTTCTTCATCAATCAAATTGCCCTAGGCGTCCAGAAGCAGATCGAAGTTGAAAAGGAGATAGGCGTGCCTGGCCCATTCACCATTCTGATAAGCCCAACTATGCGCTGCAATCTGTCCTGCATAGGCTGCTACGCTGGCAAGTACACTCGAGAAGACGACATGCCGCCCCAGCTCTTTGACAGCATCATAGATCAAGGCAAAGAACTTGGCACGTACCTGTACACCATCCTAGGTGGTGAACCGTTTGTTTACGAGCATCTCTTCGAAGTAACCAAGAAACACTCTGATGCAGTCTTTCAAGTATTTACCAACGCTACATTGCTGAGTGACGACAAGATAGTAAAGGAGCTGAAGGAATCAGGTAACATCATACCCGTCATCTCCATTGAAGGGTGGCAAACGGAAACCGATCAACGCCGCGGACCCGGTTCGTACCAACGCATCATTCAAGCTATGGACACTTTGCGCACGAATGGAGTGCCTTTTGGCGTATCCATCACCTATACCAGACAAAATGCGTACACCGTTACCTCTGACGCGTTCTTCGACTTCCTCATAGATAAGGGGGCCTTGTTTGGGTGGTACTTCTTGTTCATGCCAGTAGGCAAAGATCCGGCGGTGGAATTGATGCCAACTGCTGAGCAAAGAAAGCACCTCTTCGAAACTGTACACAGGGTGCGTAAAGAGAAACCAATCTTCATGATGGACTTCTGGGGTGACGCGCCATACGTAGGAGGTTGTATAGCCGGCGGTCGTCGCTATATCCACATCAATAACAAGGGCGATGTGGAACCATGCATCTTCGTCCACTTCGCCGTGGACAACATAAAGGACAAGCCTTTAAAAGAGGCTCTTAACAGCTACTTCTTCCAGCTCATTAGGGCCAATCAGCCCTTCAACGACAATCTGCTCCTACCATGCCAGATTATTGACCAGCCTTCAAAGCTTAGGGAAATTGTGTCCATTGCAAAGCCAAGGCCTACTCACGACGGCGCCGATGTAGTCTTGACTGATAGCCACATAGCCAGCTTCTTAGATAAATACAGTGTAGAAGTTAGGTCCACCTTTGACCCCATATGGAAAGAACTATTCCTTACCAACGATGTCATCGCGGCCTACGTTCAGAAGCTTTGCAGAGAAAGGGAAGAGCACAAGAGAAAACTGCAAGAAGACACTAACGAGGCAAAAGCTTCGTAATCAGGCGGTCACCCAAGAACTAGCAACCGTAGGGACAAGCGCCGCAGCGTCCAATTGTGCGCAGAACTCAATGTCCTTGACTTTGCCGTAGCGCAGGATGTTGCGGCCGCTCTCAGAACCCACGAGAACCTGCAGAGCGTTCTGCCACTCACCAGCCGCCGCCTCGGCTACTTTGGCCGCGTCATCCAGCTCCACACCAGCTGAAAACTCTTTCAACTTACGGACTATCAAACCTGCACAGTACAAATCATCGGCTACCAAACGCCCATCTTTGCCGGCGCAGGCTATACCAACGCCCTCTAGTCCAAGCTTCGACGCTTCGACATATGCTTTCTCCACTACCGCACTCATGTTCACAAGCGCACCGACTAAAACGGGGCCTACTGACCCATTAAGTTTTTTGATCAGTCGCGTGCCGTTAGTGGTGGTCATTACGGCCCGACGGTCTTTCACCGAAGGTAGGTTGGCTAAGACTTCGGTAGGCGAGTTGTCAAAGTCAAAACCCTCTATCTTTAAACCATTTCGCTCACCGATGAGCAACAGCGATGGGTCATGTTCTTTCATCCGTATTGCTTCGGCTATGTCGTCTGTTACGTAAATGGACCTGCCGCCGCTAGCAAGAAACGTAATCATGGTGGTCGTTGCCCTGATCACATCTAACGCAATCCAAACGAAACTCCCTTCGGGGAGGTTTTCAGAGACTGATGTTATTACGCTAACCCTCATACCTTCATTCTATGTTAGAACTTGTCCACCAACCAAGGACTAAGGCCCAAAAACCAGTGGGGGCACTAGGCCCCCACGTCTTATTGCTCAGCAGGTGGCAAGGGCTTACCTATGAACCTCACCACTGCAAACACTGCCAGCACGCCTAAAGCCAGCTGTAGCCACCATCCGGTAATCAATCCCGCTAAGAAATACAAGACCAAGCTTATACCGTCGATGGTCAAAGCGTAGGGCAACTGCGTTTTCACGTGCGCTATGTGGTCACAAGCCGAAGACATGGAGGCCATTATGGTAGTGTCAGAAATAGGTGAACAGTGATCACCAAAAATCGCCCCAGCAAGCACGCTGCCAACCACGGGTAGCATCACGTTAGGGTCAATGTGATACGCTAACGGAATGGCAAGTGGCATTACCAAAGCCATGGTGCCCCAGCTGGTCCCTGTGGCGAAGCTCACAAGAGAAGCAACCAAGAGCACTAACGGAGCAAGAGCGTAAGCAGGCAGAGTCTCTGACAGAACTCCCACCAAGTAATGAGCTGTTCCCAAGTCGTTAACAACGCCTGAGATCGTCCAAGCCAGCGTCAGAATCATCAAAGCAGGAACCATTGATGCCGCACCTTCGATGAAAGCATCCATAGTATCCTGCAAGTCTAGCAAGCGCTGAGACATTGCCATCACCCCTGTGACTATGACAGTGAACACCGTAGCCCACAATATAGCCACCGAAGAATCAGCATTGCTAAACGCTTCTCGAATGCCTTCAAAGGTAAAGGGTAGTGACGGGCCTCCACCGTTGTACCAAAGGGCTGCTAGCGACGAGACTATGAGGAGCAGAATGGGGATTAGGGCATTGTAAGCTTTGGCTGTTTTCTCCCCCTTGTAGACTTGCTCCATTTTTATATTTGCCGCAATAGGCCTTGCATCATCATCTAGGACCTTACCTGTGCTTCTGGCCCTATACTCTGCCCTCCACATGGGTCCGAAATCCCTGCCCATGAATGCGAGCAGTCCGACCATGAGGAGCATTAGCAGTTCATAATACCGGTACGGAATGCTAGACCAGAAGACGCTGTAAGCAGAGACTTGTAAACCCAACTCAGAATAAGCGTCCTTGATCAGGGATAACTCGTACCCAATCCATGTAGAGATAATGGCAATGCCCGTGATGGGTGCTGCCGTCGCGTCCACTATGAAGGCCAACTTCTCGCGACTAATCTTGTATTTGTCGAAAAGCGGCCTCATAGTGGGACCGACTACCACAGCATTGGCATAGTCATCAAAGAAAACAAAGATGCCCAACAACCAAGCCGCAACTTGTGCCAGCCTTTCGTTTTTTGCCAGCTTGGCAATGGACTCTGCTAGAGCCTTAGTACCGCCCATACGCCCAATGATGCCGACTACTGAACCCAGCACCATGAGGAAAATCAAAATGCCAGCATGGAAGCTATCCGTGAGTGCACCGACTAGGTATTTGCTTAGGGTATCCAAGAACGCCTTGAACACGTTGCCACCGTCCAACATAGTCACACCCACCCAAGCTCCAATGAACAAGGAAAGCACTACCTGTCGAGTTACGAAGGCCAGCAAGATGGCTAACACAGGAGGCAACAACGACCAGACTCCGAAGTTCGGGCTTGCCTGTTCTTCAGCAGCTAGAACGACAGTTGGAATGACAAGTACAATGGCTAGAATTACAAAATACGTTAACCACTTCCTTCCACGCACGACCCCCACCTCCCTACACCAGGTTATGTGAGTAATTATATGCGCTCAACTCTTTGTTAGACGCGGCGAGTAGTAGAGACTCACTTTAGATGCTTACTTTCTGAACTTCCGAACTGAATAGGAACATCAGCAGCAGGTTCACGGATTATCAGAGGTTGCTTTAATGATATTGACATTGAGTTTCGTTTTTGTTAAACTGTGGGTGATGGATTTTAAGGAGGCGGTGCAATGAATCGACCATCGGGATTCAAAGGGTTTACTTTCATGGCATTGGGCCAACTGATTTCGATCTCGGGAACAGCTATGACTCAGCTCGCCTTGTCCTTCTGGGTGTGGGACAAGTACGGCATGGCTACCCCGTTCAGCATTATGAACGTGTTATTCTTCGGGGCGTCGGTCACGTTCACGCTGCTGGCAGGGAGCCTCGTCGATCGCTGGCCTAGAAAGTTGTCGATCATCCTACCTGATTTGGCGTCAGGAATCTTGACGCTAATTGCTTTGGCGCTGTACGTGACCAACAGCTTGTCCCTCAGCTACCTCTACGTTATGTCGCTGATAAACGGTATATTCAGTGCTTTTCAGTTTCCGGCATACTCTGTCGCCATGTCGGCCATGCTCAAGAAGGAGGAGTATGCTCGCGCCAACGCATTGTTTAGCATCAGCGAAGCAGCTCCTGCCTTGGTAGCCCCAATACTTGCTGGCACGCTGCTTAAAGTAATTGGCCTAGAAGGCGTAATGACCATTGACGTTGTGACTTTCGTGCTGGCGATCCTGGTAGTAATGTGGATACACATACCTGACACACGAAGCAAGCACGAAACCGCATTCGAGTGGAACCGCTTCAAAAGCGACTTGACCTTCGGTTTCCGTTACATACGCCAGCGAAAACCTCTGCTTCTCCTTTTGACGGTGTTCTTACTAACCAATTTCTTCGATGGGTTTGGGAATACGCTATTTGCCCCTTACATCCTAGCTCGGACCAATAGCAACCCCGTTGCACTAGGCACTGTACAATCGTTCTTTGGAATCGGTGGCCTACTAGGCGGTATCCTCCTGTCTGTTTGGTCGGTTCCAGGACGCAAAGTGTACGGCTTGTTGGCTGGAATTGCAATCAGTGCCGCCGCCATAGCAGTGCAGGGCGTTGCGAGATCAATTCTGATAATGTGCCCCATGGCCATCCTGATATCCTTTGGGAGTGTTTTGGCCAACTCTCACAGCCAAGCCATATGGCAGAGCATCGTTCCCATTGAACTTCAGGGGCGCGTATTCTCTGCGCGCAGGTTCATCGCACAAGCACTGAGCGCCATACCTATGTTCCTCAGCGGCCCCATAGTCGACTACGTACTTACACCAGTGTTCTCTAAAAACAACGTCCTTACTTTGATCACAGGATACGGAAAAGCAGGAGCCATCGGCTTCCTCATCGCTGCTGGAGGTGTCCTATCTTTGTTTGTGATAGCATGGTCCCTGACTAACACCACTCTACTTCACGTTGAAGACCTTGCATCACCAGTTACGACCGTCCCGGTGCAAGCCGAAACAACTGAACCGGCGCATCCGCCGGTAGAACCATAAGGGGGTGAAACCGTGATAAACAAGTGTCCAAACTGCGGCGGAAAACTCCATATAACAGCACTAAGGTGCCCAAACTGCGGCACAGGCATCACCGGCGACTTCGAGCAGGACGAGCTAATGCGCCTAAGTAGCGAACAATTAGCGTTCGTCAAGCTATTTCTCAAGAAAAGGGGCAACTTAGCTGAAGTCCAACGTGAGCTAAACCTGTCCTATCCCACCGTTAGGAGCCGGCTCGACGACATACTAAGGACACTGGGATACGACACAGAAGAGCAACCCACCGATTGGGACGTGATCGAACAGTTGAAGCGAGGGGAATTGGACCCACAAACGGCAATCCACCTCCTGAAGGAGATGAAGCGCCATGAAAGTACGTAAGACGTTCGCCTTTACTGTGGCCGAGAAAAGACTGGCTATTTCAGCCATTTCTGCCGACCTGAAGATATCTAGCAACGACACCCAACAATTGCTTATCGAAGTAGAACTAGAAGGTGATGAAGACAAAATCCAAGGTTATGCTCCCAAGATCAGGAGAACAGATGAGGAGATAGAAGTTGAGCTCGAGTACTGGGATATTCCCAAAGTCCTCCTCTTAAAGCCTCGACGAGAACCAAAAGTATTGAGCGCAACCATTTCGATTCCATCTGTGGATTCTGTGAGCTTTTCCGCTGTTGGTGGAGACATCAGCGCTGCGGGCATAAGATGCCAAGGTGCTTCCTCTAGTTCTACCGTGAGTGGTGACATAGTACTCACACGTGTCCAAGCTGATTCTGTTGTCGCTAAGAGTGCTGCAGGTGACGTGTCGGTTACGGAGGTAACCGTAAACTCAACATTGCGGGTGTCCACCGTCAGTGGTGATGTAATTGCTGAGAAGGTCTCTTTCACCAATGGGGCTTTCGAAACTGTGGCAGGTGATATAAGGATCAACTTTGCTGAACCGCGTTTCAAGCTCCTCGAGTTGAAAACAGTGTCTGGTGACGTAGCAGTTAAATCGCCTTCGCTTCCACCTTGCCGCGTAGAGTATTCTAGCCTAACCGGCACTGTGCGCGTAGGAGGGCAACGCTTCAAGGGATCCCAAGGCAGTTGGAGCAGCACGCCTAATCCCACGGCCCTAATCAAAGTTTCTACGGTCAGCGGATTGGTGAACATAGAGTCGCAGAATCAGCAGGACTTCGATCCCAAAGCACAAGCTATCGTCGAGCTACTTCAAGCTGAGCGTATAACCAAGGAACAAGCTCGTGAGCTCTTGGCCGTCCTTGGATACAGCGAAGCAGAAATTGAGAAACTGCTGCATCATATTAAGTGACTGATTGCATTTTGAAGGGAGCTGATTCGATGAAGGATCGACTCGTGGAGCGTTTTCTAAGGTACGTATCCTTTGACACTAGGTCAGACGAAGAGTCTGCTACGTATCCCAGTACAGCAAAGCAATTGGAACTCGCTAAGCACTTAGTACAAGAACTCCTGTCCCTTGGCCTTGAGGACGCACATATGGACGACTACGGTTATGTGGTAGCAACCTTGCCGGCCAACACCGAGCGGAACATACCTACGGTAGGGTTCATAGCCCACATGGATACCAGTCCGGAGTTCCCCGGCGACAACGTGAAACCACAGATAATCGAGAACTACGACGGAGGGCTCATCACGCTACCCTCAGGCCTTGAGCTCAGCCCTGATGAGTTTCCGCACCTGAGAAACTACGTGGGAAAGACATTGATAACCACTGACGGTACCACTCTCTTGGGTGCCGACGACAAAGCTGGCATAGCCGAAATAGTAACCGCAATCGAATACCTCGTTGAGCATCCAGAAATAGAACACGGAGCTGTCAAAGTGGCCTTTACCCCCGACGAAGAAGTCGGTCGGGGCGTGGATCATTTCGACGTAAAGAAGTTTGGTGCAGACTTCGCCTTTACGTTGGATGGTGGCGAACTTGGTGAGCTCAATTATGAAACGTTCAACGCAGCGCAAGCCAAGATTGTGGTACACGGCAAGAGCATTCATCCAGGCGAAGCAAAAAACAAAATGAAGAACGCTATTATATTGGCCCACGACTTCCTGTCCCAGATGCCAAGGGCGCAAATACCTGCGCACACCGAAGGCTATGAAGGCTTTTACCACGTCTACCACTTCAACGGGGGCGTAGACAAAGCAGAAATGTCGTGGATCATCCGCGACCACGACCGGGCAAAGTTTGAGAAGCGTAAAGAGTTTATGCTTGGCCTGACTCAGTGGATGAACCAAAAGTGGGGCGAAGGCACGTTCCACATAGAGATCAAAGACCAATACTACAACATGTACGAGATACTAAAAGATCGCTTGGACATTATCGAACTAGCCAAGAAAGCTATGGTCGCAGCAGGCGTGGAGCCTGTAATAAAGCCCATAAGAGGAGGTACTGATGGTTCTAGACTAACCTACATGGGGCTGCCTACACCAAACATATTCGCAGGAGGCCACAACTACCACGGGCCTTACGAATACGTTGTGGTTGAGTCAATGATCAAAGCAGTTGAAACAGTGATTAACATAGTCAAGCTGCTTGCCCAATAAGAAAGAAGGGGCCACCTGTGTGGCCCCTTCCTGCAAGTTTGGCGCGACCTAGACGGGCGCCAGCGTACCAGCAAATATCATCCATGCCAAAGCACTCTTAGAAAGCAAACTAAGTACTATGTACATCTTCTCTCCGAACAAGTAGTCTTTCCAAGGCCCGACCTTCTTGTGCTGCAAGAAGGCGTTCACTGCAAAAAGGTTGAAGAACACAAAGATGGTGGGAATGATGGCATAAACGAATGCAGGCGGTTTCGCACCGGCTGTATTGAGCGCGCCGTAGAAGTATGTAAGTATGACTACCCACGGTATTATGCCGGCAAAGCACCCGTAGATAAACGCAGTCCAATCAGTTCTCTCGGTGTATTGGTTGTGAACCTCGAACATGATACCGAACAAGTTCATAGCGGCATTGACACCGAACATCGCTATTAGCGTACCGATGTCCCACACGCCCACCAGCATACCTATGAGAACAATCATCAAGGACGAACTTAGAGCGTACTCGTAGAACCTTATGGTATTCATCCTGCGTTCCAATAGACTTACGTACTGCTTGTAGCCTACCGTAGCAATGTACATGTGAGCTAGCGCTGAAATCAACAAGAAGGCCGCCACTGCAGGCCCAAACCTTAGCTCGTACAAGAGCTGTGGGTTTGGCTTTAGTGCAAGGGCCGTCCTGTCAAAAGTCAAGAAGTTTGTGTAAATAGGGTAAGTCTTATCATTGCTAAGCACAATCATCAAAATGCCCTGAAACAGGTGCAGAAACCCCATTATCAGGTTGAAACGCCTCAAACCTTGAAGTCTCTTCTCATCGTACATAATGATTCAACCTCCATGTCCATTCATAACTGGCAGCGAGCGCCGCGCCCAGCGCTGTCATTAAGAGTATTGCCAAACCTGTTATTAGTACAACCTTCGGCGCCACTTCTTACCCCCTCCTTTGCCACGTGATAGATGCCTGTGTGCAATCCCACCTACCGAGCTGGACGAACTCCAGCTCGACCAACGCTCCGCTTGAGTTCCAAGTCTATCCTTTTTCACGCAATTCCTATACCATGAATCAGAGGGTCGCTATTCTATACTTATACCAATTCGAATTAACACGGCAGGAAAGCACCAAGTGGTGCATAATATTGACAAATGGACGGCGCCGCGCTTTTTGTCTTATATCAACTGGGCACAACAGCCGTCAACTGGCTGCTATTCAGGGAACCCACTCGTAAACCCCTTCTACGGGAATACCCCAAAGTTTCAGTCCTCATCCCCGCTCGCAACGAAGAATCCACTATTGGAAGGTGCCTATCTTCAGTCCTTGCGCAAGACTATCCGAACATGGAAGTCATCGTGCTCAACGACCAGTCCAGTGACAGCACTGCATCGGTGATTGCCAAGTATAGCGATCCAAGGCTAAAGGTCATAGCAGGAGACCGACTGCCTGAAGATTGGACAGGCAAGAATTGGGCCTGCCACCAACTATATCGAGCTTCCAGCGGGGACATTCTGCTATTCATCGACGCCGACACCGCGCTCAAGAACGGAGCATTAACCCGCACGGTGTACGAACTAACCACACGCGGGCATGACTTTATAAGCGGTATCCCAAGTGAGCGCGTGCCTTCTTTCGGCGAGAAGCTAACAGTGCCTTTTATGAACTACAGCATGTTTACCATATTCCCCCTCATCCTCAGCAAACTCTCGCGCCACTTGTACATGTTCATGGTAGCCAACGGCCAATTCATGATGTTCAGAAGGCCAGCGTATGAGTCCATAGGAGGGCACCAGACAGTCAAGTCTGAGATCATAGAAGACATTCAGCTTAGCAAACTGGCCAGAAAGAAGGGACTGCGAACTGCCCTTTATAACCTAAGAGACATTATCAGCTGCAGAATGTACAATGGGTTCCGGGATGCCTTCTTGGGACTTGCCAAGGGGTACTTTCCCATATTTGAAATGAGGTTGATACCTTCCCTCTTTGTGTGGTGGTGGATGGGGTATCTGGCCGTTCATCCTTTCTTGCTACTTACGTCCAAAGACCCTTCTGCTCACACTAACGCTTTAGTTGCCATTATGGGCAACCTCGCACTTTGGGCGGCTACGGCACTGAAAACAGGGCTTCCTTGGGATGTGCCACTATATTACCCAGTCATACTACTGGTCAACTCTGTTATCGGATACACTTCCATACTATTCAACCTCACAGGCAAGACAAGTTGGAAGGGAAGAAAACTGTCTAAGAGCAGAATCAGGCTTTTCTAAACGAAGGCGAACTATGCGCCCTTATGTTCGCCAGCCTGACTCTCGTTCTCTTGTTTTTCAGCTCGTAACCGGCCCCTTTTCAGGCAACGCTCTTTGAGCGATCTCCTGCTGTTAGCTCTCTCTTCGCTTAACTTATCTTCTTCTTCGAGGTCTTCCCACAGCGCCCAAGCCAAAGCGAAAAGCTCTTCGAACTCGTCTCTCACTTCAGGTCCCCCAAGAGCAGATTACCCCACCTCTGAACTCATGATTCATCTTCCTCTTTCTTCAGGCTGAACATTAGCATCCACTTCCCTAGAGGTTGCCCAGGTGGCCTTTTCTCCACTTTAAGCACGGTCATCCTTTCCAACTTGCTGTTCCATATCTCCAAGACGTGGTACCGTTTGTCTTCGTCAGCAAACACTAGATACCCCTCTCGCTCAAAGGCTCGACCAAGGCCCTTTATTGTCTTGTACTTCCTAGTTATCAGTCTCCTTATTACCCGGCCCAACCGTGCCCACTCTTCCACTTGCTCACCCCCCGTCAGTAGCCTGCCCCCCCGATCAGCCATCGCCACCATTCGTTTGCTCTTCACGCCTAGTGATGTTTATTGAGAACGTCTCTTTGTGCTGCCCACATTTTTAGCCATACGCATTTCTCAAAATTTTGACAACTTTGCAAAATTATCCCATCATTATAGAATATACAATGCCCACATATCTCCAATAGAATAGCATCTAATTTAGTTTTAATCTGCGATGCAGCCGCCTGACGCACCATAGGATTCTCACCCCATTTGTGCAACATTATACCACAAGATTGCCAATTTGTCAAGAGGCTAAGCTTAATTCTCCTAAGGCAAACCCCTGTACTCTCACCGGGATTATCGGTGCTACAATGAACTTAAGCTGGGGGAAACAATGGGCTGCGCTGAGGCGCTTGTCATTATTCTTGTTTTGTACGGTTTCGCAAGGGCCTACGAATGGACCTTTTCCTCTATCAACAACTTCATGATCGCTTGGACTGTCATAAGCATATTGATAATCATAGGCATATTCTCTTCCAGGTCAGCCGAAAAGAAACAACAGCAAGAAGAGCAAGCCAAGCAGCAAGCTTTGGCGCTTCTAGACTCCACAATGGCCGCAGAGCAATTCACTCCTACAAACCAGCTGCTTAAGTGGTCGGGCCTATCCCCTCATGGTTTGGCTATCGATGAGAAGTCAGAACGCCTCATGTTCTTCAGGGTTAGAAATGGCGCAGTTGAGTACGACATCTACAAGTTCAGCGACATATTGAGGGTAGACCTCGATATAGGCTACAAGACCCTGATCAAGAGCAAGACCGAGATAACACCTTCAGGATACGTAGGCCGTAGCGGCAAGAGCTATCACTACGGAGTCATCTTCAGTGAAAAGTCTGTACCGGTCAGCCTAGAGAATGAGATTACCTACGTCCGGCTGATAGTAACCCTTAACGACCTCAACAACCCAGTCAGGTACATACCTTTCGGCACTTCAGTCGGTGCAGCACAACATTGGAAGGCCGTGTTAGAAGTAGCCGCCGAACGGGGCAGAAAAGGCGACTAAGTTAAGCAAACAGGTGCTACTTCCGCCCCTTTTTCTCGCGTATTTCCTTTAATCGTTCTGCGAATTGCTTTTCGCGGCCCTGGTCTGTGGGCAGGTAATACACGCGGCCGCGCAAGTTCTCAGGTAGGCACTCCATGTCTGCTACCTTCTCTTCAAAGTCGTGGGCGTACTTGTACCCTTTACCGTAACCTAGTTCCCTCATGAGCTGCGTGGGAGCGTTCCTCAGATGAAATGGAACGGGCTCCGCTATAGTCTCCATGGCGTCCGCCTTTGCCTTCTCGTAGCCTACGTATAGGCTGTTAGACTTAGGAGCCAACGACAAGTAAACCACCGCTTCTGCCAGATTGACGCTGCACTCGGGCATACCAATGTAGTGGCTCGCTTCATAAGCAGCCACCGCTACGAGCAACGCTATGGGATCAGCCATGCCCACATCCTCAGAGGCAAACCTAATCAGGCGCCTCGCCACATAGAGCGGATCTTCGCCTGCTTCCAACATTCGCGCTAACCAGTAAATGGCAGCATCCGGATCACTGTTGCGCATGGACTTGTGCAAAGCCGAGATGATGTTGTAGTGTTCCTCACCCGTTTTGTCGTACAGCAAAGCCTTGTGCATCAAGGCTTCGTTGATGAGCTCATCCGTTAGAACCTTGCGTCCCTGCTTATCAGGTTCCGCTCCCATGACAGCAAGCTCCAGCGTGTTCAAAGCAGTCCTTGCGTCACCGTTGGCGTACACAGCAATCTTCCTAAGTTGTTCCTCCGTGACTACGACGTTTTCTGCTCCTAGGCCACGCTCTGCATCACTGAGGGCTCGGTGCAGTATCGTAATCAAATCCTCCACGCTTAAGGCCTTCAGTGGCACCACCGTGCTCCGACTGAGCAGTGGGCTGATTATTTCAAAAGACGGGTTCTCTGTAGTAGCGCAGATGAGGATCACTGCCCCTTGCTCTACATAAGGCAGGAAAGCATCCTGTTGGCTCTTATTGAAGTGGTGGATTCCGTCTACAAACACGACCGTGCGTTTCCCCATCTTAAACCTTTCTGACGCGGTGTCTAGCACCTGTTTCACTTCTTTAATGCCGGAGATTACAGCACTAAACTTTACAAAGTCGGCCTTAGTCGTCTCAGCTATCACCATAGCCAGCGTTGTCTTGCCGGTTCCAGGAGGGCCCCAGAGTACCATAGAACTCAATTTGTCTGACTCTATCAGCCTGCGAAGCAGCTTACCCTTACCCAGCACGTGCTCCTGACCGACAAATTCATCTAGCGTCCTCGGCCGCATCCGTTCGCTTAGAGGCATCTTCTTCCTGTCTGGTTTAAACAGAGACTCCTGCATCACCCTTCGCCTTCTTGGAGGTTCCTTACCCTATTAACCAAACGCCCTATACCTTCGATTTCTATTACCACTTCGTCGCCTGCCTTGAGAGGCCCTACGCCAGCTGGTGTGCCCGTCAGTATCACATCATAGGGCTCCAGCGTCATCACGTGAGATATGAACGACACCAAGTCAAACACATCAAAGAGCAGGTCAGACGTATTACCCTGCTGCTTGACCTCGCCGTTCACCAGTGTTCGCAGGTTCAAATTAGTCGGATCCACGTCTGTTTCTATCCAGGGCCCAAGCGGCAGGAATGTATTGAACGATTTTGACCTAGTCCATTGTCCGTCCTTGCTCTGCAGGTCCCGCGCTGTCACGTCGTTAGCGATGGTGTAACCCAATATGTACTTATGAGCTTCCTTCTTCGAGACCCTGTATGCGTAATCCCTGATTACTACTGCCAGCTCGCCCTCGTAGTCAACCCTTTCAGATTCTGGAGGCAGCACTATGTAGTCATTGGGTCCTATAACCGCTGTGCTCGGCTTTATGAATAGTGTCGGGCTCTCCGGCATCGCTTGGTGCATCTCTTCAATGTGACTCTTGTAATTAAGGCCCACGCAAACGGCTTTGCGGGGAATGCAAGGCGCCAGTAAGTCTTCGTAGCCGTACTGCTTCCACTCCATGAAGGAACCATTTACGAACATTGCTTCACCCTCTGCCCATGAAAATCCCACAGCCTGTTTATTCTCTTTGCACCTCAAAATCCGCAACAACCATCACCCCTCCCCTAGATATTAATACTTCATAACTGTTTGTGGGCCTACCTAATTACCATTGGACCTAATGAATAGTTGAGAGTATATGCGCTTGGGTGCTATACTAACACTTAAGGGCTATCAGACTTGCATGGCGATTGCTGGGGAGGTCATGTATAGAGTTAGGTGGGACCCTGAGACTAACGGGGTATTGTTGTCAGAATTCTCTACTGATGACGAAATCACTCCACCTCGTCCAGTTTTTCATGAGGAATTAGACCTCTTGGGGTTCAACAATTTCTGGAAGTACAGAAAGACTGAGAAGCCTCTACTGTGGGCCGTAGGGCGCCGCTATTACTACCAGGGTAACCTCGTAGCCGAGGCAAAGGGTGGTAACATCTTCGAAAGACCTGAAATAAACTTGTTGACCAAGGACGTACTGGCATTGGAGCCTGTCGATGTAGATACCATGATCCAGCGAAACCGCAAAGCTCTGCTGGCACTTGAGAATGAGGCAATGGAATACATTACCAAGGTGTATGAGAAGTACACCAAACACGTTGAGTATACTGCTGTGTCCTTTAGCGGAGGAAAGGATTCACAAGTGGTACTTGACTTGGTGAGTCGTGTGTTGTCGCCAGGTGATTACATAGTCGTGTTCTCTGATACTACCATGGAACTTCCCGACACCTATTGGACGGTCTCCCAAACGGAACTCCTTATGAGGCGAAAGTACCCAGAAATCCGTTTCTACACTGTTCAACCAACGAAAGACGCGCTTTTGTTGTGGAGAGATTTCGGTCCCCCAAGCAGAGTTCACCGATGGTGTTGCACAGTTACTAAGACAGTGCCTTTTGACAAGTTAATCCGATCACTTCACGTGGAACAAGGACACTCAGGTGTACCAAGAATGCTCGTTTTTGAGGGCTCGCGACGGGAGGAAAGCAAGACACGCAGTGGTTACTCACGTGCTGCCATGAGCGTTAAGCATATACACTCCATAAACGCACGACCGATAATAGACTGGAATCAAACGGAAGTAATGCTCTACCTTATGACTCGAGGCATACAGATTAACCCCTTGTACAGAAGCGGAGCAACGCGAGTCGGTTGCACAATATGCCCGTTTGCCACCGGTTGGTCAGAATTCATTATTGGCCAAAGGTTTCCGCAGATAGCCAAGCGTTACGTTCGTACCATACAGAGCACCCTTGCCAAGGAAGTCAAAGAACTCAAGGACATGCAAACTTACATCAAGGAAGGCCAGTGGAAGACAAGAAGCGGAGGGAACATACTGAAAGAGACCAACCAAACAGTCCGCGACATTTTCCAGCCTGAGAAGGGCCTGTACGAACTCGAAATGTTTGATGCTAATGAGAACTTGATCGAATGGTTGAAGGTACTCGGGTTACACTACAGACAAGTCACGGACTCCTTGGTTCTAGGGGAATTGGCCGTTGGCGGAACAACGTATAACGTTAAGATCGAGAAGAAACACACTCCTAAGAATTTTAGATTGTCGGTCAGTTTTGCCGACGAACGTATTGTCAGACATCTGCGCCGAATAGCAAACAAAACCACATACTGCGTGCACTGCGAAGCGTGTGAGGTTCAATGTCCAACTGGTGCACTCCAGACTTTTCCAAGGGTTCAGGTAGACACTAATAAGTGTATAAGCTGCTTGAATTGCCTTTACGTGTTTGATCAGGGGTGTCTCTTAGCAAAGTCCATCAAAAGGAATGGGGAGGGGGTAGTTGACTTGCCTGTTCACCAGAACTTAGATCGTTACAGGACCTTTGGCTTAAGAAGAGAGTGGCTGAACATGTTCTTAAGCCAGGAGAATTTTTCGCTGAAGGACAGTACACTAGGTCCCAAGCAAAAGGAATCGCTAAAGAGATGGTTGACTGAAGGAGGCTTGCTAAATCCATCAAACAATACGCCGACACACCTGGCTGAAATCCTAAGGGAACGGGCAGATGAACTTGACTCATGGAGCATAGTTTGGGTTAACCTGTACTACAGCTCACCACTGATCGAGTGGTATACTGACCGCATACCTTTTGGAAGCGTTCTGCAACGAGAAGATTTGATGAGCCAGCTACGGTCTGACTTCCCAGCTTCGAGCGACCGCACCCTTCAAAACGCATTGACTTCTCTATTTCAAACACTCGAAGACACACCTCTTGGCGCGCAACTCAAGTTGGGCATAGTTCAAAAGAGTTCTGTTAGAACTAAGACCATCTCAAAGATCGGCACTGACAATCCTCCTACGGTTGCAGTCGTGTACTCATTGTTTAGCCTTGCCAAACACCTTGGACGTTACGACTTCACCATTGCAGACCTCTACAAACCTGAAGTCAAAGGCGGGCCATATAGACTCTTCGGTGTTAGCAAGGATGCGCTCATACCCAAGCTCGTTGCAGCACAAGAGAAAACCAACTGCCTGAGAGTAGAATTCACGAAGGGGCTCCAAAACTTACACCTGGACGGAAATCTGGATCCGTTGAAATGCCTAGAGATGTTGCTTTGAACAACAATAAAATGGATAGCCTAAAATACAACTACCAATGCTTTGGGCTCAGAGCGGAGTGGGTGCAAGACCTGCTCTTAAGAGACGCGGCTAATCGTTTAACCATGCTCGGACCAAACCAAAGGATAGCTTTGGCAGCTTACGCTAGACATCTTGAACTAAGCGCCAGGCCGTATAGTCAAGAAGTGATCAACGTCTTGCGTAGATTACTGGAAGTATCTCCTGATGACGCTTGGGCGATCTTATTCTGCAACCTCGCTACCAACAGTCCCTTGTTCAGGTTCTATGCACAATTACCCCTTGGAATTCACAGTTCAACTGAACTGAGAGAGGCCATTAAACAGTCGTTCAATGTCAGTGAGAGAACAGCCAACAACGCAGTTGTTTCTTTGCTTAACACTTTTGCGGAGACCCCCTGGGGCGTTGGTTTTGGAATCGGGGTTGTTGAACGCATTAACGGCCGGAGATTCATAAACAAGATCGGTGGCTTCGCATACTCAGTCGAGACAGTATCCTACATTGTTTATAAGTTGGCCTCCGCGGACCTAACTTCAAATGAAACCTTGGGTACAGATTCGCTGGTGTCGACCATACAGTTGATGCTTGCAACAGACCTGGGTCTAATTAGGCGGAGAATGCAAGAAGGCTCTTTTCTCTATCCACTGGTGTTCAACATGCTCGAGCCCTCAGCGTCAAGGGGTTGCGTGAAGTTCAGTACACCCTGTGAGGTATTGAGATACCTGTACGAAGGGAGGAATGAAAGTTGTTGTACAAGGATTTGATATCTCTGGATCCTAACTTCGAACCAGCATTTGATCTCACAAACGAAAAGGAAGATCAGTGGAAGAGGTTCATACCAACAGAAAGCTTCAACAACCTTCTAAAATCTCTCTTGGACAGTTTGCATGGACCCACACACTTTTCGATTTGGTTACAGGGAACTTACGGAACCGGCAAAAGCCACGCTACATCTGTCATAAAGCATCTGCTTAGCGATCCATGGGATTCAGTACAAGACTTCTGCTCTCGGCTGGAGAATCCTCTCTCCATAAGGATTCGCAACTATCGACAGGCGAACAGGATCATACCCGTAGTCATGAAGGGTGCTTCAACCATCTACGACGTCAGGACCTTCAATTGGGAAATACAGAAGCAGGTCAAGATGGCTCTGCCGCAAGTGAGAACTGAAAGCGACTTTGAGACGATGATCAACAGAATCGAGAGACCTGGTACCCTTCATATAGATTGGGACCAAACAATTAGGCAAACACCTGAACTGCGGCGTTACGTCTCAAACAAGGACGAGCTTCTTAATAAGTTGCGAGCCATGGACAAGACTATACTTACTGAACTACAGAAATTCTTGGTCAAGCACGGCTTCGACGTGATGACTGATGACTTGAGCAAATGGATCAAACAAGTTATGGCAGAAGTAACTGAACGCGGGCTCGGGTCTGCTTTGGTCATTTTCTGGGACGAATTCACCTCACTGTTGGACACTTGTCCTTCTACGGTAATAACTGAATTGCAGAGCCTTGCAGAACTGTCAAGAGAAGGAACCTTCTACCTATACCTTATCACCCATCGAAAACCAGCTCAAACCAGCATAAGCGAAGACGACGTACAGAAGGTCTTAGACAGGTTCAAAGTAGTCGACTACAAGATGGAACCACTGACGACGTACCAGCTGATTTCTGCCACCCTTAGGTCAGAGGACTCTGAGAGTCTAGAAAGGGTGCGACAGCAGGAAACAGAACGCATCAAAGGGGCAATAGGCCTTATTATCAAGAACGGAAGCACGAACGAGCGATCAACAGTGTCTGAGACTGTGCTGAAACAGATGTTCCCTATACACCCCTACACCGCTTATCTTCTGACCTTCATATCGCGCAACTTGGGCTCCACCAACAGAAGTGTCTTCTCCTTCCTTTTCGACGAGGAGCTCGGGTTCAAAAAGTTCATCCAGGAGAACCCTGGCGACCAAGGAGAGATTTTCCTAAGTGCAGACGCGCTTTGGGACTTTTTCTACGCGGAGTTTGAGAATTCAGATGATGATCGGGTCATAGCATCTGTTGACAGATACAAGTCACACTTTGAGCCTGTAAGGAGCCAGGGCGCAGATTACCTGAAAGTCTTCAAACTCGTATTACTGCTCAATGTATTGATGAAGTATACTGACGTCAACGAAGTTCCTCTAGTGGCTCCGTCCAAATCTAACGTAGTAGCGGCATTTGAAGGCAGTCTTGCTGAATCAAAGGTTCTGGAAGTTCTTAGGTACCTGGACGAAGCGCATGTAATAACAAGCGATGGTGATCTGTACATTGTGACTAGTTCAGTAATACCACCTGTCGAGGTCGAAATCGCAAAAAGAGAACTCCGGTGGAAATTGGAGGACGCTGCACAGATCTTTCGTGAACCTCTGTTTGGGAGCTTGGGAGAGGACCTTCTGAAAACTTTGACCACACCTACCCTGCGTCCAGCGCAAGGGATCATCTTAGATGCTGATACACAAGGCGCCAAACTTCTTGGTGACGTTGTTGCTAAGTTCAAGAACCCCTGGGAGCTGCATGTGGCTGCTATAATTGCGCGCAATGCATCCCACTTAGCCTCTATAAAGGCAAAACTACAAGAAATCTCGCTGGATCCGCTACTCAGCAATGTCGTCTTTGTGGTTATTGAGAGTGTCCTGGAGGAAAACGTAAGGGAGAGGCTCCTGGATTACTTGGCCCGTGAACTGGTCGCGAAGAAACACAGTTATGCAAAAGAGGCAGAGCTTTATGCTCAGAAAGCTAAACAGACCCTAAGAGAGTGGGTGAATAGAGCTAAAGAAGGTTGGGCGTACGTAATCTTGAGAAACCGCTCAGAAAGACAACTTGTGGGAAACGTTGGCCTGTACTTGGTGAGCGAAGCTGCCCCTTTGATTTTCTCAAAGAGCCTGGATAGTCTGCGCCGCTGTTGGAACGAGAACATATGGAAGAAACAAAACTCAAAGGCATCAGTTGAGTTGTTCTTGTTTCCGGAGACTAGGGAAGATTGGTTGCAGCAAACTTCTAAGGGCTTGCAGAGCTTCCTCAGGTACATCTTAGTAGACGACAATAACGAATACATCGTCAACGCTAGAATGAACCTCGCCGACTCCAGAGAGCTCTCCCATCCAATTCTTGAGGCTGCAGCCCTTGTAGACCAAGCGATGGAAACTGCTGCTAGAGAAGGAACGTTCAATTTAGGCAACGCTCTTGAACAGCTTAGACGCCCACCTTACGGTTACTATCAAAGCCAAATATTCATGGCTGCGATGGGTTACTTGATGCGTAAGTACGTAGGCAAACTACACCAAGTCACTACAGGAAGTGTAGTAACAAAGGAGAAAATGCGGGACATCGTAGTCTCCTTATTCAACTACTGGCAAAGCGGAGGCCCACCGCCAACGAATTTGATAGTCAAATTCGGAAGCCCTGAAGAAGAAAGGTTGAAGGAGTTTCTGATAGACCTCTTTGACCTGCACCTCGAAGCTCAAGATGTCAGTCTAAGCGACGTGAGGCGTGAGATTAGGGTCAAACTAAAAAGGGATCTGGGAATTCCTCTTTGGATGCTAGAAGTCGCGGCTGATTCTGCAAAGGTTAAAGAGGCTATTCTCGAATTGTCTAAACTTGTCTCAAACGTGGAGGAGGAAATAACTCAAAGTGATGTGGCCAAATGCCTTGAAATCCTGGAACAAGTGCACGAAGAGTTGAAACCTGTTCTCAAGGATGTGCAGTGGGAAGATCTGTTCAGCAAGTGGGTCAGAGCGAAAGTTGCTGATGATTTGGATGCAACAGCACTCCAGCTCAATGTACAGGACATCATGGATTACATTAGGAAGCATTTAGCAGAAGAATTGTTCCAATGGAAAGAAAACGAAATTGCAGATTTAGTGCGGACCTTCTTGTCCAGGCAAGCAGTTCGCGCCAGAATAGCCAGCGTGATCTCGACTCTAGTTAGTACGAAAGTAACCGACCTGGACTTCTCTTTGAGAAACCTCAAGGACTTCGTTGGCGCGAGAGGTTATCCACTCTGGGTATACTGTACAGTGCTTGACGAAGAGGGACGAAGAGCTATTTCGGTCCTTCAAGAGCTGCTTAAGGCTTTGGAAGTAAACCAGCTAGATGATCTTCCGCTAGAGAACTACGAAGAAGTGTTGCTGCAATCGCGCGAAGCGTTGCTTAACGTTTTCAATGCTGACAGCGAATGTGAGCTTTTCAAAGAGTGGTTGATCAAACACATAAGGATACCTAGCCCAACTGGAAATCGTTGCCTTGAAGGACTCATACACGACATAGTTACGCATTTAAGAAACCAACTAGGAAGCAACGTCTTGACCTGGAGTGAAAATGAAGTTATAGAGGAAGCGTATCAGTTCGTAATAAAGAACTGCGTCACTCCGCCGCCACCGCCGCCGAACCTCATTAAACTTATTGATGAGATGCCCGAAGAGCGAACTAACCTGTTGCTGCAGCGCCTTGTGACTCTTGACCTAGTAAGTGCCAAACAGATACTCAAGATACTATTGCAAAACCCTGACACCAAAAAGCAAGTTGTCACAGCTTTGTCAGAGACCCCAGAGTATAAAGAGAAGCTCAGCAACTACATCGTCGACTGAAAAACGTGAGGAGACAACCATGCTAGAATTTGAGAACTTGGATGACCTCCTAACCTGGCTCTTCGAAGACATTGAATCATCTAAACCTGAAAACAGAAGGTTTCCTGTCAGGTTTATTTTTGCCCGTAGCAGGGAATCTTTTGTGGAACTCGTTGATTCCCTGAACAAGCGTTGTGAAGTTACTATTGACCTAGCTGAACAGCTATCTGGGGAAGACACTTGGTTCACACCTGATATGCTCATTTCAATGTTCAAAGAACTATCGTCCAGGTACGCTTCATCCTGCGTAGTTCCATTGTCAGAAGTGATGCGGTTCCTAAACGAAGCTGACTTCTCTGCAGTATTGCGTGGAATCTCAGAGATAGAAACAAGAACGAACTCCAGAGTATACGTTCCGATGATGGGTTTGTGGGAGCGATTTGTGGCGCAATTCTGGAGTTCGTACTATAGGAGCAGCGAAGCCCCACAGCCCACGATACTAACTAAGCAACCAGCGGGAGATGCAAGAATCTTGTTATACCATGTTCTGTTTGACCTCGAACTTGCAGATCTTACAAGCGAAGGGCAATTCATTGTCAGGACTACTAATGACTGGCTGCGCCTGTGGCAAAATCCATCAACGACAGAGATTCTGTGTGTATCGAAAACACTGAACAGCCTGTGCCAAAATTTCCTGCCCGACAATCTTTATCAAAGCAAGGTCATCGAAAACCCCAGGGCATTCCTGGAGCACGTTTTCGCTATCAATTTGGACATGCAGTTTGATCCTTTGGAAGAGCACTTCTGGAGAGAGCTCGTAAAGGACGCCTACAAGTTCAAACCCTTCAGCCTTGAGCGTCTGCTGGAGCACAAGTTCCCGATTAGAGTCAGGAGTACCGATTGGCAGACATTACTCCAAGCATATATGCAAGCAGAGAACGAGTACGAACGCTGGCTCCTGAAGAAGTATGTCGAAAAGTCTACGGAAGCAGAAAGAAGCTATATAAGGTTAGTGTTCGACAAACTAGAAGACCTCACGCCGGCGAGCCTCGTGAAAAGCGTTTTCCTTGCCATTTTCGACAATCCAGACCCAGCGCTCGCACAAGAACGCAAGAAGTACATTACATACCTTTGCGACAAACTCCGAGTAGATGTGACCCCAGTGGAGCAAAGCCTGAGTAGCACGTTAAACTCCCTGAAGGGTAAACCCTTGTCTGAGAAAAAACACCTGCTTACTAGCTATACCATTCCTGAGAAGAAGCACATACTTGAGTCACTTAGCGAAAGTAAGGAACTCTCTAGGGATCTTGAGGCAGCTCAGGAGCTATATCCCGAACTACACTACTACTTAGGGTGGCCGTCTGTGAGGCTCGATAACAACTTGCCTCCCAAAATTAGGGAATACTTCCGCTTCTATAACCTCTCTAAGGTGCTGGATAGAAAGCTACCGGAGGTTGATCACCTCATCAACGAACTCAATGCCAATAGAGATACGTTCTATGAGTGGTACTACAGCAATGACATAGAATCATCCCATAAGCTGCCACCGCAAGATGAGCACACCAAAATCATATGGGTTGATGGCTTAGGTGCAGAATGGTTCCCACTCATGAGTTACTTCCTGGAAGAAGAAGGTAAGAATTACAGGAAGTCTATTGCGAAGGGTGAGATTCGCAAAGCTTGGCTTCCCACAGTAACCGACTGTAACAGGTTCGACGTGGAGAAATACGAGCGGCTAGACACGTACGTACACTTTCAAAACCCTTATACCTACCCGGATCATATTATTGAGGAGATAGAGATCATAAGAGAGATCGCAGCAAAGATTATAGCTCAGGAGAATAACAGAATAGTCATAGTTGCTGACCACGGCTTTTCGTTCTTGTGCCAAAAGCGGTTCGGAGAATTCAAGAAGCTTGACTTTGCAGAAGTAGACCATGATGGGCGTTGCATAAGGGGGGTTCAACGCGACTACGTTGACGACTACTACTTCACTGTGAAGACTGACGGGGGACCCTGTGAGAACCAAAGGAGCGTAGTTGCCTTGAAACACGCTTCACTGGAAAGGGTACCGTCGCGAGAGGTGCATGGAGGGGCGACACCGGAAGAAGTCCTCGTGTGCTATTTCGAAATAGAGCGAGGTAAGCCAGTTTCCTACAGGGTAGACAAAAAGAAGTACGAAGTAAAGGTTCACAGGCCTATAATCGAGATTTCGTTCACCCCAGCTCCGCGTTATACACCTCGAATAATGGTAGGCGACCGAAAGTACGACATGCGCAAAGTAAATGAAAAGAAGTACGAAGCTGAATTGAAAGGGCTGAAACCCGGTCGCTACGAAGGGAAAGTAGAAATTGGGGACGTGGCGCTTGGCATAATGATTGAGATTACTGGAGGCTTCGAGGAGAGGGAGATTCTATGACTGAGCTAGACAGAAAGATTAGGGAGATTTTTCCAAACGAATCACTCTACAAATCGCCGAATATCCAGGGGCTTTTCGCGGAGTACAACCTGCCCTCGTTCATCCGTGACTGGCTTACAAAGAGATTCACGGCTGATAACGGTGAGATAGATACGTATGGGCTAAAGCGCTTCTTAGAAGAGCACATTCCTGACAAGAGTCTCAAACTAAAAGGCAAGATTATGAGCGAAAGAAAGCAGATGAGCCTACTGACGCGCATCATCGTAGAGCCTGACGTGTTGAAAAACCAAATGCGATTTTCGGCACCCGACTTGGGACTCAAATCATCAGAAACACAAATACCCTGGCATGTGGTCGATGATAATAAGCCTTACCTTCTTGGAGGCGAAACCTGGGGCGTTATAACGCTCACTTATGTGTACCCGTCTGATGGCGTTCCTGGGCACTTCGAGATGATCGGTTTCAGACCCTTTCAGCCTTACATACCCGACTTGGATTACTTCAAGGATTGCAGCAAGCACTTCGAGGTGGACGAGTGGATTGACGTATTGATAAGAGGAATGGAGTACAACCCTGCTGGTTTCACGAGTTTTGAACAAAAGCTACTTTTTATCTCACGGCTGTTGCCGTTTGTTGAGCCGAATCTAAACCTTATAGAGCTAGCCCCCAAAGGAACTGGCAAGTCCTATCTGTTTAGCAACATAAGCAAATACGGATGGGTTGTGAGCGGCGGCAAGATAACTCGAGCGCAGCTTTTCTACAACGTGGCAACTAAGCAGCCTGGCATAATTACTAGGTACGATGTGGTGGCACTAGATGAGGTAGAATCGATAACTTTTGGAGACAATGAAAGCGAACTTCAAGGCGCTCTCAAGAATTACCTCGAATCTGGGAAGTTCACGGTAGCAGGATACAGTAACAGTTCCTCTGCAGGGCTTGTGCTTCTCGGAAACTTGGAGTTAGACGAGTATAAGAGGCCTGTAAGCGACTTCTATCTTTCAGCGCTTCCAGAGTTCTTCCAGGAGTCAGCACTATTGGACAGATTTCACGGCTTCATAGAGGGTTGGAAACTGCCACGGATACGCGAAGACATGAAATTGAACGGTTATGGCTTCAACGTTGAGTACTTCTCGGAAATACTGCACTTGCTCAGGAAAGCAGTGGACTTAGACGACCTAGCCAACTCAATGCTTAATGTGCCTAGAGATGCTGATACAAGAGATACCAGGGCTGTGAAGAGGATTGCTGCCGCTTTCCTGAAACTGTTGAAGCCACACGCAACGAAGGATAATCTCGATCCAGAGTTCTTCAGACAGTACTGCCTAGAGCCGGCTATGCGAATGAGGCAGATTGTAAGAAAACAGGCTTCCCTTATCGATAAAGAATTTTCTCCGTACATGCCGAACATAACCGTACGCGGGTTAAGCTAGTATGCAGATGTGTGAGAATCCAACTAACTTTCTGAAGTTCGACGAGTACCGCGGCAGAGTAGTAGTAATCACCGGGGCAGCCCAAGGGATTGGCTTAGTCACAGCTATGGCTTTTCTAGAGAATGGGGCACACGTGGTGGGCATAGACAAAGACCTAGAAGCCATAAGCGATGCCAAAGAGGACTTTCTCAATAGGTATGGGGAGAAGGTAGATTTTCTGCTCTGTGATCTTGCAAACCCTCAGCAAATCGAGCGAACCTGTAAAGAAATTGTCGATAGATACGGCGAAGTACATGTGCTGTGAACAATGCTGGGTTTGGAAACTGGAAGACCATAGAAGAAAGAACTGTCGAAGAATGGGACGAAGTTATAAACGTCAACCTAAGGGCGCCGTACCTAATGGTGAAGCACTTGCTCCCTGCTTTGAAACGTGGCGCCGCGGTAGTGAACATCGCCTCTACCAGGGCGCTCATGTCTGAGCCCAAAGGAGAGCCGTACGCAGCCTCAAAAGGCGGGCTCTTGTCCCTTACTCACGCTTTGGCAATTTCGTTAGGACCTAGAGGCATTAGGGTAAACGCCATAAGCCCCGGGTGGATCGAAGTATCGGAGTACAAGAAACGCAGCAAGAGACAGGTTCCACAACTGCGCGAAGTAGATCACCTTCAACATCCCGCTGGGAGAGTGGGCAAACCAGAGGATGTTGCAAACGCCATCCTATTCCTATGCTCTGCGGAAAGCAGCTTCATAACTGGCACAAATCTAGTCGTAGATGGCGGCATGACGGTAAAGATGATCTACGTTGAATAGGATAGAGGCTCAACGGCGCTATAAAGCAAAAAGGGGACCTGGCACCGACCTACTTTCCCAGCGGCTCGCGCACGCCAGTATCATCGGCCTCCCTGAGCTTAGCTTCCGGGTTCGGAATGGAGCCGGGCGTTTCCTCAGGGCGTGGGCACCAGAT
>JABLWY010000001.1:177500-1000761 GCA_013178255.1 Coprothermobacteraceae bacterium | reverse complement strand
ATCTGGTGCCCACGCCCTGAGGAAACGCCCGGCTCCATTCCGAACCCGGAAGCTAAGCTCAGGGAGGCCGATGATACTGGCGTGCGCGAGCCGCTGGGAAAGTAGGTCGGTGCCAGGTCCCCTTTTTACTTTGTAGACCACGTTTCTACTACACGAGCTAACCCCAACAGTCTCTAGAACCCAAGGACACAAAAACACGTAGATTTGTGTAGTTGGCTTATTGGTTTTATTGGGGAGGGGGAGGGGGATGGTGCCGAGGGCGGGAGTCGAACCCGCACGGGTTTAGGGCCCGGTGGATTTTGAGTCCACTGCGTCTGCCAATTCCGCCACCTCGGCACGCACCATGTATTATACCAAAACACCCCATTGGTGGCAAAGGGGTATTGCGTGCATAGAACTCGTAGGTTGTGGGGTATAATGAGGCCATGCATGGGGGACTACAGGGCCCCAATATGGAGCCAAGAAGGAAAACAAGGAAGCCTACGCGAAACACCCAACACCTAAAAATGCCTGCTTTTACCTTGGTAGAATTGCTCATCATACTGCTCATCTTGGGCATACTTATTGGCATTGCTATACCCCGCTACTTGCAGGCAGTGGAAAGCTCTAAGCAGCGCGTGTTCTGTGCCAATGTTAGGACCGTGGTAAGCGCAGTGGAGGCGTGGCGCATCCAAGAAGGAAGTATGCTGTACCCCTCTTTGGCAACAGTAAACGCCTTGGTGGATTCATACTTTGCCAAAGCACCCACGAACCCCTACACAGGCACCAAGCTCGTGGCATCAGGCGATGCCCCTACGGCCTTTGGTGATTTTCAGTACATATTGTCCACCGACGCCAGCACTTACACCGTAAGTACGTTGCCTGCCTGCGGTGAGTAGCAGAAGGCGTTAATGCATTGTTATGAATTACTACTTCACAAATGGGCATCAGGCGGAGTATAATAATTGCAACCGCTCCAATTTGGAGGGTGCAGCATATCAAGAGGAGGTGTTTCGAGTGAAGAGGAGGAACATGAAGGGTTTCACCCTAGTAGAACTGCTGATCGTGTTGCTCATTTTGGGCATTCTGATCGGGTTGGCCGTACCAAGGTATCTTGAGGCGGTGGAATCATCGAAGACTAAGACCTACTGTGGCAATGTAAGGACTATAATGAGCGCTCTTGAAACCTATCGCATGAATAGCAATGAGTTGAAGTACCCAGCAGACGCAACCGCCGTTCAAGGCCTACTCACTAACCCGCAGTATTTCAGCAGACCACCTGTGAACCCGTGGACTGGCACTACAATGACTGTTGGTAGTGGTACTGCGATTCCAACAACAAAGGGTAGTATTAACTACTACACAGCGGATCAAACTCAATACACCATAACAGCTTCTCCCGATTGCGGGCTTCAGTAGACGCTGGTAGCGCATGGCAGAACTGCTAGGGCAACTACTAATCAAGAAGGGCATTCTTAGCGAGGAGGGCCTGGAGAAGGCCCTCCTCGAAGCGAAGCGTAAGGGCATTAGCCTAGGCCAATATTTGGTCACTGAGGGCATTGTAAAGACATATCAGTTGGGCGAGCTCTTAGCTGAGCAGTGGGAAAGACCCTACTTGGATGCTAGCTCCATTATTAGGAAGCTCGAAGAGAACGGTTTAGAGAACGCTGAGGCTTTGGCACAGTACTTTGGGAAGCCCAGCGACCAATTGGTAGGCCTGATGCGCACGTACCGCCTATTGCCTTTGTCCAAGACGGACAAGACGGTGCAGGTGGTAATGGTGCCCCCCATTGACAAGAACACCATGCAGAGGCTCAAAGAGTACTTTAGGGCCGATATTGAATACTCTATAACCACTGAACAGGATTTCTCCCAAGTAGTTGTTTCGAAGTTCTTCAATTTGGGCACTTTGACAAAGTCAGCCCAACAGGTGACTGCAGTCAAGGAAGTCAAGGTATCTTCCCTTGACTTGCTTGCAACCCAAGTATCGGCAGAAAACGCATTGAACATAGTGTTTTACGACGCCGCTAACCGCGGCGCCACAGACATACACTTCCTTGCCTCGCCTACGCACTATACCATCAAGTACAGGATTGACGGCATAGTGCAGGAAATGGTGCAAATACCAAAGCCGCTTGCTGAAGAGGCGATTACCAGGGTCAAAGTGCTGTCCGACATGGACATTGCAGAGAAGCGTAGGCCGCAAGATGGGCAGTTTGACTTGGTCGTGGAGAACCAACCTTACAGCATACGTGTGGCTACGGTAGGCACCATTTACGGCGAGAACATGTTCCTCAGGCTCTTGTTCAGGCGCAGCTTGTGGACAGGCCTCGACAGCTTGGGCATGCTCCCTGAACAGGTGCGCATGATAAGAGAGATGATCAGGCGCCCCTACGGCATCATAGTAACCACGGGCCCCACAGGTAGCGGTAAAACCACTACCTTGTATGCCTTGCTCAAGGAGATCTATGAAACTAAAGACAAGAACATAATTACCATAGAAGATCCTGTGGAATACGACTTTGAGGGTATTACCCAAATTCAGATAAACCCGAAGGCGGACATAACTTTCTCTTCCACACTCAGGTCCGTGCTGAGGCAGGACCCTGACGTCATATTGGTGGGCGAAATCAGGGACGAGGAGACCATGCGCACAGCCATTGATGCAGCTCTGTCAGGCCACTTAGTGCTTTCTACTTTGCACGCTAACAACGCAGTGGCGGCTGTGGCAAGGTTTATGAGCATGGGCGCTGACCCCATGCTGATAGCTTCGGCTATGAACTGCATCATGGCGCAGAGGTTAGTCCGCGTGTGGGATGTTTTGAGCCAGTCGTACAAGGGCAGGATAGGCATATACGAGATACTGCCAATGGACGACGATCTTAGGAAGCTCATCGCTGCAAAGACCGATGTGGTAGATCTGTACAAGATGGCCAGGGAAAAAGGATTTACCACGATGGAGGAAATTGCAAAGATGAGAGTAGAACAGGGTATAACTACAGAAGGAGAGTTGGTGAGGGTCTTTGGCGAAACGGTCGGCGAACAAGAAGGAATCAAGGTACTATAGGTATATTGTTATCAGGGGCGATAAGAACACTACGGGTACGGTCAGGGCAGCAGACTTAGAGGAGGCAAAAGAGAAGGTCAGCAAGATAGGCCTTGTGCTTGAGGTGACAGAGGCTCCTCCAGGCAAGCCACCCAAGATGAGCGACCGCGACATGTACTTCTTCGCTTTCAACTTGGCGAACTTCGTAGACAGCGGTTTCAATATGCTCGAAGCTTTGACCATAGTCAAGGAGCGTTCAGCGAACAAGAAGGTAGCAAAAATCATAGACCACCTGATCTTCTACATAAATAGGGGCGTATCCATATCAGGCGCCATGCAGCTCACAGGTTCGTTTTCGCCACTGTTTGTCAACTTGGTTAAGAGCGGTGAGTCGAGCGGAAGTTTGACCACTGCGCTGAAAGACTTAGCTGACTTCTACAAAACCATGATAGCTTTGAGGGGCAAGGTTCTAAACGCTACTCTGTACCCCTTGGTAATTTCAGGTGCTACCCTCGTGGCCATAGTCGTATATATGATTTTTGTGCTCCCCACTGTCAGCCAAGTGTACAACATGGTAGAAGCTGATTTGCCTGGCCCCACTATTTTTGTTATGACTTTGGCGAATTTCATCAGGGACAACTGGTATTGGCTCATAGCAGGCTTGGTGCTAGGTTTCCTCCTGCTTAGGCTCCTCATCATCAGAGTTCTGCCTGTTAAGAGAGCTTACGAACGGTTCAAGTTCGCTCTGCCTGTGGTCAATAAAGTTGCCATAGTGCCGGATACTTGAGGCTTTCCAAGACCCTGAGGAGTGCCTACGTGAACGGTCTACCTGTAGTAGACGTGCTGAACTTGACCCAAGGGGTCATGGTGCACCAGCTTTATAAGGACAAGATTGTTAAGGTACGCGAAATGGTTATAGCGGGAACCCCGCTTCACCAAGCCTTCAAAAAAGTGGGGTTCGACCCGTTGCTGTGGCGCAGTTTGGCTTTGGGTGAAGAATCGGGCCGTTTAGAGGATAGCCTTACCCGCTACATAGGTGTTGTAGAAGACGAATTCAACGCGTATTTGGGTACCCTTACAGCGGCTATAGAGCCCTTCGCACTCATCTTTGTGGGCATAGCAGTGGGTTTCATAGTCGTGTCGCTGTACCTACCTATGTTCAACTTGGTACCAGCGCTATTGGGAAACGCGTAGTTTTTCCAAGGTGCTCGAGAGGTCGTCTAGGGCGATTAACAGGGCGTCCATGTCGTCTAGCATTTCGGTGAGTTCTGCTGCCGACAGGGACAAATCGTCCAGAGTGTCCTCTAAAACGGGGTACTCGGGGTCGTCTTCGTTTGTGGAATCTAGCATGGCTTGAAGTTGATCGCGCTTCTGTTCTATTTGTTCCTGCAGACTGAGAAGCGCGCGGTTCAAGCTCGCCCATTGCTGGGCAAGCCTATCCACATTCTCCTTGGCGTGGGTGGCTGTCTCGCAGTCGCAGTGTCCTTCCTGCTCTAGCCTGCTTATAATGTCTTCTACTTCCATCTTGGTTTGGCGCACTTCGTTGCTGAGGGCAGAAAGGTCGTTAGACAAATCTTCCATGCGGGCCCCCAAAGAAAGGCACTCATCAACTAACTGCTCAATGTTGTGTTCCACAGTGTCCCCCCTTTGTGTGTTAAGCGGGGGACAAGCCCCCGCTTTTTTAAATACCCGCGAAGAACGACTTTACTACAGACCCGATGAACAAGTAGAGAGCAGAAAGGAAACCAAAGAAAGCGTACTTGGAGTAGGAAACGCCTTCGATGGGCATGAATGGGTCAGTGGTTATCTTGCTGATGTACGCCAGCAAGCCAACAACGAACATTACCAATGCTGCCAAGAGGATGTCGAGGTTGCCGCGCTTCTTACTGAGCAGGGCCACCAACTCAAGCAGAGCGCAAAGCCCGCCCAGGATAACGTAGAATATGAGCCATCCCCTGGGGTTTGCCATGAATGGGTTAGTCAGCACAGCCACTGCTGAGGCCAAACCAACTACCGCATAGACACTGTTCTTCCACGCCAAGGCCATTCACTCCTTACCCGTAAGTGTGTTGTTAAATCAATAATACCACTTCTGCGCTTGGGCACGTTGCCCCTCAATGCCAGCTTACTCCAATGCCAGAACTTGCTTGTACAGGGCAACGACCTGTTCCACGGTGGGCTTTCTTGGAGCAGATCTCATCAGCCTTTGGTTAGCTACTACCCCCTCAGCCCACCTCTGCAGCTTGGCTTCGTCTACCGTGATGTGCTTGAGTTCCGCATCGTAGCCGTACAGGTGGTTGAGTTCCTTTAGGAGTGTGCTTAGGTCTTCACTGTTGAGAAGTTCGCTCAGTTTGGCGTACTTGTGTGGCACCGCTTCTGCGTTGAACTTGAACAGGGCGGGCATGATCAGTGCGTTTGCGCGGCCGTGGGGCACGCCAAACTCAGAGGTAAACGGGTAACCCATAGCGTGCACTAAACCGCTCCCTGACAGGTTTATGGCTATCCCGCCCATCATAGACGCCAAAGTCAAATAGTAGTGCCCCTCCTCGTTTAGGTTATTGAGCGTTTTCACATAGGGTGCCATGTAGGCGAGGCCCTTCTCAGCAAAGGCTTCAGTCACAGGGTTGCACAGGGCTGAGAAGTATGCTTCGGTAAGGTGCGACAAAGCGTCTAAACTCGTATCCACGGCTACCTCCGCCGGCATGCTGTAAGTGAGTACGGGGTCTATTAGGGCCACCGCAGGCAGGATCTTGGTGTCGCTTATCGCGAGTTTCTTGCCTTGGTGGGTGATGATGGCGTACTTGGTCACTTCTGAACCCGTGCCGTGCGTAGTAGGCACGGCTATGACTGGAAGTGCCCTGTCCACGGTGTCCACGCCGAACAGCTCCGTGACGGGCCGCTGAGAAGCGTAGCTTGCCGCCACTGCTTTGGCAAAATCCATGATGCTGCCACCGCCCACTGCGACCACTACATCCGTGGGTGCGTCCATAGTCTTCATTAGCGCCAACGCCTGAGCTACTTCTTCTGCCTTAGGGTTTGGCGATATGTGGTCAAAGTGCACCACTTCGAAACCCTCTAGCAGCTTCATCGTGCGGTCTAGTAGGCCTCTCTGTTTGGCGCTCCGACCTGTGCACAACAAAACGCGTTTACCGAACTTCGCCACGCGCTGAGGAAGCTGATCGAGCACGCCGGTTCCAAAGACAATGGCTTGGTTCTGGTTCACCACAAACGGGATATCCTGCATCAATGATCACCTCGTTTCATAGTATATAATTGTTAGGAGTTAAGAAGCAGTCAAAACCGATTGGATATGGGAAAGGAGTAGGAAGCAATGAAAGCAACTTATCAACCCAACAACAGGCACAGACGCAAAGTTCATGGGTTCTTTGCAAGAATGGCAACACCAGGTGGAAGAAAGGTCTTGAAACGGAGGCGTCAAAAAGGCCGTCACCAACTGGTGCCTCGTTAATGGCAGTCCATCGTTCGTTACGCCTGCGCGGCAAACTTATCTTTAGGAAGGTATACGGCGAAGGGCAGATCACCTCTTCGCCGTACGTAGTTTTGTACTACTTGCCGGCGGAGGAAACCAAAGTGGCAGCTGTGGTCAGCAGGAAATTTGGCACTGCTGTCAGGCGCAACCGGATCCGTAGGCTCCTCCTGGAGATTTGGACGAAGGCGCGCGTTGTGTTGCCTGCTGGCTACTACATATTGCTGCCTCGGACGCTGCTCAGGAATGTGGACGAGGCACTATGGCGACAGGAGGTGCAGAGGTTCCTCTATGAATGGGGTAGCCGTCACCATCGTTCGATGGATTCTGCGGTGGTATAGGTTCATCAGGCAGCTGGTGCTGCCTGGCCCTGTGTGCCGCCATACGCCTACGTGCTCCGCTTATTGGGAGCAAGCCGTAGCCGAACACGGCTTTTTTGTCGGCTCAATCCTGGGTTTTTGGCGTGTCCTAAGATGCAACCCTCTATTCCCTGGGGGATACGATCCTGTACCTAAGAAAGGAGAAGTGAAGATCCTATGGTTCAAAGTATAGCCAACTTTTTTACATGGGTGCTCGATTTGCTTTACAGTATTGTGCCCAATTACGGCGCAGACATCATTTTCCTGACTGTGCTCCTCAAGGCGATCCTGACACCCCTTACTTACCATCAGTTGAGGCAGAGCTTCCTGATGACCAGGCTTCAACCCGAGCTTCAGGAGATCATGAAGAAGTACAAAGGCGACCAAAATAGGATAGCCCAAGAGCAGCAGAAGCTTTACAAAGAGCACGGCGTGAACCCCCTGCTTGGGTGCTTCCTGCCGCTACTGCAAATCCCCATATTCTTCGGCTTGTACAGGGCTTTGGGCTTCAATACCAAGTTCGCGGGCGTACCCTTCTTGTGGGTGCCCGACATCAGCAAAGCGGATCCGACGTGGGCAACCACCATACTCATGGTGACCATCACGTACTTGCAGTTCAGGGCCACGAGCCAGCCTACCGCTGACCCCAACATGAAGCGCCAACAGGACTTCATGATGTACATGTTCGTACTCATGATCGCTTTCATCGCGCGCAGCTTCCCATTTGGTGTGGCGCTGTATTGGTTCACCTTCTCCGCCTTCAGCATCTTGGAGTCTTTTGTAATCAAGAAGATGGTGCACCAGGAAATAGAGGCGCGCAATAACGCCAAGGCGGCAAATAGCGGCAAGTAGTTCCTTGCCATATCTGCTCTGCAAAGGGGGAGATTCTTGTGGAGTTCATGGGTGAAACCGTAGAGCAAGCCATAGAGAAGGCAAAACACTACTTTGGCAAAGAAGAGATCGAGTACGAAATTGTATCGGAGAAAAAAGGGCTGCTGCGCAACGAAGTGATCATACGCGCTTGGGTCGTTTCGCCTGAGTCTGTGGCAAAGCAGTTAGTGGAGAGCATTGTCAAGGCATTGGGTAAATCAGGATCCGTGTACGCCGAAATGATAGGTGATGAGCTGCGCATTTCCTTGGACGGGGACGACTTGGGCATACTCATAGGGAAGCACGGTAGCTTCATCGACACGTTGGAGGGTTTTGTCCGCTACATCATCAGGTCTAGGTTCCCTGAGGTAGCCCACGTCGATATCGACGTGATGGGTTACAAGCAGAGGCGCCTTACCCAGCTCGAAGACAAAGTCAAGAACATGGTGGACAAAGTCCGTCGATTGAAGAAGCCCTCCATGATGCCTCCCATGCTCCGTTGGGAGAGGCGCGAAGTGCACCGCATCGTGGGCGAGAAGTACCCCGATGTGGAGAGCAAGAGCTTGGGCAACGAGCCCAACCGTCGCATCCAAATCACTCCAAAGGGGCGCGGCGAAAGAAGGGGAGAGGGCAATGAGCAAACGTAGGATTGGGTTCATAACAGACAGCGGGGCATACCCGTTGGAAAAGCCTGAGCACGTGGAAGTGGTGGAGCTCAGGCTTATCAAAGGGGGCCAAAGCTATAAGGAACTCAGCGAATTGAACTGGGACCAATTCTACCGCGACCTCAGGCATGCCAAAGAACTGCCTACCACTTCAGCGCCGCCCGTGGCAGAAATCCATGAGGCAGTGGAGAGACTGCTTGACCGTTGTGACGTAGTGCTGGGTATTTGGCTGTCGCGGCATTTCTCGGCGACCTTCCAAGAAGCAGAAATGATTGCCCAAGACTTTCAGGGGCGTTTGCTCAACTTTGACACCAAAATCGTCGCTGCTGCTCAGTACCGCATGCTTATGGAAGGCGTCAAAGCAGCGGAGATGGGCTGGGCCGTCGAGGACATACTCAACCACTTGTCCACGATCAGGGACGCTTACAGGGTCATGTTTTTGGCATCGATACACCACTTAGCCAAAGGCGGCCGCATAGGTAAAGCCAGCGCTTTAGCGGGTCAGGTGCTGAGGCTCCAACCGCTCCTGTACGTGGACGACGGCGTGGTAAGTGCCTACAAGGTTGTACGGGGCAGGCAACAGGCTATCAAGGAAATGGTTCAGTACATCAAAGACGTTTTTGGCGATCAACCCATTGTCGCTGACTTGGCATGGTCCGACAACTTCAACGAAGTCATGGTCCTGGAGAACATCATGGAGGAACAAGGGTTAAAGCGCGATGGCATCGCTCGTGTGGGCCCTGTGTTGGGCACGCATTTAGGGCCCGATTTGCTAGCGGTGCTGGGAGTACCCAAGGGATTACTGCTGTAACTTAAGGCAAATCTTTGCACAGATGGGGGTCGCGGGGCAGTGCTGTGAGCACCGCGCCCCCCTTTCTCGATCATGTGCATAAGCACATTTGTGTTGCATAGTTATGGTAAGAGCAGCTGATTTTCTACTTCTTGCCTTCATACAAGCAGATCAGCTTGTTGCCTATAGCGCGGGCTAGTCTTAACATGGGGTTAATGTTATAATGATGTTTATGTTATAATGATGTTTATACTTCCTAGAGGAGGTGTAGGGAATGGCTGATCTAGAACAGAGGCAATCATGGGGAACCCGCCTTGGCTTAATCTTAGCAATGGCTGGAAACGCAGTCGGTCTTGGCAACTTCTGGCGGTTTCCTTATCAGCTCGGTAAGTGGGGCGGCGGCGCATTCTTAATTCCGTACTTTGCCGCTTTGTTCCTGCTGGGTATCCCCCTGATGTGGATTGAGTGGACCATGGGCCGCCACGGAGGCAAGTATGGACACGGCACAGAAGGCCCCATGGTGTATTTGATGGCGCGTACTAGCGTAGGCCCAAGAGCTGCCGCTATTTGGGCAGGTATTGCTGGCATGTTGGCGCTCGGCGTCACGATTTTGCTCAACTCGTATTATCTGCACATCGTTGGCTGGACGCTGGGCTACGCTTATTTGTCAGCTACCGGCGGCTACATGGACAAGACCGTTAGCACGGGCGCCTATTTTGTTAACTACATTCAGTCGCCCGGCTTGGTGATGACCTTCTGGGTGATCACCCTTGCCCTGCTCGGCATCGCAGTTGCCCGCGGTGTTAGCGGCGGTATCGAGAAGTGGGTGAGCGTTATGATGCCCACTCTGTACGTTATCTGTATCATCTTGATTATCCGCGTACTGACGCTGGGTGCACCTGTGAAGCCTGAGTGGAGCACTATCAAGGGCTTGGACTACATTTGGCACCCTGACTGGAGCAAGATCACGTTCCAGTCTGCTTTGGCAGCTGCTGGACAGATCTTCTTCACTCTGTCTTTGGGTATGGGTATCATCAACAACTACGCTAGCTACTTGAAGCCCGACGATGACGTAGTGCTGTCCGGCTTCGCTACGGTGTCCTTGAACGAGTTCGCCGAAGTCGTTTTGGGTGGCACTATCGCTCTACCTATTGCGTACGCTTATATGGGCCCCGACGGCATGGGCGCAGGTGTTGGTTTGTCGTTCATTTCTTTGCCCAACATCTTCCGTGACATGCCTGGCGGACAGATCTGGGGCGCTCTATGGTTCTTGCTGCTGTTCTTCGCGGGTTACACTTCGGCTATCGCCATGTACAACTACTTGGTAGCGCTCCTCGAAGAGGACCTGAAGATCAAGCGTACCGTGGCCTCTATATTGGTCTTCTTGGCTTACATTGCCGCTGGCTTGCCTGTAGCGCTGGAACCCATTCTTACTAAGACTGCTGATTTGGCCTACCTGACTGAGCTGGATAACTGGATAGGCTCCTACTTCCTCGTAGTCCTCGGTTTGGTCGAAGTTGTTGTCGCAGCATGGCTGTTTGTGGACAGCAAGACCAAGAAGCCTGCCCTGTGGGACGAGATGATGAGAGGTTCCTTCTGGCCCACGCTTGGCAAGTGGTGGTTCCACGTAGTTATGCGCTGGATTACGCCTATCTACATTGTTGTGTTGCTGGTGGGAACGACCATTAACTACTACAAAGATGGGTATCTGAAACTGGTGCCTTCCTTCGTTGAGAAGACGCCAGCACTAATTCCTTGGGTCAACGGAGCACGTATAGTCCTACTTGCGGTCTTCATTCTTGGATTCGTTGAGGCTTACATGACGATAAAGAACAAGTACGCAGATGAGATCAAGCAGAACAAGGTTCTCCTTGAGAAGTAGGTGATGAGAGATGTCAGCTGAGAGTTTGATTTTCCTCTTGCTTGGGTGGGGCGTCATTTTTGCGATGATGTTCTGGTCCATCCCCAAGCTGTTAAAGTCTGGTAAGTAACAACAGCACTAGAAGGGGGAGCGGCCTTGGGGCCCCTCTCCCTCTTTAAGGAGGTCTTTCATGGCAGAACAGATAAAAAAGGCTCTCGATGAACTCATCATGCAGGCGCACACCGTTAATGCCAAACGCGAGGCAGTCAAGGAGAAGGTTCTGCAGGGCTTGCAGGAGATGTCAAGAGCCTACGATGGTCTGTCTATACCCAAAGGCTACGAGAAGCAAGAAAAGGCAATCGTAGAGTTTATCGAAAAGAGGTGTAAAGAAGCGCAGGCTGGTTTCCAAAGCGACAAAGAGGAGAAGGAATTCTGGGAAAAAATGCAGGTACTGAACCGGTACTTGAAGGCAAGCATCCTTGATTTCACGGACAAGTCAAAATCCTTGAGGTACCTTCATCTGTCTTTCATCGCTTCGTCAGTCATCTTCTACGCCACATGGCCCCTGATGGTGAACAACTTCGTTGTGCCACTGCTGTTCTTCCTACCCACGTTCTTGGCTGTCATGGGCTTGAAGAACAGAAGCCGTAGCGCGCTGCCCCTCATGGTACTTGCCTTTGCCATACAGCTGCTCAATGGTGCTATGTGGACGCGTTACGCGATGACAGTCGTGATGGGTCAAGCTGCAGCCCCCGGCCACTGGTTTTACTTGCTTATCACCATTCTGGGAGTCCTGCAAATCCCTGTGGCCGCTTTCTCTGCAACTTTGGCCTATATGCTAAAGGATGCATTGGTTTAAGCAGGTCTTTGACAAGCTGAACAAGGACAACTTGGGGTTCTTTGCTGGGGCGTTCTCTTTTTTCATGTTCTTTTCCACTGCCGCCCTGGCCCTGTTTTTATTCTTGCTTTTTGGTGAACAAGTCAGCTTCGCCGTAGTCGGTTACTTGTCACCCGACTACGAAGAACTGCTTCAACCCGTGCTTAGGTCGCTTTCTATAACACCGCGCCTTTCTTGGTGGATGCTTTTGCCTCTAGCATGGGGCAGTACGAACGTGTTCGCTTCTTTGGAGCACGCCGCTTCTCAAATCGCGGGCAGAATGCGCAGGCCCAGTATGGTGACGCGACTAGTGTCCTTTGCGTTAGTGTTGGTCTTGGCTTTCTCAGTATGGGCATACGCGTTGATAACGCTGTTTTTCAAGAACTTGCCATCTTGGTTTGTCACCTTGGGTTTCTACACGTTGTTCTTCGCTGGCTTGAACCTATTCCTCGACAATGGTGTGCAGTGGAAGTACGCCATAGGGGTAGGTTTCATGCAGGCAGCAGTATGGCAGGCTTTGTCGTCAGTGCTTGGTTATTATGTCAAGAGCGTGAGCACCAACGTGGTGTTCAAAGTAGCGTCTGCGGTGCCTGTTGTGCTTTTCTGGTACTACGTTTTGGCTCATGTCGTACTCATTGGGTGGGAAACCCTTACCCTTCTCAAGACTGCAAAGGACAAGCAACATTAAGTAGTATCATTAATTCATGGTGTCTTTAAGCAGCGTCATTGCAGTGGCTTTGCGCGCTGGAGCATTGCTCAAAGAGGGGTTTCGCACCTCTTTTGAGAGGCAGGAAAAGTCACCTCACGACCTGGTTACCGAATACGATCTGAGGTCTCAAGAGTTGATCATTGATGGGCTTAGGAAGGCTTTTCCTCGGTGCGGCTTTTTGTCCGAGGAAGACGCTGAAGTTCAAGGGGATCCTCTATTTGTAATAGACCCCTTGGACGGCACTAACAACTTCGCTTATGGTGTGCCCGTGTTTGCAGTGAGCATAGGTGTAGTGGAAGACGGGGCTTTAACGAGTGGTGTCGTATACAATCCCGCCTACGAGGAGCTCTTTTGGGCTCAAGCAGGAGTAGGGGCTTATCTCAACGAGCGTCCCATCAAGGTGAGCTACAAGGCGTTGACAGAAAGTTTAGTGGCAACGGCTTTCCCTTTCAAGTACAGGGATAAGGTGGAGTGGTTCAGCAAATTGTTCCAGCAGCTCTACCCGCATATCACAGACATTAGGAGGATGGGTGCAGCTTCTTTGGATATGGCTTACACGGCTGCTGGCGTATTCGGTGCTTTCTATGAATACGGGTTAAAGCCTTGGGACGCAGCTGCAGGTGTGGTGCTCGTGCGTGAGGCAGGCGGAGTAGTGGTGGACTTTGAGGGTAGGCCTTATGACCCGTTTGCGTCTGAGAGCTTGATAGCTGGCAGTCAAGCAAACGTTGACTCCATATTGGAGATATGGCATGCACGTAATCAAGGCAATTGAAGAGGTTAGGAATGGAAACATTGACTCCGCCTACGTCTTAGTGGGCGAATTGGATTTCCTGAAGCACCGCTTTGTGAATTGGTTAGCCAAGAAGACGGGCGCGTCAGTGGTGCGCATAGGGTCTGAGAACTTGGAAACCCTTAGGGACATGTCGACCCTTTCGCTTTTCGAACCAAAGCGGGTAGTAGTGGTGGAGTTGCCCGCTAAGAAGGAGCAGTTGGAGTTTGCCAAGAAGTACTTGGATCCAAACACCATAAGCGGCGTACTGGTCATCATGGGCGAGCTGAAACTGCCCGGTGCCCAGTTGGTGCAGTGCAGCAAACTAAGCCGGTCTGACGCCATAAAGTGGATCAAGGCCGAGTTCAAGATGCGAAAAGTGACGTGCGAGGATGATGAAGCTGAACTCCTGTACGATCTGTGCGGCGGCGACTTATGGGCCATATCCACCGAGATAGATAAGCTCTCCCTGGTGGCTAAGGCGATCACGAGGCAGCATTTGGAGACCTATGTGGTAGGCGAAGTTGGGTCTGGTAGTTACTTCACGTTGATGGACGCTGTATTGGACGGCGACCGCAAGCGGTGCACTGACCAAATCAATAAGCTGTTGGAGCAGGGGGAAATGCCCCAGCAGGTTTTTGTGTTCTTGTACAGGATCTTCAGTTTGGCGTGGAAGGCTCGCGCGTTTAAGAAGGACACGGCCACGTTGGCCAAAGAGAGCGGCAGGAGCCCCTACTTTGTTGGCAAGTGCGTGGACTTGGGCAGGCGTATACCTGAGGAGCGCTTGAAGCTTATCATTACGGCTTTCTACGATCTAGACTTTAGGAGCAAGATAGGTCGCATAGACTCCCAGAAGCTCTTTGACGAACTCATGCAAGCTATATTTGGTAAGGAGAGTGTGTTAGGTGAAAAGAATTAGCGTTACTTCGTTGTTGTATTGGTGCCCATTGCATCTGGATTATTTGGACCAATTTCCATTGGAAACTACGGGGGCTGCGGACCAAATAGGTTCGGCTGTCCACGATCTCATATATAGAATGCTTTCAGGCGATGGGACAGGGTTCTTTGATACAGAGGAAGATGTGGCCTGGAGTGTCTTCTTGGAGAAATTCCCAGGAGCTCAAGTTGGCCCATTGGCTAGACAAGTTATAGACGAGCTACTAGCTGTGGCTAAGGCGGCGAAGCGAATAGCTGAAACTCTGCCTTTGGTGGCTTACGAGGAAAAGTTTGAGCACAACTTCGGGTTCGAAAACGTCAAGGTCGTGGGAATAGCTGACGCCATGGGTGAGAACGTGTTATTGGATTGGAAAACAGGTAGCTTCCCCACCGACTCGCACCGGCAGCAAGTGAAGGTGTATGCCACCATGTTGTGGCGTTTGGGCAAGCTAAGGCTGCCCGCGTCCCTCAGTGTAGTGTACCTGGGGACAGTCCCCAAGGGTGATGAACCATTGGTTAGGACTTTTACTATCGACGAAAGCGAAGCTGTGACGGTGGAAAGTTTCGTCCAGAGATTCTTGTCTGACTATCTCAGCAATCCCGCTAAGCCGAGGATTTCTGATCATTGCCTGTTCTGTCCCTATGGGCGTTGGTGTAAGAGAACGGTGCGGGACTCGGACAGGGGTAGTGCTGTGAGGCAGCTGTGGGAGATGCAGGAAAAGGCGTACTTGCTTCAAAAGCAAATAGCTCCGGGTTTCACTGAAGGCATTCACGTCATGGAGGAGTTCATTGTGGAGAAGAAGGGAGACTACCTAAGGGTGAGGAGGAAGTGGTGAGGTTAGAAAGAGGTTTGGTGCACGTCTACAGCGGAAACGGGAAGGGCAAGACTTCAGCAGCGTTGGGTTTAGCTTTGAGGGCCGCGGGGCGGGGTTTACAGGTGCTAATCGTCCAATTCATGAAGGGGCCGTCCTACAAATACGGTGAGGAAGCGTCCTTGTCCTATGTGCCGAACATCAAGCTCGCGCGCTTTGGCACCGATCATTTCGTGGACCCCAAGAACGTGGCACGCGAAGACGTGGAGGCGGCTCAGCAGGGTTTTGCACTGCTAAGGGAAGGTGTGTTGTCAGGCACTTACGACGTGGTCATAGCTGACGAGATAAACGTGGCTGTGGCATTCGGACTGCTAAAGGAAGAGGACGTGTTGGAGCTTATTCGGCAAAAACCCGAACACGTGGAATTAGTGCTCACGGGGCGCTATGCCACGGAGGCATTGCGAGAACAGGCCGACTACTTGACCGAATTTGTGGAGCTGCGGCATCCCTTTCAACGGGGAATCTCAGCCCGGCCCGGAATAGACTACTGAAACCAAGGGCAGTATTGCGCTGCCTTACAATCAAATAGGGAGGTCGATGTTATGGAGATAAGGGCCCCAAGGGGCAACAAGCTTACGTGCAAGAGTTGGTTGACCGAAGCACCCATGAGGATGCTAATGAACAACTTGGATCCTGAAGTTGCCAAGGATCCGGCCAATCTTATCGTCTACGGGGGTACGGGTAGAGCTGCTCGCAATTGGGAGTCTTTCTACAAGATCGTCGATACCCTGAAGAACCTGAACGACGATGAAACTTTGTTGGTTCAAAGCGGTAAGCCCGTAGCTGTGTTCCGCACGCACGAGTGGGCACCCCGTGTGCTCATTGCAAACTCGCTGCTGGTGCCCAAGTGGGCAGATTGGGAGTATTTCAGGGAGCTCGAGGAACGCGGCCTCATCATGTACGGCCAAATGACGGCCGGTTCTTGGATCTATATCGGAACCCAAGGCATACTCCAGGGCACTTATGAGACCTTCTACGCTGCTGCGAAGAAGCACTTCGGCGGCTCGCTCAAGGGCAGGTTTGTACTGACCGCTGGTTTGGGTGAGATGGGCGGTGCCCAACCCTTAGCAGCCACTATGAACGGCGCAGTCATCTTGGCGGTAGAAGTAAATCCTTGGGCTATCGAGCGTAGGATTAAGCATGGGTACTTGGATAAGTGGACGGACAATTTGGACGAAGCTCTGCGCTGGGTCGAGGAAGCAAGAGCCAAAGGTGAAGCGGTGTCTATCGGTTTGCTGGCAAATGCGGCCTACGTATATCCTGAGTTAGTGAGAAGGGACATAATCCCGGACGTAGTGACTGATCAGACAGCCGCCCACGACCCACTGAACGGGTACATCCCGCTGGGCTACAGTGTGGAGGAAGCAGCTCAGCTGAGGAAGGACGATCCGCAGCTCTACTTGCAAAAGGTTGGAGAGTCGGTAGTCAAGCACGTAGAAGCTATGGTGGAGATGAAGCGCAGGGGTGCTGTGGTGTTCGAATACGGCAACAACATCAGGAAATTGGCTCAGTCGTGGGGCTACAACGATGCTTTCGAAATAAGAGGGTACGTGCCTGAACTCATCAGGCCTCTGTTCTGCGAGGGCAAAGGTCCTTTCAGGTGGGTAGCGCTCTCAGGTGATCCTAACGACATCTATGAAACGGACAAGCTCATTTTGGAGCTGTTCCCCGAGGACGAGCACCTGAGAACGTGGATAGAGATGGCCCAAAAGAAGGTCAAGTGGCAGGGCTTACCTGCACGTATATGCTGGTTAGGTTACGGAGAGCGCGATAAAGCGGGTGTCATGTTCAACTGGTTGGTGAAGACGGGCAAAGTGAAGGCACCTATTGTGATAGGTAGGGACCATCACGACACGGGTTCGGTAGCAAGCCCCTACAGGGAGACCGAAGCTATGCTCGACGGGTCTGATGCCATCGCCGATTGGCCCATACTCAATGCCTTGGTGAACACCGCTTCAGGTGCCACGTGGGTCTCGGTACACCATGGGGGCGGTGTGGGTATCGGTTATTCCATTCATGCTGGAGTCGTAGTGGTGGCTGACGGTACGGACCTGTCCGAGAAGAAGATCCAAAGGGTCTTGACCAACGACGTAGCTATGGGTGTTGTGCGTCATGCCGATGCGGGTTACGACATAGCCATAAGAGTGGCTAAGGAAAAACACGTAAACATGCCGATGCTGGGAGAGTGAGACTGTGAAGCTGATCGAATGTGTACCCAACTTCTCTGAAGGCCGACGCAAAGACGTCATGGATGCCATCGTAGACGCCATAAAGGGCGGCGGCAATGTCATCGTATTGGATGTCGAGGCTGACGAATCCCACAACCGCATGGTGGTCACGTTTGTGGGCGAACCAAGTGAAGTCCTCAATGCCATGAAGGCAGGCGCTGCCAAGGCTGTGGAACTCATTGACCTGAACAAGCATCAGGGCGAACATCCGCGCATGGGTGCCGTGGACGTGGTGCCTTTTGTCCCTTTGTTCAATGCCACCATGCAGGAATGCAACGACTTAGCAGTGGAGTTTGGGCAGTGGATGTGGGAAAACCTTCGGGTCCCCATATACCTGTACGCTGAGTCAGCTCGTAGGCCCGAACGTAAGAGGCTACCCAACATCAGGAAGGGCGAGTTCGAAGGGCTGAGGGAGACTATTACGCAACCTGAAAGGCACCCTGACATCGGAGAACCCGCCTTGCATCCTACCGCAGGCGCCACAGCTGTTGGAGCCCGCAACTTCCTTATAGCATTCAACCTGTACTTGAATACACCCGACAAAGAAGTGGCTGACAAGATAGCCAAGGCGGTGCGTGAGTCCAGCGGCGGTCTGGTGAACGTTCAGGCAAAAGGCATGTACATCGAGGAGAAGGGCTTGTCGCAGGTTTCCATGAATATATTGGATTTTAGCAAGACGCCTTTGTACCGCGTGGTAGAACTGGTCAAACTCGAGGCAGCCCGATACGGTGTGCAGGTGGTAGAAGGCGAACTGGTAGGGTTGATGCCTCTGGGCGCCGTACTCGGCAGCTTGGCGTACTACTTGCAGCTTCCCAAATTGGAGTCAAGCCACATATTGGATGTGGCGGTTTTGTCGAGACTGGCAGGCCATGAGTAATCTCGTTATTACAAACGCCAGAGTCATTACGCCTGCCTCCGTCGAGCTCGAGCCCATATCCGAGAAAGCCATACTAGACCAACACGGCCGAGCTGTGGTCATAAAAGACGGGTGGATAGTTGATGTCGTTCCAGCAAGCGAGGCCCCTGTGGGGGATGAGTGGACGGTTTTGGATGTCGAAGGCGCTTTGGTTACTCCAGCTTTCGTGGACCCCCACACCCATTCCATATTTGCTGGCGACCGTTCTTCTGAGTTCCATGCACGCATCCAAGGGCAGACCTATAGGGAGCAGCAGCAAAAAGGTGGCATCAATGTAACTGTGGAAGCCACTAGGGCGGTATCCGACGAGCAACTACTACTTAGCTTGAAGAAATGGGTAAGGGTTTTCGCTTGCCAAGGTACTGGTACTTTGGAAGTGAAAACGGGGTATGGCTTAAGCCATCATGAGGAGCTTAGGCTCCTGCAGCTTATACATGGAGCAAACACGGGCATCGACTTAGTACCTACCTACTTGGGCGCCCACGCGCTGCCCAAGGACAAGGGTAGGGAACAGTACTTGGAGGAAATGGTTACCAAGACCATACCTGCTTTGGCAGAAACGGGGCTGGCCGAGTTTGTGGACGTGTTTGTAGCTTCAGTCGCTTTTACACCACAGGAGGCAGATGTGATCTTTGGTAGGGCCGCACTCTTTGGCCTGAAGCTCAAGGCGCACCTGTGGGAGCTAGAGCATGACAGCAGCTCCTTCTTGCTGGAAAAATACCACCTCACGAGCATAGACCACTTGGAGTTTGCCACGGCCGATGACCTTCAAATTGCCTTCAAGAAGGGTACCGTGCCTACGCTACTGCCCCTTACAGCTTGGCACCTGGGATACAGCATCAAACATACTTACCAAACCATCAAGGAATTAGGCGGATACTTTGCGGTTTCCACCGACTTCAACCCGGGTACGAGTTTTGTGCCGTCACCTTGGCAAGCCATAAACGTGGGGCACATTGCTTTTGGAATCCCTGTAGAGGAGCTTTTCTTGGGCTATACAGCCTACGCAGCGCGCGCCGTGGCTAGGGAGGATAGAGGAGCGGTGCGACCTGGTTATCGCGCTGACCTCATGGTCTTGGATGTTCCCGATCTGTCGTGGTTGGGGTACCTGCAAGGCGTCAACCCTGTGCGGGCTTTGATTAAGAACGGCCGTCTTATTGTGGATAGGAGGGATATGTGTTGAACCTCTGGGAAGCAGCTGAAAGGCTCGGTATAAGCAAGGAATACTTGGAGCCTTATGGTAACTTCGCATACAAGGTTTCTCTGAACGCCATAGGTCCCAAAAGAGGCAAGCTCATTATTGTCACTTCCATAAACCCAACGCCAGCAGGAGAAGGCAAGACCACCACGGCTATTGGGTTGGCTGATGCGTTGAATGCCATAGGGAAGAAGGCAGTGGTGACGTTGCGGGAGCCTTCGTTGGGTCCCGTGTTCGGCGTAAAAGGTGGCGCCACAGGCGGAGGCAAAGCCAAAGTTGTGCCCTCTGAACGTATCAACCTGCACTTCACGGGTGACATTCACGCGGTCACAGCGGCGCACAACCTGATCTCAGCCATGTTGGGCAACCACATCTACTACAGAAAGCAACCCGTGATTGAGACTACCAAGGTGTGGTGGAAGCGGGTCATGGATATGAACGACCGAGAGCTGCGCTCGGTGGTGGTCGGCTTGCAAGGCAACGGTGTCCCCCGTGAGGACGGCTTCGAAATAACTGCTGCCTCCGAAGTCATGGCGGTCTTGGCATTGAGCGAGAACTTGGAAGACCTGCAAGCTAAGCTTAAACGCATCATTCTGGGAGTAAGTTTTGACGGACAACCCTTCACTGTGGAGCACTTGAAGGCCCATGGTGCTGCTGCTGCGCTGCTGTGCGATGCGCTAAAACCTAACATGGTGGTCACTATGGAAGGTAATCCGGCCTTCATCCATGCAGGTCCGTTTGCCAACATAGCTCATGGCACCAACAGCATTGTGGCTACCCGTTTGGCTTTGACTTACGCTGACTATGTGGTGACCGAGACAGGTTTTGGCTCCGATCTGGGTTTCGAGAAATTCATGGGTATTGTGGCTCGCAGCTATGACTTGGTACCTGCCCAAGTGGTACTCGTGGTTTCGCTTAAGGCTATAAAGCACCACGGCGGCGGCGATGGGCCCCAGGCTTTGGACAAGGGTTTCGAAAACGTAGAAGCTCACCTCAAGAACATAATGCAGTTTGGCTACACGCCTGTGGTGGCCATAAACAGGTTCCCTGACGACCAAGACGCTGAGATCACGGCTTTGGAGTCGAGGTTGGAGAGCATGGGCGTGCCCTATGCGGTAAGTACCGTAGCTACTGAGGGCAGCCAAGGCGGTATCGCTTTGGCCGAAGCTGTAGTACGGCACGCCTTGGAGAATCCTAAGCCCAACTACGTCTATGAGCCTGACGATGACTTGCAGCAGAAGATTATCAAAGTGGCAACTAGGGTCTACGGCGCTGACGATGTGTCCTTCACTGGGGACGCTATGAAAAAGCTCAAAGTCATAAGGCAGTTCGGTCTTGAACGGCTCCCCGTATGCATAGCAAAAACTCAGTACTCCCTTAGCGACGATCCTAACTTGCTGGGGCGCCCTCGCAACTTCGCCATTACCATTAGGGATTTCAAAGTATCAGCTGGGGCAGGATTCATAGTGCCGTTGGCAGGCTCCATTATGACCATGCCTGGTTTGCCCAAAGTGCCTCAGGCTGAATCCGTGTGGGTAGACGGCGAAGGTAATATTCAGGGCTTGTTGGGATAGGGGCACACCTGATTTAGTACGCAAGGGGCACAGGCAGGCTTTTGGGGCTTGCAGGTGTCCCTTCCCAAGGAAACGATCAAGTGGTTGAGCGGTTGCCATTGGTGGAGTGGGAATAGTAGTTTCAGTTTCTGTTGCGTATCCAAGGGATCGTCGCTGTGGCTTGTCCAACCCAGTCTCTTGGATATGCGGTACACATGGGTATCCACGGCTATGTCGGGTAATCCCCAGCCGAAGGCTCTCACAATCGCCGCGCATTTGGGCCCTATGCCAGGGACCTCTATGAGCTGTTCCGTGGTCTTGGGGACGCCGAAGCGCAATAAGTGGCAAGCAGCTTCACGTACGTGCTGTGCTTTGACTCTGTAGAAACCCACAGGTTTTAGCAGCGATTCCAAATCTTGGGGGCGCGCCGTGCAGAGCTGCTCCAAAGTTCGGTACTCTGCAAACAGCGTGTCCGCTGTAGGGTATGTTATCTCGTCCTTGGTTCGCGCTGACAGTATACAGCTTAGAAGGACACGCGCTGGGTTGCCTAACCCATAAGGCTCGAAAGGGTATGCCTTTGAAAGGCGCCTGAACACTTCTTGGGGTGGCGCCATAAGTCTTGCAACTGTTAGATCCTTCATGACTGCAACAATTATAGAATATGCAGTGGAGGTGAAGGCGAGTTGAGCAGGACGCGTGACACAGCACTGGTTGCGCTTGCAGCGGCTTTTGTTGCAGTAGCTACCATGCTCATTCGGATTCCCACACCCATGACGCGAGGCTACATCAACTTGGGCGACATCGCTGTGGTGGCTCTTGCCATGGTGTTGGGGCGCAGATTGGGCTGGTTGGCAGGGGGGTTGGGCAGCGCTTTGGCTGACATCTTGGGTGGCTATCTGCATTGGGCACCATGGACATTCCTAATCAAAGGTTTGGAAGGTTATGTGGTCTCCCAAAGCGATGTGAAGGCCAAATTCCATTGGTCTTGGATCGTAGGTCCCGTCTTGATGGTGGCAGGTTACTTCTTAGTGGAGGTTTTCATGTACGGTTGGGCTGCTGCTGTGGCTGAACTGCCAGGCAACGGCATGCAGGCTTTGTCTGCAATCATAGTGGGCCCCATATTGGGGAAGGCTTTATCAGCGGCCTTGGAAGGAGTTAGATCATGAACACACAGGAAATCATGCAGTTAGCACTGAAAATGAGCGGTTTTGATGAAGTGCCTGGTGATTCTGCCATTTATAGGGCAGGAGATGGCATTAGGCGAGTGCTTTTTGGTATTGACATAGGCGTGGAGGAACTGGTATGGGCAAAAGAGCAGGGTTATGACTTGGTGATAGCTCATCACCCACCTAACGCTGCCTTGGCTTACGGGCAGGTGTTTAGACGACACGTGGATTTCATGGTGTCCTGGGGGATCCCCAAAGATGAAGCTGAGGCTGCCGTGGCGGACAAGTTGGTAGACCTGCAGATTTCTTCAAAGACGGAGAACTTCACACGCATCTTGGGGATGGCAAGGCTCTTGGACATGCCGTTCATGAACATACATGCTCCCATCGATGAGATTACCCGCAAGACCATACAGTCTGCTGTGGACAAAGTGCTTCCCGCCCCTATGCATAGAGTAGTTGACGTAATCAACGCCTTAGATCCTTTTCCGTACAGCCCCGTTAAGGCAGAGCAGATTATGGGCGACCCCGACCTCGTTGTCGATAGGGCGCCTGTGCTCATAGGAGCGTTCACCAATGGCGGGTACGACGTAGCCAAGGTGTGGTACAGCCACGGCATACCTGCGCTTATATACATGCACGTTAATCCTGCTGATTTTAGGAAAATCAAGTCTGAGTTCAGCGACAAGGCTTTGGTGCTCACAGGCCATATGCCTGGTGATTATGTAGGCGCTCTCATTTTCCTGAGGGAGCTGAAGAAGAGAGGGCTTCAGATCACTTGCGTTGGATTTGAGGACTTAGTTTAGAAAAACAAACCGAGGTACCAGTCAAGTATGGGCTTACCTGCTGTCAAGGCCAGTAGGGTGCCTACAAACATTATGGGGGCGAAGGGTATGGGCGACTTTCGCCCCGCTCTCTTTCTAACTATAAGGGCGACTCCTATCAGTGTTCCCAAGGCATAGGTGAGTATGAACCACACCAAAGTCAGCGGCCAACGTACCATCAAGCCGACTGCCAAGCTGTACACGGCGTCCCCTAAGCCGAACCCGTGGGGAACAAAGTGGTGCACTAGGTAGTGAATAACGAAGAGAAAGAGTGCGGAGGAGACAAACGCCCATTGGTGGTTCAACACCCTGTACAGGGCCAATAGGGCGATCAAGGGATACACAAGCACTTCAGGGATGGTCATGGTGTCTATGTCTATGAAAGCAATGGGGATGCTGAACAATGCGAAAGTGGCGTAGGGTATATAGCCTACATCCTTGGCAAATACAGTGGCAGCAAGGAGAAATCCTGTAAGCAACTCAACAAGAGGGTACCTCAGCGATATGTTAGCACCGCAGTATCGGCACTTACCCCCAAGAAAGACGTAAGACAGCACGGGGACCAAGTCCAAAGCCACTAAGCGGTGCCCGCAGTTTGGGCAGTGGCTCGGAGGGTGGACAATGTTTTCGCCACGGGGTAGCCGGTATATGACTACGTTCAGAAAAGAGCCCATTATTAGGCCTACCACAAACAGCAATGCTCCTACGATCATGCCATAATTGTAAGCGATGAAAAACATGGTGCTGCGCATATACGCAGGTGAACGGGATCGTTTGGAGGCTTCCCTGAGCCGGTTGGGAGCGGAGCGGGAAGGGGGAGTCTACAGGCTCGGGGGTGCCACCATAACCATATACGCCCGCAAAGTCTTGATTCAGAATGGGGACTTCGCATTAGCTGAGCGATTGGTGGATGCTTTGATACCCTTGAAGCCCCACTGTGGTTCTGACGAAGCGGGTAAGGGCGACCTCTTTGGTCCGCTGGTGGTGGCCGGGGTATGCCTCGAAGATCAAATGGCCATGAGGTTGGCATTGGATTCTAAAGACATTTCTAACGTAGCGGTAATGAAGTTGGCTGAATACTACAAGAACTGCTGCCGTGTAGTGGTGCGCAAATGGGAACCCTACGAGCTCACCGCGAACATGAACAGTATCTTAGTTCGGTCTCACGTGGAAGTTAGGAGCGCATTAGGTAACGGCAAGACTTTCTATGTAGATGACTTTGGAGCCGCTGACGCTCTAAGGAAGGTGGGCTTGGTACCCCTCGTTAGAGGCGAAGTCATTCCGGCTGTAGCGGCGGCATCTATAGTCGCCCGGGCCACCTTCTTGGATTGGCTTGAAGAACATGGGCTCCCGGCAGGTAGTTCAGCAGTTGTTCAAGAGCAAGCACGTCGCATTGCTCTTGAAGAAGGGTGCAGCACCTTACGCAGGGTTGCTAAGGCCAACTTCAAATTGGTGCGGGAGCTTTGCTCAGGAGAATAGCTTCTTCTCAAGCCATCTAGTGAATTTCGTGTGCAACGCGTCTTTGTGACTTAGGGGCTCAACCCTTATGAACTTGAGTCCTGTGAAAGCAGCGAAAAGGGCGTCTGTGAAGAGTTGGTCTCCTATAAGGACGGTAGTGGCAGGTTCTAAGTGATATTTCTTCTTTGCTCTCCACCAGGCAAAGGGCAAAGGCTTCAAAGAAAGTGAGAACGCGGGTATGTGGAGTTCCTGCTTGACTATTTTGGCACGGTAGGGCCGTGTGTTTGCGATAGAGAGAACGATAAAGCGTTTCTTAGCTTCTTCTATCCACTCCTTTATGGGAGCGGGGACTTCGTCTTTGTCATAAGGCATAAGTGTGTTGTCTACGTCGACAACTAATGCTTTCACACCCATGCGCTCTAGCAGCTCCATGGGAATGTCTGTTAAGGTCTTGAAGTGTGCCGAGTTGTGCAGTTTCAGCGACAATGCTTGAGCACCCAGACCTCTGTTTGCTTTGGCAGGTCAGTGATAGCGACTTGGCAGGTGTCCATACGGCGCACCCTGTCTGACGGCCACAGGCTTAAGAACTTTTCAACCTCTGCCACCGGGAAACCCAACTTGGGGGTTTTGTAGTGCATAGGGACAACCACGGCGGGGTTCATCTGGAGGCACAGTTGATAGGCTTCTTCAGGTTCTATGGTGTAGTAACCGCCCACGGGGACCAGCACAACATCTGCGTGGCCTATCAGCGAAGATTCCTCTGCGGTAATGGGCCTACCTTGGTCTCCAAAATGCACAACGGTCAGATTGCCATCAGTTATTTTGAAGATGATATTCTTGCCACGCTGGTGGCCCCCTTGCCTGTCGTGATCGCTAGCGACGCCCGTAATAGTTAGACCGTTGAACGTGCGGACGCCTGGCACATCAACGACGGTAAAGGCTCCCTTTAGATCCCTTGTGTAGCCATGGTCATCGTGGTGATGGCTTATGGTGACAATGTCTGCTTCCACATTCTCAGGGTCATAATTCAGGTTGCCAAATGCTCCGCTTTGGTATGGGTCGGTCACAATCCTAAGGCCTTTCCACTCTATCAAGAAGCAAGAGTGTCCCAAGTAAGTTATGTTCAAACCAAGCCACCTCCTTACCTACCTTCCTAAGCAAATTATACCCCCCTAGGGATTCGTTGCATTTACATGGGCTGCTGTTATTATATGTAGTGGAAGGGGTGATCAGCTTGGAAATCAACGAAGAGGTCCTGAAAAGGTTCTACTACGAGCCCTTTGACTTTCAGGGAAGACGTATTTACCGCCGCGTATTAATTATGGAGAAATCAGGCTGGTTAGGGAAGGTGGCTGCATACAAGTTGTTGGACTTCATTGTCCCAAACATGACCTTTGAGGAGCTTTGGCCGCTCATAAAGCCTATCAAGGATGTGATGATGCAGCGGTTCTTGGTAATAGGCACGGGCAAGATGAAGACTAAACATTTCGCCCTTGGCCTCATGGGTTGGGCTCACGTAGGATTTCTTGAAGGCAACGAAAAGATACTGGAAGACATGCGCAAGGAGTTTAGAGAGGCTCTAAAGCCTCAGAACGAGGCTTTGGAAGTATAGGTTCGGGAGGTGTAGCTGGATGGCTTTAGGCCTATTCTTGCTGTCGCTCGTGCTCTTCGGTATTGCCTATGTGGTTTATGGCAAGTACCAGGAGAGGGTGTATGAGTTAAGCAGCGAAAACAAGACACCTGCTCAAGAGCTGTACGACGGTCTTGATTACGTTCCTACGCACCCCATGGTTCTGCTTGGCCACCACTTCTCCAGCATTGCTGGTGCAGGCCCCATTGTCGGCCCTATCACAGCAGGCGCTTTGTTTGGTTGGCTTCCGACCTACCTGTGGGTAGTCATCGGATCGATCTTCTTCGGTGGCGTGCACGACATGGGCGCAATTGTAGGCTCCATTAGGCACAAGGGTCTCAGCGTTGGTGAGCTTGTCAACCACTACGTGGGCCGCAGGGCCAAGCTGCTGTTCAACATGTTCGCGTGGCTCGCTCTGGTGCTCGTAGTGTCGGCCTTCTTGGAGCTCGCGGCCGGTTCGTTCGCTGCTGACCCAGCAGTAGCGTTCAGCGCTGTAGTGTACTTGGTCTTGGCTGTCATCTTCGGCGTATTGGTGTACCGCTACAACGTTTCGCTGCTGTGGGCTACGGTCATATCGTTGCCTTTTGTGGTCGGCGCTATCTTCTGGGGCAACAGCTCGGCATGGGTTCAGAGCACATTCGCTTTGAATGTCAACGCGTGGCGTTGGATCCTTATCGTTTACATCTTCTTGGCATCAGTGTTGCCTGTTTGGCTCCTGCTACAGCCTCGTGACTACCTGTCTTCTTGGTTCCTCTATTTCGCCTTGATCATCGCTACTGTTGGCATCTTGTTTGGCGGTAAGAACCTGACTGTTAACCTGCCTGCCTTCAAGGGCTGGTATGCTGGTGGCATGAACTACCTGTGGCCTATCCTGTTCATCACGGTGGCTTGCGGTGCTATCAGTGGTTTCCACTCCTTGGTAGGTAGTGGTACTACGGCTAAGCAGATCAGGAGCGAAAAGGACGCCAAGTTCATCGGCTACGGTGGCATGCTACTAGAGGGCGTAGTGGCTGTCATCGCTTTGATTACGGTGATGATGGCTGGCGAAATCCTCAAGGGCAACGCTCAGTACACCTATGGCGTTGGCTTCTCCAAGTTCTGGTCTGTCTTCGGCCTGCCTGAGAAGGTTGGTATTTCCTTTGGTATGTTCACTATCAATACGTTCATCCTTACCAGTTTGGACACCGCTACACGTCTTGGGCGTTATCAGATGCAGGAATTCACCTTTGGCAAGCTTGATCGCTTCACAGCAACCCTACTCACCGTACTAGGCGCTCTAGTGCTTGTGTTCATGAAGACAGGCGAAACTCCTGTTTGGAAGCTCATTTGGCCGGTATTCGGTTCGGCGAACCAGTTGACAGCAGGTCTTGCCCTCTTGGCCATTACTGCCTTCGTCATGAAGGGCCTAAAGAAGCCCGCTTGGTTCTCTGGTCTACCCATGGCATTCATGATCGTCACGACGATTGCAGCTCTCATTCTACTTGCGAAGAACAACTTGACTGGTCCAACGCTCCCGCTGGGTATCATCTCTGTTGTGCTGATAGTCTTGGCAGTGTGGCTCGTAATCGAAGCCTACAGTGCTCTTTCCAAGAAGAATGGGTAAACAGACTAATGGAGGAGGCGCCAAGAGGCGCCTCCTCGTCTTTGTAGAACAACCCTCTAACACCACTGGGTGTGCCACCGTCGACCTCAAGGAGATCGGTGATTTCGTGGTTTCGCCCAAAGGCGACGATCCTGTGAGGTTGGCTGAGGTTCTGCGTTATCTTAGGGACAGGCACCCTGAGATTGAAGTCAATCTAGTGGATCCTCGCAACACTTTCTTCTTCTGGCAAGTGGTGAAACATCGAGTAAAAGGCGGAAGGGCCACTTGGGTTCTCGACGGCAAGAAAGTGTACGAGGGGATACCGACCATCGAGGTTTTAGAAGAACTCTTGGCTAAGCGGTAGCAGCTCGGTGTCTTTACAACCCATTGGGCGTATGGTATAATGCACAGTGCTGCCGTTGGGGGATCGTCTAACGGGCAGGACACGGGACTCTGGATCCTGTAATGGTGGTTCGAATCCACCTCCCCCAGCCAGAGGTGGCCCCGTCGTATAGTGGTTAGTATACCGGGCTCTCAACCCGGAGGTGCGGGTTCGATTCCCGCCGGGGCTACCAAGTGGGGCCGTAGCTCAACTGGCAGAGCCACCGGCTCATAACCGGAAGGTTCCAGGTTCGAGTCCTGGCGGCCCCACCAAAAGTGGCCCCATCGTCTAGAGGCCTAGGACATCACCCTTTCAAGGTGGAGGCGGGGGTTCGAATCCCCCTGGGGCCACCAGCCTTAACAGACATTTCACTCTTCTATTTGACACATGGTCCCCTCTGTGCTATCATGTTAAATTGGCACTTTTATTGGAGGGTGATGCGTTTTGGCCAATAGAAAAAAGATCTGGGAGATCAGTTCGCGAGTAAAGAGACCCGCATTAGAACAAGTTTTATACCCCGATTTCCTTGAGGCAAAAAAAACTTCTTGGAACTGGTTCATCACTGAAGGCCTACAAGACCTTTTTCAACGTTATTTTCCCATTGAAGATGCGAAGGGCCGCTGGAGGCTCGACGTTGTTGGTTTCAGCTTCGAGAACGAGGTAGCAGACGAGACCCAGAATCCCATTTTCACCCCAGAGGACGCCATCAAAGAACATTCTACCTATGCCAAGAAATTGGTTGTCAAAGTTAGGATACTTAACAACGAAACGGGTGAGATAACGGAAAAAGACCACGTGCTTGGCCGCCGCATTCCGTGGATGACGGAGTCAGGCGACTTTGTAGTCAACGGCTCTAAGCGCGTGGTATTGAACCAACTAGTGCGTTCTCCGGGTATCTACCTGGAGACGGAAGATTCGTTAAAGCGCGTATCGCTTATCCCTCAAAGGGGAACCTGGATTGATATTGAATACGACGGGAAGAACCCCATCGGTATGGTTTTGGACCGCAGGTCCAAGAAGCTCAATATAGCCACCTTTCTGAGGGCTATGGGCTATTTGTCTGATGATGACATTCGCGCCAAGCTCATGGATGGAGCTTGGAAGTGGACGGAATTCTTCTTGCAGGATGCTGACTTCGACGTAAAGAAATCATTTGTTTTTCAAAACCTTTATATGTACTTCCAACAGCTGCGGGCTTATTATGCGTCTTCTTTGGAAGCTTTGGCCGTTTTCCGTGAAGCTCTGGCCAATGTAGGCGTGGACGAACAAATACTCGAAAAGATCCAGGATCACAGCCTTGAGAAGGTCTTGGACGAGATTGCAGAGGCATATGCTTCACAGCACGAAGGTCTGGACATATTGGGGGTATTCGGTGGTTTCGTAAAGGAGAACCTGCTGTTTTTGATCAGGAAGACCATAGAAGGCGATACCTCTGTAGCGTTGCACACCGTGAACACGGTGTGGGACCAAGTCTCTTCTGCCCTCAGGGAAACAGAACTGCTCGAGGACTTGTTGGACAAAGACGGGACAGTACTGGTTAGGGCAAATACGCCGATGAGCTCTAGGGATGTGGAGCTTCTCTTCAAGGCGTTAGTCATATCAAAGGTGAAAGCGGGCAACTACGACTTGAAGGTAAAAGTTCCTGTCCGCGGCCAGATGAGGGATTATGAAGGTTGGATTATTGTGGAGCCCGCTAAGCTAGACGGAGAAGTTCTCGCAGGCGAACCGTTCAGCCAAGAAGTTCTGCGCAAGCTGCGGAGGAATGCAGATTTTGTGGTGTTGCAAGTGCCTCTGGAGCGGTTCTTCCGCGGGGCCGCCTTCGTCGAACTCGAGAAGAAGATAAGCGGGGAAGCTCTGACTGACAAAGAAGCTGAGAAGAGATTCAGGCAGATGCTGTTTGACCCTCGTCGAAATCACATCGGCCGTGTGGGTGCGTACCACATTAGACACCGATACGGCATACAGGTAGAAGAGGCTTTGAGGCCTGAAGACTTGGTGGAGCTTGGAGGCATATTGCTTGCTTTTGTGGTAGGTGCCGCAAAGGAAGATGACATTGACCACCTGAGCAACAGGCGTGTTCGTGCTGTGGGGGAACTCTACTACGAGGTTTTTGCTAGTGCCTTTGAACGTTTGGTGCGTACCGCTCGCGACGAGATGATAAACCAGCAGAAGGAGCCTGAACTCAAGCTTCATAGGGTGCTACCGCACAACATCTTGACGCAGTATGTGTGGCGTTTCATGAACCCGTCAGAAGTGCACCAGCTCCTGGAATATACGAACCCACTTACTGAGATTACGCACAAGCGCCGTGTAACGGCCATGGGACGTGGAGGGTTGAGCCGCGAACATGCCAGCATCGAAGTCCGTGACGTACATCACACCCATTATGGAAGGCTTTGCCCCATTGAAACGCCTGAAGGCCAGAACATTGGTCTCATACTCTCCTTGGCCACCTATGTCAGGATTAACGAACATGGTTTCTTGGTAACACCCTATAGGCGCGTAAAGAATGGTAAAGTGACTGACGAGATAGTCTGGATGGATGCCTTAGAGGAAGAGAGAGAGTTTGCTGTACCGGCTGATACCCCGCTCAAGGGAAAGAAGATTGAGCCTGAAAGGCTCCTAGCAAGGCATCATGGTCGGTGGGTGGAGGTAGACCGCAAACAAGTCACCCTTATGGACGTGGATGTCACGCAGCCTTTCTCCATATCAGCATCTTTGGTGCCTTTCTTGGAGTCTGACGACGCCATAAGGGCTCTCATGGGTTCGAACATGCAAAGACAAGCAGTTCCTTTGATATCTGCTGAGGCGCCCATTGTGGCGACAGGCATGGAGAAGTACGTGGTGGACGCCTTGGGCTACACGGTTAGGGCTGAGTTTGACGGCACTGTCACTTACGTAGACGGCAGAGTCATTCGTGTTGAATCCAAAGACGGGTACGAGAAGTCCTATTACTTGAAGAATTTTGAAAGGACCAATCAAGATACAGTGGTACACTTCAGGCCTAAAGTACAATTGGGCCAGCATGTGAAAGCAGGGGACGTGATTGCTGACGCCCTTACGTCTGATCAGGGTGAGCTTGCTTTGGGCCGCAACGTGCTTGTGGCGTTTATGCCTTGGGAAGGTTACAACTACGAAGACGCCATCCTAATTAGCAAGCGTTTGGTGAAGGACGATGTATTCACCTCGGTGCATATAAGGGAGTACATGGTAGAAGTTGCCGAACTTGGACACGGTAGGTCAGAGGAGATCACCTATGACTTACCCGACTCTGTTTCTGAGGCAGAGAAGAAGTACTTAGACCCTCAAACCGGTATCGTGCTCGTGGGCACTGAGGTTAAGCCTGGTGACATATTGGTGGGTAAGGTAACTCCCAAGGAGGAAGAGGATAAGTCTATCGAAACTAAGCTCCTCAGCGCCATATTTGGGGAGAAGATTGAGAAGGTGAAGGATAGCTCACTCAGGGTTCCACCTGGTGAGGGAGGCATAGTCGTTCACACAGAGGTGCTGCAGAGCGCTGAGAGCAGAAGAATAAAGGCAGTGAAGGTCTATGTGGCTGAGAAGAGAAAAATACAGCCTGGAGACAAGATGTCTGGACGCCACGGTAACAAGGGCGTCGTTTCCAGAGTGCTACCCGAGGAAGATATGCCTTTCTTGCCTGACGGGCGCCCCGTGGATATTGTGCTGAACCCATTAGGTGTTCCGTCCCGTATGAACATAGGCCAGCTGTTGGAACTGCATTTGGGGCTGGCTGCAAAAGTGTTGGGGTTCAACGTAGAAGTGCCTGTGTTCAGCAAGTTGGGCGTGGAAGGCGTCAAGGAAATACTGGAAAAAGCAGGGCTCCCTGCCAACGGAAAGATAGAACTACGCGATGGTCGTACAGGTGAGAAGTTCTTATCCGACGTGACAGTCGGCTATATGTACATGATGAAGCTCATACACATGGTGGAAGACAAGTGGCACGCTCGCTCGACGGGTGATTATGCCCTGGTGACGCAGCAGCCGTTAGGCGGTCGGGCACACTTTGGTGGCCAGAGATTAGGTGAGATGGAAGTGTGGGCGTTAGAAGCATACGGCGCTAGCAACATGCTTCAAGAGATGTTGACCATCAAGTCCGATGACGTGGAAGGCCGTAAGAAGGCATACATCGCCCTGACCAGGAACCAGCCGCTAGAACCACCGCGATTGCCAGAATCATTCAAAGTGTTAGAGCTCGAGCTCAAAGCACTCGGCTTCATGGTTGAGAAGATCGAGTTCGAGGAAAAAGAGGCGTTAACGGAAGTTCCTGAAGTTAGCCTCGGGAAGCTCAGCGGAGAAGAGGAGTGATGTCAAACATGGATTTTGACGCATTGAGAATAAGGCTAGCCTCTCCCGATGAAATTCGCGCCATGTCCCATGGCGAGGTGACCAAGAGCGAGACGGTCAACTACAGGACGAACAGGCCTGAACCAGGCGGTTTGTTCTGTGAGCGCATATTTGGGCCCACTAGGGATTACGAATGCGCGTGCGGAAAGTACAAGGGGCGTAAGTACGAGGGCATAGTGTGTGAACGTTGCGGTGTGGAAGTTACGCGGAGCTCTGTGAGAAGAGAACGCATGGGCCACATCGAATTAGGCACACCAGTAGTGCATCCTTGGTTCTTCAGGAATGCGCAGTCTAGGTTGGGTTTCATGTTGGATATGAAGGAAAAAGACTTAGAAAGGATTGTCTACTATACGTCTGACGTGGCCGTGGATGCTGGCCCAGACATGCTTCCTAGGTTGACGTTGCTTAGCCAAAAGGATGCAGTTTTCTTCGCCCTGTGGGTGAACGGACAGAGGCTTGTTTTCCATTCGGTAGCAGAGGCTAACAGCATACCCATAGACAGAATCGATTTGGCAGGTAGTCCTGAGTTTGGGACCGGTATATTCTTGCTCGAATCAGTCCTTGCGGACATCTACGGCATCCTCTCCGAGAACATAAGGACATATTCTTCTTTGTCTAACTACAAGATAGCCAGGCACTTTATCAAAGAACTCAACGAGAGAATTGCTCAGTCTTACGACGTGAGCCATGACGTGGTAGAGCGCGTTTGGAAGGGCACCGCTTACGTTTTGTTTGCTGAGGGTGGCGCTAGGCTTATCACCAGTGAGGAGTTCCTAATGCTGCTGCCTGTGGAACAGGAAATGGCACTGGCCGGTGTAAAGGGCATTACGGCCTTGGTAGCTGCTGACGAAGAACTCTTGGAATACGTGGCGGGAGAGCTTCAGAAGTTCCCGAGGGATGCCAGACGCATCGACGCAAACCCAGTAGTGCGTGCCCGCCAATTTGATAAGGCTGCTTTCATACAAGCAATTAAGAGCCCTGTCTTCTGCGAAGGAGCATGGCTGAGTTTCGAAGAGGCTCTGGAGAAATACCAGGGCAAGATCAATTCGCCGCTGTCAGGTTACCTGACTCACGTGGTAGAAGAGGTGCTGTCTTCTTACGGGATCAGAAAGAACGAACTTCTGAATCGCGGAGCCAAGGCTGTGGACAGTGCCGAGAAACAGTACTTGTTGGGTAAGGCGACCGCTTCGGTGCTAGAGACACCGGACTACGAGTCTGTGATTAACCGGTTAGTGTCCGGTTCCTACGTCATAGTTCCAGAACTCGTAGTCAGGGCTGTAGACAGGCCTGGGTACAACAGGTATCGTGCTATGGCCAAGGCGTTGTCGTTGGCTCTGCACAACTTAGTTATCAGGATGCAGAGGGTCAAGGAAGTACTTGACCAGCGTAACTTGCCTTGGGAGCAGCAGAGAGTTTTTGTGGAGGAAGACGTCAGGTTTATACTGAAGGCTTTGGGCCTCGATGAATTGGACGTAAGCAAGGTGTTGGATGGAGGCTACGAAGTAGTTGACAATTTTGGATACTTCAGTGCTAACCCCAGGGAAGGAGAGAACGTAGAAGACGTTCTCAGAAATGCCATGTCCATGGTTGTCAAGGAAATGATGAGGCTCATCGACAGGGTACAGGACTTTGAGACACTCATAGAAGACGACAAAGATAGGGTGCTTCAGGTAATCAACCATGTACTAGGGGTGTCCCTAGCCGATGGACAGGACTTGGAGGTAGCTGATTACAAGCTCAGATTGGTTAAGAGCTTGCGCCCGTTATCGCAGGAACAGGTATGGCAATCTTTCACTTTGTTAGTTGGCCAAGCATTGATAGCTGACGAAGTGCTGGCAGCCGAGGCCTCGCGTTTAGTAGGTGCGGACTTGGGCCAGGCACTTCACTCCAGGCTAGACATGCCTGTAGTGGCTACGTCTTTTGTGCGACCCAGGGTGAACTGCTTGGACCTGCTCAGCGAGCAAGAAGCAGAAACGTACAGGCAACTGGTGGATGTGGACCGCCTGCGAAACGAAGAACCACTTCTCAAGAGCGCTACAGGTGGCGAGGCTATCAAGCAAATCCTTGTGAACAACTACAGCCCAGACAAGTTGGAAGATTGGGTATCCTACTTGGTTGAGCAGTTAGATACGGGCATTTACCAGAAGAAGCAAAAAGTTACCAAGAGGTTGCAAGTTGTCAATGGATTTGTGCGCAGCAAGAGCGACCCTGCCTGGATGGTCATGGAAGTTTTGCCTGTGCTGCCACCGGAACTGCGCCCTCTCATCTTTGACAAGAGCGAGCGCGCCAAGTCTTCGGACTTGAATGAACTTTACAGAAGAATTATTAACAGGAACCTACGCCTCAAGAGGCTTAGGGAGCAGAAGGCCCCAGAGCTCATAGTCAGAAATGAGATGAGGTTGCTCCAAGAGGCTGTGGGGGCGCTCATAGACAACGGCAGAAAAGAGAGGCCTGTGAAGGACTCTAGGGGCCGCCAGCTCAAATCACTCACAGACAAACTAAGCGGCAAACAGGGCCGTTTCCGTCAGAATCTGCTTGGTAAACGCGTAGACTACAGCGGTAGATCTGTTATAGTCATAGGCCCCACCTTGAAACTCAACCAAGCAGGTATACCTCGGATTATGGCTGCCGAACTATTCAAGCCTATGCTCATAGGCGAATTGCAGAAGCGGGAGCTGGCTACAACTGCTAAGCAGGCGAAGAAGATGATTGAGAACCACGACCCGAGGATTTGGCCAGTGCTAGCCGAAATCGTAAAGGGCCACTACGTGCTACTGAATCGTGCTCCGACACTGCACAGGCCGTCCATACAGGCGTTCGAACCTGTCCTAGTGGATTCCAAGGCTATTTCTATACCGCCCATGGTTTGCCCACCGTTCAACGCAGACTTTGACGGAGACCAAATGGCGGTGCACGTGCCACTTTCTAACCAAGCTTTGTCTGAAGCACGATTCTTAATGTCTTCGCACCTGAATGTACTCTCCCCTGCTCACGGCGAACCGCTAGCTGCACCGACACAGGATTTGGTTATAGGGCCCTATTACCTCACCGTGGACTTGACAAGGCCTGTAAAAGGCGACGGCACAGTGTTCTGGACACCTGATGAGGTCGTACGTGCCTTTGAAGAGGGAAAGGTGGACATACACGCCCACATTTGGTATGTACCCATAATGAAGCAGTATCCATATGATTCCTCGAAGAAGGGCAATACAACGGTAGGACGTGTGGTGTTTAACGACTTTATAAACAGGAGATTGGAGTCCCACGGCGTACAGCTCTTGCCTTTTGCTAACGAGACCATGACTAAGAAGGCTTTGTATAACTTCATCAACGAAGCCATAGATAGGCTAGGCTTGAGTGACTCCATTTACGTGCTTGACGCTATCAAGGAGCTTGGCTTCAAGTTTGCCACCCTGTCTGGCCTCAGTATCAGTGCCCTCGACCTCAAGGTTGTACCTGTCAAGCATGAATTGGTTCTTCAGGCGCGTAAGAAGGTAGAGCAAATTGAAAGAGACTACGAATACGGAAAGCTGACGGCCGAAGAGCGCTACGAAAAAGTGGTGGAGATATGGCGTGACGTAGTGGACAAGGTTACCAACAGTTTGACAAACTACTTCAACGAAGATGATCACTTGTACATGATGTTCACTTCGGGCGCTAGAGGTAACAAAGACCAAGTGAGGCAGTTGGTCGGCTTGAGGGGTTTGATGGCTGACCCCACGGGTAGGATAATCGAGTATCCCATTGTGGATTCTTTGCTAGAGGGATTGACCATCCAGGAGTACTTCGTCAGCACGCACGGTGCTAGAAAGGGTCAAGCGGATACGGCTCTGAAAACAGCCGATGCTGGGTACTTGACTAGGCGCCTTGTTGACGTGGTGCAGTCTATCACCATAAGCGAGGACGATCACGAAGTGGTGGCTGTAAGCCCCGAGAAGTACGACGATGTGCAAGTGGCTTTGGCTGGACGTATAGCTGACGAGGATGTGAAATTGCCAGGCCTTGAAGAGCCTATTGTCAAGAAGGGTCAGGTCATCGGTTTGGTTGAGGCTAGGCTGATTGCAGAGAGCGGCGTAGAGGTTATGGTGCGCCGTAACATAGAATTAGTCAAGTTGGAGAGACTCATAGACCCCGACGATTTCGTTTACGGGCTCAACCATGTTAAGTGGAGCTTGCCTGGTGACCTTGTGGTTGGTGACGAAGTAATACCCAACGGTACCCCCGTAACACCGTCTATGGTCAACAGGCTCTTGAGCCTTGGTGTTAGGGAACTAGTGCTGAGGCGGCAAGAGGGCTTGCTAGTGAAGGACTTAGAGTCTACTGACGGAAGCGTTATAGCTACTTTGGGTAGCCGCATATGGGGTAGGTTCGCGGCTGAGGACGTAATAGACCCAGCGACAGGTGAGGTCTTAGTCAGGGCAGGCCAAGAGATCACGACCACCGATGCCAAGCGAATAGAAGAAGCAGGTATAAAGTCGCTGAGGATACACAGCGCTATTACATGCCTTTCTGACAACGGTGTATGTGTGACTTGCTACGGCCGAGATCTTTCTAGACGTAGGTTAGTAGAGAAGGGCGAAGCAGTGGGTATTGTGGCCGCTCAGTCGATTGGCGAACCAGGAACGCAGCTGACTTTGAGGACGTTCCATACAGGTGGAGTTGCTGGCGAAGATATTACAGGTGGTCTTCCTCGAGTAGAGGAGTTATTCGAAGCGAGGAAGAAGAATGCCTTAACCGAACTGGTTTTACCTCTCCAGGATTTCTATGCAGTACTGAACGGGTCGCAGGAGAAGATAAAGAACTACGTAAGTGGCGCCATGGAGTCCTTTGTTAAGGAGTTGGACAACGTCATCCGAGCACACGTCAAGAACGCCGATACTGAAATGCTCGAAGGCACAAGGAAGGTGAAGCTGTTTGTCAAAGAGTGGTTTGAGGGATTGGCAGGTGTAATGAACGATGCGCTGCAGGACATCAGGAATCAGCTGCTTGCGACCTTTGACTGGGACGGCTTGGATTATGCGGCCCTCACCATGCTCAGATCAAGGACGGACGCCTTGTTTGAACAGCTTGCCGGGCATGCGCGCGACTTCGAAAACAGATTTGCCGAAGTACTGCATTATGCCGATTTGGAGGACCACGTTGGCGGACTAAGGGGTCACTTCCGCGAGAAGCTTGACGCTGTACTAAGCGACCTGCGGGCTGAACTTTCCATAGTGCCTTGGTATTTGGCGGCATCGGTGGGCATTAGGGGGCAGGACCCTGTGCAACTCAAGGAAGCCTTCATGTCGTTTAGCGAGGAGCTGAAGGCGGAGAAGTTGGATTTCGCCTTCGATGTGAACGTGAAGCATCCGAGTAAGAAGTCGAGGCTAATCGCGATGGCTCCCGTAGCCGGTGTGGTAAGAGACGTGTTCACCATAGAGGATCGCGGTGCGGAGCTGTTCACCGTTATCTTGGTGGATAACGGCAACGGTTACAGTGCGTTTATCACTAACTCTGAAGCTCGCAGGTTACGCATACGCAGGGAAGACATTGGCAAGAAGTACATCTTCCCGGGTTATAGGCTGGTGTTCGACAGCCTAGATGCTTCTGTGATCCTGAGGGCTTTTGGCAAGGATGCTGCGGCCGATTACCTTATAGGCGAGATAAAGAGCGTGTACGCTTCGCAGAAAGTGGAGATTAACGACAAGCACTTCGAGATTGTTCTCAAGCAGATGTTCTCGAAAGTGGGCATAGAGGATTCTGGCGATTCGCTGAATATGCTACCCGGCGACGTGGTTGACGTTAGTGACTTTGAACAAGAAGTGCGCTATCTGACCCTGCAAGGGAAGAGGCCTCCGCAGGGTAGGCTGCTAGCAATGGGCATCTCCAAAGTGTCCAAACTCTCAAAGAGTTGGCTTGCCGCCGCATCATTCCAGGAGACACCCCAGGTGTTAGTGGACGCAGCTATCGAGGGTAAGGTTGACAAACTAAAGGGTTTGAAGGAAAATGTTATAATAGCTCGGAGGATACCGGCAGGAACTGGTATCTACAAAGAGGACTCTTTTATCATAGAGTGATCGAAATCGTAGGAGGTGTTGGTTTTGCCAACGTTTAGTCAATTGGTGAAATACGGGCGTGAAAAAGTAAGGTCGAAATCGAAGTCGCAGGCTCTGGAGGGTAACCCTCAGAAGCGAGGGGTGTGCCTAGTAGTCCGTACAATGACGCCTAAGAAGCCGAACTCGGCTTTGCGTAAGATAGCAAGGGTGAGGCTTTCTAATGGGTACGAGATCTTGGCCTACATCCCTGGTATAGGCCACAACCTGCAAGAGCACTCGGTGGTGCTGGTACGAGGTGGCCGTGTCAAGGACCTTCCAGGCGTTCGTTATCACATCGTCCGCGGAGTATACGATGCTTCCGGTGTTGAAAACAGGCGGCAGAGCCGTTCTAAATACGGTGCCAAGAGGCCAAAAGGAGGAAAGTAAGCTATGCCTAGAGGAGGACGCGTACCAGCTAGAGTAGTACCTCCTGATCCCATATACGGGAGTGTGCTGGTATCCAAACTTATTAACAAGGTGATGATTGGCGGAAAGAAGTCTAAGGCTGAGGAGATCGTTTACGAAGCGCTTCGCATAGCTTCGGAGCAGTTGGGCGAAGACCCTGTCAAGATTGTGGAGAAAGCAATTGAAAACGCCCGCCCTCTGGTGGAAACGAGGTCCCGCCGTATAGGTGGTTCCGTATACCAGATTCCTGTGGAAGTGCCCGAAAAGAGGGCTTTGGCCCTAGCCATTCGTTGGATAGTGGACGGCGCTAGGGATCGTGGTTCTGCAGATATGGAGCAAAAACTTGCTGCAGAGTTAGTAGATGCTTATAAAGGGCAGGGGTACGCAGCCAGGAAGAAGGACGAAATCCACCGCATGGCCGAGGCGAACAAAGCTTTTGCACATTTGAGATGGTGAGGCCTGATGGCTGGATATAGGGAATTCTCACTGGAAAAAACGCGTAACATAGGTATTGCTGCGCACATTGACGCTGGTAAGACCACGACTACGGAACGTATTCTTTACTTTACAGGCCGCACGCACAAACTCGGTGAGGTTCATGAAGGCACTGCGACCATGGACTGGATGCCTCAGGAGAAAGAGAGGGGCATCACCATTACCGCTGCTGCTACCACAGCGTTTTGGAAGGATTATCGCATCAACATAATCGATACGCCAGGACATGTGGACTTCACAATTGAGGTAGAAAGATCGATGCGCGTTCTTGATGGGGTTGTTGTGGTTATAGACGCAGTGGCCGGTGTGCAGCCTCAGACAGAGACAGTTTGGAGGCAGGCGGATAGGTACAGCGTACCCCGCGTAGTCTTCGTGAACAAGATGGACAAGAGTGGCGCTAACTTCTTGCGTGCTGTTAATACAATCCGTGAAAGGCTGGGCGCAAGCGCCGTTCCGGTGCAGCTCATGATAGGTAGCGAAGACAACTTCCAGGGCGTAGTGGATTTGATCGAGCGGAAGGCTTACGTGTGGACCGATGCCCTGGGTACCGCGTTTGAAGAGCGTCCAATCCCTGATGAACTCAAAGAACTCGTCGAGGAATACAGAGAGAAGCTGGTCGAGGCTGCGGTGGAGATGGACGACGAAGTAATGATGAAGTACCTGGAGGGCGAGGAAATAACGAACGAAGAGATTCGAGCTTGCCTGAGGAAGGGTACAATTCAAAGGCGGCTAGTCCCCGTATTGGGCGGTTCGGCGTACAAGAACAAGGGCATTCAACCGTTACTGGATGCTGTCCTCTACTACTTGCCAAGCCCTCTGGACCTGCCACCAGTAAGAGGGATTGACCCAAGGACTAATGAGGAAACGGAACGGATCTGTTCGGACTCTGAGCCTTTGGCTGCTTTTGTGTTCAAGATACAAACAGACCCCTACGTAGGGCGTCTGGCTTGGGTGAGAGTGTACTCTGGTGTTCTTAACGCTGGCACGTATGTGTATAACTCCACAAAGAACTCCAAGGAAAGGGTTTCCAGGTTGCTGCGTATGCACGCTAACCACAGGGAGGACGTGGAAGCCATAGGCGCCGGCGACTTGGGTGCTATTGTTGGTTTGAAGAATGTGACCACAGGTGACACGCTTTCTGACGAGAACATGCCTGTTGTTCTGGAATCTTTGTTCATTCCTGAACCTGTTATATCGCTGTCCATAGAACCCAAGACTCAACAGGACCAGGACAAGTTGGCCATAGGTTTGCAAAGGCTTTCAGAAGAGGACCCAACGTTTAGGGTCAAGGTCGACCCTGAAACCAGTGAAACCATCATCTCAGGCATGGGCGAACTCCATCTGGAAATCATAGTTGACCGCCTGAAGAGGGAGTTCAAGGTCGACGCCAATATAGGCAGGCCGCAGGTGTCTTACCGAGAGACTGTAAGGAAGAAAGTGGTGGCCGAAGGAAAGTACATACGCCAAAGCGGCGGCCGCGGACAGTACGGACACGTGGTTGTGGAGTTCGAGCCGTTGCCTCGGGGCACGGGCAACGTATTTGAGAACAAGATAGTTGGTGGCGTCATACCCAAAGAGTACATACCAGCAGTCGAAAAGGGTATCAAGGAAGCGTTCGAGAATGGTGTCATAGCAGGATACCCGGTGGTGGATGTGAAGGCCACGTTGGTGGATGGTTCATACCACGAGGTAGACTCTTCAGAAATCGCTTTCCATTTGGCTGCGGCGAGGGCTGTTAAGACAGGTATCCCTCAGGCTGACCCTGTGTTGCTGGAGCCCATAATGAAGGTGGAAATCGTGGTTCCTGAAAGTTACATGGGTGACGTTATAGGAGACCTAAACGCTCGCAGAGGGCGCATCATGGGTATCGAGGCTCAAGGGCCACTGCAGGTAATTAGGGCTGAGGTGCCTTTGGCCGAGATGTTTGGATATGCTACGGCTATAAGGTCCTTAACTCAAGGGCGTGGTAGCTTCGTTATGGAGTTCTCACACTACGAAGAAGTACCCGTGAGGGTGGCAGAGTCAATAATTGAATCGCGAGGCAAGGCAAGGAGGAGTGAAGAGTAATGGCGAAGGAGAAATTTCAGAGGACGAAACCGCATGTAAACGTAGGAACCATTGGTCACATAGACCATGGTAAGACGACGTTGACGGCAGCGATGACGCACACATTGGCGGCAGTAGGGTATGCGAAGCCGATGGGGTACTATGACATAGACAAAGCGCCAGAAGAGAAGGCGAGGGGCATAACGATAAACATCACGCACGTAGAGTATCAGACGGACAAGAGGCACTACGCGCACATAGACTGCCCCGGTCACGCAGACTACATCAAGAACATGATCACAGGAGCGGCGCAGATGGACGGAGCAGTATTGGTAGTAGCAGCTACTGATGGTGTGATGCCGCAGACTAGGGAGCACGTATTGTTGGCGAAGCAAGTTAACGTGCCTGCGATGGTAGTGTTTGTAAACAAAGTGGACATGGTAGACGATCCTGAGCTAGTGGAGCTCGTAGAGATGGAAGTGCGAGACCTGTTGAACAAGTACGGGTTCCCTGGGGACGACGTACCTGTAATCAAGGGGTCAGCGTTGATGGCGTTGGAGGCGTTGAGCAAGAACCCGCAATTGAAGCGTGGGGACGACAAGTGGGTAGACGCCATATGGGAGTTATTGGATGCGATGGACAACTACATACCTGAGCCGGTGAGGGAGATAGATAAGCCGTTCCTTATGCCGGTGGAGGACGTATTCAGCATTACGGGTCGAGGCACAGTGGTCACAGGAAGGATAGAGCGAGGTCGCATCAAAGTAGGCGAAGAAGTAGAGATAGTAGGGTTGACGGACGAGATCAGGAAGACGGTAGTAACGGGCGTAGAGATGTTCAGGAAGGAGCTAGACGAGGGCATAGCAGGAGACAACGTAGGGTTGTTGTTGAGGGGCATAGGCAAGGACGAAGTAGAGCGTGGGCAAGTTATAGCGAAGCCAGGCAGTGTGAAGCCATACAAGAGGTTCAGGGCGCAGGTATACGTATTGAAGAAGGAGGAAGGCGGAAGGCACACTCCGTTCTTCAACGGATACAGGCCGCAGTTCTACATAAGGACGACGGACGTTACAGGTACGATAAAGCTGGATCCGGGTGTAGAGATGGTAATGCCTGGAGACAATGCGGAGTTTGAGGTAGAGTTGATCTACCCGGTAGCACTGGATGAAGGCCAGAGGTTTGCAATCCGCGAGGGTGGAAGGACCGTAGGCGCCGGTGTTATCACCAAACTGCTAGATTAGGGAGTGGTAGGGCATGTCGGCACAACGCATAAGGATAAAACTACGTTCTTACGACCACAGGCTTCTCGACCAATCAGCGAAGAGGATTGTGGAAGTAGCTAAGAGAACAGGCGCCAAAGTGGCAGGGCCTATTCCGCTGCCTACCGATCGCAGGGTGTACTGCGTGCTTAGGTCGCCGCACATCGATAAGGACTCTCGCGAGCATTTCGAGATTAGGATGCACAAGAGGTTAATCGACATCATTGACCCGACCCAGGAGACCATTGCCAACTTGATGAGTTTGGAGCTTCCGGCTGGGGTCGACATTCACTTGAAGCTCTAGGGGCGGTGAAGACAGTGAAGGGTTTAGGTTTAATCGGCAAGAAAATAGGCATGACTAGGTTCATGGATCAACGCGGCATGTTCATCCCCGTCACTCTAATCAAGTTGGGACCCAACTACGTGGTAGACGTGAAGACGGTGGAGAAGAACGGATACGAGGCAGTGACCATGGGCTTTGAAATCGGCAAAGAGAAGTCGCTTAACAAGCCGCAGCTGGGCGTACTCAAGAAGGCCAATGTTCCTGCAGTGAGGTACCTGCGTGAGTTTAGGTTCCCTGGTATAGCTAGCAAGTTCACTGTAGGTCAAGAGGTGTCAGTGACTGATGTATTCGAGGAGAACGAGCTCGTTGATGTTATTGGCGTTAGCAAGGGCCGTGGGTTTTCCGGCGCCATGAAGCGTTGGAACTTCGGTGGCGGTCCTCAGAGCCACGGTTCACGAGGTTGGCATCGCCGCGTGGGTGCCATCGGAAACAGGACATACCCTGGCGAGGTCAAACCTGGTAAGAGGATGGCAGGACATTGGGGTGACCAGAAGGTCACGGTACGTAACCTCAAGGTAGTGAAGATAATACCTGAGCAGAACATAATCGCAGTGAAAGGGTCTGTGCCCGGAAGCAAGAACGGCGTCGTCTTTGTGAGAAAAGCATATGGGCTAGGCCCCCAGGAGAGGAGTGAGTAACAATGCAGCTGCCCGTTTTTGATAGCAACGGTGCTGAAACTGCCTACGAGGAAGTAAGCGAGTCCTTGGCTTCTTTGCCAGTAAGAGGCAGGCTGCTACATCTGAATGTGGTTCGCGTGCTCTCTGGAATGAGACACGGTAATGCCTGCACTAAGAAGCAAGGAGAAGTGCAAGGCACAACTCGGAAGCCTTGGCCACAGAAGCATACAGGCCGTGCTAGGCACGGTTACACTCGGTCTCCCATTTGGAGAAAGGGTGCTGTCGTGTTTGGCCCAAGGCCCAGGGATTGGTCTTTGGATATGAACAAGAAGCAGGTCAAGCTGGGCATGCTGTCGTCTTTGTCCTTCAGGCTTAAGAGCGGAGAACTCGTTCTGGTAGACGCCAGCAGTTTTACTGGTAAGGCCAAGCAGTTTGTTGATTTCTTGAAGAAGAAACAGCTAGATGACAGGTACGTCACCGTGGTAGGCTTGGCAAATGAGGATGGTCTCAAACTAGCGTGCCGCAATTTGCGCAATGTAGAGTTCGTACCAGTGGAAAAGGTGAACGTGTATGACCTGCTGAAGGGCGATGTAGTGGTCATGAGCCAGAACGCTTGGAAGAAGGCTCAGGAGGTGTGGGCAAATGTCTAAACTACCCGGAGATGTACTCCTTGGACCAGTGCTGACGGAAAAAGCGTTGGCTATGCACAAGGATGGCAAGTATGCCTTCTATGTGGATGCAAAGGCAAACAAGGTAGATATTAAGAGGGCTGTCGAAGAGTTGTTCAACGTCAAGGTCGTGGATGTACACACGCTGAAAGTCCGTGGCAAGCAGAAGAGGCGTGGCTACCACATTTACAGGACACCCGACAAGAAGAAGGCCATTGTGACGCTGGCGCCTGGACAGCACATTGAACTCATAGAGGGGATGTGATCTAGATGCCACTGAAAAAGTTCAAACCAGTGACTGCAAGCACTAGGCATAAGATGCTCTTGGATTTCAAGAGCGCTATAACCAAAGATGAGCCTGAGAAATCTTTGTTGGCGCCGCTCAAGAAGAGTGGAGGGCGAAACAATCTAGGGCGCATTTCCGTAAGATTTAGGGGCGGCGGCCACAAGAGAAGGTACCGCGTTATTGACTTCAAACGCGACAAGGACGGCGTTCCAGGCAAGGTAGCGGCTATCGAATACGACCCCAATAGATCTGCCTTCATTGCGCTCGTGGTATATGCTGACGGCGATAAACGCTACATATTGGCACCAGAGGATCTCAAGGTAGGCGACACAGTTATGTCCGGCGAGAATGCTCCTATTCGCGTTGGCAACGCTCTGCCGCTCAGCAGGATACCCACAGGAACACTGATACACAACATCGAGTTGTATCCTGGCCGAGGCGGACAGTTGGTTCGTTCGGCAGGGACTTGGGCACAGCTTATGGCTAAAGAAGGCGACTATGCTCACGTGCGCCTGCCCAGCGGCGAAATCAGGCTAATAAATGTTAAGTGCAGGGCTACCATAGGCAAGGTGGGCAATTCTGATCACGAGAATGTGTCGTCTGGTAAAGCAGGGCGCACTAGATGGCTGGGCAGAAGGCCGCACGTTCGTGGTTCGGTAATGAACCCAGTGGACCACCCCCACGGCGGTGGTGAAGGTAAGTCTCCGATCGGACATCCGTCCCCATTGTCTCCTTGGGGTTGGAAGACATTGGGCTGGAAGACCCGTCGTGGCAAGAAGCCCTCTGACCGGTTCATTGTAAAGCGTCGCAAGTGAGGTGAAGAATGATGGCATGGGATAAACCATATCCGCGGGGCGAGTACACCGACCCCAAACTCCTGAAGAAGGTCAGGAAAATGATAGAGACTGGCGACAAGCGGATCATAAAGACGTGGAGTCGCCGTAGCACCATCACTGAGGAAATGGTGGGCCTCACCATAGCTGTTTACAATGGCAAAGTACACGTGCCTGTCTACATCACGCAGCAGATGGTGGGTCACAAGTTGGGCGAGTTCGCTCCTACGAGAACGTTCCGTGGCCACGGAGAGCCAGTGGAACGCTCAACGGCACTTAAGTGAGGTGTAGGAAATGGAAGAGAGAATTGCCAAAGCAACAGCAAAGTTCATAAGAGTATCGCCCAGGCGTGCGAGGTTGGTAGTAGACGAGATAAGGAACAAGCCCGTGAATCAGGCTCGGGCTATCTTGAAATTCATGCCCAACAAGGCAGCACGATTCACACTCAAGGTTCTCAATTCGGCTGTAGCCAACGCAGTCAACAATTTTGGAATGCGTGAAGAACGCCTGTACGTGTATCGCGCTTACGTGGACGAAGGGCCTAGGCTGAAGAGGCTTTTGCCTCGTGCTTTCGGCCGTGCGGACATTATGACTAGGCGTATGAGCCACATAACAGTTGTTGTAAGAGAGATTGAGGGGGTGTAGCAGTGGGTCAGAAGATTCATCCTTTTGGGTTTAGGTTGGGAGTCATCAAGAATTGGCGCAGCCGATGGGTAGCTCCGTTCGAGAAGTATCCCGAGTACATAATTCAAGATGAGAAGATAAGAAAACTGGTCAATGCACACTATGGGCACGCCGGTATTTCCTCTGTGGAGATTGAACGCCTGGGCAATAAGATGCGCGTGATCATATGGACTGCCAAGCCCGGCATGATCATAGGACGTCAGGGTTCAGAGATCGAGAAGCTTAGAGAGGAAGTAACGAAACTGCTCAAGAACGAATATGAGGTGCGCATTGCCATATATGAGGTAAAGAACCCTGAGGTTGATGCTCAAATAGTTTCTGACAGCATAGCTCGCCAGATAGAGCACCGCGTAAGTTACAAGAGAGCCATGAAGCAGGCCATAATGAGAGCTGTCCGCGCAGGTGCGCAGGGCATCAAGCTGGCTGTCTCCGGCCGATTGGGCGGTGCTGAAATCGCTAGGCGTGAATGGTTCGTGCAGGGTAAACTACCGCTTTCCACTCTGAAGTCAGACGTGGACTACGGATACAGCATTGCGGTTACCAAATACGGAACCATTGGAGTTAAGTCTTGGATTTACAAAGGCGATGTAGAGGATACGACCGAACTTCTGCCTCCTAGAGGCATAGATCCAGCAGAGAGGAGGCCAGGCAAGCATGCTAATGCCTAAAAGAGTCAAATATAGGAAGAACCATTTGCCGCACATTAAGGGCAAAGAAACTAGAGGTACTGAACTAGCTTTTGGAGATTATGGCATTCAGGCGGTAGGCCGGGGCTATATAGATGCCCGCATGATCGAATCTTGCCGTGTGGTTATCGCCAAGAACATTGGAAAAACGGGCAAGTATTGGATCAAGATATTCCCGGACCGTGTGTGGACCAAGAAGCCTTTGGAAGTCAGAATGGGTGGAGGAAAAGGCGATCCAGAAAAATGGATTTTCCCTGTCAGGCCGGGAAGGATTCTCTTTGAGATGACAGGTATCGACGGAGAGACTGCCAGGCACATCGCAAGGCTTGTTGGATACCGTCTGCCTTTCGAGACGAAGCTCGTCAGTCGGGTTTAAGGGAAGGTGGAGCTGATGCAGGCAACAGAATTGAGGCAAAAGACCACAGAGGAGCTGGAAGCTCTCCTCAAGGAATTGAAGGCAAGGCTGGTTAGTCTGAAGTTTCAACTTGCGGTGGGCAAGTTGACCGATCACACAGCCATGACCAAGACGAAAAGAGATATCGCCCGCGTGTTGACGATTCTCAGGGAAAGGGGCATCAAATTATGAGGCGCAGGTTCGTAGGCGTTGTGGTCTCAGATAAGATGGACAAGACCAGGGTGGTTGTCAGTGAGAGGCTGGAGAGGCACCCCCTGTATAAGAAAGAAGTGCGCCGCAAGAGCAAGTTCTATGTGCACGACGAGCGCAACGAGTCCAAAGCAGGAGACGTGGTTCTCATAGAGGAGTTCAGGCCTATGTCCAGGCTCAAGAGATTTGTATTGGTGAGAGTCTTGGGCAGGAAGCAGATCGAGGAGGCTGAGGAAAATGATCAGACCCTACACGAAGCTTAATGTCGCCGACAATACTGGAATAAAGAAAATACAGGTTATCAGGGTGCTGCGGGGTTCTAGTATTCGCTACGGCACCATTGGCGACGTAGTCGTAGCGAATGTCCGTGAGGTGCTGCCTAGCAGCCAATTCAAAAAGGGCGATGTAGTTAAGGCAGTCATTGTTAGGCTGGCTAAGGAAATCAAGAGGCCTGATGGTACCTATGTTAGGTTCGACGACAACGCAGCCGTGGTCATTGACCAGATGGGTGAGCCAAAGGGTACCCGTGTCTTCGGACCAGTGGCTCGTGAGCTCAGAGAAAAGGGATATCTAAAGATTATTTCCCTGGCTCCTGAGGTGCTGTGAGGAGGAAGATGAGTATGAAGCTCAAGATGAAAACCGGAGACATGGTGCAAGTAATAAGTGGCAAGGAGAAAGGCAAAAGGGGCAAGATTATTAAGGCTTTCCCCAGATATGGCACTGTAGTGGTGCAGGGCGTAAACATAGTCACCAAGGCGGTTAGGCCTTCTCAGAAGGATCCGCAGGGCGGCCTTAAGAAGTTCGAAGCGCCCATACGTGCATCAAAGGTCATGGTAGTGTGCCCCAAGTGCGATAAGCCTACGCGTGTTCAGCACAAAGTGCTTCAAGACGGCACGAAGGTGCGCGTGTGCGCTCGTTGCGGCGAGTCCTTGGACTGAATGGCGGGAGGGTAAAGAATGAGCCTAAAGGAGAAATACATCAAAGATGTGAAGCCATACCTGATGAAGAAGTTCGGCTACCGGAATGAAATGGAGGTTCCCAGGCTAGTAAAGGTGACTCTGAATCGTGGCCTTGGCGAAGCTCTCCAGAATGCACGCGCTATAGAAGTGACCATGAAAGAGTTTGAAATAATCGCCAAACAGAAACCCGTGGTTAGGAGAGCGAAGAAGAACATAGCAGCTTTCAAACTGCGTAAGGGAGCTCCCATCGGAGTCAGTGTTACGCTGAGGAAAGACAGGATGTGGGAGTTTGTAGAGCACCTGATCAAGGAGGTCCTCCCTCGCGTGCGCGACTTCAGGGGATTGAACCCTAGGTCCTTCGATGGAAGGGGCAACTACAACTTTGGCCTCAAGGAGGACTTGGTGTTCCCAGAGATCTCCTACGACATGATCGACAAGACAAGAGGTCTATCCATATCTATTACAACGACTGCCAGGACTGATGAAGAGGCATTCGAGCTTCTCAAGGCCCTGGGATTCCCATTCATGGAGAGATAAGGGGGGTATAACGTGGCGAGAAAGGCACTCAAGGTAAAAGCTGAAAAAGAGCCGAAATTCTCAACTCGTAAATACACAAGGTGCAAGATATGCGGACGCCCAAGGTCTGTGTACAGCGATTTTGGAATCTGCCGCTTGTGTCTGAGGGAAATGGCCCACAAGGGCTTGATACCCGGCTTGAAGAAAGCATCTTGGTGAGGTGACAAGAATGATTCAGGATCCCATATCCGATCTTTTGATCAGACTTAAGAATGCGAGTCTTGCTCGCATGGAGAGGCTTGAAGGCGTTCCTCATAGCAAGTTCAAAGAGGAGATTCTGAAGGTCTTAGTTAGGGAGGGCTACATAAAGGGCTATGAGGTCGTAGATAAGGAAGGAAAGAAGTTCCTCAATATAGAACTCAAATACGGCCCAAGGAAAGAACTCCTCATCAACGAGGTTCGCCTGTTGAGCACTCCCGGGCGCAGAATCTACGCTCGCAAAGGAGATGTCCCCAAGGTCATGAACGGTCTTGGAATAGCTATCTTGACGACATCTGAGGGTGTGCTGTCTGATGCCGAAGCACGTCAGAAGCGTGTGGGCGGTCAAGTAATCTGCTACATTTGGTGAGGTGGTCACAGGTGTCACGCATTGGGAGAAAACCAGTTTCCATACCCAAAGGTGTGGAGGTAACCATAGAAGGGAACACCGTAACAGTCAAAGGTCCCAAGGGTCAACTTACTAGGTCCTTTGACCCTAGGCTCGAAATCGTAATCGAGGACGGACAAGTTCTCGTGAAGCGGACGTCCGAGGAGAAAGAAGTCAGGGCTCTGCACGGAACGACGCGCGCTCTGCTTCAGAACATGATTACGGGTGTCAGCGAAGGGTTCTCTGTGGTGCTGAAGATTAAGGGCATAGGTTACAGGGCCGAGATGAAAGGCAATGACCTTCAAATGTCATTGGGTTATTCTCACCCTGTGTTTGTGAAGGCACCCGAGGGCGTTAAGTTTGCCGTTCCTGCAGCTGATACTGTGGTGGTGAGCGGCATAGACAAAGAAGTGGTGACTCAGACAGCGGCCAACATACGGCGTTGGAGAGAACCGGACGCTTATAAGGGCAAGGGCATTTGGTACGAAGGCGAGCAGAGGACCTTGAAGCCCGGCAAGGCCGTGGGTAAAGGCAAGTAGGAGGTGCATGGGTTTGATTCTACAAAGATCTCGTTCAGAGATGAGAAAGATTAGGCATCTTAGGATACGCAAGGAGATAAGCGGCACGGCTGAAAGGCCTAGGCTCAGTGTTTACAGGTCGGCTAGGCACATATATGCTCAGATCATAGACGACACAGTAGGCCACACTTTGGTGTCTGCTTCCACGTTGGAGAAGGAGATACGTGAGCAGGTTAAGGACATGACAAAGTCAGAGCAGGCTTCTTTAGTGGGACGCCTGATTGCACAAAGGGCTCTGGAGAAGGGTATTACCAAAGTCGTGTTTGACCGCGGTGGTTTCAAGTACCACGGACGTGTTAAGGCTTTGGCTGATGCAGCTCGGGAAGCCGGCTTGGAGTTCTAGGGGGTGTATCGAATGGACGCGACCAACTTGAAAGAAAAGGTCATTGAAATTAGGCGAGTCACCCGCGTTGTTAAGGGTGGTAAGCGTATGCGCTTCAGAGCCCTGGTGGTAGTGGGTGACGAAAATGGCCACGTGGGGATTGGTGTAGGAAAAGCGGCTGAAGTGCCGGATGCTGTTGCAAAGGCCGTGGCTAGGGCAAGGAAGAACTTGTTTGAAGTGCCACTAGCCGGTACTACGGTGCCTCACACCATAGTAGGCCAGATAGGAACAGCCAAAGTACTCATTAAGCCCGCTGTTAAGGGTACAGGCGTGTTGGCTGGAAAGACAGTTCGGTCTATCCTTGAAATGGCAGGCATAAAGGACGTTCTCACCAAGGCTCTGGGTTCGACTAACCCCGTCAATCTGTCATACGCAACGATTAGGGCACTGAGGGCCTTGAAGAGACCTGCCGACGTTGCGCAGCTCAGGGGTGTGCCTGTAGAGCAGATTCTGAAGAGATGAGGTGATGACGATGAGATTGCACGTACTGAGACCAGCGCCTGGTGCTCGCCATGCTCCTAAGACGTTGGGGCGGGGAACTTCGTCGGGCCACGGTAAAACGAGTGGGTTTGGTCACAAGGGTCAGAAAGCGCGGTCTGGCCGTGTAAACAAGAGAGGGTTTGAAGGCGGACAGACGCCACTATATAAGAAGCTGCCTAAGCTTTGGAGGTTCAAGAACTACCCGTTCAAAGTTGTGTACGAGGTGGTCAACGTAGGTCAGCTGCAGGTTTTTGAACCGAATACGGTAGTGGATATAGGCTCCTTGGTGGACGCTGGACTCGTTGATTCGTTGGATGCCAAGGTCAAGATTTTGGGCGAAGGTGAAATCAACAAGCCGTTGGTGGTGAGGGTGCACGCTATTAGCCGCACGGCTAGGGAGAAGATTGAGTCAGCTGGGGGAAGCGTTGAGGTGGTGGAGTAGATGTGGCAGACACTTAGGGCAGCTTGGGAGTTTAAGGAGACTAGGATTAGAATACTGTTCACCATACTGTTCCTGGTGATCTTTAGGGCAGGTACTTTCCTGCCCGTGCCAGGGGTCAACCCTGACGCTATAAAAGTCCTGCAAGAACAGGCGGGATTCCTTGGAATACTGAACTTCTTCACAGGAGGTTCGACTTACTACACCATTTCCATCTTCACCCTGGGTGTTCTTCCTTACATAAACGCATCGATCATCATGCAACTCTTGGGCGTCATCTTCCCTGCACTGGAGAAGCTCGCAAAAGAAGGGGGAGAAGAGGGGCGTAAGAAATTGCAGCGTTACATCCGTTGGCTGGCCTCCGGCCTCTCCCTACTCATGGGATATGCTGCCTATTTGTATTTTGCTTACGGACTTTCCGTGGGTGGAAGGTCTCTGATAAGTCCGAGCGCTACACACGCCATAGTTACAACGCTCATATTGGCCGCAGGCTCTATGTTCTTGGTGTGGCTCGGCGAGGTGTTTACCCTGCAGGGTTTGGGCAATGGCGTGTCGCTGGTTATTTTCTCTGGTATCATGGCCCGCGTTATCCCTTCTTTCTGGCAGTACATAACGACAAGTCAAAACACAGGAAGCACCATATTGTCTTTGCTTGCGGTAGGCATATTGGGATTGGCTCTGATTTACGTTACTGTGGCGGCCTACTTGGCTGAGCGCAAGATTCCAGTGCAATATGCCAGCAGGATTAGAGGAAACAAGGTGTACGGTGGCCAGTCAACTTACATACCCTTGAGGCTTCTGCAGGCCGGCGTGATGCCTATTATTTTCGCCTCGGCATTCATCAATGCTCCCACAGTCATTTCGGGTTGGTTCCCGCAATCAGCCTTCAGTCACTGGTGGAGCAAGTACATGGGTTATAGCTCTGTGTGGTACAACTTAATTTACTTCCTTCTGGTCATCTTCTTTGCGTATTTCTACAACACCATAGCCTATAACCCCGAGGAGATTGCCAAGAACATTCAGAAGTACGGCGGCTTCATACCGGGCCTTAGGCCAGGTAAACCGACTGCTGACTACATCGCGGGCATCATCAACAGGCTTACGTTACCTGCGGCGGTGTTCTTGGGTTTGGTTGCTATTCTCCCTGACATCGTCATGGGCGTCTTTGGTATGAGAAGGTTGTTCTTGTTCGGCGGAACCTCGCTTCTCATTGTCATAGGTGTTACGCTCGAGATGTTCAGGCAGCTTGAAGCGTACATACAACTGCGTCATTACAAGGGTTTCCTTGAGCTATGATCAAGTACGTCATCTTTCTTGGCAAGCCCGGTTCAGGTAAAGGGACTCAGGCCCAGCGTTTCGTGGAGAGAGGCTGGGCTTGGTTGTCCACAGGCGAACTCATGCGGCAGCATATCCGAAAGCAAACTGACCTAGGCCAACAGGTATCCCATTACGTACAGTCTGGTTCTTTAGTCCCTGACGAGATCACGTTTGCCCTGGTAAGCGATTTCATGAGCGGACTGAGCGATAAAGCTCGAGTTATTATGGACGGTTTTCCTAGGAGCAAGAACCAGGCTCAGCTGTTGGAAGAGTGGTCCGCAAGAAACGGCGCCGAACTAATCCTTGCGATCGAATTCTGCCTGTCTGACGATGAGGCCCTTAGGCGCCTTCTTAACAGGTATCTGTGCCCACTATGCGGATTCATAGGGAACGCTCCAGGTAGGTGCCCAAAAGATGACGCCGAACTGGTGCGCCGGGTAGATGACGACGAAGCGGTGATTCTGAGGCGTATACAGGACTATGGCAACTACATCTCGCAGTTGCGTGCATATTATCAGCGCCTTGGAAAGTACATGGCGGTAAACGGTATGGCGTCACCCGATACGATTACTAAACAACTAGACAAGGTGATGGGTGTTGGTTTACGATAACTCCGCACTAAAGGCTATGAGAGAAGCTGGACTGCGTCTGACAGAAGTGATCCACGCATTGCGTGAGAGAATTCAACCCGGCGTGACAGGTTTGGAGCTCGACCAATACGCAGAGCAGGCCATACTTCGGACAGGTGCGGAACCGTCCTTCAAGGGCTACCAGGGATATCCAGCAACGATTTGCCTGTCCGTGGACGACGTTGTAATACATGGCATACCGAACAAGAAACCGCTACTGCCTGGGCAGTTGGTAAGTGTAGATCTGGGTTTGGTTTACAAGGGGTGGCACAGCGACGCTGCTTTTAGCGTAATGCTTGCACCTGCAGAGGAATCGAAGCTGAAGCTAATGGACGTAACGCTACAGGCGCTAAAAGCCGGGGTAGCAAAGGTCGCTCCTGGTGTCAGATTGGGTGACGTGTCATCAGAAATCCAACGAGTAGCTGAATCGGCGGGTTACGGCATTGTGAAGGACTTCACGGGGCACGGAATTGGAAGGGCACTGCACGAAGAACCTCCAGTGCCCAATTTTGGAAGAAGGAACTCGGGACCAATTCTTAAGCCCTATCAGTTCTTAGCTATAGAACCAATGGTGACCGCAGGCAGCGGATGCGTTGTCATCGATGGCGACGGGTGGACTGTACGGACTTGCGAAGGAGTGGCCGCTGCTCATTTTGAGTACACCGTGGCTGTGACTGAAGAAGGTGTGGAGGTACTCACCCCGCATGTGTGAGAAAGAAAAGCAAATCGCAGTGGGCGATGTGGTAAAATCTTGCAGCGGACGAACAAGAGGAAAGCTCTTTGTCGTAGTAGCTGCCAACGACAAATACGTTTTTCTGTCAGACGGACAGAATTGGCCTATAAATAGGCCCAAGAAGAAGAACAGGAAGCATGTGGAGGGTCTGGGATTGAGAGTCGAAAGAATAGGCAACGAGGAAATCAGAAGGGTATTACTGAGCATCGTGCGCGGAGGAAACGCCTAATGTCTGCTAAGAAGGATGTAATCGAAGTAGAGGGTGTAGTAGTAGACAAGCTTCCTAACGCGACGTTTAAAGTAGAGTTGCCAGGTGGAAAGGTCATAATTGCGTATGCTTCAGGGAAAATGAGGATGCACTTTATACGCATCCTGCCTGGCGACAAAGTAAAGGTGGAACTCTCGCCGTACGACCCAAACCACGGAAGAATAGTCTACAGATTGTAGGAGGAGTGATTGATTCATGAAGGTACGCCCATCGGTGAAAAAGATTTGCGACAAGTGCCAGATTGTGCGCAGAAAGGGCCGCATCTACGTTATTTGCGAGAACCCTAAGCACAAGCAGAGACAGGGTTAGGAGGTGCAACTTAAGTGGCTCGTATTGTTGGTGTAGAGTTGCCGAACAACAAGAGGATTCTTTTCGCCCTCCCTCGCATATATGGAATAGGAAGGGCGAGGGCACAGGAAATTTGTGATGCTTTGGGAATCGACCCAATGACTAAGTTGGGGGAATTGTCTCCAGAGCAGATCAACGCCATCCAAGACTACATAACCGCGCACTATAAGGTAGAGGGCGACCTCCGCCGCGAAGTTGCCATGAACATCAAGCGCTTGATGGATATCAAGTGCTACAGAGGGATCAGGCATCAGCGCGGCATGCCCGTAAGGGGTCAGAGGACGAGGCACAACGCGAGGACAAGAAAGGGCCCACGCAAGACCGTAGGCGCTAAGAAAGGCAAGAGATAGTTAAGTCTATATTGGAGGTGTTGATAAGTGGCACAGAAGAAGAGAAAAGAGCGGCGGTATGTACCCTACGGGGTAGCTCACATACATTCAACATTTAATAACACTATAGTCACTATTACAGATCCCAATGGGGGAGTGTTGGCTTGGTCAGCTGGAGGCCTGTATTTCAAGGGTACGAGAAAAGGAACCCCCTACGCTGCGCAGCTCGCAGCTGAAAACGTGGCAAAGAAGGTTCAGCAGACATATGGAATGAAAGAAGTAGACGTCTTGGTCAAAGGGCCTGGCCCTGGACGCGAAACTGCAATCAGGGCACTTCAAGCGGCAGGTCTTGAAGTGAAGTCTATAAAGGACGTAACACCCATTCCACACAACGGGTGCAGGCCACCTAAAGCAAGAAGAGTGTGAGGAGGTAACAAAGCATGAAATATACAGGTGCAGTGTGTCGTTTGTGCAGACGTGCAGGCGTGAAGCTCTTTCTTAAGGGCGAGAAGTGCTTGAGCCCCAAGTGCCCCTTGGAGAAGAGGCCATTCCCGCCTGGTCAGCACGGGCCAGCAAGAAGGGGCAGAAAGGACACTGAGTACGGGCTTAGACTAAAAGAGAAGCAGAAACTGAGACATATGTACATGATCAATGAGACACAACTGAGAAGGTATTTCTCAGAAGCCTTGTCTCAGAAGGGTGTGGCTACTGGTACTGCGTTGCTACAGATGCTTGAGCGCAGGCTGGACTCTGTGGTGTACAGGATGGGTTTTGCTAGCAGCATCAAGATGGCTCGCAGCCTAGTGCGCCACGGGCATGTGATGGTCAACGGCAAACATGTCAACATACCCTCTTACTTATTGGAACCTGGCGATAGGATCAGTTTGGACAGTGAGCTGAAGAGCAACCCTGATGTGCAGAGGAGCTTGGTACTACTAGAAGGACGCACAGCTCCTGCATGGCTGGCCGTGGACACAGAGAACCTGGAAGGAACTTTTCTGAGGGTGCCTTCTAGAGAAGAGATGCCTTTGGCAGTAAATGAGCAGTACATCGTTGAGTACTACTCCAGATAGGGCGCGGTGACGCATATGGAGAAGAAATACACTATAAGCGATCAAGGGAGGTTCCTCGACCGTGAGACGGGCGAGACCCAAAGAGTGGCCCGGCTAGAGGTCGTCAACCTGAGAGAGGGCATGGGCCTAACCCTTGGCAACGCTTTGCGAAGGGTACTGCTAGGACAGATACCTGGAACGGGCGTCATTGGTTTCAAGCTAGATGGCTTAGATCACGAGTTCATGTCTCTGGAAGGGGTAGTGGAAGACGGTCTGAACATCGGGCTTAACCTAAAGAAAATGGTTATGAGGTACCACGGTTCGGGCGTAAAGAAGCTGTATTTGAAAGCTCAAGGCCCCAAGGTGGTAAAGGCCGGTGATATGGTGCCAGACGCCGACGTGGAGATCTTGAACCCAGCCCAGACTATTATGACCATATCTACGGACCGCGAAGTGTACATGGAAGTGTACGTAGCCAACGGAGTTGGATACCAGAGCGTTGAGGATAATAAGGCGCTGTACCCAGTATTCGAGGTAAAAACGATTATCTTGGATACGTCCTTCTCTCCTGTGAGGAGAGTAGAGTACCAGGTCGTACCTGCTATAGTCGAAGAGCCTGGTGTCTACGAGAACTTGGAACTGACAGTATATACCAATCTGTCCGCGGATCCCGCAGAGGTCATACGGCAAGCCGCTGACATATTGGCCAAGGAATTTGCAAGTGTTAGCGGGGCTACGACTGAGGCCAAGGAGGCCGAAGTCGTGGCTAAGAAGCCTTTTAGCGAAGCCAAGCTTGCTGAGGCCCTCGATGTTTTGAAGTTGTCTCGCGCTGTTATGACCCATCTTGAAAAAGCGGGTATAACCACTGTGGGCGAGTTGCTGTCAGTCATGGAGAGAGGCGAGAACATACCTGGAATAGGTGCAACGAGGCTTGAAGAGATCAGGCAGAAGTTGACTGCTTACCTGGAAGGAGGCGCTGAAGATGAAGCATAGGATAGACAGGCGCAAATTGGGTAGAAAAACGCAAGCTAGAATAGCTCTATTAAGAACCCTTGCAAGGCAGTTGGTGGAACACGGACAGTTGGAGACGACCCTTCCCAAAGCAAAAGAGCTAAAGCGTTTCGCTGAACGCCTTGTGAGTTATGCCAAGGCTGGAGACTTGCACCACATAAGGCTGCTTGAACGTCATTTAGGCGACCGTGAGCTCGTCAAGAAGATGACTGACGAGATTAGCCCGCGGTTCGAAGGCGTGAAGGGCGGGTATGTAACGCTGCTTAAGAGCGGTTTTCGTCGTGGTGACGGTGCACCGACGGCAGTGGTACGCTGGAGCAAATGATTGAGGTCCGGGATGTTTCGTTAGTCATTCAGGACCGAGCGATAGTAGATGGCGTCAGTATCGATGTACCTGAGGGGCAGTTCACAGCTCTAGTTGGTGGCAATGGTGCTGGTAAGACAACGCTAATAAGACTGATAAAGGGTATAGTGGTCCCATCTGCTGGTCAAATCGTGGTGGATGGGACCTCTTCGTTAGGTGCGCCTCGCGACTTTGCGCTCCGGATCGGCGTGGTGTTCCAGAATCCAGAGACGCAGATCGTGGCTTCTGTAGTAGATGAGGATGTAGCCTTCGGTCCTGAGAATCTCGGGTTGCCAACTGCTGAGATAGCGAGGCGGGTAGAGAGAAGCCTTAAACTAGTGGGATTGTGGGATCTAAGGCATAGGCCAGTGCATGCTTTGAGCGGCGGACAAAAGCAGCGTTTGGCTATAGCGGGCATTCTAGGTCTGCATCCGAAATACATTCTTTTCGATGAAGCTACTGCGTTGCTGGACCCCGCTGGGAAGAGGGAAGTCCTGGACACGGCCTTAACATTGGTGCGAGAAGGAATAGGAGTCCTTTGGGTCACCCATGACCTCAGGGAAGTCTTTGGGGCCCACAAACTGTACGCCATGATGAACGGGCGAGTGGTATTCCAAGGTAGCCCCGCGGAGTTCTTGAGCAGTTCAAGCAGTTTAAAGGCAGCCCGCGTGTTGGTACCCGATGAGGCAAGGCTTGCCCAGTTCCTCGAGAACAAGGGAGTTGCCGTAGAATGGCCGATAACGAGACAAAGGGTACTGGAAAGAATAAAGTCATTGAGCTTGAAGACGTCTTCGTAAGTTACGACTACAGGACACCTTGGCAGGTAGATGCTCTCAAGCCAGTCAGCTTGAGCATAAGCGAGGGCGAAGTTGTGGCCATGGTGGGCCACACTGGTTCTGGAAAGACGACTTTGGCTCAGGTAATGGCGGCTCTGCTACCGCCTACTGGAGGCAAAGTACGGCTGTGGGACAGCGAATGGACCTATCCTAGGGAGCTGCCACTCGAGCTCAGGAGACGCATTGGGTTCGTGTTTCAGTTCCCCGAACACCAGTTTTTCGCCGAGACCGTCTTCGATGAGGTAGCCTACGCGGTGCGCAATTTTGGGCTCGACAATGTAGAGGGACGTGTAAGAGCGGCTCTAGAAACTGTGGGTCTTCCTTTCATGCAGTTCAAGGACAGGTCACCGTTCTCTCTTTCCGGTGGGGAAAAGCGAAAGGTGGCGCTGGCTTCAGTGATAGTCTTTGATCCCGATGTACTAGTTTTGGACGAGCCCTCAGCAGGACTTGATGGTGAGTCGAAGGTCGAGTTTTGGAACTGGCTTTGGAGGTACAGGGCCAGAGGTAAGACTGTGGTGTTCATAACTCATTGGCTTGAAGAAGCGGCCAGGAGTGACAAAGTGATAGTTCTTTCTGCCGGCCATGTGTTATTCTATGACGATCCCGTCAAAGTTTTCAGCCATGCGAGCACGATGAAGAGGATAGGGCTCGAACCCCCGTTGGCGGCCGAGGTAGTTTATGAGCTCCAAAAGAAGGGGACTTTTCCTTGGGTGCTCGACCTAGACAAACTCCTTGAAGCGCTGGAGGAGTACGCTCTATGGCCCTAAGAGATACTGTACTGATCGGGCAATTTGTGCCGGCTTCTAGCGCACTGCACAGAACGAGAGCAGAGACGAAGATCCTGATGACTTTGGGGCTTATTGTATCCGCGTTTCTCTCCAAATCCTTTGCCGTACAGAGTTTCCTCTATTTTGTCTTGATCATCCTACTTCTTCTCTCACAGGTGCCCTTGAGGTTTTACGCTAAGAGCGCTCGTGCTGTACTGTGGCTCGTACTCATAACCTTTGTGTTTAACGCCCTATTAACGGGGAGTCATGTCTTATGGCAAATAGGTTGGTTGGCCTTTAAGTTAGAGGGCGTAGTACAGGGCGCTTTTTTTGGCCTGAGGTTGTTCTTTGTTATATTTGCCTCCACCGTCCTTACGGTCACCACGTCACCCGTCGACTTGGCTGACGGTTTAAACAACTTGCTCCGACCGCTGCAGCGGGTAAGAGTTCCCGTCGAGGAGTTCTCCCTCATCATGACCATAGCCTTGAGGTTCATACCTGTTTTAGCCGATGAGGCTGACCGCATAGTTAAGGCCCAAAAAGCCAGAGGTTTAACGCTCTCAGGTGGTGTAATGCAGAGAATCGAGAAGTTGATTCCTATTGTGGTTCCACTTTTTGTAAGTGCTTTTATGAAAGCTGAGGACTTAGCCTTGGCGATGGAGGTCAGGGGTTATGTTCCTGGCGTCAGGAGATCTAAATACAAGGTTACCCGCTTTGGAGTGCGGGACATAGGGTTCGCCTTCATGACATTGCTCGTAGTAGTAGTAAGTGTCGCACTAAGAGAGGTATGGACGTTCAGTTTGTAAAACTCGCAGCCCTGGTACAATTCAGGGGCACTAATTATGCAGGTTTTCAGAGACAGGCCAATGGCATTGCTGTACAAAACGTACTTGAAGAGGCTATTTCCAAAGTGAATGCAAGGAGGACTGTTGTCCTGTCGTCGGGCCGCACCGATGCAGGAGTTCACGCTTGGGCTATGCCCATAGCTTTCTGGGGGCGTGGAGACTTGTCCCCAGAGCGGTGGACTCATGTATTGAACGCGAGTTTACCACCAGACGTGAGAGTCCTTGAGATTGTGCAGTCAGCCCCAGATTTCCATCCCCAGAAGAGCGCTTATGCCAAACTGTATGCCTATTACGCGTCTTTCGCCAAACCTTCTCCGTTGTGCTATGACTTGACCGCATACTTTCACCGACCACCACACCTGGTCGAGCAAATGCGTGATGCAGCCGCACTGCTCGTTGGTGCTCACGACTTCTCCGGTTTCAGTAAGAGTGGGTCATCTGTAAGGACCACGCGGCGCACCATTTACGATGTCAGGTTATCTTTGAGTGGCGACCGTGCGCTGTTTACATTCCTGGGTGATGGATTCCTGTACGGGCAGGTCCGCTTAATGGTGGGCACACTCTTGGAAATTGGTTGGGGTTTAAAGGACGCCGATCAGGTGCAGAAGGTCCTGCGTGGCGAAGCCCGAGCGACCTACTTGGCACCAGCTTGCGGGCTGCATCTGGTTAAAGTCTGGATGGATCCTGATCCGTTCACTGAGGGTCGAAACTAACGAAACAAATGTGCCGCAATAGAGGACCTTTTATGAGTTCTGAGGGCTTTTTCTGCGTTAGCAGCACGTACCGATACGCCTTCTTCTTGAAGACGGGTACAGGGCCGAAAACCTGCGTCCCTTCCAAGTTGGGTAACAGCTCGTGCGAGTGGACTTCCAAGGTATACGTACCTTCCCCAATGTCGCTGGTCAGTTGTTCGTGTGAAGCTTTCATGGCGTTTTCTACCTTCACGGGGTCTCTAGTGATGACTTCCACATAACCACTTTCGGGTTTAGCCCAGAGGCACAGAAAATGCAAGTGTTCCTTAAACCTGAGTTCAGGTATTAGCACAGGTGATGCCAAATCAGCATCAGCGGACACATAAAGCACTTCATCGAAACCTGAAAGAGGCAAGTATCTGAAGAGTTTTGCCGTAGAGATAATAGTTGACTTGTTAAGGTCTCTTGCTGATCTGAGTATCTTCTGACTCAGTTGCAGTTCTAGTCGTTCTGCGCCTATGCCCACAGGTGACACGTTGAGGCTACCACATCTAACGCAGCGGCTAGGCACAGGTTCTGTATGCCCACATCGATGGCAAATCATCTTTCTTTGTTTTCTGTGGTAACGCATTGGTGTGCCGCAGACTGAGCACGACATAACCCATCCGCAGTCCTTACATTGAATAGAAGTAGAAAAGCCTAGTCTGTTTACGAAATACAGTTGGCGGATGTCATGTCTGTGTTTCTGTTTCAGGTACGCCAAAACGGCGACGTCGGTCATTCCAGCTACGTTCTTTATCAAGACCGGTATGTGGGGGTTCTCCATAAGGTACTCGACTCTCGATACAGGAGGGAGCATCCAATGAGCAGGAATCCTCTGCGACGCAGTTCTTATAGAAAGTTCGCGAGGATGTTTGTATATGAACAGTAGGTTCTCCAAGTGTATCCACGGCCTGAGAAGCGAACGGGGGGTACCAACTATTAGGTATGCTCCTCTTGACACAAAAGCTTGCTGTAACATTCGTGTGTAGCCGCCGGAGTCAACAATGGGGGCAAGACCCTTCTTCAAGAGCATGGTTGCATACTGGCGTGCCATCTGCACACTGGGAAAGACGACGAGGGTTTTGCTCTGTTTCTCCATGAGGAATCTCAAATACTGGTCTAGCTCTTCCAAACGTGCCGGCAAAGAATCCGACTTCGCTAATCCAGGCCTTATTACTGCTTTTCGAGTCCTCACCAATCGCAATTCTTCCTTGATTGCTCCTGATTCTAAGATCTGGTCGTATAACAAAGGCCCCAATGTCCTTTTCCAGAAAGCAACTGGCAGCCATCTCCCTGCATACTTCCTGTATATGGATTCAGGAATTAGAAGATTTGGTGCTTCAAGTTTGGCAAACATCATCCCATATGAGTTGGGCTCCAAGCACACTGTTCTTATTACATCGAGCTTGGAGAGCTCTTCAATCTGGTCACCATACCTCTTCTTAATTGCCGGTGTGATTTCCAGCGGTTTGGTGCGAAGTAGCTTAAGGAGTTCCTTTTCCCTTGGCCCCTGCGGGATGTAATTCCTGGCTTCCAAGAAAGCTATCTCTCGTGGTTCAGGCGACCAATTCCTGGCCAAATCTATTAGCTCAAAAGCATTCAACGGGTATTCCTTGAGTAGGCTCAGCACTCTGAGTACAGCCCACAAAGGTGCTCTTTGAGGTTCGAGCACCGCCAGGGTGAATTCTGCGCGTTCTGACGCCTCCTCTAGCACATAACCCTTTAGTTTCCGGTTTAAAACGCGAACCTCAACAAAGTCGCCAGGGGACGCAGAGCCTTGTGCTCTTACCAAGGATGCGTCCCCAAGCAAAGTGTTGTTTATGGCTACTATCCAAGAAGCCATTCAGTTATATGCCAAAGTACTCCCTCATATGGTTGACCATGTCCAGCTGTTCCCATGGGTAATAAGGTTTGCCAAAATGTCCATAGACAGCTGTGTCCCTGTACGACCAACCCTTTGGGGTCTGAAGCTCAAATTTGCGGATTATGCCTCGTGGGGTCAGTTCTATGTAATCCTGGTTAAGCAAATACTGTTCCAGCTGCTGCTCCTTTACCTTGCCTGTACCAAAAGTTTCCACGTAAATGGAAACGGGCCTAGCTTCACCTATAACGTAGGCTAGTTGAATGAGCACCTCTTCTGCCAAGCCAGCAGCGACCACGTTCTTCGCTAGATATCGAGCTGCATAGGCAGCAGATCTATCGACTTTTGTTGGGTCCTTTCCACTAAAGGCGCCACCACCATGTGGTGCTCTGGAGCCATATGTGTCGACGATGATCTTCCTTCCCGTCACACCAGAGTCACCAGCAGGCCCACCTATAACGAACCGCCCGGTGGGGTTAATATGGTACTTCGTATTATTTCTCAAGAGGTCCTCCGGTATGGTTTTCTTGATGACTTCTTCGACTATGAAGTCCCGCAGAGTCTTTTCGTGTACATCCGGGTCGTGTTGAGTGGAAACTACCACGTGCTCAACGCACTTAGGTATCCTGCCTTCGTAGAGTAGGGTTACTTGCGCCTTGCCGTCAGGCCTAAGAAAGTCGGCTCCCTCTTTCTTCCTCACCTCAGCAAGCCTCTTGGTGAGCCTATGAGAGAGCTCGATGGGGAGAGGCATCAAATTGTCTGTTTCCCTGACGGCGTAGCCGAACATCATGCCCTGGTCGCCAGCACCCAGTTCTTCGCTCAATTCTCCTTTCTTGCTCTCGAGGGCAAGATCAACACCCATGGCGATGTCTTCAGACTGCCTCTGAATGTTCACTACGTACATGTTGGATTGAGTGCTGAAGTTGAGCTCGGGGTCAGTGTACCCTATGTCTTCTAGCACTCTTCTGGCCACTGCCACGTAATCTACGTAGTGCTTAGCTGTGACTTCGCCAACCATGACCACCAAATTGGTCTTGACAGCAGTCTCCACCGCAACCCTGGCTGTGGGGTCCGTCTCCAAGTGGGCGTCCAATATGGCGTCAGATATCTGGTCAGCGATCTTGTCTGGATGACCTTCGGTCACAGATTCGGATGTAAACCTGTACGTTCTTTCTTCCATCAATTCTGCACCTCCGTTTCGCGATCTACTGCAAAAAAAATGCCCTCGGATGGAGGGCTCTCTGACACCTTCTTATCTTCCTGCCAGTTGGCAGGAGGAGTTGGCACCGTGCTCGGTTTTCTCCCTTGCCGGTTGCCGGGCTTCTTAGGGCCTTTCCCTCCACCACTCTTGATAAGAAGGCTTTGCAAATTATAACACGAACCCCCAAGGAATGTATAACTACAACGCCTATGATGTATCTGCCTTGACACAACCGCACTCCTATGTTAATATGTGTCAAGTAGTGGGGACGTGGCGCAGTGGGAGCGCGCTGCCTTGGCATGGCAGAGGTCACGGGTTCGAGTCCCGTCGTCTCCACCACTTTGTTTAGGAGGGATGCCTATGCTCGAAAGATTCAATGATACCTTCCCTTCCGTAGATGAGACTGCTTTCGTTCACCCCTTAGCTTATGTGAGCGGGCGCGTAACTCTTGGTAAGGACGTATTTATCCTGCCTTTTGCATCGTTGAGAGGGGATATCAATTACATAGAGATTGGAGAGGGTTCCAACGTGCAAGACGGTGCCGTTCTACACGTAACAGATACATTACCAGTGTTGGTTGGCAACTATGTGACCGTCGGCCACGGAGCCATTTTGCACGGATGCACAGTTGGAAACAACTGCATCATAGGCATGGGCGCGGTAGTGTTGGATGGAGCAGAGATAGGTGACAATGTTCTTGTGGCTGCAGGAACTCTGATACCTCCTCGTAAGAAGATTCCTTCCGGCGTCCTTGTGGTGGGAAACCCATTCAAAATTGTTCGCGAATTGACCCAAGATGAAATATCAGGCATCATGAGAAACGCTCTTGACTACATAGAACTCAAGAACGTGTACAAGAACGGTGGTCAAAATCAATGATTGATTCTTTTAGGCGCTCGGTGCCTCGATGGCGAGACGTCTTGCTCATTGTATTAGGCTCGCTAATAACTGCTGTGGGTCTTGTTTGCTTTCTCTTCCCACACAACCTGGCGCCAGGCGGTGTAGGTGGACTTTCTTTAGTGCTTAACCACTTCATACCCGCAGTGAGCATAGGTATTTGGATGCTCGCTCTGAACCTAGTACTATTTGCGTTGGCGTTCATGCTCTTGGGGTCCCACATTGGCGTGGGAACCCTAATGGGCACTGTGCTTCTTAGCGCTTTTGTTGATGGTATCGGTCGGTTTTACAGTGGGCCTTTCACGCAGGACCTAATGCTTAGCGCTATTTACGGTGGTGCCATAGTTGGTATAGGTCTGGGTTTGGTCTTCAAGGGTAGAGCCACAACGGGAGGCACTGATATCGTTGGTTTCATACTCAACAAGTTCTTTGGACTCTCAGTAGGACAGGGTATCTTCATGGCCGATGCCGCTGTGGTAACCATATTGGGACTTGTCTTCAAGAGTGTGGACGTAGCGCTTTTGGCGATAGTCAGTGTGTTCGTCAGCAGTTGGGCCATTGACATCGTGGAAAAGGGCCTCATACGAGAGCGTGTGTTTATTATCATTAGCGACAACTATGAGCGCATATTGGAGGTCGTTGACAAGGAACTGGGACGAGGCGCCACATTGGTGCAGTCTTGGGGTGCCTTTTCGAACAAAGAACGAAGGGCGCTGGTGGTGGCTGTTTCTCAATCAGAGGCAGCGGAGTTGGAAAGGATAATACACTCATCAGACCCTCAGAGCTTCTACTTGGTATTCGAAGGCGTCAGGGTTGTAGGTGAGGGTTTTAGGGTACCTAACTGGGTATAAATAGGTGTGAGGAGGCGATCTTATGGAGGAAGTAAGGATCAACATGACCGGTAAGAACATGACGCTCACCCCAGCTATCAAGCAGTATTTGGACGAGAAAATTGGTAGAGTGAGCCGCTATTTCGATAGGATACTCGGCATAAAGGCCGTTATAGAAAAGGACAGACTTTCCCATGAGCCTGTCTACAAAGTGGAGATAACCTTAGACGCTAACGGGAAACTAATAAGGGCGGAAGAAGAAGACCCAGATCTATACGGTGCAATCGACAAGGTAGCTGACAAACTAGAGGCAAATATAAAGAGGTTTAAGGAGAGGTTCTATACCGAAAGAAGGTCGCCCAAGGAAAAAGGTGAAGTGGTAGAGTTTGCGGGCGAAGCCGCTGAGAAACCCGCAGAGATAAGCAGGAGAAAGAGGTTCGTAATCACCCCAATGACAGAAGAAGAGGCTGTCCTCCAAATGGAGTCACTTGGTCACATGTTCTTTGTCTTCCTAGACGCGGAGACAGGAATGACCAAGGTACTTTACAGGAGGAAGAAGGGTGATTACGGGGTCATCGAGGTCGTAACGGAGTAATGTTTAGTTGGCTCTCCAAGATCACACAAGATAGGGCCTTGGCAAAGTGTTGGGACTTTGTCAAGAGGGTCAACAGCCTAGAAACAGATACTCAGGCATTAAGCGACGAGCAGCTCTTACTCAAGAAGGAAGAGTTTAGGGATCGCTATAACAAAGGTGAACCTGTTGATCGCTTGCTGCCCGAGATGTTTGCTGTAGTGCGTGAAGTTGCCCGCCGTCGTATCGGCATGAGACACTTTGATGTCCAAATCATCGGAGGTAAGGTCCTTTTCGAGGGTAAAGTAGCCGAAATGAAGACAGGCGAGGGAAAGACACTGGTAGCAACCCTCCCTGCTTACGCGATGGCAGTCCTAGGTCGCAAAGTACATGTGGTCACCGTTAATGAGTACTTGGCGAAGCGAGACGCTAATTGGATGGGGCCTGTGTATGAAGGGCTTGGCCTGACTGTGTCATATATTTACAGCAATCAGTCTACCGCTGAAAAGAAGACGGCTTACGGCGCTGACGTGGTGTATGGCACTAACTATGAGTTTGGGTTTGACTACCTAAGGGACAACATGGTACTAGATCTGAATGATATGGTGCAACAAGGGTTGGACTATGCCATCATCGACGAGGCGGACTCCGTGCTCATAGATGAGGCAAGGACACCTCTCATTATCAGCGGCCCCGGCGAAGAAGAGACACGCATTTACTATGAGCTGGCCAAGCTCGCTAGAAGAATGGTGCAGGGCGTGGATTTCGAAGCCGAAGAGAAAGAGCGTACTGTTGTTCTCAAGGAGTCTGGAGCGAAAAAGGTTGAGCGCTTCCTGAAGATAGACAACTTGTACGCGCCTGAGCATGCAGACCTACTGAGGAAAGTGCTTCAAGCTTTAAGAGCAGAATACCTGTACAGAGCCGAAGTGGACTACATAGTCAAGGATGGTCAGGTAATCATCATTGACGAATTCACTGGTAGGCTTATGTTTGGCAGAAGGTACAGCGACGGCTTGCATCAAGCCATTGAGGCCAAAGAGGGCGTTAGAGTTCAGGGTGAGTCACAGGTCTTGGCTGTCATATCTTATCAGAACTTCTTCAAGTTATATAACAAGATCGCTGGTATGACTGGAACAGCTGCAACTGCAGCCAACGAGTTCAAGGGCATTTACGACCTCGATGTGGTAGTCATACCTACGAACAAACCAGTCATAAGGGTGGATTTGCCAGACGTAATCTACAAAACTGAGGATGGTAAGTTTAGAGCCATAGTGCGCGAGATCAAAGAGCGGTATCAGCGAGGCCAGCCTGTGCTAGTGGGCACTAGGTCGGTGGAGAAGTCTGAGAAACTGTCAAAGATGCTGCAGAAGGAGGGCATACCCCATCAGGTACTCAACGCCAAATATCACGAGAAAGAAGCCGAAATCATTGCAAGGGCAGGACAACGGGGCGCTGTCACGGTGGCAACTAATATGGCAGGCCGAGGCGTGGATATCGTGCTTGGTGACGGAGTCGCTCAATTGGGTGGGTTACACGTTATTGGAACTGAAAGACACGAAGCAAGGCGTATCGATGACCAGTTGAGGGGCAGGAGCGGGCGGCAAGGCGACCCGGGAAGTTCTCAGTTCTACTTGTCGTTGGAAGACGAGCTGATGAGACTCTACGGCGGTGATACGCTTAAAACCATCTTCGATAGGTTGCATGTGGAGGAAGACGAGCGCATAGAACATGCTATGCTTACGAAAGCCATTGAAAACGCACAAAAACGGGTGGAGAACATCAACTACGAGATCCGTAAGAGGTTGCTGCAATTTGACAGCGTCCTCGGCCAGCAGAGGGACTATGTGTATAAGGAACGCAGGCAGATTTTGGAAATGGAAGATGTGTCACCCGTGATTGAGCGGTTGGCCCACCACTTGGCTGAGGACTTGAGCGAAGACCCCGAAGCAGCTAGGGAAAGGGTATTAGCTCTTGGGCTTGCAGTTGCCGACCTCAGACATATGGCCCCAGAGGAGATAAGAGAGGAGATATACGCACTGATCGTCGAGGCTTACAGAAAGAAGAAACAGGAGTTGGCCCAAGTGGATGCGCAGCTAGACAAGAAAGTGCTCTTGCGGGTGCTGGATTGGAACTTCATTAACCATCTTCAGAACATGGAATACCTACAACAGGGCATTGGATGGCGGGCACTAGGTCAGAAAGATCCTTTGGTTGAATATCAGTATGAGGCTGCCCGCATGTTTGCAGAGATGCTGAGCAACGTAAGGCGAGATTTCTTCATGTACTTCCTCAATCTGAGAATAGCCCAGCAGACTACTACGCGGAGGGAGAAGAAACATTGACACTGCTCGAGTTGACGCAAAGGGCTCAAGAGTTGCGGGCAACTTTCGATGAGCTCAGGTCAAAGGTAAGAGTAGACGCCCTCAAGAAGCAGCTAAGTGAAGCGCGGTCGCAGTATGAGGACCCAAGCATATGGTCTGATCAGGAAAGGGCTGTTACCTTAGCCCGATTAGTTCAGCAGCTCGAAGACGAGATTGCCAAAGTGGAGGGTATCGAAGGGGCCTTGAGCGATTTGGAAGCAGCCATTGAACTTCTTCATGAAGCACACGACGAAGAAATGTTTAGCCACGCGACACAATTAGCCGCCGATCTTGAACAAAGAATAGAACAATTCAGACTTCTTACGCTGTTTAATGAGCCTTACGACAAGAATGATGCCATCTTGACCTTACACGCTGGTGCAGGCGGCGTGGACGCCATGGATTGGACCCAGATGCTCATGCGTATGTACTTACGTTGGGCGGAAAGACAGGGCTATTCCGTCGAAGTAGTCGATGTGTCCAGGGGAGAAGAAGCTGGCGTGAAGTCTTGCACTATCGTGGTAAAGGGGCTTTATGCTTATGGCTACTTGCGTGCTGAAAAAGGCGTGCACCGTTTGGTAAGGCTGTCTCCTTTTGATGCGGACCATCGCCGGCATACGTCTTTTGCTTTGGTGGATGTGGTTCCTGATATAGAAGATGTGCGGATCGAGATAAACCCTGAAGATTTGGAGATGGAAACTTTTCGTAGTGGCGGTGCTGGCGGACAGCATCAGAACAAGACTGAGTCAGGTGTTCGCATAACACACAAACCAACGGGCATTACGGTCACGGTAACTGAGGAACGTTCGCAGGTACAGAACAGGGACAGGGCAATGAAGATCCTTAAGGCAAGGCTGCACCAATACTACGAAGAAGAACGTAAGCGCTCCATTGAGGAGATAAGAGGGAATGTCAGGTCCGCATCTTGGGGAAACCAGATTAGGTCTTATGTATTTCACCCTTACAATTTGGTTAAAGACCACAGGACCGGGTACAGCCGCGGCGACGTCGATGCCGTGATGGACGGGGACATTACGGACTTCATGGTAAAGTACTTGAAGGGAGAGAAAAGTACAGATGGCGAGGACGATGCTTGAGGGCGACACACCGGTGATCGAAACTTCTGAACTTACTAAGATATACGGTAAGGGCTACCAACCTGCTTTGGATTCGGTGGTCCTTCGTGTGAAACGCGGTGAATTTGTGTACTTGGTAGGGCCCACAGGTGCTGGGAAAACTACTTTGCTACACATCCTGATGGGACTGAGGCGACCTACCTATGGTTGGGCTAGGGTGCTTGGGCACCAGCTGACTCCTGAGGGCGTTGATGACCTCCTAGGTCTGAGGCGCAAATTGGGTGTGATTTTCCAAGGTTCTTATTTGCTTAACGACAAGACTGTTTATGAAAACGTGGTCATGAGCCTCGAAGTCAGGGACTACCCTATAGGAGCTGCGAAAGAAGCTGCTGAGAATTTGTTGTACAGGCTTGGCCTATTGGACAAGAAGAACTACGTGCCGTCCGAGCTTTCAGGAGGCCAAAAGCAGCTTGTGGCGTTTGCCCGTGCGATCATCCACAAGCCAGAACTGCTTATTGCTGATGAACCTACGGCAAACCTTGATATGAACACGGCCAGAGATGTAGTGCGTCTCATGCAGAAATTGGCGTCGGACTTAGGTATCACAGTGCTCTTGGCGACACACAACGTAGAGTTGGTCGCTGAGATGGGTGCTCGCGTTATAAGGCTGGACAAAGGGAGAGTAGTTTTCGATGCGTCCAAGATTCCAACAGTCATTAAATAGAGCAATTAGAGAGATCGTATGGGCATGGCGGCTGATTCGCCGCAATGTAGCACAAGGCGTCATACTGGCAGCCCTTATAGTTATTGCTGTATTGATAGTGGGTTTAATGTCGAGCGTCACTGCTTGGTTTCAAAGGATTAGTGAAGCTGCTCTGGGACAACTGCAGACTGTCATCTTTGTCCAAAAGGACTTGAGTGACGAAGAAATAAAGGAGCTCAAAGTGCAGTTTGCGCAGCGATCTGGGGTGGCTGAAGTTAGATATGTTAGCCCTGAGGACGCTCTCTCTGCGTTGAGGAGTTCTATGCCTCAATATGCATGGCTTTTCGAGCATGTGGACAGAAGCCCTATACCGCCTTCTTTCGAAGTGCGTTTTACGTCCTTGGACGCTATGAAGACGTTCCTGAATCAGATGAGGACTGCTACGTACGTGACGGATGTGTTGGCTCCCTACGATCAGGCCCAAAGCCTCTCCGTGTTCTTAGGTGGCGCGCGACGGGTAGTTTGGATAGCATTGAGCATACTTGCTGCAGTGCTGGCGATACTTGCTATGCTGCTGGTGGAGTCAGAAGTCCTCAAACAGCGTGAGTCGCTGGCGCTTTACGCGTTGTTGGGAGCTACGGAAAGTTTCCTTTTCATGCCGTTTTTCCTTTATATATCAGCTTTCGCAGCCCTGGGGGCAATAGCTGGGCTTGCGTTGGGCTTCTATGCAGGTCCTGTTGTAATAAACGTAGTGAACACCATAAACGGACTGCTTTTTGGCTTCACGGTTGAGCTGAGTGGCTGGCAGTTTAGGGTGATTCTAGGTGCTCTGCTTGCCATTGTGTTCGTCCTTTCGGGAACCTTCCTGGCGTTGAGACGCTCAGTCAAGGCGGTGACTAGTAGTGAGTTTGAGATGTAGGTATGTTATTGCCGTGTTCATGCTTCTTGCGCTGTCATTGTCGTTTAGTAGCAGTGCTGCCGGCTTAACATACACGGACTTGCAGAAACGCAGCAAGGAACTACAAGAAAAGAAGCTAAAGACTCAGGAGAAGTTATCGGAGATCAAGAGCCAGAGCAGGGACGTTTTCCAAGAACTTAATTCCTTGCAACGCCAAATAGACAAATTGGAACAACAAGCCTCATCCCTTGTGCAGAGGAGAGACCTGCTTGAGAATCATATTGATCAATTGAACAACCAGATATCAGAGCTGGGAATCAAGATAGAAAGCGAGAAAAGTGCTATAGATGAGACTGTATATAAGCTCTATAAGTGGCAGAAAGTGGCACCGTCTGCCTTGGTTCTTGTCGTAAGCTCATCCGTTAACCCTGAAGTGGCGACGTACGCATTGGGCAAAGTGCTTAAGGAGCACAACGAGAAGATGACATCTTACCAACAGAATGTGCAGGAACTAGAGGCCAAGAAAAAGGAACTGCAGAGTGCACACGCTCAAGTCGCAGACACGATAAAGGAACTTCAAGCTCAACTCGACGAGCTGCAGTCTAAGTACGCACAGAGGGAGAAACTGTACGCCCAGTTAAAAGCAGATCAAGCCAAGTATGCGAAGCAGATTGCACAGATCGAAGAGGAGCAGAGGAAGGTAAGTGCAGAAATAGAGAGAATGTTGGCAGCAACTAAGCTTGCCTCGAATGCGTCTGGCGGCGGTTTCGCGAAGCCAATGACTGGCATAGTGACTAGCCCCTTTGGGTGGCGGATTAATCCGCTCACAGGAAGGGGAAGGGACTTTCACACAGGCATAGACGTAGCTAATCAGTACGGTACCCCCATTCGTGCCAGCAAGGGTGGAGTAGTCATCTATGCTGGGTGGAAGACTGGTTACGGCTTAGTAGCCATAGTAGACCACCAAGACGGGTACGGAACAGTGTATGCACACATGTCTCGCATCGCGGTAAGTACTGGTACCAAGGTTAGTCCTGGGCAAATTGTTGGGTACGAAGGATCCACAGGCTGGGCAACGGGGCCTCACCTCCATTTTGAAATAAGAATCGAGGGCAAACCCGTGGATCCTGCAAAATATGTCCGATTCTGAGGTGGAAGATGAGCCGTAAGTTTGTTGCAGCTATTGTGGTGACTTTGTTAGTTGGCTTGGTAGGCGGTTATGTGCTGGCATTTTTGACTGACGGCAGGCCTGTGGTGCTTGAGGCCGGTGATTATACGCTACTTGATGAAGTCAAAGCAGTGCTCAAACAAGATTACTACGCTGATATACCAGCGGATAAAGAGCTTCTTTATGGTGCTGCCAAGGGTTTGACGCAGACCCTAAACGACCCTTGGACTGAGTATCTTACGCCTGACGAGCTTGCCACTTTAGAATCCAGTCTTCAAGGGAACTACGCTGGTATAGGAGTAGTCATAGAGAAGGTAGGAGATCAGGTGGTAATCCAAACTGTTTTTCCTGGCACGCCTGCTTATAGAAAGGGATTACTCAAGGGGGACATCATAGAAGCCGTGGATGGCCAGGCCACGTCTAATAAGTCCTTAGACGCTGTTTCATCTCTCATTCGCGGGGAACCTGGTACAACGGTACGGCTCGATATAGTGAGAGGCGAAACCAAGCTCACAGTGGAAGTAGTACGAGAGGAGATTACCATACCTTCGGTGATGGAGAGCAAAATGCTTACGCCGACGGTAGGATACATTCAGCTTATACAATTCTTCGATCAGCGAGCTTCTAATGAATTCAGGCAAAGCCTACTGAGTTTGAGATCTCAAGGGGCACAGGCGCTGGTGATAGATCTGAGGGACAATCCTGGAGGCATGCTGGACGAGGCACGTAAGATTGTAGGTTTCTTTGCCCCAGGCAAAGTTGTCGTGTATGAAAGAAACAAGACATCAACTACACCGCTCAAAGCACCGTTAGGCACAAAGCTTTTTGATGGTAGGGTAGTACTGTGGGTCGACGGTGGTTCTGCTTCTGCATCGGAAATAGTCGCTGGCGCACTAAGGGACTTGTTAGGGGCAAAACTATTGGGTGAGAAGACCTTCGGCAAAGGCGAGATCCAGACCATTCAACGGCTAAGTGAAGGTGCGCTCAAGGTTACTGTGGCTGAGTACTTGACTCCCAATCAAGTGGCTATTAACAGGGTTGGCTTAGAACCGGATTTGGCTGTTACTGCCACTGACGATACAGCTCTTCTGAAGGCTACGTTGAAACTTCTAAACAATCCCTAACAGCTCGTCTTCGTTAGCAGGCCTTACCACCATAGTTTCAAAGTCGCGGTAGATTACCAAGCCTTTCTTGTTACTTGGATGGCGTTCTACATTACTAACCTTGGTGAATACAACTTCCACTTTTGCATTGTCAGCCTTGGAGCTGTGAAACGCAGCTATGCTGGCTGCTGCGCTTTTCAGGTCTTCAGTTAGGTTTTCGGACCGCACGACCACATGGGCCCCTGAGCCCGATTTCACGTGAAACCACCAATGTCTAGGCGACGAAGTAAAGGTCACGTACTCGTTTCCCCTAGCGGACAATCCTATATACACAGGCGTGCCTCCAATTTCAATTCTCTTGAATGGCCTATCTTGAAGCTTAGTTTTTGAAGGTGTGTGAGGTTGAGCTGGATGGCTTGCTTTCTTCTCGAGTCTCCGAGCCTTCTCAAAGTAGTGCTGCGCTGCTTCAAGAAAGCTTCCATACTGGGACAGGTCTAGCTTTACTAAGTTGCCTGTGTCCCAATCAACGAAGTCAAACTCCTTTGAGAAGGCGCTACTTGGGGCCGACAGTAATGCCTGCCCGCACTTCTTTAGGAAGGCAGCCTGCTCTAAAAGGTTCTGCTCGTTAAGTCTATCTGCATGCTCAGCAACTGTCTTCTGAGACTCAACGGCCATATGGGAGAAGTACGCCTCCAACTGATGGGCTATCAAGGAGTTGGAAACGTCCAACGCGGTTCGATGCGAGTGTTTCGTGGGCCATGGTAGGTCTCTAGCTACCACGACGTACCTAAGATCAGTTTTGTTAAGGTGTTTCTCAATTAGCCCTCGGGCTGTCTCCTTGACGGAGTTGATTATTTGTCTACGAGCCGGATGATAGGGTTGACTTATCCCGCCGCTGTTGGGTTCCTGGTACAGTGTGTTTGGGATGAATGAGCGTCCGAGTGCTCCTCGGTCTCTGGACGCGTAAAGAATGCGTCCGTTTTCTACGACCACGAGCACGGCGAAGTTTGGTATGAGTTCCACTAGGATATCCCTCGACACTATCATGAGTCTGTCTCTAAAACTTATCCTGACTATGCGGTCATTATTCACAGTGTGTATATCACTTATGAGGAGGCCATTAAGCATTTGCGTGAGTTTGTTAGATTTGTGCGCTTGCGGCAGGGTGCCCTCACCAATGAGCGGCTGCGCCTGCACAAGTGAGATTAGGAGCGGGCCACCCGCAGTTTCCAACTCAATGAATGGCCCGCTCAACGATACTTGCCTGACCGCTTTGCCTTCGTACTTGTCGGCAAGGTCTTTGGCAAGCATGTTCAAGAACACTGTGTCAATCTTCATTCTTCAAGACCTTCGTAGTCTTCGTGGTTCACGAGGTACAATGGGGGTTGCCCTGCCAAGAACCTACCTACGTTTTCGCAAGCGACTCGTAAGACCTTTATTTGAGTAGTTTGGGTGAATCCTGCTACGTGAGGAGCCATCACTACGTTCTTGAGCGACTCAATGGGAACAGGCTGCTCTACCACCGTAGGTTTCGTACCGAGCACCTCATTCCACCATACATCTGATGCGTAGACTGAGTTCGGATTGTCTGTTAGCCATCTGTAGAGGCTTTCCGGCTCTACGATAGCTGCGCGAGCTATGTTTACGATTAAAGTCCCATTCGGCATTTTATTGAGGACTGCGGCGTTTATGAGGTTCTTTGTACCTTTGTTCAGGGGTAGGGCGATTATGACTACGTCTCCTTGGGGATCAGCGATCCAACTGTCTACGGTAAGCACATGATCAAAAGGTGGCACAGCTGCGCCGCTACGGGACACACCGGTAACCACCGCATTCATGGATTTGAGCCTTCTGGCTATAGCTTGCCCAATACTTCCAGTCCCTAGTACTGTAACCTTCAGGCCGTCAGTGTCCTTTCCGGGTCGTCGCCTCCAAACGTTCAACCTCATCTCAGCGTCGTAAAGGTACAAGTGTCTAAGCGCGCTCAACATCAGAGCAACGGCCATGTCTGCTACCGCCTCCGAGTTTGCCCCTGTACCCGCTGCAACCATTACCTCCCTTGGTATTTTCTTCCACGGGAGATGGTCCACTCCAGCATAGTAGGATTGAATAAGCTTTAGGCTCTTCATCTGCGGTATGAGGTCGTCAAGTTCAGGAGTCCTATTAGAGTAGATCAGCACTTGAGCTTCAGCGATGTCCGATGGGGTCCATGGAGTGGGGCGCAAATCGTGGCCTACAAGCATTGATTGCATCAAGTTGAGGTCCTTTTCCGATGGTGACCAGTTAAGCAGAACCTTTCCCATACTTACACCTCCTAACAATTTTTATATCTTACTATATGCACCGAGATAACTGGCCTTCGTAGTTGCGTGAAGCCGTAGGCGTAATGTATAATGAATACCGTTGTGCCGGCGTAGCTCAACCGGCAGAGCAGCTGACTTGTAATCAGCAGGTTTGGGGTTCGAGTCCCCACGCCGGCTCCAAGTCCTTATGCTATAATAGGGACTGTGACAAGTGGGGAGGTTGCCGAGCGGCCAAAGGCAAGGGACTGTAAATCCCTCGGCGGAAGCCTTCGGTGGTTCGAATCCACCCCTCCCCACCAGAGGAGCGGGAGTAGCTCAGTTGGTAGAGCATCAGCCTTCCAAGCTGAGGGTCGCGGGTTCGAGTCCCGTCTCCCGCTCCAAGTGAGCCCAGGTAGCTCAGTCGGCAGAGCGTTTCCTTGGTAAGGAAGAGGTCACCGGTTCGAGTCCGGTCCTGGGCTCCAGGTTGGGTTTGCAAGAAGTGTTTGAGGAGGAGTGAAGAGTAATGGCGAAGGAGAAATTTCAGAGGACGAAACCGCATGTAAACGTAGGAACCATTGGTCACATAGACCATGGTAAGACGACGTTGACGGCAGCGATGACGCACACATTGGCGGCAGTAGGGTATGCGAAGCCGATGGGGTACTATGACATAGACAAAGCGCCAGAAGAGAAGGCGAGGGGCATAACGATAAACATCACGCACGTAGAGTATCAGACGGACAAGAGGCACTACGCGCACATAGACTGCCCCGGTCACGCAGACTACATCAAGAACATGATCACAGGAGCGGCGCAGATGGACGGAGCAGTATTGGTAGTAGCAGCTACTGATGGTGTGATGCCGCAGACTAGGGAGCACGTATTGTTGGCGAAGCAAGTTAACGTGCCTGCGATGGTAGTGTTTGTAAACAAAGTGGACATGGTAGACGATCCTGAGCTAGTGGAGCTCGTAGAGATGGAAGTGCGAGACCTGTTGAACAAGTACGGGTTCCCTGGGGACGACGTACCTGTAATCAAGGGGTCAGCGTTGATGGCGTTGGAGGCGTTGAGCAAGAACCCGCAATTGAAGCGTGGGGACGACAAGTGGGTAGACGCCATATGGGAGTTATTGGATGCGATGGACAACTACATACCTGAGCCGGTGAGGGAGATAGATAAGCCGTTCCTTATGCCGGTGGAGGACGTATTCAGCATTACGGGTCGAGGCACAGTGGTCACAGGAAGGATAGAGCGAGGTCGCATCAAAGTAGGCGAAGAAGTAGAGATAGTAGGGTTGACGGACGAGATCAGGAAGACGGTAGTAACGGGCGTAGAGATGTTCAGGAAGGAGCTAGACGAGGGCATAGCAGGAGACAACGTAGGGTTGTTGTTGAGGGGCATAGGCAAGGACGAAGTAGAGCGTGGGCAAGTTATAGCGAAGCCAGGCAGTGTGAAGCCATACAAGAGGTTCAGGGCGCAGGTATACGTATTGAAGAAGGAGGAAGGCGGAAGGCACACTCCGTTCTTCAACGGATACAGGCCGCAGTTCTACATAAGGACGACGGACGTTACAGGTACGATAAAGCTGGATCCGGGTGTAGAGATGGTAATGCCTGGAGACAATGCGGAGTTTGAGGTAGAGTTGATCTACCCGGTAGCACTGGATGAAGGCCAGAGGTTTGCAATCCGTGAGGGTGGAAGGACCGTAGGCGCCGGTGTTATCACCAAACTGCTAGATTAGGGAGTGGTTGTAGGTGCGAGTATTGGTCACACTAGAATGCACCGAGTGCGGGAACAGGAACTATCATACAGAGAAAAACAAGAACAAAACTACTGACAGGTTGCAGCTCAAGAAGTACTGCCCGCACTGCAGAAGGCACACATTGCACAAGGAAACGAGGTAGTTGCGAAGGGGCGTAGCTCAATTGGCAGAGCAGCGGACTCCAAATCCGCAGGCTGGGGGTTCGACTCCCTCCGCCCCTGCCAATACTAGAATAGTGGTGATATGAACATGGCAGAGAGAAAGGGCATTGTGGTCCGAATAAAAGAGTACTTCAGGAGCGCCAGGGTCGAAATGCAGAAAGTAGCATGGCCTTCGAGGCAGCAGATTACCAACGCGGCTATTGCTGTGCTGGTGTTTTCTGGTGTATGGGCCGTGCTTATAACCATTTTTGACTTTCTGTTCTCCCGGGCATTACCTTTGTTAGTAAGGTGAGATGACCTGATGAAAAGATGGTACATTGTCACCACGGCTCATGGCAAAGAAGATTCCGTAGCTGAAGCCATAATGAGGCGCGCAGAGAATGCGGGCTTGATGACTATCTCAGAGGTCTTGGTGCCAAAAGAATGGCGCCTAGAGTACCGTGGGAAGAAGCCTAAGCCTGAGAGAGTTCAGAGGGTAATATATCCCGGATACGTTTTTGTAGAAGTTGAGGTTGACCCGGAGAAGGGTGTAATAGACCCAGAAACGTGGTCGGTTATAAGACATACACCGGGCGTTAAGGGTTTTATTTCTACACCTGACCATGTGCCAATACCCGTGCAAGACAATGAGATGAAGAAAGTGTTGCTTAAGTCGCGAGAGCAGGAGGCGATTAAGGTCGACCTCCAAGCGGGCGATGAAGTCGAAGTGAGAGATGGAGCCTTAAAAGGTCTAACGGGCATCGTGGTCGAGGTTGATCACGAGAAGCAGAAGGTTTATGTGAAAGTAAACATGTTCGGGCGTGAAGTTATATCGGATCTAGACGCCGTTCAAGTCAAGAAGAAGGGTTAAGAGGTGATGTAAGTTGGCTAAGAAGATTGTGGCACAGTTCAGGCTGTTGCTACCGGCTGGTAAGGCCACGCCGGCTCCGCCTGTAGGTCCGGCACTAGGCCAACGCGGCGTGAACATAATGGAGTTTATAAAGAGGTTTAACGCCGCTTCCGCTAATTTGGGTGATGTTCTGGTTCCAGTAGATGTTACCGTCTACGCTGACAAGAGCTTCACTTTTGTGGTTAGGACTCCACCGGTAGCAGTACTCCTGAAGAAGGCAGCGAAGGTGGAGAAAGGCTCCGGTGAGCCCAACAAGAACAAGGTCGGAAAAGTAACTAGGGCCCAAGTAGAGGAAATTGCGAAGCAGAAAATGAAGGATTTGAACACCGAAGACTTGGCCGCTGCCATGCGCATGGTGGAAGGAACCGCCAGGAGCATGGGCATAGAGATCGTGGACTGAACACAGCAGTGCGCGTGGGAGAGCCTAGTTGGAGGCTCGTTTGACCACAGGAGGTGAATGCAATGAGCAAGAGGTATCAGGAGCTACTGAAGATTGTAGACAGAACAAAGTTGTACGCTCCGTCAGAGGCAGTATCGCTAGTCAAGAAATTGGCTACGGCGAAATTCGACGAAACCGTTGAAGCTCACTTTAGACTAGGTATTAACCCCAAGTACCCTGATCAGAACGTCAGGTTTACCGTGAGTTTGCCTCATGGAACGGGTCGCGAAGTCAGGGTTTTGGTACTTGCAAAAGGTGAAAAGGCAACTGAGGCACAGAATGCAGGAGCAGACTACGTAGGTGCAGAGGACATGATAGAAAAGATCCAGCAGGGTTGGCTGGAATTCGATGTTGTGATAGCAACTCCAGACTTGATGGGGGCCATAGGAAAACTCGGTAAGATATTGGGTCCTCGCGGTCTGATGCCGAACCCTAAGACCGGTACTGTCACTATGGACATTGGAAAAACGGTCAAGGAGTTCAAGGCTGGCAAGGTTGAAGTCAGAAACGACAAGAGTGGGAACGTACATGTTCCTATTGGTAAGGCTAGCTTTGATGAGCAGAAGCTTCTAGAGAACTTCTATGCTGTTACGGCTGCCATTGTGCATGCCAAACCTGCCACAGCCAAGGGAACATTCGTGAAGGGGATCGCGCTTAGCACTACTATGGGTCCCAGCGTAAAGGTCGACGCCAAGCGTGCTGTGGAGGAATCGCTGAAGAAACAGTAGTTTGTTGTGTTAGAATAGTACGGGTTTGAAAATTGGGGACCGAAGAAGTCGGTCTTAAAAGCTCGCAAGAGCTACCGGCGGAGGTTGCTTGTGTGGATATGCTTGGTCACCGAGCAGTCGCCGGTGACTTTTTCATTAAGGAGGTGATACATTGGACTACGTTACGAAAGTGAGACCAGAAAAGGTTGTCGTAGTAGAACAGCTAAAGTCGTGGCTCAGTGAGAACCCTGGTATCGTGTTTGCTTCCTTCGAGGGCATTAAGAGTGGCGACATGCAAGCTCTCCGAAGCAGTCTGCGCAAGAACGATGTAGTGATGAAGGTCGTAAAGAACACGCTGTTGGAGCTTGCCTGCAAAGAGCTTGGCTTGGAGGTCGACAAGGGGCTATTTAAAGGTACAACGGCGCTCTTGTTCAACCCCAATGATGAACTCGCTGCCTACAAGGCCTTTGCCGAGGAGTCAAAGAAGTATGAGGCTCTGAAGCCAAAGGGCGGGCTGTTGGAGGGCAGATGGGTTTCCGCTGCTGATGTGGACGTCATCGCAAAGATGCCTGGAAAACAGGAGCTGTATGCACAGCTGGTAGGAGTCTTGGCAGGCCCAATGAGAGGACTCGTCACGGTACTATCTGGACCCTACAGGAATGTGGTTTATGTGCTTGAGGCCATAAAGGGCCAAAAAGAAAACGTAGCTTGAAGGAGGTCATTAGGAGATGACAAGAGAAGAAATCATTAGCGCAATTGAACAGATGTCTGTGATGGAGCTTGTGGAGCTAGTGAAAGCTCTAGAAGAGAAGTTTGGCGTGTCTGCTGCTATGCCAGTGGCTGTAGCGGCCGCACCGGCTGTGGCTGCTCCCGCCGCAGCGGCTGAGGAGGAGAAGACGTCTTTTGACGTCATACTCAAAGATGCAGGCGCAAAGAAACTCGAGGTAATCAAGGTTGTGCGCGAGGTTACCGGCTTGGGCTTGAAAGAAGCCAAGGAGCTAGTAGAAGGCGCACCGAAGCCCATAAAAGAGGGCGCTACAAAGGAAGAGGCAGAGGATCTGAAGAAGAAACTCGAAGCTGCAGGAGCAGTCATAGAGCTGAAGTAGTGTGCAGCTGATTTAACACAGAACTTCATAATTCGCTATATAATGATCAAAGGAGAGGTGGGACTAAAGGGTCCCACTTCTTCTTTATGAAGCATCTAAGGAGTGATATGCGTGCTCACGGCCGAGCAGAGGGAAACATTGGAACGAAAGATTCGTAACCTGGTACAGGCCCGGGGATTCTACTTCGTAGACCTGGAGGAGAGATACGAGAAAGGCCAAAGGGTGTTATCCATCGTTATTCACCGAGAACCCTCAGTTACGGTGTCTGACTGTGAGCACATTAGCAGGGCGGTGGAGCCGCTGCTAGACGCTGAAGAATGGTTAACCGGGAGCTACATATTGGAGGTTTCGAGCCCCGGACTGGAAAGGGTCTTGCGCAGAAGAGAGGAGTTTCAAATATTCAGTGGCCGTTTGGCTGACATAACTTTCGACCATGAGGGAAAAGTGGAAACCGTTCGAGCGTACCTCTGGGGTCTAGATGGTGAAGAAGTCATTGTCGAAAAGGAAGGCAATTACTACCGTATTGGATTGCCGTACATAAGACGGGCTAAACTGGTCTTTGAAGAAGGGAGGAAGAAGCATGGAGGGAAACGCAGAAAGAAATAAGGCTATTGCTAAAGCACTGAGTGAATATGTTCAGCAGCTGGCCAAAGACTTGGAGCTTTCCAGCTCAGAGATTCTTGATGCCCTAAAGGACGCTTTGAGTTCTGCGGTCAGAAAAGAACTTGGTATCCCCAAAGAAGAATTGCAAGAGGCAGTGAGAATTCAACAGGAAGATGGGTCCATGAGAATTTTGGTTAGAAAGCAATACGCTCCCGAGGCTTTGGGTGTGGCTGAAGATGAGTGGGTCGAGTTTCCGTTGTCAGCGCTGACTAGGGTGTCCATACAGACGGCAGAGAACACGTTGAAAAACCGCATTGCTGAAAAACGCAAGGAGAAGGCAATGCGACGCATAGCGCATTTGGCTGGAGAGGTAGTAACGGCAAAAGTTGTGAGGAGAGATCCCAAATCAAAGATAGTGTTCGCAGACGTGGAGGGTGTCGAATGCGTTATTGAGCCGTCTGAACAGATACCAAATGACCGCTATTTGCCCGGAGAGTCACTGCGTTGCTTGGTCTTAGGCGTAGGTAACGTCCCCTCCCTTGGGCAGAACGTGAGGCTATCGCGAGCTGCTGCAGAGCTGCTCAAGGTGTTATTTGAACTGGAGATTCCCGAGGTGGGCGAAGGAGTCGTGCGTATAATGGGTATAGCTAGGAAGCCAGGTCGGAGATCAAAAGTTGCGGTCATGAGCTTCGACCCGCGGCTTGATCCCCAAGGGGCGTGCATAGGATATAAGGGTCAACGCATTCAAGCTATATCTAGAAGCTTGGCGAACGAGAAGATCGACGTAGTCAAGTGGGATAACGACCCTGCTAAGCTTATCGCCAATGTTCTGTCTCCAGGGAAAGTCGAGTCGGTGGAAATCGTGGATTCAAAGAAAAAGGTTGCTGTGGCATACGCTTTGCCGGAGAACATAAAAGTTGTAGTTGGTGAGGATGGAGAAAACGTAGAGTTGGCCCAGCAGCTAACTGGATGGGTCATAGACGTGAGGGAAGGCGGTGTTGCCTATGAAGATTAGGGTATACCAGTTAGCGAAGGAGCTGGGTGTTCCTTCAAAACAGCTCGTGGAAGAGCTTAGGAAACTTGGAGTCGACGTCACATCACACCAGTCTACTATAGATGATGAGACGGCAGACCTGTTGAGGGAGCTTTTCAAGGTTGAGCCAGTAGAAGAGAAGAAGGTTTTGCCACTGCGTCCTCCAGTCGTAACTGTAATGGGCCACGTCGACCACGGGAAGACTACGCTCTTGGACGCAATAAGGAAGACGCGGGTTGCCGAGAAAGAGTTTGGTGGCATTACACAGTCCATTGGTGCCTCGGTGGTAAGCTACAAGGGACAGAAGATTGTCTTTGTCGACACCCCAGGTCACGAGGCGTTCACTGAGATGCGAGCTCGCGGCGCTATGGTAACGGACATCGTTGTGTTGGTAGTGGCTGCTGACGAGGGAGTCATGCCGCAGACCATAGAAGCGTTGAACCATGCGAAGGCAGCAGGCGTGCCTATTATTGTAGCAATGAACAAGATGGACAGACCTGGTGCTAACCCTGATCGTGTCATGAACCAGTTGAGTAACATGGGGCTCCTGCCTGAGAGTTGGGGTGGCGACACCATATATGTACCTGTATCAGCCATAAAGGGTCAAGGTATAGAGGACCTGCTAGAGGCAATCCTTTTGGTGGCAGAGCTTCGAGAGTTGCGTGCAGACCCATCTGGTCCTTTGAAAGCATTTGTCATTGAATCCAAACTGGATAAGGGCAAAGGCCCATTAGCTACAGTCATAGTGCGTGAAGGGACGCTGCGAGTTGGTGACATAGTGGTTGTTGGCAGCACTTACGGAAAAGTGCGGGCCATGTTCGATGATGCGGGACGCCAAGTGAAAGAAGCTGGGCCTTCTATGCCGGTTGAGATCATGGGGTTGCAAGACGTTCCAGAAGCGGGGACATTGGTGGAGAGAGTGCCCGATATGGATACGGCTGAAGCTGTTGCAGAAGAACATCGTGATGCAGTTCGACAAGCGCACCAAAAGGTAAGGAAAGAGTTCACGTTGGAGGAACTCTTGTCTGCCACTGGTGAAGAAAAACCTGTGCTCAACATAATCTTGAAGGCGGATACTGCAGGGTCGCTGGAAGCCGTTCAGAATGCCGTTCGCAAGATTCAGACCGACGAAGTTGAGCTAATGATTGTTCACGCTGGTGTGGGAGCCATTACTGATGGTGACGTCATACTCGCAGAAGCGTCTAAGGCTATCATCATAGGTTTCAACGTTAGACCAGTGGGCAAGACGCACAAGCTCATCGAGGAGAAGGGCATCAAGGTGCTCACTTACCGCATAATCTACGATTTGGTGGACGACGTAGCCAATTTCCTAAAAGGCATGCTAAAGCCAAGACAGGAAGAGGTAGTTCTGGGGCACGCCGAAGTGAGGCGCACTTTTAGGGTGCCAAGGGTAGGTGTGGTAGCAGGTTGTTATGTTACTGACGGTAAGGTCATCAGAAGCGGCAAGGTAAGAGTTCTGAGGAACGGTGTGATAGTGGCTGAGACTGGCATAGCTAGCTTGAAGAGATTCAAAGATGATGTGCGTGAAGTTGCGCAGGGATATGAGTGTGGTATAGGGCTGGAGAATTTCCAGGACATAAAAGAAGGGGACATATTCGAAGTATTCACCATGCAGGAGGTAGCAGGCTAATTGTACGTAGCGGCACTAAAGGTGTCCATACTCATACAAGGATCGCGCAGCCTCAAAGATAAGAGGCAGGTAGTTAGGTCCATTCTTGACACTGTCCGTAGCCGTAAGAATGTATCGGCCGCAGAAGTAGGAAGTAACGATAGGTTGCAGGTGGCTGAGCTTGGATTTGGGATAGTTAACGGGGAATTGGAAAGAGTAAGAGAGTGTGTTGATTGGATCATCAACTTCATTGAAGTCAACTACGATGTAGACGTCTTGCGCAGCGACGTTCAGTGGTTAAAGATGGAAGAGGAGGGGTCCATATGAGGCCTTTGAGAAAAGAAAGGTTACAAGAAGCAATAAAGGAAGAACTTTCCAAGCTCTTGATTCAAGAGATGAATGATGAGAGGCTCAGGATGGTGACTATTACGGACGTAGATTTGTCCGTGGACCAAAAATACTTGAAGGTATATTTCTCTGCGTTCCCTGGTCAAAAAAGCGAGGATATATTAAAGGCTTTGGAGAAGCTGAGCGGCTACCTGAGCGGAGAAGTAGCTAGAAGGCTCAGGTTACGCTTTGCTCCTGAGGTCCGGTTCGTGACTGATGACTCCATCGAGAGGGGAGTCCGCATGGTCAGGCTACTAGAGGAGTTGGAGGACAAGGGAAGTGGAGCTGGACCTAGTTCAGGACCTGAGAAAAAGGGTTGATACGAAGAAGGGTGTCCTGATACTAACCCACGAGAGGCCAGACATAGATGCGTTAGGCTCTGTTTCGGGTTTGGGGTGGGTGTTAAGCGAAGCGGGTATACCTTTCACCCTAGAGATTGAAGATTGGGGGCACTATTCAAGAGATCTTATACCAAAGTCTGAATCTGTTTGCCCCGAGATACAGGTACTCTTGGACACCTCTGAACCCTCTAGGGTCTTTGGCTATAGATCCGACTTGGAAGTGTTTGTCGTGGATCACCATCCTCAGGAAACGGTACGTTTCTCCGGAGTGATCGACACGAGCTGTTGCTCAACCTCTGCACTCTTGGCGAAATTGGTACGGCCTTACCTCGACAGTAAGTCCTCCACTTGTTTGTTAGCCGGCTTGCTTTCAGACAGCGGAGTGCTCACGTACAGCAACACCAACGAAGGTTGTGTTTCTATGGCTATCGCCTTGCTCGAGGCTGGCGCTGATTGGGAAAAGGCATACAGGGAAGCCACAAAGATATGCGGCTGGGAGCAAGCTATACGCATAGGTCATCTGCTGAGCCGTGTGAAAGCGTATGCCCCTGGGGTATACATGTTGGTCGTAAGCGCAGAAGAGCGAACTCGCATGAAGTTCACTGATAGTGATTTCAGTCTTGCCTTATCCCTGATGCAGTGGATTGGGGATGGCCGCCTGTTCGTCACGGTGCGTGAGAACCCTCGCCACGGAGTGGTTAACGTCTCCCTTAGATCGAGAGGCACGGGGAAGGCACTTGAATTAGCTAAGGCTCTGGGCGGGGGTGGTCATCGCATGGCTGCAGCTGCTAAGCTTAGACAGGAGCTGCAATTAGTGGTGCTGCGGGTAACTGAACTTATCGAAGGGCTAGAACGTGAACAAACTTCAATCCTTGGTAGGGTAACCCCTGAGGACGAACAGTTAGCAGAGCTACTTGAGAAGACAGCTTTTCTTAGCACTGGGGTCGACAAGAACGCGTTGAGTACGATCAGAAGGCTTGTCGTTGATGGCGCTGATCCTGAGCGGGCGTCATGGTTGGCTCGCCAGGACATCGATTTACTTGCTATTCACGAATTGGGTCAATGGCTTACGTCCGAAGCCCCGGGTCGCAAACCTCACACGTTCTTGGAGAGTTTGGTTTTCAGGCAGGTGGACGAGGATTGCCCAGCTTAGACGGTTTCATTTGGGCTTTCAAGCCCAAAGGCTGGAGGCCTATGAGATTCACCACTACGATCAAACACACGCTTGGGCAGAAGAAGGTCGGCTACATAGGGGCTCTAGATCCATTTGCGTGGGGCCTCATGCCAATATGCGTGGGCAGGGCTTGTCGTTTTGCTGACTATTTACTGGCACTTGCCAAAGTCTACGTTGCGCTGGTGTATTTTGGCCAACAGACGGACACGTGGGATGCCACTGGCCAGGCTGTTGTTCATAGCAATCATAGGCCTAGCGCAGAAGCTGTGGAAGCGGGGGTGGCCAACCTGATTGGTGCCATAGAGCACCCTGTGCCGCCTTCATCAGCCAAGAAGAGAGGAGGACGACCTCTTTATGAAGCGTTCCATGCGGGGCAGCCTTTAGAAGGAATCACCTCTGTGGTGACTGTTTACGACGCGCGAGTACTCTGGTGCGATGACTCAAGAAGGGTTGAAAAGGCACTGATTTTCTTCAAGGTTTCGAAAGGAACCTACATAAGGGGCTTGGTTCATTTATTGGGCCAAAGATTGGGGAGTCCCTGCACGGTAGCGGAACTTGGCCGTTTGTCTGTGGGCAGTGTGAACCTTACAAATGCTGTAGGCGTTAATCAGATTAGCACTGCGAGTGTAGTTCCCCCTGACGTCGCCCTCAGTTTCTTGCCCGCAGTCAGCCTAGATGGTTTGCAGTATGCTGAGGTCAAACGTACGGGGCGGGCTACACTAACAGATATCTACTCCGGGCACTTGGTTCGGGTGTACCACGGTCAGGAGTTTGTTGGCGTGGGCGGATTAGATCGAGGCTCGTTGGTGATGAAATCATGGTGGTAGTACAGTCAACGGTCCCCGAGCTCAAGATTGTTGCCCTTGGGGGATTTGAGTCGCTGCACGTGGGTCATAGGAAATTGCTTCGACATGTGGCTGGGGTACCGAACGGAGCGGTCTTATCGTTCAGTCCTCTCCCGAAAGAGGCTTTGGGTCGTTCGCCTAGCCGCGTATTGTTGGAGGAGGAACGAAGGTGCGGTTTGGAATCCATGGGTGTTGCTTACATGGTTTCGCTACCCTTCAATGACATAAGGGGCATGGAGGCTGAGCACTTCTTAGACACGTATATGTCGGGCGTAGAGGTAATCGTTGTGGGTGAGAACTTTCGGTTTGGTAGGGGTGCAGCTGGAGACGTGGCACTAATGGATAAGTGGTGCAGAGAACATGGGAAGACGTTGTTGGTAGAGCCGTTAGAAAGGGTTGGAGAGGCAGTTGTCTCGACGAGATTGATCAAGGACTTGATACACCAGGGTGATATGGTAGGGGCTAGTGCTCTGCTGGGTTACCCATACTTCATAAGAGGTTTTAGATGCAAAGGTTACGGAAGGGGTAGTAGATTAGGCATACCCACCATCAATTTGCGTTGGAACATTCACAAAGTAAAACCAGCTTACGGCGTGTACGACGGCTTCGTCATGGTCGGTAGGACATGGGCTCCAGCGGTGGCGTCATTTGGAACAGCGCCCACATTTGGACGGGAGGCTGTGTTCTTAGAGATACACGTACCTAAACAGAGGCTGGCAGTTAACGACAATGAGCCCGTTCTATTCGCTTTCCACCGCTTCTTGAGGCCTGAAATGCGCTTCGAATCAGTCGACACATTAGTTGCTCAGATCAACGATGACATCCGAGCCATGACAGAAGACCTCGAGGCCATAAGCGAACAGAAACGCTACTTAGATTTCTCCTTTGCTAGTTCTTGTCTCTTGTCGTTCAAGTAGTGCGCTACTTCTTCCACGGTAGACGGCACTTTTATGGAAAAGTTGAATATTCTTACGTTTGGATTTATGTGCAGCACGTTCTGTTCGAACTCGCGGACGTCCAACTCCATTACAGGTGCCAAGTCTACCTTGGTGATAGCCACAGCTGTAGCAGTGTGGAAGATTGGTGGGTATTTCATAGGCTTGTCTGGGCCTTCGGGAACGGAATAGAGAACGAGGCGTTCATGTTCTCCCAAGTTGAAATCCGAAGGGCAAACTAGGTTACCCACGTTTTCTATGAAGACAACTTCTGGCTCATATTCGAGAAGCAGCTCTAGTTTGTCTCTGACCCAAGGAGCTTCAAGGTGGCATGCCGATCCGTAGATGTCGGTGTTGACTTGGATGACGGGCACGCCCATTCTAGCAAATTGTTTTGCATCGACCGATGATGCAATGTCACCTTCCAGGACTGCTACTTTGAAATGCGGTGTCAAAGACTTGATGAAGCTTGTCTTACCGCTTCCCGGTGAACCCACTACATTGACAAGCAAAACACCACGTTTGGTATACAACTCGTGGACTTCACGGGCAACTTTCTCGTTGGCATCCAAGATGTTCTTCCCGACTTCTATTCTCCTCTTCTCCTGCGGAGCTCCATGTCCGTGCAAATGCTCGAAAACGAAGTTTCTCATGGACCTTCCTCCTCTATTTCCAAGTAATCTATGGCCATCTCATTGCCCCTCACGAAGGTGACGTTGCTGCTGCCGCAGTGGGGGCACCAAAACAGCTCTTTGTTTGGTTCAAATGTTTGCCCACACTGATTACACTTAAACTCAACGGGGTTTACCACGATTTCGAAAACCGCCCTAGTAAGGCCAACTTCTTGGGCTAGCAGCTTCAGGTACATATCTAAGGATTCAGGCACCACGCCTGCCATCTTACCTATGCTGATTACCACCTTTGAGACACGTTCTGGAGGTGTCTCCCCTATGGAACTCAGGGTGCTGTCAAGGACGTACTTTGCTATGGAATACTCGTGCATGTCAGCAAATCCTTGGAAGCATTTCGCCAGTTAACATGGGTACAAAGGTCTCTGCACCTTCGACCATGCGAGTCACAGTCTGATGCTCTGCGGTCACCTCGCCGATAATGGCTGCGTCTGGCGAATGCAACCTAATGGATTCAACGACGTCCTCACTAACTGCAGAGTCGCAGACGATGAGCATTTGTCCTTCTGACGGCAAGTGCAGTACCTCCAAACCCAACAGCTCACAGATTCCTCGTACCTCGGGTTGGACTGGCAAGCGTTCCTCATACACCCTTACGCCCAACCTGAACTCTTTGGCAAACTCGTGCAAGACCGTTGCAGCACCGCCGCGAGTTGGGTCTCGCATCCACTTTATGTGTCCCTCGAAGGGCTTCAGCACATCAATCAGCCAATGCAGTGGCGCACAGTCGCTTTCAATACTGGTCTTGAGCTGGTACTTGTTGTTCGCTATTAGCATGGCGGCTCCGTGACGTCCCAAATCCCCCGTTGTGATCACGTGGTCTCCGGCTGTTGGTTGAGCAAAAGCCAAGCACCTCTTGCCTATGCCTGCAGAAGTCACGAACAACTTGTCTGCTGCTCCTTTAGGTACAACTTTGGTGTCACCCGTTACCACAGATATGCTGCAACGTTGAGAAGTGATTCTTATGTCAGTCAGCACGTTCTTGATTAGTTCTACTTCGGTTCCTTCTTCTACTATCAAACTGACAGCCAGGGCGGTGGGTCGTGCTCCGGAGGCTACGAGGTCATTTACCGAGCCACTGACCGCCAAAGTGCCGAGCGATCCACCTGGAAACACAGGTGGGTTTGCCACAAAGCTGTCTATGGTTAGCGCCACTTCACCAATTAAGGCGGAGTCACCGTGGATCTCAGACCCGATGGCCGGGAATACGACGTCTTGCAAGAAAGATTGCATTTCCTCTCCGCCTGAGCCGATGCTTAGAAGGATTCTTTCACACATGTCTCAACCCTCCGTATTTGTACCATGCCGCGCATGCCCCTTCACTGGAGACCATGCAAGGTCCCACAGCATTTTGTGGTGTGCAGACTGTACCAAAAAGGGGGCAGTCAACGGGGTCTACGGTGCCCAGTACGACATCTCCACATCTACACCCATGCGGGGGATGAACCATGGGCTCGCTGACTGGAAAAGCAACTTCTGCGTCTAAATGGTTATACTCGGGTCTCAACTTGGCGCCGCTATTTGGTATGAACCCCAAGCCACGCCAATGAGCACCAGTAGGTTCAAAGTACTTCTCTATCAGTTCTTTTGCCTGTGGATTGCCGTCCTCCTGAACTACTTCGGGGTAGGCGTTTAGGACTTTTGCCTCGTGGTGCACGACCAAATTAAGGAGTAAGTTAATACCTGTTCGCATGTGGTCCTTCGTGAAACCCGTTATGACGCCGGGCATGCCGTGGCGCAGGAGGATAGGTTCGTAAACTCTTCTCCCTATGATAGCTGAAACATGGCCGGGCAGTATGAGTCCGTCGATGTCCATGTCGCCGGTGGAGAGCAAGGCATCTAACGCGGGTGGCAACAGCTTGTGGTTCACGAAAAAGAACAGATTGCCAATATTCAATTCGATGGCCTCTTTCACGGCTACCGCCGCCGAAGGCATAGTCGTCTCAAACCCGACGGAGACGAACATGCACCGCTCGTCAGGGTGTTGCTTTGCGTAGGTCACAGCGTCCACGGGTGAGTAGACTATTTCCACTTTGCGGCCTTCGCTTCTCAGCGACGCCAGTGAGCCAAATTCGGTATTCACCTTGAGCATATCTCCGAAGGTCAAGACAGTCAGCTCATACTCACGCGCCATCATGATGACTTTGGCAAGGTCGCGGTCGTCAGTTACACACACTGGGCAGCCAGGGCCGCTGATGAGCTTGACCCACGGGGGCAAAGAGAAACGCAAACCAGTTCTGAACAATTCATGTGTGTGTGTTCCGCAGACCTCCATGATCCTGACGGGCGAGTCAGATGAAAAGCTCCACATCTTCGCCTAATTCCTTCCACATGTTCTGTATGTCCAGGGCCTCCTCTGATGATATGAGCGAAATGGCGAGCCCTGCATGAACCATCACGTGGTCCCCAACCTTCGCATGGGGAACAGCATCCAACCTGATCTCACGCTGTACGTTAAGAAACTCTGCTATCGCTTTCTTCCCGTTGATCTCGAGTATCTTCATCGGTATCCCAAGGCACATGTTCATACCTCCTCAACACGTACGCGATCTGTCCCAACGCAATGCCGTTGTCATTCATGGGCACCACGTTATTTCTGTACACCTGGAAGCCCATGTCAGTTAAGCGACGCCTTATGCCCTCGTAAAGCAAGACGTTCTGAAAACTGCCGCCGGATAACACCACGTTATGGCAACTGGCACCGTCTAACATTCTAACAGCGAGTTCAATTACTGTGTTGTGAAACAACCTAGCGATGTCTTCGACGTTCTTCCCTCGATCCATGAGCTCACATATCATGCGAATGACTTCAACACTTTGAACGACCCCGGAACTAATCGATATGGAGTCTGCAAAAGTGCCAGTCTCGGTGCTCTTCTCGGCCGCCATTTGCAGGAGCTGGGCTGGCTCACCCTCGTAAGTCTGTTCTGTGCAAATCCCTAGGAGCGCTGAAACAGCGTCGAACAAACGACCCATGCCGCAAGCCAAAGGAAAGCCGGGTGCCTGTGCCAATTCGGAGACCTCGCGGGCATTTGGACCAAGTCGGCGTTCGGCTTCTTCGGGCGGCATTAGTGCAGCTGCAATTCGCCAAGGGCTCTTGATGGCTTTAGCTCCCCCAACCAGAGGGAAGTAGGACAAATGACCAAGCCTTTCGTAATGGAAGCCCTTCACGTAAAAAGCTTCAGATCCCCACAGTGTTCCGTCATCACCGTAGCCGGTACCGTCAAATACTAATGCCATCGCTTCCTCGAGACGATGTTCCTCCATGACCGAGAGTGCATGAGCGACATGGTGTTGCACCTCAACTGTATGTAATCCTAATGAAAGCCCTATTTTGCGAGAATAGTAAGCTGGGTGCTTGTCCACCACCACCAAGGTCGGGTCAATGTTGAACAGGTTACGGAGATGGTGGAAGACCTTGTCATAGGTCTGCTGTGCCTTTACGTTTTCAAGGTCGCCGATGTACTGAGAGAACACGGCGTAGCCTGACTTTGCCAAGGCAAAGGTTGACTTCTCGTCGCCTCCCGCGGCCAACAGTGGTGGGTGCTCAGCATTGGATAGCTTTATGGGTAGGGGGACGAATCCGCGGCTCCGCCGTATGATGTGGGGACCGTCAGAGAGGAATTGCACCACCGAGTCGTCGACGTGCGTTACAATCGGGCGATCGTGCACGAGGGCATAGTCGCACAAATTTAAAACCAACCCGATGTCCTCGTCCTTGTAATAGATCACGTCGCCATGCAAGTTTGCCGATGTCATAACCAGTACGGCCTTTGGTAGGTGGTGGAACAGTATGTGGTGCAGGGGAGTGTAGGGAAGCATGAAGCCCAAGTAATTCTGACCAGGGGCAACTACGTCAGGTATGGACGAAGACCGTTTCTTCTTCAGCAGCACTATGGGACACGCCTTGGAGTTCATCGTTGCTAATTGTTCTTCATCTATTTCGCAGTGTTCCTGCACTGTGTCCAACAGAGCCATTAGTGCAAAAGGTTCTTTCGGTCTACGCTTAAGTTCCCGGAGCCTTCGAACAGCTGACTCATTGTACGCATCGCAGGCTAGCAAGAAACCGCCTAACCCTTTTATGGCTAAGACTTTGCCAGCTTCTAGGAGCCGTGCTGTCTTCGTTAAGTCAGGATCCGGCGTGACCGAACCGTCTCTTGCAATTAGGCGCGTCGTTGGTCCACAGGCTGGACAAGCTATGGGTTGTGCATGGTAGCGCCGGTCGCTCGGGTTGGAATACTCGTCATTGCATTGAGGACACATAGGAAATCCTTTCATGCTCGTTTTGGGTCTGTCATATGGGAGCGCTTCGATGACTGTATAGCGCGGGCCGCAGTCGGTGCAGTTTGTAAACGGGTACAGGTAGCGCCTTTGGGAACGGTCAAACGTTTCCTTCACACACTCATCACAAGTGGCCAAGTCAGGCGGTATGAAAGTGAATAACTCCTTTTGCCTATCTGACTGCAGTATGGCGAAGCTGCTCTCATCATGCCGCTCGGGCAGAACTGCGGACTCGATGTATATGTAGAAGGCTCCGCTTGGCTTTTCCCGATGAAGTTTGCGTTCGAACACGCTCACTAAGTCGGGGTCCCCTTGCACTTCTATTTGGACGCCTGTCCCCGTGTTGAGGACAAACCCCGTAAGGCCGAGCTCTTGGGCTATGCGGGCTACGAATGGGCGGAATCCCACTCCTTGCACTATGCCATTTACGTTGAACCCTTTTCTCACAACAAGTATATTCTAATATGGGCGACCCAGTCGGCGCAGATACCCCACAAGGGTATATAACGACGATTATGCAACTGCTACAATGCAAGTGGTGTTTAATAGAGCGAATGCCTTACCATATTTCTTTCTTGCGCGATTGGAGGTGTCACTTTGTTGGAAGAAGTGAAAACGCGGCTAGTCAAGTATGGGTTCACGGGGGAAGGGGAAAGGGAAATCGCTGATTTGGACCCGAGCATGCTGCTACAGTTCATCGATGAGTTCAAAGATGTTGTGCGGTTTATGACCATTACTTGTTACGAGAAAGACGGTTCGTTCTACCTGGAGTATCACTTCTCCATGGGGGGACGAGTCCTCACTCTAAGAGTGGCGGTACCCGAAGACAGAACAGTGCCATCTATAACTCCTGTTCTCCCCTCAGCAGATTGGGCAGAGCGCGAGATCATGGACTTGTTCGACCTTAAGTTTTCCAATCATCCACGCCCTAAGAAGTTGATAATTCGAGAAGACGCAGAGCGTGGCATTTACTTGAACAGCTGAGGAGGTGCCTATGGGTTACAGAGTCCCCTTGGGTCCCTACCACCCCGCTTTCGAAGAAGGAGAGTACATCGAACTAGAACTTGAAGGCGAGATGGTAGTGGATGCCGAGATCAAAATCGGTTTCATTCATCGAGCTATTGAGAAGAGTGCCACAAGAAGGACATTTATAAAGGACTTGGGTCTCATCGAGAGGGTTTGTGGGATATGCTCTTATCACCACAGCTGGGCTTACTGTTTAGCCGTTGAGAAGGCTGCAGGACTTGAAGTGCCCGTGCGTGCTGAGTACATAAGGGTGCTCACTGGTGAGTTGGAACGAATTCACAGTCACCTAATGTACTTGGGCGCTATGGCGCACAAGATGGGATTCGACACTTTGTTCATGTACACTTGGTCTGGCCGAGAAGCAGTCATGGACATGCTTGAACTGTTCTCGGGCAATAGGGTCAACTATGCAATAAACACGCTTGGTGGAGTGCGCCGTGACCTTGATGAGGACACAGCAAGTCAGATTCGGAGTGCTCTTGATTCACTAGAGGACTTGGCACTGAAACTCAAGGATACGTGGAGCAAGGACGCCAGCATATTGGCTAGGACTAGGAACGTAGGTGTGATTACTAAGGAACAGGCTCACATGCTAAGCGTAGTGGGCCCCACGGCTAGAGGCTCCGGTATACACGAAGATATTAGGAAGACTGCCCCATACTCGGTTTACCCTGACCTCGAGTTCGATATGGTTGTCCTAGAGGATGGGGATGTTTGGTCACGTACTTTCGTGCGTGTTCTTGAGACCTTGGAGTCCATAAGAATTGCTAGGCAGGTGCTCGCCAAGATTCCATCAGGTCCAATCAAGAACCCGAAGCCCGTTATAAAGATTGAGCCTAGGAACGTAATGAGCAGGGTCGAAGCACCTAGAGGTGAGCTCATAGACCACCTTATTACTGATGGGTCAGATCGCCCATTCAGGCTCAAGATACGAACACCGACCTTGGTTAACCTTCCCGCTACTGAATTCATGATGCGTGGTTGCAAGCTGGCTGACGCACCGGTTATTGTTGGCCACATCGATCCTTGCATGAGCTGCATGGACAGGTAGGTGATACCGTGGAGAAGATGAAGAATTTTGTGGCAGTCTGGTTTTTCAGCATGATATTTTGGCTGCTGTTCACTTGGAGCTTAGATCTGCAGGAAGTTCTGTTTGGACTCGTCCTCACATTCTTGGTTACTGTGTTCACCCATGACCTATGGTCGGAGACGAAACTTGCAAGAGTAGTGAACCCGCTTAACTGGCCGGTAGTTATAGCATACTTCTTGGTACTTCTGTGGGAAATGATTAAAGCCAATGTTGACCTGGCTTGGCGTACTCTTCACCCCAAGCTTCCTATCTACCCTGGTATAGTTGAAGTCGAGGCTGACCTTCCGTCCGATGAGGCGTATACGCTTGTGGCAAACTCGATCACATTGACGCCTGGCACCATCAGTGTTGACGTTGACAAAGAAAACAAGCGTATGTTCATTCATTGGGTGCACGTGGATACAGAGGACCCCAAAGAAGCAGCCAAGACCATCTACGGGTTTGCTGCCCCCTTCGCTAGGAGGTTGTTCTCATGAGCGCCGAGATGATACTGATGATTTTCTTGCTAGCATTGAGTGTGGTGCTGCTTTACAGAGTAGTGGCTGGCCCGACAGATCCTGACCGCATCATAGCTATTAGCACGGTGTCAGCCATTGTGTCAGTGGTTTTGGCCGTATACGCCTTTCAGGTCAGACGCAGCATATACGTAGATATCGCTTTGGCGGTCGCTTTGTTGGACTTCATAATGGTACTTGCATATTCTCGCTACATAAGGGGTGAGCTCTGATGCAGTACATAGTGTGGTTCCTGTATGTAGTGGGCGCCTTCTTCAATTTTGCGGGTGTGGTGGGAATCTTGAGGATGCCAGACCCTTACTGCAAACTGCAAACATCGACGAAGAACATCACCCTAGGTGGCATAAGCATAATGCTTGGTCTGTTCGTCAACGAGATCTACTTGGGTTTGTTCCCTTCTTTTGGTTTGAAGTTCTTGCTCCTTTCGCTATTCATGCTGATCACAAACCCCACTGCATCTCACGTACTGGCTCGGTCCATCTACTACGCTGGATTCCCGTTGTGGCACAAGTCGGTGACTGATCATCTTAAGGCGAGGAAGGAGGCTGAGCAGCGTGGATAGCGTGTCGATTTGGCTGCACGTCTTTACTTTGGTGGGAGCGCTAATAAGCGCATGGTATACCGTGCTCGAGAGAAACTTGGTTAGGGCTGTAATCGGATCCGCAGTTCTCGGCTCCTTTGTTGCTCTTGAGTTCCTGTTGCTCAACGCCCCTGACGTGGCGATAGCAGAAGCGGCCGTGGGTGTAGTAGTGGTCCCCGTGATCTTCTTCGTGATCCTTCAACGTACCAGGGAGGTGAAAGAATGACCTTCCGTGAATTCGTGGCACTCATAATAGTAGGCGTGCTGTTCTTCGGTTTGTACGTGGCCGTACAAGGGAGGACAGATTTCTTCATAAAGCCTTTGCAGGAGTACAGCACGGCTGTCGATGTTCCCAATCCTTTATTGCCGTTGCCAAATATAGGGAAGGCGATAACTGAACAAGAGATAAGGCAACAAACTGGTCAAAACACAAATTGTGAATACGCAGGCGGGGATTGCGGTGTCAATGCAGCTAACGTAGTCACAAGTATCGTGTTTGGGTACAGAGGATACGATACTTTGGGTGAGGCTACGATTCTCTTTGTGGCGATTACGGGTCTAGTTTACATGGTTACCTCCTTGAAAGGGGGAATGCACCCGTGACCATGATTCCCAAGACCATAGTTAAATTCATGGCACCTATAGTCCTCACGTTTGGTGCTTACATAGTGCTTCACGGCCATCTGTCACCGGGCGGAGGCTTTCAGGGCGGTGTTTTACTGGCTGGCCTGTCAGCTTTACTGTTCCTAGTATTTGGTGGAGAGTTTGTGCTGAGTAGGTACAAAGTCAGCACCTACACTTTAGTCGAGGCTTTAGGTGGCTTAGGTTTCGTTGGGGTTTCACTTTGGGGACTCTGGCGGACAGGATTCTTCATGGGAGATTTCTTAGGAGTTGGTACTACTGGAAAGATCATAAGCGCTGGTGTCGTAGCTGTGATGAATTTCTTTGTTGGTGTTAAGGTTTTCGGAGGTGTCATAGAAGTTATCAACGCTATGGCTGAAACGAAGGAGGGCGAGTTCTAATGGTCGCTTTTCTGATGATGGCTGGAGTGCTCTTGGCCGGGTTGTACGGCATTTTGGGTCGCAAGAACCTGCTCAAGATAATAATCAGTCTGTCCGTGGCAACCTCAGGTTTGAACCTCATGATTGTATCGGTGGGTTATTGGGGTTTTGGGGCTACGGCTCCCATTTTCTTGGATATCAAACCTACGCTGGCAGTAGCTGATCCAGTACCCCACGCACTCACGCTCACTTCGATTGTCATAGATGTGGCAGTGACTGCATTGGCTCTGAGCATAGCCCTTTGGGTTCACAAGTACTTTGGTACCTTCGATATGAGCAAGATAAGGAGGCTGAGAGGATGACCTGGCAGTCGTATCAACCAACTGCTCTCCTAGTGGGCGTGCCGCTACTCGTGGCCTTTCTCATGCCTTTCCTAGGCTGGGTTACGCGGAATCGAAAGAACGTACCCACAGTAATAGCGGCAGGTTTAGCCGTTTTCCAACTCTTTTTTGGGCTGGTCGTGGTTCTGCCCAAGGTAATGGAGAAGCCAATCTTTGTTTTCATGTCGGCTTTCAGGCCTCCATTGGGCATTGCGTTGTGGGTAGATGCCTTCGGCGTCGCTTTGACAAGTTTGATATGGGTCATTGCCTTGGCAGCATTTGTCTACAACCTTTCTTACCTGAAGGTTCATGACGAAATGCGCTTTGTGATTCTTACGATCTTGATGGCCACAGGTGCCACAGGCGTCTCTCTTACCAATGACCTGTTCAACATGTATGTGTTCCTAGAAATCGCAAGCATAAGTGCCTATGCTCTAGTCAATGCCTACAGGACCCCAGAGACGGCTGAGGCGAGTGCCAAGTACCTGATCCTAGGGTCATTGGCGACCGCCTTCGTCTTGTTTGCGCTCATACTGATATATCAGGCCACTAGATCACTCAACATGTGGGACATCTCGTTCAAGCTCTCCAACATGACGAACGGAGGGCTCTGGTTAGCGGTAGTCTCGCTGTTCGTGGGATTCGGCGTAGAAGGCGCTCTTTGGCCACTCAACGCATGGCTTCCTGATGCTCACCCAGCCGCCCCTGCTTCTATATCTGCAATGCTCTCGGGCGCAATCATAAAGATAGGCGTTCTTGCCATGGTCAGATTCGCTTATCTGCTGTTCCGAGCGGTGATCCCAGGGCATGCTCTGTTTATGAACTTCTTGCTGGGCGTAGCAGCGCTGACTGTTATTGTCGGCGAAGTCGCGGCGTACAGGCAGAAGGACGCAAAACGAATGCTCGCCTTTTCCTCGACGGCACAAATAGGTTACATAACACTTGGTGTCTTTTCTGGTAACGTTGCAGGCTTCATTGGTGGCGTGCTACACATCTTCGGTCATGGCATAAGCAAAGGCCTCGCGTTCTTGCTCAGCGGTGAAGTAGCCGAGAAAGTGCCTGATAGGGACATTGAGAAGGCCCAAGGAACGCTATCTGAGGCAGCAACGGGCTATGGCAACTTAGTGGCCGTTCTGGGTCTTTCGAGCATGCCTCCGTTCATTACCTTCTTCTCTAAGCTGTTCATCATCGTGGGATTGTTGAGCGTTGGAGCGTACTGGGCTGCGGCTGTACTTGCAGTAGGTAGCATCGTGGAGGCAAGCTACTACGGCCGCTATATCGCTGTAACCTCGGGCTTTGGTCTGACCCTAGGGAAGTTTAATTGGCGTACAGTGGGCTATCTGATTCTCGTTGCAGCGTTGATAGCGATTTCCTTCGCAAATGTCTACGTGGCGAGGTTGGCATCCAACCTAGCGACGTACACCATGGGATCAGCTCAATCCTTTGATGTGAGCAGTTGGCTCATAAATAGTGGTTGGTTCTGGCTGTCTGCTGTGGGTATACTCTCAGTAGCTTTGCTAGCACCTTCCGCTCTGGGCTATGTAGGACTCATAGGCGCTGTGGCTACTGTACTGTTTTCCAACAAGTTTGCGACCATGTTGGGCATGCCTGCTGGTACACCCGAGACCACAGTTAGACTTGGCATTTTAGCTGTAGGTCTACTAGTACTCGGTTTGATAGCTACTAGGCGCAGCGGGTGGGCTTCTAACCGACACTTTCAGATTCAAGCTGTGGCCCTGGGTTTCATAAGCGTACTTTGGTTGGCCACGTCTAAGAACCTGTTGGCAACTTTGATCGCTTGGGAAGTGCTTAGCTGGTCAGGACTGTTGATGATAACCGGCGATGGAAAGAGCGAAACAACAGCCTCATATTACTCATGGGCGATGGCGTCTGGGTTGGCCTTCATGTTCGCTGTGGCGGGCAAATACCTGGGACAAAACTGGTGGCTACTAGCTCTTACTATAGGTGTGCTGATAAAGATGGGGCTATTTGGCTTGCACGGCTGGATGATAAGAGTGTACGGGGAAGGGTCACCGACCGTGGGGGCTTTGTTTAGCGGCATACTCAGCCTAGGCGCTATTCTGGTGATATACCAATATGGTGTCGATACTTCGATTTCAAGCTTAGTTTACGTTCTGGCCGGCATACAGATAATCTACGGGGCTGTGGTGGCCTTGGGCAAGAAGGACCTAAGAGAGATACTCGCATACTCAAGCTTGTCCAACATGGGCTTCCTAATCATAGCGGTGTACTTAACAGTAAGAAACTTGGGCTCTGGCGTAGCGCAACCTGTGGTCTATTATGCTCCATTCATTTACGCTCTCGCTTATTCGCTATTTGAAGCTATACTGTTCCTAGCCGTTCCGCTGGAGAAGTCAAGCAAGTCTGTAACTGCCACTATTAGTGTTCTAGTAGCCGTATTGGCTTCGGCAGCCATGCCATTAACAGGAGGGTTCCTTGCAAAGTGGGGTGTATACATAAACAGCGTATACTCCGTATCTCCTATGCTCACCGCTGTCCTGATGATAGGAACACTGATAGCTATTGCATACAGTGCTCGCTGGTTCATACTGTGGGTAAGTGGAACGGGCATTTACGGCATGGGCGCTGAGGATTGGTCACTAGCTGTGGGAGGCCTTGGCGTGCTATTCCTTGGCTTCATCAACATAGGTAACCGATGGACCGATGGTTTCTTCTGGATCGTGCTTTTGACCTTGTTGCTCGTTTCGGTGTCTGCTATACCCTTCTTCAGGAAGGCGCGACAGGAAGGTGAAGTCTTTACAGGCGGGGCTGTTTTTAGGCCCGAGTCAGCGATTCCCAGCTTTGAGGATATGTTCTACCCCTACGGGCTCTGGGTTAGTAAGGCTGCTGCTAACGCTGTCGAAGTTGGGTACAGGTTCCTTACGCAATTCTTTGACTTTGCCGCTGACGTTACAAGGCACATGTACACTGGCGTCGTAAACGACTATGCTGTCTACATAGTGCTCTTCCTCATAGCTGCACTTGCCGCTGGAAAGGGGGGATTGATATGACTGTCGCTTACTGGATCGGTTGGCTCATTGTGCTTTCTATTTGGTCTTTCCTAATAGGAGGCTTTGATAGGAAGATAGTAGCTAGGTTACAGGGAAGATACGGACCACCTTTCTGGCAAAACATCACAGATTTTGTAAAACTGTTATACAAGCGAGGAAACCTCGCCACGAGAACTGCAACTAGCGTGGTAGATGTGGCTCTAATAGTGGGACTGGTGGCAGGCGTGTTGGCTGTGAGTGTGCTACCTTTTGCTGGGACGAATGGAACGTTCCAGGTATTGGCTTTTGAAGGTGACCTGATTATTTTTGCGTACGCCTTTGCACTTATGGCCTTGGTTTACGTGGTGGTCGGCTTCGCCGGTAGGTCACCTTACACAATTGTTGGTGCTTCTAGAGAAGTCTCCATGCTCATAAGCTACGAGATTCCATTCATCTTGGTTTTGGTGGCGTTAGGATACAGAGCTGCACTCCTAGGTGGGGCTACGGTCAACTCCATCTTCTCCATGTCGAGCCTAATGCAAGCAAAGTCGCAGGTAGGCATTCTTGTTGGGGACCCGATTATGCTAGGAGCTTTTCTCATTCTCCTCGTATTGGGGCCTGCCATGGTTTCGGCTGTGCCCTTTGACATACCGGAGGCAGAGACCGAGATAGTGGAAGGTTACAGTGCAGAGTTGCATGGACCTAGACTCGCAGTAATGTTCGCTCTCAAGCACCTGAAGCTAATAGCCTATTCTTATTTCCTATGGTCTATCTTCCTAAGTCCGAGTGGCCTCGCATGGTGGGCAAATCTTTTGCTATCTCTATTGGGTACTCTGGTGCTTAGTGTGGCCATTAACACAATCCCAAGGGCTGTAAGCGGGCGTTTCAGGATAGAGCAAGGGGCTAAATTCTACCTCATTGGTCCAGGACTGGCTTCGCTGCTTCTGTTAGTACTAGTGTTTGCTTAAGGAGGTGTGGCTATGACGGTCCTAAAACCTGAGAAGTCACTGTGGATATACCACCTGAATACTGGTAGCTGTAATGGCTGTGACATAGAGATACTGGCTGCTCTTACACCCAAATACGATGCTGAACGGTTTGGGGTCAAGTTGGTTGGGTCACCGAGGCATGCGGACATAGTGGTTGCCACCGGTCCTGTGACCGCAGTGGCCAAAGAGAGTGTGTTGCGGGTCTTGGAGCAAGTACCAGATCCTAAGGCTATCGTGGTGACAGGTGTATGCGGGATAACAGGCGGCGTATTCCGAGGAGGCTATAGTTTGGCTGGCCCTCTCGATACCCTGGTCCCTGTGGATGTCTACGTCCTTGGGTGCCCTCCCAAACCTGAGGGAATCATGGTAGGCATCATCAAGGCAGCAGAGGTCCTTGAGCTTAAGCGGAGAGGAATGTATACCAAAGAAGTGGTCAGGGTTTCAGAGAAGGGAGAGGTTCTCGATGCTGTTCGGTGAGATATTCGGCAAGCTCATAGACACTCTTGTTGGCGGTCCCGTGGTAAAGCCTTTTCCAAAGGAGCCAGTGAAGGTGCCTCCAAAGTGGAGGGGCAAGCCTATTTACGATGACGAAGATTGCACTGGCTGTAGGCAGTGCGAGCGGGTCTGCCCAGCCAACGCTATCACCATAGAGGACAAGAAAGGAGAATTCTTCTCCTATGAGTTAAACTACGGTGTCTGCATCTATTGTTGGTATTGCATTGATGCGTGCCCTACGAAGGCGCTTACAGGTGACGACCACAGTGGGCTGTATGTTTCTAACGATAGGACCAAGGATTTGATCAAGAGCGGCGTACCTTATGTGGAGTGTCCGGTTTGCGGTACAAAGGTCCTACGCCCGTCACGCTCCATAGTGATCAAGCAGTTTGGCAAATACGATGCTGAGTCGTTGGCAAGGGCATCAGTATGCCCGAAATGCCGCAGGGAGAAGAGCGCTGAGGAGATTGATCAAGCTGTGAGGGACTATCTGAGTGCAAATGAGTGAAGTAAGCTTTCGAGAAATTCAATCTGGAAACGTTGGGCACATAACCTGCAACTTGGACGTGGATATCCTAAAGGTACACGGAAAAGTGCCCACCAACGTTATTAGCGCATTCTTCAGGCGGGGAGGAAGGTGCCTCATCTCGTGCAGGTACCACGGGGCTGTCTTCTTCTTCCGCAAGAAGTGGATCTACGTTCCTTGGAACGGTTGATATGCGGGCGGCCGATGGCCGCCCCTTCTGATTAGAGGCACTTGACAGAAGTGGAGTTTGCTGCTATAATCACAATTACGATCGCGGGGTGGAGCAGCCAGGTAGCTCGCCGGGCTCATAACCCGGAGGTCGCAGGTTCAAATCCTGCCCCCGCAACCATTTTTATTCCCCTTGTGGCGGCGTAGCTCAGAGGTAGAGCAGGCGGCTCATACCCGCCGTGTCCGGGGTTCGATTCCCTGCGCCGCCACCACCGCAGTTCTGCAATATAATTCTACGTATGCTGGAGCGAACGTTCATCACCACTTTGAGGGCTAATCCTGAACTCGTTGGGAGCTCGGGTATTGTAATAGCCGTCTCCGGCGGTATGGACTCTATGGCTTTGCTGAGCCTTTGTAGCCGATTCAAGCACTATTTGCCGAAGTCAGTTTACGTGGCGACGCTTAACCATGGAATCAGGGTGGATGCCTCAGAGGATATTCAAATGGTGGTGCAGCAATCAAAGGCTGCAGGTTTTCCAGTCTTTGCCTCCCGGTTACCTGCACGCGATCAATCCGGTGAGGAGAGTCTAAGATTTGAGCGGCGCAAGTTCTTGATCAGGGTAGCTCAGGACGTAGGCGCAGACAGGATCTGGACGGCTCACACCGCTGACGACGTCGTAGAAACTATGGTTATGAATATGGGGCGTGGCTCTGGTCTCGTAGGCATATCCAGTATGAGACTTCTCGATGGAATTTGGGGAAAACCTTTGATTTTTGCAACAAAGAGCGAGATTGAGAACTACGTGTTGAGACACGAAGTAGCATTCCGAGAAGATACAACCAACAAAGAGCTTGTTTATACTCGCAACAGGATCAGACATCTGCTGATTCCCTACTGGTCTGAGGTGGTTGGCCGAGACGTGCGGCGGACACTTTTCGAATCGTGGGCCGTCAACATCACGTTTGCTGACTTTGTGAGAGAGCAGAGTCAAGCAGTGCTGGAACAACTGCTGGTTGAAAAGAGTGCAACAATGCTAAAATTGAAGAGAAAAGAGTTTTTGCGTGCCTCTATGCCTACTAAGGCGGTGATACTGTACAGCGCTGTGAGGACTATAGGCGCTCAGGTCGCTAGCCGTAGACAGATAGAAGAGGCGATTAATTGTATAAGGAACGTCGTGGACAAGAGCTTTGGTGGCTTTGTGTTGACGGTGGACAAACGGACGTTTACTCTGGAGGTGACTTTGAGGGATGGAGATCGGGACTCCTGAAACAGTGAAGGAAGTACTTATTAATGCTGATCAGCTGAGATCCAGGGTGGCAGAGTTGGGGGCACAGATAACTGCGGACTATGATGGCAAGAACCCGCTGTTCGTGTGCATTCTCAAAGGCGCAGTGATGTTCCTAACAGACCTACTGAAGAATGTGAATATCCCGTCTCAAGTAGATTTCATGCAGGTCTCTAGCTATGGTGGAGCAACCGAGTCTTCTGGCATAGTGAAGATAATAAAAGACTTAGACATATCAGCTGAAGGGCGTCACGTGGTTATAGTGGAGGATATTGTAGACACCGGGATTACTATGAAACACCTCATAGAACTCTTATCGGCACGTCGGCCTGCAAGCCTTAACATTTGCGCACTGCTCGACAAGAAAGAACGGCGATTGGTGGAGATACCACTTACATATGTGGGTTTTGAAATTCCCAATGCCTTTGTGGTAGGTTACGGCTTGGATTACGCTGAGTATTATCGCAATCTGCCATTCATCGGGGTTCTCGATCCACAAGTTTACAGAAGTTGACGGTTAAAACAGGCATCAATGCTGATGTTAAAATAGTTTTTGAAGGAGCTGAAACTAGTTAATGAAGAACAACAGGCGTGGAGACATGGGTCTCCTAATATTCATAATCCTTGCCATCTTGATGATGACAGTCATTAGCCCGTTCTTCCTTGGCACAAGTAACAACAATGTTGCTACTCAGGAAGTGACGTTGGGGCAGTTAACTGGGTTGCTCAAGGAAGGGAAGATCAAGGCGCTCACCATAGTATCGAATAGCCGTGCCATTGCTGAAGCGTTGGACGGGACGCAGTATGTGACAGAAATAGATCTGATAGCTGAGGATCGGTTGTTGGCAGCAGCTGATGCAAGCCCTGTGTCGGTAGACATCAAGGTTCAACAAGAGCGGACAAGTATTTGGGTAGCCATATTGAACAGTTGGTTACCCACCATAATACTGATCCTGTTTTTCATGTTCATGTTCAGGCAAACATCGAGCGGTGGGAACCAAGTGTTTTCCTTCACGAGGTCTAAGGCACGCTTGTACATGGAAGATAAGCCTAGTGTGACTTTTAAGGATGTGGCTGGTGCTGAAGAAGCAAAGAAAGATCTGCTTGAGATAGTTGACTTCTTGAAGAACCCAAGGAAGTACCAGTTGATTGGGGCCAAGATACCAAAAGGTGTGCTACTCGTAGGACCGCCTGGTGTGGGTAAAACCCTAATGGCCAAAGCCGTTGCAGGCGAAGCGGGGGTACCTTTCTTCTCGGTAAGTGGTTCTGAATTCGTGGAGATGTTTGTGGGAGTAGGTGCTGCAAGAGTCAGGGATTTGTTTGAGCAGGCGAGGCGTTACGCTCCATGTATTGTGTTCATTGATGAGATAGATGCAGTGGGGCGTGAAAGGGGAGCAGGCATAGGCGGCGGGCATGATGAGCGAGAGCAGACGCTAAATCAGTTACTCGTGGAAATGGATGGTTTTGATCCCTACGCGGGCATTATCGTACTAGCTGCGACGAACAGGCCTGACATTCTAGACTCCGCTTTATTGAGGCCCGGGCGCTTTGACCGCAAGGTGGTTCTGGATCTGCCTGACGTGCAGGGTCGCAAACACATACTGCAGATACATATGCGGGGCAAACCTATATCCAACGATGTCGATGTGGAGAGGTTAGCCAAGATTACACCTGGCTTTAGCGGAGCAGATCTAGCAAACTTGGTAAACGAGGCTGCACTGCTGGCGGCACGCAAGAACAAGCATTACATAGAGATGGCAGAGTTTGAAGAGGCTGTAGAGAGAGTGATGTTGGGACCTCAAAGAGGTCGAACACTGAGTCAGGAGGAGAAGAACATAACCGCGTATCACGAAATTGGCCACGCCATCTGTACTGCTGTCTTAGACGATGCAAGGGAAATACATAAGATCTCTATTGTTCCCAGGGGTGTGGCTGGCGGTTATGTCTTTGGGAGCATGGCTGAAGAGAAAATGATGTACAAGCGCGAAGAACTCATTAGGGAAATAGCCGTTCTCTTAGGTGGGAGGGCCGCAGAAGAAACGTTCCTACACACTCAAACCACAGGTGCACAAAACGATTTGGAAAGGGCAACGGATATTGCAAGGCGCATGGTCGTCGAATGGGGTATGTCTGATCTCGGCCCCATAACGTTGGAAGAGCGACAGGAGATGGTTTTCCTCGGTAGGGAAATTGCGAGACATCGGAACTACAGCGAAGCTACTGCGCAACTCATCGACAAGAAGGTAAGCGAGATCTTGAACGAGGCGTACGAGAAGGCCAAACAAGTGCTAGAAGAGCGCGCAGAGAAAGTCCATGAGATAGCGACGCGCCTGTTGGAGGTAGAGACTCTGACGGGCGAAGAATTTCTGCAGCTTCTTTCGGAGGGGTGAGTATGGGACTTGAACAAGGACGAGAGAAATGGGAAGCACTTTATGAAAAGCACTTGCAGAAGCATCCAGAGAGATTCGAGAAGTTTGTGCTGGACTCGAACATTGAAGTAGAACCTGTTTACGATCCCACCAACAGTCCAGTTGACTACGAGAGCGACCTAGGTTGGCCGGGTTGTTTCCCGTTTACCCGCGGTATCCAGCCTAACATGTACCGTGGGCGCTTTTGGACTATGCGTCAATATGCTGGCTACGGGACCGCAGAGGAGACTAACCAAAGGTTCAAGTACTTACTAGAGCACGGACAGACTGGGCTGTCCGTCGCTTTTGACTTACCAACTCAGATGGGCTACGACAGTGACCATGAGCTTGCTCTCGGCGAGGTCGGGAAAGTGGGCGTTGCCATTGATACTGTAGAGGATATGCACCGTTTGTTTGATGGCATCGATCTTTCCAAAGTCTCGACATCTATGACTATTAACGCTCCTGCTGCAGTACTTCTCGCCATGTACATTGTGGTTGCAGATGAAAAAGGCATAGACAGGAGTGTTCTTTCCGGCACAATACAGAATGACATACTCAAGGAGTATGTAGCACGAGGCACCTATGTCTTTCCGCCTAAGCCGTCCTTACGTCTCATTGCCGACACGATTGAGTTCTGTGCTAAGGAGATGCCAAAGTGGAATCCTATTTCGATAAGTGGTTATCACATTAGAGAGGCGGGGTCGACAGCTACTGAGGAGGTTGCATTCACTTTTGCTAACGCTAAGGCGTACGTTAAGGAAGTGGTTGCTCGCTCTCTTTCCGTGGACAGTTTTGCGGGGCAGCTCTCCTTCTTCTTCAACGCTCATAACAACTTGTTCGAGGAGATTGCCAAGTTCAGAGCGGCTAGGCGGCTTTGGGCAAAGATAATGAAGGACGAGTTTGGAGCTACAAGCGACCGAGCTATGATGCTTAGGTTCCACACTCAGACTGCGGGGTCGACACTTACGGCACAGCAGCCGCTGAACAACGTTGTCAGGGTAACCTTACAGGCGCTTGCTGCTGTCTTGGGTGGCACGCAGTCTCTCCACACTAACTCTTACGATGAAGCCCTGAGCCTTCCGACTGAAGAAGCGGTGAAGGTAGCGTTACGCACTCAGCAGATACTAGCTTACGAGTCGGGTGTGGCGGATGTAGTGGACCCATTAGGCGGTAGTTACTACATAGAGCATCTTACCAATAGGCTTGAAAGTGATATCAAAGACGAAATAGACCGCATCGACAAGATGGGTGGTGCAGTAGCAGCCATTGAGTCTGGTTATATGCAGAGAAGAATTGCGGAGAGCGCATACAGGTTCTACCAAGGAGTGGCCAAAGGAGAGAAGTTGATTGTTGGCGTCAACATCTTCACTGAGCACGAGGAGCAGAAATTCAGGGTGCTCAAGGTTGATCCGAAGATAAGGCTAGAGCAGATAGAGAACATAAAGAACGTAAAAGCGCGGCGAGATAGCGAGAAAGTTACCCAGAGCCTAAATGAACTCAAGGTAGCGGCTCAAGACAAGAACGAGAACTTGATGCCGCATATCATTGAGTGCGTAAGGGCAAGGTGCACGCTCGGGGAGATTATGGATACCTTGAGGGGCGTGTTTGGCGAATATAGACCCCCTGTGGTCTTCTGAGAGGTGATAAGGGTGAGCCTAAAAGTCATAGTGGCAAAACCGGGACTCGATGGGCATGACAGACAGGCAAAGATAATTGCGCGGACGCTCAAAGATCATGGATATGACGTCGTTTACACCGGTATCAGGCAGACACCTTCCCAGATTGCTCAAACCGCATTACAGGAATCAGCAGATGTGGTCATACTGAACTGTCTTAGCGGTGCACACATGGAGCTCTTTCCAGAGACCGCGAGGCGCGTCAGAGAACTTGGATTGGCTCCCTTGATCATTGGCACAGGGGTTATACCTGACGATGATGCAGAAGAGCTGGTGAAGATGGGTATAGATATAGTCTTCGGTCCTGGTACCTCGCCCTTGAGGGTTATTGAAGCTATAAAGACATGGGAACAATCGAGGATCTAATCAACGGACTCAAAGCCGGTTCGCAGTGGCATTTGGCGAGGGCCATAAACATTATTGAGAAAGATGGACCTGAATCTGAGCTTCTGTTGTCCCGTATATACGGCGAGGTTGAGAAGTTCTCTCCACTTATAGGGATCACCGGTTTTGGGGGTGCGGGAAAGAGCAGTTTAGTGGGTGTTGTAGCTGAATACCTGCTCGATCGTGGGAAGAAGGTAGGGGTTCTAGCGGTAGACCCAACATCGCCTCGGTCTGGTGGTTCTATATTGGGCGACCGGATTAGGCTTCAACACCTGTTTCCGAACGAAAACCTGTTCTTTCGTAGTTATGCCAATAAAGGTGCCTTCGGTGGGCTCTCTCCAGTGCTTATGGAATCAGTGAGATTACTCGAGTTTGCTGGTTTTGACTACATATTCCTGGAAACGGTGGGCATAGGGCAGAGCGAGGTCGATATTTCTAGCTTCGCTGATGTGGTGGTGCTAGTGCTGTCGCCGGGCCTGGGGGACGAAATACAGTTCCTCAAAGGCGGAATCATGGAGCTGGCTGACGTATTTGTTATGAACAAGATGGATATGCCTAATGCTAACATCAGTTTGGCTGCTTTGGAGGCTTATGCGCGTTTGCTGGACGAGCCTCCTCCGATCATTCCGACTTCTGCCCTTCTCAAAGAAAACGTAGTTGGTGTAGTGGAAGCTATTGAGCGTGTATACACCCACAAGGCCGAGTCAGGAGTACTTGATAAGGTGAGACAGAGTCGTCGTGAGGTACTCTATGTAAGCTGGGTGGAAAAAATGCTCAAGGAAGTCATAGCGGAACAGTACAGGCCCGACGAAGTACCCTATAGGGCCGCCGCTGACTTAGTCAAGAAGATAAGGAGGTGTCTCCGTGAAGCTGAGTCGCATTGAGCACGTGGGCATAGCTATGCCTTCTGATGAAGAAGCAGTGCGGTTGGGTAAGCTTCTGTTTGGTCGGGAGCCAGATACAGTGGAAGAAGTCCCCTCCCAGAGGGTCAGGACGCATATTTACAAGATAGGGGAAAGTAAGATAGAGTTCCTGGTTCCTACTTCTGATGACAGCACAGTGGCGAAGTTCATTAACGACCGCGGGCAAGGTCTTCACCACCTTGCATTTGCTGTAGACAGCGTGGAAGAGGCTATAGTGGAAATGAAGAGTAGAGGTGCGCAGATGATTGACGAAGTCCCCAGAGAAGGGGTGGAGAATACGCGCATCGCGTTCGCACATCCGAAGAGCACGGGCAGAGTTTTGGTTGAGTTTGTCGAAGGAGGATAACTATGGGCTGGGAAGAATTGTTGGAAGAGTACAGGAAGCGAAAGGAAGTTGTCATTCAGGGTGGGGGCAAGGAAAAGCTCCAGAAGATCAAGGAAAGCGGCAAATTGACCGCTCGTGAGAGGATTGAGTACTTTCTAGATCCAAATAGCTTCGTGGAAGTGGGGACCTTCGTAGAACATAGAGCTACTGTGCTGGGAATGGATAAAGTAAAGGCGGCCGCGGACGGAGTTGTGACTGGTTTCGGCACAGTAAACGGCCGTCTCGTGTTCGTTGCATCACAGGACTTCTCTGTGCTTGGGGGTTCTGTGGGAGAGATGCATGCGGCGAAAATTGCGCGCGTCCAAGAGATGGCCATGGCATATAGAGCACCCATCATCATCATGAACGATTCAGGCGGTGCCAGGATTCAGGAGGGCGTCGACTCGTTAAAAGGTTACGGTGACATCTTCTACAGGAATGTGCAGGCTTCCGGCCACGTTCCTCAGATAGCAATCATATTTGGGCCATGTGCCGGTGGTGCTGTGTACTCTCCTGCTTTAATGGATTTTGTAGTCATGACTAACAGCGCTTACATGTTCATTACTGGGCCTAGGGTCGTTGAAGCAGTTACAGGTGAGAAGGTGACCACTGAGCAATTGGGTGGGCCCAACGTTCATGCTGAGAAGTCAGGTAACATTCACTTTGTCGCTGAAACGGACCAACAAGCGCTGGATCTTGCTCGTCAACTACTGTCCTTCTTGCCAAGTAGCGCCGATGAGAGACCACCTTACATAGAACCGCAAGATGACCCTGCGCGGCTGACTCCTGAGGTAGCCGAGATCGTGCCTGCCGAGGCGAACAAGGCATTTGACATAAGGGATTTCATCAGAGCTGTGGTAGACGATGGTGAGTTCCTAGAGGTGCAAGCTGACTTTGGAAGAAGTATAGTCGTGGGATTTGCTAGATTGGGAGGGCACACCATTGGCATTATCGCTAACCAGCCGGCAGTAATGGCGGGCGTACTAGACATAGACTCTTCAGACAAGGCTGCCAGGTTTGTGCGCACGTGCAACGCTTTCAACATACCTGTGGTGACCTTTGTGGATACGCCGGGGTACATGCCTGGAACGCGACAAGAGTACGGAGGAATAATCAGGCATGGAGCCAAGTTACTATACGCGTACTCCGAGGCAGAGGTTGCCAAGATAACCCTTATCGTACGAAAAGCTTTTGGTGGTGCCTACATTGCCATGGGTTCTAAGCATCTCGGAGCAGATGTTGTTTTTGCGCTTCCTTCGGCGCAAATAGCGGTCATGGAGGCCGAGGGTGGTGCAAACATTGTGTTTAAGAAGGAAATAGAGTCCGCAGAAAACCCTGAAAAAGTAAGGGCCAAGAAGATAGCAGAGTACCGCAGCGAGTTTCTTAACCCGTACGTCGCAGCTAGCCGGTTGTACATCGACGACGTCATAGAACCGCAGTTTGTGCGGCTCGCACTGTACAATGCTCTCGAAGTCACGTTAACCAAGAAGAACGCGGTCGGTCGCAAGCATGGCAATATACCACTTTAGGGGCGTCGACTATGTGGGAAAGAATTGCTGAAGGCCTTGTTCTTACAGTCATCGGAATGGGTGTAGTGTTCTTTGTTTTATCCATTGATGCCATGGCAACCTATCCACTAAAGTGGCTTGGTGGCGAGAGCAAAAGAGCCAAGGAACAGATTTCGGAGCCTGCGAGTGAGCGTGTGGAAGTGGCAGGCCCTGAAGAAGTAGACCCTGAGATCGTGGCAGCGATCACTGCTGCCATACACTATCACTTGGCCAGACTGTCGAAAAGCCGTTATGGCATGATCCATCGTGCTGACGTTAGGAGGGGTTTATAATGAGCCAGGTTTTCCGCTACGTAGTCAAAGTGAACGGCAAGGAGTACAACGTCGAAATCGAGTCAGAGGGTGAAGAGATAACGGTGCGTAACATCGCACCGGCAGCGAGAACAACAGTGCAGCGTCCTTCTGCAAGTCCGCAGCAAGCTCCTGTGGCACCAACTGCAGCGCCTGAGCCCGTCAACAATGCGCCTACATCTGCTGGTGGCCACGTGGTGGAAGCTCCTTTGCCAGGTAAGATACTGAGGATAGCAGTCTCTGTGGGTTCACCGGTCAAGAAAGGGGATCTGTTACTGATTCTTGAGGCAATGAAGATGGAGAATGAGATATTGGCTCCTATGGACGGCACAGTCCAACAGGTGCTGGTGAACCCTAACCAGACGGTGAATACCCACGACCCGCTGGTGGTCATAGGGTAGGTGTGGTTATGGACCTAAATCTGTCTCAGACTTTTCAGACGCTGTGGCAAAGCACAAGCATAGTTGCCGGCGGGGCGGCTCAGTGGAAGGACTGGGTAATGGTTTTGGTCGGTTTGATCCTGCTCTATTTGGGGATTTTTAAGAAGATAGAGCCGCTACTGATAATACCCATAGGTTTCGGCGCAGTTTTGTCGAACTTGCCAGTAGCTGGCGGTTATTTCCTGTCTCTTGACTATGCGCAGGCTGTGGGTGGCATTCATGAAATCGTGAGCCCCAAGGTTCCTTTGCTGGGAGACATCCTTTACTTCGGAGTCAAGAATGAGATCTACCCCATCTTGATCTTCATCGGTATAGGAGCTATGACAGATTTCGCACCTCTCATAGCGCAGCCCTCATCTTTCTTACTGGGTGCAGCCGCTCAGTTTGGTGTGTACGCGGCATTATTGATCGCAGTAGCTCTGGGGTTTAACCTCAAGGAAGCAGCGTCAATTGGCATCATAGGAGGAGCTGATGGCCCTACAGCTATATACTTGGCTGTGAAGTTAGCGCCACATCTGTTAGGTCCGATAGCTGTAGCTGCATACACTTATATGTCCTTGGTGCCTGTAATACAGCCGCCTATCATGCGTTGGATGGTTACTGAGAAAGAGGCCAAGGTTCATATGCACGAGCTGAGACCTGTGAGCAAAGTGGAGAGAATTCTTTTCCCCATAATAGTCACAGTTATCACCTCCGTTTTCATACCTGCAGCTACACCACTCATTGGTGCCATTATGTTTGGCAACTTGATACGCGAAGTGCCTGAGACAAAGAGACTTTCCGACACTGCAGCCAACGAATTGATAAACATCGTTACTATATTCCAAGCGCTGGCCGTGGGTGCGTCTATGAAAGCAGCCACTTTCCTAACAGTTAGAACATTGATGATCGTAGTACTCGGCGTTCTAGCCTTTGCCTTTGCTACGTTTGGTGGCCTGGTGTTGGGTAAGATCATGCACAGGATCACAGGCGGCCGCGTCAATCCGCTTATAGGATCGGCGGGTGTTTCCGCTGTGCCTATGTCAGCTCGAGTCTCTCAGACGGTAGCACAATCGTATGACCCGCACAACTTCATCCTCATGCACGCTATGGGTCCAAACGTGGCTGGCGTCATCGGCACCGCTGTGGCTGCTGGCTTCTTCATAGCTGTACTGGGGCACTAACATGGAAATATCAGAGCAGTTGGATTTGGGGCGCTTTTGGTCAGTAGTTAGTGGGAAGGAAAAGGTAGAAGTCTCGTCTGAAACAAGAGAACGTCTTAGTGCTAGCCGCTCGAAGCTAATGGCTGCGGCTGCTCAAGGCAAGACCATATACGGTCTTAACACAGGTGTTGGTGTCCTCAAAGATGTGATTCTGAATGGAGAGGACTTGAGGCAATTTCAAGTCAATTTGATTAAGAGCCATGCTCAATCAACAGGACCATGCGTCGGCCGAAGCGTGGTAAGAGGTGCGATGTTGCTGCTTGCCCATAGCCTTGCTCAAGGTTATTCCGGTGTGAGGCCTGAAGTTGTAGAACGACTGGTATGGTGCTTGAACGAAGATTTGATCCCTAAAGTGGGAAGCTTTGGATCTGTAGGCGCCAGCGGTGATTTGGCTCCTCTCTCAGTTATTGCGTCAAGTTTGGCGGGGCTATCCCCCGTGGAGGATGGCCAGGGCCGTAGTATTACTTTGGACTACTTTGGTCTGGAGGAGAAAGAGGGGTTAGCCCTGATTAACGGCACCCATTTTTCACTATCGCATTTCCTTCATAAGTTCGAGTTGTTCAAGAAGCTTGATGAGTTCACCAGGTGGGTGTTCTGCCTGTACTTGGAAGCTAGAAGCGGCATTGTCTCCTTCTTGAACCCACTCGTGAGCAGGGTCAAACCAGACCCTTACATGGGTGAACTGATTGTGTGGTTGAGGAAAGCTTTGGAGGGGTCGCCTAACGTAAGAGAATCGGGGCCAGAGGTGCAGGAACCTTACGTGGTACGTTGTTTCCCACAGATATACGCTTCCGTGCTACGTACGGTTGACAGTGTCAGCTCTTGGCTGCAAGGTGAAATGAACAGCGTAAGTGATAACCCACTCTTTGATGGTGACGTTCCCATATTTCAGGGCAACTTTCACGCTGAGAACATAGCCATAATGTCTTCGCAGTTGAGGTCGCTTGTGCCACTTATGGCCAATATCCTCTATCAGCTTCAGGAGAAGCTGCTGAACCCTGCTTTCAATAGGGGCCTGCCAGCTTTCTTGGCAGAAAAGCCAGGCTTTCATTCGGGAGCAATGATTGTTCAGTACTTAGGGGCAGACTTGCTCTCGGAGATCAGCCTGTTGGCTTCGCCCATTACGGTGGTCAATCAGACGATGTCGGCTGGCCAGGAGGACTTCGTGTCTTTTGCGCCGGCATCGAACAGGCTGTTAGAGCGTCAGCTTGACTTGTATTCTTACTTACTGGCGTCCACACTAGTCATTGGAATGAGGGCTGTGAGGATGGGTAAGCGTACATTGGCTCCAGGGGTGGAGAGGGCGCTTTCTCCATTTAAGGACTACGAGTATGAGGGCGAGCGGTCTTTTTCGGAGGTTATTGAACAGGTAGCTAAGTATTTATCCGCTGAGCGATAGCTATAACTGTCTTAGGGATTATAATAATAAGTTGTCGAAAAAAGCTTAAGGAGGTTTGTGCATGTCTGGACATTCAAAGTGGCATAACATAAGAGCAAAAAAGAGTAAAGTGGACGCTCAAAGAGGCAAGATATTCACCAAACTAATGAGAGAGCTAATAATAGCTGCGAGACAGGGTGGCCCAAATCCTGAGACCAACCTCAGGTTGCGAGTGGCCATCGACAAGGCAAGAGCGGCAAACATGCCCCGCGATAACATCGAGAAAGCAATTGCTAAGGGTGCTGGGAATTTGGAGGGGCAGGAGTTCTTTGAGGTCATGTATGAAGGTTATGGTCCGGGTGGTGTAGCTGTTTTGGTTGAAGTCACCACAGACAATAAAAACAGAAGTGCCTCAGATGTCAGGAGAATTTTCAGCAGACACGGCGGGTCTATGGGTGAGAGTGGTTCAGTGAGCTGGCAATTTGAAAGAAAAGGACTGATTACCATAAAGAAATCCAGTGTGGCGTCCGTAGACGACCTAGCATTGGAGCTTATCGACTATGGTGTTGACGATGTTAAAGAAGAAGAAGACAATGTTGTACTGTACGTACAGCCCGAACAACTTTCGCAGGTGCTAGATTACCTTAAGTCCAAGGACATCGAGGCTGAAAGCTCCGAACTTGCCTATGTTCCCAAGAACACAGTGGCTGTGACACCCGAGGACGCCAGAAAAGTACTTGCTTTGCTTGAGGAACTTGACGATAACGACGACGTTCAAGAGGTCTACACAAACGCAGAACTGCCCGAAGAAATAGTCTCTGAGTAGAAGTGGTTATAGTTGGTGTCGACCCCGGTAGTACCCGCACCGGGGTCGCGGTGTTTGATAGTTCTAAGAGAAAGTGGCTTCACGTGCAGTCGATTGAACTTTCTGGCCTCGAAGAAGCAGTAAGGTTGGTAGCCTTGGAGGATTACCTCAGAGTCCTATTTGAAGTGTTCCAACCAGAGGATCTAGCAGTGGAGCGTCTTGTGTGGGGCAGGAACCACAACAACCTGCTCCAGATTGCGGAGTGTAGAGGAGTAGTCAAAGCGGTAGCATATAGGAAGGGCATGAAGATATACGAGTACTACCCAACACAAGTAAAGGCAGCTCTTTCGGGTTATGGCCAAGAGAGTAAGAGCGGGCTATTACGCTTTATTCAAGCAGAGACAAAGTTTGACTTGTATCCTTTGTTCGATGACACTTCGGATGCGATGGCTTTGGCTCTGGTTCACAGCATGGTGGTGAATGCACTGTGCTGACCCGTGTCAAAGGTCAACTGTACGAACAGGAAGGTCTTTATTGGCTCAAGATCGGTGACATATTCTCGTTGCAAGTCCTAAAGTGTACGCCGTCCTCAGGAGTTGGTGAGTACTTGTTGTATATCTCGTTCGAGAATGACGTGCACGCACTTGTGTTCGCCAACATGGAGGAGTATAGATTCTTTGAGAGGCTGCGAAATGTAAGAGGTGTAGGAAACACAAAGGCTTCCAGATTATTGTCTTTGTTTGGTCTAGATACGCTGCGAGCGATGTTGGCTAGCAGCGACGTGGAGCATTTGGCTCAACTTCCTGGGATAGGAACAAAAACTGCTCGGCGACTCGTGGCAGAGCTATTGGATGTAACGGAGACACAAGCTCAGGACGACAGCGAAGCAGCTCAAGAGATTCTTGAGGCTCTCAGGGATCTAGGGTACGACGCGCGAAGAGGAGCAGAAGTACTCAAGAGAAGCGATCAGTGGAGGTCTTTGAATCTTGATGAAGCGCTGCGCTGGATTATCGAAACCCTGAACAGTTCTCAGGTGAACGATGTTTGAAGGCTTTGTGGGTCAACAGCAAGCGGCTCGAATAGTATCATTCAGCGTTCAGGCTGCTCTAAAGATGGGTTGCATGCCCGACCACATGCTCTTTTTTGGCCCGCCTGGCCTGGGAAAAACTACTTTGGCGCGCTTAGTAGCCCAAGAGGTAGGGGCAAGGTTTGTGGAGACTGCAGGTAACGCCTTAACTAGCGTCAAGGATGTACTGAACATCTTGCTTTCTTTTAAAGAGCCAACAGTGATATTCGTGGACGAGATACACAGGATTCCTAAGAACGTAGAGGAATTGCTGTACTCGCCTATGGACGAAAAGGTGGTACGGGTGGTGGTGGGTAAGCACAGGACTGCTAGGGTCGTTAAGTTTGAGCTGCCTGACTTCACGCTTATTGGAGCCACGACGAAGATACACTACTTGAGCAAACCCTTTGTCAGCCGTTTCTCCATAAGGGTTCCGTTCAACTACTATTCAGTGGAGGACATAGAAACAATAATAAGAGGCGCACTTTCCAGTAATGGATTATCCATAGCACCTGAAGCGCTTAGGCAAATTGCTGTCAGATGTAGAGGTACTCCAAGAGAGGCCTTGCAGTTAGTCAGGCGTTTGGTGGAATACGGCGCTATAAACCAGGTGGACGATCTGCAGCTCCATGACGTTCACGAATTATTCAAGCTCCTCAACGTAGATGAGCACGGTCTATCCTCTTTGGACCGATCTTACATAGCTGCGTTGGCTAGTACATTCAACGGCGGACCCGTGGGTCTACGAGTTATCTCATCTTCGCTGGGCATAGATGTGCAAACAGTCGAAGGCGTCGTGGAACCATATTTGATGATGCAGGGGCTAGTGACAATAACTAGCCGTGGTAGGAAGCTCACTCAAAAGGGTTGGGCCGTTTATGAAGGGTCTATACATTCATAGTTGCTGTGGGCCGTGTCTGTATGCGTCTTGGCCGTTACTGCCCAAGGTACAGACGAACGTTGCGGTCTTCTACAACCCTAACATAGAGCCACCTAGCGAGTGGGCTAGGAGGGCGGATGCGTTCCTCGATGTTTGTGATATGTTGGGTTGCCATGGCATCGTAGACACAGTATTGGGGGATACGAGCTTTCACTCCTCGATTGTAGCAGGACGGTGCGCTGTCTGCTACCGTGCGCGACTAGAGCGTGCCATGGTCGATGCCAAGAACAGGGGTTTTGAGAGGTTCACTACAACGTTGTTGTCTTCCCCGCGGCAAAACCAACCTCTGCTGAGAAGTGTGCTCCAAGAATTGGAGAGCTTGATCGGCGTGTCTGTATTCTTTTTCGATCAGGCACCTGAAGAGTATGAAGCTAGAGTGCGCGACCTTAAGAACCAGCAGGTGTACGTGCAGAACTACTGCGGTTGTTTTGCCTCTTTGGTGGAAAAGGAACGGTTTTCGCTCCGTGGCTTGTGGGAGTAGGCACTGATGGATATATTGGATCGATTGCTGAACTACGAACTTCCCGAGGAACTGATAGCACAGGAGCCTGTTGAACCAAGGGACCACTGCAGGTTATTAGTGGTCGATCGTTCTAGCGGAACTTTGAGCGACCGCCGTTTTTACGAGCTGACGGAGTTCCTTGAACCCGGGGATGTATTAGTGTTGAATGATACTAAGGTGCTGAAGGCGAGGCTGTATGGGCGCCGTAGAACGGGTGGCCGAGTGGAGATATTACTGATTCGCCCTATGCAAGATGGTCGATGGCTGAGCTTGGTCAGGCCGCTACGAAAGATGAGGCCGAATGAGGTCATAGAGCTCGACGGAGGGGCGCGCTTGCTTTTTGCTGACAGAGTGGGTGACGAAGCTGTCGTTCAATTTGAGATGTCAGCTGATGAACTCAGCGTTTACCTAGACCGATGGGGCCACGTACCGCTCCCGCCTTACATAAAGGGTTCGATCAGCGAATCGGACTATCAAACAGTGTATGCTCGAACTTATGGGGCTGTGGCAGCCCCGACCGCAGGGTTACACTTTACTCCAGAACTACTGCGCCGTTTGGAATCTCTGGGGGTACTGGTCAAGTACGTAACACTCCATGTAGGGTTGGGGACTTTTGAATCGCTCAGAGATGACTGGCAGCACCAGCATACTCTGCATGCTGAGAGTTATCACGTGCCGGAAGAGACCGCTGCTGCTGTGAACGCGGCAAGGGCCTTGGGAAAGAAGGTAGTAAGCGTAGGGACTACGTCTACGAGAGCTTTGGAGTCCGCAACTGACGAAAAGGGGTTAGTAAAGGGCGCCTACGGGGACACTTCTTTGTTCATAAAGCCGGGGTATCGTTTCAAGGTGGTTGATAGGTTGATTACAAACTTCCACTTGCCTAAGACGAGCCTACTATTGTTGGTTGCAGCATTTGCCTCTCCGGAGCTCATGCTCAAAGCATACGAGCACGCAGTGGCCCAGCGATACAGGTTCTACAGCTTGGGCGATGCCATGCTCATTCTATGAGGGCGGTGAACCACTTGTTTGATGTGATAAAGGACACCAAAGTAGGGCGATTAGGCGTATTGACTTTGGGCCACGCTGTCGTGGAGACGCCTGTTTACATGCCAGTGGCCACCAGGGCGGCCATAAGAGTAGCCACTCTAGATCGATTGGAGGAGTTGGGTTATCGCCTCATACTTAACAATACGTATCACCTGGTGTTGAGGCCCGGCCTTGACGTTATAGCAGAGTATGGGGGCACGCACTCCTTCATGGCTTGGAATCACGCTGTATTGACTGATAGTGGTGGCTTCCAAGTCTATTCGTTGAGCCATGGAGTGAAGGTTAGGGAAGAAGGTGTGGAGTTCAGGTCACCTATAGATGGTAGCAAGCACTTTTTCACTCCTGAGTTTGTGGCAGAGGCCCAGCGGATAATAGGAAGCGACATAGTAATGCAGCTTGATGTTTGTTTGGGGTATCCTACCCAACGGAAGCACGCGAAACTAGCAATGGAGCGGACACTCAGGTGGGGAGAACGGTTTCTCTCTGTGCCTTTACGCCCTTATCAGCGGCGATTCGGTATCGTTCAAGGAGGGTTCGAGAAGGACCTGAGGCGTAAGAGCGCGGAGCTGACGGCACAGCTTCCATTTGATGGTTTTGCGCTGGGTGGCTTCTCGGTGGGCGAGCCTGAGGAACTCATGTTTGATCTAGCCGCAGAAGTGCTAGCTATCTTACCAACGGACAAGCCGAGGTATATGATGGGTTTAGGGCATCCCGCTCAATTGGTCGAATTTGCAGCCATGGGTGTCGACATGTTTGACTGCGTTCAGCCGACAAGACATGCGAGACACGGTTGGGTATACACCCCTGAAGGACCTTACGTCATTGTAAGGCCGAAATTCAAGATGGACCGGCGGCCACTTCACTTTCAACCTCAGTACACTTATGGTTACCTCCACCACCTATTTAGGGCGGGTGAACCTTTAGCCATGGTTATTGCTACGGTCGAGAATCTGAGTTACATGGCAGACCTGATGTACAAAGTAAGAAACGCCATAGGATCAGGAAACTTGGAGAGCCTGAAGCAGGAAGTGAAGTATCAGTGGGCCAAGAAAGTATAATAGAAACGTACAAAGATAAGGAGGGCGTGGGATGAGCAGAGAATGGAGATTGGGCATCGTTACAGCTCTTGCATTGCTGAGCTTATTGTTCTTAGTGTTGGCACTCCCTGTCAACTTGCCTGGTGTTGGCTACGACATGCAGAAGGTCGTTCGCGATCAGTGGGGTGTCAAGTTCCGTTTTGGCTTGGACATAAAGGGCGGTATTCAGATCACTTTGGAGGCAGTGCCCTACGAGAACCAGACCTTGACCCAAGACACTGTCGATCAACTCAAAAGCGTTCTAGAGAATAGGATCAACTCCTTGGGCTTGGGCGAGATACAAGTGTACAACGATACTCAGGATTGGAAGAGACTCATAGTTGAAATACCCGCAGACGTACTTGTAAAGCAGAATCTGAGCACGCAGGACATCGTTGACTTTCTCGGGAAACCTGCCAAGCTCGAATTTGTAGACCCAAACGGCAATGCGGTTCTCACTGGCGCCAATTTAAAAAAGGCGTACGTGACTACAGACCAAGCCAGCTTACCTGCAGTGGGGTTGGAGTTTGACAACGAAGGGACTGACAGGTTCTACGAGGCCACTTCTAAGTATGTGGGCCAGATCATAACCATAAGACTTGACGGCGAAGTCATTTCAGCACCGACCGTTCAGGAGCCTATATCCGGTGGCAAGGCCGTAATTACAGGAAACTTCGACTTGAAATCAGCATCGAAGTTGGCTGCTCTGCTACAAGGTGGTGCGTTGCCAACGCAAATCAAGGTTAGTGCCCTACGCAACGTCGGGCCTACTGTAGGCAACATCGCGCTCACTGCTATGAAAGGTGCTGCCATAGCAGCATTGGTGGGCATCGTAGCTTACATGGTTCTCAACTATGGGGTATTGGGTTTCCTGTCCGTAATAACGTTGCTTTCATTTATCTTGCTAGACGCGGCGATTTACACAGGCTTGTTAAAGGCTGTGCTTTCCCTTGCAGGTATAGGTGGCTTTATCCTCACTTTGGGCATGTCTATAGACAGCAACGTCATCTTCTACGAAAGATTCATAGAGGAGCTGAAGAAGGGGAAGACTCCGTTAAGGGCTGTTCGAGATGCTTTCGCCCACACCTTCACCACGGTCTTTGATTCTAACGTATCAGTAATCATAGTCGCCCTGATACTGCTTTACCTTGGGGCTCCTACGCTTCGAGGTTTTGCCATTACGTTAGGTTTGGGAGGTTTCCTAAACATTGTTCTGTTGTGGCTGGTTTCGGAGCCGTTGTTGGAGATTGTCGCTACTAGAGGCTATGTTGAGAAGGAGGTGCGAGCATGAACAGACTGTGGCTGGGGTTTCCTTGGTTCGAGAAGCTGCCCTTTTCAGTTGTTCAGAACAGAAAGAAGTTCTATCTCGCGTCGATAGTAGTCATCATTGTTGGATTGCTGTTCATGGGTATCAACTATGTCAGATATGGCGAAATCCTAAACCTTGGTGTTGACTTCAGCGGAGGAGTCGCTTTCACCGTGGCGCTTCCGGAAGGCAAGAATATCACTGATATAAGCAAGGCGGCATCCTCAGCGGGTATCAGCGGAGCTCAAATCCGTAGTGTAGGAGAAGGTCAGTTTGAGGTTAGGGCTAAGGTCAACGAACAGCAGTTGGGCTCATTAAGAACCAACCTACAGACTACTGCCAGCATTTTGGACGAGTACTTTGTCGGGCCATCGGTGGCCGCGAGCCTAATTCGCAACGCGGTCATGAGTATTACCGTAGCTCTTGCTGTCCTCTTGCTGTACATTTCCATAAGGTTCAAGCTAAAGTATGGTGTCGCGGCGATCTTGGCTTTGGTGCATGATGTAATAGTTACACTGGCTGTCTTTGCTGTCTTCTTCATTCCTATCAACTCCCCCTTTGTCGCTGTGCTGCTTATCCTCGTCGGATACTCACTTCAAGACAGCATAGTTGTACTTGACCGTGTCAGAGAGGATAGGAAACTGGATAAGAAGCTGCCAATTGCAGAAGTAGTCGATGCGGCGATACACCAAGTGTTTAGGAGATCTCTGAACACATCAATCACGACTTTGATCGCCGCTCTGGCACTTATGGCTTTTGCGTACCGGTTTCTACCCGACTTCACCACGGGTCTAGTGGTTGGCTTGATTACAGGTACTTACTCGAGTATATTCATAGCTGCCTCGCTACTTGTGGATTGGGGTGAATAGGACATGAAAGCCGAGAATCTGCGTGCGTACATAAGGGACATACCTGACTTCCCCCAAAAAGGGGTCCTTTTCAGGGATATAACGCCGTTGTTGAGGAACTATGAGGCTTTTGCAACTTCCATCGAGCTTATGGCTGAGTCTGTGAGCGACTGGGGCGTCACGGCAGTAGCTGCAGTGGAGGCAAGAGGCTTCATCTGGGGCGCTACCCTTGCTCAGCGCCTCGGCGTCGGTTTCATCCCCATAAGAAAACCCGGCAAGTTGCCGTATAAAACGTTGGAAGAGGAATATGCGTTAGAGTACGGTGTCGGCAAGTTGCAAGTTCATGTTGACGCAGCTGGACCCCAGGACTCCGTATTAATCGTCGACGACGTATTAGCCACCGGAGGTACTGCAGCAGCGGCAGCCAATCTGATTAGAAAGCTTGGGGCGGGAGTAGCCGGATTTGCTTTCTTGATCAGGTTGGAGGCCTTGGGTGGTTATGAAGCTCTTGTTTCAAAGGGCGAGAGGGTGTCCTACCTATTGAAACTGTAGAAGCTCTGCGTAAAACTCTTTTAGAAAGGGTTAAGAGTTACCTCAGTGAGACAGGTAGGGTAGAAAGAGCCGTTGAGTTCGCTGAACGTGCTCACTTTGGGCAGAAGAGGCGATCCGGCGAGGATTATATGGTGCATCCTCTATGGGTCGCCTTGATTTTGACAGAGTTGTATGCCGACGAGGAATCCATAATAGCTGGACTCCTCCACGACGTTGCCGAAGACACTACCGTCTCTCTGAGCGAAATAGAGAAGGAGTTCGGGTTAGAAGTAGGTTTGCTCGTAGACGGTTTGACTAAACTTAGGAAAATCCCCAAGGGAACAGGCTGGGAAGGCGCTCAAAAGGAAAACTTGCGCAAGCTATTCCTTTCTGCAGCTCAAGATCCGAGAGTAATCATTGTGAAGTTGGCTGATCGTCTGCACAATATGCGCACTGTGCAGTATTTGGAGCCGGATAAGCAAAAGCGTGTAGCTAAGGAGACTTTGGATATATACGCACCTTTGGCTCACAGGCTTGGTGTGTATAGGATTAGATGGGAGCTAGAGGACTTAGCGTTCCATACGTTGTACCCGGAACAGTACGAATACGTGGCTAGTTTGGTGAGGCAGCGCATAAAGGACCAACAGTCAGTCACGCAAGAAGCAAAGGCAAAGTTGGAGGAGGCGTTGCAGTCTAAGGTGCTAAGAGCAGTCGTAGAAGGCAGAGTCAAACATCTTTACTCGGTTTACATGAAGATGGTGCTTCAAAACAAGACTATTGACGAGATCTTCGACTTGGTTGGCTTGCGTGTGATACTAGAGCGTGACGAAGAGTGCTATGTGACGTTAGGCTTGGTCCATGCCTTATGGCCTCCTATTCCAGGTAGGCTTAAGGACTATATAGCTTTGCCGAAACCCAACTTCTACCAGAGCCTGCATACTACGGTCATTGGGCCCCACGGTTTGCCCCTCGAAATACAGATAAGGACTTGGCGTATGCACATGGTAGCAGAATACGGTGTAGCTGCGCATTGGGCTTACAAAGAAGGGGTATCCCCGAAGGCCGGCATTGAGAGGATCGATTGGCTGCAGAGGGTTTTTGCTTTTGAGGACGAAAGAGTAAAAGCCGGAGACGATATAACGCAGGCGGTTATAGATACTCTGAAGGAAGAGATCTTGGTATTCACACCAAAAGGGGACGTAGTATCACTGCCCCGAGGAGCAACAGTACTAGACTTTGCCTATCGCATACATACTGAGGTGGGGCATCATGCGACAGGGGCGAGGGTAAACGGGGGCTGGGTACCCCTAGACCGAGAACTCCAAATGGGTGACCGCGTGGAGATTATAACTAGTAAGAGCCGGACGGGGCCTAGCCTAGAATGGCTAAAAATCGTTAAGACCGCACATGCGACAGAGAAGATAAACTCCTGGTTCCGCAAGAAGGAACGCGAGGAGCTAATTGCTGAAGCAAAGAGGCTCTTGGAAGACTCTCTGAAGAAACATGGAGTTAGCTATGACAGTTTCTTGGAGTCTCTGAAGGCAAAGAATATGAATGTTGAAGGAGTTTTGCTTGGCGTAATCAAGGGCCAAATGACCCTGGAGTCGGTTCTACGCTCAGTAGGTATACAAGCTACTGAAGAGGGCAAGACGGCCGTTCCACTGACAGTAATGCCCAAGCAAGCAGAGCGGCAGGGCACTGCTGCGGGTGTACCGTTCAGATTGGCAAAATGCTGTAGTCCACTCCCGGCTGAACCCATTGTTGGCGTAGTAGAAAGCGGTCGTGGCATAGTGGTGCACGCAGCAGACTGCCCCAATGTCAGGCAGGCCGTCAAGGTTATGCCAATAGACTGGGAGCAGATAAACACTGGGGAGAAAAACAGGGAAGGTTATCATACAGACATCAAGATACTGGCGAAGGACAGACTGGGTTTCCTGGCAGACTTGGGTTCTCTATTTGCGGTCTCGGGAGTGAACATAAACAGGATCACAGTACAGCGCAGAGAAGGGTCGGAGCAGATAAAGCTCGTAGTGGAGGTCAACTTAAGGACCAAGGACGACTTCGACGCGTTGGCAAAAAGGCTGAGAGAGATGCCAGAAGTGGTAGAGGTGGTGAAAGGCAAGCAATGATTCTTCTGCTTAACAGGGTGTCTTGGGCATCGTTAACGTGCGATGGCGAAAAGGTTGGGGAAATAGGTACGGGTTTGGTTTGCTTCGTCGGTTTCGAAAAGGGTGATGACAGGGAGAAGCTGGCAAAGGCAGCGAGGAGAGTTGTTGAACTGCGGATCTTTGGGGATGAGGAAGGTAGGCTGAACAAGTCCCTGGAAGATATCAAAGGTGGACTTATGGTGGTAAGCAATTTTACTTTGGCCGGTGTCAACGACAAGGGGCGGCGCCTTTCCTTTGACAGTGCCATGCCCTTTGACGAAGCTAAGTCCATGTTTGAGGCTTTTTGTGGATGTTTTGCTCTTGAACAAAGAGTGTTCTCCGTCTTTGGTTCATACATGCAAGTTGCGATGACTCACGATGGCCCAGTAAACGTTGTCTTGAGGTTGTGACCCCCTTTAGGCAACGTCTTTGGTGGAGACGACCGGATTCGAACCGGCGACCTCTTGGTTGCGAACCAAGCGCTCTCCCGCTGAGCTACGTCCCCACGCTCTATTATTTTAACGCATACCTTTGGAGATACAAGGGCGAGTTGGTGTAAAATATGTTTTGCGTGCGGTAAGTAAGGCAGCGCTTAACTTGACAAAAGCTGCCGCCCACAGTTATAATAGAAAAGCTAAGCAGGGATGGCGGAATTGGCAGACGCGCAGGATTGAGGGTCCTGTGGCTGTTGAGGCCGTGCGGGTTCAACTCCCGCTCCCTGCACCATGGTGGGCGGTTAGCTCAGTGGTAGAGCGCTTGCCTTACAAGCAAGAGGTCAGAGGTTCGAAACCTCTACCGCCCACCAAAGCGGGCTCGTGGTGTAGAGGCCTAACACGCCGGCCTGTCAAGCCGGAGATCGGGGGTTCGAATCCCCTCGAGCCCGCCAAAGGTGCCGAGGTAGCTCAGTTGGTAGAGCAGGGGACTGAAAATCCCCGTGTCGGCGGTTCGATTCCGTCCCTCGGCACCATTTCTGTTTCCTGTATTGACGACTGTTCCCTTCCACGTGTCTGCCTGATGCTCTTCTTGCGCTATAATCGCATACGGTATTGGGGGTAGTGGAGTGCGTTGTGCCGCACTTAGTGACGTGGGCAGAGTTCGTTCTAACAATGAAGACAGTTTCGTTGTCGACTGCGAACATGGGATATTCATAGTGGCAGACGGGTTGGGCGGTCACAACGCGGGCGAAATCGCAAGCCAGTTGGCAGTGGAAACAGTACATCGCCTGCTACTCGATGGATATGATGAAGTAATGACGCCTGAGGACGCGGTTCAGTTAATGGAATCAGCCATTTGTGAAGCGCACCAAAGGCTGGTGGAAACAAGCGAGGGCAATTGGGCCTTGGAGGGCATGGGCACAACTGTGGTGGCCGCGTTAGCTATGGGTAACCGTGTAGTAATAGGTAATGTAGGAGACAGCAGGGGTTATCTAGTAAGACCAGACGTTATTGAACAGATCACGGTCGATGATTCATTGGTTTGGCAGCTAATTGCTGCTGGAGAGATCACTAAGGAGGAGGGGCGCCGTCACCATTTGCGGAATGTGGTTACACAAGCTTTAGGACTGGGGCTAACCGTCAGGCCGCACATATCCGTGCGCTCACTTGAGGGGGGAGAAATATACTTGCTTTGTACTGATGGACTTACTGACGCTCTCTCTGAGCAGCGGATTCTACAGGTTGTCCTGGACCATTCTGGTGACTTGAACATGGCTGCTCAGTCACTGGTGGACGAGGCGAACAAAGCAGGTGGTTACGACAACATCACAGTTGTGTTGTTTACCCTTTGGTAGCAGGTTGGCCACACTTTGCTATAATAAAAGCGCAAGGGTGCGGGCGTAGTTCAGTGGTAGAACATCAGCTTCCCAAGCTGAGGGTCGCGGGTTCGAATCCCGTCGCCCGCTCCATGTGAGGCGCCTTGGCCGAGCGGTGAGGCACGGGACTGCAAATCCCTGTAGGGCGGTTCGACTCCGCCAGGCGCCTCCACAGCTAAAACTTGTAGCCGATCATCCTCAGGAAGTGGTGTCTCTCCTGCTTGTGTTCGTCGCTTTCAAGCCCCTTGGGTTTCAGACCATCGACGACGCCGAGGACAGCTCTGCCCAACTCCGTTTCAGCCAATATGACTTGCATCGGGTTTGCACCAACGGCGTAGATGCATGCCACTTCAGGGACCTGCTTTATGGCGTTCAAAATGTTAATAGGGTAACCGTTTTCCAAGATGATGATGAAGAAGTGGCCTGCTCCCACATTGTAGGCATTCTTGCGCGCTAACTCCACTAACTTGTCGTTGTTACCGCAGAACCTGACGAGACATGGGCCTGATGCTTCGTTGAATGCAACACCGAACTGGATGTTTGGGTTAGTGTTTACGATGGCTTCGTACAGATCTTCGGCGGACTTAATGAAATGCGTCTGGCCAAGAATGACATTCTGATGCTCTTCCTTCTCTATAGGAACTACAAGCAACTCCACGCTGTCACCCCCACACTGATATAATAAGACAGAGATTATGACGGACAGGCAGAAGAAGATTCTATCAGCATTAGTGGAGTATTGCTTGAATAACGGTTACGCCCCTTCTTCGTCGGTCTTGTGTCAGGTGTTAGGTGAGAGGTGGAGTAGCGCCACGATCAGGAATGAACTTGCAGAACTGAGGAAGCAGGGCTATCTGACACAAGACTCTAAGGTCTCAGTGAATGAACCCACTGATGAGGCTATAGCGTTCTATTTCGGCGTCAAGCTGACCGAGGCTGTCTTGACAGACATGGGAGAACATGAGTTGAGTGTGCCTGTAAGGCTCGAGAACACGTCTGTCGAGGAGCTGCTAGACAGCATAGCTTATGACATAAGCAGTTTAATAGGATCGCCATCGGTGGGCGTCATGGTTTCTGGTTCAAGGATCGCAGGCGTTAGTTTGGTACCATTGTCAAAGAACAAGATAGCAGTTGTGGTGGTCTTAGACAGTGGTGTGGTGAGATCCAGCATAGTGGCCTTAGAACGGGACATCACTGAGGGCGAAATTCAGCTTTTGAACAGCCTCATAGAGGAGCAAATGAGAAACAGGCCGTTGGTTAGCGCAGCTACTGTTGCGCGCGATCTTGACATAGTCAAGCGCAGGTACGCTGTCATATTGGATACCATAGTGAAGGTCACTGAGTCGCACCGTAGGGCTCTGAAGATTTACTACCACTTAGGCAAGGATCCAAACCCAGATACGGTGAGAGAAATGAACTCGTTTGTGAAAGCTGCCGAGGAAGACTATTCGCGACTCAAGAACAGAATTACATGGCGAGTGGATTTGGGGATTCTCTTGGACGGTCTCTATGCCTACAGAAGCGCCGGGGTGTTTGCTGATGTTAGTTCATCGAAGATATCAGGCTTCTTGGGCGCCTTTGTGAGAGTAGGAGACGACATGGACCGGGCCCTTCGCATACTGAAAGGCGTGAAAGAAGTTGCTAGAAAAGAGATTCAGAAGATTTGTGAGTGAAGTACCTAACGACCTTGTGGATATGCTAGTTTACGAGTTGAGTGAGTTTTTTCCACAGCTTGGGTATCTACTTACTGAGCAGGGCGAGACAACAAGGGTCGAGTTCTTTCTGAGTGAGGAACAGGAGATCCCATTGGACATAAAAGAGCGTTGGCCCATAGAGGTAGTGGGCGTGGAAACAAACCAGTGGTTGGATGCTTTCAGAAAAAGCTTTGAGGGCGTGGAGACAGGGGGAATTCGAGTTGTTCCTCCATGGCTTCAAAAGGGCGGAAACGAGATTGTTATTTACCCTGGCATGGCATTTGGGACTGGAGAGCATGAAAGCACAAAGCTAGCCCTGAATCTTCTGACGCGCTTAGACTTGTTGGACAGAACGGTACTAGACGTAGGCACGGGTTCTGGCATCCTGGCCATATATGCCGCAAAGGCCGGCGCGAAGAAAACAAGGGGGATCGACATAGATCCTATCGCATTAGATAATGCTAGAGAGAATGCAGCTTTGAACAACGTCGTAGTTGATTTTGAGGTGGCCGACGCCTATGAGATAACTGGCCGCTATGACGTGGTAGTAGCTAATCTTGTTACGGACTTACTCTTAGACCTTAAGGAAGTCCTGTTGGGTTGTAGTGGCAGCTTCTTAATCTTATCTGGCATACCCAAGGAAGAGTTGCACTCAGTTGCTCAGGCCTATGGACGACCCAGCTTAGTTGCCATAGGTTGCGAGTGGGTCTCTATGTTGTTCGTTCGCGGAAATGCGTAGATACAGGTTCTTTGTAAGGCCAGAGTTGGTTAAGTTAGAATCTGGTGTAGTCCTCGTAGATGATTCATTGCGTGCTTACTTGGAAAACATACTGCGAGGCGGGGAGTCTGCAGAGTTAGTCGCATTCGACGGCTCGGGAACAGAATACGTCGTACAATGGGTTCCCGATAGAAAAGAACTGCGCATCGTGGAAAGGAGAAATGCTTGCCTTGACAAAGGCTTCAAGTTAGCTGTTTTCCAGGGCGTACCAAAAGGCACTTTCATGGAGGACGTTATTTCTTTTTGCGCTCAGGTTGGCGTAGACGATGTGTACCCGTTGCTGACGGCGAGGAGTGTAAGTCGGCAAGTGGGTTCGGCTAAGTTGAACAGATGGCGTCGCTTGGCTGAGGAAGCTAGCAAGGTAGGCGGTTTTTGCCACGTCACGCGTATAGGCGAGCCTATGACCCTAGAGGAAAGCCTGGCGACTTTACGTTCTTACGACCTAGTGCTATTTCTCTATGAGAATGCCCACAAGCCTTTGCGTGAGCTGGCCAATGTGATACTGGAAGCGCGTAGCATAGCGCTGGTAATAGGCCCCGAGGGCGGCTTTGATATTGCTGAGGCTGAACTGCTGCGCGCCGTGGGGCAAGAGGTAAGCCTTGGTCCCGTCATATACAGGAGCCGTTGGGCTGCTGCAACAGCCTGTGTGATCGTCAACTACATAAAAGGGTTGGCTGGATGAGAACACACGTCCAGGTATTCGGTTGCAAAGTAAACCAGTACGAAGCAGCCAGGGTAAAAGTGGCTCTTGGTGCGGACTACGTAAATGATCCATGGGAAGCTGACGTCATCATGGTTTTTGGGTGCGTAGTGACCGCTAAGGCAGAAGCCGAAGTGCGGCAGTTTGTAAAGAGATACTTGAAGATTGGAAGGCGAGTAATACTAACTGGATGCGGTACTAAGGTTGCGCTAAAAGACCTTAGCGAGTTAGGTGCAGTCCTTGTTCCCCCTGAAGGAATAGATAAGTTTTGTGCGGACCACATAGAGACTTTGCCAACCCAACTTCCGTTTACACCCGAACGCAGTAGAGGCTTTGTAAAAGTACAGGATGGATGTGATCGTGGATGCAGATACTGTCTGAGTTGGATTGAAAGGGGCAGGCCAAGAAGTAGGCCATTGTCGCAAATAAGCGAAGAGATAGAGGCTTTGCGTAATAACGGGGTTTTTGAAATCGTACTGACGGGTACGAATGTGATGCTTTGGAGAGATCCAGAGGCCCATCGTGTTGGAAACCAGGTAGAAGAAACCCAAGAGCGCGCTGGTCATGGTGCTGTATACTTGGATCTTCTTGAAGCCGTTGGGTCTCAGGCAGCCAGATTGGGCATGCGCGTTAGGATTTCTTCCATATATCCTGAAATGCTAACCGAGGAAATGGTCCAACTGCTTTTGTCAAAGCCGTTCGCTCATCACCTGCATTTATCGTTGCAGAGTGCCTCGTTGAGGGTTCTGCGTGACATGGGGAGGGGTTCTTTGAGCGCTCTTGAGAGAGGATTGAAGAGCCTCCTCGACGCCGATCCGTTTTTCGCGCTAACAGCTGATGTTATCGTGGGCTACCCCACTGAGTCCGAGCAGGACTTTTTGTTCACGCTTTCTTTCTTGAGTCAGCACCGATTTTCAAAGATTCATGTCTTTCCTTTTTCGCCGAGGCCTGCAACTGTGGCTGCGAGTTTGTCGCCTCTAAGGAGCGGTTTGGTAAAGCAGCGTGAGAGACTAGTCCAAGAATTCTCCTCCCTGATGAAGGCGCGGTTCGTACGTGGGCAAGTGGGGATGTACAGGCCTGCAGTCTACATAATTGGGCATCATCTCGCTCTTACGGACAATTACATTTACGTACCTTCAGAGCCTTTCGATGGGATTCGCAACATTAGGATAACTGAGCAGAGCTACATGATGTAGCCCTTTATGAACACATCGTCGATGCCCTGCTGAAAGAATGTCTTGGGATCGCCCGAGAAGACCACCCGACCATCTCGCAGACCTAGCACGAAAGCTCCGAAACCGGATAAGAAGGCGAGGTCGTGAGAAGATATAACCATCTTCTTATCTGGGTGCTTTGCAAGGATGTTCAGGAGCTCTTTACGGGCTTCGGGGTCCAAGAAGCTAGTAGGTTCGTCCATAAGTACGTAAGACGTGTCTTGTAAAAGAATGCGTGCTATGAGGACACGCTGCAACCAACCTGAAGAGAGTGTGCCCATGCGGTAGGAAAGTATTCTACTTAGCTCAAGCTCCTCAGCAATTTCGTGGAGTTTCTCTTCATTACCTGCTAATAGCAAGTAGCTGCGAACGCTGAAACTTGGTTCGTAATAAGGCTGGGCTGGCAGATAGGCAAAGTATCTCGGTTTAACGGGCACCCAGTTGCCATGCCAAATTATCTGAGGAGGGGTCTGTATTCTTATAAAACCTCCAATTATCCTAAGCAGGGTTGTCTTGCCGGAACCGTTTGCACCCACCATAAACGCTGGGAAACGGTCTATGAGTATCTTGGGCACTGAGAGGGTGAACCTGCTGCCGTAGCAGAACTTTAGCTCAGGGATGTTTATCAATGCTTGCCCTCCAAAAGAAGTATAGGTAGAAGGCCGCTCCTACGAAACTAACCAAGAGTCCCGTAGGAACTTCGATGCCTTTGATCAAAGTCCTTGCCATAAGATCGGCTAATACCATAAGGGTTGCTCCCAACGTTATGGAGTACATGAATAAGTGAATGTGCGTTCCTTCGCTTACGCGCCTAGCTAGGTTAGGCGCAATGACGCCTACGAAAGACAGGACTCCAAACACTGACGATATCAAAGCAGCCGCGATTGAGGAGGCGACAAGAAGTACAGCAGTCTCTCGCCTATAGTCGAGACCCAAACTACGAGCTTCGTCTTGGGATAACGTGAGTAGGTCGAGCTGGCGGTGTCTGAACAACAAGAAGGCAGTCAACACGGCCGAAACAGTCAGAAGGTACCACTCTTGAGCAGAAAGAAGCCTTATGTGGCCTAATGTCCAAGAAAGTACAGCGGAGGCAGACGTATACAGGTAGAGGGTGATCAAGGAGATAGCACTAGATAGGGCAGAATTAACCACAATTCCCGCCACTACAAGCCTGAGAATGTCTGAGCCACGTGCGTAACCTAAAAGCAACGTTATCGATAAAGCCATGAGGCTGCCTATCAACGACATCGGTAGTGAGGCTCGAAGTCCGTAATATAGGGCCAGCACTTTTCCCAAAACTGCCCCTGCATTTACGCCAATGATCCCGCTATCCACAAGGTTGTTGCGTGTTACCGTCTGAAGCGTGAGAGCCGAAGCAGCCAGCACCACTCCCGCTATTGAAGCTGCTATAGCTCTTTGCCACCTGTAGGCCATAACGGCAATTTGGTCGGCTGTGGGATTCAAGAAATTGACTTCGATCTGCCCTAGAGCTATCGAAAAGACGACAGCAAGGAGGTATACGATAGCAATTAGAATCAAAAAGGCTGAGCTGCGTCTCACGCTACAATTATACTTGTGTTTGTGGTAAAATACGTTTACGAAAAGGCGGTGCAAAGCAGCGAATGAGTTGCGTATTCTGCGAGATTGCTCAGAAGCAGATTCCTGCCACGATTGAGTGGGAGGATGAGGAGTATATTGCAATCCGCGACATTAACCCACAAGCTCCTGTTCACATTTTGATAATGCCGAAGCAGCACTTCCGGAATGTGGAGGAAGCCGAAAGCAGTGTGGTGGGCCGATTGATCGAGATTGCTCAAAGGTTGGCGAGAGAGCGTGGACTCGACAGGGGATATCGCATTGTGATCAACACCGGACCCGAGGGTGGCCAGACAATCTATCACTTGCACATCCACCTTTTAGGAGGAAGGCCCTTTGGTTGGCCTCCAGGATAAAGCAAGTATCGAAAGGAGGGTAGCAGAATGGCCGAAGTAAAAAAGAGGGAAAATGAGTCCTTGGATGACATGCTGAGACGTTTCCGCAAAGAAGTTGAGAAAGACAAGATACTGGAGGATTACAGGAAACACGAAATATACACCCCAAGGGCAAGAAAGAAGAAGAAAAAATAGAGAGGGGGTAGACCCCTCTCTTTCGGTTTATGGAAGAGTACAGGCCGATAGTCAAAGAGCTCGTAAGAAGGTTATTGTTTGCTCCCACTCGTATACAGGAATCGCTGGGGATAGTACCTGATCAGGCGTTCGCTCGGATAATGTGCGAAAACGTTCAGGCGAGCGCGTTGGCGACGCTTCCTGTTTGTCAAGATACTGGGATTGTGACCTTTTACGTAGGTCACAGGCGGTTGTCCGATGATCAGTTGGACACGTTGCGCAAGATGTTCGAGTGTGAATTCTCTACCTACGCGAGGCCGTCAGAGCGGGTCCCGCTTATTGACTCCTACCACTTAGGTACCAATCAGTTGGTGTATGTGGAGGAGATTCGCGGCCGACAAGGTTTGGGGGCTATCGTTTCAGGGGCGGGAACAGAGATGCACGCCTACTTGAAGGTTTACGCTGGGACTGAGGACTTCGCGAATATAGTTAGTGATCTGGCCGAATGGGTGAAAAGGAGGGGAGCGCTAGCCTGTCCACCCATACACATTTCTGTAGCTATCGGTGGAACTGCTGCAGAGGCAACTAGAGAGGCTAAAATAGGGTTTTTGTTTGGTGATTCTTATCCGAGTTCCTTTGAGACGCGGGCTGCGGCGTTGAGGGATTCATTGCGAGGCGTCCCGTTAGATCCCAAGGGCGGAACCCAAAGCTGGTTAGGGAACGTGTATGTTCGGCTTTTGCCGGGCCACATATCCGCCGTTCCAGTGGCGCTCAGCATGATGTGTTGGCCTTTCAGGGTGGAGTGGATGGACGTTGAGATTGGTTGAAGGGTATTGGTACGAGTTCTCGGGTGTACTAACTATTGGAAGGGACAGGGGCTTGAAACAAGCTTGTGCTGAAAAGAAGCCTTTTACTGAAGTACTTTTCTTGGCGGGACCCACTCTCGATGCTAGGGGGAGCGCATTGGGATCTTGTGGCCCCACCAGTGTGAACCGCATGATCCCTATGCTGCATGACCTCCGAGCATTGGGTGTTAGGCATGTCATAGGCAAAGGGGTGAATGCCGAAGTGATTGACGCCTTCAGGTCTGTTGGCTTGGGGTACGGTGTGGCTGTAGGAGGCGCGGGCGCTTTCTACGGGTTGAAGATTCGCAGGTTAATTGACCGCAGTTACACGGAGTTGGGGCCTGAAGGTGTTTTCTTGGTAGAAGTGGTAGACCTGCCTTTTTACGTGGTTGTGGAGGGGGTGGTGCGCGATGGAATTACTAAGCAGGTACAGCGATGAAGTCATGGATGATATATGGAGTGAGGATACACGCTATCAGATCTTCTACGATGTTGAGTTAGCGTACTTGGAGGCCGAAGCGAAGTTGGGGCTAATACCTGCAGAGGTGGCCACTTACATGAGGGCGAACAGACCTCGGTACACAGCTGCTGAGGTCAGAGATGAGGAGCGCAGGACAAGGCATGAAGTAGTAGCCTTCATCAATGTAGTCTCGAGGCGTCTCGAGAAGTGGACGGAGTACTTTCACCGCGGGTTAACCTCTTCTGACATTATGGACACTTGTTTCTCGTTGCAGCTGAAGAGGTCACTGGCTTATTTGAACAAACTTAATGGCGCACTTCTGGGGTCTCTAATGGAAAAAGCGGAAGAGCTAAAGAACGCCTTATGTGCCGCGCGAACCCATGGAGTTCATGCAGAGCCTTACTTCTTCGGACTCAGGTTGTTGAGCGTGGCCACAGCCATAGGCCGAAGCGCTGAAGAGATTAGGCGACTAGAGGAAAACATGCCAGGCAAGCTTTCTGGTGCCGTCGGCGTCTACACGAACATCCAACCTGAAGTTGAACGAGAGTTTCTGGAATCTTTGGGCCTAAAGCAGTTACCCATTACAACTCAAGTAGTACCCAGGGATGTGTACGCACCCATATTGTTTGCCGTTGCGTTGGAGGGTGCGATTCTAGAGAAACTAGCCCAGGACATGAGGTTGCTTCAGGTTACTGAGGTGGGAGAGGCTCAGGAGGAGTTTGCTGAGGGGCAAGCTGGATCATCGGCTATGCCACACAAGCGAAACCCCGTAAGGTGGGAAAGAATATGCGGCCTTAGCCGCCTGTTAAGATCTCAGGTTATGGTGGGGTTGGAGAACGTGGCCTTATGGTGGGAACGAGATATATCGCACTCCAGTGCCGAAAGGGTGGCATACCCATTGGCTCTATCATTGCTGGCCTATATGATACGGGAGACGAAGAGTCTAATAGATCGAAGCCGTTTTAACACCGACCGAATGCTTGGTAACCTGAGCGCTTCGCACAATCTGATTTACTCATCTAGAGCGCTGGGCGTAGTTCAAGGTAAACTGGGCAGGATAAAGGGGTATAACCTCGTAAGGGATGTGGCTCAAAGGGTGTTAGAGCATGGCGGGGACTTCCTGACCGAACTTCAGCAAACTGGAGTGCTTAGCGCTGAGGAACTGGCCTACGTAAGCGACCTTACCGATCTTCGTCAAAAGGTTGAAATCGTATACGATAGAGTAAGGCGCTACTTGGTTGGCCAGGCTAACGCCTGATGACCTTGCGTCCGCGTGCCCCTTCTAGAGGGCCTACGAAACCTTTTTCTTCCAACGTTTCCAATATGCGAGCAGCTCTGTTGTAGCCGATCTTGAAACGTCTCTGCACCAAAGAAGTTGAGACTCTGTCCATACCCTTGAGCATACCAATTACTTCAGGCAACAGTGGGTCGTTGTCTCCCGTGTTCGTTGCGCCTACGGCGTCGAAGATGGGGATTTCTCTCAATTCTACTTCCAGAGCTTGATCCTTCCAAAAGTCAACTACTTTAACAATCTCTGCTTCACTGATGAATGGTGATTGTCCCCTAATTGGTTTCATTACCGCTGGGTTGGAGTAGAGGAAGTCGCCAGCACCTATCAAGCGTTCAGCGCCTCCAACGTCCAGTATCACTCTAGAATCCACTTGACTGCTTACAGCGAAGGCGATACGGTGCGGTATGTTAGCTTTGATGAGTCCAGTTATGACGTCCACTGACGGACGTTGCGTTGCCAGAATCAAGTGGATGCCCGCTGCCCTTGCTTTTGATGCCAAAACTGCCACGACATGCTCCATTTCTGAGGGCGCTGTTAGCATAATGTCTGCCATCTCGTCCACGACTACGGCTATTATTGGTATCTTGTCATCTGGATAAACTCTATTGTAATCAACAATGCTTCTCGTTCTAGACTGAGACAGAATGCGATAACGCTCTTCCATCTCAGCAGCAAGCTCTTTGAGTACCGTTAAAACCTGTTGTGGGTTATTTATGACAGGGTATAGCAAGTGAGGAAGCCCTTGATAAAAGGAGAATTCTACGTGTTTGGGGTCTGCAAGCACTAGCCTCAACTCGTCTGGTCTGAAGTTCACCAGCATAGATACGATGAAGCTGTGTAGCGCCACACTCTTTCCTGCGCCTGTAGCACCTGCTACGAGCAAGTGTGGCATCTTGGTGAGGTCTTCTACAATTGGCTTCCCCTCAACGGTTAGTCCTATGGGTAACGGCATGTTAAAGCGCCTATCCGTAGCTTGTAGCAAATTGGAAAGACGAACCACTTGGCGGCGAGGGCTTGGTACCTCGATAGCAACAGTGTTAGGCTTACCAGCCACCGGCGCGTCGATACGAAGTTCAGGAATGCCAAGTCTGACAGCAAAATCTTGGCTTCTAGCGGTGACTGTGGATACCCTAGTCCCAGGTAACAGTTCTACTTCGAACCTAATGACATGGGGACCAACAACAGTGTTTGCGACTCTTCCTCCTATGCTGAATGTGTCCAATATGTTCTGTATTTTCTGAGCAATGGACTGTGTCTCGCCCGTTGAGGCGAAAGACAACTTCGTTGGCTGTTCTAGTAAGTTCAGCGGTGGAAGTGGGGTTGCCCTGCGTGTCTTGTGTAACTGCACAGCCTCGCCACCAAAGGCAGAGTGATCTGAATGAGCTGTCTGGTCACTTACCCCCCGCAAGGCTTCCTTGCTGGCTTTAGCCTCGGCAGGTGGTTTGTTGCGGCTCTGTGAGAAATCAATCAGCACAGGCTTGGGTGTTCTGTCCCCATCAGTAAGCCACGGGGCTTCCACGGGTGGTTGTGTTACTTGAAGTTTCGGCGTAGGCATCCTTCTAACGCTGACTACCCCTGCGAGTATGAAGCTACCAGCCAATAGCAGCAAAACGGTAAGTATCCACGGGGGCAAACCTAGAAGCAACAGAAGGCTTCTCCAAACTGTGATCGCTTGGAGGAGGATATTGCCTAAGTAATAGAATATCCATGCAGCCAACAGTAGCCCTGCTGGCACGAGTACAAGTGCCACCAAGATTCGTTCGGTGTTGCGGCGCCTGCGACGGTTATACGCTGGCGACCTACGGATCCTCTTCTTAGGAGCAGTGGTTCTTGCTTGCGCACCACTCTGCATGAAACATATTTTAAGACATTGGCGGTAGAAAATGCAACAGCTCAGTCCTATAATTGTCAAGAGGTGATCATGATGCGTCTCGTCAAGATCGTTGCAACTACCGGCCCAGCATTGGAAAGCATAGACCAGATAAGGCAAGCTGTAAACGCAGGGGCCGACGTGTTTAGGCTCAATTTGTCCCATGGGACGTTGCAGTCGCATGCCACCAGGATTGCGAACATAAGGTCCGTGGAAGAAGAAGTGGGTAGACCAATTGCCATATTGGCTGACTTGCAGGGACCGAAAATCAGAATAGGGCAAACCCCACCAGAAGGTGTAGCCCTCAAAGAAGGTTCTGAAGTCAAAATTGTGCCAGGTGAGGGCTTGTGTAGTGATGACTACATATACGTAGCTTACGAATATCTATTGGAGGATGTCCCGGTCGGTGGGCTCGTGTATCTGGACGACGGGAAGGTTCAGCTGCAGGTGAAGGAGAAGTCAAAGGAAGGGCTTGTGGCTGTGGTCAGGGCAGGCGGTGTTGTCACGTCAAGGAAAGGGATAAGCTTTGCTGGGGCCAAGCTTCGTTTACCTTGCTTGACTGAGAAGGACTTAGAAGACATCGCGTTTATTGTGGATCAGGATGTCGACTTTGTGGCGCTAAGCTTTGTACGTGACCCAGACGACGTGTGGGAGCTTAGGAGGAGGTTGGACAAAGCAGGTCGCAAGGACTTGGCTATAATAGCAAAGATAGAGCGCCACGAGGCGTTGGAACAGTTGGATGGGATTCTTGAAGTTGCTGATGGCCTAATGGTAGCCCGTGGTGATTTGGCATTGGACATGCCTTTGGAAGATCTGGCCCTCGTTCAGAAGGAGATAGTCCGTGCAGCAGTGGAAAGAGGCAGATCAGTCATCGTAGCCACCCAGATGCTGGACTCAATGATGGAAAGACCGTTTCCCGGCAGAGCAGAAATCACAGACGTGGCCAACGCTGTTCTGGACGGTGCGGATGCAGTGATGCTCTCCGGTGAAACTGCTTTCGGCAAGTACCCGATTCTTGCCATAGAAACCATGAGCAGGATAATAACAGCTACGCAATCGTATCAGCAGATGTGTCGCACGGCACTTAAGCCCAGGAACATGAGGGAGGCTTTGATAGAGAGTGCTGTCAGGTTGGCTGAACGTGGCGGAGCCAGATTGTTGGTAGTAGCCACCGAAACGGGTGCTTCAGCCCGAATTACATCGGCTTTTAGATCCACGGTTCCTGTCTTGGCGGTGACAGCTAGTAGGCGGCTGAGTAGGCAGCTTTGCCTTAGCAGAGGTGTGCTGACACTTCTGACAGATGGGATTCAGTCAGCCGAGAACATGTTAAGGTGCAGTGTGGAGTGGTCCTTGGATAAAGGGTTAGCTGACAGGGGTGACCTGCTGGTCTATGTATTTGGTGATCTAGCCGGAATTGCTGGAAGCACCAACTCAGTTAAGCTTTATGCCATTCCTTCAGTCGTCGGGCGGTGTGAGGTGTGGAGACCAACAAAGGGCACGCTTATGGGAAGGTACGTGAAGAGGCTTTGTGCGTTGCTTACTCTTCATGAGCCTACAATCTCGACTGTGTTGCTCGACGAGCAACCTAGTGATGTTAATCCTGTGGGCAACGTGGTGTGGACCAGAGAGCCCGAAGATGGTGCTGTCATTACTATTGATCTGCAGTCAGGGTTGGTTTATCATGGCCACTACCTCTCGTAGGCGTGACGAAAACAGGATTATTAGGATATTGACAGTCACTGCAGTGACTCTTTGTGTGTTGCTGGTGCTTTTGTTTATGGCTGACCGGCTAGCTGCTGATCAGCTGCAAGAGCTACAAGACACTTTGCAGTCCCTGAAAAGTGAGGAGTCCAGGTTGGAAGACCAGCTTTGGTTTGTTAATAGCGAGTACTATGAGGAAAAGCTAAAAGTTGATGTGCTGAAGGAACCCGTCGATGGAGCAACGGTCATTAGATGGGATCGTTAGCAGGCAGTTAGGCCGCAAGCCCAGAGGTGATTGGACTGTGCGCCTCTTTTGCCCTTGGGGTTACCCAGTAGTCATTGAGACAAAACCGTACCTGGATGATGGTACGCCTTTTCCGACCGTCCACTGGTTAACCTGTCCTTACCTGAGGCAAGAACTGTCGAAACTTGAGGCCAAGGGATGGAAAAGGAAATTGAGACACCTAGTTGTTTCAGATCCGCTTTTGCTAGAAGAGGAAATGAAAAGCGAAGAGACTTTTGCTGAACTGCTCGGGAAGAGGGGGTTTGCAAAACGTGTTTATGTAGGTGGGAGCAGTACGCCTTTGACGTTCAAGTGTCTGCACGCTCTGATGGCTTGGTTCTTGGTGTCCAGGCTTGGCGCGGCGGGTCGTATGATGCTCAGTAAGATTGGGAATATATACTGTGATAACGATAGATGCAAGGAGGAACCGTGATGGAGAAGTACGACGTGCTAGTAATAGGCGGTGGTCCTGCTGGACTGACCGCTGGTCTCTATGGAGCAAGAAACGGTCTTAACGTAGCTGTTGTGCATTACGGCTTTTTTGGGGGCACTGTAATGGACGCCTATGTTATAGAAAACTATCCTGGGTTTCCTGATGGAGTTTCGGGACCCGATTTGTCCAAGCTTTTTGAGGAACACGCACGTAAAGCGGGTGCTCATTTGATTGAGGACTACATAGAGGAGATACGACGGGAGGAAGATTCTTGGGTGGCCGTGGGTGGCTTGTCCTACGCTGCCAAGACGCTCATTCTGGCTATGGGAGTTAAGCACAAAGAGTTGGGCGTTAGGGGTGAGAAAGCATTCTTAGGTAGGGGTGTTTCCTACTGTGCTACGTGTGATGGGGCATTCTTCAGGAACAAAGTTGTCGCCGTAGTCGGTGGAGGAAGCACCGCCCTGTCCAGCGCGGAATATATGGCAAACATTGCTTCCAAGGTATACTTAATACATCGCAGAGATGAGTTTAGAGGCGAGAAAGTACTCGCTGATCGTGTGTTAGCCAATCCTAAAGTAGAAGCAGTGCTCAACAAGACAGTCAAGGAAATCTATGGCGACGCCAAGGTTACGGGCGTGACGCTTTGGGACACCAAGACTGGTGATCTCACAGAACTTCCAGTGGATGGTGTGTTCATCGAGATAGGATATGCGCCAAGGACCGAAGTGGTCAGAGGGTTGGTGGAACTAGACGAAGGAGGTTATGTGATTACGGACAATGCATTGATGACAAGCGTACCAGGCATATTTGCGGCTGGTGACCTAAGATCTGGTGCTTTAGGTCAGATCGTTACTGCGGCTGCTGATGGAGCTGTGGCAGCAGCTAGTGCGTTCAAGTATATAAAAGAAAACAATCTTTAAGAGGGAGGATGAACTTTGTTCATTAGGTTTTCAGAAGAAGCGAGAAAAGCTCTCAAAGACGCGCAAGAAGAAGCAAGAAGGCTTAACAGCAGCTTTGTAGGGCGGGAACACATACTCTTGGCTCTTCTAAACGAAGATACTAGGGCATTCTACATAATGGATAGCCTTGGGGCGGATGTGGAGAGCATTAGGAGTGCCATAGAGGACATACCTATGCCTATGGCTTCGGGCTTGCAATACCCAGAGCTTTCCACTGAGGCTAGAAGGTTATTGGATGTGGCTAGCGAAGAGGCAAGGAAACTCGCTCATTCTTACGTGGGGACGGAGCATATCTTGCTAGGTTTGTTGAAGGAGCCGTCAAGGGTTGGTTCGGTACTTGGCGAAAACGGGGTAACTTACGAAGACGTTAGGAAAAAGGTTATCGAACTAGGGGAACAAGAGCCTGAGGAGAAAGCAAAGAACAAGACCCCTCTTCTCGATAAGTTTTCGAAAGATCTAACTGCTCTGGCGGAGAAAGATAGGTTAGATCCCGTGATTGGGCGAGAGAAGGAGATCAATAGAGTCATAGAGATATTGAGCCGAAGGATCAAGAACAATCCGGTGTTGTTGGGTCCTCCTGGTGTGGGCAAGACCGCTATCGTGGAAGGCTTGGCGCAGCGTATAGCCAGTGGAAAGGTGCCTTACTCGCTGAAGAAAAAGCGCATAGTTCAGCTTGACATCTCTTCAGTTGTTGCAGGAACCAAGTACAGAGGCGAATTCGAAGAACGGATGAAGAAGATCTTAGATGAGGTTAAGAGGACTAATGGCCAAGTCATACTCTTCATAGACGAAGTTCATAACGTCATAGGGGCTGGTGCTGCTGAAGGTGCAATCGATGCTGCATCTATACTCAAGCCGCCGTTGGCCCGTGGCGAAATAAAGGTTATTGGTGCTACCACCTATGACGACTATAGAAAACACATAGAACGCGATCCAGCTTTTGAGCGCAGATTCCAGCCGGTGCAAGTAGATGAGCCTACGACTGAAGAGACAAGGAACATACTCGAGGGCCTCAGACCGGTGTACGAAAGATTTCATCATGTTAAGATAAGCGACGACGCCATACAGGCTGCAGTGGTACTCACCAAGAAGTACGTGAAGGATAGGTACCTGCCTGACAAGGCAATCGACGCTTTGGATGAGACGTGCGCGAGAGTGAGGTTGTCCAACGAAGTACTGCCGCCCAACCTGAAGGCACTACTGGAGGAAATTGAGAAGGTGCGGGCAAGCAAGCAGGCAGCCATCGATGCTCAGCAGTTCGAGGAAGCGGCCGCTCTACGTGACAAAGAACGCGCACTTAAAGAAGAATATGCTCGCATGGAAGAGATTTGGCTGTATGAGCGTGGTAGAAGCGAAAACCAGCCACTAATAACCTTTGATGATGTTGCAGAGACAGTATCCTCCTGGACAGGCATTCCTGTGGCGAAGCTCCGATTGGACGACAAGAAAAGGCTACTGCAGATTGAGGAGTACTTGCACAGAAGGATTGTAGGGCAAAATGATGCTGTAAAGGCTGTGGCTAGAGCTATAAGGCGCAGTCGAACGGGGTTGCAAGACGAGCGCCGGCCCATAGGTGTTTTCCTCTTCCTGGGTCCCACAGGGGTCGGAAAGACAGAACTAGCGAGGGCTTTGGCTGAGTTCATGTTTGGCGATGAAGACTCTCTAGTGCGGGTAGATATGTCTGAGTACATGGAGAAATTCAACGTGAGTCGTCTAGTAGGGGCGCCCCCCGGGTACGTGGGCTACGAGGAAGGTGGACAGCTCACGGAGGCTGTACGGCGAAAACCTCATAGCATAGTTCTTTTGGACGAGATAGAGAAAGCACACCCTGATGTTTTTGACATCCTCTTACAAATATTCGAGGACGGAAGGCTGACGGACGGTAAGGGCCGCATCGTTGACTTCAGAAATACGATCATCATAATGACGTCGAACCTCGGCAGCAGAGACATCGGTTCAAGTACCACTGTTGGTTTTGTGAAGACGGGCATGAAGTTCGAGGAGATGGAACACTTTGTAATGGATGCTGTAAAGAAGTTCTTCAAGCCAGAATTCCTTAACAGGATCGACGAAGTCGTGGTGTTCCATCACCTCACTAACGAGCACCTGAGGGAAATTGTAGCTATCATGATAGCCGAATTGAACAGACAGCTAGGAGAACAAGGATTCGGAGTCAAGATAGGCGAGCGCCTGGTTGACCGCTTAATCGAGGAGGGCTATGATCCCAAGTTTGGTGCCAGACCGTTGCGCAGAGCAGTTCAAAAGCTTGTTAAGGATCCAGTGGCAGAATACGTACTCAGGCAAGAGAAGGTCAAGGGGACCCTGCTCATCGATTGGGATCCTGAGAAGCAGGAAGTTACAGTTAAGCCCTTGGTAGAAGAGGTTAGCAAGGTCTGATGGCAGGGCCGCAATACGAATGCACGCACTGTGGTTACGTTTCCTCAGTGAAGCTGGGGAGATGCCCACAGTGCGGCTCGTTTAACAGTTTCGTTGAGCGCCCCAAAATTGAAGAGGATCATAAGTTTGTTGCGGCGAGGAAATGGCACAGCAGGGTTATCGGGACATTCTTAGCTGAACTGAACGAGCTGCTTGGGGGCGGCTTACCCAGCGGTTCTGCAATACTTTTGGGCGGTGAACCTGGGATAGGCAAGTCCACTTTGGCTCTCCAGATACTTGGAGGAGCAGGGTGCAGCGCCTTGTATATTACTGCTGAGGAAACCGCTGAACAGGTCAGAGACCGAGCTTCAAGACTGGGTCTTGGCAATGTTCAGGTTGTTAGGGCCGAGAGCCTTGAAGGGGTCAACTTCGACAATTATGAACTTGTTTGTGTAGACAGCATGCAAATGATTTCTGCTGATGGAGCGTCAGCACTGGGGAGTCCCAATACGGTCAAGGAAGTAGTTGGTGCACTTGTAGCGTGGGCAAAGGAATCGAACGGCGTCCTCATACTAATTGCTCATGTGACAAAGGAGGGCTTGATAGCTGGGCCCAAGACTGTTGAGCACATGGTAGATGTGGTCATGTACTTGGAGGGTGAGCGCAGTTCTGAAAAGCGAATCCTCAGGGTTGTGAAAAACAGATACGGCCCAAGCACGGATCAAATACTGTTGGAGATGACGGAGAAGGGTTTACTGCCAGCTGATAGCAGGATTGAGGTCGGTGAAGGGCAGCCCGGGTTGGCTGTAAGTGCTGTTGATACAGGCACCAAGTTGCAGCTTGTTAGGGTTCATGCTTTGGTCACAGAAAGCTTCGGGCCTGTACCCAAGAGAGTGAGCTCTAGGTACCCTCTAAACCGGCTGCTCCTAATGACGGCCGTCATGCAGAAGTATCTCAAGGTTCCCTTGTACAAATATGACATATACGTGGATGTCAGTACGGACTTCTTTGTAAATGACTTCGGCGTTGATTTGGCAGTGGTCGGAGCTATATACTCGAGCCTCAAGAATCGACCGTTGCCTCAGGACTTACTTCTCTACGGGGAGGTCTTACTGACAGGGGACATCAGAGTACCGCGCAGGAGGCGGAATCTTGATAGGGAGCTTTCCAGGTTAGGAATTGGCAGGATAGAAGCTCCCTCGGTTGTACAATTGTTTAAAGAGCTGAATCATTAGTAATTGAGAGGTGATCGGCATGCGTTTTTTTAACATTCTTAAGGCCTTGTTTTACTTCATTATCTTTTTCGTGCTCTTCTACGCCGTGGTCGTAGTACTACCCTTTGCTTGGGTCACACAGAACAGGATCTATTTCTTAATCGGATCTGCAGCGATCGCGGCTCTGTTGGGTTTCAGCCTTAGAGAGAACCTCGATGCGTTGCTAGAGCGCGGGTTTCAGGCCCTAGCCATGTTTCCGTTGCAGCAATTGCAGTATATTGGGGCAGGCATAGTATTTGCCAATTTGGTTGGGATTCCTTTGTTGATTCCTATGATCTACGCAAAAGAGTACTTCTTGGCTATGGGCTTGCTGCTCATACTTGACGTTCTCGGGGTGTGGGCTGCCATTGCTGTGTTCAGAGCTCGAGAAAGAAGGGAAGGTGCACGTGAGCGCCTCGAGTATGTGTTGGATACTTCCGTGCTCGTGGATGGTAGGATAACCGAATTGACTAGGCTAGATCTGTTCAAGGGTAGAATAGTAGTTCCCTCGTTTGTGGTGCAGGAGATAATGCAGCTGGCTGATAGCACGGCTCCTGCCAAAAGAGAGAAGGGGCAAAGGGCTCTAAAGGTGATGCAGCACCTAAAGGAGAGTTGCAGGCGTTTCTCTTTGGTGGAGTATGCTCCAAAGGGTGCAAAAGGTGTTGACGACGGCCTCATCGAGTACGCCCACGATAAGAGAGCCATTTTGGTAACGCTGGACGCCAACTTGGCGAAGATTGCAAGAGTGCGAAATGTTGATGTTATAAACCTAAGCGAAGTGTACTTAGCGCTGCGACCTAATCTGAGCGTTGGCGACTACATTACAGTGAAGATCGTTAGGGAAGGCAAGATTAGGGAACAAGGCGTAGGTTTCCTTGACGATGGCACGAAGGTAGTTGTGGAGGATGCTGCCAGTTTGATTGGGGCTACGGTCAGGGTTGAGATAACAAATCTGCATATGAGTGAGACCGGCCGTATCATTTTTGGCAAGGTGGCTGATTGAATAGATGAATGGCCTTATACTGGTGGCAGGCGGTAGGGGTGAGCGTTTTTCAAAGGGTCGCGGAAAAGCCGAACTCAGGGTTTTTAAGGGCCGTTCGCTCCTGGAATACTGGAGCGTCAAGCTTCATGAACTAAAGCCTTTGTTTGATCAGATCGTGGTGGTAAGCTGGCAAGAGATACCGGGTTTTGGGCATGCCGATCCAGGCGCCACTCGAAAGGACTCGGTTGCCAACGGTTTCTCAGCGCTGAGGCGCGTGGACAAAGTCCTAGTCCACGATGCTGCTCGGCCACTAGCTTCTATTCACCTATTTGAAAGAGTGTTAGCATGGCTGGACACTGCGGACGTGGTAGTGCCGACAACTGGCGTAGAAGACGCTCTTAGGATAGTGGAAGAAAATGGATCAAACCCATTCCCGAGGTTTGGTTTGCTGAGAGTGCAAACTCCCCAGGGCTTCAAATATGAGGTGCTGAAGAGCGTTTTGGAATCTGAACTTTCGGACGTGGACGAGGCTTCGGTGGCACAACGGCTTGGTTGGAACGTCACCACCATCGAAGGAGAGCGACAGAACTTGAAGATCACGTACCCTGAAGATGTTTTCTTGCAACAGCTTATGTACAGTGAAAAGTATGGATTTGGCGTGGACTTCCACAGGTACTCACTGGACAAACCTCTGGTGCTTGGAGGAGTGACTATAGAGGATGCTGGTGTAGGATTGGAGTCTTGGACTGACGGCGATGTTGTTCTTCATGCGGTTTCCGAAGCGATCTTGTCTTTGTTTAGTGGTGGTGACCTGGGGACGTTGTTCCCCAATTCTGAGGAGTGGCGCGGGGCACGTTCTGAGACAATCGTGTCCCAGGTCCTGGACATGGCACGCAGTCGCGGGGTCGTCGTCGAGGAGTTGAAGATAACGCTCGTGGCGGACCGGCCTTTGCTCCGGCCGTGGATAGAACGAATTAGGACCAGCGTTGCGCGCATTACTAACGCAAACGTGTTTTTATCTGTTACACGCAGCGAAGGTGTGTTCGTCGGAGGTCTAGATGGCATGATTTGTGTCGCTTTTGTGAAAGGTATGGAGGTGAAAACGTGAGGTTCTATGACACGCTTACCAGGGACTACGTAGAGATTAACAAGAGACCAGGTGACAAAGTTGTAGGATATGTGTGCGGCTTGACACCTTATGACGAGCCTCACATGGGGCACGCTAGAACTGCACTAGTTTTCGACCTACTGCATCGTTTCTTGCAAGTCCGCGGCTACCAACCTATACTCATATCCAATTTCACGGACGTAGATGACAAGATAATAGAGCGGTCTATCCAAAAGGGGATTCATCCACTGGCTCTGGCAGAACAATACGAAAGGCTATACTACCGCTTCTTGGATTTCCTCAACGTGAAACCGGCATACATATACAGTAGAGTGTCCCAAGTCATTCCCGATATCATAGAGGTGATAGAGAAGCTCATAGAGAAGGGACATGCTTACGCGACCCCAGATGGTGTCTACTTCTCTGTTCAGAGCTTCCCAAGCTACGGTAGGCTTTCGAAACGTTCAGAAGAAGACTTGATGGTGGGCGCTAGGGTTGAGCCCTCGCCTTACAAGAAGGATCCTCGTGACTTTGCGCTTTGGAAGGCAAGAAAGCCTAATGAGAACATATGGTGGAAGAGTCCATGGGGTGAAGGGCGCCCTGGTTGGCACATTGAATGCACGGTAATGTCAATCAAGTATGGTGGTTATCCACTGGATTTCCACGGTGGGGGTTCTGACTTGGTCTTCCCACACCACGAAAACGAGATAGCACAGTCAGAAGCTCTCATGGGATATGGCCCGTTTGCCAAAGTGTGGTTACACTCTGGTATGTTGAGGATTCGGGGCGAGGAGATGCACAAAAGCCTTGGCAACTTCATCTCAGCTACAGATATAATGCAGCGCTACGAACCCAATGCGTTGCGGTACTTGTTACTCTCGGTGTATTACAGGGACGAAGTGAACTTTACTGAAGATAGCTATGAACAGGCCGTGCAGACGGTGAATAACCTGATTGGGTATAGGGCGCGCTTGGACCTTGTGCACACAGAAGGGGATATAAGGGAAGGGGTCCAGGCGGTAATTGATTGGGGGTTGAGGGAGTTCAATGAGGCCTTAGAAGACGACCTCAACAGCGCGAAGGCCATGGCTGCGATTCACAAGACCATAGGCCAGCTACCTGCGGATGAGCTTGACAAGGCTGAGGCGCAGGAGTTAAAGGCTTTCCTTAAGTACACGTTGGAGGACGTGTTCGGATTCAGACTAGAGAAGTCCAGGGGTGTAGATGACCGGCTCATTGCGGACCTCGTTGAGCTGAGGTCGCGCTTGAGACAAGAGAGAAGGTTTGAGGTAGCAGACATGCTCAGGCAGGTCCTGGGCAGCCATGGTGTAGTGATAGAGGACACGCGCGAAGGTAGTCGCTGGTACAGAATCTGACCAATCATGAGCAGCCTTAGGAAGGAACTGGTGTACGGCTTTAAGCCGTTAGGTGAAGCCCTGCTCGCAGGAAGCGTTGAGAAGATTTGGGTGCGGGCGGACAAGCTGGACCGGGTCAAGGCACTTGTTGCTGAATTGGTAAACGGCAGACCCCTACCTATAAGCGTTGCTCCAGCAGAGTTCTTTCCTGAGAAGGAATGGGTAGCATTCCTTCCAGCTGAGATCAGTTACTTGGGGTACGACGATATTCAGAATATAGGGGACCTTGTTGTAGTTGTTGACGGAGTGACTGACGCAGGTAACCTGGGTGCCATTTTTAGAAGTGCTGTCGCTTTTGGGGCTAAAGACGTCTTGCTTGACCTGCACAATACAGGTTCCGTGACACCTAGGGTTGTGGAGATATCGAGAGGAGCTGCGCTGCAGTGTCGCATGTGGAGGCTCAATATCAAACGCGTCATACCTAAACTGTCCGAGATGGGCTTCGCCATAGTAGGACTAGAAGCTCACGAGGGTAGACCCATTTTTGAAGTGGATTTGAAACAGCCTGTTGCTTTGGTAGTGGGCTCGGAGAGTTCAGGGATGCGCCCCACAGTGAAGAAGCTCTGTACTGTACTTGCTAACATCCCTACCACGTTTGAGAGCTTGAACGTACATGTTGCTTTGAGCGTGGCCCTATATGAGTGCAGGCGTCAGCGCACATCTAGCAGTGGCAGCAAGTTTTCTTGAAGAAACCCAGGCAGCGGGTTGGGTCTGACAGCCTCCCTGTACGGTACTTCCACGGGCTCTAGACTCTTTATCCCAATCATAACGCCGTGTTGGCCTGCAGCTAATGTGGACAGAGCAGTAGCACCGAGCGTAAACCCCAGGAACGAATCTAAAGTAGATGGTACGCCCCCCCTTTGCAAATACCCTATTCTTGCCACGGCTACTGGCACCTTGACAGCAGGCTTCAAAAGGTCCGCTAGTTGACCTGGGTCGCCGCATCCTTCGGCCCACACAACCACCGCACTGTCTTTGACGTTTCGTAGCTTCTCTGCAATTTCTTCGTTGGTCATCTGGCGCTCTGGCACGTTGACTAAGTCTGCTGCCGTGGCCATGGCGACGAAGAGCGCGATGTAACCAGAGTTCCTACCCATGACTTCCACTATGAATATGCCCCGTTCTGACAAAGCCACGTCTGTAAGACGCCTAACTGCTTTCACAGCGGTCTCTACTGCAGTCATGAACCCGAGGGTGAAGTCTGTTCCACCTAAGTCGTTGTCAATTGTTCCTGGAATACCAACAGTCCTAATGCCCATGGACTCCAATTCCATAGCTCCGCGGAGGGAGCCATTGCCTCCAATGACTACAAGGCCATCTATGCCAGCTGAGAACAATATATCAGGTATTCTTTTTCGCCACTCAGGCATCATGAATCGCTCGCTTCTGCTGGTACCAAGAATGGTGCCTCCGGTGGAGTTTATGCCCTTGACCCTGCCCAAACTGAGGGGTAGGAACTGTTCGTCTAAGAGCCCATCATAGCCGTTTCGTATCCCTATGATTTCTATTCCCCTGGAATTTGCCGCAGCCACAGCTCCTGCTATGGCCGCGTTCATTCCCGGAGAATCGCCTCCTGAAGTGAGTATAGCGACTCTCTTCATAATCCCAGACCGTTAAAGAATACGCTGAAATCCTTTATGAGTTCTTCAGGAATAGGTCTATTGCGGCCAACAACCTTTGTTAGCTCTATGGGTTTTATGGAACCTTCTCTGTAGGCCGCCAGTACCCCCACATGCCCTTCATTAAGCCATTCCACGGCTTTGATTGCTTGTAGCTGCGGGAGAATGCGGTCTAGTATGGAAGGCTTCCCACCCCTTTGGGCATGGCCCAATATGACGCAGCGTGTTTCAACGCCCAGATGGTCTTGTATGAGCTGAGCTACCGACTCTCCTACGCCCCCAAGTTGGACATGCCCAAACTCATCTACGGGCCTGTTCTTGAGTAGGTTCTCGTCAAGTATCGCTCCCTCAGAAACGACCACTACGGCATAGCCCTTAGTGTCTAGTACGGACTTCACCTGTTCGAGCATGTGAGCAACGTTTGGTTTTTGCTCGGGTAGCAGCACATAGTCTGCGCCACCTGCCACAGCAGTGAACAGCCCGAGCCACCCTGCGTGTCGGCCCATCACCTCCAGTACCAGGGCGCGGTGATGGCTGTTGGCGGTGTCCTGAAGCCTCTCCAGTATGTCCGTCGTAACTTCCAAAGCCGTAAAGAATCCCAGCGTAAAATCCGTCTCAGGCACGTCAAAGTCTATGGTCTTGGGGACGCCGTTGATGGGTAAGTGATATTCACCTACCAGCCGCCCCGCCACACCTAAGGTGTCTTCGCCGCCTATCGCTATAAGGCCGTCTAGACCAAGCTCCTTGAAATTAGCAACAACAGACTCTGGGCCCCCTTCGCGCTTGTAGGGGTTTGTGCGGCTGGAACCTAGGATAGTGCCTCCTTTCAGGAGGGCTTCATCTACCTTCTCTTTGGTTAACTCTACCAGTTTCTTCTCGAGAAGGCCTTTCCACCCATCAGCTATACCTACCACTTCAAAACCCAACGCTGATGCTTTGTAGAACACTCCGCGAATGGCTGGGTTGAGTCCCGGGGCATCACCGCCTCCAGTCAGTACTCCTATCCTTTTCATTAATGGCCGCCTCCTTTGTTGATGATTCAAGAGTATTTTAATGCAGGCTTGTGAAGCAGGGATTAAACTGCTGTTATGTTTGCGGTTATCATGCCGTAAAGTGTTGGACGGCATTATAATAGAGTTAACCGGAGGTGAACTCCGTAGAAGACCCATTTTTCGAAAGGGGAGGATGATGGATGAAGAGGTTTACAGTAGCAGTGCTCGTGTTGCTTCTGGCCGTTTCCCTCGTACTTAGCGGTTGCAGTAAGACCCCAACAACCACTGAACCTAAGTACAAGATCGGTCTAGTATTCGACATTGGTGGTAGGGGCGACCAGTCGTTCAACGACGCAGCGTACGCGGGTCTGAAGAAACTTGCCCAGGAGCTCAAGGGTTACATCAAGGACGACCCTGACAAGGTAGACTTCGGCAAAGAGGTCGAACTGAAGTACTTGGAACCCAAAGAGGGTGGCGAAGACCGTGAGCAGCTGCTGAGAGCCCTAGCAGAGGAAGGCTATCAGATGATCTTTGCTGTGGGCTTCATGTTTACCGATCCAGTGGTAAACGTAGCAAAGGACTTTCCTAATGTCAAGTTTGGTCTAATCGATGGTTACATTCCTGACCTGAACGAAAACAGCAACATAGTGTGCCTGAGCTTCAAGGAACACGAAGGATCGTTCCTGGTGGGTGCAATTGCAGGCTACAAGACGAAGACAAACAAGGTCGGTTTCGTTGGTGGCATGCAGATGCCTCTTATCGAGAAGTTTGAAGCTGGTTACAAGGCTGGAGCCATGTATGTTAACCCCAACCTGCGCAAACAGGGGGCCATTTTCTCACAGTACATAGGCACCACAGGCGATGCCTTCAAGGATCCTGCGAAGGGTAAGGAAATTGCTTCCACGTTCTACAACCAGGGTGCTGATATCGTTTACCACGCTTCCGGTGCGTCTGGCGCTGGCGTTTTCCAAGCTGCATATGAGGCGTTTAAGGCAGGCAAGGACGTATGGGCCATAGGCGTCGACAGCGACCAGGGCCTCATCTATGCCAGCAGCAGCAATGAAGAAGACAAAGCCATTGGTGCAAGAATCATCACATCTATGATCAAGAGAGTCGACACAGCCGTTTACAAGACCGGAATGGATTTCTACAACGGCAACTTCAAGGGCGGCTATGTGGAGTTCGGTTTGGCTGAAGATGGCGTAGGATATGCCCTGAATGACTACAACAAGTCGCTTATCGAGGACGTTACGGCTAAGGTAGACGAGCTGAAGCAGAAAGTCATCAGCGGCGAGATCAAGGTACCTACGAGCAACGCTGAATTGGCCAACTTCCAGCTACCATAACACAGACTGCTTACAGAACTGTGGGGCCGCCTATCGAGGCGGCCCTTTTTGTTTGCTTTACGATGGTATAATGGTTTTACAAGTGTGCTTAACTTCATCTTAGAGTCGAGGTGACTACGCTAATGTGCCCAGTGGCAGAAACGAAGGAGGCCCCTCTCATAGAATTGAGAGGCATAACAAAGGTCTTCCCTGGTGTTGTGGCCAACGATGATATATCTATTACGCTCCGTAAAGGTGAGATACACGCATTGGTAGGAGAGAACGGAGCAGGGAAGACAACGTTGATGAAGATCCTTTACGGCGAGTACAAGCCTGACAAGGGCGAAATCCGCGTAAAGGGTCAGCCTGTGCGAATTACTGGTCCCTCGGTGGCTATTAGTCATGGCATAGGCATGGTCCACCAGCATTTCATGTTAGTACCGGGTCTTACCGTTCTTGAGAATATAATCCTGGGAAGTGAGCCAGCAAAGGGCGGTGTGTTGGATACCGCTGAGGCCAGGAAGAAAATCGAAGCCATAATGGCCGCCAATGCTATGCCTGTAGACCTGGATGTTGATGTCGAAAAGCTTCCGGTAGGTCTGCAACAGCGGGTCGAAATCTTGAAGCTCCTGTACCGAGGTGCGGAAACGCTTATACTAGATGAACCTACAGCGGTGTTGACACCTCAAGAGACGAACGAATTGTTCAAGACGTTGAGAGCCCTAAAAGAACAAGGGAAAGGTATTATATTCATTTCCCACAAGTTAGATGAAGTAATTGAAATCGCTGACCGAATAACTGTAGTACGCAGAGGAAGAATAGTGGGAGAGCTCCCTGTACAGGAAGCCACTAAGGCGAAGATTGCTGAAATGATGGTTGGAAAACCCGTCCTCATGGAAATCCCAGTACCCGAAGTCAACGTAGGTGACGAGGTGCTTACTTTGGAAGACGTCACCTTTGTGGAGGATGGCGTAAAGAAGCTTGATGGCATAACGTTGACGGTCAGATCTGGCGAGATATACGGCGTAGCAGGCGTGGAAGGCAATGGACAGGAGGAGCTGCTGAAGGTAGTATCAGGCGAATATCGGCCCACTAGCGGTAAGGTAATGTTTGGAAAACAAGCTGTCAACTCCTTAGATCCTCTCAGGAGGCGCAGGCTGGGCTTGGGACACATACCTGCGGACAGGCAGAAACAGGGGCTGTTCATAAACATGCCCCTTTACATAAACGCCGTTGTTGGTTGGCAGTGGCAGGATAGGTTTAGCCGAAGGGGCATCTTGAATTACAAGAACATGAGGACAACTGCCAAAGAGGTTGTTGAAAAGTACGACGTTAGAACTCCTTCAGTAGAGGTACCTGCAAACGCTCTTAGCGGTGGAAACCAGCAGAAGTTCATTGTCGGACGAGAAATCAGCTTCGACCCAACACTCTTGGTAGCCGCTTACCCAACTAGGGGTGTGGACATTGGTGCTACCGAGTTCATTTACAGGCAGCTTCTGGAAGAGAAGAGTAGGGGCAAGGCCGTACTTCTTGTATCGGCCGACTTAGATGAATTGCTCACGCTTTCCGATAGGATAGGGGTCCTCTATAGGGGCAGAATCGTGAAGGAGTTCAGTCGCGAGGAAGTGACTCCAGAGAAGATTGGTTTCTACATGCTAGGAGGCAGGGAAGAATGAGTGCGCGTACAACAGCCCAAAGTCGGGAACGCTGGTACAGAATCCTGGAAGGCAGCGCGCCAGTTTTGGGATTCTTGTTTGCGATGCTAGTGATGCTTGTGGTCGTAGAACTAATAGGCGAGAGTCCCAGCAGGGCAATTAGCGCCATAGTCAGGTTCTCATTTAGCCAAGCAGGGATCGCTTACATATTCTCCCAAGCTATGCCGCTGATCATAGCGGGTGCTGCCAACGCGGTGGCCTTCCAAGGTGGCATCTTCAACATAGGTGTGGAAGGTCAGTATTTGTTTGGTGCTCTTTGCGCTGGTGTGGCGGGTGCCTACCTGTCACTACCCACCTACCTTCATATCCCAGTGGTTATCATTGCTGGCATGCTTGGTGGCATGTTGTGGGTCTTGCTTCCTGCATTCTTGAAAGTGTACAAGGGCGTGCACGAAGTCATCAGCACCATCATGATGAACCAAGTAGCTTCGGCTCTAGTTTTGTACTTGGTTTTGGGTCCTTTCAACGGCGTGCGCGGCCAGTCGCTCAACTTGAGGACCCCGTTTCTGAAAGACACTGCAGTGTTCCCCTCTTTGCATGACGTGATAAACAGTATCACACGCCTATTTGGGTATGAGTTTCCGCGCTACGTGGCCGTCGACTTCAGTTGGCTGATATCCGCGTTGGTCATAATTGGCACATGGTATCTTCTGACTAGAACGGCACTCGGTCTCAAGATTAGGTGGGTTGGCCAAAACCCCCATGCGGCTACATACGCTGGCGTTGATGTCAGAAAGACCATCTTTACCACTATGATGATTTCTGGTGCTATAGCCGGGTTGGTGGGGCTTCAGAGTGTAGCGTACATTTCAAAGTACTTCACGCCAAATATAGCTAGGGGGCTCGGTTTCACAGGCCTTGCCATAGCCCTTCTGGCACGCAATAACCCCATAGGCGTTGTTTTTGCAGGTTTGCTTTTCTCGTTCTTAAACAGAGCAGGGTATGGTCTACAGCTTTATACGCGCGTACCAAACTCCCTTATTGGTGCTATAAGTGGCTTGATGATTCTGTCGGTGGTCGTAATTGATCAGCTGCTGAGACGATACGTACGCAACCTCAGAAGAAAAGAGGTCGGTCAGAATGTTTAACATTTGGTATTTTTTGCTCAGAGGTTTGCAGACCAGCGCTCCCGTTGCTTATGGAGCTTTAGCTGGTGTTTACTCGGAAACGGGCGGCATTGTCAATATAGCCATCGAAGGCATGATGCTGACGGGCACTTTCTTCTTTGTGTGGGGCGCCATTGCCTTCAAGAGTTGGATCATGGGCGTCTTGTTTGCGATCTTAGGAGCGGTACTGTTATCTATCTTGCACGGCATTGCTACGATTACCTTCAAGGTGAACCACGTGGTGAGCGGCACTGCAATCAACCTGCTAGCTATGGGGTTGACGCGGTTTATGTCCATGCAGATTTTTGGCATGGAGACACAGACGCCAGTGAATTCATACATTCCGCCTAGATTGTTTGGCATTAACATTCTTGCCTATTTCTATATTGCTCTTGCGTTACTCACTATTTGGATCTTCAGGCGAACGAGGTTTGGGCTGAGGTTAAGGAGTTGTGGTGAAAACCCGTGGGGTGCCGATTCGCTTGGCGTGAACGTCTACGCCTACAAGTATGCAGGCGTGATCCTGTCGGGCGTGCTAGCAGGCCTTGCTGCCTCATCCTTGTATCCGAACCAGTGGATTGCTGAGATGACGGCAGGTAGGGGTTACTTGTCACTAGCGGCCATGATTTTCGGAAACTACAACCCGCTGAACGCTGTTTTGGCTGCTATGTTATTCGGTTATGCTGAGACTCTGCGCTATTTCAGCGCACAGATTCCATTCTTAGTGAATGTGCCTTCAACCCTGATTCAAAGCTTCCCGTACGTCCTCGCTCTCGTAGTATTGGCAGGTTTCCTCGGCAAGACCAGGCCACCAAAGGCGGATGGTGTAATCTTTGAAAAGGGTGAAGATTAGTGATTAATAGCGAAGATGCCATCGAAGAGAGGAAGAAGGAAATTGAAGGTCTTGAAAAGCTTCTAGAAGAGACGGAGCAAGACCTAGAGTTGATGGCAGTGCTCAAGCAGAAGCTTCTGGGAGCTATCGAAAAGGCGAAGAATGTCAAGCCAAACTGAAGCACGCATAACCGAGTTGATAGCGCTCAACTCGAGGATTGCCCATCTTAGGTTCAGTATCTTCGAGCTGATGAATACAGCGAAATCTGAAGTCATATTCTTGGCTGGATTGGCAGCTCAGGCGAAAATGCTTGGGCTGCCTTTAGGGGATGTCTACAAAGAAGTGGACTCTCTGATTGATAAATACCTGTTAGGCAGGAGAAAGGTGACAGCTTAACTAGCTCAGCATCCTTCTTAGTGTTGTAACGTTTTGCCTGTCATCATCGGGGGTATCTTTAGGGGTTTCAAGTATGACTGATGTTCCGTCCGCTAGTGCGTTCACGAATGCCTTAAGTTTTCCGTGACCGATGCTACCCTTGCCGAGGTGAGCGTGCACGTCACGGGAAGATCCAGTTGGCGTCTTTAAGTCATTGAGGTGGACTAGGGAGATCTTGTCGGAGAGCCTCTCCCAAGTGGCGTGTTGGACAAACTTGACAATGTCGTAACCCGCCGCAGCTAAGTGAGCTGTGTCGATGCACAGGCTTGCTGGATACATTGCGCTAATGGACTCTACAATACCTGCTATGTATCTTGGATTGGAGCCGATAGAATTGCTAGTGGCGATGTTCTCCAAAAGCAGTGGCACGTGGCTTGTAAGCGTTGCTAAGGTCCTGTTGTACTCGTCCTTAAAGCGTTCTACCTCGGAGGGTGATTGTAGATCGAAGTGAACTATGTATCCGTCAACCGCCAAATCTTGAGCTGCGAGCAAATCCTCGCGGACGCGATGCCATGACTTTGCTCTAACGGCGGATGTCTTCGAACCTAAGTGGACCAAGTACGGCGCATGGATGAACACCGTGCTAACACCAAAGTCGCTGCGGGCCCTTTCTATCATGGACTGAAAACGGAACAGGTCACGCTTTGTTGTCCAAGTTAGAGGGCTCTCCAAAAAGATCTGAAACGAGTCCAATTCTAGTTCCTCTATTTGTTTCAGAATCCCGTCGACGCCATCCTGCAGGCTCAGATGAAGCCCTATGTGAAGCATTTCTCACAGCCTTTCTGTGAGTCTTATAATTAGTATATGCGCTTTTGGCCGTCGGTCTACAGTTTTCTAAAGACAAGAAAAGAAACCGAAGATCTGTTGTTGGGCGACCTAATCCACCTTCTCGAGGTAGGGGAGTTTTCTCTCGATTCAGAAGGGGAGGTTCCCCTTCTAGTTAGGGAGAGTAGAGAAATGCTTGGTCACCCTGTTCTTGACGCCGTAGGGGGTAGCGTCACAGCTGCAGAATTGGCGGATTTTGCTTTCGCGAGTCGCGAAAAGCTGTACAAATGGGTTCTGCAGCAGTCTGAAGGGCTAATAAGATGGGACATCGAAGCATTTGTCAATAAATTGAGCCTTTGGCTGTGGGTCCTTACGATTGTCGGCTGGGTGCCGTTCTACTTCTTAGGGTTGAAGCCGGTTCTAGCCTTCTGGTTTATCCTACCCACCGTTGCGCTAGCAGTCTCGTTAGTAAAGGCGCCACTAACAGCTTCCGGTCGTCAGTATCTAGTCGAGTGTTCTCAAAACCTCGACAACGGATTCCAAGTAGCTGTCAGAGGGCCTAAAGCCATACCCGCCGAGAATCTTCCTCTAAGGCGCTTCACGAGACTGTTCAAGATGGCCTATCGAGGACGCGAAGCGCTTAAAAGGCCCAGAAACGAAAAACCTTGACCTCTAACACGTTGAGAATCGTCAGAAGGCCAAATTTCGCATTGGATGTATGTAACATAATGCACATTATCGGAAGTAACACCTGACAGACAACAACCAGACCTGACGGGCGCAATGTCTTCCTACTCCTCTGGGGAAACCTTGATCCAAGTGCCGTCCCTGACTCGTATCTTGAACAAAGCTGCTACAGTCATTGCTGCAATCGGTACATCGGGATGAATTACTGCTTTACAGAAAATGGGATCCACTTCTGGGTTGTGCGGGTTGGACACCCAAGTCCTCTTGAACTCGCGTCCCATTGCTGAGACCATGTATTGGTAAACCTTTGGATTGAGGACGAGTGTGAAATCGTCGATGTCGCTAGCCTCCAGGAATTCGTCAGTAAATGGCAGAATGCTGACACCTAGGACGAAATCCTCTCCGAGTTGCGCTACGCCCTTCAGGACAATCTCATTTGCGGTTGATGTTTCTGCACTTTCGGCTTCCGATTCGGCAACCGCGTATGTGTCCTCTTGAGGGGGTGCAGCTTGTATGGTGGTGGTTTCAACAACCGCAACATCAACGGCGGAAGGCTCGATAGGTGCAGTCTCATCCGCCAATGCCACCATTCCTTTGGTTACTAACTCCACTGCAGCGAGCCTCGCATAATAGTCTGTGGTCCGCACATGGTCCATGGTCTGCTCCACTGTCAGCCCCTTAGCGGCACCCACCAAGATTTGCCACTCAAGCCGGTGCAAGCATGTGACTGTGCTCAGGTGTTCCAGTGTGAGCGTAAGCTTCACATTCAAAGACGGAAGCAGTTCGTAGTACTCGAAGTACCTCTGTCTCCTCTGTTCATAAGCCGACATTAACTCTTCATAAGGCTTCAAGATGTTGATGCGAATGGGTACGCGCACAGGTAGGTGTGTTATTTCCGCTGTGCCCTTAGATATGAAGAGTGAGCTTAGGTAAGCTTCGTCACCCGTAACATTCCTATAACGAGCATAAACAGGGATACGGTCTTGGAATATGACTACAGAGAGCGGTTTTTCAGTTCTTATCAGAACGGTCTTACCGCTTGCTTTCTCAGCCAGCCCTACGAGTTCTTCCATGGAGAACTCAGAAAGGTCGACCTTCACTCTAAATCAGCCACCCATCTAATCCAACTTAGGCACGATCCTCAATACTTGACCGTTCTTAGCCTTCAGAGTAAGCATGGCACTGATCGTAAGAGAGGCGACTTTCGCATCCCTGATAGGCTTGACTTTGAAGAGTATCGGCTCCACATCGCTCTTCTCAGGGTTCAGCACATAAGCCTCGGTAAAAGCGCTACCAATCTTCAGGGTCAGCTCTTCGTAAAGTCCAGGGTTGAGGGCCAATGTGCGGTCGTCCACCAATTCATCCACATTCATACTGGCAGTAAACGGCAACACGGTCACGTTGTAATCAAAGAACGGAGCATCTGAGGGCACTGTGGTGGAGAAGGCTTTTGGCTGTTCAGTTGTCCCCTCCTCGACTGTGACTTTTGACGGGGTCTCGACCTTAGGTGTCTCACTCTTGCTAACAAGAGGCTGTCCTGGGAGCCGGCTACTAGGAACAATGGGTTTCTCCGCAGCCGGAGTGGTCTGTTTGGGGCGCGTTACCGTCTTAGTGGGTTCGGCTTTCCGCTCTAGCGGTTTCTCGAGCTTGATCGCACCCCTTTCGAGTAGCGACACGGCTGCTTTGGCTACCCAATACTCCGTGCTCTTTATGAGGTCTACGATCTCGTCCAAGGTCGTACCTCTGACTCCTGCAGCCACAAGTTTCCACTGCAAGGCGTCAAAGCATATCTGCTCCACTTTGAGGTTGAAATCCATGACAGGGACTTGTCTGAAGTCACCTATAAGCTCCTTTATCATCTTGAATTCTCTTGTTCGTTCTTCCCCTTGACTGAGCAATTCTTCGTAGTTTGAACCCAAATTGGGCCTGATAGACGTTTCATTTGGCAGGTTTACGATCTCCACTTCCCCACTTTCCACAAGTAAAGCAGCCAAGAAAGCCTCATCGCCAAGGACCTTTCTGTAAGAAGCATACTGGGGCCTACCATTGGCGAACACAATGAACGTATGAGGGGCTGTCATCTTTAGGGCGACAATCTTACCTCTCGCCTTTTCCGCAATACCAAAAACTTCCATCATTGAGAATTCCCGCAGGTCGACGATCACATTATCACCCCTTGCATAAATAATAGCACACTATCAATGAGGTGCAACTAGTTGCAGATGTGAAAGCCCTTGAACCCTATGCACAAGATAGACAAAAAGGGGGCGCACAAGTCGCCCCCTCATGATCACTCCTTTTAGGCCTTTTCTATCACAAATTGGCCGTCCTGGAAATGCACCCGTATTCGGTTGCCTGTAGCGATCTGCCCTAGGATAATCATTTCGGCTACCCTGTTTTCGATCTCACGTTGAATCACTCTCTTGAGCGGCCTAGCGCCCAATTCTGGGTCAAACCCCTGGTCAGCTAAGGCGGCTATCGCCTCTTCGGTGAATTCAACTTCTATCTCCTGCAGTGCAAGCCGGTCAGCAAGGTACTTGAGCTGCAGCCGAGTTATATTCTTCAGATCCTCTTGACTAAGCGGTCTAAAGAACACAATGTCATCGACCCTGTTGAGAAATTCTGGTCTAAAGTGTGTCTTGAGCATGCCCATAACCCTTTCTTTGGCCCTCTCAAAACCCTCGGCGGAGTCCCGTGCCTCCATAAGTACATGACTTCCTAAGTTGCTTGTCATGATGATAATGGTGTTCTTGAAATCAACGACGTTTCCCTTGGCGTCCGTGAGTCGGCCATCGTCCAAAACCTGAAGCAGCAAGTTGTGGATGTCCGGATGTGCCTTCTCTATCTCGTCAAACAAGATAACACTGTAAGGCCGACGGCGCACAGCTTCAGTCAACTGCCCACCTTCTTCATACCCAACGTATCCAGGAGGAGAACCTATGAGCCTGCTTACCGTGTGCTTTTCCATGTACTCTGACATGTCGAAACGAACTAGTGCACTTTCATCACCAAAGAGTATCTCGGCCAATGCCTTAGCGAGCTCTGTCTTGCCCACACCTGTGGGTCCAAGGAATATAAAGCTGCCAATTGGCCTCTTCGGATCCTTCAACCCAGTTCTAGCGCGCCTTATGGCTTGCGCTACAGCCGATACGGCTTCATCCTGGCCTACAACCCTTTGATGAAGAATCTGTTCTAACTTTGCAAGCTTTTGCCTTTCGCTCTCTTCCAGCTGCGTTACAGGTATCCCTGTCCAAGAAGACACAACCTCAGCTATCTCCTTTTCGGTAACCACGGGCTCCGAGGACAGGTTCTGGCGCCACTTCTTGTCGAGTTCGTCCCTCTTTTCCCTGAGTTCCTTTATTTGGTCCCTGAGGGAGGCTGCCTTTTCGAACTCCTTGGCGTCTACAGCGGCTTGAAGGTCTTTCTCCAGCTTAGCTATTTCCGCATCTATGTCCTTTATTTCTCTTGGAGACGTATATGTTCTAAGCCTTACTTTGGCGCAAGCTTCGTCCAAGAGGTCAATAGCTTTGTCCGGTAAACGCCTGTCATTGATGTATCTCGTAGAGAGTAGCACAGCAGACTTTATTGCATCCTCCCCAATCCTTACTTTGTGGTGCGCCTCCAGTTTGTCTTTCAGCGCCTGTAGAATGGCGAGCGTGTCTTCTGGTGTGGGCTCTGCCACGTACACGGGTTGGAACCTTCTCTCCAATGCGGGGTCTTTTTCGATGTACTTCCTGTATTCGTCCACTGTTGTTGCGCCAATGACATGAAGATCACCACGAGCTAGCGCTGGTTTTAGCATATTTGATGCGTCAACGGCTCCTTCTGCGCCACCTGCGCCGACAATAGTGTGCAGCTCATCTATGAATAGTATGAGCTTGTCTTTCTGCGCCATCACCTCATCCATGACCTTCTTCATGCGTTCTTCGAACTCGCCCCTGTACTTAGTGCCTGCTACTAAGGACCCAATATCTAGCTGGACTACAGCCTTGTCTTTGAGTACGTCAGGAACTTCGCCAGATACAATGCGTTGCGCTATTCCCTCGACAATGGCCGTCTTTCCAACTCCAGGGTCACCAATTAAAACGGGATTGTTCTTGGTTCGTCGGGAAAGGATCTCCAGCACTCTTTGGATCTCCTGGTCCCTACCAACAATTGGATCAAGCTTTCCTTCCCTAGCAAGCTTAGTCAAGTTCCTTCCGTACTTTTCCAGCTCGCCAGTTACAGCACCAGCTGGTTCCTTTGTTGCCCTTGAGCTTCCCCATGTCTTCTGCGCATCGGACACCATGCTCATAACGCTTTCTAATCCCAGGTTGTTGTTTTCTAACACCTTGGCTGCGTAACTGTCCCCGTCTTCCAAAATGGCCAATAGCAAGTGCAATGGCAGCGCTTCACCACCAGGGCTGTACTTGCCCATGTTGACGGCTCTTTCCAATATAGCCTTGAGGTGTGGAGTCACACCAACCTCTGAAATCGGCGCACCTTTGTGCCTCAAGCTTTCAGCAAGATCACTTTTGACCTTGTTTAGGTCGACGCCATGGGATATCAACACTTCAGCTATGGGCCTGTAGTTGAGCAGTGCAAAAGCCAAATGTTCGGGAGTAAGCTGCGTGTACCCTTTAGAACCAGCTTCGTTAGCTGCGTCTTGCAAGACACTTAAAGCGGCTTCAGATAAGTAGTCAGTAAGGTCACGACGCCTACGTTGGAAGTATTCAGGAAACAAATCTGAGAATTCGTTCCCAAAAAACTGACTGAATATGTCATCAAACATATTTCTCTAACCTCCTTTATGTAATGAACTGTTTTTGGCTCAATGTAGCCAATAAATGTATACCATTTTTCCGATGGTCATATGCAAACAGGAGAAAATAAAGAAGGGGGCAGGATCCCGCCCCCAATTACCGGTTGTTCAAGTCTCTTAGCTGACCGGTGCGAACATGTCCTTCGAGGCTCCGCAGACGGGGCATACCCAATCGTCTGGGATGTTCTCAAAAGGCGTTCCAGGTGCTACATTGGAATCTGGATCTCCGACCTCGGGGTCATAGATGTAACCGCATACTTGGCACACATACTTCATCTCAATACCCCCTTCCCTGTTGGCACCTATTTTACCATTCTCAAAACTCTTTGACAAGTGAGACGCCAGCGAGCACTCATATGAACAAGGTTTAGCGGTTGTAGCTAGGTCTTTAATAGGCTCTGACATTTAGCAATTATGAGTTTCATATTGACGAATGAAGGTAGTGTGGTACTATAATTCATTCTTAGAGGAGGTGTAAATATGAATCACAGGCGTAGCTTGGTTGCTGTGGTCCTCGTGTTGTTGCTCGCCACAGCGGTTGTGGTGACAGGATGCGCTCCGAAGACTGCAGAGAAGAAGCTCTATGTAGGTATCGTGCTACCAACGAAAGACGAACCAAGATGGATCCAAGATGAGACGCGATTTAACGACGCTCTCAAGGACACTCCATACAAAGCTGAGATACTGTTCAGCCAAGGGGATCCGGCCAAAGAAAAGGCCAACGTAGAGAGCTTGATCTCGAAAGGCATCAAAGTGCTGATCCTATGCCCTCACGACGCTAGTGCGGCCGCCGCCGCTGCTGATGCCGCCGCTGCTGCAGGTGTAAAGGTTGTGTCCTACGACAGGTTGATCTTGGGTACCAAGAATGTTGATTACTACGTGACCTTTGATAGCATCGAGGTGGGACAGAAGCAGGGCCAGTATCTGGTGGACCGGGCTCAAGGGAAGGGGAACCCGTTATACCTGTATGCAGGTGCACTGTCTGACAACAACTCCTTCTTGTTCTTCGAAGGTGCTTGGCGAGTGCTTCAGCCAAAAATTGCAGACGGCACCTTCGTTATTGCCAACTCTGACAAGGCCAAGGCACTCCAGAACAAACTCAACTTGACGCGTGACGAAATGAGCCAGATCATTGGACAAATCACAACTAACTGGGACTTCAACTCGGCTAAGAATCTGGCAGAAGCGAATTTGGCGGTAGCCCCTGCCTCTATGAAGGGCAACGTATTCATCCTCGCACCCAATGATGGAACTGCAAGGGCTATCGCAGATACTTTTGCGGCCGATCCGGCCATCAAGAGCTACGTGATCACTGGCCAAGATGCTGAGAAGGCTTCAGTGCAGTACATCATCGATGGTAAGCAGTCAATGACAGTTTGGAAGGACGTACGTGAACTGGTGAAAGACGCTATCAACGTAGCACTCCTGTACATTGATGGCAAGACTCCTGAATATACCAAGACCTACAACAACGGTGTGAAAGAAGTACCTGCCAAGCCAACGCCCGTAGTCGTGGTCGATAAGGATAACGTAAAAGATACTCTAATTAAGTCGGGCTACTACAACGAAAGCGATTTCACATGGCCTAAATAAGTGTGAGGTGATTAGCGTGGACACCCCGCTCGTGGAAGTAGTCAACCTTAACAAGGCTTTCTCAGGCGTGCAGGTTCTCTTCGATGTCAATTTTCGGGTTAAGAAAAATGAGATCCATTGTCTAGTCGGAGAGAATGGCGCGGGAAAGAGCACGTTGATGAAGATCCTGAGCGGGGTGTACCCCGCTGGGGAGTACGAAGGAGAAATCAGGATCGAGGGTCGCCCTGTTGTCTTTCACAGCATTGAAGACAGTGAAAGGGCGGGCATAGCCATTATCTACCAAGAGCTTTCCTTAGTGCCAGAAATGACGGTTTTTGAAAACGTATTCTTAGGACACGAGCTGCGTAAGGGCCTTACGGTGGACGTGGCTGGCGAAATAGCAGAGACTGAGAGATTGCTAAGTTTGGTAAAAGGCGAATCCATAAGTCCAACGTCAAGAGTCAAAGAGCTTAGCGTAAGTCTTCAACAGTTGGTAGAGATAACCAAGGCATTAAGCAGAAACCCGCGAGTGCTCATCCTTGATGAGCCTACCTCTGCCCTTAGTGAGGAGGAAAGCAGTAATTTGCTCAAGTTATTGCTAGACCTTAAGAAGCAGGGCATGACCATAATTTTGATTAGCCACCGCTTAAGGGAAGTTTTGCAAGTGGCAGATTCAATAACCGTCCTGCGCGACGGTAGAACGGTGGCCTATTTCGACCGAAGCGTCCAGGACGTTACTGAGGCCGAGATCATAAGGCACATGGTGGGCCGTGAGATCAAGGACTTGTATCCCCCTCGCCTCTCTGTTCCCTCAGAAGAGATTGGGCTTGAGCTGAGGGGCTGGAGTGCTGTGCACCCTAGAACGGGGCGATACCTAGCTCGAGACATAAACATAAAGGTGAGAAAAGGTGAAGTTGTGGGGCTATTTGGCCTCGTAGGCGCCGGTCGCACGGAATTGGCATTAAGCATATTTGGAAACCCTTACGGTTATATTGTGTCAGGGCAAGTACTAGTAAACGGGAAACCGACTAAGTTCGCCTCCCCTGAAGATGCTATACGCCAAGGTGTGTTTTACCTGACTGAGGATAGAAAGGAGCGAGGGTTAATACTCATCCAAACCATAGCTCAAAACACCACACTTTCGAACCTCGAGGGCGTAACGTCCGGTTTGGTTGTCGATGACCACAAGGAGCTTCAGGTCACCAACAGCTTCATCACCAGGCTTAACATAAAGGCGAGGCACGCAAAGGTCAGGGTTTCCACACTTAGTGGCGGAACTCAGCAAAAAGTCCTTGTGGCGAGAGGCCTTTTTGCCGTGCCTGATGTGCTAATAATGGATGAACCTACCCGCGGCATAGATGTAGGCGCCAAGTACGAGATATATGGCCTGATCCGTGAACTTGCCAGGGAAGGGAAAGCCATACTGCTCATTTCTTCAGAACTTCCTGAAATCTTGGGTTTGAGCGACCGCATTTACGTGATGGGAAGAGGCAGGATCACTGGGGAACTCAGTGCGGCTGAAGCGACCCAGGAAAAAATAATGGCTTTAGCCATTGACTGACGGAGGTGCGGCTATGAGTTCGTTCTGGAGCCATCTTCGGGCTTTTCTAAAGGAACACATTCGTGATTACGCCATGTTCTTGGCCTTGCTCTTTATCATGGGTGTATTTGCCGCTATGTCAGGAGGCGATTTTCTCTCCCCTGTTAACATTTCCAATTTGATCAATCAGACGGGCTATTTGGGTGTTTTGTCCATAGGGGTAACTCTAGTTATTGTGATTCGCCACATAGACCTTTCCATAGGTTTCCTGTCGGGCTTCCTTGGTGCTGTAGCTGCCATACTTATGAAGTTTCATGGTTTTTCGGCCTTGTCTGCCATTTTCGTAGTCTTGGTGTTGGGAACTTTGGCCGGATTGTTAAATGGCTCCATGGTGGCATTCCTAGGTATCCCAGCCTTCGTTGCCACGTTAGCTGGTTGGTTGGCCTACAGGGGCGCGTTACTATTGGCAACTAGGGGCACGGGCACCATAATCATAAACAATGCGGCCTTCAATGCTATCGGAAACGGGTTCATACCTGACATACCAGGTTTGCAGGGATTCCTGCCAGGATATCACAAGCTGACTCTGCTCCTGGGTGTCGTCGGAGCACTTTGGATCATATTCTCGGCAGTAAGGGCTAGAAGTCGAGACAAAGCGCGGGGTTTTGACGTACTGCCGTTGGACGTTTTTATCCTTGAGCTGTCTTTCGTCTCTTTCTTCCTGATGTTCTTGACAGTCAAGCTGGCAGCCCATCGAGGCATATCCTGGACGCTGGTCATCGTCCTAGCAATCACCCTCATCTATCACTTTGTGACTACGAGGACTGTATTGGGCCGGCACATCTACGCGGTGGGTGGAAACCCTGAGGCAGCCGAACTTAGCGGTGTAAGTGTGAAGAAGATAACCCTCATCGTATTCGCTTCCATGGGTTTGCTGTCAGCCCTGTCTGGCATCCTGTTTGCGTCGAGGTTGCAGTCGGCTACGACAACCGCAGGGCAGCTTTTCGAGCTATACGCTATCGCGGGCGCCTACATAGGTGGAGTGTCGGCCGCTGGCGGTGTTGGCAACGTTGTCAACTCATTAGTTGGAGCGTTTGTCATGAGTACCCTTACAAACGGAATGAACCTCCTTGGCGTCGACATTTCGCTGCAGTATATCATACTTGGCGTAGTGTTGGCAGCCGCAGTCGTATTTGATGTTGCTACGCGAGGGCGCGGTCGCTAGCGGTGCAGCACAGCCACCCGATCGTTGCCTTGCAGATCTTTAACAGTCTCAAGCCTGAAGCCTTGATCGTTGGCAGCTACGCGAAGTCGCTGAGCCACGCCAGGGTTTAGTTCGAAGACTATGCGACCATCAGCTGCCAAATGGTCAGTAGCATAGTCCATCAGTCTCAGGTACGGGTCCATAGGGTCGACGGCGAAGAGCGCCTGCAGCGGCTCAAACAGAAGTACACTTCTGTCTACGTGCATTAATTCCTTTACTCCCACGTATGGCGGATTTGAGACTATTAGGTCAAAACTGCCGTTGGATGGCAGGTCTTCCAACAGGGTTAGTCTGTCGCTGACGCCATGCTTGACTGCATTAGCCATGGTGCAGATGCGAGCTGCGTAACTGACCTCAACGCCCACACCTGTGGCTTCATCGTTGTCAAGCAAAAGCGATACCAAAACAGCGCCACTGCCGCACCCAAATTCCAAGACGCTTCGAAAGTGCCCTTTGCAAGCCTCCTCAACAAGTATTTCTGTTTCGTTGCGAGGTATGAATACACCAGGCAACACATAAAAGTCTCTTCCGTAGAATGTTTCCTCGCCAGTTATGTACGCAAAGGGCGTTCCCCATCTGACCAGGTGGAGAATCCTCGACAGCGCGTTTTCCGATACGCTTACCTCAACGTCTGCATAAACCGCGGCCTTTGAGATTCCAAAAGACTTCTGCACCAAATTTACCAGGGTTGTGTGTGTGTACCGTCCACCTGAAGCCCCTTCTAGAAGGGCCAACAACTCAGATGCTCGCATCCATTTCCTTTAAGCGACTCTCCCTATCAGCAGTCTGCAAGGCGTCTATCATCTCGTCCAAATCACCGTCTAAGAAACGGTCCAAGTAGTAAATGCTGAAGTTAATGCGGTGATCAGTCACCCTATTCTGCATGAAGTTGTAAGTGCGTATCTTCTCTCCACGTTCCCCTGATCCAATCAGACTTCTTCTGAAGTCAGAAACAGTCTTCTGCTGTTCCTCCAGCATGCGCTCGAACAGCTTTGCCCTTAGGAACTTTAGCGCTTTGATCTTGTTTTGAAGCTGTGAGCGTTCGTCTTGGCAGGTGACAACTATGCCAGTGGGTTTGTGCTTTATACGCACTGCTGTCTCGTTCTTTTGCACATTTTGCCCGCCGTGCCCACCTGCCCTGAACGTGTCTATCTCCAAGTCTTCCTCATTGATTTGCACATCCACCTCGTCTGCCTCAGGCATTACAGCAACCGTAGCTGTGGAAGTGTGTATGCGGCCCGAAGACTCAGTTTCTGGAACGCGTTGGACACGGTGGACTCCGGATTCGTACTTGAGGCGCGAGTATACCCTATCGCCTTCTACGCTGAACGCGATTTCCTTGAAACCACCCAAGTCTGTAGGACTAGCTTCCACGATCTCCGTCCTCCATCCTTTGCGTTCAGCATAACGGCTGTACATCCGAAACAAGTCTGCGGCAAACAGCGCTGCTTCCTCGCCGCCAACCCCGGCTCTAATCTCCACAATAACTGGTTTTTCGTCATTTGGGTCAGGCTCAACCAGGAGCAGCTTTAACTCTTTTTCTTTGATGGGAATGGCCTCTTCAAGGAATCTTATCTCCTCAGAAGCCATTTCCTTGAGTTCTGGATCTTCCGCTTGCTCAAAAACCTCTCGTGCCGACTCTAAGTCAGCAATCATCTTCCTGTATTGATTGACTGCTTCTATAATAGGCTCTATTTGCTTTCTTTCCTTCATCAGGGTCATGACTTTGTCAGGATCTGAGGCAATGGCAGGGTCTTCCAAGCTCTTGTTTAGTTCAACGTATCTCTTTTCAATACCTGCTATTACGTCTAATAGACCCACGTATGTCTCACTCCTTGAATAGTTTCAGCGTCTTCCCAGGTACTTCGTGGTGGATGTTGCAGCGGGCTTCGTAAGACTCCAGGCCTCCCACCAATATTACGGGATCATCGTAGCGAGCCGGCCGGCCATCGATTAGACGTTGAGTCTTTGTGGCTATGTTCCCACACACAGTGCAAATCGCGTGCAGTTTAGTGATTTCATCGGCCAAAGCCATCAGGACGGGCATGCTCCCGAACGGTTCGCCCCTGAAGTCTAGGTCAAGCCCCGCCACAATAACACGTTTTCCACGGCGGGTAAGCTCCTTGACCACGTCCACAATCTCTGGGGAGAAAAACTGAGCTTCGTCTATGCCCACTACTTCGGCATCCTCGATACGTCTCAGTAGAGCCACGGGATTGTCGATCGGTACAGCGTTGAAGCTAAATCCAGAATGAGACACCACGGCCATGGCGTCGTATCGTGTGTCAATACCGGGTTTGAAAGCAATGGTCGCTTTCTTGGCAATTACAGCTCTTCTGAGACGCCTGACTAGCTCCTCTGTTTTACCCGAAAACATGCACCCCGTAATGACTTCTAACCAGCCCCCTTGAGCTACTGCTTCCATCGTTTCAAGACCTCCTGATAACATTCTTCATACCCTTCAGGGCAATAACCCAAACTCAAGCAGCGGGGCCCCGCATCTTCGAACAGCACGGGAGCCACCGTCTTCACTTGTTCTAGCATTCTTGCAGCTACGTCCCGGATCTCCCACTGAGCCCTATGGCACGTCCTGAGCCCAAAGAAGTGTAGCAATTCCCTGGCATTCATCGTTACCATTATGGTGGTTGCTGTGCTTTGAGGAAGCACAAACCTGGCATCTTCCTTGGGTACCCCTCGGCCCAAAAGCCGTGTATATAGCTCATAGCTGCGTGAAAGGTGTTCCCTGTAAAGTTTCAGCGCTTCGTCGTCCTGCTCCAGAGTCTGCGGTGTCACATAATCCTCTCCGCTTTCCTTAACGTATCGCTGTGACCGCTGGGAATACGACGCTATGCGGTGTCTCACAAGCTGATGGGTGCACACTCTAGAGCATCCATCAATAACAAAGGTGAAGTTAGCGTGTTCGAGCACGCTTAGATGCCCCTTCTGCTTGACGACCCTGATGGTCCTAGCTATCTCCTCAGGACCCATGTTCTCAAAGACTTCTAACGGGTCTCTGGCACTGTAGCATATGCGTGCTGCTGCGCAAACCACCCTCTCAGGATCAGGCGTATAGCTGATCAGTTTGACCCTCAAGTGCGTCATACGATTTGTAGCCTTGCTATTTGGTCCAAAAACTCCTTGTTATCCTTGGTCCTAGACAAGTACTTAATGACCTCTTCCACAGCGTTTTCTAGTTCCAAGTTTGCCAGTGCTCTACGAAGCTTCCAGATAGACTCCAGTTCCTCAGCTGTGAAGAGTTTTTCCTCATGTCTGGTGCCAGAGCGTTTGATGTCAATGGCCGGGAACAGTCTTCTCTCAGCCAGCTTTCTATCTAAGACCAATTCCATGTTGCCTGTGCCCTTGAACTCCTCGAAGATAACTTCGTCCATGCGCGAACCCGTCTCCACCAATGCAGTGGCAAGAATCGTAAGGCTTCCCCCGCCCTCCACTTTTCGGGCGGCACCAAAGAAGTGTTTTGGGCCCCTAATGGATGCGGGGTCAAGACCGCCGGACAGCGTTCTTCCAGATGGTGGAATGGTCAAGTTGTACGCACGGGTTAACCTAGTTATACCGTCTAACAGGATGACCACGTCCCTGCCCGTCTCCACCAGCCTTTTGGCCCGCTCCAAGACTATGTGGGCCACCTGCACGTGGTTTTCTGGCGGCAGGTCAAATGTCGATGATACGACTTCGGCCTTGGGAACTGAGCGCATCATGTCAGTGACTTCCTCTGGGCGCTCATCCACGAGCAGTACGATGACGTGCACCTCGGGGTGATTCATGGTGATTGCTTGAGCGATCTTCTTCATGATCGTGGTCTTTCCAGCCTTAGGTGGAGCGACTATAAGGCCACGCTGCCCCTTGCCAATAGGCGCGAACAGATCCACCATCCTAGTGGTCAGATCATCGGGCTTTATGAACAAGTTGAAGCGCTCATGAGGAAAGATGGGGACAAGTTCATCAAAACGTGCCCTGCCTGAGAGCTTCTCTACTGGGAGCCCGTTGACCCGTTCTATCCTCAGCAGTGCTGCGTATTTCTCTTTCTCGCGCGGCGGTCTGGTTACGCCCTCTACGTAATCTCCTTCCCTGAGCCCAAACTTGCGCACTTGGGAAATCGATATGTAGATGTCTGTGCCTGTGGGACCAAACTTGGTCTTCAGAAGTGCGTAGTTTTGTTCTTCGCTTGGAAAATAGAGTATGCCTGCGCCTCTCTGTTCGCCAGGCCCCACTGGTTTTGACTCGGTCTTCTGCGTTGACACGGATTCTTGGTGTTCAGCAATTGGTGAGGGACTATCTGGTGCCACCTTGGCAGTCTCCTCTGACTCGGCTAGATCTAGTATTGCTTGTACAAGCTCCTGTTTGGTCAGTTCTTTGACGCCTTTTATGCCCAGCTTGCTTGCAATTTGCCTAAGCTCAAATATCTTCTTATTCTGTATCTCCTTCTGAATCGTTTGAAGATCCACTACCTTCCCTCCTCGGCCATCAATGGCCAATGAACTTCTTGTATTCTTCTGCAGTCATCAGTGTGGAAACCTGATCGATGTCAGCCGCTTCTACCAGAGCTATCCAACCTTGGCCATACGGATCTTGGTTGATAAGTTCAGGCTGACCGTTTAGTGCCTCATTGACTTCTATCACCTTTCCGTCTATGGGTGCCAAGACGTCACTGGCTGACTTCACTGACTCAAGCGAAGCCATAGCGCTGTCTTTCTTGATTTCTTGACCTACTGCTGGCAACTTAACGTAAACTATGTCGCCCAACTCATCTTGCGCGAAATCGGTAATACCAATCAAGACCTTGTTGCCTTCCACGACCTTGACCCACTCATGATCCTGAGAATACCTGAGCTCCTCTGGAAAAACCATCTGATTCCCCTCCTCTAAATTCTTATTTCCACCAGCAACGCCGGTTGCTGGAGCAACACAAAGCTGTCATCAATGGCAGAAATCCTTTCAACGCCAAAAGGCAGTTGGTAGTCCTTGGCTTGCGTACGGATAATATTCCCCTGAATAGTATACACTTCAGTGCCCACGGTCATTGCCATCGTACCATCACTGGATCCCAGATCCTTGAGCTGCCCGTTTTCAATGGTCATGAGCTTCGCTTCTTGGCCGTCCCCTACGAGGAACCGAAATGGTAGGCGCTTCGTAACCATGACGGCTTTGTAGCCCTGAGGCAATGGTAGTGTCCTCTTGAGGGATAGGAAGTTCACACCCTCGTAAACGCGCACCTCCGTGGGCATAAGCACATACACAGTCGCAGATTGCCCATTTGATGTGGCAGTGAAGTCGATCAGCGCATCGAAGTCAGTCCTGCCGCTTCCAGCCAAACTTACCCTATTACCTCTGGTTGAAGACAGGTGAATCATACCATCCTTGTATTCGAGGTACCATGTAGCATTTATGTGCCAAAGTCGCCCTGCGTATAGGCCCTTTGCTTCGCCCAAACTGGACTTACCTGATTCACTGTACAAGTATTTCCCGTCAGACACGTACCACTTTCCCTGATTCACTAGGAGCCACTTACCTGTAACTCCGTCGAGGTCGGCTACGGTAACGGTTTTTGCCAAAGGCAATGCAATCGACGTCGCAGTTGTCGTAGTGTGGGTGTTGTTATTGGGCTCGTTGCGGGTGATAAGGTCTCGCCATCTTGCCTGCGTATAACCTGCTATCAATCCCAAGGCCGACAACACAATTATCGCAGCTAACAAGGTAAAGACCCATCGCGACTTCAAAGGCTCGACGTTGGCAGGAGTTGATTCTCTCTGTGTTTCCTCGTCTCCGTCATAAAGGTCCTCCAAATACCGCACCACTACTTTACCAAGGTTAAGTCCGTTTTCTTCTATTCTCAGCACATCGTCCAGATTAAGCACTCCCCTGCTGACTGTTCTGACTACTGCATCTTCCTGGCTTTGCCAAGTCAATCGATGGGTGAAGTCAAACAGAGGATCGGTCAAGCACGTTGTCTTGCCCGCCTGCTCGTGGTACAGGACCATGTCGGAGTTGTTTATTACTACTAAGTCGCGCGCGTTGATCACTAAGGCCAACCAAGTTCCCTCGTCATTGAGACGATCCGATACGCCATACACACAGTCCATGTCTGTGCATTGTTCCAACTCGTTAGCTACTAGTCGCCCCAGTTGTTGGTTCCTTGAAAGAACGACAATGTGCTTCTGCGGTGTGTCTGGATTCGGGTATGTACGATGCTCTACGTAGTAACGTGAGCTACTTACGCTCAGTTCTATACCTATAAGGGTTTTCATAAGTGAGCTCTCTGCCTGATCTCCTCTCTAAGCATTTTGGCTAATTCCTCGACGCCCATCTTACCTAGATCCCCCTTGACGCCATGCCTAACCGCTACGAGACCCTCTTGCACCTCTCTTGCTCCGATCACGAGCACATAGGGCACTTTGTCCATTTGCGCTTGCCTTATGCGGTAGCCTAGCTTGCTCCCCGTGTCATCATCCATACGGATCCTGAATTCACGGAGTTTGTCGGCAACTTCCTGAGCGTAACCCAATTGTTCTTCGGTTATCGGGATAATTCGTATTTGTTCAGGTGCAATCCATAGGGGGAACCAACCGCTGTATTGCTCTATGAGCAGAGCAAAGAATCTCTCCAGAGAACCTAGCAAAGCTCTGTGTATCATCACAGGCTCATGTTCCCTACCATCTTTGCCTGTATATTTCATGCCAAAACGCCTTGGCAAGTTAAAGTCAACTTGTATGGTCGGCCCTTGCCAATACCTGCCTATTGCATCTCTGACTTTGATATCAATGGCTGGGCCATAGAACTTTGCTTCGCCTTCAGCTACAACGTACTCCTTGCCCGCACGCTTCAATGCATTTTCCAGTGCTTTTTCTGCCAACTCCCAGACGTCGTCTTCGCCAACGTACTTGTCTTTGTTCATCGGGTCCCTTACTGACAGCTCTATTTTGAGGTTTTCGAACCCAAAGAGCCTGTACATATCTAGTGCGAGCTCCATGATGTCGGTGACTTCGTCCTCTACCTGTTCTCTAGTGCAGAATACATGGGCATCATCTTGAGTAAAGCCTCTAACTCTCAACAAGCCGTGCAAGACTCCGCTTCTCTCGAACCTATACACAGTTCCGAGTTCGGCAAAGCGCAATGGAAGTTCCCTGTAGCTGCGGGTCTTTGCTTTGTATATCTGAACGTGGAACGGGCAGTTCATAGGTTTCACCAAGTAGGTCTGGTTTTCGAGCTCCATGGGCGGATACATGTTCTCTTTGTAGAAGCCTAAATGCCCCGAGATCTCCCAAAGTCTCGTTCTCGCCACGTGTGGCGAGTAAACAAACTGGTATCCCTTTTCCAAATGAACGTTGCGCCAATAGTCCTCTATTTCCTTGCGAATGATAGCTCCATTGGGATGCCAAAGAATTAAGCCCGGTCCGATATCCTCATTTATGGAAAACAAGTCCAGTTGTCTACCTATTTTTCTGTGATCCCGCTTTTCAGCTTCTTCTAAGTTGTGGAGGTACTCTCGAAGGTCCTCATCTGTCCAAAATGCAGTACCGTATATGCGTGTTAGTTGCTCACGATTCTCGTCGCCACGCCAGTAAGCACCGCTTATGCTGAGAAGCTTGAAGTGCTTTATGTGGGCGGTGTTGCTGACGTGAGGGCCACGGCACAGATCGACAAAGTCGCCTTGTCGATAGACACTAACCTCATCACCCTCTATGTCATCGATGAGTTCCAATTTGAAGGTTTCGCCCAATGAACTGAACAATTCAATGGCTGCGTCCTTCGACAAGACCTGACGTTGCACAGGGAGTCTTGCTTCAGCGAGTTCCCTCATTTTCCCTTCTACGAGTTGGAGGGTATCTTCAGTTATTTTCTCCTTGGTGTAAATGTCATAATAGAAGCCATTCTCAATCGCGGGACCGATGCCTAACTTGGCATCCCTGATCAACGACTTCACAGCATGCGCCATCAAGTGCGCAGTCGAATGTCTGAGTATGTCCAGAGCCTCGTCTGCGGTTATACCTTCTACGGTGTCACCCAAGGCAACCCGTTCTCCGGGTAGGTAGAGCAAACCGTTTGTTACTATGCCAACGAAATTAGCGCCGAGTTTCTTGATGATGTCTGAAACTTCGTAAAGTTCTCCTGGGTTCAAGCCAACGTCGTGGGAATTCATCCTCATCACCCCGTTGTGATAGACAAATGGTGGGTGCGGAAGGAATCGAACCTTCGACCTCTACTGTGTCAGAGTAGCGCTCTACCACTGAGCTACGCACCCGTTTGTTCGTAAATATATTAACACATAGATACCAGTTGCTTCAATTCTGTGGCTAGCATTTCTGCGACAAAAACATTTACACCGGGTTGTATGAACAGCATGTAGGGTTCAGCAACCTCAGCATCGGCGCTCAACGACAACGACTCTCCTTGCACAAAACCTGTCCATGCCATCACTATGGGATTCTCATAACCTGCCATAGAGAACGGTTCTGGGGTCACGTGGCTGTTGATCGGACCCATACGCTGGACTACTCTTGCCGCAGCAAGTTGGGTTTCTAGATCGCCCCACCTTGTTCTGACGATGATGTCAGCAAATGGAGTCCTTTCTTTGAGGGTGTTGGCTAGCTGTTCTAACAGTATGAGTTTTCCCAGAATTGCATTGAACGTTAGTAATTGACCCAAGAATAAGCCTTGTAGAGCTTCCCTGACAAAACTACCCGTGGAGCCCTGTTCGCTACCCAAGGCAGGTCCATAAAGTGCTTCAGCGACTTTAGCTACTAAGTCTGCCTTACCGACCACGTAACCACCCGTGGGCGTTATTGTGCCTCCAGGGTTCTTGATGAGTGACCCAAAAACGAGGTCAGCACCCACCGATGTCGGCTCAACTTCTTCCACAAACTCCCCATAGCAGTTGTCCACTATGACCAGACCGTTAGGATTGTTACCCTTAAAGGTACGAATTAAGTCAGCCAACTCATCAATGTTGAGCCCTTGGTTCCACGTATAGCCACCTGACCTCTGTAACCACAGATAGTCTCCTCGTGTAGTGCCTGTCCCATCCCAAACCACAGTCTGGCCTAATAGAGGTGTTATGTTATGGAAAACACTCTCGTATGGCCTGAAGGGGCAAAAAACAGTAGTTCCGACCTGTAAGTTCAGGGCTCGTGCAATCAGATATGCTGCGTGCGTGCCTGATACAATCTGTGGCCTTACGAGTGCGGCTTCGGCGCCAAAATAGTCGGCGTACACAGCCTCTAACTTCGTGCGGCCCACGTCATCTAAACCGTAGCCCGTTGATCCCCACAAGTCACTTTCGGCAACCTTGGCTGCTCGAAAAGCTTTTAGAAGTCTTGCCGTGTTTTCCTTAGCAATTTCCGCAGGTGTTCTTGACATGGACCCAGACCTCCTGCATAACAGCGTTAACATCGCCGTCGTGTTCGAACCACATCAACTCTTGGTCTTTTCTCAACCACGTCATTTGCCTCTTGGCATAGTCCCAATGCCTGACAAAGATACGTTCCTCGAGTTCCTCCATAGTCTTGATCCCGCCATCAAGGTATGCGCAGACTTCCTTGTAGCCAATCTGCGATAAACAAGGCATTTCGCAGGTCTTACCTTGTGCACGGAGCCGCTCCACTTCCTGCACAAGTCCGTTCATCAGCATCGCCTTGACGCGCTGCCTGAGAGCGCTCCTATAGGCTTCTCGAGGCATACGCAGCCCTACTCTTATGCTCAGGTGAGATCCCAAGTCATTTTTCTTTATGGCTTGCGAAGGTTTTACACCAGCGCACGCTATTTCCAGGGCCCTGATGAGCCTCTTGTGATCGCCTCGCCGTATGGCTGACTCTCTGTCAGGGTCTATGTTACGGAGCTTGTTCCGCAAGTATTCCTCACCGAACTCGTTCAGTTCGCGCTCCAATAACTGACGTACGGGCTCCATAGGGGGGATGTTGGCATAGCCTATTTTGCCAGTCAGAGCGTAGTAGTAGTACAGTGTTCCTGCAACTATCATAGGGATCTTGCCTTGCTGCCACATTGTTTGGATCGTTTGGGTTGCATCCTCTACAAAAGACGCCACCGAATACGTCTGATGGCAATCCAGCACATCTATGAACCAGTGTTTATGGGAAAGGCGCTCCTCTGGTGTGGGCTTAGCTGTTCCCACGTTGGTGTCGCGGTAGAAAGAACCGGTGTCGACCGAGATTATCTCAGCGTTTGACATGAGTTCCGCCAGCCTCAGAGCTAGGGCTGTTTTACCAACACCAGTGGGGCCCAGAATACTAATCAGGAGTTTGTCCATAAAGCACCCATGACTTCGCACTGTTTATGCGGACTGAAACGAAAGTGCCCGGTTCAATGTGCGCCCTACTCGCGAACACCACAGTCTTGTTCGTGGGCGTGCGGCCTATGTACTTACCAGACTTCTTATCTTGCTCATCCACGAGGACTTCTTGTACACTTCCCACGTAGGTCTGGTTTATCTCGTAAGAAATGCGCTCCTGCATAGCCAGTAGTTCATCATATCTTGCCTTTGCTTCAGCTTCTGGTACGAAGCTGTCTACCATGCGTGCAGCAGGTGTTCCAGGCCTCGGCGAGAAGATTGCCATATAAACCATGTCGAAGCGCATGCTCTCCAGGAATCTCTTTGTCGCCTCAAAGTGTCGTTCAGTTTCACCTGGATACGCTACAATGAGGTCCGTGCCTATGGCTACGCTTGGGACTCTTGTGCGGATATGCTCCACCAATTCAGCGAAATCCCGGGTAGTGTATTTTCTGTTCATCAACCTGAGGATCTCGTCGTCGCCTGACTGGAGGGGCAGATGGAAGTAGGGCATCACCTTATTAATGTCTGTCAGAGCATCAATGTCAGCTTTGCTGAAGTTTGCAGGGTGCGGAGAAGTAAACCTTATCCTCCGTAACTCAGGTATCTCGGCAACCTTTTCCACCAATTTGGTAAAGTTCCAGCCATCTAAGTCTTTCCCGTAGTCATTGACGTTTTGGCCCAGCAACGTGACTTCTACGGCCCCGTTATCCACGGCAGCCTTTACTTCGTCAATCACTGATTGAGGAGGCCTTGATTGAACCCGTCCCCTCGTGTACGGTACGATGCAGTATGTGCAAAAGTCGTCGCAGCCTTTCATTATGCTAACGAACACAGAGTGAGCTTTGTTTCGGGCTGATACCAAGTACTTGCTGAAGTCCACTGGGCGATCGCCTACAAGAATCTGCCTTTCACCTTGCAGGATGTTGGGTATTTCCGTTTCGTGACATGGTCCCACCACTGCTTGTACGTGGGGGAAACGCTCCATTAACTCAGAACCCCTTACCTCAGCAATACAACCCATCACGACTACTCGCTTCCCTAGCCTCTTTAGGGCAGAGATAGTACCAATAGCACGTTCTTCTGCATGCAACCTTACTGAGCAAGTGTTTATGATAATCAGGTCGGCATCCTTGACGTCTTTGGAAGGTTCCCAGCCCTCTCGTTCGAGCAGCCCGCTGATCATTTCGCTGTCATTTTTGTTCATTTGACAACCATATGTGAAGATGTAGTACTTCACCACTTAGCCCTCCGCCCACACGTAGTTGATCCTGGTTATGGAACGGTCTCGGTCTATGTCAACCAATACGGCGTTTACTAGCACGGGACCTGAGGCAATCCTGAACCTCATGGGCCGGTTGGTAATGAACGTAGGTATGACGGTATCCTTGTCCATGCCTAGTATGGAGTTCTCTATGGGGCCCGTCATGCCGACATCCGTTATGTACAGGGTTCCTTGCGGGAACACCCGCTCATCTGCTGTCTGCACATGGGTGTGTGTGCCCAAGACAGCGTCAACCCTACCGTCCAAGTAATATGCCATAGCCAACTTTTCGCTAGTTGCCTCTGCATGAAAGTCGACTATACGCCATCTAGCAGCTGACAGTTCTTCTAGTACACGGTCGATAGCGGGGAACGGGTTATCAATGCAATCCATGAACACCCTTCCCTGCAGTGACACCACTGCTACACCATCCTTTATGTAATAGGAACGTTCTAACATCCCTGGGTAGTTGGCGGGGAACAACACCATGGGGTAGTCCCTATAGACCTCTTCCCACTCTTTCCAGTGAAAAGCGTGGTTACCTGTGGTAATCACATCCACACCGGCATCTAAAAGTTCTTCCACTGCCTTTCTATTGATGCCCAGGCCGCCGGCGGAGTTCTCGCCGTTAGCGACCACAAGGTCTACCTGATATTCAACCCTCCACTTGGAGGTCAAAATCCTGACCGCCTTACGGCCTGGCTCACCCACCACGTCGCCAAAGAAGAGTATTCTCATTTTGCGTATTCAGCAACCCTTGTTTCACGAACCACAGTGACCTTTATCTGCCCAGGGTAAACCAGTTCTTCTTCTATGCGTTTCGCTATATCCCGCGCTAGTGAATAGGCTTCTGAATCGCCTACGAACTCTGGTTGAACTATCACCCTGATTTCACGTCCAGCCTGCACTGCAAACGCTGATTCCACGCCCGGGAACGACTTAGCAATTTCCTCCAGTTGCTGTACTCTCTTTATGTAGGCTGCGTAGTTCTCCCTGCGCGCGCCCGGCCGAGCTGCGCTAATTGCGTCAGCGACCTGTACGAGCACAGCGTACACACTCTCCTGTGGCACTTCGTTGTGGTGCGAAGCTATGGCGTTGACCACCAATGGATTCTCTTTGTACTTTCTTGCTACGTCTGCTCCAATAACGGCGTGGCTCCCTTCGATGGCGTGGTCAAGTGCTTTGCCTATGTCGTGGAGCAGGCCTGCACGTTTTGCTATTTGCGTGTCTAGGTGCAGCTCACTTGCTAGCATCCCTGCGATGATGCCCACTTCTATGGAGTGGTGCAATACGTTCTGCCCGTAGGATGTGCGAAACTTGAGTTGACCCACGATGCGCTTGAGCTCAGGGTGCACTTCTCTTATGCCAACCTCACGCGTAGCACTGTCTGCTGCCTGGATCAGTTCTTCCTCTATGGCGCTCTTTTCTTTCAGGTATATCTCCTCTATCCTGGCTGGTTGGATGCGGCCGTCCGCTATGAGTTTCTCTAGTGTCCTGCGTGCGATCTCTCGGCGAATCGGATCAAAAGAAGAGACAACCACGACTTCCGGGGTATCGTCGATGATGAGGTCCACTCCAGTGATTCGTTCAAAGGTGCGTATGTTTCTTCCCTCGCGGCCTATAATTCTGCCCTTTATTTCTTCGTTGGGCAACTGAACTACGGATATGACGGGGTCCTCTGGTTTCTCCAGGGCAAGCCTTTGCATGGCCATAACCATTATTTCAGAAGCTCTCTTCTGGGCTTCCTCTTGGAACATCTGCTCGTACTCTCGAATCTTTTGGCCAATTTCCTCTTTAAGCTCGTCTTCCAGTTTCTGGAAGAGGAACTGTTGGGCTTCCTCCACAGTCATGCCTGCAATCTCTTGTAGTTTGCGCAGGGCTTCCTGCTCGAAAGCTTCTGCCGATTTGAGCTTCTCCTCAGCAACCTGAAGCTTTTGGTCAGCCTTCTTTTCTTTGGCCTCTATAGAGTCCATGCGCCTGTCTAGTTGTTGTTCCCTTTGGACTAATCTCTGTTCAAACTTGTCTAGCTGCTCTCTGCGCGCCTTGAGCTCCTTGGTTGTTTCAGCGAGCATCCGAGAGACTTGTTCTTGTGCCTGCCTGAGTAACTCTTCAGCTCGCTCTTGTGCCTTTTTCTCCTGAGCCCTGGCAGCCTCGATGACTTCCTTAGCCTGCGCTTCGGCGTTAGCTACAAGCGCTTGCACCCTCGACCGCGTGGCGCTAAATGCGTAGAAGTAAGCAGCCACTGCTCCCAGTATTGACCCAACTATGACACCTATGATCAGATTCATTGATCTTCGACCTCCTTTAAGCGTTGCCTCGTCATTTCGTAAGTGAATCCCTGCCTAAGCAGGAATTCCATTATTTTCTTGTCGTCTGTGTACTTTCTCCTAGCTTTGCTTAGGGCTTGCCTAAGCGCTGCACCCCATGTTGTGGCATCGTACGTCTCGGGCGCTGCCTCTACGCGCCTGCGGTACAGGCGCTCCTTGACGTATAGCGGGCCCTTTCCCAAACTCACTGCTCTTGAAACCTCCGTTGACGCCACCCTTTGGTCTAAGTCAGGGAACATCTCGTCTAGTTTGGCGCTGATAACGTCAACGCACTCAGCAGGCACCTTCGCCAACAACTCTGCCTTGGAATAGTCCCTCTTGGAAAGGCGCATTATCACCATGTGCCAGAACTTCTCACAATCAGCCATACTCTAAATCTCTGGCTTAACTGGCAACTCCTGCAGCGACCTCCTGACAGCGGACTCTATTTCTGCAAGCATTTCCGTATGTTCCTCTAGGAACGCCACGGCATTGTCTTTTCCTTGGCCCAGTCTGACATCGTTGTATGAATACCAGCTGCCACTCTTCTGGATAATACCAGCTATCAGGGCAGCATCCACCACTGACGAGGTCCAAGATATGCCCCGGCCGTAATATAAGTCAAAAGTTGCCGTCCTAAATGGCGGTGCCAACTTGTTCTTAACTATTTTTGCCTTTATGACAGCGCCCTCGCTTGCCTCACCGCTGCCTCCAATGTTCTCAACCTTCCTTAGCTCCATGCGCACCGTAGCGAAGAATTTTAGCGCTCGTCCGCCTGGAGTCACCTCAGGGTTGCCAAAGGTTATGCCCACTTTCTCTCTTAGTTGGTTCAAGAAAACCAGTGCAGTGCCCGTTTTCGAGGCTATGCCCGTCAGTTTCCTGAGCGCCTGCGACATCAGCCTTGCTTGGAGCCCCATGAATGCGTCTCCAATTTCCCCGTCTAACTCAGCTTTTGGAACCAAAGCCGCCACCGAGTCAATGACTATAACGTCTACGGCTCCGCTCTTGCTCAATTCCTCTGCAATCTCTAATGCCTGCTCACCATAATCAGGCTGCGAGATGTAAAGATTGTCTACGTCCACGCCCAGCTTGCTCGCATATATGGGGTCCAGAGCATGCTCAGCGTCGATGAAAACAGCAGTCCCCTCATTCTTCTGAGCGTTCGCTATTATGTGCAAAGCAAGGGTCGTCTTGCCTGACCCCTCAGGGCCGTATATTTCAGTTATGCGGCCTCTAGGAATACCACCCACACCAAGTGCTAAATCCAACGTCAGCGCACCCGTGGATATGGTTTCTACCTGTAGTCGACCACCTGACTCACCTAGGCGCATGAGTGAACCCTTTCCAAAGCGCTTTTCTACATACTGCACAGTACCTTGGAGGGCTTTCTGTCTATCGTTCAAGTCCATACGTTATCCTCCTTTGTGTTAATTATAATGCCTAACCAATCAAGGCGTAGTCTTTAACTACGCTGTATATGGGACCCTTGCTAGTCAGTTGTGATTCAAACAAAGTTACTTTGTCTACAGTCCACCTGAACTCTTGAATGGGTAGCGCGGATATGAGTCGTTCCAAGTTGTAAGGCGGCTTCTTGAACCTTACCAGCGTGATATGGGGAGCGAACTTGGGGTCGTTGATCCCTGTCCCCGCACAAACGGCATCGTGCACAGCTCTGAAGCCATCCAAACCATCTGTTACGTTCATAAACGCCACCCTAGGAGGTCTTCCAAAGTAGCCATAGCCTTGGGCTTTGGTTTCAAAACGACTGATACTGCGCAGCAAATCCGTAACCTTTTCGTCAAAGTAAACCTCTGGCACCTCGCCAAGGAATAACACGGTAACATGAAGGTTTTCAGGTTCCACGAACTTACCCTGTACTTCCTTCGACATCTTGGGTAGGAGAACGTCAGCGTAAAACGCGGCCAACTCTGGTGGCACGCGTACCCCAAAGAACAACCTCATCTGACCACCCTTTCTACGCAAAAGAGTACCCAGTAGCTGCTCAGGAAACGATTTCTTAACCTGCCCTTCTTGAACATTCTCGACTTGAGTACCTCCTCGTGGGAGAGTACAACGTACGCATACACACAACCTCGAGGAGCTCCCAATTCAGTTGAGGGGCCCAGATTGCCTACCACGGCTACTCTTACGTCCGTCTCAGGAAGTGATTTTGCTAGAGCCTCGGCAGTTTCCGGACTTGCAGGTTCATTGCTGATAACGCCAAGCAGGGCCCTCTTAGAGGCTTGGGTATAGACCGTAACACCGCCCCAAAGAAACTTGGAGGATCCAGGTAGCATGCTGAGCCATGAGACTACCTGTCCTCCTGTGCACGACTCAGCAAGGGCGATCCGCTTTCCACTTTGCTGTATGCGCTTAGCCTTCTTTATGGCCAACGAGTTTGCCAGACTCCGTTTTCTCGATAACAACTTCTATCAACTCCCCCGGCTCTGCCTCTCCGCTCCCCACAAAAACCCCATCTACCTCAGGAGCGTCACCCCAAACGCGCCCTACGAACGCGCCGTCTGAGGCAGCTTCCACAAGGCAGGTTACTTTTGAGCCCACCAAGCTTTCACGCCAAAGGGCATCTAGCTGGGCAGACAAGTTCTCTATTTGCCTAAGCCAACGCTTGGCGGTCCGCTTGGGAACCTTGGGCCTCAAGTTGTAGCTTTCTGTTCCCTCTTCGTCTGAGTACAGGAAAACCCCCACGTGTTGGAAATTGGCTTCTTGGAGTATCTGCGCCGTTGCCGATACATCTTCTTCGGTTTCCGTGGGGAAACCCACTATGATAGATGTTCTCTTTACCGCATTCGCAAAAACCTCGTCTATCAGTCTCGCCGCGTGGACAACCTTTTTGGCATTGTACCCGCGCTTCATGAGCCTGAGTATGCGGTCCGAACCGCTCTGGAGGGGTAAATCAAAATATGGCAACACGTTTGGGACACTAGACCACGCCTTTAGCAGTCCTTCACTGACGTAGGTGGGGTTCAGGTACATAACCCTGATCCAGGGTATATCCACATCACGCAATGCCTCTATCAACTTCGATAGCGAGGGACGGCCATACAGATCTACGCCCCAGGCGCCAGAGTCCTGAGAAACCAATATAGCCTCCTTGATGCCAGCTTCGCTTAGGCTGTTAAGTTCAGATACAATGTCTGCTTCCCGCCTTGACCTAAAAGGTCCCCAAAACTTGGGTATTGTGCAGTATGAACAGCGGCCATTGCAACCCTCGCCAAGCGAGACGTAAGCATAGGGATAGGTAAGTATGGAACTTCCTTCATTGCTTGCTTGTTCGGATAGCATATTGGGCAAAGACATTCCCGGGGCCACTTCATCTACTTCAGGCAATTCTGCAGCCACTTGCTCTTTGCCGTAACGAAGCGGGATGCAACCCGCGAAAATAATACGCTTGTCAGGGTACATGGCACGAAGTTCCAGAGACCGCTCCACGCTCTCCTTGACAGCATCAGCAATGAACCCGCACGTATTCAGGATGATAGCGTCCGCTTGGTCGGGGGAGTAGACCACTTCAAATTTGCTGAGGTCAAGGTTCCTGAAGAAGTCCTGCGACCGTGTTATGTTCTTGGGGCATCCCAGGGTTTCTACGTAAAGCCTTTTCGGCCTCACCTGAGAACCACCTTTTTGACCTTATACCCATCCAAAGCTGACATGACAGCAGACCTTACATCGTACATTACAACAGTGCTGTTAAGACTCTCAGCGTATCCCAGCAGGATACCGTCGGCCGGACAACTACTAACACCGTATATGCCGTTTACAGACGCCCAAAGGTGTTGGCCTACCAGCGCGCTCAACTCCTCGCGCGCACATACGTCCTTGCCACGCACCAACGACGCCGTTTCAGGCTCTTTGGTAAGCGACTCGAAAGACAAGTCTATAAATGCACCAGGTTGCTCCTCGGCTTCTAGGTTAATCCAAGTGAGCGGTTGGTTGCTACCCTCAGGTCGTTTACCGACCACGAGGATTCTGCCTTGCAAACCCTTGACGATTTTTGCCAAATCTTGCCCAGGGTAATAGACTAAGCCTGTGATCCCACGGCTACTAAGCTCGTCTAAGATGGCAGGCAGCTCATTTACCTCCCAAACGTTTCCCATGTACGTTTCATAAGGCAACAAGACAACCCACTCAGGGTTCCTCAGGGCTGACATTTCGGTTTGGGCCCAGGCACCTACCAGAAAAATGATGATAGCGCCTATGACAGCTATTGCCCACCTAAGGTGTTTTTCCAAGTACTATGTCCACCACCTGGTCCATGCTGTCCACGAAATAGAATTTCAAGGACTTCTTGATCTCGTCTGGGACCTCTTCCATGTTGGGCTTGTTGTCCTTGGGTAGTATCACCCTTTGAATACCCACACGATGAGCAGCCAACACCTTCTCTTTGACTCCGCCTATGGGTAGCACCTTACCCCTGATTGTGATTTCGCCAGTCATAGCCACGTCGTTAGGCACCTTCTTCTTGGTCAGGGCGCTAATAATTGCAGTGGCTATGGTTATACCAGCTGATGGACCGTCCTTGGGTATGGCACCCTCAGGTACGTGCACGTGTATATCGTATTTCTTGTGGAAATCAGCTGGGATACCCAGCTCTTGTGCCCTGCTGCGCACATAAGTAAGGGCAGCCATAGCGGACTCCTTGAGCACATCGCCAAGGCTTCCAGTAAGCAGCAGTTGTCCTCGGCCTTGCAACACTTGGCATTCTACGAGCATGACTTCTCCGCCGAACTCGGTCCACGCTAACCCAGCGACCACACCGACTTCTGGTTGTTCCAAAGCCTTGCCGTATCGGAACTTAGGTACGCCAAGGTATTTTTCCAAGCTTCTAGCTGTGATGCTTACACGGTCGAAACCCTTTTCCAGTTTCTCTACAGCAAGCTTCCTCAGTATGGACATTAGGCTGCGCTCCAAATTGCGCACGCCTGCCTCGCGGGTGTATTCCCTTATGATTCTGACTACCGCCTTGTCATTCCATTTGACTTCTTGGGACGCAAGCCCTGTCTGCTCATACAACTTTGGAAGAATGAATTGCTTAGCGATGTGCAGCTTCTCATCCTCGGTGTATCCAGGCACCCTGATAACTTCCATGCGGTCTAATAGCGCAGGCGGTATGGTGTATATGGTGTTCGCCGTAGTTACGAAGAACACCTCCGATAGGTCGAAAGCTACCTCCAAGTAATGATCTTGAAAGGCGTAGTTCTGCTCAGGGTCCAACGCCTCCAGCAAGGCTGCGCTGGGATCGCCCCTGAAGTCCACGCCCAACTTATCAATTTCATCAAGAACAAAAACGGGGTTTCTTGTGCCTGCTTGTCGCATACCCTGAATTATTCGACCGGGTAAGGCGCCCACGTATGTGCGCCTATGTCCTCTTATCTCAGCCTCGTCACGGACCCCACCTAGTGAGACTCGCACGAGTTTGCGGTTCAAAGCAGTTGCTATGGCTTTTGCCAAAGATGTCTTACCTACGCCGGGAGGGCCCACCAAGCACAGAATAGGTGCCTTGGGGTTCGACGACAGCCTCTTCATAGCAATGAATTCGACGATCCGCTCTTTAGCTTCTTTGAGCCCATAGTGGCTGCGATCCAATTTCGTGCGCACCTGCTCGATGTCCATCTCGTCTTCGGTGCGTTTAGCCCACGGCAAGCTCACTAACCAATCCAAATAGGTCCGGATTACTCCCAGCTCAGGCGAATAAGGCGGCATGCGCTGCAATCGGTCAAGCTCCTCTAAAGCCTTTTTCCTTGCCTCCTCGGGCAGTTGGGCCTCTTCGATCTTCTTGCGGTATTGCTCAACCTCTATGGTTCGTTCGTCGCGCTCCCCGAGTTCTTCTTGTATGGCTTTGAGCTGTTCCCTGAGGATGTACTCCCTTTGGTTCTTCTCCATGCGCTCGCGAACGGTGTTTTCGATCTCCTGCGAGAGCCGGAGGACCTCGATTTCCCTCAATAGATACTGCAGTACAAGTTCTAGGCGTGTGGCTACGTCGGTGGCTTCGAGTACCTTTTGCTTTTCGTGATGGGCTATGGACATGTTGGCGGCTACCATATCCGCCACTTTGCCAGGTTCCTTGAGGCCTGAGACACCTGCCACTACCTCGAGCGGTATCCTTCCCGATAAGCGTGCATACTCCTCAAACCGCATGAGCACGCTCTTTACCAAGGCTTCTGCTCGGGTGGGGTCTGCCTCTTGTTCCGTCAGTGCTTCGAAATCTGCTTCGAAGTACTCGCCCTTATCATGAACCTTTGCTCTCACTCTTTCTTTAGCTTCCACGACCATGCGTATGGTGCCATCGGGAGCTTTGAATATCTGAACGATTTCTGCTACGACACCGACATCATAGAGTTGTTCAGCACTTGGTTCATCGGCATTTTCATCCTTTTGGGCTAACAGCACAACCTTTTTGTCCGACTCCATGGCAAGCTCAAGAGCCTTGACGCTCTTAGGCCTGCCTATAAGTAGGGGCAACACGAGGCCCGGGAACATTACCACGTTCTTCAGCGGAATCACAGGAAGGCGTTCACTCATAGTTGACCACACTCCTTCCGGTCGCTAGGTCCAAGTCCGTAAGAAGCACGGGTTGTTCACCGTTCAGCACACCTGAGGTGATTATGACCTTCTTAACCTCCTTCTTCTCTGGAATCTCGAACATGAGGTCCATAAGCAGGTTTTCCAAAATCGACCTCAGCCCTCTTGCGCCCATGCCCCGTCTTTCTGCTTCTTCTGCTACCGCTTCCAACGCTTTCTTGGTGAATTCAAGCTCTACTCCATCTAGGGCAAACAGTGCCTGGTACTGCTTGAGTAAGCTGTTGCGCGGCTTAACTAGTATGTCTACCAAGTCATCCTTGGTCAGTTTATGGAACGTCGCAATAACAGGGAACCTGCCCACAAATTCTGGGATCATCCCATATTTGAGCAGGTCTTCAGGTATCAGGTGTTCTATAACATTCTCCTCATTCATCTCTTTTTGGTCTACGGCAAAGCCCACGGTTCGCTTGCCTAGACGTTGCCTGATTATGGGCTCGATCCCTTCAAAAGCGCCGCCTACGATGAACAGGATGTCGCTAGTATCGATTTGTATGAATTCCTGATAAGGGTGCTTTCGCCCTCCTTGGGGTGGTACGTTAGCAATGGTCCCCTCCACTATCTTCAGGAGCGCTTGCTGCACACCTTCACCTGACACGTCACGGGTTATGGAAGGGTTCTCAGATTTCCTTGCTATTTTGTCTATTTCGTCTATGTACACAATGCCGTACTGAGCACGCCCTACATCCCAATCCGCTGCTTGTATGAGCCTTAGCAGGATGTTCTCCACGTCCTCGCCTACGTATCCAGCTTCGGTCAGTGACGTAGCGTCACTTATGGAGAACGGCACATTTAGTATCTTGGCCAGGTTTTGGGCAATGTACGTCTTACCCGTCCCTGTGGGCCCTATGAACATGATGTTGCTCTTGCCCAGCTCGTGGGCGTAGGGTTCGCCCCTAAGCTTGCTGCGCACCCTCTTGTAATGGTTATACACGGCCACCGAGACTATCTTCTTTGCCTTTTCTTGCCCAATTATGTATTGGTCCAAGAACGCCTTTATCTTGGTAGGTGTGGGTAGCTCCGTATCCATTATGGACAAATCGGCTTTTTTCGGTTTCTTGAGCAAGTGATGAGCGTCTTCTACGCAGAAATTGCATATATAGAGGCCATTTGGCCAAGCCAACACTTGGTCTACTTCTTCTGCGGACCTGCCGCAGAAAGAGCACCTAATGTCCTTAGGCATCAGCTAGCCCTCCGCTCCGGGCCGCTTAGTTAGTATCATGTCTATGACCCCATACTGCAAGGCCTCTTCAGGAGTCATTATGAAGTCGCGGTCGGTATCGGCTACGATCTTGTCAAAGGGTTGGCCCGTGTGAGAGCTCAGTATCTCGTTGATGCGCTGTTTGATGCGGACCAGCTCCTTGGCTTGGATTTCCACGTCCGTTACCTGACCCTGCACACCGCCCATGGGCTGGTGCAGGAGTATGCGGGAGTTTGGCAGGGCAAATCTCTTGCCCTTGGTGCCCGCAGCGAGCAGTACCGCAGCCATGCTTGCCGCCTGACCCACGCATATGGTCACCACGTCAGGTGCTATGTACTGCATGGTGTCATAGATAGCCAAGCCGTCGGTGACTATGCCACCAGGCGAATTTATGTATAGGTATATGTCCTTCTTGGGATCTTCGGCTTCCAAATAGAGCAGCTGTGCAATTACCACACCTGCCATTTCCGGCTCGATCTCCCCGTTTATGAATACAATCCTATCTTTGAGGAGTCTCGAGTATATGTCGTACCCACGTTCACCGCGCGGAGTTTGCTCCACGATGTAAGGTATCAACGGGCTCATTCTTCAACCTCCTTGCCGCTTGTTTTTGCTTTCAAGGCTTCAATCAGTTTGGCCATACCAATCTGATATTCAGCCTCTTTTGAACTTATACCATCGCGCTTGGAGGTGTATTCATTGATCTCTTCTCTTTCCACCTTAACACCCAAGTAGGCTCGCAGGACTTCTGAGAGCAAGTAGTGGAGTAGGCTCCGCCTCACGTTTTCCCTGATGTCGTTCTGTACCTCTTCTATGGACTTACCTATTTGGGTGCAGTAGGACTCCAACGTGAGTCCTTGTCTTTCCAATGATGACACGAAATTGTCGAACCTCTCCTTGTACTCTTCGTCGACCATCGACGGAGGTAGCTCTACGTTCAATTTCTGAGCAACGGTGTCAAGCACGCCTTCAAACCATTTACTAGTGGTTTCCTCCGCCTTGTACCTTCTGATTTCCTCTTCGGCTGCGTTCCTCAACGCTTCAACGTTCTCAAATCCTATGCTCTTCGCCAACTCATCAGTGAGTTCCGGTTTCGCCTTCGCTTTGATATCCAGGAGTTTGATCTTCAGTTTGGCTGCCTTGTCAGGCGTCTCCATAAGGCGCTCTTCGCCAACTGTCATTTCCTTGAGCATGGCATCAGTGCCCTCTAAGAACTCCTCTTTGCCTATTTCGATCGTAGTCCTCCGGGGCCTCAGCGGGTTACCCTGATCGTCCAACAGTGCCCATTCAATCTCTGCCATGTGTCCATCCTCGGGTTTCTCTACTTCTACGCTCCTGACTATGGCTTGGTCTTCCAGCAAGCGATCTATGACGTTGTTTACTTCTTCCTCTTGGACTACAGGTTCCTCGTACTTGGGTAACTCACCAAAGTTCACTTGATCCAAATCGACGGTGGGCAGCAATTCTAACTTGGCCTTCACGTACCCCTCATCAGCCAAGTTCATTTCTAACACCTCTACTTTGTAGATCTGCTGCTTAATCTCTTGGGCAGCCTCGTGCAAAACTGTGTCGAGCAGGTCATCGCGTAGCAGGTCTTCCAAATACTCGGGGTTCACGTAGTTCTTCACCAAAGCCAAGGGAGCGTGCCCTTTCCTGAACCCCGGTATATTCACCTGACTTGCGACCTTTTTGAGGACTTGTTCCCTCAGCTGCTCCAGTTGTTCCCCACCAAAAGTCTCCTCGACGATTACCTCTACTCCGGATATCCTCTCTGTCTTCATCACTTTTCCTCCTTCACTCCCGTGGTAAAACACATTCTCATCAATAAAAAATGGTGCGAAGGGCGGGAGTTGAACCCGCACGGGGAAACCCCACTGGATCCTAAGTCCAGCGCGTCTGCCATTCCGCCACCTTCGCACCAAGTTGGTGGGCCATGCAGGACTCGAACCTGCAACCCACGGATTAAGAGTCCGTTGCTCTACCTATTGAGCTAATGGCCCGCTGGTGAGCCCGGCAGGGCTCGAACCTGCGACACCCGGCTTAAAAGGCCGGTGCTCTACCTGCTGAGCTACGGGCCCAGCGGAATAATGATAACACACGCCAGCCCAACGTGTCAATGATACATGCCTTGTTTGGGATCCGTTTTCTTTACATTACAATTCAATCTGGGGGTGGTTAAGAGTGCAGGTATTCATTGATTCAGCTAACCTTGACGAAATCAGGGAAGCCCTTAGTTGGGGCATTGTAGACGGGATTACCACAAACCCTTCTCTTATCAAGAAGGCTGTCGAGTACTTCAAGGCAAAAGGCAAACAATACAGCATGGCTGACTACATCACGGAAATCTTAGCGTTGGCAGGCTCCAACAGGCCTGTAAGTTTGGAGGTTATAAGCACCACTACTGACGCCATGATCGAGGAAGCCCGCCTGCTGTACCACAAGTTCAACCCTGTAGCACACAACGTCGTCATTAAGATACCCGTTAACCCCGATGGAGGCAAAAGAGCGCGCGATTTCGACGGCCTGAAAGCCATCAAGGCGTTGGAGTCCGAGGGTATACCAGTCAACGTCACCTTGGTCATGACCCCCGAACAAGCCGTACTTGCGGCCAAATGTGGCGCTCACTACGTAAGCCCCTTTGTAGGGCGCCTCGACGACCTTCTCAGGAAGAGGGCTGGTTTGAGTTTCAACAAGGAGGACTACTACCCTGCTGACGGCTTCATTGTTGGCGACCAACTCTTGGAGGACAATGGTTTGCTTAGCGGAATCCACATGCTTCGCATCATAAAGGACATCTTCGACAATTACGGCTTTGGCACCAAAATCATTGCCGCTTCAGTAAGGAATGCGCGACAAGTAAGGGAAATCATGGAATTGGGCGTTGACATCGCCACTATACCCTTCGACGTCCTCAGGCAGATGATCGTGCACGAGAAAACAGACGAGGGCGTTCAGCTGTTTGAAGCTGATGTCGTGCCCGAATACAGGGAGCTATTCGGTAGGTAAGCACGACTGAACACAAAAAAGCCTTTGACATAGAGTATTAGTCCGTTCCAAGTAGTTTTGAAACTGTCCCCTTCATTCTGTTCCTAAGTGGCACCGTTTGTCCCCTATAGGTGGGTCTCTGAACTCTAAATTGGGCGTTCCCAGTCCTTGCCACAATGTTGTTTTCGTCCCCTATAGGTGGGTCCCAAACTAGTGTGTTTAATGTAGTGTTTAATGAAGTTAGTGAAGGTTTTCGTCCCCTATAGGTGGGTCCCAAACGAAGTTGGCATCGCATGGGCTATGATAGCGCGTATAGGTTTTCGTCCCCTATAGGTGGGTCCCAAACGATAAAGAAAAGGCAAAGCTTCTTGAGGATTATATGTTGTTTTCGTCCCCTATAGGTGGGTCCCAAACGATCCATACGACGCGAGCGAGTACACTCGACGACGCCGTTTTCGTCCCCTATAGGTGGGTCCCAAACAGGAAATCTATGAGGTCATCAAGGGAGCGCAGCTCACGTTTTCGTCCCCTATAGGTGGGTCCCAAACCTGGAGCGTGTGCTGAAAGATGTAGCAGCCATGAGGTTTTCGTCCCCTATAGGTGGGTCCCAAACGGAATCAAGAATCATGGTCGCAGAAGTGCAAAAAGAGTTTTCGTCCCCTATAGGTGGGTCCCAAACAACCTTAAGTATTATCTCGACAGAATCGCTTACTACAGTTTTCGTCCCCTATAGGTGGGTCCCAAACTCACTATACAGGCACGCAAAAAGTTGCAGGCATATCGGGTTTTCGTCCCCTATAGGTGGGTCCCAAACGATAGTGATAAAGCATATATTATGGGCGGTGTCAGTAGTTTTCGTCCCCTATAGGTGGGTCCCAAACGATAGTGATAAAGCATATATTATGGGCGGTGTCAGTAGTTTTCGTCCCCTATAGGTGGGTCCCAAACCAACTTCAACTGGTTTGCAAATTGCATCTGGAACAAGGTTTTCGTCCCCTATAGGTGGGTCCCAAACGGTTTCCAATGTTTCAACTACAAGCGTCAGATCATAGGTTTTCGTCCCCTATAGGTGGGTCCCAAACGAAGCGTGAAGAGAAAGAAAAGATGCTCCTTGAGATGGGTTTTCGTCCCCTATAGGTGGGTCCCAAACGAGCTTGGACGAACAATAATAGCACACATATCTTTGTGTTTTCGTCCCCTATAGGTGGGTCCCAAACAAGTTTGGTCTATTGGGATGGGACGGCATTTACTAAGTTTTCGTCCCCTATAGGTGGGTCCCAAACCCAACCGCCAGTTACCGCTTTACTACCGGCTAGCCTGTTTTCGTCCCCTATAGGTGGGTCCCAAACCGGAGTGTTATAGTGTGGGTAGGTGATGCAGGATGGGGTTTTCGTCCCCTATAGGTGGGTCCCAAACAGCCAGCAGTACTCATTATACCAAGCGCGAGCCAAAAGAGGCACTGCTAAGCGAAGGGCGGATCTGACAAAGTCAAAAGCGGCACGAGCGCAGCTTCCAACTAAGCTGTTTTGCCTTGGTGGGTTGTTGTCGATGTGCGGGGGTCTTTGCACTATCGGGGGTCGACAAAAAATGCGTGTTGGCGCGCCTGGAGGGAGTCGAACCCCCAGCCTGCGGATCCGAAGTCCGCTGCTCTATCCAGTTGAGCTACAGGCGCACAGAGAAAAAAGTGGTGAGCCCGGCAGGACTCGAACCTGCGACCTACAGCTTAGGAGGCTGTCGCTCTGTCCACCTGAGCTACGGGCCCAGTTTTCATATGGGGTGAGCGAGGGGACTCGAACCCCCAACCCCCAGATCCACAGTCTGGTGCTCTGACCACTTGAGCTACGCTCACCATCGTGGTGAGCCCGGCAGGACTCGAACCTGCAACCCTCGGCTTAGAAGGCCGATGCTCTGTCCTGTTGAGCTACGGGCCCACGTGGTCGGGGCGGGCGGATTCGAACCGCCGACCTCTTGCTCCCAAGGCAAGCGCGCTAACCAAGCTGCGCTACGCCCCGCAGATTGTAATTATAACATCAGAAGTCGTCGCTCTCAACGTCGGGCGCAAAGCCATTGACGACGGGCATACGCCAATCTTTGCCAAAGCACCGCTCTGACACTTTAGGGCCTATGGGCGCTTGCCTGCGCTTGAATTCGGCAGCCTTGATCATGCCCATTACCTTTTTGGTTATGTCCCGCCCGTATTTGCGTACGAGTTCGCTCCTGGAGACCTTGTTTACGACAAAATCCTCGAGGAAGGCGTCTAGTATGGGGTAAGGTGGCAGCACATCTTGGTCCTTTTGATTGGGCCTCAGTTCGGCACTGGGCTCCCTGCTAAGTACGCGTTCGGGAATGACCGCAGAGATACTGTTCCTGTAGCGTGCTAACGCGTAGACTTGGGTCTTGAGCACGTCTTTGAGGGGCGCAAAACCGCCGGCCATGTCGCCGTAAATGGTTCCGTAACCCACAGCTGCCTCGCTCTTGTTGGAGCACGAGAGCACCAAATATCCTGTGTGGTTTGACAGGTAGAAAGCAACATTGGCTCTAATGCGAGCCTGTAGGTTCTCGTCGGCTGCGTCAAAATCTGTCTTCGCCCAATGCTCGCGCAAGGCAGACGAGAAGCTATCAAAAATGCCGTCTATGTCAATGACGTCGAGTGGGACCTTTAGGTTTTCGGCCACTAGCTTGGCATCCTCTAGAGAGGCGGGGCTATTGAACCTGGTGGGCATATAAAGGAGTTTGACCCTTTGGGCTCCTAAGGCGTCCACGGCTAAGGTTGCCACAAGAGCGCTGTCGATACCGCCTGATATGGGGACTATGACGCCTGGGAAACCCTGCTTTTCGACGTAATCACGCAGAGCAAGGGAGAGTGCTTTGTACAGCACCTCCATCTCGTCGTAACGGAGAACCACTTGTTCGTGCTGCCCTTGCTCTTCTGACAGGGGCAACTCCAAGTCCACAACGTTGCACTTTGATGTCCCTAGGGTCAATTGTTTCTCTGCAGCGGATTCATTTGGCAAGTCTATGACGTGGAAAGCCTCTTCGAAGAACGGTAAAGCGCTGAGCAGCTCGCCTGAAGGTGAGATTACCATGCTGCCACCGTCGAATATCAGTCCATCCTGACCGCCCACGATGTTCACATACACGATGTAGACTCCAAGAGTAGTAGCGTGCTTTCGCAGAACTTCGAGGCGCTGCACGGCTTTGTTGAGCTCGAAGGGAGAAGCATTTATGGAGATAATGACAGAGGCACCTTCCTCAGCTTCCCAAGCTACGGGGCTGTCTTCATGCCATAGGTCCTCGCACACGACTACGCCCACTGATGCATTGGCGAACCTGATCACTGTGCCTTTTGTGCCGGCTGTGAAGTAGCGTTTCTCGTCAAAGACGCCGTAGTTGGGCAAAGCCACTTTGCGGTGCACGGCCACCAGTCGCCCTCCGTGGGCGGCAATGGCACAGTTGTACAGAGCGCCTTCATAGGCGACAGGCGCCCCAAATACCACTACTTGGTCAGGCGGTAGCTCCTTTAGGAGTTTGTCTACGTGTTCGCGGGCAGCTGCAAGAAAATCTGGATCGTAGAGAAGATCTTCGGGTGGGTAGCCTGTAATCGCAAGTTCGGGAAAGACTACGATTTCAGCCTGCCTTAACTTATTCACAGCATCAAGTATTTTGGCGGTGTTACCTCTGATGTCGCCAACCTTTGAATTGATCTGAGCTAGGCCTATCTTCATAAGGCTCATTATAGCAAAGGCGGGGGCACTTGGCCCCCGCCCCTATTCAACGGAGTCCTCCTACTTGATTGTTATGCGGCCTACCACGGGGTAGTCGATGGTCTTACCTTCGGCTGTCCATGCTTGGACGGTTTCTATGATGGCGTCACGCACATTCTTGAAGGTATTCAAGAAGTTCTTCCCGTTCTTGAACGCGTTGAAGCCGTCACCGCCTGTGGCCAAGAAGTCGTTAGTTGCTACTGTGTAGACACCGTCGATGGTGAAAGCCTTGCCGCTCTCAAAGGTGATGCTCTCGACCCTAGAGCCTATGGGCTTAGACATGTCGCAAACCCACCTTATGCCAGCAGGCTGGAGTTGGCCCTTGGAAGCACCACCGGCGTCGGACTCGCCCTCCTTGAGGCAGGACCTTTCGAGCAGCGCTTTGACGTCGGCACCCGTCAGGTCCATGACGACAATGGTGTTGTCAAACGGCATGAGAGCCCATATGGTCCCTATAGTGATGGTGCCTGTGGGTATGTCGATACGCAGGCCGCCTGCGTTCTGGAAGGCTGCATCGACAGTTCTGCCGCTCAACTTTTTGGCGTAGTCAAGCATGATATCAGATACGAAGTCGCCCAAGTTGGATTCGCCGTAGTAGTTACGGGTGAATCCGTTCTTTGTGTAGCCAATTGCTACGCCAAATACGGGCCCAACTTGGTCATCGTATTTCTTGATTATGCTTGCGATTTCAGGTACTTTGGTTTGTGATGTCACGATCGGTGCAACATGGGCTGCCTTGGTGTCGAGTATCTTGCCGTTTAGGGCATCGTACAAGAATGCGATGGCGCCTATGCGTCGGCCGTTGTACCACGCTTGGACCACGGGGACCTTACCTACGAAACCTGCAACGGTGGTGTGGCTGTGGCCTGTGAATAGTGCATCAGGACCGTAATTAGCCAGCTTGAGGATATTGTCACCTGTGATCAAACCGCTCTTTGAATCTACGTAGGCCCCTTCGTGAGCGAGCACAATTACGAGGTCTGATTTCTTGCGCAGCTGCTGGATGTAGCTACCCGCTACAGATGGGTCCTTGAAGTCGAAACCGCCGACAATGGATGGATGTGCAGTAATACTCGTTTCTGGGCTTGTGTAACCTACGACGCCCACGTTGAGGTAACCCTTGTTGAGTATGACGTAAGGCCTTGCCCAATCCACTGGCTTGCCTGTGGATTTCTCGTATATGTTGGAGGAAATGATGGGGAACTGAGCTTTGCTGATGTTGTCCTTGAGCAGGTCTACGCCCCAGTCGAATTCGTGGTTACCCACTGCCATGGCATCTAGTTTCATGGCGTTGTGGAGCGCAATGAGCGGCTCACCCCTTAGTACAGTGGACGTAGGCGTGCCCTGCATTAGGTCACCCACATCAAAGAAGTAGGTGTACAGCGGGTTGTCAGCCTTGTACTTGTTGATGTACCAAGCTATGGTCTCGTAACCGCCCACGGTTGCTTTCAGTGAGCTGTCGCTGTAGAAGGTGCTTATGTTGCCGTGGAAGTCGTTGATGCTGAACATGCGTACATTGGGATAGCGGCTCCAATGGAGCAGATAAACAAGCTCTCCTTCCTTGATTTGATCCGAAGGTCTAATCTTGTTCCCATCGGTTTTGAGCCAACCAAACTTGATCGCAGCGGCTACGTAACGCCGAGCCCATGGGGATACTAAGACCCCATCCACATACTTGGACAAAATACCCTCGGTTTCTTTGTCGTCGGGAAGCTTCTGCAGAGAGCGCATGCCCCTTATGGCTACTATGGCAGCCTGCTCACGCGTCAAAGGCGCGTTGGGCCTCACAGTGCCGTCGCCATAACCCACATAGATCCCTGAGGACAACAGAGGAACGATGCAGTCTCCTTCGTTGACTTGGTAATCCTTGAAACTTGGAATGTAAGTAATGGGCATATCTTTGGCGTAGGTTCCCTTAATGAGGCAGGCTGCAGAGGCGCGAGTCAGAGTCTCCTTGGGGCCCGCAAAGGCTTCTAGCGCACCAACGTACTGAAGGGTGGCATAGTCAAGCTGACCCTCGGGGGACAGTAGATAAGCAGGAGCTATAGACCAGTTATTGTCAGACTCAGGGCTGATTTGCTTCTTTTCCTTGACGTATTGGACTATGTAATCGCTGATGAGGTCACCTTCCCAAAGCTTCTCGGCACCCTTTAGGATCGTGGTGCTCATCTTTTGGAACCTGTAGTTGTTTATGGCAATGACGTACCAGCCGTTCATATCCAAGGGCTGGCCTTTGTACTTCATATCGATAACCCTATCTCCAACAGGCCTGGTCACGTCAATTTTGTACTCAATGCCGTCGGCAGCGTCGAAGTTGTAACCCCTGAAATTGGGATCAGCGGAGAGCTTGGGACCGTCAAGCGGATCATAGGTGTACACGAACATCTTCGCCGATTCTTCTAGAAGGTCCTTGATCATCTTGCCTGTAACTCTGACCTTGTACAGCGTGTTGGCGTAAATGTAGAGAGCGTTGATGTCTTTTATGGTTATGGGGCCCTTCTTGTACGTAGGAGGAATGTTTGGAAGCATGGCTTGTATGGCAATATCGGTCCCTGCTGCCCACTCCATGGCTTTCATCTGAAGATCGTAATAGGCGCTGTCGTACATCCTCGAGGTGAGGAAGTCAAGTTGCGGAAAGTCGGCAGTGAACTCTCCTATGGGAGTCCTAATCTGCGTGAGGACCTCACCATGTTCGGTTTTGACCATGTCTGCCACGCTCGCGTCCTGCGCTACAGAAGCAGTGATGGTGAAGGTCGAAGGCACGGCACTCTTGACCTTCCAAGCACCGCTTTCGTTGCTCAAAGTAATGTCAACACGGCCCACTGCCTTACCCCATGAGCTGGGTTGCACGACTGGCACCGTGGTGCCAAAAGGCGTGCTAATGATCTTGGCCAACTGATAGTGGTCGTGTCCTGTGAGAACTGCATCAATGCCGGAAACCTCTTGGAGCACCTTGTACACGAAGTTCTCGGGGTACACACGATCGCTGTAGGTCTTGGTGTCAGGATCATACTCGAGGCCTGAGTGAGCAGAAAGAACTACGAGGTCAACCTTTTCATCATTACGGAGTATTCCTACGTACTTCTTTGCCATAGCCACGGGGTCCGCAAAGTCCACGCCTTCGTAATTGGCTGGTTTCTCAACGTTCTTTACCACCAGTGTGGTCAGGCCTAGAATGCCGATCTTGATACCACCACGCTCCACTACCACGTACGGCTTGAAATAAGGATCTGTGGTCCCGGCCTTTACCACGTTCGCCGAAATGAGCGGCATGCTCAGGTCTTTTGCGAAAGCGTTTAGTGCAGCCATGCCGAAGTTGAATTCGTGATTTCCGATAACCACAGCGTCATACTTCAGGTAATTCATAACTCTTGCCAATGGATTGTTGGGTTTGCCCAAATAGTTCTCTACGATGGGCGTTCCCTGCATGAAGTCACCGTTGTCTACCAAGATAATGTTAGGATTTTGAGACCTAACTTGGTTGACGTAAGTTGCCACCTTTGCGAGCCCCACCGTTTGATCCTCAACGTCTTTGCCATAGTCGTAAGCCAAAATGCGGCCGTGAAGATCAGACGTCTCAAGGATTGTGATGGTGACAGTGCTTTCAGCGTTCATCGAGACTGGTGCAGCAAACCCCAACACAAGAGCTAGCACCAGTCCCAGGATTAGGAGTCTCTTACCCACAGTTCCACCTCCCTCTACAGTACCAAACAATTTTGATTATAGTTGTAATTGGGTGCTTGGGATACCCTCTATGTTCGAGGGATGTCAGTTACTTACAAGCTTCAACAAACTCGTGTGCCCAACGAGAAATGCTACCTGCACCTGCAAAAAGGACGACATCGTAATTCTCAATTTCCCTTCTTACTAGCTGCAACACATCCTCTTTGGTCGGAGTAAACCACACGTGTTTTGACTTAAGCTGCTGGAAAAGGGTGTAACTACTGGTCTGCTCTTCGGGTTCGTCTGCCCTGTATATTTCGGTAAGCGCTACTGATGGCCACTGAGAAAGTTCCTCAGCAAAGTGTTCGAACAGCAGTTTGTAGCGGGTGTAGCGATGGGGCTGGAAAACCAGTAGCACCCTTTTATCTGTACCTTCAAACACATGCCTGAGCGCTTTGAGCTCATTGGGGTGGTGGGCATAGTCATCCATGATCAGAGTCCCTGAGCACATGCCAATGACCTGCTGGCGCCTCTGTGGGGCTTCCACCTCCTCGAGTGCGGCTGCTGCGTCCTGCGGATTTATGCCTGCAGAGACCAAAGCCGCAAAAGCCGCGCCTAAGTTCCATCCATTGTGCACGCCTACGACGTGGCGGTTGACGATGACGTATTCCCTACCCTGGTAAGACAAGAGCGCGCGGGGGCTCAAACCTTCTCTGTCAAGATACACCAAAGCAAAATCAGGTGCTCCCCTGCCGTACCAGTAAACCCGCCTAGACCTTACGTCCATGGCACGCAGGAAGCCGTCCTCGTAGTTTAGAACTGCCACACTGTGGTGTGGCAAGCCTTCCGCGTAGCTTATTATGGCTTTTTCCAAGGCTTCCATGCTACCGTAATGATCTAGGTGATCATTGTCCACATTGAGGACCACCTTTATGGACGCAGGTATACGAACTAGGGACCCGTCGCTCTCATCAACCTCGGCCACCACTGGTCCGCTGCCGTTCCTAGCATTGCCTTGGAAACTAGAAACGATGGCACCACCTATGAATGTGGGATCCATGCCTAACAAAGCCATAGCCTGACCTATGAAAGCGGTCGTTGACGACTTGCCGTGAGCGCCGGTCACACCAATGCTGGTGTCTGCGTTCATAAGGTCAGCAAGAATCTCTGACCTGTGAAGTAAGGGGATGCCCAAACGGAGGGCCTCCCTGTATTCCGGATACTCAGGACGTATGGCAGTGGAATAGACTGCGTAATCCACATTTGCCAAATGCTTGGGATCATGCCCCTCAAATACCTGAACCCCTACAGCTTCCAGTTTGCCCCTAGTATAGAAGTTAGGGTCCAAATCACAGCCACTGACCTTGACACCGCGTGAGCCTAATATGTAGGCAAGTGCGCTCATGCCTATGCCGCCCACGGCGATGAAGTGGTAGTGACCTGTCCACTTTCCCATGATCAATGCTTCTCCAATATGATCTTAGGCAAAGCTGTCTTAATACTGAGGCGCTGCTTCAACTGCCTCCTGAAGTAGGTCATCAAGGTCGCTTGCATGGTGGGTCGATTGGTGAATACCCTGAATACGGACGGCAGTGTTGACACGTGGACACCGTAATAGAACTTGTAACCGGGAATGTACTCCTGGATGTCTTTGACCACGTCGACCACCTCTGAAGTCTTGAACTTACATTTGTAGTCTTCGTAAGCCAAGGACAAGGCATCTAGTATGCGATCAAGGTTGAAACCTTCAAGTGCTGATGCGGGAACTACAGCCTTCTTGTCAACCCAAGGGAAGCGCGCCACAAACGCATCCCTGAGGTCCTTGCCCATTTTGAGCGGATCCCGTGCTAAGTCCATCTTGTTGAAAACCACGACGTAGCCTATACCCTCTTCCTCTGCCATTCTAATGACGCCTTCGTCTAAGGACGAGAAGCCCTGGCTAGCGTCCACCACGTGCAGAAGTACTTGCTGCCTAGTAACCCTGTTCTTAAGCCTTTTTACGGCCAACATCTCGGGTACTGACAAACGCCTCAAGTCACCCTTGCGCAAGCCTGGCGTATCCGTCAGTTCAACGGCTAGCCCTCGTAAGAATACAGTCTCGGAGATGAAGTCCAGGGTTGTCCCAGGGACTTCTGAAACGACCACACGCTGATACCCAAGGAGAGCGTTGATGAGCGTGGACTTACCCGCATTGGCACGGCCTATAATGGTCACCCTAAATTCGGGTTGCTCAGGGAACCCCTCGTCTTCTGCTTCCACTTTGTTTGCCATGAGGTCAAGTAGGTCGCCCACGCCTCGGCCAGTAGCTGCCGACACCAAAATGACCTCGGAGAAGCCAAATCCGTATAGTTCAGGATTCAACCACTCTTCAAGGAGGTCTGATTTGTTTCCTACAACGATGGTGTTCTTTCCCATGCGACGGAGCTTGTCAGCAATCTCGTATTCCACAGCGGTCATAGGCTGGCTTGCGTCTACTACAAACAGCACAACGTCGGCATCTTCGGCAACCCCAAGTGCGCGTTCCCAATAGGACTCTAGATCCTGCTCGCCCCTGTAAAGCCCACCTGTGTCAACGACTTCGAACACTTTGCCGTTCCACTCTGTAGTCTCGACCAAGTAGTCTCTGGTGACCCCAGGCATGTCGTATACTAAAGCCTTTCGGCTACCCGTCAACCTGTTGAACAACGAAGATTTGCCAACGTTAGGAGCTCCTATGATCACAAATCTCTTCATACGCTCTCATAATTCTCTCATAGGTGCTGAAGACAAGCGCTAGCGGGGTCGACGCGCCCGCAATAAGACCCACCACTTTGAACTTAACCGCGAAGTCTACTGCTTCCCCTGGATTCAACGTAAGCAGCCCGTGTTTGCCGGCCTGTACGACTTTCTCCAGTAGGTGGCGACTATTGGCGCTCGTTTGAGAACCTAGTACTACTACGGCGTCACAGCGGTCCAACAGTTGCCGAAGGGCTCCTTGCCTTCCTTTGGTGGCGAAGCAAATGGTGTCTAGGGTTTGGAAACCCATGCCTTGAAGTTCCTTCAGGACCTCAGGATCGGTTGTACTCTGGAACACCAGAGGGTACCTAGGATCAGCCCGCTCGCCCCTGGGGCCTGCTAGCAGGTAGCTCCCTTCAGGTAACCTGGACAGAAGCCCTTGAATCTCGATGTGTTGAGGGTCGCCGACCACGTTGACCTTTCCACCTTCAGCTGTCGCTCGCAATGCCACTTTATGTACGTAAAGCACCAAAGGGCAAACAGCGTCGACTACTTGGCACCCCTTAGCTCTGAGCTTTTCAACGATGGGCTGGGGCGTGCCGTGGGCCGACAGCAACACGGTAGCGCCCTGTGGAATTTGTTCCACGTCTTCTTGGAGCACCAACCCCAAGGCGGTAAGTTCGCTCATGACTATTTCGTTGTGAACCAGTGGATGCAGAGCGTAGACGATGACACCTTTGGCTAGCAGCCTCCGTGCTATTTCAATACTTCTCTTGACTCCCAGGCAAGGCCCCTGTGGAAAAGCGAGGTGGACCTGGGGATTACAAGCTTTCATAGGCGGCCAATACTCTTGCTCTGACCAACTCAGCGATTTCTTCTTCTGTGAGGCCAACGACGTCGATGGGGAATATGGGATCCAGAAATTTGATGCGAACACGGCGGCGAGGAACAATGTCAGCGAAACTAATCTTCTCGAGCCCCCTTATGGCAACAGGAACCACGGGTGCCATACGTTTTCTGAGAAAGTAGAAGGCACCAGATTTGAAAGGTCCCATGTTTCCATCACGGTATCGGTGACCTTCAGGGTATATGACCACAAGCTTCTCGCTCCCCAACAGGCGGGCAACCTTCTTGATAGCGGTTATGTCGGGCGTACCCCTCACGATGGTCATCACATCCAGCAAGCCGAGCAATGGTCCCAAAGAGCTCTTAAGTTCTGACTTGGCTACAAAATGGGTGGGGCGCGTCAACGTAGCTGCTAAGCAGAATGCATCCCAACCACTGGTGTGGTTAGGTGTCAAAAGCCATCTGCCGTACTCTAAGGGAGGCTTGTTTGTCACAGTTACCCTGAAGAAACTCTTTATGGCCGGGCCGATAACAGCGGCCAGGAAACGCTGCAGATCAGGGCGCTCTCGTGGAATATGCTTGACCAATGCGTCTACCGTTTGTTCGAGCGAGAGGTTCGTATTGTCGACTATTGTGGCGTCGGCCGCCGGCCGGGCCGGAGCTACGGGCCTGCTAGTATCGCGGCGGTCCCTGTCAGCAATGGCAACACCGCTGCCCACCTGGTTCTCTCTGCGCATAGCCCGCACATGTGGGTCGGCTGTAAGGAAGAACTTGACGGCAGCTTTTGGGAACACCACTGATCCGATATCTCTGCCTTCTACGACATAATTGCCGCCCTCGGTAACAAACCGAAGGGCTGCATTTACTTGTTCCCTGACCTCCACAGAAAGGGCAATTTGGGATGCCTTTTCGCCTACACCTTCTGCCATGAGATCAGCGGTGACATCGCTGTTAGACCACATGACACCGTTCTCTATGCGTAGACGCCCCTGTTTGACCTCTTCAACGAGGTCGAGTTCGGGTTTAAGAGCTTTAAACCTGTAAAGGAGGCCGGAACTAATGAATCTAAAGCCAATACGGTTAGCCAAGAGTCTACCCGCAGAGGTCTTGCCAGAACCAGCTAGACCATCAATGGCAATTATCATAGAACGACACCCGTGATGTCTAAGACCTCTTCGATGGTCTGCGCAGCGATCTTCCTTGCTTTGCCGGCGCCGTAATTGGCAACTTTGACGAGTTCCTCGGGATGCGACATGTAGTAAAAGTACTTTTCTCGAATCGGACTCAAGTACTCCCAAATGATTTTCGCTAGGCTATCCTTGTGGGCTACGCATCCCAGGGCACCTTGGACGCACTTGGCAAATATGTCCTCCGCGTATTCAGTGCTGACAAAACTTTTCTCCATCTGAAAAACGGTGCAGATGTCTGGGTGGCCTGGATCGCTCTTCCTTATCTTCTGTGGATCAGTTATCATAAGCCGTACCTTTGATTTGATGGTTTCAAAGTCGTCTTCTATGCTTATTATGTTTCCATAAGACTTACTCATCTTGCGCCCGTCGATACCCGGTAGCACGGGGGATTCATTGAGCACCGCTTGAGGCTCAGGGAAATACTCTACGCCGTACATGCTGTTAAATCGGCGTGCGATTTCCCTAGTAATTTCCAGATGTGGCATCTGGTCCTTTCCAACGGGGACCAAGGTACCTTTGTACAACAGTATGTCTGCTGCCTGAAGGACTGGATAGCCCAATAGACCGTATGGCAGAGGCTCGTCCGCCCTGACCATATCCTTGAGGGTCGGATTTCTACCCAACCATCCAGTCGGCGTAATAGCTGAAAATATGGTGAAAAGTATGGTATGCTCAGGCACTTGAGATTGCACAAAAATGGTACTCTTTTCAGGATCTAACCCAATGGCAAGTAAGGTAGCTAAGGCACTCTTAGTATTCTGCTTTATTTCGCGACTTCTTTCCTCGAGGCCAAATAGAGCATGCCAGTCGGCTATGAAGTAGAAGCTCTCATACGAGTCCTGGAGTTCCACCCATTTGCGCAAGGCCCCTTGTAGGTTGCCCAGATGGGGCACGCCCGTGGGTCTCATGCCGCTTACAACCCTGTCCATAGTCCAATCCCTCCAATTAAGCCTACAAAAAGGAAAACAAGGCCAATATAGATGTATTTTACAACTAGGAGCAGTCAGAGCTTTCTAGCTGCGCAATTCACCGCTGCTTAAAGATTCTGCAAGTCTTCTTGTGCGCGAGGCACCGCCAAGCATCCTCAAGAACCGCTCTCGCTCCCTTGAATCGAGGAAGCCGAGGGACAACAGTGCAATCAAGTACTCAGAGAGTTCCTTGAGGCTCATGTCGTTGCCCGCCGTGTACATTCGCTGAATTGACTCTAAGAGAGCTCGAAGCCTTTGGTCAAATACGAAACTAGTACCAAAGAAGCGCATCAGGTTGAACTGGATTAGGTCTTCTAGGTTCTCAAAGGCCTGGTTGGACCTAAGGAGCCCTCTTAACTCCATGATCACGCGCGGCGGTGGTTTGCCTTCGATGCTTACCAAACGCATTTCGTCCTCGAGACGGCGTTCCAGGGTGAAATGCAACTTGTTCTTGTACTTTATCGCTCTCAGAGCTCGTGACGGATCCTCTCGCAATGACCAGTTCTTGATAAGCCTTATGAGTCTTTGGCGCAAATCATCGAGCCCCTTGTAGGGGTCTATGATACTTACAGCGGGAGTGAGCTGCAAAGCCACAGCGTTGATGGTGAAGTCACGTCTTTCCAGATCCTCAGTAATAGAAGCAGGCAACGCTTCGCCCAAAACGCCTGGCCTTACGTAGTAATCCCTTCTGGCGTGGGTAAATTCCAAGCGCGTTCCTTTCCAATGGGTCTTTACAGAAAACGTGGACGTAGACATTTCCACTTCAAGGCCAAGCGACTCAAGAGCTGAAACTAACTTCTCAATGGAACCCTCAAAGGAAAAGTCGACGTCGTCAGGGCTCTTTTCCAACAAGTAATCGCGCAGTGCGCCGCCTATCAAATAGACAGCGATTCCAGCCGATCCAAGGACGTCTAAAATGGGCCCCATCTCGCCGTACAGCCTTTCGCCAACAAAGAGGACTTCGCTACGGTTCTCAAAGAACTCGATGATGCCCTGCCTTACGAGTTCCTCAGTAGTAGCAATATATAAGCCATCTTCCTTCTTCACTAAAAGCGGGATTTGACGCTTCAACATGGGATACGCTGTAAGAAGCTCGTCGTTCTCTGCAAACTGCGGTAGCGGTTCCCAGTAAGCAGAAACAGGTTCACCACCAAGGCCTAGACGGTTTAGGCGCTCTAAGTCGTGCAAACCCAAGTAGTAGGCCGAGCCCCCTTCTTCAAAGCAAGCAACAGACAAACCGTGAGTAGCGCAGTACTCGAGAGCCTCAGCTACTGTAAGTCGAGGCAAGACCTTGGCCCTACTCAGTTCGACCTGCGCCACCGATATGCGCCCTAAAAACTCGTTCTTGATGATGGTGGGGAGCGTGTCGTAAAAAGGCTCGAGCTCGCCATGCTGATGGAACACAAAAGCGTAACGGTGACCAGCTGGCTTCATTCTTTCTAACAAGTCCCAAAGGCCTACAGTCTCGCGGCTTCTACATATGCCCAATATGCGATTGCGACGCCCCACCAACAGTACATAAGCGTCGGCATCTTGAAGAGATTGAAGCAATTGAACCACAGTAGAGATTTCCCCGTCGATTTCTGATTCGTATATGTAGGACAGCAGTATCCTTTTCCCCAGAATGCTTATTTCACGCTGACGCTCGAGCACCTTGTGAATGGATTCGAAATGCGCTTCTGACAGTGGTGGGCTTACAAAGGTTTCAAACCGAGTTGGGTTCTTGCACGATGCTTTCAGTATGCTCATTGCCTGGAAGTCAGAAGGTTTGCTCGATGCATACCGTAGGAACCCTGTGTCCTCGAAAATGCCAGCCACGAGCAGTTGTTTGAGTTCCTCAGGGATCTTGTCCAGGTATCCACAATCGCGAAGCCAAAGTGTGACTGCAGCACTGTTGGAGCCGAATATGCTACCGTGATGGTCAAACATGATCTCCCAACGGCCGGCGGGCAGAGACTCAGTATCACACAATACTACTGGTTCCACCACATCATGGGTTTCGTACTCTGCACCTATTTCCCTTAACAGCCTGACGTTCTTATTCTGAGGCTCAGGCAGGAATACTTTGCTTCGCAGTGCTGCAGCTAGGGCCAATGCCGATCCAAAAGCGTCAAGATCAACGCCTTTGTGTACGATTATGGTCATCTTGTCGTCATTCCAGCACGGACCAGATGAGCGGCCTTTCGGGAATCGGAGTGGAACTGACCCTAAAGGCTGCATTTAACCTATTCTTGGCTGCCATCAAGCTGTTCTCATCCCTGTAGTAAATCGTTGCCAAGGGCTCGCCTTCTTCGACTTTCGAGCCGCCCTCTTTGTGGAGGATTATGCCAACTCCGTGGTCAATAGAGTCTTCCTTTCTCTTCCTACCGCCTCCAAGTTCGACTACAGCAAGGCCAACTGCAGTAGTGTCTACATATTCCAAGTATCCCGTGGCTGGCGCCAAAAGATCTACCCTATGGGGTGCCATTGGCATGATTGAGTAGTCGTCGACGACTCGCGGATCGCCACCCTGTGCTGCTACCATATCCGCGAACTTCTCCAGTGGGCGACCTGTCGCGATGAGTTGTTCCACTTTAGGGGCATCGTAGTGTAGGGCGTGGATGGTGTGTTCGTACAGTTCCATGACCAAGCGTCCAAACCTGTTCTGCACATTCCCCTTCAGAAACTCGATTGCTTCGATGACCTCTAGCGTATTACCTACAGCGGACCCCAATGGTTCGTTCATGTCGGTCACGTGCGCTACAACCCTGCGCCCGTTTTGTTTGCCTAGACTGACCATAATCTGTGATAACCTCTTGGCATCTTCGGGTGTCTTTATAAAGGCACCGTTTCCCACCTTGACGTCGAGACTGATCAAGTCACTGCCCACTGCCAGCTTCTTGGACATAATGCTGGAGGCAATGAGCGGCAATGACTCCACAGTAGAAGTCACGTCTCGCAAGCTGTACAGCTGCTTATCTAATGGCGCTAGCGCATTGGATTGAGCAACGATTGCCGCTCCTACTTTCTTGAGAATCTCCTTGAATTCCTCAATGCTAACCTCCGTTCTAAGACCTGGCACGGACTCGAGTTTGTCGATGGTGCCTCCTGTATGCCCTAGACCGCGACCACTCATCTTCGACACCACTAACCCAACGCTCGCCAGCAGCGGTACTATGGCTAAAGAAACCTTGTCACCCACACCGCCAGAGCTGTGTTTGTCTACTTTGATTCCGTCTATGTCATCCAAGGATACGGTTTGGCCGCTGTTGATGATGCAAGAAGTCAGCCAGTAAGTCTCCTCTTCATCGAGGCCTTTGAGAAAAGCAGCCATGAGCCAAGCTGAGACCTGGTAGTCGGCAACCTCGCCACTGAGGTACTTGCCGAAGAACTCCACCATGCTCTCGCGGGTATGTTTCAACCCATCCCTTTTCACTCGAATGAACTCTTGGGGTAGCATCACACCTTCACCTCTTCGAGCAGTTCGAAGATAAGTTGGCTCAGAGTACTACTTGCCTTTTCCGCTGCCTGCAAGACCATTTCGTGCGTCACGTTCTGCGTTATGTATGGCAAAGCCATATCAGTGATGACAGAGATTCCAAGCACGGGCATCCCCATGTGCGCCGCCACGATGGCCTCCGGCACTGTGCTCATACCTACTGCATCGGCACCTAGTATCTGCATCATCTTGAGCTCAGCATTTGTCTCATAAGTTGGACCGCTGATGGCCAAGTAGACCCCTTCTCTGAGGAAAAGTCCCTTTCTGGCTGCTATCTTCTTGATGGCCTCTATGTGCGTCTTGCTGTACACGTGATACAGGTCCACAAAACGTGGCCCCCACTCATCTACGTTGGGTCCCATCAGGGGATTAACACCCATGAAGTTGATGTGGTCTTCAATGATCATGAGGTCACCTACCTGGAACTTCGGATTGAGGCCACCAGCGGCATTAGTGATAATGAGCAATTTGCTGCCCAGCAATCTAGCTACCCTTACTGGGTAAGTTACTTCTGCCATGCTATACCCTTCGTAGTAGTGGAACCTACCGTTAAAGGCCAATACGCGGTTTTCTCCAATGCGGCCCACAAGTACTTCACCGGCGTGCCCTTTTACAGTGCTTCTTGGGAAATGAGGTATTTCACTATAAGGTACCTTGTGCTCCAACTCCATCTGTTGCACCAAATTGCCTAGCCCCGAACCTATGATTATGGCCACATCTACACGTCCTATGCGTTTCTCCAAGTGCAGCACAGTCTCTTTGACTGTCTCTCTGATATCCATGGTCACCCCTCCTTGAGTATGTTCTTGCCCCACTTTCTTGGGCAGGTCCCCAACAATCCGTCCGCTACGGTCTGAGCCACGTGCACGAAACCGTTCAGCAAACCAACCGCTTTCCCTGTCTGGAAACTAGGAGATAATGCTATGAAAGGAACGTACTCTCGTGTATGATCGGTGTGCGCCCCAAAGGTAGGGTCGTTGCCATGATCAGCAGTGATAATGAGTAAGTCCTCTGTTGAGAGCCTGCTGTAAATCTCGCTGAGCCCAGCGTCGATCATCATCAAGTTATCATAGTAGCCCTGGACATTCCTACGGTGGCCGTATATCATGTCTGAATCGACCAAGTTTGCCATCACAAGTCCGCTGTCCACAGTGCCTGTTAGGTCCAAAATGGTTCTCAGACCCTCCTCATCGCTTTCCGTGTGGAGCTCGTGGGTTATGCCTTTGCCAGCAAATAGGTCGTAAATCTTGCCCACAGCAATCACAGGTAATCCACGACTAACTAGCTCATCCAAAACCGTATGGCCCAAGGGGGCCAATGAGAAGTCTCGCCGGTGCGGCGTCCTGTAGAATTGACCGGGCTTGCCGGCGAAAGGCCTGGCTATGACACGCGCCACTGCGTGCTTTCCCACCAGCATGGCCCTAGCCGACTCACATATGGCGTAAAGCTCCTCCAACGGAACAACCTCTTCGTGAGCAGCAATCTGAAAGACTGAGTCTGCTGACGTGTACACAATTAAGGCACCGCTCTTTACGTGTTCCTCGCCAAGCTCCTTGATGATTTCTGTTCCCGAAGCCGGCTTGTTTCCTATTACTTTCCTGCCTGTTCGCACCTCAAACTCGTTGATGAGTTCAGGTGGAAACCCGTTTGGATATGTGGGAAATGGTCTTGTCATCACAAGCCCAGCTATTTCCCAGTGCCCCGTGGTCGAATCCTTGCCCTTGGAGATTTCCTGCATCTTAGCGGCGAAGGACTTGCCACCAGGTTCAGCTTTCCCTAACAGGTATCCCAAGCCGCTTTCCCACAGGAATTTGGGCACCGGCCGGTCCCCAATCACGTGCAGAGCGGTATTCACACTGGGAGCATCTCCGTAGTCCCCACAGTCAGGTTCAGCTCCTATACCTAAACTGTCGATCACCACAAGGAATACACGCCTAAAGGTCAATCCTCTTCACCCCCAAACCATCCTTTCTTCTCGACCAAACTCCTCAATGTTTCCTGATACGTGTGGGTGTACCGCTGCGTAGTACTTATATCGCTATGGCCCAAAGCTTCCTGAACTACACGTATGTCTGCAACTTGTGCTAGTTCGGTGGCGAAAGCATGACGCAACTGGTGAGGATGTTGCCCCAGATAGCGCCTCACCTTTCGCCATAGCCAGACGCGTGACCTCTTTCGGCCGTTCCTATCTACGAAAATGTATCCTGTCGTCGCCGGCAACTCTTTTATCAAGGCCCTGACCTCTTCGGGGACTGGAAGCATTCTCTGTTTTCCACCCTTGCCACGTACGAGCACATAATCGCCCACGAAGTCTGACCAACGTAGCCCAAGAACCTCAGACGCTCGCAACCCACAGTAAAGCATGAGTGCTATGGCGAATTTGGCTTGAGGCTCCGCTATCCCGTCCAGAGCTCGTACTTGTTCTTCCCACCGCTTGACGAAAACGAGTTTTTGGGGCAATTTGATCCGTGGTCGTTTGACGGTTAAATGGATGTCGCGTCGGCGCAGAAAGCTGTAAAAGGACACCGCTGCTGAAAGCTTGCGTGCTACGGTCGAGGGCGAAAGCCCCCGTCTAATCAGATGGTTCTTGTAAAGCTCCAAGTCGATAGACTTATTCGAAGCCATGAAATTCAACAGATCGGAGACATCGGCCCTGTATGCCGACAGTGTCCTAGGTGACGCCTGCTTTCTCAGAGTTAGCCATTTTGAATACTCTTCAAGAAGTTCATTTCTTTGCTTAACAATAAGGCCAGCAAGGTCTTGGCATCCCTTATGTCCATGTCCCATACATCTCCAATTCTAATAGATATTGGCTCCAATTCCTCGCTGGAATCATATGTGGTGAGCACGGGGCCCGTGGCTTCAGCAAAGTAGAGGTGGATCATCTCGTCGGAGTAGCCTGGCGTAAGCAAGAACGTTCCTAAGTGGAACAACCTAACCACGTCGAGCCCCACTTCCTCCTGGACTTCCCGCTTAACGGCACTTTCAGGAGTTTCGTCTTCGCTGACTAATCCCGCAACAACTTCGATCAAGGCTTCGTCAACCGTTGGCCTCCTGTGTTTCACCACGACCAGCTGTACCCGATCGATCCAATAGACTAAGGCGCCCACGGCCTGTGGGCGCCTCACTATTTCATATTTTCCGTCTACTAGTTCGACTGTGAGAAAGTTTCCCTCAAATAGCTTTCTGTGCCGCCTCATAGCCGAGCGCAAAAGCTTTCTTGTTGATCTCCAGGAGCTGCGGGCGCTTATCTCCGACTTTATGCACCATGGCCGTCAGTAGATCCTCTTGGGTGAAGACATCTCTCCACACCCACGCCATAACCCCGAGCATCACCATGTTTGCACTTCGTGCCGAACCGGCTTGCTCTGCGAGTTCGTTGGCAGGTATGGCAACCACCTTTATGTCCTGACGGGCAGGCACTTGAGTTACAAGGGTGCTGTTGTAGATGAGTGTCCCACCTGCGGCCATCTTGGGTTCAAACTTGGCCATGGACGGGTTGTTCATGATGACGGCAAACTGTGGTTTGTCTGTCAAAGGCGAAGCTATTTCCTCGTCGGAGACAACGACGGTGCAGTTAGCAGTTCCGCCCCTCTGCTCAGGCCCATATGAGGGAAGCCACGTGGCGTTCAGACCTTTCTCAGTCGCCGCTAGGGCGATTATCTGGCCGAGAAGCATTACGCCTTGACCACCAAATCCAGCTACGACTAGATCCTTTGTCATGTTACTCGACCTCCTTGAGCTCTTTGTAGACACCCAACGGGAACGTCTTCACCATTTCTGTTTCGGCAAACTTGGTTGCATCCACAGGTGACATACCCCAGTTGGTAGGGCACGTTCCAACTACCTCTAGGAAAGTGAAGCCTGCCCCTTTCATTTGCAGCTCAAAGACTTGCCTAATCCTCTTCTTGGTCTCCATAATCATCTTTGGGTTGAACAAGGCTGTTCTAGCTGAGAAAGCCGTACCGCCCTGCAAGGCAATGGTTTCAGCCATCTTCAGTGGGTAGCCCTCTCTCTTAGCGTCTCTCCCATAGGGTGACGTGGTGGTCTTCATCCCCAACAGCGTTGTAGGCGCCATTTGGCCACCTGTCATTCCGTAGATGGCGTTGTTGTAAAGGAATGTGGTCACGTTGACACCTCTGATGGCACCATACATGGTCTCGGCCAATCCTATGGCGGCAGCGTCGCCGTCACCCTGGTAGGTGAACACCAGGACGTCGGGGTGAGCCAGCTTGATGCCAGTAGCAATAGCCACCGCTCGGCCGTGAGGTGCCTCAATCCAGTCGATATCCAAGTAGTTGTATGCAAGCACTGCGCATCCTACCGGAGCTACGCCCACAGCCTTCTCGGCTAGACCCATTTCATCTAAGACCTCGGCGATCAATGCGTGCAGTATGCCATGATGGCAACCTGGGCAGTAGTGGTTTGTGACCTTTTCGAGTGTTTTAGGGCGCTCATACACAACTTTCATATCCATCACCCTCTCACTAGGTATTCTTCAATCTCGGTGGGCGTAAAGGTCACGCCTCCCGGATGGCCGTAGAACTCATACTGCTTATTAGGATCGAAGACGCTCAGCTTGACGTCCTCAATCATCTGTCCGCTGGACATCTCGAGGACGACAATGCGCTTCGCGTGGCGTGCTTTCTCTGCCAAAGCCTGCTTGGGGAAGGGCCAAAGTGTTATGGGCCTCAAAATCCCTATGCTACGACCTGCGTTGAGCAGTTTCTTAAGAGCACTCATAGCCACTCGTGCAACAGTGCCGTAAGCTACTACCAGCGTCTCCGGGTTGTCCACTCCAAAGTAGCTAAACCTTGTTTCCTTCTCCTCTATTTCGCTGTACTTCTTCTGAAGCTTCCAGTTATGGGCTTCCAGCTTCTCAGGGATCAAATCAAGAGAAGTGTTGATGTTCTTCTTTCCGCCGTGGCGGAATTTGCCGCTAACTGCCCACTCTGGTATGGGAATCTCGTCTGGGTTCCTGAAATCGGTAAACTCAACTGCCTCCATCATCTGACCTATCAAGCCGTCTAAAGCCAGTACCACTGGGTTTCTGTACTTGAAGGCCAGTTCGTAAGCAGTTGGCATGAGGTTTACAACCTCTTGAATGGTGTAGGGCGCAAAGACGAGAAGCCTGTAGTCACCATGACCGCCGCCTTTGGTCATTTGGAAATAGTCGCTTTGGGCTGGCTGAATGTCGCCCAAACCAGGGCCTCCGCGCACAACGTTGACCAAAACCGCAGGTACCTCGGCGCCCGCCATGTACGAGATTGCCTCCTGCATCAGCGAGAAACCGGGGCTGCTGGACGCTGTCATTGCATATTTGCCTGCCGCTGCGGCACCATACACCATGTTGACTGCGGAAACCTCAGATTCTGCCTGTACAAACGTACCACCCACTTGGGGCAAACGGTACGCCATGTACTCAGCAATTTCGCTAGCTGGCGTGATAGGATATCCAAAATACAGACGGCAACCAGCCCTGACTGCCGCCTCACCCACTGCCTCGTTTCCTTTCATCAAGATTCTCTCGCTCATGCTTTCTGCACCTCCGGTCGATACACTGCAATAGCTCTCTCTGGGCAAGTCATGGCGCAGAACCCGCACATGATGCACTTGTCGTACTCGTAGAGCTCAGCAGGATGGAATCCCTTGGTGTTGATGCGATCTGAGATGCGCAGTGCGTGCACAGGGCAAACCACTACGCACAACTCGCACTGTTTGCAAAGTTCTTCATCGATGACGACTTTGTTCGGCCGATCGCTCATCTCTATGACACCTCCAATGTCAAGTATCTCTGTATTGGAAAAAGTGGCAAGTTGGCCACTTTTTCGATACCGTTAGCCAGGCGCTCCATAACAACCAAGAGCACCGGTTTTGGTAAGCCCCATTGCTCGTACATCTCTAAGCCCCTTAGGACCACGTCTTCATCAGTCTCTTCCAACAGATGAGGGTTAAGTATGAAGGACGGACGTCCAGGGAGCATAGACACAATGCGATCTATGAGGAAGCGTGAATGAGGCCTATAGGGATTGACTACAACGAAGAAATTGATATTGCGACCCTTGAGCAAGCTTCTCAGTACGTTGAGGGGCACTAACCCGAGCTCGCCACCCCCCATATCGAGGACAACGTTAAGACCTTTGCTCAACCACACCTCTGGGCTGTATTCTATGACTGGCGTGTCCATGTATTTCCACTCAGGCACTGTAGTTCCCTCACGCCGGTCACCCATACCGACGTCCCTAGCCCTCATTATGGGCTTGTACATGTCAGCGTCAAACACCTGGACTCGCTCACAATGGGCCATCAAGTTTAGTGCCAACTCAGTCTTCCCGCTCCCACGCGGGCCGGCTAAGGCGATCAGATGCTCTGAGCCAAATAGAATATCTATGACGGACACCAATCAGTACTCCTTCGGTTCTTCTTCTCCGCGCAAGGCGCGAAGAGCTCCTTCAGCTAGGGCGAGCATTTCATCTTCACCAGGTACCACGAGCACGGGCGCTATCCACAAGACACGTTCCTTTATGAACTCGACCAGCTCGGGCATGTAGGCGAGACCACCGGTAATCACTATGGCGTCCACCTGCCCCTGCAAGGCAACAGCCATGTGTGCCACCCACTTGGAAATCTGGTAGGCGGTCGCTTTGACAATAAGAAGTGCCTTCTCGTCACCCTGCTTTATGCGCTCTTCGACCTCACGCCCGCTATTGGTTCCAAGGTGGGCAACCCATCCCCCACCACCTATTAGCTTTTTGTAGAAGCTCTTCTTATCTGGGCGATGCTCATACAGGTAGTCAGCCAACTTCATCAGGTACAGCGTCCCTGCTCTTTCGGGTGTCATTGGCCCCTCAGCGCTGAGGCCGTTGTTCACGTCTACTACGCGACCTCTCTTATGAGCACCAATGGTTATCCCGCCACCCAAGTGCACGACTATGAAGTTGAGCTCGTCGTAACGCTTGCCGAATACGTCACGAGCAACCCTGCGGGCTACAGCTTTTTGGTTCAGGGCGTGGAATATGCTCTTTCGGCGGAACTCCGGCCAACCTGTTATCCTTGCTACGTCTTCCATTTCGTCAACGACCACCGGATCTACTATGAAAGCCGGACAGCCCACTTCTTTGGCTATGGCATTGGATATAGGGGCGCCAAGGTTGGACGCATGCTCTCCGTATTTTGCCGACATGAGATCCTCTAACATAAGCTCGTTTATTCTATAAACACCACTTGGTATAGGTCGTAGCAAGCCACCTCGCCCGACCACGGCGCTTAGTTGCCTTATGTCGCTTCCATGAGTTGCCACAGCTTTCTTCACCTGCTCCGCCCTAAACTCAAACTGCGCTGCAATGTTATGGAATGCCTTGAGCTGTTGCACATCATGTTCTACGTTTTCCTTCCAAACGAGTTTGTCATCTTGAAACCAAGCGATTTTTGTGCTTGTGGATCCAGGGTTTATAGCCAGTATTTCGTAAGGCATTACTCAGCACCTCCCGCAAAAGCTAGCCCAGCAGCTAGTGAATAGAACTTGTTCTCCTCAGTGTCTGCCCTAGAGGGAAGGACCACCGGGCACCTCGCGCCTACAACCAACCCAGCCATTTTGCCTCCAGCAACGTAGGTGAAGCTCTTACCAAGCAAATTGCCTGCCTCGATGTCGGGTACCAAGAGAATATCGGCGTCTCCGCATACTTCAGAAACAACTCCCTTGACTTTGGCTGCTATTTGACTGAACGCAAGGTCAAAAGCTAACGGGCCGTCAACGATGACGTGTTTACCAAATTGCCCACGGTCACCCATGGTCTTCAGGTTAGCAGCATCGGTGGTACAAGGCATAGAAGCGTTCGGCCGCTCTTCGGCACAGAGAACAGCTACCTTGATCTGTTCGTACCCCAAACCTTCGAAGAACAGAACAGCGTTGTTAAGGATTTGAACCTTTTGCGTAATGTCGGGAGCTATGACCATGCCACCGTCAGTCACTGCGATAAGCTTGTGATACGTGGGAAGTTGAAATATTGCTAGGTGTGACATTAGCCTATTCGTACGCAGGGTCAAAGACTTGTCCAGCACAGCGCGAAGGAATGTGGAAGTGCTTACAAAGCCTTTCATCAGCAAAGCGGCTTCGCCATCGGAAACACATTTTGCGGCGTAAAAAGCAGCCTGCTCAGGCGATTCGACCATGGATATTTCGATCCCGTCTGTGTGCGCCTCACCGCTCTGTGCCCGCCAATCGAACACCTTAAAGTATGCGCCCAATTCACGCCTAGCTAGCTTCATTGCACCTGCTACTTCTTCATCGAAACCAGCGACTGCTACAACGGGGTGTTTGCTCAGTTTCGCCCTGGAAATGAGTTCCTGAAAATCCTTAATCACCATATTAACCCACCTCGTAATCTCTTGCCTGCTCCTGCCCGGTGATGACGCGCCAAGCACCCATGGCTAAAGCCTCCATCTCAAAGCTGCCTGGGTACACTGCGTAAGGCACGTTCATCCACGCGGTCCACCTCTTTATGCCCTCTATGGCATCATTGTTGTGAGCTATGCCGCCCGTTATGATAATGACCTCTGCGCTTCCTTTGAGCACAGAGTTCATCTGGGCAGCATACTTGCCAACTTGATAGTACATTGCCTCGAGGAATAGCGCCTTTTCAGGCGACTCATGTGCCAATTTGAGTATCTCACGGAAGTCATTAGTTCCAAAATAAGCTACAAGACCACCTTTACCAGCTATCTTTCGCTTCAAAGTCTTCAGGTCAGGGAAGTTGTTTTCGTAAATGTAGTCCACAAAGTCCGTAATCGGTAGCGACCCTGCCCGTTCTAACTGCATGGGCCCTTCTTCATTTGGGTTTATTGCGTCTATGATGCGTCCCCTTTCCATGGCCACTACGCTGAAGCCACCGCCCAAATGCAGTATGATGGCGGTCAGGTCTCCCAAACTCTTACCCTGAGATTCAGCGTACTTGCGGGCCACAGCCCTAACGTTGAGGGCATGCAGAGCACTATAACGCGGTATTTCGGGGAGACCACTAATCCTCGCTTCGTCAATGAACTCATCGACCGACACCGGATCAGTGAAGTAAGCTGGTACGCCCCACTCCTGACCCAATTCATAAGCTATGGCAGGAGCAGCCAAAGACACGTGTGGGCTCAAGACCCTGCCACTCATTATGTCGTCGTAAACCGCTTTGGTTATTACGTAAGTCCCAGCCTTGAGAGGTTTTGTAGGCCCTCCACGAGCGGCGATGGCCAAGATATCAGAGGGCGAGACGCCATGTTCCTTAACGAAATCTTCTATCTGGGACTTGCGAAACTGAATTTGGTCCAGGTAGAATGGCTTCTCCTCCAGCACATGCACCGGCACTGCGACGTTTGTCTCCACCAAAGACCTCAAGGAGCTCCCTTCAGCTTCAAATAATGCCAGCTTGGTAGACGTCGAACCTGGGTTGATAACCAATATGTACTTACTCACCAAAGTCACCTCCGGATAACTTCCTTATGAGTTCTCCTGCTTGCTCAAGCGTGGTTGCAGTCACATACTGACCTGCTATCATCTTGGCTACTTCATTGACCCTTTCCTCTCCGACCACAGAATGTATTTTAACATAAACTTTATTCTCGCTTAACACTCTATCCACCACGTAGTGGCGACCTGCACTGGCAGCCACTTGTGGATTATGAGTGATCAGTACAATTTGGCGACTTTGAGACAGCCGCTTCAGTATTTGCACAAGTCTGGAAAGAGTTTCACCTCCGATGCCAGCATCAGGCTCATCGAAAATGAGTACGGAACCCGTTGGGCTGAGCAAGACCTTTAGGACGAAGACGATTCTGCTACGTTCTCCACCTGAAAGACGTCCCACAGGCACATCATTCTCGCCCCTGCGCACAAACAATGCTGGCAACTCAAGCCCAAGGGGACTGTCGTTCTCCCGCTTCCAATCCCACTCCAATACGCCATCTATCCTGAGCTCCGAAAGAAAGGCATTTATGTCATCCCTTAAGCTGTTCACTGCTAACCTTCTGGCTTCCGCCAACGCCTGGCCGAGCCTCAACATGCTATTTGCAACCGTTGAAATCTCCTCTTCAAGGTGCCTTATGACCGTGGGCAGACGTTCAATACTACTCAACTGCTCTTCGAGTTGGCTCATACGGCTCAGGATAGAAGCCTCACCAAGTCCGTAGCGCCTAAAGTACTTCTCGTACCTAAACAGGCGCTCGTTGATCTGATCTACTGTAATGGCATTAGCTTCTTCGGGCACGCTAAGACTCAATACAGACTTAAGGTTTAACCTCCATTCGTCCAATGCCGTTAACGCCTTCTGAGCCTCTTCGTAAAACTGAGAAAGCGATAGTAGAGAAGTCCTCATTTCAAAAAGCCCCTTCAAAAAGGCGCTTTCATCGTCAACCAATTCTGCGATAACCCGAAGGTGTGCAGCAATCCTGTCTCTCTCTGAAAGCTTGAGAAGCACGTTTTTTAGATCTTCGTATTCACCAACCTGCGGGTTAAAAGCGCGTAGTTCCTCAAGTTCTTCTTTTAAAGCCTCCTTTACCCGTTCCGAAGCTTCAAGGTTCTTGCGCGTCTGTGAGAGTTCTTCGTTTAGAGTTCTTAGTCTGAGGAAGAATGGGCTATAGTCTGAGCGGATTCCGTCTAAACCCGCGTACGAATCTAGGAGGTGTACAAGTGACTCAGCGGAGTCTAGGGTCTGACTTTCGAACTGGGAAGAGAAAACCGCTTTCGTACCCAATAATTCTCTAACCTGTCTCTGGCTACACTTGATGCCATCCATCTCGAACTTCTTCTTACTACGGGAGATAGATAACCTGACTGTATGACTCTGTTGGCCGTCGTCAAAAAGAACTTCGTATATTCCGTCCATGTTCTCCGGCACAGGAAAAGGCAACCCAAGGCAATTGGCTAGCAGGTTCAAGAAAACGGTCTTACCTGTGCCTGTTTCCCCTGTGAAGCAGTTCAGCCCCCTTGAGAATTGAAGGCGCACTGGTTCGAGTGTTTCAGACTCTAGGACATTAAAATGCCTTATCATAGTGAACGCCAGTTGAACTTGCTATCCATCTTGTCGTAGAACCCGACCGCTCGGCTATTTACCAGATGTTCCACATGTAAGACGTCCCTTCTTATGATTACTGACCTGTCTATAGGCAAGGGCAACACTTCAACCCCGTCAGCAACTATGAGGGCTCCTCTAAATGCCTCATCGATACGAATCTCGATTTGGGCGTCCGCAGGTACTATGACCGACCTTAGATTTGTCTGGTGCGCATTCAGAGGTGTTATGGCAAAAGCTGGTAATCTGCGATCAATGACAGGCCCACCAGCAGAAATGTTGTAACCTGTTGAACCGAGAGGCGTAGCGATCACAACGCCGTCACCGAAGACTCTGAAGACCTCGATTTCGTCAACGAGGACTGTGAGCGTGATAGTCGCCGTGTGTCCGCTCTTCGTAATTAGTAAGTCATTTAGAAAGAAGGTATCCATGGTACCTTCTGGCTTATCCAAGACATAACCGTATGCAGGGATCCGCTCAACCCGAACGTCGCCTTTTAGGACTTCCTTAATGGCTGAGGGCAGGTCTTCGACCACGTTGGGCAAGAAATTTACCCTACCAGCGCCCAACGTCCAAAAAGGCTTTCCGTAAACGGCAGCTAACCTGGCCGTTCGCAAGAAAGTGCCGTCGCCACCTATGCCTACAAGCAGATCAGCGTCCTTTAGACTGGATTCTGACCAACCTTGTTCAGCGGCCAATTCCCTGAAGAGCTTAGCCGCCCTCAAGGCCTGCTCCCGCCAAAGGTGGCACTCAAGAAAGTAGGTCTTCGAATGCATGATCCACCACCCATTCCACATGTCCTGAAAACCATTCGCCACTAGAGCGAAGGTGTGCCAAATACTCAATATTTCCTTCTCTTCCAAGTATGGGTGAGTGCACAAGGCCCGACACACATATATTAGCTTCTTTACAGCGTTCTATGAAATTCATTAGGACTGTTGCATGATCCTCTCGCTTTTTGACGACCCCGCGCTTGACAGGTCGCCCCATTTCAAACTGTGGCTTGACGAGTACTACCGCGTCCCACGGGGGTGTCAGATTCTCTGAGACCTTGCCCAAAAGCGAAGAAGCTGCTACAAAGGAGACATCCATAGAGAGGAAATTCGGATTACCTTTAAGCATGTCTCGATCTACAAACTTGAAGTTGGTACCCTCCAAATTCACGACCCTGGGGTCTTCCCTTAACCTACTGTGCAATTGGTCATGTCCCACATCTATAGCGTACACTAAGGAAGCCCCATTTTCCAGCAACACTTGGGTAAACCCGCCTGTGGAAGCTCCTACGTCTACGCATACACGTCCCTGGACCTCAATGCCAAAGAACCGTATGGCATGCAGCAACTTCAAGGCGGCACGGGATACATAGGGAAAGAACTCCCTGATCTCAACTACATCATCGGGACGTAATAAGAAAGCAGGCTTGGTGACGGGCTTTCCATTCACCAACACACTACCCATAAGAATGAGGTCACGGCTTTTCTGCCTGCTCTCGCAAAGACCAGATCTCGCGAGGTACTGATCCAATCTCACCCGCAGCCTCCAAGTATCTCAGTATCCTCTTCACGATACCCAAAGCGTCCAGCTCCGCCAACCTGAGCAACTCCGCCCTACTCCCTGCCGGTAAGAACGGGTCCCGGACCGCTATAGACAAAGCCTTGAATCCAGCAGCGCGCCACAGAGCTACAGCCCCCGTATCCCTTATGCCTTCTTCTACGATGAAGACATGGCGCGCAGCCGCAGCCCTATCCAAAGCATCCTGCGGTATGGGGCTCACTTGCCACAACCCAAGAACCTCACCACTTATGCCAAACTGCTTCAGCATATCCAAGGCGGTGATAGCCTCTTCTAGCAACGGCCCATAGCAGATCAATGTAATATCAGAACCCAGCCCGAAGTGGACATAGTGAGCGTCTTTCTGGTGCTTCGCTGTTGGTACAGAAGCCTTGGGGTACCTTATGAACACTGGTTGTCTGTCAGCTTCCATAGCCCTAATAAACGCAGCCCTCATCGTATCCTCATCGAAAGGCGCATACACAAGTGCACCTGGTATGTGCAGCGCATACGATATGTCCCACAACCCCTGATGAGTAGGCCCGTCGCCAGGGACGACGCCCGCCCTGTCTAGAGCGAAGATAACCTTTCTTTTTGGAAGCGCAACATCATGAATGATTTGATCGTAAGCTCTTTGCAAAAACGTAGAGTAAACAGCTACAACGGGAATCAAACCTCGCGATGCCAAAGAACTTGCAGTTATCACGGCATGCTCCTCAGCTATGCCCACGTCCACAAATCTGTCAGGAAACCTCTCCGCAAATTCGTTCAGCCCTGTGCCATCGGTCATGGCAGCAGTGATTGCCACTAAGGGCTCTTTGGAGCCTAACTCAGCCATCAGGTGACCGAAAACGCCAGTAAACGTGGGAGTACTTCCCCTCTTCTGCTCTCCGGTCTCCACATCGAACGGTGCCGAACTGTGAAACTCAACGGGGTTGATCTCAGCAGGCTTATAACCTGCTCCCTTTTTCGTTACGAAGTGAACCAAGACTGGTTGAGAAAAGGCAGACGCCACTTCCAATGCGCTCACCACCGAGGCTATATCGTTGCCATCAAAGGGGCCCAAGTACACAAACCCGAGCTTCTCAAAGAAGGTGTCGAGTCTAAACAAGTCCTTGATAGCTAATTTCAACTTCTCAACCATCTCGTCGAGCCACTCAGCATGAATGCTTCTAACGATCCTCTTAAATACTTTCTTGGTGGTTCGGTATGTAGCAGAAGATCTTAGATGCGCGAGATGTGCAGCTATAGCCCCAACGTTCGGAGAAATACTGTGTTCGTTATCGTTAAGTACAACAACTACGGGTAAGTTGCTAGCGGCTATGTTGTTTAGAGCCTCATAGCTAATTCCGTTGGTAAGAGCGCCGTCGCCTACCAAAGCCAAGACGCGGCCATTTTGGCCCGTGATCCTCCTAGACAGAGCCTCCCCGTAGGCTAAGCTAAGACCAGTTCCCGCATGACCGGCGTAATGTTTGTCGTATGGAGATTCGATGGGATCGGTAAAACCTGAAATACCGCCCAGTGTGCGTATAGTGTTTATCTGGTTCCCGCGACCTGTTATTAGTTTGTATGTATAGCTCTGATGCGACGTGTCAAAAACTAACACATCTTTATCGAGGTCGAACACCTTGGCGATGCCTAATGTAATTTCGACAACACCAAGATTCGAAGCGACATGGCCACCTTGCTTGTGCGTTGCATCAATGATGGCGGACCTAATCTGGGTAGCCACTTTTCGCAGTTCTTCTAGTGGCAGGCGCTTCAGATCACGGTGATTCAACATCATGCCTGTACTCTTCGAAGGCGGTCCCCATCACTGCGTGAACCAGGCGAGCAAACCCTGCGTCAACGTAGCGTTTCGATATGTCAGCCCAACTGTCAACTATGATGGGCATGCCTAGTTTGCTTGCGTAGTGCCGCGTTTCAAGTGTTGCTAGTCTCAAGATGATCTTTTCCAGCTCGGAGAACGCCATGAAGGACTTTGACTTAAGGCTACCATCTAGCCAGTTATCAATTGAATCCTTTTCAGCAAAGTAGTCTCTGAAAAGCCTCTTGATGTGCCTCTTAACTCTGTCTGACCTCGGCAATGAATCCTCTATTTTCTGCCACGCATCCTGCTGGTCGTGAAGCCCCATTTCATACTCAAGCAAACGCTGAAGCAGGACCTCACGGCCAGCACCAAACCATTGGCCCTTACTCTTTGACATTTTCAACTTCCAGAGTCAGATCGTAGCTGAGGTCAACCTCGAAGTATGCCTTCAGAAGCCTGTCGACAAAGTCTGACACCTTGGCCTTAATATCAGAGAGATTGGCTTCGGGGGTTATGTCCACACTCACATAAACCGACAGCCTGTCATCCTGTGTAGGCACTATCTTGACCCTATCCATGGCTTCTTTTGCAGGCATGCGGGAAATCCCAGGAACTTCAAGAAGCGTCAAAGCCAGACCTGCCTCCAAAACCTTGAGCTCATCTGGATCAAGCTTCATGATTATCCAATCCTCTCCACGTATTCACCCGTTCTGGTGTCTACTCTGACTATGTCGCCCTCAGTAACGAAGAGTGGAACCTGGACCACGGCGCCTGTTTCGAGTTTGGCCGGCTTTGAACCGCCTTGGGCGGTATCACCACGAACACCTGGTTCAGTCTCCACAACTGCCAATTCAACAAACGTGGGAACTTCTACGCCCACCGCTTTGCCTTGATAGAACTGCACGTTGACGGTCATGCCTTCTTTGAGCCACAACCTCACATCTTCGATGATGTCGCCTGCCAGGGTAACCTGCTCGTAGGTAGCCATATCCATGAATACGTAATGCTCACCGTCGTTATACAGGTACTGCATCTGCTTGGTCTCCACAAAGGCACGCTGTACTTTCTCTCCAGCTCGGAATGTCTGTTCTAACGTAGAACCATCGCTGAGCCGCTTCATCTTGACGCGAACAAACGCTGAACCCTTGCCGGGTTTAACGTGCTGCGCAGAGACAATCAGGTACAACACTCCATCCATATCGATTATGATTCCTGACCTTAGATCGTTTGTAGAAATCATTTCATCTCACCTCGAACTAAGATTATACCATTATAAGCTGCTCCAATCGGCTTAGACGCAACAGCCCCGTCCCTTCGTAGAGATAGTCGTCTTCTATTCTTATCCCATAGCGCCCTGGAAAGTAGATGCCGGGTTCGATAGTGAATACCTGACCTCCGCGAAGTTCGTGTTGCACTCTCTGGGAGATCACGGGGTATTCATGGATTTCCAACCCAATCCCGTGGCCTAAGCCATGGCCAAAGTAGTCTGCAAGCCCCTTTTCTGCTAGGTAATCTCTGGCAATCTTGTCGAGATCGCTACCAAAGGAGAACGTAATAGCGTTAGCAGCCCTTTCGTGAGCCTCCAAAACGTTGCGCAAGTGTGACATTTCGTCAGCTCCAATTTGCCCAACGGCTACCGTCCTAGTCAAGTCGCTGTGATAGCCCTTCCAAACACAGCCCCAATCTACAACAACCAGTTCTCCTAACTCGATCTTCTTATCGGAGGCGACACCATGAGGCAAAGCTCCACGCCAACCACTGGCAACTATGGTGTCGAACGCCATCCCCTCGCTACCTAGTTTGCGAGCCTGATACTCAAGTTCCGCCGCGAAGTCCTTCTCAGTAATGCCGGGTTTTAGCAAAGTGAGGGCTTTCAAGAACGCACTTTCAGCAATTTCTATGGCTTTGCGAAGGTTAGTAATCTCCTCTTCGCACTTCACTGATCTGAGATGCAGTATCTCTTCGCTCAAGTCGATTAGCTCCACACCGCCGTCCATCAAATCTTTAGCTAACTTGTATGTTACGCTCCTACCGTTTACACCAAAACGTCCTTGAAGCAGCTTCTCAGCCTTTAGGTAGTCCGTAATAGGCGGTTTGTATTCAACCACTTCAGCGCCTGCCACTTCAAGCCTCGCTTGCTCGGTAAACCTAGAGTCAACCAACAGGCGTTTGAATCCCTGACCCACTACAAGAACGCCCTCTTCCCCACTGAAACCGGTCAGCCACCTATAGGTAGGCCTGTCGGTAATCAAAACTACATCAACTCTCTCCAACAGCGACTCCAAGTTCATCAGTATCCCTCCTTCAAAGGCCACTCAACTGTGTGATAGTGTCCATGAGGGGCCTATACACCGAATATGTAACCGCGTAGACCACCAACCCAAGGCCTACTATTGAAGCTACCCTGAGCGCGTGTAACATCGATGCCATTGACCTGGCTTTCTGTTGCTTAAGATTGTCGGCTACGGCCGTTACCCCTTCCCTAAGTTGTCCGGCTGCCTCAGCGGTCCCTATCCTAACGATGCACGTGTACGTCCAATACTTTGAGTCTTCAGCCATGGCCTCGCTGAGCCTTGAGCCGGAAGATAACTTCGATGAAAGACGGTAAACGCTTTTGAAAAGAGCAGGGCTGTATGCTGACACGTGAGCGAGCGTGTCTATTGCTTTCGATAGGGTGACACCAGCTGACAAAAGTCCCTCGAGAGATGTGAAAAACCATGACAACTCTTGGCTTCTCTTCAAACCAAGCGGTACCAGCAATCTGGATAGTTTCGGGTTAAACACAAACGTCAGTATCAATGCGTTCAACGGAAGTAGCACCCAGCCCGCCCATGATTCTCCAAGCACCCACATCTGGTTCGTACTAGCACTGAGGCTAAGCGAGTTAAACAGTTTTTGCATGGCAGGGATAAAAAGAAATACCAAAGAATTGATCAAGAAAACTACACACAAGGTAACAAGTCGCGGGTAAAAGAGCAATTCGCCTACTTGAACGCGTAAGGACTGCTGAGCCCTGATCATAGCACCAGCTTCCCTTATGGCAGTGACTATGTTGCCAGCCTTTTCCCCCGCTTCCAACTGGGCCAAAACGGCCTGATCACCAATGTAAAACCTATTACGCAGGCTCTCCGAAAAGGTTGAACCGTTCAGCAGATCTCGACGGAGATTCACAGCTGCTCGCTGCTTGGAATCCTTACCAAGGATCTCGATGGATTGGTTCAAGCTGAATCCCGCGCCAACTAAATCCGCGAGACCAGTGATTATGGCCTCAGCTTCACTCCAACGTGTTCTGCTAGCGCTTCCTGTACCCATCAATGAGCCGCTGAAGTACGTCAGGATAGTTGGCAGTCTCGAGGGCTATGTCGAGCGTGATCATGTCGTTCTTGTAAAGGTCGAAGAGGCGGTTTTCCATAGTTATCATTCCGTAAGCTCCACCCGTCTGTATAGAAGCAGGTATCTGATGGGTCTTGCCTTCGCGGATCAATGAGCGCACGGCAGGTGTTGCCACCATCACCTCGTAGGCTAGTATCAGGCCGCCACCTTTTCGCGGCAGTAACCGCTGCGATATGATGCCCTCCAAGACAGTACTTAGCTGGGTCCTGACCTGTTGCTGTTGGTTTGGTGGAAAAACGTCGATAATCCTGTCCACGCTCTCGGCAGCTGATTTCGTGTGCAGCGTCGTAAGGACCAAGTGCCCTGTCTCTGCGAGTGTCAAAGTAGCAGAAATGGATTCCAAGTCTCTCATTTCACCCACCATTACGACGTCGGGGTCTTCTCGCAAGGCGTATCGCAGGCCATCGTGAAAGGACAGCACGTCTGATCCGACCTCACGCTGATTAACAATGGCCACGTTGTGCTTAAACACATACTCGATTGGGTCTTCCAACGTGATTATGTGGTAAGGGTAATGATCGTTTATGTACTTGATCACCGACGCTAGAGTAGTTGACTTACCTGAACCGGTTGGACCGGTAACAATGATCAATCCTCTTCTCTTCTTAGCCAAGGTTTCTATAACGCTTGGCAAACCTAACTCCGCAAAGTCAGGAGCTTCAACGGGTAACCTACGTATGGCTACCGCAACACTACCGCGTTGCAAGTACACGTTGGACCTAAAACGGCCTAGACCGTAGATCCCAAAGGAAAAGTCAACAGAAAGGTTGGTTTCAAATATCTCCTTGTGATGGTCTGACATTATCTGGTAAGCCAAAGCTCTTGTGTCATCAGGACTTAATACATGATCCCCCATGGGCCTCAGCAGTGAGTCAACCCTCACCATAGGAGGACGATTTACAGTGAGATGAAGGTCAGTAGCCCTCATTTCAACAAGCTTGTAAAGCAGTTCAGTGATCTCCACGGCTATCGCCTCCAGCAAGATCGTTGTACCTGTTAAAAACAGTATAACCCCTACTTCTGAACTCTTGCATTCTTTCTTGGGCAGTCTGATGGGTAAACCTGCTAAGCAGTACAACCTCTGATTCGTCACACTGGTAAGGCCCCCGGCTTACGCAGAACACTGCCGTATCATGAGTGCGATCGTCATACATCAATGTAATGAGGCTTTGGTGAGACATGCCCAGTAATAAGGTCCGAGCGTCCATTGGTGGTACGCCAAACAGGTATAGCCTCTTTAGGGCATGACCCAAATCAGTGCTATGCATGGTCGCTATAACCAATCGAACGGAGAAGGCTGCGTTAACGGCGGCTACAGCTGTCTCAGAGTCCCTGATCTCGCCTATCGCCAAAACGTCGATATCGTGTCTGAGCGCCGCTCTTATTGCGTCCTGAAAACCAAGGCCTAGATGCGGGTAAGCTTGCACCTGTAGGACGGAATCTATATATCGCTCCACAGGATCCTCTACTGTCATAACTTTTTGACCGGCCTTAGCCAGAAGCGCGAGCAAGTTGTAAAAGGTAGTGGTCTTGCCTGATCCCGTAAGGCCAGTGACGAGAAAGACGCCCCTCCCTTGCGTAAGCAACTCCAAGAGCAGTCTTTCTTCCTCAGGGCTAGTTCCCAACGATTGCAAGGATTCTGTAATCCCAAAACGGGCAATCCTTAGAGCCAACGCTGCGCCATGTACGGTGGGAATGATACTCGCCCTCACATCGAGTTCCGTTGAACCTACATTCAAGCGCAGGCGAGTCTCTTGCGGTACGCGGGCGTCTGCGACATCAAGGCCCCCTTCAAACTTCACCATATTCAGGATACGGTAATACTGGTCCTGGCTTATGTGGTGCAGCAACTTGAGCCGCGTCGCGGCACGCGCATATACCTTGACCCGATCTCGCTCAGGCATGAAATGAAGATCGGTAGCTCCGTGGTCGAGAGCTAAGGCGCCATATTCCGATACAGAGGTGGGTATGCTCAAGGGAGGCACACCGTCAGTTCTTATCTTCCCACGGCAGAAGGCTCACGCTGAGTACGTGGCCCATGACCATCAAATCTGCCAACAGGGACACCAGCTCCCTGAACATAAACGAGCTGGCTTGAAGCCGCATCACGTAAACACCGTCACGCTCGCTGTGCGTACCCATCATAGAATAGGCGTTGTCCAAGCCCTCGATCATGGACTGAACAACGCCTACGTCGCGTTTCTTAAGTCTTAACCTAATCTCGTACATGGGCGGGACGATTATCTGCCCACGTCATTCTTCTTCGTCTTGTTCTTCGCTAAGCAGTTCTTCCCAAGCCTGTCTAACCTTTTCAAACTCCTCGTCGGATTCAATCTCAAAAAGCTGGTCTTCCTCTATCCTAAAGACCAGAAGGTCTCCCTCTTCCTCAACGGGGGCAAAAACACCGTATACTTTTCCCTCCACTTCGAGTTCTTCGATTAAAGCGTATTCGTGTTCGTTTCCATCTTCGCCAGTCAAGGTGATTACTACTTCTTCGATTTCCTCGTGCTCGTGCTCGTGTTCATGGTTGTGACTCATTCGTATTCCTCCTCATTCTTAAATACTCATCTAATATTAACACAGCAGATCTAACGTCTATTGCGCCCTTATCTGCAATGGCTTTTCGAAGGGGCCGCGAGTCCAAGCGCTGTGCCAACTTCGACGTCAGCCGCTCATCCCACAATACAACCTTAAATCCGCTACTTTCGAGATCCTTGGCAACGTCGCGTACTAAGCTGGCCATTTCTCCTTCAGTCCCATCCATGTTCTTGGGCAACCCCATTACCACCAGGTCTGGTTGAAGTTTCAGAAGTTCTTCTTTAAGCTGCGCCAGCAAATCACGACCCTGCAGTACGCAGTGCTCGAAAGCCCACGTTTCTGTAGGGTCTGTCTTGGCAATGCCTATACGCCGGACTCCATAGTCAATGGCCACTATCATGGGACCAAGATCTCACGAGTTTTATCACATACACGGAAACGGGTACACCAAGAATCAATCCAGGCACGCCAGCTACTGAACCGCCTAGAAGTACGATCAACAACGCCAGCAGCAAAGGTATGGAAAACTGTATGCTTGCCAATGACGCTGCAACTAATTGCTCAACGCCCTGTCCGATAATGAACATGACCAAACTGAAGAGTAACCGAGCCCACCCAAACCCCATAACCAAGACAACAGCACCATTGATCATAAAGGCTACAAACGGGCCTAAGTAGGGAACAAAATCGAGCACAAATGCGAGGCTTGCTAAACCCAAAGCAACCACTGGGTCTCTGAGTATGAGAAGGTTGCCAAGGAATAGTATTACGGCCAGCGAGACTGCGCTCACTATACGTTGAATGGCGTATTGATTCATGATCCGATCAAATTCCCCGGGCATGGCCTTTGGAATCTTCTTTTCAAGACGGACAATGGCCGTATCTTTGTAGGGCGTGATCAAAGCGGCCAAAACCAATGATCCAAGTATGAGCAACATGTTGCCGCCCGAGTTCCTGAGAAAAACCATGACCCTTAGCATGACATTTGTTACGTTGTCCACTGTAAACCAAGATTGCGCCTCGACTAAAACGCTAGTCAGGACACTACCAAGCCAAGGATTTGCTCTTGTCCACCGTTGTACCCATTCCATAATGTCAGGCCATTCACTTACCAACCTCTGGACGGCCTGCACCACCAGCGGCGCGACACCCTGGAGTAAACTGTACACCGTACTCGCCAAACCGATGAACACAGTAATTATGAGGAGCAATCCCACTAACCCTGCCCACTTCCTGGGTACCTTGATCAAGCTAGTAACTGCCTCAATCACATAGACAAGAAAAACCAGCCAGGCAGCAAACTTGAGAACCGCTGACAACACGCTGAGGTTCCGTACGACGATGTAGGCAGCCAAGGCCATCAACACCAGAGCTGCCTCCGCCACGTAGATGATTCTCATGAGTTCTCTCTTATCCACGGATTGCCTCCTTCAAGCGTTCCACCGCTCGCCTCTCAAATCTGGAGACCTGTGCTTGGGAAATGTTCAAGAGTTTTGCTATCTCGCTTTGGGACAAACCGTCTAGCCTCTTCCTGATGATAAACTTCTCGGGTTCGGGAAGCTGATCAATAGATATTTCAAGTAATGCTTCGTCTTCCAAATTACGCTCTTGTAGTAGCCCAATGAGCTCTTCCCCTGTAGTGTCACTATCCGAGCTAATCTCCCTGTCGATACTAGAAGTATTCTTAGCAGCCATAACTGCCAAGACTTCAGCTAGGTCATCCTCTTGTACACCGAGCTCCGCAGCTATTTCTTTGATCGAAGGATCACGTCCCAGTTTCTCTCTCAGCTCGGGCAATCGCTTCTGTACCTGGTAAGCAAGGTCCACTAAGCTCCGTGGCACGTTGACAGCCCAACCATGGTCCCTGAGGTACCGCTTCAGGTTACCCAAAATTGTAGGCACTGCAAAGGTTTCGAAAAGCGTGCCAAAATCAGGATTGAACCGCTCTATCGCATCCACAAGAGCGCGGTACGCCTCTTGCTTGAGGTCTTCACGGTCTAATTGATAAGGCGCGAACCTGTAAACCACGCTGTCAGCCAAAGGTCTGTAAAGAACAAACAGTGCATCTCTGATCCTCGGATCCCGCGTCCTAGCGTACTTCTCAAGTAGCTGACGCCCCAACCTTCTGTCGCGCTCATTCATAAACGTACTACCACATGCCTCCACTTCAGGAGCTCTTCGGTCACGTAGGGGAGCACAAACATGCGGTATAGTTCAGGGTCGACACACTTCTCCGTGGTGATTTCAAGGTTCAACTGACCACATGGTTCCTTAGCGACTACGACCTTGAAATGGCCTTCGCCTTCAGTACGCGATGCGCCCTCAAAAGCCTTCATTACGACAAGTGACAACTCGAAAAACTGGTCAAGGCTGAGGTCCCACACTTGCCCTAACCCGGCTACGAACTTCTCAAGGATCTTGTAGTATTCATCGCTGCAGGGCAGACTTAATTCCACTCGCACACTACTCACCGCCCTCCATAGCAGCCTTGAAAACAGGCAACAACTCTTCTTTCTGGTTTCTGAACAACTCACTCGGAGCGCCCGTCAACGGGCAAAGCCCCGACTTAGTCTTAGGAAAGGCAATGACCTCCCTTAGGCTATCTGCACCTGCCAAGATCATGGCAAGTCTGTCAAAACCAAGGGCAATACCGCCGTGTGGAGGAGCACCAAGGCTCAATGCATTCAGGAAGAAACCGAACCTCTCTTCTATTTCCTCATCACTTAAACCGAGCACTCGGAATACCGCCTCTTGGATCTCAGGTCTGTGTATTCTTATGCTCCCACCGCCGACCTCGACACCATTGAGAACAATGTCATATGCTCGTGCCCTAAGTTTCAGCGGATTCTCCAAGACCTCTTCAGGGGAAGTGACGTTGGGCATCGTAAAAGGATGGTGTGCCGCTTGCAAATTACCGTCCTCTCCAACTTCGAACATAGGTCTCTCAGTAACCCAAACAAAAGCGTACCGCCCTTCAGGGATAAGCCCTATGTGTTTTGCAAGTGCTAAGCGCAACTCACCCAAAAACTGCAAGGCTCGTTCGGAGTCGCCTGCCACAAGAACGTAAGTCCCGAGCTGAAGCCACGACTCTTCCACCAATACAGACTTGGGCCCGTTGGTCAGAAATGATTCTTCTGCCTTACTTATGAATAGGAATTTCTGGCCGCTCCCCGTCGAGGCCTGCTCCAGCGCCTTCAACGCACCACGATCCAAAGGCTCGCTCCAATACAAGCCCTTGACGAATCCCTCGGACTCCACGACACTCTTAAAAGCGTTGAACCGACTCGACTTGAAGTTTTCGCTGAAATCAATAATAGGTAACTCAAAACGCAGATCGGGTTTGTCCGTTCCGTACAAACTCATGGCTTCGTCGTAGGTAAGCCTGGGAAACGGCGTTACGATCTCTACACCAAGCACCTCCATAAACAACTGCTTCATCAAACCCTCAATAAGCCCGTAGATGTATTCCTCATCGATGAAGGAAGCCTCTAAGTCTACCTGGGTGAATTCTGGTTGTCGGTCTGCGCGTAGGTCTTCGTCCCTAAAGCATCTAGCAAACTGAAAGTACTTGTCCAATCCAGAGATCATAAGTATTTGCTTGAAGATCTGCGGACTCTCAGCTAAAGCGTAAAACTTGCCTGGTTGTTGCCTTACTGGTACGACGAAGTTGCGCGCTCCTCCTGGAGTGTACTTTGTCAAATACGGTGTTTCCACTTCCACGAACCCATGAGCAGCAAGGTAGTTTCTGATCGCCATTGAGGCTCGGCTTCTTATCTGTAGATTGCGAAGAACGCCACTGTGCCTTATGTCGATGTACCTGTACTTCAAGCGTGTGATGTCACTGGGGTCACCGTTCACATCATAAGGTAGAGGTGAACACCTGTTCAGAACATTGATCTGCTTTGCCTCTATTTCTATGTCGCCATTCTCCACATCGGGCTTCTTCATATCCTCAGGACGTTCTCGGAGAATTCCATCAACGCAGATGACGTCATCGGGCGACAGACGCTTAGCCTCAGCCAATAAAGCCGTATCATCCTGGCTTACATAGGTTTGCACAATGCCTGTTCTATCCTTTACGACGACAAAAACAACTCGCCCGAAGTCTCTTACATATTGGACCCACCCGCAAATCCGCACTGGGGAATTGAAGGGAAGACTTCTCAAATCTCCCACGTACGATCTATTCACCAAGAAGCACCTCCTGCTTGATTCTCAACTGCTCACCGCTGACCATATCCCTGAGGGTAACTTCATCTCGCTGAGCCTCGTCTTCGCCCATTATGAGCACCTTTTGATATCCCAAACGATCAGCAAGTCGCATCTGTTTATGAATCTTCCCTTGCCGCAGATCTAAAGCAACAGCAATACCTTTGTCACGAAGCCTTTCAGCGAAAGCCATAGCGCTGACAAACAGTTCTGGTCCCGTCGTTACTAAGAAGTACGAGTCGCGCGGCTCAACCGCAGTCAGTGGGACCTCCTGTAATGCCCCCAACAGCCTTTCCAATCCTATGGCAAACCCAATCCCTGGCACATCCGGACCACCATAGTATGCAACCAAGTGATCGTAACGTCCACCGCCGACCACTGCTGCACCACCTTCGACAGCAAACCCTTCGAATACCGTTCTCGTATAGTAGTCAAAACCGCGAGCAAGCTCGTGGTCAAGTTCAAGAGATACACCAAGATGCTCCGCTAACGAAATTGCGGTATTGAAGTGTTCCTTGCAATCGTTGCATAAGTACTCATGTATTCTTGGCGCGTTCCGCTTGACTTCCGTGAGATCTGGCCTCTTCGAGTCAAGTAGTTTGAGAGGGTTTCTAAGAAAACGTTCCCTCTCAGGATCCTCAGTAAGTACTGACTCAACGTATTGCCTAAGACTCTCCATATATTGGGGCCTGCATTCACTGCACCCAAGAGAATTGAGCTTCAATTTAAGACCAAGACTGAGGAGGTTTGATATCCTCTTGAGTAGCAACAACACTTCGATCTCACCGTACGGCTGCTGGACGCCGAAGAGTTCGATTCCGAATTGATGGAATTGTCTGTACCGATCCGCCTGGGGCTTTTCGCGCCTAAACATTGGCCCCAGGTAGTACAGTCTGACTAGGCCCTGCTCGTGTAAGTGGTGTTGTATAACAGACCTAGCCACAGGCGCAGTGCCTTCAGGTCGCAAAGCGAGCCTGTCACCGCCCTTGTCCTCAAATTCGTACATCTCTTTGAGGGCGACGTCACTTTCGTCTCCCAACCCCTTCCGGAACAACTCTGCAAACTCCAAAATTGGCGTTCTGATTTCAGCATAACCATAGAGTAATGCAGCATATGATAACGCAACCTCAAGCCTCCTCCATCTTGGAGTCTCAGGTGGTAAGAGGTCTCTCATTCCCTTAGGATTTCTGACCATTCCTCTGTTCCTCCTAAATACGCGTATAGTGCCGATATCTGAGGCCAGCCTTGCCCATGAACTTCAAACAGTTCGTTGTTGACGCTCTTCAATTGCGCTCCCTTTGGTGTGAATTTTATCACTGACATACCTTTCTTACTGCCAAGGATTCTTAGTAGCGCGTACGCAAAGAGCGCCTTGACTTCAGAGGGTACTCGCCCGCTGCTGTCTCTAGCAAACAGGAACAAGGACAGCAACTCCTTTTCGTTCTCTGCATCAAGTACGGACTTAATGAAAGTTCCCCTCTCGGGCTCAGGCATGAACCACTCAGGAACCTCCATGGTATAAGGAAAGTTCTCTATAACGGTCTCCTCTTCCTTGTACGACTCCTCAAGCAACGCGTCAACGGCAAAGACTTCTTCATTCTTGAGGACACCGTGCTGACGCAAACCAAATATCTCGCCTATGCCCCTGTAATGGACGTCCAACTCAGCCAGCGCTAGCGTATCTGAAACATTTAACAACCTCACTGTGTCATGAAGTCTTTTTACAGTAGAAGGGGCAGTGCCCTTCGGGTAAAGGAACCAAGCGTAAGCTCTAGAGCCTCCTCTTCCAACCCTCCCTTTGAGCTGATACATTTGCGAAACACCCAGGTGCGTTGCATCTTCCACTATCAACGTGTTGGCTATTGGAATGTCGACTCCAGCTTCAAGGATAGTAGTTGCCACCAAGATTTGAATCTCGCCTTTTTGCACCATCTTGAAGGTGTCCGTTATGTCCTTGTCGGTCATTTGGGCATGTAGTACCTCTACCCTTGCATCGGGAAAACTGTTCTGCAGTTCCATCGCTCTGTGGTCTATGCCCCTGACAGTAGGGTGAACGTAAAGCACGAGGCCGCCCCGTCCCAGTTCCGCCGCCACAAGCCTCTTTACTAACGCCTCGTCGTACTGATCAGCAAAGACCTTCACACGTTGCCTGCCGTAGGGCAACTCGTGCATTCTGACGAGCGAAATGTAACCCTTGCGCGCTAAGAAGAAAGTCCTAGGGATGGGGGTTGCACTACTGTAGATTACCCTTATCCAAGGATACCGCTCCTGGAACCAGGTCTTGTGTGAGACGCCGAATTTCTGCTCTTCATCGTATATAACCAAGGCCAAACGATCGTCATACGTGCCTTCCTTAAGGACACGGTGAGTCCCAACCAAGATATCGTAATCGGTCCTAGGGTCATCGCCCAAAAAGAGCCCCGCTGCGGAAACGCGTTCTGCATAAGCTGCCATGTATTGATCAACGAGAACCCTCGTCGGGACAACTATTACGGCCTTAAAGCCCGCGGATGCGACCTTTACAGCAAGCCTCATTATTACTTCTGTTTTCCCTACGCCTGATTCCCCTATTATCAGTGCCTCCTCAGGATTGGGGAGCTCCAGCCAACGGCTTAGATCCCTTAAGGCTGCGAGCTGATCTGCGGTTTCCTGATAAGGAAAACTGTGAGCAAAAGCTGACTCAATCTCTGGATCGCTCGTTATGATGGGTGCCGTCAACTGTTTCCTTGCCCTAAACCTCTGCTCAAGAAAGGTTCTGATTCTCAAGCTCCTTTCTGAAAGGGCCTTCTTGCGTTGTCTCCATCGCGCCGGATCCAAAGCATCTATGGATAGTGTCTTGGGTACCCTGAACAACTTTTGACTTCTCTCTAAAGGAACAAGTACACGTCCATCCCTGTACAGTACCTCGAAGTACGTCTTGCCACCAAGATCGGTGAGCCCATTATAGATGCCAATCCCTCTATCGGTATGAAGCACTGGATCACCTTTTCTCAGCTCATTCCACACAAGGACGGGCGACCTTGAGCTTGAGGAACTCCAACTAATGCTTTCCTTGTCAACGAAAACGTCATAATCGTTAATCCTGAAGGGTGCCCGTACTCGACCCTGAACTACGAATTTCGGAATGCCATTAACGACTCCCTGGTGAATAGACTCGACTATTGGCCAGCCGAGTCGCCGGGCAAACACCTCAGGAAATTCTGTCACAAGGATCGTCTTCTGTCCACGTACGGCGAGGTCCTTCAGTGAAATGTGGGTCGGTTCTAGGAAGGACTCAGCCGCTTCGACTCGGTACTCCTCCACGGCACAAGATAGTTGCGCACCCTTGGACTCTAACTCTCGCGATACCCGGGCGACATCGTAAAGCACTGCTCTGCCTATGGTGTTTAAAGGCAACACCGTTTCGAACTTGGGCCATAGCACGGCTTCTACAAGCCGCCCCCTGCTCATCTGTGTTTCGGGGTCCACAAGCCGTATGCTTTCGACTGTATCTTCGGGCCCCAGCTCAAACCTGTAAAGGTTATCGCTATATATGTCCAGGACGAACCCTCGTTGCGACCATTGATATTTCTGCCGACAGTAGGCAGTTCTCTCGTAATGATTCCGTTCCAAAAACGCCAGGATAGTCTGCAGACTTAGGCCACTCTCTACCTTTAGCGGTTCACCTATAGGGCGTTCTGTTGGTTCTGCCAATTCAGTGGCATCGAATACGCTAGCAGGAGATTCTGCGTAAAGAACTAAGAAATAGTCTATGAGGGCATTCTTTTCAGCCTCAGGCACGATGACCGTCGCATCGCCCGATAGTTGGTGGGCGTAGACAGCAAAGTGCAGCAGAGGATCCTGACTAACTATTTTCATTTAACCTAAAACTATTGATTCTCTGTTGGAAAGTCATGAAATTCCTCGTTTCAATCAGCGAAACGAGCTCTGACGAGACAAATTCAACAACTTTAAGGAGCATCTCTTTCTCCATACCTGCTGGGGATGTCAGCACGTAATCGGCAGTCTCCTCCTTACGCTCAGGTTTTCCTATGCCCACCTTAACGCGCCAAAAAGCATCAGTCCCCAAATGGTCGATTATGGACGCGACGCCCCTATGGCCACCACTAGACCCGCCAAACCGTACTCTAGCCCTACCCACAGGCAGATCTAAGTCATCGTGTATGACTACTAAATCTGTATTAGGCTTGTACAAGCAGGCGACCGCCTTCCCGCTGAGGTTCATGTATGTGTGGGGATATGCCAATGTGGCGACACCATTCAGCACATATACGCGGCTAAAACACCTGACGCGAAGTTCTAGGCCAGGGGTTCTCGACCTAAGTAGGTCGAGAACCCACCATCCTACGTTGTGGCGTGTACCTACGTATTCTTGGCCAGGATTGCCAAGCCCAACAACTAGCATTAAGGTGTTGTTATTCCTCTTCTTCTTTCTTGCCCTTGCTTATAACCTCAGGCTCAGACACCGTTTCGGCTTCAGCTGCAACTTCCTCTACCTCTTGTTCAGCAATGGTAACCACTACTTCATCTGGATCTTCTAAGACTTTGACGCCTTCAGGTATGGGCAAGTCTCTTACGTGAATAATGTCGCCAAGGTCAAGATTGGACACATCTACCACAATCTGCTCAAACAGGCGGTCAGATGGTATTTCCAACTCAACCTCTCGAGTTATGAACTCCAAAATGCCGCCCTTCTTCACGCCTACTGGTTCGCCTGTTATGACTACTGGGACGGTCACCGTAACAGTAGAGCCCGCACTCAGAGCTTGGAAATCGAGATGCAACACTGCACCGGTGGCAGGCTCAATTTGAACATCCTTGATTATTGCTTTTACCAACGACCCCTGAATTGCAAGGTCGAGGACATGTCCGACATTGAAATGCTCCTGCCTGAGCTCCTTAAGACTGACGTACAGACAGACTGGGTCAACACCCTTGCCGTACAGAACGGCAGGGACTAAACCGTTTCTTCTTGCTCTTCTTGCTACCCTAGTACCTTTTTCCAAACGCTTGATAGCCTCTAATGCCATTTCTAATCACCCCTCACTTAGTCAAATAGCACCGAAATGCTTTGATTGGCCCTTATCCTCTTTATCGCCTCTGCAATGAGGCGAGCAACGCTTACTATTTTAACCTTTTCACTAGCGTACTCGCTTCTCACCGTATCAGTAACTACAACTCTTTCTATGACAGACCGTTCCAAAGCCTCTATAGCATTGCCACTGAATAGCCCGTGGGTCGCTAATGCCCAGATCCTCTTTGCGCCTCGCTGTTTAAAAGCATCTGCAGCCTTTATCAAGGAGCCGCCCGTGTCTATTATGTCGTCCACCAAGAGAACATCCTTGTCTTCTACGTCGCCGATTACGTGGACAATTTCTGCCACATTGGGCCCCGTTCTGCGCTTGTCACAGATAACTAGAGGCCTGTTATCGAGTCTGAGAGCCAACGAGTTTGCTCTAACCACCCCTCCGACGTCAGGAGAAGCAACGACAGTATCGCTTAGATCAGGCTTCTCGCGCTTTATATAGTCAGCGAACAGCGGCATAGCAGTCAAATTATCCACGGGAACACGAAAGAACCCTTGTATTTGCGGCACGTGTAGGTCAACCGCCACCACCCGATCAGCGCCCGCTGCCTCCAGGAGCTCTGCAACTAACCTAGCTGTAATTGGTTCGCGTGGTCTGCTCTTACGGTCTTGTCTCCCGTAACCGTAGTATGGCACTATGACAGTAATTTCGGCTGCGGAGGCGCGTCGTAACGCATCCAACATTATCAGAAGTTCCATTAGGTTGTCATTCACAGGAGGAGATGTGGGTTGAACAACGAACACTTCTGAGCCCCTAACTGACTCCCTTATCAACACACCAGTTTCTTTGTCCTTGAACTTGTAGATGTCTACAGGCAGTAGATGGGTACCAAGCTCTGCAGCAATTTTCTCGGACAGGGGCCGGTTCGCCGTTCCCGAGATGATCGCCATTGGTCTGGCATCAACACCCATTTCACTTCATCTCCTTCTTTCTTCTATACTCTAACACCCAACCCTCTTTGTTGACTTGCCTAGCTCTGCCAATACCCAGAGCGAACTTGGGCACCCGTTCCGTTATCACAGAACCGGCGGCCGTAAAAGACTCATCCTCTAGCTCAACTGGTGCAACCAAGATCGTGTCCGAACCTATGAATACACGGTTTCCTATGACCGTTCTGTTCTTGTCGTAACCATCATAATTACAAGTAATCGTACCTGCTCCTATGTTCACTTCTGCACCCACTTGAGCGTCGCCTATGTAAGAAAGGTGGTTTGCTTTTGTCCCCTCGCCCAAGCTGCTGTTCTTGACTTCCACAAAATTGCCAATTCTGACTTTATCAGCTAACCTCGTTCCGGGTCTTAATCGAGCGAAAGGCCCTACTATCACATCGCGGCCTATGTGCGCCCCCTCTACTACGGAGTAGTACACATGAACGTTATCTCCGATGAAACTATCTTTGATCCACGCGTTTGGCCCTATTTCGCAACCTTCTCCGACCACAGTGGTCCCCAGCAAGAACGTGTTGGGCAGAATCACAGTATCTTGTCCAACAACCACGTTCTCACCCACGTACGTTGTTTCAGGGTCCATGACTGTCGATACTTCCATGATTCTGTCTAGCAGCCATCTCCTATAAATAGAGTACGCCTTCGCTAGATCCTTTCTTGTGTTAACACCGATGTACTGCTCCCAAACCGGGTCCACCATGACGGCCACACCGCAGCACTCTGCTAAGACGTTTAGAAGGTCGGTCAGATAGTATTCGCCCTTTGCATTGTTGTTTCCTATTCTTGGATAAAACTCCTCTACGTCGGACTTATGCAACTTATAGACACCCGTGTTCACAAACGGATTCTGCTCATCGCCATTTTGAAGGTCACTGGCTTCGACTATGCGCCGCAAGCGCCCTTCCATAAAACGTACCCTTCCAAAATCACTATCGAAGGGGAAACGCGTTACCAAAACCAATCTCTCTTCTGGCCTTTGAGCTATCATTCTGTACGTTTCAGCCTTTATTAGCGGCATGTCACCGCTCGTAACTATGAGTTCACCGCCTGCAGCTTGGTCGGCACCCACTTTTAGTGCGTGGGCAGTTCCAAGCGGCTGTTCTTGGACTGCGACTTTCACACCCGAAGGCAAGTAACTGACTATTTGGGGAGAAGCCACCACTACTATGTCTTCAACTCCTGCGGCACGCAAGTTGTCAATTACGTGCATTAACATGGGCTTCTCACCAAGCAAATGCATCACTTTGGGTACTCTTGATTTGAAACGCTTGCCAACACCTCCAGCTAATACGACCGCGCTCAGCAACTCTTATCCCTCCTGCGAGAATTCAGTGTAGATCCTTGATCCAGTAGGCCCCTGTTGACCTTGGTACTTCCCCTTAACGCCGTATGAGACCTCGCATGGCTGGTCTAACAATTCGAAACTGATCTGGCATATCCGCATTCCAGGATACACGGCCACCGGTACGTGGTTCACGTTGGATATCTCAAGCGTTATATTACCTTCGAACCCGGGATCCACATATCCAGCCGTCGCGTGTATCAGAATCCCCATTCTTCCAAGCGAAGACCGACCTTCCACGCGAGCCACTATGTTTTGAGGCAGCCTCACCCTTTCGATGGTAGTCCCCAAGAGGAACAAGCCAGGCTGAAGTATGAGAGGCTCGTCGTCAGCGCACTCAATCTGGCGGTACTTGAGCGTATCTCTGCGACGAGGATCTACAAACGCACAACTAGTCCCCTCAACTACTAAAAACGTTCTCCCCAAACGAAGGTCAAGTGACGCTGGTTGAATCTGTGACCAATCCAAAGGCTCAACACTAAGAACACCTTCGGAAAGCAGCTTCTTAATGGTCTTATCAGACAAAACCATGTCTAATCAAAAAAAGGAGCGAGGCAGAGCCTCACTCCTTGCTGATTGCCCCTGTGGGGCAAGAGTCAATTGATTCCTGAACGCAGGGAAGACTCTCGTCGGAGCCAGGGATTACTTCACTCTTTCCGTCAGCGCCGGCAGCAAACACATCGGGGCACAATGCCATGCAAACGCCGCAAGCGATGCAAAGGTCCTTATCCACCTTGACAGCCATGCTCAGACCTCCTTTGCAAAAGGCTAATTACATTATATATGGCTACATGGATTCTTGGGCGGTTTTGTGCAACATCTCCATAAGCCTGGACTTACGGCGAGCTGCCTCGTTCTTGTGAATGACACCCTTAACTGCCACCTTATCTATGACGCTTTGCGCCTTCTTGACTGCCTCAGCAGCAGCCTCCATGTCGCCCGCCTCTATGGCCTTCTTGGCCTTACGTATGAAGGTCTTCATGGTTGTTCTCCAATACCTGTTGTAAGCTGTTTCCTTTCTAGTAAGTCTTGTTCGCCTCTTCGCCGAGATTGTGTTAGCCATCTTTCGAACCTCCTATTGTCATTGTGAATGAGTTACTAAAATAGTATATCACAAATGCTCGTAGGATAAAGCCTCATAGACATGACCATTCTTGCCGAGTTAAGTCAAAGCAGCCAAAGCGCGTCAGGTCCTTCAGGATCTAAGGATTCCAACGCCACCCCGTTGAGATACGAGGTCCCACCGCGCTTAAGACTCCCTAGTATGTACGCATGGATACCCTGTGAGTGCAACAAGCCAACCACACGATCGGCTTCTGAACATACCAGCAGCACTGCTCCCGAAGAAAGGAGTTTGTAGGGGTTAAAAGACCTACGGGTAGCGAGCATTGCCAGTTCTGGGCTCACAGCATCGGGAGGCACGATTGCATCAATGGAAAACCTTGTTCCCCTTAGCAGCTCCCACAAACCACTCACCAACCCGCCCTCAGTGAGATCATGAGCAAAAACCACTCCAGGATCTCCAACGACTGTTTCCATGATGTGCTTGATCGATATGCGCTTAATGTTCTCTCTATAGGTGTTGGTGAGAATCATCCTACCCTCTAAACCCAACTCGCCGGCCAAAACAACTTGCTGTCCCTCAGCAAACAGGTCTTTGCTAAACTCACGTATCCTCCTACCAAACATGGTGCCAACGACCACAGGCCAATTTACAGAGCTGGTGAACTCAGTGTGGCCACCAATCAATTGAGCACCTTCCAACCTAAGGCCCTCGTCAAACCCAGCAAAAAGGCTTTCCACGTTCTTCAGCGGATAATCTTCGGGCAGCAGAAGGGTAGCCAAGTACGCCACCGGCTCCCCACCCGAAACGCGCACATCGTTGGCATTAACGTACACTGAAAGCTCACTAACATAATCCTCGGCGCCCGTTATGGGGTCCGTGCTAACCACCAAAGCGCCATCTATGTGCACAACTGCGCTGTCGTTGAGCGCTGAAGCGCCCAGGATTACTTCGTCTCGGTGAGCTCCAGAGTACGCACCTAGAAGCCCTGCAAGGTCAGACAAAGGAATCTTGCCTTTCATTGGTGGGGGCGGTGGGAGTCGAACCCACACGGGCGCTAGCCCAGCGGATTTTAAGTCCGCTGCGTCTGCCATTTCGCCACGCCCCCACTGCTTTCTATTATACATGTGGGAACGGACTATGCCAGTGGCTTTGCGGACACAGGTGGTATACTATTGTGTATGAAGGGACTTACGCCTAGGCAAAAAGAGGTTCTTGACGCCATTAGGCAGTTCACTGCGACCAATCACTATCCACCCACAGTTAGGGAACTGTGTACAATGCTGGGGATCAAATCGCCAAGAGGTATTGCAAAACATCTGGAGGCTTTACAGAAAAAGGGCTACTTGAAAAGGTCGAGAAGCCATAGTCCATCATGGTAGCTACAGGCTTTCCAATACTAGGTCGTGTAACTGCTGGCCTAAAGACCATAGCTGTAGAGGATATAGAGGGCTACCTGCAGTTCGACCACTTGATGCCTGATTCAAATGCTTTCGCACTGAGGGTCAAGGGCGATTCTATGGAGAACGCTGGTATATTCGAAGGCGACATCATAATCGTAAGTCCAGCGATGGCCTGGACCCACGGAGATATAGTTGTGGCTTTGGTTGAGGACATGGCAACTGTCAAGAGACTAGTTAAAGACGAGAATCAACAATGGTGGCTTGAACCCTGTAGCCCCAAATACAGTCCCATACCCGTCTCGGACGACACTACCATAGTAGGAAAGGTTGTAGCAGTCATAAGGCGATACTAAGCGTTCTATAGGTCTTTATCGGTCAGAAGCCTGAGAGCTATCTCAGCGTTGTCCTTCAGGTAGAGGCTAAACGAATCCCAAAATACGCAGCTACCCAATAGTACGAAGCGCCCTTTCCCAAAGCGCACCTCAGATATCACGGGTCCCACGGAGCTCATACCTACTGGTTCGCCACCAGAGACTGTGTCACTGCAAGGAAACACGCCTCGCAATCCGCCCTTGGTGACTACGTTGAAGTAGTATGGATCGTCGGACGTAGGATCCTGTTTGTCCGCCAAGTCTAGGCTCAATCCAAACTTATGAGCCACCTGGTTGATATTTGTTCCAACGTGATCTTCGTCTTTGTAATAGCCAGCAAAAATGACAGACTTACCGTCATGCACCCAATGCCTGATTAACCCGATTTCCTCGTCAGTGAATGGCTGTTCGGGGTAGTTAAACACAATGACGTCGTAATCAACCAACTGCGTAAACTCTGGCACTTCTGCGACCTGAAGGCCAGCTTTGGACAGGAACCTCTGGAGCTTGCCAAAGTAATAGTAATCAGTTATCGTAAACTCCAAGTGTGAAACATCCCAACCCACTCTCACAAGCATCACTCCTCAGATATAATGTGTCTCATGAACGTGATATCTGCGGTGCTGGTAGTAATTCTAACATCGTATGCTGCATGGTTCTTCTGGGGCGCTATAGTTCAATTCTATGCGTCACCGGACGGAGCTCCGACTACATTGTCGAAAGCATACTGGTTGCTATTGCTGGCGATATTGCTGGAAGCCTATGACTTGAAGTACGGGCTTGCTTTACCGGCCGTTACAGGCTTCTTGGCCATATTCGCTGTTGGCTATGTTCTGTCCAAACGCCTGATGAAGTTGAACGTAACCCGACCCGTGCAAGTGGTCCTCTCATGCGCGTTGGCAGTTTGGATTTGTGCACATGTGTTCGGGGTCCTAGGAGTGCTAGCTGGCACTGTTCTAGGAGCAATGGCGGTCTTGGTTCCAGCCCCCTGGAAGCGTTTTGCCGCCGAGATGTGGGACGAACCCTGGTGGTCAGTGCAAGCCCACCGACAAAGACGAGCCAAGTGACTGCCAGGAACGCAAACAGCGTTGTATAATTATATGTAACTTTACGTACAAGGAGGGTTCTAGCATGGAGGTACTGAAGATTTCTGCGAAGACTGACCCGAAGAAGGCTGCTGGCGCACTGGCGGAAGTAATCAGAAAGCACGGAGAAGCAGAGCTTCAAGCGATCGGAGCAGGTGCGGTAAACCAAGCCGTGAAAGCAATTGCTATTGCAAGGGGATTCCTTGCGCCCAACGGAATCGACATTGTTTGCATCCCTGGTTTCACCGATGTTAAGATCGGCGACGAGGACAGAACCGCGATCAAGTTTATTATTGAACCCAGAGAGTAGCTACGTAAGGAAAAAGGGGCCCTAGGGCCCCTTTTTTACTTTGTACGATATTATGTCGGTGTACATTTTCAATCGGGCTAGAAAGCCTTTTACAAGCCCCCGCTTCTCCTCTTTCATGACCTGTCCGACCCCTTCAAGTACCAGTTCTTTTACAGGGACGTTCTTCATTTTCAAGAAATCCTCTAGGGCTACCTCTAGCTGAAAGCCCTCTACCTTTTCAGAATTGAAGAACTCTTCGAGCAACGCTTTAGGGATTATTCGCTGACCAGCTAGTGCTGGGCTTATCAAGTGAGCCCAAGTCGTCGAAAGCCTTCCTCCTTTGAGAAGCAACCTTGCCACATCGATCTCACGGGTCCATTTAAGCAAGAGCCTAGCATGTTCGCAGGTAAAGCCCAGCAAATCTGCGTCAAGCAGAACTATCTTAGACACGGGGAAGCGCAATCCCTGCTTCACAGCTTCTGCTTTTCCTGCGTTTTCAGGAACTATCATGACTATTGCACCGTGATGCGCAGCTACCCACGATGTTCTGTCGCTACTGCCGTCATCGACCACCAGCACAGGTACGTGCAAGCAGCTCAGGGGGCCAAGCACCCTGTGCAGGTTCCGCTCCTCATTGAAGGCAGGTATAACGATTAGCACGTCACTTAGGCTCAAAGTCTTGGAACCTCCGCGCTGATCGCTTCGACAACTTCGTTATCAGTCACATGCAGAGTAGCGCCCGTTCTCCTGAATTTGAGCTCCACAGTTTGCGGATTCTTTTGGCTTACGACAACTCGAACGGGGAAACCTACCAAATCAGCATCCATGAACTTGACACCTGGCCTTTCATCTCTGTCATCCAAAAGAACATCAAAACCGGCACCTTTCAGATGACCGTAAATAGCCTCAGCCCTTGCCAAAGCATCCCCGATAGGGATGACGACTACGTGGAAGGGAGCAACTGACCAAGGCCACTTTATGCCGTACTCATCATGGTACTGTTCAATGATTGCGCTCACAAGGCGTGTTACTCCAATCCCGTAACAACCCATAATGAAAGGTTTGCGATTACCATCCTTGTCCAGATACGTGGCGTCCAATGGCTCTGAATACCTCGTGCCCAGCCTGAAGATGTGGCCAACCTCCAAACCAACGAAACTGGCCAGCGGTGACCCGCATCGTGGGCAATAATCACCATCCTCAACTGCGCTTACACTTACCCGTTCGTAAGTGCTTAGGTCCGACACCGATACACCAGTAATGTGGTAATCCCTTTCGTTGGCGCCAACCACGACCCAATCAATGTCATCTAGGGACTTGTCCCTGAGTATCTTGACAGACTTGCTTAGGCCGAAGGGACCAATGAAACCAGGTACGCCACCGACTGCCTCAACCTCTGCATCCTCCATAAACCTCCATTGTTTGAACAGCCTGTTCATTTTGGCCTCGTCAAGCGTTCTATCCCCTCGCAGCAGAATTAAGTATGGTTCGCTGTCACCTAGAACCATCATGGACTTAGCAATTCTGTCCACAGGCAAACCTAGGTATTTGGCAACAGTTTCCACTGTAGGCACATTGGGCGTATACACTTTGCCCAAATCGGGCCTACTCACAGGAGTTGCTGGCGGTACTACGGCATCAGCAATCTCAGAGGTAGCAACATAACCACATGCATGACACTTAAAGACAGTGCTTTCACCAACAGGAGCAGGTACTATAAACTCCTGAGAAAGACTGCCACCTATCGCCCCAGGATCAGCCGAAACTACTTCATAGTCGAGCCCAAGCCGCTCCATGATGCGTTCGTAGGCGCGGCGCATGTCGTCGTAGGTCTGACGCAAGCTGTCCTCGGTATCATGAAATGAGTAGGCATCCTTCATTACAAACTCGCGCAGCCTGATGAGCCCAAACCTGGGCCTGGGTTCGTCCCTAAACTTGGTGTTAATCTGATACACAGTGAGTGGCAGTTGCTTGTACGATGACACCGTTTGAGAGACCAGCGTGGTAACCTGCTCCTCGTGGGTTGGACCTAAACAGAAGTCCTGTCCTTTGCGGTCCTTAAGCTTGAACATTTCGTCGCCATACAGGTCCCACCGACCAGTCCGCTTCCACATTTCACCCGGCATGAGTATAGACATGGTCATTTCTTGAGCCCCGATGTTGTCCATTTCCTCACGAACTACTTGTTCAATCTTCTTAAGTACGCGATGACCAAGAGGCATAAACGCATATACACCAGAAGCCACTTGTTTGATCAAAGAAGCCCTTATCAGAAGTTTGTGAGATGTTGCCTCAGCATCCTTAGGATCCTCGCGCAGCGTTTTGAAGAAGAAGTTACTGGCTTTCATTCTCGCCCAACCTCCTTATCTCCTCAAGAATGGCATCGTAGACCATGTCAACGTCATTGATTACGCGAACTACGGTCCCCTTTCTAAAGAGTACAGCACCACTCTTACCGAGAGCCACACCTAGGTCAGCACGCGCAGCTTCCTGAGGCCCGTTGACCATACAGCCCATTACGGCAATATGCAGCGGTCCTTTTCGCCGTGCAAGCAAATCACGCAGTTTTTTGACCGTATCCCAGGTTTTGGCTTCCAAGCGACCACAGGTCGGACACGCCACAATGTGGACTCCAGTGTTACTGAGACCGTAAGCCATGAGTAGATATCTACCAGCCTTGACCTCATCGACAGCTGGACCATTCAGTGAAACCCTTATAGTGTCACCAATGCCCTCCTCTAGAAGTGGGGCCATTCCAGCCACAGAATACACAAGCCCCTCCATGTCCTGGCCTGCCTCGGTCACACCCAAGTGGATTGGATAATCGAATTCTGAAGATAGACGCCGGTTGACCTCCAAGTTCTCCATGGGGTCTGAACTCTTTATAGACAAAACAATGTCATGAAAACCAAGTTCCTCGAGCAAATCTACTTCCTCGCGCATGGTGCGAAGCGCAAAGTCAGTTAGACTTTCACTCGGGGACTTCCTCTCCAAGGGCAAACTACCGAAGTTAAGCCCTATACGTATGGGCACCTTACGCTCCTTTGCCAGCATGACCACTTCGCGCCTAGCATGGGCGTCCTTAATAGTCCCAGGGTTCAGCCTCAGCTTTGCTACCCCAGCTTCTATAGCGGTGATTGCTAGTTGTGGGTCAAAATGAATGTCAGCGACAAGTGGGACAGTGCTGTATTCTACAAGTTTCTTGATATTCTTTGCGGCCTCACGGTCGGGCACTGCGAAACGTACGATATCGGCACCCGCTGTTACGACTTCGTCCAACTCGCGAAGTGCTTCGTCTAAATGCTTGATGTCTGACTTGATCATTGTCTGTACAGAGATGGTGGCGCCTCCGCCTATAGATATGTTTCCCACATCAACTTTGCGTGTCTGCCGGCGCACAATACCCACGGCTACCCAAGCAACCTCCTAACATCTAAGAGCGATAGGTAAATCATGAGTCCCATGAGAATGATGAACCCCGCGGTGTTTATCACATTAAGCCATTTCGCAGGAACGGGCTTCTTTAGTGCTGCCTCAACTACTCCCGTGACGATCAAGCTACCATCTAGCGCGGGAAAAGGAATAAGGTTGACAAAACCGAGGTTGGCGCTAATGAAGGCTAACACATACAAGAACGTGACCAAACTTGTACGGGCAAAATTGGCCATCTGAGCGGTTATACCAATAATGCCCATGACCTGCACACCACTGGGTCTAGTCACTAACAGCACAATCGCTTGCCACAGTAGAAGGATCATACGCCACAATTCAGCTAATCCCCTTGGGAAGATTGTTAAGAAAGCGCTCACACTGTCAAGGCGGCCAGACAAGACGCCATTAATGGCGAGAACAATAACGATTAGCACATAGGCCAAGACGAAGTTACACAGTGGGCCGGAGAATGCAATACGTATTTTGTCCCAGGCAGGTATGACGTTCTCCTTTTCCATAGCAGGTACTTCAACATACGCGCCAAACGGTAATACGGCAATCCTGAACTCCGTACCGCGGACTTTCTTTCTGAATACCACAGGGCCAAAACCCACCCCAAAGCTAGTTACTTCATATCCCAGACCCTTGGCTGCCCAAAAGTGCCCAAGCTCATGCACGATCAGCAGAACAGAAATGCCTAGTAGTGCCACTAACACGTAGGCGTAGCTCAAAACTTCTGAACCTCCCTCGTGAATCGACTCACCATCTCTTGTCGCAGTGCAAAGAACTCTTGAATACTAGACGGGTATTCCCAGTCTTGATAAGTGATTATAGCGCCTTCGAGCAACTCATAGATCTGAGAGGGTTTAAGTAGGCCTCGTTTAAACATGTGAAAAGCCACTTCGTCAGCTACGGAAAAAGCCATCCGACTAGTGTAGCCGAACGCTAATGACAAGTGGCCCAACTTCGCGCATGGAAAACGCTCAAAATCTGGGCTCTCCAGCTTAAGAGTTTGCGTCAAGATGTCTGAATCCTGCTCTTCAAAGCTCGGAACCTCAGGGTGAAATAGAGCATAAGCTATCGGTATTATCATCGACGGCTTCGAAGCAAACAAGAACCTGGAACCATCACAGAGATCCACTATCCCGTGAACATTGCCACTTCGTTCTATGACTATGTCTATACGGTCAGCTGATACGTTGAACAAGTGGCTAGCCTCTATCACTTCCATAGACTTGTTAATCAGGAAAGCCGAATCGAATGTCACCTTCTCACCCATATGCCAAACGGGGTGTCTCATCACACTTGACAAGTCCACTTGTTCAATTTGCTCTTTGGTCAAATCCCTTAAGGAGCCACCTGATCCTACCACGTATAAGCGGCGTACAAACGGTCCCTGCGCCCCTAACCTCCATAGAGCACTGTGTTCGGAGTCTACAGGTCTTATAAGTGGTGCAAACCCAGATAGAAAAGGCCAAGCCTCCACAATAATCTCCTTAGTCGAAAGGCACACAGGTTTCCCCTGGCCAAGAAAATCCAGTAAGAGCCCCAAGTGCTGTACTGTGGAAGCCGCATAGACGAGCATGTCAACTTGTTCGAGGGATTGTCGGAAATCGCTACTTTCGAGTCCCCCTTCTGAGGCAGCATAGGCGGACGCCCCATATTTCGCAGCCAATGAGGTCAGCAAGTCTGTCCGCCTTCCTGCAACTAGGAGTGTTGGCCTCAGCTTTTCAGGAAAGGCATCAGCTACCTGCAACGTTTGGAGCCCGATTGAACCCGTTGCGCCAATTATCCCGATCCTCATAACCACCTCATGGCAACCAAAAGGGCAATGGAGGCCATAAGTGCACTATCAAATCGATCCCAAATACCTCCATGATAGGGAATCAAGTTGCTAGAATCCTTGACGTTAACAATCCTTTTAGCCAATGACTCCAAAAGGTCTCCGCTTATGCCACTGATAGGCACGATAACGCCGTATGCAAGAAGACTAGGATTGTGGAGCAACACAGCAAGTACCCCAGACGCAAGTAAACCAGTAATGTAACCAGCGACAAAGCCTTCTATGTTCTTCCCCGGACTCAGATGTGGAGCGAGCTTCTCTACTCCCAAGTAGCGTCCCCACAAGTAAGCCACAGCGTCAAAAGCCCAAAGGACCCACCAAAAGGACAGTAGTGCCCACGCTGACCCCAGGGCTTTGTACAAGAGGAATAGCGCTGCTGAAGAAAGCCCGATGTAGATAGCGAAGGCTTTAGCCACCAACATCAAACGGGATTCCTGGGACTGTACGTCCGCGGTCAGCGATGTCACCACAAAGAGCAGGAATCCAAGGGCGATAGCAAGCTCTAGACCCCCAAAAACTGCTGTGCAATACACAAGAAGCCATATAGGAACGAGCGCTACCAGAGGCTGCTTGTACATCCTTGATAATTCAATAGACGACACTAAGCCCACAAGATTGGTGAAAACTGCAAAAGCAAGAACATTCAGACTGGCCGCCATTACCACGCTAACGATTATGGCGGCCAACAAAGTCCTGACAACGAGTTCTCGATCAAATAACTTGAATTTCAATCCTATTCACTCTTCAAGAATATCCTTCTTCTTAGCTTCGCAAATAGACTCCATTTGCTTCTCAAACTGTTCGTAGGCCTTCTGAACCTCTGCTTGAAGCCTTTTGCTTTCATCCTCGGACAGTTCTTTCTGCTTCTCCTTTGCTTTTATCTTGTCTATGACTTCCCTGCGAATATTCCTCAAAGCTACCCGCGCTTCCTCCAAGTACCTGTCCACAAGCTTGGTCAGTTCCTTTCGGCGCTCCTGGGATAATGCTGGAAAAACTAACCTGATCCTTTTCCCGTCATCGCTAGGATTAGCACCCACATTAGCTTTCAATATGCCCTTGGATATGGCAGATATCATTGAATTGTCCCAAGGTTCAATAATGATCGTACGTGCATCCTGCGTGTACACCATTGCCAAGTCTGTGATCTTGTACTTGGACCCCGCATACTCTATTACCACGGGTTCGAGTATGGCTGGTGTAACCCTAGAGGCCCTCACTGTGCTTAGCTGATCCTGCATGACGTGGATAGTCTTCTGAAAATGCTCCTTGGCCTCCTTAATAAGCTCATGATCTCTCATCGTCAACCCTCCTTGTCTGGCAGAACTAACGTCCCACAGCGAGGATTATCCAAGAACCTAAGTAGTTCGTTGGGATCAGTTCCCTTGATTACAGCTACAGGAATACGATGGGTCTTGAGAATTTCAAACGCAGAGAGGTCCATTATTCCTAAACGCTTGTCCAAAGCTTCCTGAAATGACAGCACCTCATACCTTATCGCATCTCTATGCTTGATAGGATCCTTGTCGTAAACGCCGTCCACTTTTGTGAACTTAACCAAGACATCAGCACCCACCTCCACAGCCCTTATGGCAGACAGAGTGTCAGTGGTCAGGTGCGGCATCCCAGTACCGCCCACAAACAGAATGACTGAAGACTTCATTATTTCCCTTATATGCCATACCGCTTTTCGGTGGGCTATGCCTTCGATCTCGAAACTAGAAACCAGTTCGGCAGGGACTCCATGGCCTTCGAGTACGCTCTTTATGACCAAGCCGTTCACTGCTGTGGCCAGCATGCCCACATAGTCAGCGCTGCTGGGGTTCATGCCCAACTTATCGCTTTCCCTACCGCGAAATATGTTGCCACCACCTACTACTATGGCCACTTCCACATTTCTAGAATGAAGCTCGCGAATAACTTTCCCAAGCCCAATTATGTAAGGAGCGGAGAAAACCTCGTTTTCTCCGCTCAACAGTTCTCCGCTCAGTTTCAGGAGCAACCGCCTGAATGGCTCCATGGTCGTCTACTCACCCAGAGTCCATCTTGCAAATCTCTTTACAACGATGTTCTCCCCTATCAGAGCTATTGCTTCCTTGACCAATTCCTTGATCGTCTTGGAGTCATCTCTGATATAAGGCTGTTCCATGAGGACTTTCTCCTTGAAGAAGTTCTGCAGTTTCCCCTCCACGATCCGCTGTACCACCTGTTCTGGCTTGCCCTCAGCTTCAGCTTGTTTGCGATAAACAGCCTTGTACTCTTCTATGACATCCTGAGGCACGTCTTCAACGTTCACGTATTCAGGTGCCATTCCTGCTATCTGGAGGGCGATTTCATGAACCAACTTCTTGAAGTCATCTGTCCTGGCAACGAAGTCTGTCTCACAGTTCACTTCAACCAAGACACCTAGCTTGCCCTCACCGTGTATGTAGGCATGGATCAAGCCTTGGGACGCCGCCCTTCCTGCCTTCTTTTCTGCTTTGGCCAAGCCCCTCTCCCACAATACCTTTTTGGCAGCTTCCATATCACCGTTGGTCTCTTCTAAGGCCTTCTTGCACTCCATGAAACCTGCACCGGTTTCTTCGCGTAGCTGTTTTACCAAAGAAGCAGTAATCTCCATTTATTCTTCCTCCTTATGTACGTCAATGAGGTCAAGATACTTCTCAGTCTCGTCGACAGCCTGGAGCTCCTCAACAATTTCCTCCATGGTGGCAGGAGTCTCCTCCACTGTGACAAGCCCTTCACGGCCCTCGCGCCCCTCTAATATGGCGTCGGCAATCTTGCTAGATATCAACTTGATTGCCCGTACAGCGTCATCGTTGGAAGGAATTGCATAATCTACCATGTCAGGATCGCAGTTGGTATCGACGAGAGCAACTACAGGAATTCCCATTTTCTTAGCTTCTCTAATAGCAGCTTCTTCTTTCTTGGTATCAACCACAAAGAGAATGTCGGGCAGAGTCTCCAGGTTGGCAACGCCCGAGTAGTACTTCTCGAGTTTCGCAAATTCCCTTAGGACACGCCGCTGCGTTTTGTAGTCAAGGCTTTCAATGTACCCCTGTTCTTTCAATGCAGCTAGTTCACGATACTTCTTAATCCGGCTCCTGATGGTCCTGAAGTTCGTCAGGAACCCGCCAATCCATCGCTGGTTTACATAGGGCATACCCGCCCTACTAGCTTCCTCACGAATGGGCTCTTGTGCCTGGCGCTTGGTTCCCACAAAGAGGACAATCTTGCCTTCTTTGCTAGCCTCTTTTACAAAACTGTAGGCCTTTTCCAACTGAGCATAAGTCTTCTGCAGGTCGATGATGTAAATACCGTTGCGTTCCGCATAAATGAAGCGCTTCATCTTGGGATTCCATCGCCTGGTCTGGTGACCAAAGTGCACTCCAGCTTCCAACAACTGTTTCAAGGTTACGATAGCCACAGAAACACCTCCGTATGGTTTTTTCTTCCGCCCCTGCACCCCTTGCGGGGACCATGCATTCAGAGGCGTGCAGAATACTGCTAAACCATTATAACATGCCAACAATGTTAGAATGAGAATCGGAGGTGATTCCTAATGCATTACAAAGTGCACTACACTGAGGTGCCTGCTGAAGAAGTTGTGGGCGCAGAAGGCGGCGTAACCATAAGGTGGCTCCTTCACAAGGATATAGGTGTTCCCAACTACGAAATGCGACTTTTCGAATTCCCCGTGGGTGCCCGCATGGCTCCACACAGACACTCCTGGGAACACGAGATTTATGTGCTAGAGGGACAGGGCAGGCTGACAATTGAAGGAGAACCTGTAGATACTCAAGCGGGCGACGCACTGTTCATACCTGGCGACATTATCCATGGGTACGAAAACACTGGAAACACGACATGGAAATTCCTTTGCATTATTCCCAAGAGGAAATAGCCCCTGGTTAAAGTGTTTGCAGACTGCCGCGCTGGTCACAGCGCGGCGGCTTTTTTGAAAACCCTCAGACCTTCAGCAACTTGATGATGACTTCAGGTGTTTGGTTGATATTCTTGAAGTAGTTCCTGACAAAGCCGGCTAGGAAGTCGCGCAGTTTGTCATCAGTCTGCTTTGCACCAGCATTCAATGCATCCTCAAGAAGGTGGTTGAGTCTTTCGCTTACTTCGGCAGACGAATGCTGAGTCACTACGCCAACCATGACGGTGTCCACTATCCAATTGCCTTTGTCCTCATCAAGAATTGCCTCCACAACCACTAGGCCATCCGAACCAATCTTCAGCCTTTCTTTTACGGCCACAGCTGCTTCGACTTTGCTCAGGATACCATCCACTATGAGCGTACCCACCCCGTCTACGCCACGCTTCTTTATCCTCACTTCATCCTTGTCCCCCTCATAAACCAGTACGTCGCCGTTCTCCAACAAGAAGATGCGCTCTCCAGGTATGCCCGCACGCCGCCCGATTTGGGCGTGACCGACAAGGTGTTGCCATTCGCCATGAATAGGGACCAAATACCTTGGTTTTAATAAGTGGAGCATTATTAATTGATGGTCCTTCGAAGTGCAGGGATGTCCCGAGCTGTGGATAAATCTCACGTCAGCACCTTGGTACAAGAGGCTGTTTATCACATCAGTTACGGCTCTCTCGTTGCCCGGGATGGGATAAGCGGCAATGATAACCTTGTCGCCCGGCTCTATCTTTACACGTTTATGGGTCCCTGTAGATATTCTGACAAGTGCTGAGAGCGGTTCGCCCTGGCTTCCCGTTGCTACTATCATCTGCCTGTTTCTGGGGACCGATTCAAGAGCATCAGTACTGACGACCTTGTGTACCAATCCATCCAAGTAGCCAAGCTTCTCCGCAATTTTGAGATTCCGTATGAGACTACGCCCCTCTACAGCCACACTACGTCCTTCTCTTTCGGCTATCTGCAATAGCTGCTGTATGCGGTTTATGTGAGATGCAAAAGTACTTACTATCACTCTTCCCCGGGAAGCAGCAATTTCCTCGGCTAACAACTCATAGACCTGCTGTTCACTCAAGCAATCCTCGCTAGAACCACCGCCGCCCCATATGGTCTCAGGCTCGGCATTCGTAGAGTCCGCCAGCAAGAAGTCCACACCTGTGTCGCCTATGGACGCAAGGCTTCTGAAGTCTGTTGGTCGACCGCTGACAGGAGCGACCTCTATTTTGTAATCCCCCGTAAAGAAAACAGAAGCCTCAGAAGTCCGTATGTACACCCCCAAAGCCTCAGGTATGGAGTGCCTCATCTCCACAAAACGCAATTCGAAGGGAGGCAACACCAAACTACCGCCCGCGATCACCTCTATAAACTCGTATTCCTGAGCCCTAGAACCCAGATTTGATTTAACTAACTCGAGAGTCAGCCTTGATCCTAGGACGGGGACGCGTACCTTCTGAAGAAAGAAGGGCACGCCACCAATGTGATCCTCATGCCCGTGACTTAAGAACAGGCCCACTATGTCCTTTTGCCGCCTTTCAAGGTATGAGAAGTCGGGTAGTAAGAAGTCCACACCGGGAACATCGGAAAACTTCAAGCCGCAGTCAAGCACAAGGAGGCGACCATCCTTCTCTAGGACGTAAAGGTTCTTCCCTATTTCCCCTAAGCCGCCCAAAGCGAAAAATCGTATCATGTACCTACTTCTCCCCAGCCATTAGGCGCGATATCATCTGTATGTCATGCTCCACTATGTCTTCGAGTCTCGGGTTTCTTAGTACTGCCGCGGGGTGATACGTAACGACCACCCTGGTGTCACCATACTCAAAGACCTGGCCTCTTATCTCTTTTAGGCTCTTGAAAGGTCTTGCCAAAAGGACCGACGCAGCATGCCTTCCAAGAGCAAGTATGTACTTTGGCTTCCAAACAGCAAGTTGCGCGGCCAACAGGGGCAGACAGGCCATCTTTTGGTCGTCAGTAGGCTCAGCATTGTTAGGTGGTCTACACTTGACCACATTAGTAACGAAAACACTAGTCCTCTTAAAACCATTACGTTCTAAGAGCTTATCCAACAGGTTCCCCGCTTGCCCCACAAAGGGGAGCCCCTGCTCATCTTCGTTGCTTCCAGGGGCTTCTCCGACAAGCCAAATCCGTGATCGAGGGTCCCCGTTTCCAAAAACAACGTGGGTCCTACTCTTATTAAGGTCACAAGCCCTGCAACGCTCTGAGAATTCAATTAGTTGATCCCAAAGCTGTTGGGTCATTAATCCTTCCTATCTTCAGACTCCTTGTCTCTGCCTTTGGCGGTGAACCTTAGCCTTCCTTCGCCGTCTTTTTCCTTTACCCAGACGTTTATGGGGTCTCCCACGTGTAGGACTTCTTCTAGGGACCTAACTCTGGTCTTCGAGAACTCAGACACATGAAGAAGACCGCTCTTACCAGGCGCCACCTCCACTATGGCGTAAGAAGGAGTCACCTTAACTACACGACCCAGCAGTTGATCGCCCACCTCGGGGTCTTTTACGATCATCTCCACCTGCTGTCGTGCCAGGTGAACTGACTCATCACTGTTTCCCCTTAGGAACACTGTGCCATCTTCACGGATATCAACGGTGGCACCTGTCTCTTGTGTGATACGCTTTACGTTTCTACCGCCAGGCCCAATTACCTCACCTATCTTCTCCACTGGAATTTCTATGATGACTATGCGTGGAGCACTCTCCGAAAGCTTGTATGGCTTCTCGATGGCAGCATACATAACATCTAGGATCTTTGCCCTAGCTGCCTCAGCATGATCTAAAGCGCGATCAAGGGTGTCAATGGAGATCCCTTTAACCTTTACGTCCAACTGCAGAGCGGTTATACCGTCTCTGGTCCCGGCTACCTTGAAGTCCATGTCCCCTAGGTGGTCTTCTATGCCCTGGATATCGGTAAGTACAATCTTCTCATCTTCATACTCCACAAGGCCCATAGCAATTCCGCCTACGTGCTTGGGAATAGGCACGCCAGCATTCATGAGGGCAATGGAGCTGGCACAAGTGCTCGCCATAGACGTAGAACCATTGCTTTCAAGAACTTCACTGACTACGCGAATGGTATAGGGGAACTCCTCCTCGGGTGGTATGACGTAGGACAGGGCTCTCTCCACCAGGGCTCCGTGGCCGATCTCACGTCTGGATGGCCCACGCCTAGGCTTGACCTCTCCAGTGCTGAATGGGGGGAAGTCATAATGGTGCATAAACCTCTTAAATTCCTCAAGGCCTATGGCATCAATGAATTGCACGTCGCTAAAGCTGCCCAACGTGACCGTGGAAAGCACCTGAGTCTGTCCCCTGATGAAAAGGCCGGAACCGTGAACCCGCGGCAAGACACCTGCTTCTGCATAAAGCGGACGGATCTCGTCAAAAGCCCTTCCATCTACCCTCTTGCGGCTTGTGCGCATATAGTCCCTTACTACATCCTTCTCCAATTCGTGGAACATGAGGCCGAAAAGCAAAGGGTCGAAATCCGCGAACTCAGCTTTCATCGACTCTGCTATTGCCTTTTTCAGCTCCTTGAGCCTGTCTTCACGCTCCTGCTTAATTGGACTGATTATTGCCCTCAGTACGTCTTCCTTGAATTCGCAAAGACGCGCGTACTGTTGCTCAGGGAACGAGACTACTGTGACCTTTGCCTTTTCGCGGCCCACCTTAGCCTGCAGCTCTGCGATTAGGTCAATTATCTGCCTTATCCCATCCTGCGCGAAAGCTAGCCCTTCTAGCAACATGGTCTTAGGTACCTCTGCAGCTCCCGCCTCTATCATGACGATAGCTTCGCGTGTACCCGCAACCACAAGGTCTAGGCTACTTCTGGACATCTCTTCAAAAGTGGGGTTCAGTACAAAGTGACCATCTACAAAACCGACCCTCACGCCAGCGATCAATTCAGGTATGGGTACGTCAGAAACCGCCAAAGCAGCGGCAGTTGCGTTCAACGCCACTATGTCAGGAGGATTCTCAAGGTCTGCTGCAAGCACCATGTTCTGGACTTGTACCTCATTCCTCATGCCATCAGGGAACATGGGCCTTATCGACCTATCAATGAGCCTTGCTTTTAGGATTTCAGAATCGCTAGGTCGTCCTTCCTTCTTTATGAATCCCCCTGGAATCTTGCCTACGGCGTATGACTTCTCTTCGTAATCAACTGTCAAGGGGAAGAAATCCACGTCGAGCTTAGGTTCGTCGCTCATCAGGACGGCAGACAACACCACTGTATCCCCAAACCGGGCGAGCACAGCGCCGTTAGCCTGCAATGCAACAAACCCGGTATTAAAGGTGACACTCTTCCCCGCTACAGTACCGACAACTTCTATTTTTCTGCGTTCCAACATGTTAACGTCTCAGTCCGAGCCTTGCAATCAAATTCTGGTAGCGCTCAGGTGATTTCTCCCTGAGGTACTTCAGCAACCTTCTGCGGCGACTAACCATTAGGATGAGTCCCCGCCGTGAGTGAACATCCTTGGGGTTCTTCTTAAGGTGCTCAACCAGGTTGTTTATGCGCGTCGTCAGGATTGCCACTTGCACCTCGGGAGACCCTGTGTCACCAGGGTGTACAGCAAACTCTTCCATCAACTTCCTCTTAAGTTCCTTATCCATTCTTCTCGTACCTCCTACATGCGCATTGCCCAGCTCAAACCGGGCAACCGTGATTGTGATGAGCCTTGATAAATGCTATTTTACCACAGTAGCCAAGATGATTAAGATCACAAAAGCTACACCTAAGCCAATTATAGCTTTGTCCAGCACCTGGCTCCGCGGAGACCGACCGTGAAATATGTTGGCAGAGCCACCTATAGCGCCTAACCCTTCTTCTTTGGGCTCCTGCAACGCTACTAACAGTAATAGCGCGAACGAAACAACTCCAAGAATGATCAACAAAACTTCCTTCATCGGTTCCACCTCTCACTAAGAGTTCTTGCTAAACGCTTCTATTATACTAGCAAACTCGCCCAACTTAAGGCTCGCACCGCCTACCAGGGCTCCGTCTACAGAAGGGATGCCTGCTATGTCGACAGCATTCTTACTGCTAACACTGCCACCATAAAGCACCGGAACTGTGTTTCCCACGAATTCCTTGATCCAAAGCATGGCCTCGTCGATTTCCTGCAAAGTAGGTGTCACACCTGTCCCTATGGCCCACACTGGTTCGTAAGCTATAAGGTCACCTGGGGACAACGATTCCCTTGCCAATACCAATTGACGCTTCAGGACGTCAAAAGTGCTGCCAGATTTTCGTTGATCAAAGGTTTCTCCTACACACAGCACTGCATTCAAGCCGTTCCGCCTGCAAGCCTGAAGCTTACGTACAAGTGCTTCATCAGATTCACCGAAATGCTGTCGCCTTTCGCTGTGGCCAAGAATCACGTAACTGACACCCAAGTCCTTGAGCATGACCGGTGATATCTCGCCGGTATAGGCACCTTGGTCTTCCCAATGCATGTTTTGAGCTCCAATTAGGATGTGGGTATCCACAGCGAGCCTGCCCAACAGGTGCAGAAGAGTGAAAGGTGGGAAAACCGCAACCTGCACATTTGCAGGTTGCGGCATAGCCAACAACTGACCTAAATAGTTTTGGCCAAACTCAACAGTGCCATTCATCTTCCAATTGCCAAAAACAAATCGCACCTCTAGTCCTCCTCGAGCAAAGGCGCTATACCTGGCAGTATCTTTCCCTCTAAGAACTCCAGCGAGGCACCGCCTCCTGTACTCACATGGGCAAACTTGTCAAAGAAGCCTAGTTCTCTCACTGCATTGGCCGTGTCGCCACCGCCAACCACACAAGTTAGACCACTTCGCCCTGTCAAGAACTCTGCTAACGCTCTAGTACCCTGGGCGAACCTACTGTCCTCAAACAAACCTAGAGGCCCGTTCCAAAATACAGTGGACGCTTCCGATAACACAGAAGCGAACTGCCGCAAGGTCTCAGGTCCAACATCTAGGCCAATGTCCGTTGGTTCAAACTCGTCTATGCTCTTTGTAGCTATCCTACTCCTAGTTTCGTCGCTCACCACGAAGTCGGAAGCCAATACTAGGGACTTGTGCTCTTTTTCAGCTTTTTCCACCAACTGTCGGGCAAACTCCATTAGCTCTGGTTCGACAATTGACTGACCGGTTTCTTTGCCAAGTGCTTTCCAGAACGTAAAAGCCATGGCTCCTCCAACCAATACTCCATCCACCCTAGGTAAGAGGTTCTCCAACAAAGCGACTTTGTCGCTCACCTTTGCACCACCTAGCACGAGGTAGTAAGGACGTGTTGGCCCCTCCGTAAGCATTGAGAGATACTTGACTTCCTTCTCCATCAAGAAACCTGCGTAAGAAGGCAAGTATCTTGTGATGCCCTCCACTGTAGCGTGTGCCCTGTGGCTCGCGGAGAAAGCATCATTCACGTACAGGTCCCCAAGTTTAGCGATCCTGCTCGCAAACTCGGGATCGTTCTTCTCCTCTTCCTCGTGAAAACGCACATTCTCACAAAGCAGCAGGTCGCCGTCCCTTAGACCAGCTACCGCTAGTTCTACCTCTTCGCCTACCACGTCAGGCGCGAACAGGACCTCTTTTCGCATTAGTTCAGCCAGCCGCTTGGCGACTCCTATTAGGCTGTACTTGGGATCCCTCTTTCCCTTAGGTCTGCCCAAGTGAGAGATAACGATTAGCCTTGCACCTTTGTCTAATAGGTACTGTATAGTCGGGAGCGCGGAGTTGATCCGAAAGTCATCCACCACGTTCCCGTTCTCGTCCAATGGTACGTTGAAATCCACGCGCAATATAACTCGCTTGCCCTTTACTTCCACATCTCTTATTGACCTGAGCTTCATGTGCTACAGCCCCTTACTGATGACAAAATTGGTCAAGTCTGCCAGCCTAGTGGCATAGCCCCATTCGTTGTCATACCACGCCAGAACTTTGACCAAGTTGCCACCCACTACGAAAGTGCTTAGGCCGTCCACCACCGTAGAGTATGTGGTCCCTCTAAAGTCAGACGATACCAAAGGTTCTTCTGTGTAACCCAAAATGCCCTTCATGCGGCCATCAGCATATTCCTTGAACGCGTTATTGACTTCCTCGACGGTTACATCTCGACTCAATAGTGCTGTTAGGTCTGTAACACTTACGGTTGGCGTTGGAACCCTGATAGCGATGCCGTGCATCTTACCCTTCAAGTCAGGGATTACCTTGTGAATGGCCTTGGCTGCCCCTGTCGATGTTGGAATGATGTTGATGGCGGCCGCCCTAGCTCTTCTGAGGTCCTTGTGAGGAAGATCCAAGATTCGCTGGTCATTGGTATAGCTGTGCACTGTGGTCATAAGACCCTTTTCAATGCCGAACTTGTCGTGCAATACCTTGGCCACGGGTGCCAAACTATTAGTTGTGCAAGAGGCGTTGCTGATGATGTGATGAACAGAAGGATCATAAGCATCCTCGTTAACCCCAAGCACTATGGTAATGTCTTCGTTCTCTGCTGGAGCAGATATGATAACCTTCTTGGCGCCGCCAGCGTCAATGTGAGCCCTTGCCTTTTCAGCTTTGGTGAACAAGCCGGTTGACTCGATAACCACTTCGACGCCCAAGTCCCGCCACGGGATGTTGGCAGGATCCTTCTCCGCGAATACCCGGACCTTTCTACCATTTACCATGATATGCTGCTCATCAAAAGATATATCTGCATCGAAAGTACCATAATTTGAGTCGTATTTGAGTAAGAAGGCCAATGTTTTAGTGTCAGTGATGTCGTTTACAGCCACAACTTCTATGTTTGGATACCTCTCCAACAGGGACTTGAACGCCTGCCTTCCAACACGCCCAAAACCGTTTATACCAACTTTCATCATCTGAATCACCTCCGATTTAATCGTATTACAGTTTGGCAAAGCCAAGTTTAAGCAACCTTTATGACTCCGTCAGCCCTTTCTTCAGGATATTGCGGTACTTGTTGATAGTACGGCGTGAAAACCTCCATCCCTTTCTAATCCTGAGTAGTTGAGCTATCTCGTCGTCAGTCAAGGACGAATCCTCCTCAGTGACATCCCGTATTGCCATCAGCACCTCAAGCTGAGGTATACCCTTTACGCTTCGCCCCAAGAACATGGACAGCGGCCAAATTCGCCCGCCAAACTCGAAGTACTTGCCCCTTACAAGCCGTGAGGCAGTGGACTTAGAGACTCCCAAGTTGCGAGCTGCTTCATCTAATGTTAAGAACACAGGTATCCCACTAATAAACCAGTTACGGCACTTAGAAGTTATCATCTCAGCCACCCTGTCGATCAGATCAGCCCTATACTCCGCAACCATGCGTGCGACGCCCTTCGCATTCGCCACAAGATTCTCGTACTTTTCGTTTAAAGCATACTTCAACTCTTCTCCTTCTAAGCGAACCACGAAATCTGGCACCTTGGGGCGACCTGGCATGGGCTCCGTCTCTATGGGAACCGACCTAACAGGTAAACCCAAATCTTTCAGAATAGATTTCAATTCGTCACTAGTCGTGCTACACAAACCATATGGTTCTACTTCTCTGGCGATGCGTAGCCTGATGCCCTCGAGCTGCTTAGTGTCTGCTCCCGCAGCAGAAGCTAAGTCGCCCACGGGAGTCCCCAAGAATCCATACTGATCTAGATTCCTGAGCAGCAAGAAAGCCAATTCTTGTTCCGACTCTGTAAACACAGCTTCAATTTGTGCCTCTACCATGTCCCAATCGATAGATACTTCGGGCGCAGACACGGTCTCCTCCTCAAGGTAGGCACCCGTAGCTAAGGAGTTAACGAAGTTTGCAAAGTCGACGAAAGAAAGCTCTAGACCCTTAGATAGGTGCGGCTTTAGGATTTGCTTGGTCTTCAGAACTAGCTTAGGGTTAGTTCTAAGCTTATGCCACGCCATCTCTGAGCTTTGCCTCGATCTTCTGCAACATGCGGGCTATCTTGCTCTTAGTTACCCCGAACTTCCGCGCTAGGTCACCATAGGAGTACTCTGGGTGAGAAACTCTAGTCGTAAGAAGTTTTAACTCTTCCTCCGTGAGTTTTCCAAGATCGGCCGTCTTATAAAGGTACTCGTGGAATTCGAACTTGTTTACCTGCCTCTTCAGATTAGCGGTATCACAATTCGCCAAACGCTGAGCAGATAGCTTCTTCATCCGCAAATAGTGTTGTGCGTAAAGCTCCTCTGCAGTTCGCATAAGCTCCAAACCTTGGAGCATGTTGTAAACAGCAGAAAAAGAGCGCACATGCAGCGTGTTTGTGTTTTCGCGTGAAACGACATATACCTTGCCAATGCGCCTTTCAAGCCACTCCCTAACGCGAAGAGCATCCTCGTATATTTCTATGTCCATGGTAACGTGATACCAAGGTTTGGGTTCTCCAAAATAGCCGCTACTGAGCATGATCCCTCTAATCCAGCTCCAACGTACTTTCTCGTGGCTTCTCCTTTGTAGCAGCTGTTTTGCTTGCTCTTCACTAAGCAGCGGAATGACAACATAGAACTGCCTGTGCTTGGAAGCACCCTGCCTCATGACCATGAACTCGTGCTCTAACCCCAACGAGTTCACAATCCTGATGACCCGCTTCAAGGCGTCAGCCCTTCTGAGGACTATTCTTAGGCTGCCTGACAGCGCCAACTCACCTGAACCGATAGTCAGTCCTGTAATCTCACCCCAAGGATCTGTTATCTCCTGAGAACTCAACTCGGTCCAGAATTGCTCACTCAAGGACATGACCCAACTCCCGATGCCACACGAGTACTTTATGGCCATCGTTCTTGAGTCTTCCATATAGGTCCATAGCTACAAGGACACTTCGATGTTGTCCCCCTGTACATCCTATAGCTACCGTTAAGTACTGCTTTCCTTGCTTACGGTGTTCGCGGTACGTGCTCCTTATTAGTGACAACCAGAGGTTCAAGAACTCTTGGTATGGAGCATCGTTGCGCACATAGTCAGCTACACCCTTATCTAAGCCTGTTTGTTGCTTTAGTTCCTCGATGTAATAAGGGTTCCTTAGCACCCTGGCGTCGTATACAAGGTCTGCATTCGAAGGCAACCCACGCTGATAGCTGAAACTGACGATGTAGAACTCAGGCCCTCGCTCCTGCCCAATAAGTTCACTTACGTGAAAGACCAGATCCCTTTCCTTCATGCCTGTGGTATCAATCACCACATCACTAACAGCCCTAAGCGCAGCCAGGAGCTCCTTCTCTTGTTCTATAGCTTCAACAAGGGCAAGGGGGCTCGCTGATGACCTTGCCATAGGGTGCAAGTGCCGCGTCAGATTGAATCTAGCCATCAAAGCGTCCGTACTTGCATCAAGAAACACAATGCTGACAGGCATCTTTTCTTTTAGACGGCTCAATTGCGCAATAAAACGCTCGACGTCGTCTGTATTTCGCAATCCGCGGCTGTCTACCACCACAGCCAAAGAAGAGACACCCTCCATTGACTCATATACGCGTAAGAGGTCGGAGAACAACTGCACGGGAACATTGTCAACAACGGTGTAACCTAGATCTTCCAAAGCTTTGGAGACCGTGGATTTGCCAGCGCCAGAGATACCCGTTACCACTACAACTCTGTCCATGCGCCTCTCTCCCAACTTAAGATGCGGATTTTCCAATCAGTGCTCGGTGTGAATCCACCGAGCCCATGGCTACCTACTACCCTGTGACACGGAACAAATATGGGAAGCCGGTTCGTACGCATGTATGTTCCCACCGCTCTTGCATGGGCATTAGCTTTGCTCCCCAATTCCTTGTAACTAATCGTTTCGCCTAATTTTGTTTCCACTAATGCCTTGTATACCACAAGCCGTGGCTCAGCTATACCACGCTTGTCAATCACAGCCCACACTTTTACTGGATCCCAAATGCCCCGGCTGTACAGGTCTAACACATCCTTAGCAGGACCAGGTTCTAGTAAAGGCAGACTTACCCGAGAAGCCTCTTCGAAGATCAAAGTCTCATGTACTAGCCCCTCTTCAGTAAGCTCGATCTGTAGCCAAAACCCGAAAGGAAGTCTATATGCGAAGATGCTTTCTGATTTCGAGATATACCTCATACGTCGTCCTTTCAGATGTCTGCACCGCCAGAAGGTCAACGCGACCTGGATCGCATAGATTGGCTGACAACTGCCTCTGCAATATGTTGAGTCCGTACGCGTATGGTTTACTAGCGCGCCTCGCGGTCCTAGCAGCAGCTAACTCCAAGGGGTGAAGAGTCACCCAAACCACATAATCGCAAAGTCTGTCCAACTCAAGCTTCAGGAGGAGACTACCTTCGATCAACCGCAATTCAGCACCCGAACGGTTCAGCATTTCGATTGCACGTGCCTTGAGATAAGGATGAAATAGGCTATCCACCTTGTCCCACAACGGTTGTTTTTGAACGAGCTCTGATATCTGATCTCTCTTGTCTGTTCCAAAGGTCTCCTGCAACTTCTTTGCAAACTCGGGGTCAGAGTACAAGTCATGGCCCACCAAGTCCAAGCTGACCACGTAAGCACCAAGTTCGCGAGCGAAAAACTCAGCTACGCTACTCTTGCCTGTGCCAGTCCATCCCCCTATCCCCAAGGTCACAGTTCGACCCATACGGAATCACCTTTGTGGTCAATTCTACGGGCAGCATTAACCAATGCGAACACCAAAGACTCCTCCAAGTCCATTGGTTGACCGTTAACAAGAACCCGCTTGGGCACCATGGAGACGCCGATGCTACTGGCGTAAAGGCGATGGGAGCTGTCAAGCGGATCTGACCCCGCGGTGAAGGCAAAAGCAAATGGTTCCTCAACTCTTGTTCCTTCTGGAACGAGTTTCCAAGGCAAACGGTCAAGATGACCCACTCCAAACAACCCGGGTTCGGCCTCCACGGGCCTCAATAGCTCGCCAGCTACATGTATCAACGATTCAAACTCTAAATCTTCAAGCAACTCCGTGGTCTGGGCAGGGCTGACCCGTGCCAGCAGAAAATCGTAACCCACTTCCATGGACTGTAACTCTATTAGTCGAACGTTTCTATCAAAAGTGTTCCCAAACTTTGCGGTCAATTCCTCCCTAGTGAAAGCTTGTACCAATTCTTTCGCCCTTACCGTACCTATGCCCGCCACACCAGGAATGTTGTCAGCGGTATCACCCACCAAAGATTTGAAGTCGACGTATCTATCTGGCGTAAAACCAAAGTCTCTGGCAAAGGACTCCCAATCATACGTGACCACTTCTGATAATCCTCGTTTGAGAAGCGAGACGCTCGTGTTCTTGTCCAGTAACTGCAACATATCAGTATCCGAGGTAAACACGTGAACCTGGAAGTCCCAAGACGAGAACGCTCTTGCCAACGAGGCAATCAAATCATCTGCTTCGATGTTTTCTCTCGCCACATAGGGGACTCCTAGGTTTCTCAGGACTTCTGGCAACAAACTTCTTTGCACTTTCAGGTCATCAGGCGCTTTGGGCCTTTGAGCTTTGTATTCTGCATATATTTGGGTCTTGACCAGCGGTCCCCCACCGTCACCCACAACTACAAAGTGGCTGTGGGGTTCGCGCAACAACTTCGTCAAGATCCGCAGGAAACCGTAAAGTGCCCCTGTGGGGCGACGATCACTTGTGGTCAGCTTTGGGAGCGCGTGGTAAGCCCTATACAACACGGAGTTGCTGTCTACCAATACTGCTCTCTTCATAGAGCCTCTTTTGAGACAACCTCCATCATATGCAGTGCTTTGCCTTTTTCCGCGAGTGCAAAATCTACCAGTTTGGAGGAAAGCGACGGCGCATCGGCGAGGAGAGTAAGCAGCTTCTCGTTTGCCTCGCTTATGCTGGATGCAATGAAAGCATCATGTGGATATCCTATAGAAGAAGACAGATGTCTAACGAACTCTTCCAGCTTCACATCATAAGGTATGGCAACAAAGGGGAGCCCCGCAATCGTACAAAGAACAGCCGCGTGCAACCTACCAACGACAGCCCCTCTATATTGCTTAAAAAGATCGATTATTTCCTTCATATTCATGTTGAGACCATCTATGTAATCTCCGGCAACCAAACGAGCTATTTCCAAATCCTTCTTCGGGAAGAATATCATTACTTCCCCATTTACTGCGTCTAGGTCAAGGCTCTTCCAGCCGTGACTCGGCACGTACAAGGTTACTTCTTTGGACGGGCTATATCCGGAGTAATCAGTGCTTGCCAAAATGAACACCACGTCGGCAGCGTGAAACGCTCTAAGGCGCCGTTTGGCTAGCCACTCCATAGAATAAGAATCACGAACAAAACACTTATCTGCTGACTTAAACGCCAAACAGGTCATCCATTCGCCCAAACGGGTGCGTACGGGTCCAATTCCGACTCCATAGAGGATGACCTTTTTCCTTAGCATGCGGCCGAGTAGGACCACACCAGCGTAAAATATTAAACTCCGCAAAGATGTTACGTCTTGATAGAGGCCACCAGGGCCTTCCAATACGGTGTCCGATCTAGCAATTTCCAATGCTAGTTTCAACGACTCTGACTTAACAGACCTAACAGAAAAAGCTTTGGCAGTGTTGTATGGATTCTTGGATGCCACAGTAATCTGAGCTGCCCCGTCGAAAAAAGGAAGGACGATTTCCAAGAACCCTTCATCTCCAACATTGAAGCCGCCCCAATATCCGACCAGTAGCAAACGCTTCATCGATAACCCATCTTCTTGCGCCAAGCCAACTGCTTCAAAAAGAAAAGAACATCATCATCGGAAGCAGGCAAAGTGTAAATCTGCCAAGGCATATACCCTGCCTCCAATGCCTCTTGTTCGAGCTCCTTCGGCACCATGACTAGGGCGCCGCTTCGATAACGAATGATGCCGCCGTCCCAATAGTACACATCACAATATGGCTTTTTAAACCCACCAATCTTCAGACTCACCTTGAGCTCATGTAGCCAGTCACGCAAGGAGTCTTTGACGCGCAATACATGAACAGCGCGCCTGTCAATCTCAAGCAATCTGAGCCGCTTCTTCATCGCTTACCAACTTCACCTTTGCCCCGAGGGCACGCAACTTCTCTTCCAAAGCAGAGTACCCTCTCATCACATGCTCTAGACCGTACACTATGGTGCGTCCTTCAGCTGAAAGACCCGCAACAACTAGAGACGCGCCAGCTCGAAGGTTAGACGCCACTACGGGTGCTCCTGAAAGCTTCTGCACGCCATCTATTATTGCCGTGTTGCCTTCTACGTCAATTTGAGCCCCCATTTTCCTCAGTTCGTTCACGTGCCCCATACGACCGTCGTAAACGGTCTCGACAATAACCGATCGCCCTTCAGCAAGAGTCAAGAATGACGACATCATAGGCTGCAAATCAGTAGGGAACCCGGGGAAGGGCATGGTCTTGATAGTAATTCCTTTGGGTCTATCGTAGGCATCGACAGATATTTCATGGCCGTTTGTGACAGTTATTTCCATGCCTGCTTCCTGAAGTTTGAATAGGAGCGGTCTCAGGAACGTTACATCTACGCCGTCTACTGTGACAACGCCCCTAGTAGCGGCACCAGCAATCAAATAGGTTCCAGCCTCTATGCTGTCGCCTGCTATTCTAAAAGTAACACTGTCAAGAGATTTCTTTCCCTTTATGTGTATGACTTTCGTACCTAGTCCTCTGATCTTGACCCCACTGGACATCAAGAACTTACCCAATTCGACTACCTGTTGGTCCTGAGCGGCGTTTTCTATGGTAGTGTCACCGCTAGCCAAAGAAGCAGCAATCATCAAGTTCTCTGTGGCCCCGACGCTGGGGAAGTCTAGATAAATGTAAGCGCCTTTCAACCCAGAAGGGGCTTCACCAATTATGTTGCCGCTCTGTATCTTTATCTCGGCGCCCATCATGCTCAAGCCCTTCAAATGCAAATCAATGGGCCGCGTTCCAATGTTGCATCCTCCGGGCATTGGTAGAACCACTTTGCCTGTTCTACCTAACAGTGCCCCAAGAAAAAGTAATGAACCTCTTATGCTTCCGGCTCCTGTTTGCGTCAAATCGTGGTTCTTAATAGTACTGCCTGCCTTTATGGTCAGACCCGTGCCCCAATTTATCTTGTAACCAAGTGACCTCAATATGCTCAACATAGTCCGTACGTCGCCAATGTTGGGCACGTTTGTAAGATACACCTTATCTTCAAAAAGAGCCGCTGCAGCCAATATGGCTAAGGCGCTATTCTTGCAGCCCTGTGCTGTTATCCGGCCCCTCAGAGGCGTTCCGCCTTCAATCACTAGCGCACTCATATTACGTGTGTCACCTCCTCGAATTCTTCAGGCCTACAAGTTGATTCACCTAGCACGTAGGCCATATGCTGGGCTATTCTCCTCGAGGCTTTCCCATCACCATACGGGTTCGGCTGCGAGGAGACATACTCCCACCACTTGTTGGATACGATGAACTCGAACCAATTCTTGATGCAATCAGGATCTGTGCCAGCCAAGAAGACCATCTTCCTATGAACGCCTTCAGGCCGCTCTGTCACGTCCCTGAATAGAACCACCGGTACACCAAAATGAGGACCCTCCTCCTGGATTCCGCCGCTGTCGCTTAGTGCTACTTTAGCCTTAGCCAACAGACCAAGAAAGTCGTCGTAATCCATTGGGTCCACCAAGCTGACGTTGTCAACGCCACCCAAAACCGAATAAACCGTCTTTCTTACCTTAGGGTTGAGATGAACAGGGAACACAAACCTGAAGTCCCTGTGTTGCTGTGCCAACTCCTTCACAGCAAGGCAAACGCGCTCCATGGGTTCGCCCCAGTTTTCTCTGCGATGGGCAGTAACTACTACCAAATCATCCTTTCCCGCCTTCAGCTGCAGCCGCTCTTCTATGATGCTCAGTGCGTCAATCACAGTGTTGCCCGTCACCAATCGCTCTCTTCCACCCAAACCTTCTTTCTCCAGGTTACTGTTAGCCCACTTTGTAGGTGGGTACAAGATCGTGCACAAATCATCGGCGAGCAACCGATTCGCTTCCTCTGGATAAGGATAGCGCAGATCCCCAGTTCGCAACCCGGCTTCCACATGCGCACACGGTATTCTATTGTAAAAGGAAGCCAAAGCCCCACCCAGGGTGGTAGTCGTGTCACCATGAACAAGCACCATGTCGTATTTCCCGGAGCGAAACAACTCCGATAGACCACTAACTGTTTTGGAAAGCACGGCCTCTGGTAACTGCGCTTCCTGCATGATTTCTAAATCAACAGTAGGCTGCAAGCCGAACGGCTTCAACCCTTGATAGAACATTTCTCGATGCTGACCCGTAGCTATCAAGTCCACTTCAAAGATTTCTCTCAAAGCTAAGGCAACAGGAGCCATCTTGATAGCCTCAGGCCTTGTACCTACAGCTAACGCTATTCTCCTTTTCAAAAGCTCCACCCTACTAGGAAAAGTGCGATAATTCCGAGTATTATTGTAGCACAATACATGACCAACACTGTCTGAGTCGGCGATAGCCCGAAGTCAAGGAGCCGATGATGAATGTGTTGTCGGTCAGCGCTAAATGGATGTTTGCCAGCTGCCAACCTGCGAAGCCATGCGGCGACCGTATCCTCCAAAGGTACTAGGAGCACCAAGAGGAATCCGATGAACATCATACCCGCTGCACTCTTGAACGTACCAACTATGGACAATACACCTATAAGAAAGCCTAAGGTTTGAGCACCACAGTCCCCAATGAATGTGCGAGCTTTTGGAAAGTTGTAGGGCAAGAAACCCAGTATGGCACCTGCAAGTAACAGTGCGTCAAACCCTACAGTGTATATACCTTTCCTGAAGGTGATCAAACTGGCAAAGAAAAGCACTATAGCGCTTATCCCCGAAGACAAGCCGTTCAGGCCGTCAATTAGATTTATAGCATTGGACAGAAGTACCAACCACAATACGGAAATAGCAAAAGAAAGCCACTCAGGGAAAACGGCGTACCTACCACCCCACAGCGTCACGACTCCTATGCGAACACCCATAGCAGCCACTGCTGATGCAGCAGCGATTTGAACCCCAAACTTGACCCACGCAGGCAAGTCGTACTTGTCATCAAGCATCATAGCTACAAAGAAGAAGGCAACGGTGGCCAGGACCCCATAACCCAAAGGGGGCCTTCCCTTCCAAAGCAACAGTTCCCCCAGGAGGAAAACTCCGACCACTGCCAAACCACCTATTCGTGGCATTTCCACTTTGTGCACTTTGCGCTCGTCAGGTACGTCAACAAACCCGTATCTGTTGCCAAAATTAATAACAAAGGGCGTCAATGCCCATACGGCCAAGAAGGCACCAACGCCCCCTATCAAAGCTAGTAAATAAAGCCTACTTAGTGCCGTAAAGTCTGTCACCTGCATCTCCCAAGCCCGGTACAATGTAGCCAAGGTCATTTAGACGTTCATCCACCGCAGCCACAAAAAGCTCGAGGTCATCGTCCCCCGTGAGCACGTTCGCAACACCCTCTGGGGCCGCGATTATCGAAAGTACTTTTATGCGAGTACAACCGCTACTCCGCAACATGTCCACAGCATATTTTATAGAGTTGCCGGTAGCAAGCATGGGGTCAACAACAATGCATACCATGTCTGAGATGCCGTCAGGCAACTTTGCATAATAGCGTATAGGCTTAAGTGTGTCGTGGTCACGGTAGAGTCCCACGTGTCCCACCTTGGCGTTGGGTATAACCCTCAAAACACCTTCTGCCATGGCAAGACCTGCTCTCATAACGGGGACCACTGCAACCTTCTTTGATAAAGCATAACCGGTGGTCCTAGCTAGCGGTGTTTCCAAAGAATACTCCGTTAGTTCAAGGTCACGGGTGGCTTCATAGGTCAAGAACATTGCCAACTCCTGGACCAATTCCCTGAATTCCTTTGGCCCAGTATTCTTGTCCCGAAGCATGCTGACCTTGTACTTTATTAAGGGATGATCTACGACGCTGAGCACCTTATCCCAACTCCTTGTACAGTGGATGTGCCTTCGTAAGCTCCACCACCAAATCTTGAAGTGCCCTCTTTGAAGCCTCGTCCTTGTTTATGAGGAGATTGCTAATGCCCTCGGCAAGCACCGTACAATCCTGCTCAGTGAATCCACGCGTAGTTATAGCCGGCGTCCCAATCCTGATGCCACTAGTAACCCTGGGTGGTTGCGGGTCGAACGGGATCGCATTCTTGTTCACAGTAACGCCCACTTCACCCAACATGTTCTCAGCCTCTTTGCCAGTCAAACCGACTGACGATACATCCAACAGCATCAAGTGATTATCTGTGCCACCACTGACGACACGTATCCCTTTGGAAACAAAAGTATTAGCCATGGCTTTGGCATTCTTTATGATTTGTTCTGAGTAATCCTTGAAGGAGGGTTGCGACGCTTCATAGAATGCTACAGCTTTTGCCGCAATGACATGAACCAGAGGTCCGCCCTGAAGTCCTGGAAAGACAGCTTTGTCTATCGCCTTTGCGTGTTCGGCCTTGCTGAGTATCAATCCAGACCTAGGGCCTCTCAAGGTCTTGTGCGTGGTAGTGGTAACAACGTCTGCATAAGGAATGGGACTAGGATGATGACCCGTAGCTACCAAACCTGCAATGTGAGCCATGTCAACCATGAAGATGGCGCCGACCCGATCAGCTATTTCCCTGAAGCCCTTGAAGTCGATGATGCGTGGGTACGCTGAGGCTCCGGCGATTATGATCTTCGGCTTATGTTCAAGTGCCAACGCCTCGACTTCGTTCAAGTCGATCATCTCTGTCTCTTTGCTCACTCCGTAGTTCACGACCTTAAACCATTTACCCGTCATTGACACAGGCGCACCGTGAGTTAAGTGTCCGCCCGCCGCTAGAGACATAGACAGGATCGTGTCACCCGGATTCAAGAATGCCAAATAGACAGCTTGGTTGGCTTGAGATCCAGAATGAGGCTGAACATTGGCATGCTCAGCACCGAACAACTGTTTGGCTCTTTCGATAGCAAGGCTTTCCACCTGATCGGTGAATTCGCATCCTCCATAGTATCGAGCACCTGGGTATCCTTCAGCGTATTTGTTGTTGAAAACGGAAGACAGTGCCTGCAGCACCGCCACTGACGGGAAGTTCTCAGAAGCGATGAGTTCCAAACCTTCCTGCTCGCGCCTAAGTTCCTTGAGAATGAGTTCGTAAACCAATGGATCTGTGTTTCTTATGGCCTCCCACATTATTTACCAGCCTCCCCGCTATTCATGTTCTTGAGTTCTATCTTCTCTATCTTCTTGATTCTCCGCAGGTGTCGGCCTCCTTCAAAATGAGTATTAAGGAAGACTTGCACAATCTCCAGAGCTAAGTCAAGCCCTAAGACTCGACCACCCAAGCACAGCACGTTCGCATCATTATGCTGCCGCGATTTCTCAGCTACATACAGATCGTAGGCTAGTGCAGCTCTGATGCCCGGGAACTTGTTGGCAGTGATGCTCATACCAATGCCAGTCCCGCATATGAGTATTCCGAACCCGCCGTTCTGCCTAACGTCTTCGCATACAAGCATCGCATAGTCCGGATAATCCACCGATTCAGTCGAGTGCGTACCCTTGTCAATTACCTCGTGGCCCATTTCGATGAGCCTCTGTTTGAGTTCCTCCTTCAAGTGGAACCCTGCGTGATCAGCACCAATAACTAACCTAGCCATGTACTCACCTCCCGATAGGTTTGCTGTCCCTGGGGCACGGACAAGTCTTCTCTGAAGGAATCGCCCTTATCAGCTCAAGCAGGAACATCTGAACATCGCGATTCAATTTGTCCATTATTTCCAACACTTCGTCATGGGTGACCGCACCCTGCAGCCCCGCTGCAAAATTGCTTACAATGGCGAGGGACATGTAACACATGCCTGCCTCGCGCGCAAGAACAACCTCAGGTACTGATGTCATACCAACAACGTCGCCACCAAGCAGTCTAAAAGCCTTCACCTCTGCCGCAGATTCAAAGCGGGGGCCCTCCGTTACAACCATGACCCCACCTTTTCTTATCGGAAATGGAGCCCTAAGAGAATAAGCTACGTCGATCATCTGGGGACAATACGGATAAGTCATGTCTGTATGCACAACTTCTGGTCCTTCGAAAAACGTAACAGGCCTAGACTTGGTAAAGTCAAGAAACTGGTCTACAAGGACAACCGTTCCTGGACCTATCTCCGGATTCAAGCTTCCCACCGCGTTGGTCGCGATCACCCTCTCGACCCCTAGGGTTTTCAAGGCCATGATGTTGCCCCTGTAATTGACACGGTGCGGTGGCACTGAATGTCCCTTTCCGTGCCTAGCCAGGAAGAACACTTCACGATCACCCACTATGGCAGCGTAGACAGTGACCTCACCATATTCAGTGCTCACACTTATTTCTGTAGTGTCAACACCCGCAATCTTGTAAATGCCAGAACCTCCTATGACACCTATCTTCACCTTAATCACCCTTCCTTATTTTCCTTCTTAGTTCGTTGACGCGCTCCACGACTTCGACTCTGTTAATCCCTACAACCTGTCCCTTGTGAACTACCCAACGGCCCTCTACAAACACATCCGAAATGGCTTCTGTACCTGCTGAGTATATTACGTGTGATAGCAGGTTAACAGGTTCGTCATAAGGCACCATACTTATGTCAGTTGTGTTCCATACGATAAGGTCAGCCCAATAGTTCTCCTTTATCTCTCCCAGCGGTAAGCCCAAAATCCTAGCGGGGACTGCTGTAGCTGACTCCAAGGCCTCCAACGGGGAGATAACGTCCGGCTTCTGACTGATCCCACGTGCCAACAAAACCGCAGTACGCAACTCCTCAAGGAAGTTCAAGTTGTTGTTTGAAGCAGCGCCATCAGTCCCTATACCCACTGAGAGGCCATGTGCCTTTGCGTCCCCCCACCTAAAGAACCCCGAGCTGAGTTTTAGGTTGCTCTGGGGACAATGGGCTACTACGGAGTTTTTCGAACCCAGGAAAGCCATGTCACTGTCGCTAAGGTGGACTCCATGAGCTAATATGACAGGTTGTTCAAAGAAGCCAATGTCATCCAACTTCTTCAAGTAATCGACGCCTAAGTTGTTGTGTATAAAAGCTCGTTCAGCCTCAGTCTCCATAAGGTGCATGTGTATGAACAGGTTCTTGTCCCTTGCATAGGCAACTATTTCAGGCATGATCTTCAAAGAGACTGTATAAAGAGCGTGGGGGCCGATACCGACCAAAGCGCCTTCTCCCATTAGATGTTCGATCCTGTCGAGAACAGACTCCCACCCAGGCCTTTCTATGATCCCAGGAGTGAAAATTGGCCTAATCCCCGTCTTCTGCGTCGCCTCAAGAGTAGCTTTCTCCCAGAAGTACATGTCTACGAAGCTTGTTGTTCCGCTGAGCAACATCTCGGCCGATCCCAAAAGGGAAGACCAATACACGTACTCTTCGTCCAGTCTGCTCTCTAATGGCCATATGTGCTCCTGAAGCCACTCCTCGAGAACCACGTCGTCACCAATACCTCTAAACAACGTCATCGCTATGTGGCTGTGAGAGTTGAAAAAACCCGGCGTAACCAATGTATCCCGGAAAACAAGGTCAAAAGGACCATCGCACGTAAACTTGATGGCACCACCATCTATGTAAAACGTCCCCCTCTTAAGCGCACGCTCTTCGTAGTCTGGATACCATACACTCTCAAAGGCTACCCTCATCGATAGGCCTCCTCTTCTTCATCGCCTCCATGGCCTCTCGCACCAAGGCAGGCGAAACTCTTGTGTATATCTGCGTACTGCGAAGACTCTTGTGCCCTAGGAGCTCCTGAATGTCTCGAAGGCCTGCACCCTCTTCCAAGAGTCTGGTGGCAAAAGTATGTCTGAGCGTGTGAGGATGAACAACCTGAGACAAGCCATAGCGTTTGCTCACCCTTGCGAGCAAGTACCTCGCCCCACGGTCCGTCAATGGCCGTCGCTGCAAGTTCACAAACAGAGGCCCCTTTTCCAACCCAAATACTTTCATGTAACGCTGCAGTAATTTTAACGCACGCTTGGGAATGTACACCATCCTTTCCTTATTCCCTTTACCTCTGACTTTCGTCGCTGCTCGATCAAAGTCCACATCCTCGATACGTATCGATAATGCCTCGCTGATGCGCACGCCTGTACCCAATAGAAACCAAATCAGCGCTTTGTCCCTTATGCTTTCCTCGTCGTGTTCAGGCAGGTTCAGAATGACCATCACATCGCGTTCCGCAAGGGTGCGCGGTATGGGCCTGTTTACACGGAAGCCAGGCAGCTCCATCGGGGGGACAGGCCAGCCTCGCGCTTCAAGGAACTTGAGGAAATGCCTAAAAGACGATAGGAATCTGTTTATGCTTACGGCAGAAGCCCCTTGAGCTGAACGATACATAAGGTAATCGTCCAATGAAACCTGGTCTATGTTATTGGTGAAATGAAAGAAGCTCCTGAGATCAGCGAGGTACGAATGGCATGTACGTTCTGAGTATCCCGCCGACCTCAAAGATTCTTCAAATTCCTTTAGATGGCTTTCCCAATCCTCTAAGAGCAGAAGAAACAGCCTCCTGTGCTCTTCTTTTCCTTTCCTGCTTCCTGTCAGATTTGCGCACTGTCGGCACGGGCACCAAACCCCAGTTGGCACCGATAGGTTGCTTCACCACTGGTAGCACTTCTTCTATGTATCTGAATAGTCCGCCCATTATCGTTTCCTCAGGCAAAGAGGCCGGTGGCAATCCATTAATCATCCTATCTAGATTCATTGCTGCCCACAGTCCCCCAGCTATGGCCTCCAAGTACCCCTCAGTACCCACAAACTGTCCGGCATAGAACCATCTCGGGTTTGTCTTACTTTGTAGAGAACGATTGACCAAACCCGGCACAAAAGTGTTGCGGTGAAGTTGACCTAACCGAGCGAATTCTGCATGTCTTAGAGCAGGCAGTTGCCTGAAAATCCGCAACTGGTCTGAATGAGACACGCCCGTCTGGAAACCAACCATGTTAAGGAGAGTACCCTCAGCATTCTCCTTCCTGAGTTGGATCACTGCATATACGTCTTTGAACTTACTAGGGATATTCAACCCGGTTGGCCTCATAGGCCCGTAAGCTAGGCTGTCCTTCCCTCTTCTTGCGATTTCTTCCACAGGAAGGCAGCGTTCGAAGAACGATTCGACTTTGTCGAAATCATGTCTGGGCGCATTTCGGGCTGCGATGAGTTCGTCCACGAACCAAAAGTACTGTTCTTTGGTCATCGGTATGTTGAGGTAATCTTCTCCTTCACCGAATCTGTTGCCCCAAAAAGCATAGTCGAAATCAATGGTATCCGCAACCAAAGTGGGGCTCGTCGCATCGTAGAAGTGTGCCTCGCTCAAATTCTCCGCTTGAAGGACGAAATTCAATAGGGCATCTGATGCCAAAGGCCCAGGGGCGAAAATGGCAAAGCTAGCCGTTGGCACAGAGGTTTCTTCCCTGCGCACGACCTTTATGCGAGGTTCGTTGTCAATCTCCGCTTCAACCAGGTCTGCAAAGAGCTCCCTGTCAACAACAAGCGCTTTGTCTCCAGGGATCCGACACCTCTTGGCTAAACGTACCAGCCTTGATCCAAGAACCTCTAATTCGTGCAGGAGCTCACCCTTGGCGTTGTCTGTCGAGAGCGAACCTAGTGAGTTGCTGCAAACCAACTCTGCCAACTTACTTGTCCGATGAGCAGGTGTCATACTTACGGGGCGCATTTCTGTGAGCAAGACGTTGTATCCCAAACTCGCCAGGGTCAAAGCTGCTTCAGTACCTGCTAATCCACCGCCAATTACCAAGACTTCCATCAGCTATATTGTAATGGAAAGCAAGAGGTCCTACTTTACTACGTCGTCAGCCATTCAATCATGTTTCCGTTCAACTGCACTTTTCCAGTGCTTTGAAGCTCAGCAATAATGCGCCCGGCTTCCACAAAATCGCCCACCTCGGCTACCAACTCTTCCACTGTACGACATTGCTTCCAATTCTCGGCACCCACATCAGGTATGTCTATTATGGGCTCTGCCCCTTCCACAATCAAACGATTGCTGCCACGAGCTGACAGTCGATCTATATCAGCTGGTACTGCCTTAACGTCCTTCCCAAGAGATAACGCAAAGTCAGCAGTTACAAGCGCTCCGCTCTTCTCAGGTGCCTCTACAACGATCAAGAAATCACTGAGTGCTGCAATGAGCATGTTCCTTTCCCTGAAGAAAGCCTTGCGAGGAGGCACTTGGTGAGCATACCAAGTGACCACAAGCCCCTGACTTTCAATGAGTTTCCTGAGCTCCAAAGTAGCCCTGGGGTAGTGAGCCCCCAACCCATGCCCGAGCACTCCAATAGTCAAGCCCCCAACTGACAATGCGCCCTCGTGTGCTTTCTCATCTATCCCGAAAGCTAGGCCACTCACCACGACATACCCCAAGGAGGCATAATATCGCGCTAAATCGTAGGCAACTTTTGCCCCGTAAGGTGAAGGATGTCGGGTGCCTACCAGGCCAACCGTCTTCTGCAATGCAAAACGTATGCCTTTCGCGTAGATGGGGCGTGAGACAGACGCACGCAGAAGTCGTCCACCAAACCAAGGGTCGTCAGGTTGGAGCTCAAAGACAGTCATTGTATCAAAGACCTCAGCCACGGCAGTACCATGCGATACGACAGCGCCTGAACCAAGTGTGCCACCGTAATATCTACATGTCCCTCCAAGTCAGCGATGGTTCGACTAATGCGTATGATCTTGTGCTTTTCGCGTTTAGAAAGTCCATGTTTTTCTACGGCGTTCTCCAACGCCGCTCTCACAGTTGGGCTTACACTTATCAACTCATCTACGCGGTCGCCTGGTATTTGCCCAGCATGGCTAAAACCTGTACCTTGCCAACGCTCTCTCTGCCTATGCCAAACTTCCAACACTCGGTCCCTGGGTTTGTCCAACTTCGCGTCGGGTTCGTCAGCTTTGACCCAGTAATGCAAGTCTATGCGATCGGCCACTGGGCCACTCAACCTTCCTAAGTAACGTTGTACCTGATACGGCGAATCCTTGCAGACTTTCTTGGGGTGTCCCAGGAAACCACAAGGACAAGGATTGGACGTGGCCACTAAGAGGAACCGAGCTGGCCACACAATCCGCTGGTTGCCGTATGAAGAGATCACACTGTTTGTGTCCATGACCGTCCTCAGCCCTTCCAGAATGTCCTTTCTGTATTGAGGGAATTCGTCCATCACAAGGATTCCATCATGAGCCAAAGTGACCTCGCCAGCTACCCCTTTCGCTGAACCAAAAAAGCCAGCAGGCGTGCTGGTCCAAGAAGTAAATCTGTACGGCCGGACAGCCGACAACGTACCAGTAGTACACAGGACATCAAGTCTCTCAGAATTGTCAAGTTCAGGCATTACTGCGTTCATGCGCTCAGCTACCATGGTCTTCCCGACCCCTGGGTTACCCATCAACAAGAGATGGTGCCATCCTGCAGCTGCAGTCAAAGCGGCCTGTTTGAGGCCAAAACCCTGGACATCCTCAAATGCGTCCAGCGCGGGCACGTCCGATGAGGAAGTCGGAGATGGTTTCTCTCCCGAGTCACTCAGTAGCTGTTGAACGTGTTCGACCATGAAAAAGTCAGCTTCAGGCATTACCCCTACCACATCTTGAGGTAATACAGGGCAAATGAATTTACGCCAACCGCTTCGATACGCTGAGGCTATGACGCGCAGACTATGTTGTGTCGTACGCACAGAACCGTCTAAAGCTACTTCACCCACTATGAGTCTATCGCTGCTACCCTTCACGAACCCGTATACGATAGCAAGGTCAAAGTGCGACCCTGACTTGGTAAGTTCGCTAGGTAAAAAGGCTACCACTACTCGCCCCTGAGGCATTGATCTGCCTATGGATTTTAGAGCGTATCGAACCCTTTCCTTAGCTTCCTCAGTACTTTCAGTGACCATGCCCACCATGTGAAAAACCGGTAGTCCGGGGCCGTAAGTTAGCTGCATCTCAACTGGCATGAAAGCGTCACCATAGGTCAACCCACTCCATACCTTGACAATTTCCACCCTGGCTCACCCCTTTGTACCACGTACACCCTTGGGGAGTGCACGCGAAAACATCTATTCTGAAACTGCGCTGACCCGCCGTATACAGGAGAGCGCTGCTTACCAATCGGTCAAGCTTCTTTTTACTGATAGTCTCAGCGGGGTCAAACCCGGTGCGGTACTTGACCTCCACGAAGACCAGTTCTGTATGGCGTAGAGCCACTATGTCGACTTCCCCAGTAGGTAGGAGCAGGTTTTGAGCGAGGATTTGGTAACCGCGCTTTACCAATAGGGATGCTACGGCATCCTCAGAAAAGTGTTTGCTCAAGAATGCTCCCGATGAAAGACCGCCTGTGCAAAGGCGTTAGACCATATGTCCGTATAGCGCTTATGTGATCAGGTGACGCATAGCCTTTGTTGTTCGCGAAACCATAAGCGGGAAACACATCCGAGAGGCGGCTCATTAGGCGGTCTCGGGAGACTTTGGCTATGACGCTCGCTGCGGCCACGGAAGGTAGCTTAGAGTCAGCTCTGACCATGCAGCTATATTCCTTGGGAACCGAGGTCAAGGGGACGGGACCGTCAAAAACCACTATCTGGCCTGTCAAATCTAAGAAAGCCAGAGCTCTCTCCGACGCGAGCTCCAATGCTTTTCTAATTCCAAGTCTATCTATCTCAGACACGGACGCTGCGCCAAGTCCATACTGCACATGGCCTGTCAATAGTTCGAAAGCCCTCTCCCTTTGCTTGGAAGACATTAGCTTTGAGTCCATCCACTGCACCTCAGGATAGTCGATGAATTTAACAGCACAAACAAAAAGGGGGCCTGCCAAAGCCCCTCTTCCAACTTCGTCGACTCCTATGACGTTCTTACCGAAGATGTCCCACTCGAATTCCCACGAAGGAAATCCCTTACCCATCAAAAACCTCGAATTCGGTCAAAAGGGTAAACCCTCAAGGCGACTTTGGCCTTTATATCCGTCCGGCTCACCGGACCAAACGCTCGGCTATCGCGGCTCGCCGCGCGGTTATCACCCAGTACGAAGTACTGGCCATCGCCAAGGGTAAGTGCCGGCATCTCACCGGATAGCCCCAGGGCAGTATCAGGAAGCCAAGGCTCATTGATTCTCTGCCCATCAACGTAAACGAAGCCATCGCGAATTTCAATAGTTTCACCCGGCAAGCCGATGACACGCTTGACGTACAGCTGACCGTCGCTGAATTCACCACCCAAGATGACTATGTCACCACGGTGCAGTCCATCCCTGTACCACCTTGTTTGTATTCCCACCACTATGTCTCCTGGTACCAAGGTAGGAACCATAGACGTCATGTAAACGCGGTATGGCTGCAGCACATAAGCACGCACTGGAAACACTATGGCCGCAGCCAATACCAGCGCAATAAGCCACTCAAGAATCTCCCTGAATATTCTTTCAGCAAGCATTAGAACCTGCTCTTCTTCTTTACAACCAAGTGCCTCTTTTCCCTGAGGTAATACAACTTAGCCCTTCTCACCTTTCCCCGCACAATAACTTCTAAACCCACCAAGTTGGGGCTATGAAGTGGGAAAGCCTTTTCTACACCGACACCGGAAGACATTTTCCTGACCACCAAAGTTTCGTTTATCCCACTGCCCTTCTTTGCAATTACAATTCCCTCAAAAGCCTGAACTCTGGCCTTTTCTTCTCCAGATCTATCTTTTTCGCCGAACTGCCATTTCACGCGTACGGTGTCGCCCACATTGACTTGAGGCAGATCCTCGCGCATCATAGTCTGTTCAATTCTTCTGATAATGTCCATATCAAACCCTCCTCTTTGTTACAAGCCGTCTCCTATTATTCGGTCTACGAGAATGGAGGCCGCTGACCTAACAGATAAATGATTGTAGTCAGCTTTGGGCCGTATTGGCGCCAAGAAATAGTCCATTCTCTGTATTACTTCGTATGCGATTCCATGACCTGTGCCTAGTATAAGGACTACTGGCTCCTCGTCTTTAACTAAGTTCCTGACAAATTCATAGTCTACCATATTGGGGTACGGCCTAGCGTCCGTTGCGACCAGTTTTGGAGGCCTACCATACCTTTTTTGCAATTCAGAGGACACTGCATCCAGGCTCTCAGCAATTCTAACCAAAGAAAGCGCCTCAGCTCTATGCGGATTGTATGCTTTTCCAGCGTCCGAGTTCCAATACGAGAGTATCCTCTCGATCATTTCTTGCTGAGCCTTAACTGGTGTCACCACCCAAAAGTCTGAAAGAGAGTAAGTTCTGCTGAGTCTGGCAATGTCATGAATGTCTAGGTTGGTGACTGACGTTACCACCACTTTGTACTCCTTGTCGTACATAGGGTAGTGAAGCAGAGCTATGGATAAGGAATATGGCTTACTCACCAGTGATCACCCTCAACTGATCCAACTCATCCAGAAGCTTCTTAAGCAGCTCCTTGTCCGCCTTGTCAAGATCTGCAGCAGCTAGCAGGTCAGGCCTGTACAGCAAGGTTCTCCTGATTCTCTGCTCCTTTTTCCACTGTTCAATCCTCTGGTGATGCCCGCTAAGCAAGACATCAGGTACTGTCTTACCTTGGCACTCTCTGGGCCTGGTGAACTGGGGTTCCTCGAGTAACCCTGACGAAAAACTTTCTCTTTCGATGTTCGCAGGCTTCTCTACAAAACCTGGTAGCAGGCGCGCAGTGGCCTCCAGTACAGCCGCAGCCGCCAATTCTCCTCCAGAAAGGACGAAATCCCCCAAGGACAACTCCAAGTCCACAGCGTCCATTACCCTGTCATCGATCCCTTCGTAATGACCGCACATTAATACAATGTCTCCACCGTACTCAGCAAGCGCCTTTGCTTTCTCCTGATCAAATCTAGCACCACTAGGCGTGAGGGCAACTACTAAGGGATTTTCTGCCGCACTCTTCGCTTTATCCAGTGCGCGCATGGCGACGTCGCACCTCAGAAGCATGCCCGAACCACCGCCAAACATGTAATCATCCACGGACTTGTAGCGATCAACAGCGAAATCACGGGGGTTCACAAACGACACGTCAAATACACCGCGCTTCCTAGCTTTACCGACTACGCTAGTGTCGATCCAGCACTCGATAGTTTCCGGAAACAGTGTGACGATGATGAACCTTTTCATACCATCAAACCCTCATCGAGCAGTTCTACGGTGCGTGTTTGGCGATCAATACGTAAGGCTTGCCTCGTAAAGGGCACAAGACGCGTGGCACCGTCGACCTCGACAACAAGGTATGGAGCTTCATCTCCTTCTAGGTTCAAGATTCGTCCAATGGGTCGCCCTTCAAAAACCAGCGTCATGGACCTAAGTTCACCGACTGTGTAGATGTCACCCTCGCCTTCCATAGCTTCTACGTATACATTCTGGTTGACCAAAGCTTTAGCATCCTCGGGCGTGTCGTATCCCTCGACCTTGAGTATGAATCGGCCTTTGGAAGAGCGCCTGATACCTAGAATGCGAAGACTTGTTCCGTCCTTGAGATACAGATTTGCCGCTCTCTGCAAGATGTCTTCTGTCCCAAAGAGGCTAAAGTAGATTTCACCTCTGACTCCGTGGACTTTTCCGAATTGTCCCAGGAGTAGCTTCTCCTTAGCCATTTCTTACTTCGATGACCTCTCCGTTCTTGACTACAACTTCGGCTTTGTTGAGTTTTGCCTCGAAGTTGTCTCCCACTTGCAGGTCGACGAGACCCTCTACGACTGCGTAGACTATTTCCTCGCCTTCCTGAAGCCTGTCTATGTTCTGCAAGTCGTTCTGCAATTGCCTAATCAACGTTTCACGTTCGTTTAGCTCCAGCTGAAGCTGTTGCTTAAGGTAGGTCCGTTGAGTGTCATCTTGACCTGGAACCATGACTGAAAGTTGCCTGAGCTGTCTCTCCAATGTCTGCATCTCAATCTCTGTCTGCTTAATAAGTGTGTTAGCTTTCGACCGAAGGTCTTCCCTAAGACCCTCAGTGACTATTGCCTTAACCACAACGTTCCGCTTAACTAACATGGCATCACATCCTTAGATGATGTTCGACTTCTTGAGAAGGATCTTTACTGAATCAGTCGGCTGAACACCCGTGCTCAACCAATAGCGGACTCGGTCTTCTTTGAGCTGAATTGTTTCGGGTTCTGTCCTAGGGTTGTAGAACCCTACAATTTCGATGAACCGTCCGTCCCTTGGAGACCTCTCGTCAGCCACCACGATCCTGTAAGATGGTTGGCCCTTCGCACCTACTCTGAGCAATCTCATTCTAACTGCCAAATTGAAACACCTCCTCTATATAAGACCACCCCGCAGCATCCTTTGGAGCTCGCGGGGATTCTTAGCTAACTTCTTGAGCGCTACATACTGCTTAAGTAAAATGTTTACCTCCTGAACCGAGGTGCCGCTACCGGCCGCAATACGCCTCTTTCGAGAGGCATTGAGAATTTCAGGATGCTTCCTCTCGTACATAGTCATGGATTGGATTATGGCTTTGAACCGTCTAATACGCTTCTTGCCAGCTTCCAGAACATCTGGTTCAACACTAGCATTGACTGGCAACGCCTTTGTTAATGAACCGAGCACAGATTCTTTCGACATGGATTCGAACACCTCTAGCAGCGTGTTCATGTCAAACTTTTCCTCAGCAGATGCAGAAGTAGTTTTTTGAGCTAGCTGCTGTTCCAACTCGCCTAACTTCCTAAGGAAGAGCTTGGGGTTTCCGATCCCCAATATCATAGCGGCTGTCTCGTCAGGTACAAAGGGCTCAAAGTCAGATACGTGTTCCCCTGTACCCATGAACAGCACAGGAACACCAGAAACATAGGCAACCGATAATGCGGCTCCGCCCCTTTCATCGCCGTCTGCCTTCGAAAGTATGATCCCCGTTACAGGCGCAGTATCTTTGAACGCTCTTGCTATGTCTGCCGCCTCTTGGCCTAGCATGGCGTCCACCACGAGCAGAACCTCCTGCGGAGATAACAGTTGGCTCAACTGAGTAAGCTCTTTCAACATGTCAGCCTCTACATGAAGCCGCCCTGCAGTATCCAATAGGAGTACATCATGAAGACTCTTCTTGGCAAACTCCTTGATTCGATTTACGTTGACAGAACCCTGATCCACAAAAGACTCAAAATAGAGGCCACTTTCAGCTGCAAGCACCTTGAGCTGTTCTGCGCCAGCTGGCCTGTACGGGTCAGCAGCACCAAGCACCACGGATTTCCCTTTTCGCTTCAAAAAGAAGCCGAGTTTGGCCGCTGTGGTAGTCTTGCCCGAACCCTGCAAGCCTACTAGCATGTATATAGAAAGTCCTCTCGCATTAGTAGCAAGTGGCCTGTATGAACCCAATATCTGGGCAATTTCGCCAAAAACGACCTTCAGCAGGTAATCCGCAGGTGAAACAACACCAGTCTGAGGCTTGAGTTTCTCTCTTAGCCTCTCCAAAAGGTCATTTACTACTATCAAGCTGACATCTGCTTCGATTAGTAGCCAGCGCAAATCAGACAAGAATTTGTTTATATCCTCCTGGGTCAGTACGCCCTTTGACCTGAAGGAGGAGACCAAACCTTGTACTCTTCTTGCTATACCCTCAAACATGGCGAGTTTCCTCCAATATTTTTTCTATCCTTTGCCACGTACTTTCGTCGACTGACGCCCACACAGCGTCCAGGAAGGACAAGAAACCTATTCTCTCTTCTAGCTTCTCCATACGTCTGATGGCGTTCTTCAGGTGCTTGTCGACTGCTTGCCGTGAAACCTTTCGCTGTTCTGCTATCTCGGTCAAAGAGAGCTGATAATAAAGATAAAGTTCTGCCACAGCCCTGTCTGCGTCAGACAGCATAGCACCATATATGTCCAAAAGCCTGACCCATCGATCTAGAAGTTGTGTGTCAACCATTTCTGGTTTACATTATAGCATGCTGGCGTTGAGCGGTGGAACTTTAAGTCCTATACATCTCCTTTATTTCACGGATCTTGTCTCTCAGCACGATGGCCCGCTCGAAATCCAAAGCCTCCGCCGCCTCGTACATCTCCTGCTCCAGCTGCAGAAGCAGCGATTCTATCTCTTCTTTAGAACGCCTTACGTTCTCTCTGCCCCCTGATATGAAGTCTAGGTAATCCACGACCCTCTTCTGCACAGTCTTAGGGGTTATGCCATGCTCCGCGTTGTAAGCCAGTTGAATGGCCCTACGCCTATTGGTCTCCTCTACTGCGGATTTCAAGCTATCTGTCAACTGATCTGCGTACAAAATCACCTTGCCATTTATGTTCCTACTTGCACGGCCTATCATCTGTATCAAAGACCTTTCACTTCTCAAGAAACCCTCTCGGTCGGCATCTAACACCGCAACCAAAGAAACTTCAGGAAGATCAAGTCCTTCTCTTAAAAGGTTTATCCCCACCACAACTTCTGTTTCGCCTGACCTCAAAGCCTTGAGTACTTGAGAACGCTCAATCACATCTATCTCAGAATGCAGATACCTTACCCTGAACTTGAGAGAACTCAAATAGGAGGAAAGTTTCTCAGCCATCTGCTTTGTTAGGGTCAATACTAGTGCCCGTTCACCGCGTTCTACGACCCTCGAAAGTTCCAAGACCAAGTCCTCAACCTGATTCTTTGCGGGCCTTACCACCACTTCCGGATCAACCAAACCCGTAGGCCTGACAATCTGTTCAACGACCTGCTCTGACACTTCGTGTTCAAAAGGCCCAGGTGTTGCACTAACGAATATGACTTTGTCTATCAGAGCAATGAACTCGTCAAAGTTGAGTGGTCTATTGTCCTTAGCTGAAGGCAGCCTGAAACCAAACCTCACCAGAGTATCTTTCCGCTGCATTTCGCCGTGGTACATAGCCCTGATCTGCGGTACACTTAAGTGGCTTTCATCAATGAAAGTAAGGAACGGCCTTGGGAAATAATCTAGCAACGTAAATGGCCTTTCACCAGGTTTTCTGCCGCTGAAGTAGCGTGAGTAGTTCTCTATGCCTGAGCAATAGCCTGTGGCCATCAGCATTTCCATATCGTATCTAGTTCGTTCAGCTATTCTTTGGGCCTCGATGTACTTTCCCTGAGACTTGAAGTACTCAACCTGGGCTTCCATTTCAACCATGACTTGGTCTACGACTTGTTTTATAAGGTCTTCAGAGGTTATGAAGTATTTGGCAGGGAAAAAGGTGAAAGAGTGGTAAGAGAATAGTCTCTTACCCGTAACAGGGTCGAACTCGTAGATGTCCTCAACCTGGTCTTCCTCGAAGATAACCGATACCACACCCTGAGAATGGGGTGGGAATACGTCGATCTTAAAACCTCGAGACCTAAAGCTTCCAGGAATTAGGTCCAGATCGTTCCTTTCATAGCTTATCTGTGTGAGCCTCTTGGCAAAGCTGCGAGCATCTAATCTCATGCCCCGAGAAACCGTCAGGGAGCTCTGAGAAAACACTTCAGGATTTTCGAGCGAGTAAATACAGGAGACTGAAGCAACAACTACCACATCCCGCCTGGAAAGGAGTGATGAAATAGCGGAAAGCCTCATTCTGTCAATGTCCTGGTTTATGGAAGCGTCCTTCGGCAAATAAGTGTCTGTCTCGGGTATGTAGGATTCGGGTCTGTAGTAATCGTAATAACTCATAAACAGCTCAACAGCGTTGTTTGGGAAGAACTCCCTAAACTCAGAATAAAGCTGGACAGCTAATGTTTTGTTCGGCGATATAACCAACGTTGGCATTTGCAGTGCTTCGATCACCTTTGCCATGGTAAACGTCTTGCCTGAGCCTGTTACGCCCAGCAGCGTCTGGAAGTTCATGCCCTTCCTGACACCCTCGACAAGACGCGCTATAGCAGTTGGTTGGTCACCTTTGGGCTCAAAGGGGGCAAAAACGCGAAATGGCGTAACACTCATTCAATGTCCAAATATTCTCTGAGCTTCCATATACGAGTCGGATGTCGCAACTTCCTAAGCGCTTTTGTTTCTATCTGCCTGACGCGTTCCCTCGTTATGTTAAAGTGGGCTCCGACTTCCTCCAGCGTGTGTTCAACACCGTCCATTAAACCATAGCGCATCTCGATAATCTCTCGCTCCCTCTTGTTAAGAGTACCTAAGACCTCTTCTAAGACCCTCCTTCTTTCCTCTTCCCAGAAGTAGTTGTCAGCAGCGCCTTCGCCTGTATCTGGGATGAAGTCACCCACCCTACTGTCATCCTGATCACCAATAGTCGCATCCAACGATTGCGGCTCTGGATTGGACATCTGCCTCAAAGCCAATACCTTGTCTTCACTGTAGCCCAGTGCTTGCGCTAGCTCACTAACGGTAGGCTCTCGCCCTAGCTGATTGTACAGTTCGTTTTGCTTCTTCTGGTACTGGTGGTAAGCCTCCACCATGTGTACCGGCCTGCGGATCAATCTCGATTGGTCCGCAAGTGCCCTTGTGATAGCTTGCTTTATCCACCATGTGGCGTAAGTAGAGAACTTGTAACCCTTCCGCCAATCAAACTTCTCTACAGCCTTAATAAGCCCAATGTTGCCTTCCTGTATTAGTTCCATGAAAGTAAGGCCTTTGTTAGTATATTTCTTTGCAATAGAAATTACCAATCTGAGGTTTCGCTTGATAAGTTCTTCTCTAGCTACCCAGTCATTCTTCTCTATCCGTTGAGCCAAAATCCTTTCTTGATCAGCAGTCAGTAATTCGTATTGGCCAACATCTCGCAAGTACTCCTGCATCAGCTCACGAACCTGTTCTTCCTCCTCCGGTAAACCCTGTTCGTAAGCAATATATTCACCATACTCCTTATGCTCTGCAGGAGCTACGTGCAAGCCTCTCTCTTCGAAGAAGAGGTCGATCTGTTCAACGTCTAGATTCTCAGGATCCAGGCCAGCTACCAAGGCGTCCAAGTCTTCTTCGGTGAGATCATGTTTCCGCTGGTATAGCTCTTCTAGCTCCTCCCGCAGGTCCTTCTTACGCTTATTAGCCATACACCAATACGCTCCACCCCATTGGAAGTTTTTGTTCTTTACTCTTATACCCAAAGTAATGCCGCCATAATCATAAGACACGGATACCTTGACCCTGAAGTTCCCTATATATTCTATCCCGCTCCTGCAAAGCCTCTTGAAGTGCGGCCAAAGTATCTTCACTTGGAGCTTGTGCAAGTTGCCTTCTCAGGCGCTCTACATGGGCATCTAAGTCTTTTACTTTCCAACGAGCCAACAGCTCCACCATCATTTTCTCTCTCTGCTCGAATGGTCCAAACTCCAATTTCATCGCCTCTTCAGCAAATTCCCTCAGATGAGGCGGAAACATCGCCAAATACGAGTCTATGTCCCCAAGCTCAGGATCCCATTCCTGAGCTACGTCCATTACCTCCCTAAGTCCCTCCGTATATGGGAAGAAGTACTCATCAGAAGACAACACAGGGTAAAGCTCAGGCGTGTTTGCCAAGAGCTTGGCCATAAACTCCTCTATGTCCTCAATGCCAACGGGCTTTACGCGCTGGACGGGACCCGTGGTTGCTTTATTGACTGCGCCCTGGGGCCTTTTTTTAACGTAATCGAGGAGTGTCTCACTTCGCACGCCTAACGACTCGGACAATGTTTTGATTCCCATTTCCAGAAGGGGCGATAAGTTCAGACCGCTCAGATTCTGAAACAGAAACTCCAAGAACTCCGGACTTCTTACGCCACCAAACAGCTTATCGCCCAACCGCTTTACAAATTCGGCCACTTCCATTGCCTCATCCAACACTCTTTGCATTGAACCCCTCCCCGACAGGGCAATTTCGTCAGGATCCTTACCCTCAGGAAGTGCAGCAATGAGTGGTTCAACATTAGAGGTCATGAGAACAAAAGCACTCTTTACAGCAGCTTTCATGCCAGCGTTGTCAGAATCAAATAGGAGCACGGCACGGTTGACTCTACGACCCAATATCCTCGCCTGTTCCTCGGTTAGACTCGTGCCCAATATGCCTATCGTGTTGCTGAACCCCTGCTGATGAAGGACAACAACGTCAAAGTACCCTTCCACAATGATCGCAGTCTTTGACTGCTCTATATCCCTCGCCGCTTGATGAATGCCGTATATCGCCCTTGACTTCTTGAACACGAGGTTCTCTTGGCTGTTCAGGTACTTAACTGCGTTGTTGGGATCAAGAGCCCTCGCCCCAAAACCTGTGGTCCTGCCGCCAGCGTTTAGTATCGGGAACGCGACCCTGCCCTGGAAGAGATCCTTGCCCCGTGAATTCAGCAACCCAGCTTGTGTCAGGTCTTCTAGGCTATAGCCTTTTCGTTTCAAGCCTTCCACTAGAAAATCAGTAGTCGGATCAAAACCTAAGAAGAACTTATCAATGGTTTCGTCGGTAACACCTCTCTCAAGAAGGTATTCTCGAGCTTGCTTCCCTGCACGCGACCGTAAAGCGCCCTGAAGCAGCTTTCGAGCTTCATCTAACACGCCCAGGAGGCTATCAACTCTAGTGTTCTCCTCGACGGGGATGCCTGCTTCGGCTGCCAGCTTCTTGATAGCTTCCCTGTAAGACAATCCCTCCATTTTCGCTAAGAACGCTATCGCATCTCCACCTGCGCCACAGCCAAAACACTTGAATATGCCCTTCTCAGGGTTGACACTGAAGGATGGTGTTTTCTCACTGTGAAAGGGACAGAGGCCAAAGTAATTCCGACCAACTTTCTTCAGCGTTACATATCTAGATACCAGTTGAACAATATCTACGTTATTACGCAAGTAGACAGCGGCTTCATTTAGGTTCATATTTCTGCCACCAGTATTCGTACTTCTTCCACCACGTTCTTGCCAACGACGTAATGAATTCATCAAGTTCAAGGCCATGCTGGAACATCTTCGCAACTTCCGCATGCACGTAACAGCCCACTATGGCGGCATCCCTTAAGGGCATGCCTCGGGAAAGCAGATGTCCAATGAATCCGCTAAGTACGTCTCCAGTACCACCCGTAGCTAATTGGTAGGCCGTCGCGGGTATAACAAAGAAGTCATGACCATCATACACAATGGTTCCCGGTCCTTTCAAGACCACCACACAGCCGAAACGGTCATACAGGGCTTTGGCAGCATCGTAACGATTGGCGCGAATGAACTCAGGATGCGTGTCGAGTAAACGTGCAGCCTCACCTTCATGTGGTGTTATCAAGGCATCTCGGGCTTCCTTAAGCACCTCGGGCACTAGAGCGGACGCATCTAAGACCTTGGGACCAGGCCTTGAAGCATATGCCAAAGCTAGGTTCAGATCCTCCAAACCTGGCCCGATTACAAAGACGCCAGGAGCCTCTCCCTTTATGACCTGAGGTTCAGTTGCTACCATCCTATCCTCCACCGATTCGTGGCTCCTGATATAGATCAGTCCTGTGCCCATTTTGATTAGCGTTCGTACCACCAGAAGCGCAGCCCCGAAGTATTTCGGAGAACCCACCACAGCAGTTACTATGCCTGCCAGTCTTTTGTGGTAGGGCCGGTGGATGTAAGAACGGATCAGCTCCCTTATATCGTCATCTTCTACGAGATACGCCCCGGTCTTTATGGATCTGAAGAACGTCTCAAATCCCAGACCATAGTAAGACCACCACCCGGAGTACAACAAACCTATACCAGTGACGGCATTGAGCTTCGGCAACCCCAAAAACACTGTCGCAGATGCTTTGACCATCGGGCCATACACTGGACCTTCTGGACTGAGGCCCGAAGGCAAGTCAACGCTAATGACATTGGCTTCCAAGCTATTCAGTTCGCGTATGTAGGTAGCTAGGTTATGCGCAAGAGGAGGTTTAAAGCCATAACCAAGTAGGCCGTCAATAATGTAATCGCACTCCTCCAATTCGGGTATGGCGTCAACCAAAGTTGCACCGTGACCTATTAAGTACTTTAGCTTCGGCGATTCAGTCTGCAGGCTGAAAATACGCAACTTTGCGCCCCCATCCAACAAGTGCCTAGCAGCTACCAGTGCATCGCCTCCATTATTACCGGGTCCGACTATGACGCCCACGTTGGCATGTGAGGCGTGTCGAGCTATGGTCAGGCCTGCAAGCTCCATCAGGGCATCAGGGGACACTCCATAGATCTGGCAAAGCTCGGATTCTAATTCCCGCATGTTGTACCCTACGAGTGGCAACATGATCTCAAGCCTCCCATATGGCTACTGCCACTGCTACGTCACGCTCATGGCTAATAGAAACTAGCACACGGCCTTCAACAGCGACGCAGCGAATGCGGGCTTCAGCGGCCGGCGAATCTATACATATGCACCTCATAGGTATGTCAGGACGACCCAGAGCTTTGATAACGGCCTCCTTCGCAGCAAAACGTGCACCTAGAGACTCTGCCGCTAAATTCCACTCTGACTGGCAAAAAACAGCCTCTAATAGTCGTTTCCCGTGCTTTCGATAAGTTTTTCTAAAACGTTCGAGAGAGACGATATCAATACCTACACCCCGGATCATGTATAATTTATTCTAACTGATTTTTAGTACGAACCACAACTTGGCTGGAGGTGATCCCCTTGACCAGGATAAGAAGGAATATTCTCCGAGCGCTGCTTGCTGGAGAGAAATCCTATTGGCAACTTATACGATATCAGGACGGTAGTCTTCCTGACTTAGAAACCGAACTCCGCAACCTGCTTAGTGAAGGTCTAATAGAAGCCCATGGCCAGATGTTCAGGCTTTCTGCAGAGGGAGAAAAGGCTGCTGTGTCGTCAGGTTTGTCCGCGTACGTGCCACCGATCTGTAGTTCCTGCAAAGGAAAGACCATTGAATTGGACGGGGTATATGCTGACTGGGCTAGGAAATTCGTAGAGGTAACACAAGACAGACCCAAGGCTATCAAGGACTACGACCAGGGATACGTAACCTCAGAGGATACCGTTCGCCGTGTGGCATTGATACATCGATTCGGTGACTTGGAAGCGAAAGACATGTTGATCGTTGGCGATGATGACTTGACCTCTTTGGCCTTGGGTATAACAGGGCTGCCCCGCAGTGTCAAAGTATTGGAAGTAGACACAAGGCTTGTTGAATACATCAACGCAAAAGCAAAGCAATTGGGCATGCACAACGTTAGCGCAGAACTATACGACGTTCAATATCCTTTCCGACAGGAACTGAAAGGAGCGTTTGACGTCTTCATAACAGATCCAGTGGAGACAATTGAAGGCATCACTCTGTTCTTCTCACGGTGTGCTGAAGGTTTGAGAGGCGTGGACAGCGTCGGCTATTTCGGTTTGACCCACTTAGAGTCGAGCAGGCAAAAATGGTATCAAATCCAGAAAAACTTGCTGGACATGGGTTTTGTCATAACTGACATAATTAGAGATTTTCATGAGTACGACTTGGATCCAGAAGATCTGCTTACCCAGGGTTTTAGGGTTGTTACCAAAGCGCCTGTGAGCGTCCAAATGCCAGATGAATACTTCTATACGTCCGACTATTTCAGGATTTATGCAGTAAGGGAACTGACGCCACTAATCACAGGTCAGGTTACGCTATCAGATGCCCTCTACTATGATGAGGAAGCCTACGTGACCGCCGACCGCTAATGCATCTGCCACCGTAGAGGTCTTTGTTACAGTTCCTCGACCTCTATGGTGGCCTTTAGTTTCTGTATTTCGTCGGCTGCGTTAGCCTTCTCAAATACAGCCCATGGATCTCGTGCCATGTAATAGGCCATAGCCATAGCAGTTACCACTGTATCCTTTGGATCGCGCTGTTCCTCTATGCCGTTTACTAAGCCAGCACACAACGCAGCGTTGGCACCCCAAAGCGTCCTGATACTGGGATTGACTACCCTTGCGTGAAAAACTCTGCCAGCTATGCCTATGACGTTCTCTGTTTTCGCCCAAGAAAAACTTAACACCGGCCGACTTCGAAGGCACTTCTTTACCAAGGAGACCTCTTCTTCCATGGTCTGTATCCCAAACCCGTTCTCGTCCTTTGGGTCAACCACAACGCCTATAGGAAGGTCGCTATCCAGAATCGGTTTGATAAGTTCGCTGCTAGCGTTGACTACGACGCGAAGCCCCTTTGAGATGAACACTTCTGACATAGACAAATAGGTGTCGTGAGGTAAACCAGCTGGCAGGGAACCAGCTAGAACTACGACATCGCCCAAGTGGGAGATGCGTATTACGTTCTCCTGAAGTTGCCTTATGTAGTCTTGGGAAACTGAAGGTCCCTCAGTATTGACCTGGGTAATAGACCCGTCGCTCTCGTCGACAATCTCCACGTTGACCCGTGTGTCAAAACCTGGCAAGAAAATGAAGTTAGCTGGTACCCTATCCCTTGACAAGTAATCTTCAAGGGTCAGTCCAGTCCTTCCTGCGAGGATTCCCGACGCCACCACCGGTCCCATGTTGAGCTTGTGAAGTATGCGAGCAATGATTACACCTTTGCCTCCTGGGTTGAGGCGCTTTGTTCTTGCTCTGGAGAAGTCGCCTTTTCTGAGTTCAGGAACAGATAGCCACATGTCGACTGCAGGGTTCAACGTTATGCTAATGACCATGGTGGTTATTCCTCCCCAACGACGTCATGCTAACATTATAATCGTGAAACGTTACCTGACAATACCCGTCTTGCTCCTCATAATCCTGGTAGTAACTATGATTTCGGTGTACGGTTTTGCTGAGTACTACCACGATACTGCTGAGAAACCCATATCCCCTATTCTCGTTCCTCGGGGCGCCATAACTGCTTCAGGTGCGCAAGTAGCCTACAACTCATCATCTATTACAAAACGGCTTTGGGGACCAGAAGCTTTGTTGTCGCAGAAGTGCGACGCTTCGTTAGAGAGGCTATTGCAAATGGACTGCGACGACATAAAGGTGACTCCTAAGATCTTCACAAAAACCCCTTACGCATGGGTGGAGTTCCGGGAAAGAAGAATCACAAACCCTAACACATCACACATACTAGGACGTTCAAGTGCAGGGGGCAACTCTGGGCTAGAAAACGCCCTCAACTTTGTTCTAGACAGTCGGTACGTGTTCTCTGGTACCGTGCCTCAAGTCAAAGTGGAGACTACATTAGATCCAGGGATGCAGAAGATAACAGATGACTATGTCAGGCAGATTTCTGAGGAGCTGGCTCCAGAACGGGCATGGATTGTTGTCATATCTAACACAGGCGACATCTTGGCGGCTTCAGCGTATACCAAGGACTCGAAAGCGTCATCACCGCTGTATCAAGAGGTTTTCGAACCTGGTTCCATATTCAAGCCACTAGTTATGGCCTGGGCGCTCCAAACGAAATCCATTGACACAAGTTTTACCGTCAACTCCCCTGGGGTAACGGAGATAGACGGAACGATCATAAAGGACTGGAAGCCGTTGGGCGAGGTTGACCTGTTCAGGGCACTTCAGCAATCGAGCAACATTTATATGGCTAACGTGGCAAGGAAGATGGGATATGACACACTTATTTCGGGTCTCAAAGCTTACAAGCTAGACCAACCTATGTTTGGACTGCGTGAAGAAGCCAAAGCCATAATGCCCGAAGATAGCAAACCCTCTCTCCTGAACGCAGGCTTTGGTCAGGGTGTGGCCGTGACCCCGCTCCAACTGCTTCGAGCGTATACGGCCATAGCGAATGATGGTTTGCTATGTGATCTTCGCCTCATCAAGGCCGTCTACGTAGACGAAAAAAAGCTGCCCTTGGAGAACACAGCAAGTTCACAAGTCCTAGATCCTTCTGTCGCGTCGCTGGTCAGAAGGATTATGACGACCATAGCAACGCCCACAGTGTCCGCTGCAGCAGTACCTCATCAGGGGAAGTACTTCAGCGTTGCTGCCAAATCTGGAACTGCTCAAGTAGCTGTGAACGGCAAATACAATGACGCTGATAGGCTCTATTCATATGTGGGGATCATGCCAGCCAACCAACCTCAAATGATCATGCTCATTAGCATAGATCGACCAGCCAACCACGCACCATCCTTGGCGGTTTATGTAGCAGCCCCCTGGTTCCGTTTGGTCGCCCGCGACCTGATGCTCTACAAAGGCATTAGGCCATGAAAGACTTGGGTAAGTACGGCTTCAGAGCAGATGGGATCTCAAAAGTCCCGTCACTTTTCTGGTAGTTCTCAATAATAGCAGCGAGGGTCCTTCCCACCGCAAGCCCAGACCCGTTAAGTAGGTGAACATGTTCCGTGGAGCCGTCGACCCGCTTCAGCTTTATGTCAGCTCTTCGAGCTTGGAAAGCTTCCGTGTTAGAACACGATGAAATCTCTAAGTAGCGCCCATAAGAAGGCATCCACACTTCGATATCGTAAGTCTTGGCTGAAGCAAACCCCATATCGCCTGTGCACAGCAAGACTACCCTGTAAGGCAACTCAAGAGCTTGAAGCACCGCTTCAGCATCTCTGACCATGCTTTCTAGCTCTTCGTACGACTCTTCAGGCCTAGTCACTTTGATTAGCTCGACTTTATCAAACTGGTGCCTTCTAATAAGACCCCTGGTATCCCGTCCTGCTTCTCCAGCTTCTCGTCTAAAACAAGACGAGTACGCGACATAGCGCTTAGGCAGATCCCTCTCGTCGAGAACTTCGCCAGCGTGATACGCAACCATGGGCAACTCTGCTGTGGGGACTAAGTACAACCTGTCCTCATTACAGTAGAACATTTGTTCGGCAAACTTTGGAAGGTGGCCTGTGGCAAAAGCAGTTTCTTCTTTGACTAAGTACGGCGGTATAACGAATTCGTAGCCATGCTTCTCCACATGTAATGAAACCATGAAGTTTATCAAGGCCAATTCCAGTAAGGCTCCCAGTCCCTTGTAAATCACGAACCGGGCCCCTGAGATCTTAGAGGATCGCTCGAAGTCCAAAACCCCCATATTCTCCGCAATATCCCAATGAGCTAAGGGCGTGAAATCGAATCTTCTTGGCTCACCCCAGCGTCTAACTTCCACGTTGTCACTCGAATCCTTACCCATAGGTACGCTGTCATGAGGAATGTTAGGCAAACTCTTGAGGATTCCTTCTATTTCACTATCAATAACGCTGACTTCCTTTTCTTCTTCGATGATCACAGACTTCAAGGTCTTCAACTCGTTCATTTCTTGTGTTGTATCCTCTTGGGTTTTTTTCTTCCTAGCCACCACCGCAGTCAATTCGTTCCTACGAGTGTTCAGTTCCTGCAACTTGGAGACTTTGGCTCGCCTACACTGATCGAGCTCTAGGAGCCTCTCCAGCAAAGTTGTTTCGTAACCTCTTCTTATCAAGGATTCCCTAATCTTGTCCTTGTTTTCCCGAACAAAACGCAGAGTGAACAATTATATCCCCTCCCAATTTTAGCCAACTGTGCATCAAGTCTTCAGGCAAACAACTTACAAACTCCATTTTACATGATGTTATAGGATGCTCAAATGCAAGATAATAGCTGTGCAAGAACACCCTTGGAGCCAAAGGGATACTGGTCCTGCTACCATAGGTTTGGTCTCCGAGAACGGGTAAGCCACTATACTTGAGATGAACTCTGATTTGATGAGTACGACCTGTTAAGAGTTCTGCTTCTAGTAAGGTTATGCCTCCCACATGCGCCAGAGGTAAGAACCTTGTTAGGGCTGGTTTTCCATAAGGAACCACAGCCATACGCGTCGGGTTGCGCGAGTCTCTGCCTATAGGAACGGATACCTCGAAGGGGGCACTGACACTACCTTCCACGGCCACCACGTACCTTCGCTTCACCTTTCTTTCAGCGATCATGCTGACCAATTCCGCGTACGCCGTAGAGCTTAATGCCACTACCATCAAACCAGAAGTATCCTTGTCCAACCTGTGGACTATACCAGGTCTATCGGGGCTGCCCACGGTTGATATCTGTGGGAATCTGCTCAAGAGCCCGTGACACAAAGTTAGACCGTCCACACTTGGCGCAGGATGCACAACTAAGTTAGGCGGTTTGTCTATGACCGCTAAGTGTTCATCGTAGAAGAGGACGCCAAACTTCACGTCAGCAGGTACTAACTGGCTCAACCGCGGTTCTAGCGTAACCTCTAGGCGATCGCCAACCTTGACTCTGTAAGAAGGCTTCGTCAGCGTGGTCCCATTACATTTGACTTTGCCGCCCCTTATGGCACGTTGAACCCAAGATCGCGACACGGACTCATCATCTATGAGATCTAGAACCGCTATATCCAGGCGGTTAGGTGCCTCCACTAACCCGCTAACAACCCTAGTTGTTTCATTGCCCATAGCGATATGCCCAACACGATCAAAGAATCGGCTATGTTGAATGCAGGGAAGGACCCTATGCGGATGAAGTCGATGACACCACCGTAAAGAAGACGATCCAGAAGGTTACCTAGAGCGCCGAAACCTACTAGCCACAGGTAATGTCCTTCGCGCAAGCACAAGTACCACACCACGAAGGTAGCGGCTATTACTAGATAAAGAGTGTTTGGGCCCAACTTTAAGCTCCAGGCCAAGTCATAATTGATTACATGCATATCCGCATGCAAGACCGCCCATTTGACAACCCTGTCCACCAAGAAGCCGTATAGGCCAAGAGCTAGCCAGTTATATCTTCTATGCATTCGCTGCAAAGGTCCGGATACTCGAAGTCTAAGCCAACATCCTCCCTGACCCTCCAACACCGCTGGCACTTTGAACCATTAGCCTTCTCAACTTCAACACCGAACTTCGTCCCAACAGGGTCAAGGTGCACTGCCGATACACCTAACAGCTCGGCCCATTCGGAAGGGCTCAGTGCATCGACGCCATACCCGTATACGACAGCACGAGCATCCAACGAGTGTCCAATCACCTTCGATTTGCGCAGATCCTCGAGCTTCTCGTTTGCCGATTCTTTAATCTCAAGTGCCATATCCCAGAACTCAAGCTCCCTGGGTGACATTTCGGCTATTCTAGTCGGCCAAGAGGCAAAGTAAACTGACTCCTCAGTAACTAAGTTACGCTGAGCTAAGGTCTGCCACATTTCCTCCGCCGTAAATGTGAGTATCGGAGCTATGAGTACAGGAAACTCTTGAGCCATCAAGAATAGCGCAGTCTGAGCGCTTCTCCTAGCCTTGCTGTTAGGTTTCTTTAAATAGAGCCGCGCCTTAATCGAGTCTAGGTATATAGAGCTCAACTCTTTGACACAGAAACTGTGGAATAACCCAACGAAACTGAAGAACTCGTATCTTTGAAAAGCTTGCGTCAATCTGAGCTTCATGCGGTCCCACTGATGCAGAATCCAACGGTCTAAGGGGCGCATATATTCGTAGAAAAGCGCATCATTAACTCTGAAGTCGTAAAGATTCCCTTCCATGAACCTGAATGTGTTACGTATCTTTCTGTAAACCTCAGAGGCCTGACCTAGCAGCTTCTTACCCATCTGTACATCAGCTGTATAGTCCGTCATTACCAAGGCAAGCCTCAGAACATCAGCCCCTGTATTAGCTATAACTTCGAGAGGGTCCACCACGTTGCCCAAGCTCTTTGACATCGCCCGACCTTGTTCATCCAACACAAACCCGTGAGAAAGTACAGTGTCATACGGGGCCTCTCCCTTGAGCGCCACCGAGGTCAGCAAACTGGTTTGGAACCAACCCCGATGTTGGTCATATCCCTCTAGGTATAAGTCAGCAGGCCATTTCTGGCCCTCGTATTGTTCCAGAACACAAAAGTGGCTGACTCCGCTGTCGAACCACACGTCTAGGATGTCGAACTCTTTTTCGAATTCGGTGGAACCGCAGTGAGGACAACTTAAGTTAGGCGGTAGGAACTCGTGCAGGGGTCGTTCATACCATACATTGCTGCCCTCTTTTCTTGTCTCGCGCGCAACGTTCCTGATCACTCTACTGTCTAGCACGGACTGTTGACAGTGCTTACACCTGAGCGAAGGTATAGGAACACCCCAAATCCGCTGCCTACTCAAACACCAATCAGGTCTGGTCTGAACCATATCCCGGATGCGCGAATCAGACCCTTCGGGTACCCACTTAACTCTATCAATTGCTTCTAAAGCCTCATGCCTAAAAGCATCCACATCCACAAACCACTGATCCAGCGCTCTGAATATAACCGGGTTGTGGCACCTCCAACAGTGCGGATAAGAGTGTGTAACGCTACCCTTGGCTAAGAGTTTTCCATGTTCCTCTAGGAATTCGAGCACCATTAGGTTCGCATCAGCATAGAAAACACCGTTCAAGAACCCAGCCTCTTCAGTGAACTTTCCAGCATCGTCCACCATCATTGCAACGTCGAGACCTAGCCTTACGCCTAGCTCAAAGTCCTCCTCACCATGTCCTGGTGCTATATGCACCACACCCGTTCCATCATCCATGGAAACGAATTCGGCCAGCACACCACGACTCACCTTGTCGTCGTAGATGGGATGCTCGAACAAGACACCATCAAACTCTGTGCCAAGCATCCTGCCTTTTACCTCAAAATTGCTCCATCCTAGTACTGATGAGACATACTCCAGCCGCTTCTCGGCCACCACAAAGGTCCTGCTACCCACGTTCGCCATCACGTAATATTCCTCAGGGTTGAATGCCACGGCCACGTTGTCAGGGAGAGTCCATGGCGTTGTGGTCCAGATTACAGCTTCGTAGCCACCCTCTTTGGCCGGAAAAGCAACGAATATGGACGGAGACGTCTTCTCCTTGTATTCGATCTCTGCCTCAGCTAGGGTCGTTTTGCAGTGAGGGCACCAATAGACTGACCTCTTCTTCCGCACAACAACTCCTTTCTCAACCATTTCAGCTAGTACTTCGAGCTCCCTTGCTTCATAGTCAGGTTGGAATGTGGCGTAATGTTTGTCCCAAAGGCCGAAGACTCCCAAACGCTTGAAGCTGTGCATCTGTTTATCTATGTAAGACTTGGCAAAGTCTCTACACTTGTTCCTCCACTCGCTGACCGCCATGTCTTCCGGGCTTACTTTAGTCTGTTTAGTCACCTGTTGTTCGATGGGCAGCCCGTGAGTATCCCAACCAGGTACAAATGGAGTCCTAAAACCCATCAAGAGTTTGAACTTGTTCACCGTGTCCTTCAGTACTTTATTCAAGGCCGTGCCCACATGGATGTCGCCGTTGGCGTACGGAGGGCCGTCGTGGAGTATGAATAATGGTTTGCCTGCTCTCTTCTCGAGAGCGCGCTCGAATACCTTGTTATCCTCCCAAAACTTCAGCCAACTCTGCTCTGTCAAAGGCAGGTTAGCCTTCATATTCAAAAGTGGTTGAGGCAAATTTAGTGTTTGATCATACTTACCTTTTTCGTCTGCCATAAGTATTCCTCCTAGTAAAAAGCTTGGATCAATTCTAGTTAAAGTATATCACTCTTACCTCATTAATTCAGCGAAAGTCCTTACAGCTTTCTTTTCACTCACAGCTAGAAGATCAACAAATGCGCTAAGTTGCTCTGGTATGAGCCTGCTCATAACAAACTCCTTCTGAGCCTCGTAGTAAGGCTCAAAGGTAAAAGTCACTCCTGTAAGCTCCTTTCTAAGCAAGTTCCTCTCAGCCTCTATGGCGTCTTGCTCTGGAAACGGAGCATCAAATAGTGGCGTACCTCTTTTGGGCACGAACACGGAAGCAGAAACCTTGACATCCAAATGTACTCTTGTCACTATCTTCTTTAACAGTGCGACCGCTGAACTGGCGTTGAACTCTGGATCTGGGGTAACGCCGTTGATGAAATAGAGCTTCAGCCCCCTGAAACCGAGCTCTTGAGCCTTGATCGCCAATTCAACTAACCTGTCATCAGGGTAAGGTTTGCCCAGTCGCAACCTAGTGCCTTCGTCGCCGTGTTCCACGCCAAGAGTCAACTGCTGGACCCCCAAACGCCTTAACAGCAACATTGTGTCTCCATCTAGAGTCTCCACAGCTAGAGAAGAGACGCTTGCTTTCATACCCAGAACATACGCCTTTTCTAGCACCTCATGGATCCATGGAACATCACTTACATTAGCAGCCACAAAACCGATCTTGGTCACACCACGCTCTCTCGCGAGTGCCATAGCTGAGAATACGTGGTCCAAGGGAACTAGTCGCAATTTGCCATACGCCGCCTTGTAGAGACAGAACTTGCATTGCCATACGCACCCTCTAGCTACTTCTACTAGAAACGTATCTCCGAAAACGCCTTCAGGGCTGATTACCGATGAATGGACGCCAAAATGGTCTGACACTTTCCACGTTTCTCTCTGCCGCACTTCAGGCCATATGCCGTCTGCTTCGCCTGCGAAGTATTCATTAGCCAAGTAGGCTGTAAGCTGGGGGTTAACATAAGTCATAGCTCCACCTATGTTCAAGAGAGGAAAATCCCTTTCCGCACCATTCAACGGGATCCCTAGCCTAAGGAGCATTTTCAGGAGCTCTAGCAAATTCTCTTCGTACGACAACGTGATATCCCAGCGGCGAAAGTCCTTGATGTCTCGGCCGGTATCGAAACTCCTGTCCTCAGGCAGTAAAGGGTCGGCAAAGTAGCGATCGAACGGCCTATTTCTGCTAGCCAGCTCGGAAAGCAAAAACTGAAAGCCCAAATTGGCAACGCCAACCGAGTATGTGCCTGGAAAGACTATCAGTTCAACGTCTTCACCGTAGTGTAGTGGTCTATGAAACCACTTTTCATGGTTCTTCAGCCGCTGGCGCCTGGCTTCTTTCTCCCATTTCATCTATTGAAGATTTCGGGTATCGTAACCCGCTTGATCTCCTTCACTGGTTGCTCTCGCGTAATAGCCAAGCCAGATCGCCCGTGAGATTCCCTAAACTCACTAGCAATAACTGTTACTTCCATTCTTCCGTCCTCGATTGACTCGTCGTATACTACACCAAACTTTATCAGTGCATCTTCAGCTGCAATATTCCTGAACACCTCTGCCACCATCGATATGTCCTTAGTAGTAATGTTGCCAGGTTTAACAGTTATGTTGTAGAGCATGCGAGTCGCACCAGACGGTTTGAATTCAAGCAAGGGCGATGTTATTGCAGCTTGCGCAGCCTTTTCAGCGCGGTTATCGCCTGTAGCTACGCCGATTCCCATCACAGCAGTACCGGACCGCTCAAGCACCATTCTCACATCAGCAAAGTCTACGTTAATAAAGCCGGGTTTCAAAATGATATCAGATATGCCTTTGACTCCTTGCATCAAAATCTGGTCTCCTAGTCTGTAAGCCTCATCCAATGTGAGCTCACGATCATCTAGCGCAAAAATGTTTTGATTAGATATGGGAATGAGAGCGTCTACGCTCTCGCTTAATTGCTTAAGACCTTCCTCCGCTATCTGATACCGCCGTGTACCTTCGATGAATGGGTGTGGTTTGGAAACCACTGCCACTACCAATGCACCCAGTTCTTTGGCTATCGAGGCAACAACGGGGGCAGCCCCTGTGCCAGTTCCTCCGCCAAGGCCAGCAGTAATGAACACTAAGTCTGCTCCTTCCAGAACCTGTCTTATCTCCTCTACGCTCTCCTCAGCAGCTGCCCTTCCTTTTTGCGGGTCCAAGCCCGCACCCAACCCTCGCGTGCACTTGGGACCAAGATTGAGCTTTTCAGTTGCGAGACACCTCGACAGCGCCTGTACATCCGTGTTCATGGCAATGAACTCGACACCTTGTATGCCTTCTTTGATCATTCTGTTTATGGCATTGTTACCTGCACTACCGACGCCGACCACCTTTATGACGGCCTGGGACGCCTCCCAAACATCAGGAATCCTCTCTTGCATTACCGACCCCTCCTAACTTTTTCGATGAGAATCCGTCGAATAATAGATACGTTTTGAAAAATCCGGCCCCCAAAAGTAACCACAGCTGCCAGGCTGAGGTCTATCCCAAACAGATCTCCCAAATAGACTAACCATAATGCCAGTGCGCTCCCTATCAGCAAACCAGTGCTAAAAATCGTCAAATCAAACATGTCTTGTATTTCGGCTCTCAATCCACCAAACACAGCGTCCAAGACCACCAGTATCAGCACTCCAACATACCTTGCCTGAGCCTGGCTAAACGGGAAACGTTTTGCCGCAAGCATCCCAGCGTAAAAACCCAAAAACGCTACCAAGATCACGGCTGCCATCAAAAGTATGTTTCTACTCACCGCACGCTTGGAGTAATACATCTCTCTTGGTCTCGTATTCAATTTTAACGCCACGCGCCCTTAGATTGTCAAACACCCCGCTGGGCAGTTTTAATGCAGATAAAATAGCCTCTGCGTTACCAACAAAGGCAAACTCAAAAGGTCCCGATTTGGCCTCTCCTTCTACGTAAAGGAGGCCATCTCGATATGCCATATGCCACCTCGGCCCTAATCGCCTCCCGTTGACTGATGCACCTTTTGCTCCCGCGCTAAAAGCAGTGTTCACCAAATTGATAGCCCAATCCCAGCCCAAGAATGTGCGCTCCTCTGTCGAGATTTTAATCACTATGCCAGGGCCATTCAAACGGGCATCGCAAGCCAGTGCCTTCAACTCAGACAGCAAAGCGCGGCGCTTTTGTAGAACTGTGAGCTTTTCTTCTTGGCCACTCTTGATTTGCCTTAGCTCGGTCTCCAACTTCTGCTTCGCCATCTGCAGCTTTTCCATTTGTTCGATGTTCTTGGAGTAAATCAAAGCAAGTTCCGCCTCGCTGAGCCTGCTCAGGGCGCCACCACTGGCACTCCTTGAGAAACCTATACCGAAGGCGGTAGTGAAGAAAACGACTAGTACTGCTACCGCAAAAAGCCATCGGTTCCTCAACTACCCTCACCTACCACAAGCTCCACAGGCAAACCTGGAATCGATAAACGGTCGCTCTGCCGAACCTGAAATACGAGCCCGTAGGTATCGCGAAGCGCACTCAATATGTCCATGTCTGGAAAGTCCTGAAGGCTAGCTGTCAGAGTGGCAGGGTCGCCTATAGCGTAAATATAGTACGGAGGAGATATCCTCTTCCCATTCACTATGATTACTGGACCAGCACAGACGATCTCTGAATTGAAAATGATGCGCTGGTCATTGACTGCTACTCCTTTGGCGCCGATTCCGAACAAGTAGCGCACTAAGTTCCTTATCTGCCAATCATGAACTATGTAGTAGTTTGGGTCTTCCCCCGCTTGGGGTGGCTGCTTTGAATCGTCCAGCAAAATTACGATCCCGGAGCCCTCCATGGGGTTGAGCCCCAACTTGTCTTTCGCAGCCTGTAAAGCCAAGTCCAGATCTGTGGCCGTAAACATTTCTTGGTATATTTTCAGCTCATTGGAGAGTTCATCAATTTGACTTTCCAGGAGCTTAATCTGTTGATCTTGTTCTGCAATCTGCAAAATGAACTGCTGCTTTCTTGTGGTGAGTATGGCTGAACCCCTCAACACTGTCATGCGTTGGTACCCCAAGGCAAGGCCTATCAGCAAAGCCAAGAGCAAGATAATAACAGTCGTCCGAATCCTCATCTCAGCACCGCTCCTGAGTCATACAACAAGCGGTATTCCTTGTAGGTACAATCATTCCAATACGGTTTTATTTGCTCTAACCTGTCAATGTTGCTCCCAATCACCTTTATGGTGCCTGGCCCGCAATCTCTTCTGCCTGTAACCACGTAGATCCCTCTTGAACACTCAACGCGGTCAACGTCATAACCAAGAGCCAAGAGCCTTTCAACTAGGTGGCGAGTCTCTTCGTTCCACTGATTGACGCGAATACGGTCAACACATATACTCTGAGCGTAGAGATCACTTGCCAGTAAACCTTGATCAGTCACTACTCGGCTTACCCCCTTTAGTTCTATACATGCAAGAGGCTTAGGCAAATCGATGTTGAACAAGAGGCTCCTAGTGCGCAGGTCAAATCGCACTTGCGTAAACCCTGCAGCGTAAAGAGCAGTAGCTTCTGAAAAGCTAACCTGTTTGTGCCAGTTCAACCCTAGCCAACCATAAGGTGGCGATTGAACCCAAAGGTTCCACGGTTTATATGTCACATAGTAACTTAGTCCAATTAGTGCTAGCAACGTCGCCACACCTATGAGAAGCCTATACCGCATTCTTGACCAGTGTCTCCAAGAATTCGCCAAAGTCCATGCCTGCATGTGCAACTTCGTCGGGTACTAAGCTTGTTTCTGTCATGCCAGGGATGTTGTTGATCTCCAATAGATACGGCCCCTCAGAGTTAACTATGAAGTCCAACCTTACAACACCTCTGACACCTACCACTTTGCAAACACGTCTTGCCGCATCTTCGAGAGCAGACTTCAACTGACCAGAAAAAGGCAGCTCGTATATATGTTGTGCGCCCCCTGGGCTGTACTTCGTAACGTAGTCGAAAATCTTGCTTGGCTTGGAAATCCAAATAGGCGGCAAAGTCTTTAGTTCCCCGTTCTCCTCGTACAGACCAACGGTCACCTCGTAACCGTCTACGAATTGTTCAAGTATTACGCGTGAGGTATACTCGTAAGCCAGTTGCAGTGCGCTAATATAGGATCTTTCGTCCTCCACCAAACTCAGGCCAACGGTGGATCCTACATCACTTGGTTTGACCACAAAAGGTACTCCTAAACGCCGTTGAACTTCATCAAAACTTGGAACCTCTGACTTAATAGGAACGTATATGTAAGCTGGTGTCTTTAGCCCTTGATCTATGGCGACTAGTTTTGTCAAATACTTATCCAAACAGATAACTGAGGCTCTAACATCGCAGCCCACGTAACGAATGTTCAGGGAGCTTAGTAACCCTTGAATGGTTCCATCCTCCCCGCCCGCCCCGTGAAGGGCCGGGAACACAACGTCTGGGTCGGCCGCAAGTAAATCGTGTATGAACGTCTTGACGGCCGGGTCCAGCAGCACAACTTCATGTCCGCGTTCCGCAAGGACTCTTGCCACATTTGCCCCTGTGCGCAAAGAAATCTCGCGTTCAGGCGAGGTGCCGCCATACAGTACCACTATTCTCATTTCATAACCTCCTCGACTACGCGAACGAAGGCCCCGCTGTCGAAAACCTCAACAGGTGTCCTTCGCCCCTCTCCGATGAGCTCTTCCATTTTCGACAACAGCTCGCTGGGTTTTACCACATGCTCCCAGAAGTACGTGTAGCCATGACGCTGCAAGAAAACCTCAGCGTTAGCCCACTGATGTCTGTCCGGTGAGTATGCCATTGGAAAGAAAATCGCAGGCGTTCCGTAATAGAGGCATTCGTGCATCGTGGATGATCCAGCACGAGATAACACAACGTCAGCAGCCGCTATGTAGTCCTGTAAGTTGTCAAGGCGTGTGTAGCGCATGTAGTTCTCCATGAAAACCTCATCACAGGACGCACCAGCCTGGTGAATCACGAACCACTTGCCACGTTGTGGCAACAAAACATGTTCCGTGATAAAGTTCAAGAAGGCCGAACCCTGGCTACCCCCTGTCACCAATACCAAGGGTTTTTGCACTCTGAGCTTTAGTCTCAATTCAGAAGATGGTATGGTGACTTGTCTTACGGGCATACCCACTACCACGAGTTTGTGCCATTCATCGTGGCTAAAGAAGAAACGAGACTCTTCAAAAGCCAAGAGCACCACATCTGCCACTTTCGAAAGCAACCTGTTAGCTTTACCAGGTATGACGTTCTGTTCGTGAATCAAGAGTGGTTTTCCTCTAGCTTTTGCTTCCAGAGCGATTTTCAAGCTCTTGCGACTGCCAGTGGTGAGAACAGCGCGTACGCTTTTCCACTCAATCCTTGATTCATCCTCTAATTGAACTACTTCATAACCCGCAGACCTGAGTACTTTTGCCATGACCAATGCAGGAATGGTGTGGCCGCCGCTTGTTCCGCCCAGCACTAGTATCATGACTCTCCCAAGGCTCCTCCCAATAGTGCAGCCAGTACGCAGCTGTTCTGAAGTGCACGCCCTATGAATGGGAATGGAACTCCAGTAGCCGGTAGCACATTCCCGATGGAATACATGTTTATGAGCAAATGCATTACGATCAAAGTACCTACGTAATACTTCATAGACCCACCATGCTCTAGCAGTAAATACAACAAAACGCCTATGAGGGCCAACGCTATGACCCCCAAAAGTATGCTGCCGTGTCTCACAAGTTCGGCGAAGGCATAATCAGCCCAAGACACAGGAAGCACGAACATAGAGCCCACACCCTTCCCAAAACTGGCTGAGTAGGCCAGTGATGTAAGCCCCGCCAACGTTTGAAAACTCTGTCCAAATGGGTCCCTAAGTGGATCAACCCAATTCAATATTCGTTCAGCCCAATGTTCATGAAGTAGCGCATTACCGTTGGGCATAATAATGGCTACGACCACTTGCCTAAGTCTTAGCGAACTCGCAAAAAACACAGGTAACGCAGCCACGGTACCCAATACGGCAGCCCAAGCCCTTTCGTTCAACCTAAATCGTCTGATCAACCAAGCTACAAGTACGGAAGAAAGCATTATGATTGCAGTTCCCAAGTCTGGCTGCCCCACGACCAGCAATGCGGACAGGAAACCGTACCCCAAAAGAGCACCATCAGTCACATAAAACGGAGGCGCCAGCAAGAACTTCGCTATTTCCGACGTTTGAAGACCAAACAACCATCGCTTAGAACCGTAACGAGACTCTCCCACCACCAGTGTGGCCAAGAGGAGAACAACCAACAACACCGCAACAAGTTTATGAAGTCGATGCAGGAGACGCCCACGAGAAGCCAATTTGAAAAACAAGAATGATCCCCAAAAACAGACAGTCAAAGCCCCAACATACAGCACAAGGCCTCTAGTGCTCAACCACTCGCTAGGCCATACGAGTAACCCCAACAAGAAAACCGAAAGCATGGCAATGTAACTCAGTACTGCTGCCGATGCTCTACTCATAGCCTGCTCACTATCTCTTTGAATCTGTCTCCTCGTTCTTCGTAGTTCTTAAACATGTCAAAGGAAGCGCAAGCTGGGGACAACAAGACAACATCGCCTGGACTAGCAGCCTCAAAAGCTGTATGCACTGCGTTTTCAAAAGTTTCAGCTACAGAAAAGCTTTCGAATCCAACCGACTGCAATGCCTGCATTATAGCCATCTTGGCTTCGCCGACCAGTACCACATGCTTCACAGTGGATTCCAGTATCCTCTTGGCTAACGGCGTGAAATCAACACCCTTGTTTTTGCCGCCCAATATCAGGACGACAGGCTCCTCAAAGGCTTCTATAGCAACAATTGTTGAATCCGGGTTTGTACCCTTGGAGTCATCATAGAATGCAACACCATTCAATTGCCTGACAAACTCTATCCTGTGAGGAGGAGCAAGAAAATCGCTCAAGGCAGTACCGTAATCAAACTGGCTAGGCATGAGCTCCGAAACAGCAGCCACAGCTGCCGAGATATTAGATAGATTGTGCCTGCCTCGCAGCTTGACGTGCGACGTTGTTGCTATTGGTTGTTCCCCTAGATACAGAACACCTTCCCGCCAGTGGACATGCCCAGTTGCGACACCGAAAGTAACGGCCCTGCTTCTTGTCCTACCAATCAGTTGACGCACCCATTCATCCTCGTTGTTCAGAACCGCGACATCTTGAGGTTGTTGATTCTCGAAGAGCTTTGCTTTGGCAGTGAAATAAGCTTCCATGGTGCCATGTCTGTCCAAGTGGTCTTCCGTCAAATTCAAGAAGACAGCGACTTGAGGCCTGAAGGTCCACACACTCTCCAGCTGAAATGAACTAACTTCAGCTACGATGACGGTCTCACTGATCGGTTCATGCAAGAAAGAAGTTACTGGTTGCCCAATATTCCCACCAACAACAACTGAGAATCCAGCAGCTCTCAGCAAATGCCCTATTAGCGAGGTTGTTGTCGTTTTGCCATTGGTCCCAGTGACCGCGATCCAGTAGTTCCATCGACTCGCGTCATATGAAAGCTCTAATTCTCCTACTAATGGAATTCCGCGCCTCGTAAGCTCAACCACAACAGGATGACTCATGGAAAAGCCTGGCGAAGTGACCGCTAAGTCTAGATCACTAGGTAAATCTTGGACCAGTTTCCCAAGTTCCGGCTTTACCGCTTTATCATCGTAAACGTAGACCCTGGCACCACGTTCAGAAAGGAATCTCTCTGCACTGACACCAGACCTGCCATAACCCAGTATGAGCACGCTCTTTCCATTCAATCTTTGCGAAAAGCCTGGTTCTATCATCGTATTCACCTCACCAAGTAGACGACAGCCGCTATTGTCTGCACCGCAGCGAACGCAAATACTATTCTTGGATCACTCCAGCCCAGCTTCTGAAAGTGGTGGTGCAAAGGTGTCATTCTGAAAAGGCGCTTACCTCCAGTGAGCCTGAAATAGGCCACTTGTAAGACTACAGAGACCACTTCCAGGACGCCAACAAAACACAGGGCGAACAGCCACCACTCCTCATTATTGAAAAGCATGGTTGCTGCTAAGTATCCGCCTATGAAGTACGATCCCGTGTCTCCCATGAAAATTGTGGCAGGCGACACGTTGTAGACTAGGTAGGAGATCACAACCCCCAGCAGAACGGCATTGGCAGGCGTCTTGGGAAGAACTAATAGAACCGGGATAGTAATTGTGCCCAACAAACCGTCCACGCCATCAGTGAAGTTTGTGGCAGAAGTAGTAGAAAGGAGTACGACGAAGGCCCAAGCAGTTCTAAGCCAGTCAAAACCCAAATAGCGAAAAGTCAAAGCTACGAGGACGAGGCCCAACAACTTGGTTCTTGCTTTTATCCCCTTGCCCTTTCTCCTCACCTTAAACACGTCATCAAGCAGCCCTACTAGACCAGCTAAAGTAGCTACCAATATGGCTTTGTCCAGGAAGAGAGCGTATACAAGAACGCCGGCCAGGAGAAAACCAAATCCGCCGCTAAGGGGCACCAGCGCTTTCTCCTGTTTCTCGTAAAACTCGCGTATGCGCTTAGGATAAAACTGGGCACGAACCCCTAAATACCGTGCTAGCGCAAAAACAAGAAGCCCAGCAGTTAATGCCACCAACAAAAGGTAGCTCCAATGCGACTCAAACCTCAAGACTGCACTCATTTTCCAGCAACTTTTCCAACGCTACGCCCCTAGATGCTTTGAAACCGACAAGCTCCACATATGCTGGTACTTCGAAGAATTTCTTTGCAGTATCAGTATCACGGTACCATTCAACGTACGCAGTCCCACCAAGCCGCCTTATTTCGTTTAGCGTAACCTTGACTTCATGGCCAATCAAAACTACGTAGCTAGCCCCCGTATCCAGCAACCAATGAGCTAGCTCCATGTGCCAATATCTGGAAGAATCTCCCAGTTCCAACATGTCACCAACTACTAGCCCCTTGTGCATGTATGGCACATCTTTGACGACCTCGAGAAATTCCTTCATACTTTCAGGGTTAGCGTTGTACGCGTCGAAGAATATCCAAAAGTCATTCCACCTAATAAGCTGTTGGCGACCCCATACACTAACTTCCTGCAAACCTTCCCAGTTGAGCTCGCTCAGGCTAAAGCCCTCGTCGAGCCAAAATCGAGCGGCACCCGCAACCGCTTGAGTTGAACGCTTGCCCCAAAATGGAAGAGTGATGTCTACTTCTAAGCCATCGACAAACAAGGTGCCTATCGTAGATCCGTGAGAAGTAAAGGAGCCGTGCTTGAAATATGTGGAGCAATCTGGAGAGCCGTATAGAGTAGCACCCTCCACCACGTAGTCTTGCTGGCCAAGCGCATACTTCCGCTGTGCAACTAGACCAATCTTTAGGTTTGTACTAACAGCTTCTTCAACAGAGCCCAAGTACTCCAAGTGCTCAGCACCCAACGAAGCAAATACAGCAGCGTAAGGTGAAAAAACGCTTAGAAAGTCATCAGCGTCTGTCCTTTCGTGAATACCGAACTCTATGATCCAGTAAGGACTACGCAAGGCTCGATCAAAATCGTTGAATAGGTCTGTGATTATGGAAATCAGTGTGTTTCTGTTGCCACGGCTTGACCATACTGATGTCGGAGCGATAGCTCTGAGTACCTCCTTCAGTGTGGTCTTCCCGCTCGCCCCTAGTACAACTACAACCTTTCCTGTGTACTGCTGCGCCAACCAATGACCTAAACGGATGATAGCCTGGCTTGCGCTTTCTACCAAAATGTAGCTGGCACCTTCCACAGGCCTATCAGCCAAGACTCCCTTCGCTCCTCTTTCCACGGCCTTTTCCACAAACCTGATCCCGTGAGTCTTAGCGCCGGGTAGTGCCACAAATATGGAACCCTCTAAACAATCGTTGCTATTGAAACACAGTCTTTCAAAAGAGAAATCCTCTCCGACTAACTGCCCACCAACTATCTTTGCAAGAGCAGAAGCTAACATAGCTACCGCTGTCCCACCAATTGGACGGGATTCGTAGCCGTGTCTTGTCCCACTACGGCCATCATTTTGCTGCCAATTGCCAAATCCAAATCCATGTTTAGTCTCCAGATCTCTTGTTGAGATTGCAGCACGAGGCGGCTTGCGGCCTCTACTGCGTATAGGTGATTCGCCACGCGGAACGCGAGGAAACCAAGTGCACCTACTAATAAGAAGTTTACCATAATAAGAACAACAAATATCCTTTTCCGAACAGTCGCTCTACTAGGCGAAACGACGTGCTCGTGTTCCACGTAACGCGGTTCCGTGGTCACGCGGGGCAAACGAATTGAAGAGGCTGTCGTCATCTGACTACCCTCCTTTCATGAACACGCGTAACTTTGCGCTTCTTGCCCTTGGGTTGACTTGAATCTCCTCGTCGGTCGGTACAACGGGCTTCTTGGTAACCTGAATCCCTTTCCCCGACTTTTCCCATTCCTTGAAGAAATGCTTTACAATCCTGTCCTCTAGAGAGTGATAGGAAATCACTGCTGCCCTACCCCCTGGCTCCAAGACGTCTAGTAGGCTCTCTAAGAGCTGTTGCAGGTTATCTAGTTCACTGTTCGTCGCAATCCTGAGGGCCTGGAACGTCCTAGTGGCAGGATGAATGCGCCCATGTCTCCTGCCTAACGCTGTGAGAATGACTTCGGCTAACTCAGTAGTAGTTCTTATGGGCCCCTTGGACCGAGACTCTACTATTGCTTTGGCTATCCTCCGCGCCTTGTGTTCTTCGCCGTAACGATAAATCAGATCTGCCAGTTCCTCCTCACCAAGCTTGTTCACAAGGTCGTAGGCACTGACACCCTTTGAGGGATCAAATCGCATGTCAAGCAAACCCGGCTTCCTAAAGCTGAAACCACGATCCTCGGCAAGAACTTGATGAGTGGACACACCCAAATCCAGAAGGACCCCTGAGACTTCGCTCAAACCGACGCTTCTCAGGATGTGTGGGAGGTCTCGGTAGTTTCCATGAATGACTTTGACTCTGTCCGTTCCTTTGAATTTTTGTTCCAGATAAGCAATGGCCTCTGGGTCCACATCCAATGCGATGAACCGCACATGCGGGTGGGCATCTAGCATGCGCGCGACATGACCGCCAGCTCCTGCTGTGGCATCCACGTATGTACCATGACCTTTCCACACAAGTAGCTCAGAAACTTCATCGACCAAGACTGGGATATGCTCTATGTAATCACTCATTGGTTTGCCTCCTGGAAGAACTGTCCAAGTAGCGACATCTTCTCAGCTGATTGCTGCTTCCAGGTTTCGGCATCCCAAATTTCCACGTAATCGAAACAACCCAACAGAACCACTTTGCCGGATCTAACCAATGATTCTCTCAAGTTTTGTGGGATCAACACCCTGCCCTGGGGGTCAAGGGCAACCCGCGTCGAGGAACTGAACCATATCCTCTTAACCCAGCGGGCAGCGTCTGTGGACCAAGATAGATTCTTTATGTTTTCTGACATTCGCTGCCATTGCTCTTCACTATAGACATAGATGCAGTTTTCGAACCCACGCACCAAGTAAACCGAATCACCTAGATAAGACCTGAACTCGGTAGGCATGAGGAACCTACCCTTGCTGTCAAGAGCGTATTCGTACTCCCCCGTAAGCATTTCTGGTCTCATTACCCATAACTTACCACTTTTTACCACCAATGCAATAGTGACTTTTTATATACCATTCTGCATATCTAAAAGGGGTGTCGCTTGGTGTAAACTAACACTAGGAAAGGGGAGATGAAGGTGAAACGAATCGCAGTCTTGACGGCTGGTGCTGACGCGCCAGGCGCAAACGCCGCTATCAGGAGCATAGTAAGAGCCGCCTATGACATGGACATGGAGGTCCTAGGCGTAAGGCGCGGTTTTTCAGGGCTCCTCAATGACGATGTGGTCATACTCACGTCAAAGTCCGTGTCGGGCATACTTCCAAAAGGTGGCACAATTCTGGGAACATCTAGAACACAAGTGGACGAAGCTCAAGTGCAAACGATTAGGGAAGCAATGGATAGATACCGCATCACGGCGCTAGCTGTTATCGGCGACAGAGAAACAATGGAAATCTGCGATTTCCTCTCGAAGAGAGACATACCAGTAATCGCTCTCCCTCTAACCATAGACAACGACATCAACGGTACCGACGTCACTATAGGATTTGATACAGCCGTGACCACGGTTGCCGACGCCTTAGATAAACTCCACACCACGGCGGAGGCGCACCATCGCGTCATGGTTGTAGAGACGATGGGCGGTTCCACAGGCTGGCTGGCGCTGTACGGAGGAATAACAGGTGGTGCAGACTTCATACTGATTCCCGAGGTCCATGTGGAGAAGGAAAGGATTGTCGATCACATCTTCAAGAGGAGGGAAGCGGGCAAGGACTTTTCCATAGTCGTAGTAGCGGAGGGTTGTGTGATGTCTTGGCTGCCTGTTGGTGAAACGGGCGTTGGCCACGCTCTAGCCAAAGTGATACAAGATGCCACCGGTATGGAAACGCGAATCACCGTGTTAGGACATCAGCAGAGAGGCGGAAACCCAACGGTCCAAGATCGATTACTAGCTACGCGAATGGGCATAGAGCTTGTTACCGCAGTTAAACAGGGAAACGTAAACAAAATGGTAGCTTATACCCAAGGCCAATACCAGCTCGTTAACCTAGACTTAGCCTCCCAGGTAAAGCCAACAGACACGAATCTGTACCAGTTAGCTGAAATCTTCTATTGATAAGCGGTGGCCCTGCAGCTGCCAGCTTCGGGGCCACTTATTGCTAACAAGTTTGTCGCACGAATACGCTAGATAATGTCTTCTATCTTAGACTCAAGCCCTATAGCCCTAAGGAAGCTCTCGGTCGCCACCATCCGAGCTTTATCAGCGATCGTCTTAGGCTCCTTGTCCCAGATTTCCCTGAGGACTTTCTCAGCGTAGGCAACAACATCCTCCAAAGGTTCTGTTTCAAGCATTTCGAGGACAGTTGAGTAGAAACGGTGTCTCTCTTTGGCAAAGTTAATCTGCTGCTCGCTCAGGCCGAAAGCCTCAGCTTCAAGCACTTCAGCCTTAGCCAAAGCTTTCAGCCTCTTTGCTGCCGAGATTGCATCCTCCAGTCCCATCATCACCCTCGCCTCGCCTTCTCTAATATGTTCTTAATCTTCATAAGCCTAACAGTTTGACTCCTCTCCATTTCGTCCAAGTACTGTTGAACCCACTTGAGGGTCATTTCAAGCTGTGGTACTAACGTATACTCTAGAGCGTTGCTTCTTCTCCTCGTCTTCTCTATTTCAGCACTCATCAGGTAAAGGGCGTTCTCTAGAGAACCCAATTTAAGTAGATGGGGCAAGAGCTCTTGGTAAACAGAAATGGCCCTTTGGAAACTTGGACCGGTTTGCAACGTAAGGTCTGGCTGAGGTAGTGGCTTCAACTCCACTTCCAGGAACGGAACCCTGATGTTAAAGACTGTTCTAGTGTTCAACCTGTAACTTACGTCAAACAGCCTGGTTTGACCCAACTGTTCCCTGACTAGGGGCGAGGTTTCTGCTTGGTACAAATCCACCGCGTCGTTGAATTCTGACATGAGATCCTCTATGTAGCGGCGTTCTCTCTCGAACTCTTCGTACAAGTCACGGAAAGCCTTGACCATAGCTTCAAGCTTATCCTTTAACAACTTCAAACCCCGCTTACTGACTGCATACCTCTTCTTGATACGCAGCAGCGTCATGCGGTTGGGGCTCACGTTGAGCCTCGTTAACATCAGGCACCCTCCATGAGATAGCGTTCTATTAGTTCGTCTCTGATCCTCTTCAGTTCGCTTCTGGGAAGCATTCTGAACAGACGCCAACCTATAGATAACGTTTCTTGGATAGACCTGTTCTCATGGGTACCTTGATTGACAAATTCACGCTCAAATCGATCAGCGAATTCTACGTACAAACGGTCGACGTCAGTGAGAGCTGCCTCACCCAATACAACGGCTAGTTCCCTTGCTTCCTTTCCTCGAGCATAAGCAGCATACAGCTGGTTGGAGACCGCTGAGTGGTCTTCTCGCGTACGACCCGCACCTATACCTTTTTGCATGAGTCTTGAAAGTGATTGTAGCACATCTATGGGTGGATATACCCCCTTGCGATGTAAGTCACGAGACAAGAATATCTGCCCTTCAGTGATATAACCCGTAAGGTCTGGAATGGGATGCGTTCTATCATCTTCGGGCATGGTCAATATAGGGATCTGAGTAATGCTACCCTTCTTACCCTTTATACGGCCTGCTCTTTCGTAGATGGTTGCTAAGTCTGTGTACATGTAGCCCGGATAGCCTCTTCTACCAGGGACCTCACGCCTAGCAGCAGATATTTCTCTTAGTGCTTCACAGTAGTTTGTCATGTCTGTAAGGATGGCCAGCACATGCATATCTTTCTCAAAAGCCAAATATTCTGCAGCGGCCAACGCAAATCTCGGAGTTGCAATACGTTCTATGGCTGGGTCATCGGCCAAGTTCAGAAAGATTACAGATCGTTCAATAGCGCCAGTTTCTTGAAACGACCTTACGAAGAAGTTTGCCTCCTCAAAGGTGATGCCCATGGCGGCGAAGACAACTGCAAACTTCTCCTCAGATCCCAAGACGCGGGCTTGGCTGGCGATCTGAGCTGCCAATTGAGCATGAGGAAGTCCAGCGCCACTGAAAATGGGCAGCTTCTGTCCCCTAACTAACGTATTCATGCCATCTATGGCTGATACACCAGTTTGGATAAACTCAGCAGGATATTCACGGCTCACAGGGTTGATAGGTGCTCCATTAATATCTACGTACTTGTCGACCACGGGGTTAGGCTTGCCGTCAATGGGTACTCCCAAACCGCTGTATACGCGCCCCAGGATCTCTTCGCTTACCCCAAACGTCAAGCCCTTGCCCAAAAATCTTGCCCTTGCTCCTTTAGGTGTAAGCCCTTGAGTGCCCTCGAACACTTGTACCAGCGCAAAACGCTCTGTGGTCTCAAGCACCTGCCCGTGACGAACTTCGTTAGCCAGTTGGAATTCCACCAACTCACCGTAACCAGCGTCACTGACGCCCTCCACAAGTGCCAAAGGACCATTTATCTGGGATACAGTTCGAAACTCTCTAATCATTTGGCATCACTTCCTCGAAGAAACTCTTGGCGATTTCACCCTTGAATACTTCCAGTGGCGGCAGGTCTTGTTCCCTCTGCCAACGTAATCTAGAGATGCGTTCCCTGATCGGATTAGCCAGTATCTGCCTTAAGTCGCCGCCTTTCCTGACCAATTCGAGCATGATCTCGTGCACCTGAAGTATGGCAGAAAGAATCAAATACTGCTTTTGCATAGAGCAGTAGCTGTCCACCTCGTCAAAAGCGTCCTGCTGTAGAAAATCTTCTCTTAGAGACCTTGCCGTTTCTAAGTAAAGTTGTTCTTCTGGTGAGAGTGCATCGTAACCCACTAGCCTTACCAGTTCCAAGAGCTCTGATTCCCGTTGAAGAATAGCCATGGCCTGATTCCTCTTCTGAAGCCAATCAGTAGCCAATGCCCGATTGTAGAACTCACCAACTCTTTCCATATAAAGCGAATAGCTGCTTAGCCAGTTAATGGAAGGAAAGTGCCTTGAGAAAGCCAGCTGCTGGTCCAAGCCCCAGAAGACCTGAACCACCCTCAACGTCGCCTGGACCACAGGATCTGACAAGTCTCCGCCTGGCGGTGACACGGCACCAATCACTGTAGCCGACCCTGTTCGCTCAGGAGAGCCAGCGCACCTCACCAAACCAGCTCTCTCGTAAAACGCCGCTATGCGCGACGCAAGGTATGCAGGGTACCCTTCCTCACCAGGCATTTCTTCAAGACGTGTGGATATCTCACGCATGGCTTCCGCCCACCTGGACGTGGAGTCAGCCATGAGTGCTACATGGTATCCCATGTCTCTGAAGTATTCGGCTATGGTAATGCCCGTGAATACAGAGGCCTCTCTAGCGGCGACAGGCATGTTAGACGTATTGGCCACCAACACAGTGCGCTCCATTAGTGGGCCTCCTGTTCGCGGGTCCTTTAGCTCGGGGAACTCAATTAGCACTTCAGTCATCTCATTTCCGCGTTCACCGCATCCAACATAGACCACCACGTCCACATCAGACCACTTAGAGAGCTGATGCTGAATAACGGTCTTACCTGCTCCAAATGGTCCGGGAACGCACGCCGACCCTCCTTTAACTACGGGGAAAAACGTATCCAATACCCTCTGACCTGTCACCATGGGTGTATCAGAATACAGCTTCTCCTTCACAGGCCGAGGAATCCTTACGGGCCAGCGGTGGTACATCTTGAGTTCCTTGATCTCGTCTCCATTCTTAACCTTGGCGATCGTCTCTTCTATGGTGTAGTCACCTTCACTGGCGATCCACACAAGCTCCCCTTCCACGTCAGGAGGAACCATAATGCGGTGCAACACGGTAGGGGTTTCCTCCACCGTCCCCAGTACGGTACCTCCCTCCACCTGGGAACCGATATCTAAACTCGGCACAAAGTGCCAAATTTTCTCCCTGCTCAAAGCGTTAGCCACGATGCCTCGGGTCAAGAACACTCCGCTAATCTGCTCGAAGACATCCAGTGGCCTCTGAATACCATCGTAGATACTTCCGATCAGCCCTGGCCCCAGTTCTACGCTTAGAAGGTGGCCTGTCCCCTCCACTGGTTCTCCTGGTCTGACCCCGCTTGTATCTTCGTACACTTGAATATAAACCGAGTCTTCCTGTATGCCGATTACCTCTCCAAAGAGCTTGAGTTCACCTACTCTGACCACCTCGTACATCATTGGCTTGTCCAAGCCCTTTGCACTCACCAGTGGCCCCGCAACCCTAGCTACATAACCCGCCATTCCATAATCACCTACCTATCAAGTTTCACGCCGATGGCCTTCTCAACGAATTTCTTAACTGATGTTATGTCGACCCCACGACGAGCATCAAGGATTATAGGCACGAACCTCGACCCGTAACGCTCTTCAAGAGCCGTTACCTGGTCAGCCTTAACCACATCGGTGTCAGATACAAAGACTATGGTGTCTGCTCCTTCTGACAGCTTGTTTTCGACCTCTTCCAGTGTAACCATTTCGATACCCGACATGCCCAGAAAGTCATAAAGACCGCTCTTGCCACAGGCTACAATCTTGGTCATGCCCTTTCACTCCTCAACAGAGCATAGGAAAGCCCCGAAACAGTTTGATACCGCATTTCAAGGTATCGCAGCACACCCGCTAGAAATGACCCTGAGTAGTACTCCCCTTCTAGGAAATTAAGCCACTGCGTACGCCAGTCTTGCTCCACCGCCAGTTCACCTTTGGCAAGGGCTTCTCTGTATGCCACAATTAGTTTCCAAAGCACATCACCATAGGGCATCGATCTTAAGACATCGAGGTTGAGGGGGGTCCCCTTGAACCGCGATGAGTAGAAACTTCTTAACCCATCCTGTTCCTGGGCAAAGATGAGTGGCAGTAACTCATCGAGTTCCGCCAGGAAGTGGTGCCAAAGGTTCTCCATGGCTTGATGGGCCGTCTTTGCAGTTATCTCGTCTTTGAGTCGCGAGGGAAGCGAAATCTGCTCCACCAAATAGGGATCCCTTCTTAGCTTATCAAGCAGCTCCATGGGAAGGACTAAATCCTGTCTTCCCGCGACTATGCCTATGACATCTAAGACTTCTTTCATGGAACGATCTTCGCCACCTGTTCGTATATTTCGTGAGCAAACAGCTCAAGCATGCTCTGTACAACAGCTTCGGGCGACAAGTCAAGTAGTAGTTTGCCCTTCTTAGCCATTACACCGCCTTGGGCTCGTGTGACTTTGACCCCTAGCTTTTCAAGCCGTTCCGCTACTACTTCATAGCGGTCATCTACCAGCCATTCGTCTGCGTCAGGCACACGTTCTGTGAGCCATGTTACGTAACGATCTAACCCTTCACCTTGGACCAACTCTTTCATGAGCTTTTCTTTGAAAACCTCTATGGCTTCATTGACCAACTTGCTTCTAATTGTCCTCTTCTCGTATTCAGTTTCGAGTTTCCACTTCTCTCGCAATTGCTCCAATGCTTTCTCAGACTCCTCGTCAAGCTCCCTCTCCAACCGGCCTTGTTCCGCTTCAAACCTGCTACGCAGCCGAGCAATCTCCTCTTCCGCAGACCTAAGTATTTCCTCAGCTTGCCTCTGTGCTTCTTCTAGAATAACTTTCCTTAACTCCTCAAGGCCCACTACAGCTTCACTCCTCCGAGCAGTATGAAGGTAGCAAGCAGAGAGAGAATTGCGTAGGTCTCCACCAGTGCAGGTATGATGATGGCACGACCAAAGGAATCGGGCTGCTTGGCAACCATTTGCGAAGCACCAGCAGACGCAACGCCCTGCCAGATACCAGTTACAAGCTCACCAATCATCACAGGCAATAGAGCTCCTCCCAATTGCAGAGCTTGCTCTATCGTTATCGCCTGCGCAGCGTTGATACGCGCCAAAGCCAGGAACATCGCCACAAAACCGTAAAACCCCTGCGTTCCAGGAAGCGCTTGCAGTATCAGCATTTGTCCGAAGAGACCAGGCTTCTCAGAAAGAACAGAACTAGTGGCTTTACCAGCCAAGCCGACTCCAAGACCAGAACCTGCAGCGCTCAGTCCTGCTGCCAATCCAGCAGCGATAAGTGCTAACGATCTACCATCGATGATCATTCGTAATCAACCTCCTCACAGAAGTAGTATCTACCGGTCCTCTTAAAGGACCTGAAAAGCTCCCCGTTACCCTCGTAGAAACGGCCATACATTTCAAGGAAAACCAACCTGATACTGTGAACGAAAGCGCCTAGTATGGAAATGGCAAAGTTGAACAGCTGAAACAGTACAAGCATCAATAACCCCGCGATCGAACCCAGAAGTCCCCCTTGCATCACTTGGAGGGACAACCCATTGAATACTGCTCCCATGAAGCTTCCAGTCAAGTTGAGGGCTAGTAGTCGCGAGTACGACAGAACGTCACCCAGGAAGGACGCTACGCCATAACCACTCATTATGCCGTACAGACTAATCAAGCCCAAGCCTAACTTCCCAATAAATCCTTTTGCCGTTCTCCCCTGTGTGAATACTAAGTTCAGGGCAAAGAAAACTGCCGTGTACGATGCCAACGATCCGCCGCCAAGCAGCATCCAAATCAGCGAACCCAAAAGTCCCCACCAACAAACTGTGTCAGACCAGAATCCAAGATAATCCCGTTGGACTAACAGCCTCCAGCCTCTTATGCCCATAGCGTAAAACTGAGCCAGCACACCTACCACAAGAACCAGAATCATGGCGAAGTTGATATCTCCTCCAAGGTTAAGAGGTCTTAGCACACCGAAGATTCTTCCATCCTTCATGAAAGGCTGTGCTGAAAACCAGCTCCAAGTCAAGATACCTACTATCATGGCAGCTATTCCAATGTTTCTTATCAGGGCCATCGTCCTACCCAAACTATGCCATTTTCTTGAGCCATAGGCACCCACAAGTGTTAGCAAGAGTCCGTAACCAGCATCGCCCAACATAAAACCGATGAATGCATTCCACCATAGAGCAGTAAACGGCGTGGGGTCGAAAGTCCCATACTGTGGCGGCCCATACATCAAAGTAATTGCCTCATATGGCTGCAAGAACGGTGGATTCTCAAGCTTGGTGGGTACCACTTCGCCCTCCTCAACCGGCAGTTCGACAATGCAACCACCCATGCCGTCTACCAAGCTCTTGATAGAAGTCAAGGATTGTTCTGTTACATATCCAAATACCATACCCACAAACCGCCCATGGACCGAAGCACTGATCAGTCTCGCATAGTCGTGCGACACATGGTAATAGTCATATGCTTGCTTGAAGAAGTCGGCCCTTTCCTGCAACAACCTGTCGATAGATGACTCCACTTCTTGCAACCTGGTTGCTAGCTGCTCAATTTCTTCGTTGGTGCTCCTCAACTCTTCAGCCACATTGCAGAAAAGTTCGTCTTCAAGCAAGTAAGGGGCAATGAGTTCTTCAGTCTCTTGATCCCAACACGGGTAAGCTAGTACCGTTGCGTTAGGCCCCTCAAAAACAGCTGTGATACGATGGTTTAGCATTTTGGCAAGATCTTTAGATTTACTAACTAACGCAATGCGAACCCACTTCCAACGAGATGATAAGGAAATCGGGACACTTATCCAGGCGTATGGCTGTAGTTTCTTTTTCTTCCTTTCGAGTGAAGCAATTTGTGCAACCAATGAATCGCGCTCCTGCATGAGCGATTCAAATTCGTGCAAAGCCGCTTCAGGTTCAACGAAACGTGTTGAAAGAGGAGCTCGTTGGCTAAACACCGAAGCCCCGTATAATTTGGGAAACCTTTTCTGCCCAAGAGTTATTACCTGCTCTATTCGCTCGCTAAGAAAAGCGAATTCACCCAAGCCGGGCTTTTCAAGTTCTATGGGGTGAAACCCGTCATCCTTAAAAACTGCTTTGCGTAATTCGCCTGCACGATGTCGAGGGACAACCAGTGCCACCTTGATTATTCGTGCTATCCCCAACGTCAGTCGCCTCCTAGGTACCTCTTAACGATGGAACCCACCATCTGACACAGGATTCTCTCCAGTTCAGCCGCAGCATTCTTAGCTACGCCCGCATACTCCTCAACCTCTCTGAGTGATTCCTTCCTCAAGCTCTCCTCTTCACGAAGCAGGAGTGACTTCAACTCCTCTTGTTTTCGCTCCCTCAGAGCGTTGAGCTCTTCGTCGAACTGCCTCTCTGCACTTTCTACCTTAGATCTAGCCTCTCTTACCGCACTTTCGACCATTCTCGCAGCTTCGTGTTCTAGCTCCTGAACGCTGTCAAAAAACTCCTTCACACCATCACCGCCCATATGCATTTCTGTCCTGAAACGGAGCACACGAACCCTCACGCATCACTTAACCACTTCCAGAACTTCCAACTCGGGGTCTCCCGCTCCCTGAACCTCCGCTCCCTCTTCTTTTCGTCTCATTATGTAATCGTAAGTCTCAGGCGTCACTCTTTCGCCAGGCGCAATGACTGGGATACCAGGTGGGTATAACACGACTGCTTCAGCGGAAACACGTCCGACCGCTTCACGGAAAGGCACCCTTTCTCTCTCTGCAAAGAATGCCTCCCTGGGTGTCATCACGACCTCTGGCAACTCGGGAAATGTGTGCACGGCTGCTGTCTCTAGTTTTGGCAGACGAGCATGATACCTCTCGGAAAGGTCAGACATGGCTTTGATAAGGCGATCGGCGTTCTCGTAGTCATCTCCTATGGTAACGAACGCCAATACGTTGTTTGGATCAGAGAGTTCAACTTCTACGCCCAATTCATCGTTTAGTAGTTCCTCCACCCTATAACCCGTCAATCCTATGCCCAGCGTGTTAATCGTTATCTTTGTTAAGTCTACGTCGTGTATACCGAATCGTCCTATTCTTTCGTCACCAAAGCAGTACAAACCGGGTATCTCGTTAATAGAAGCCCTCAAGTATTGAGCCACTTCTAACGCGTATTCCAGGAGCTCTCTCCCTTCAGTAGCCATTTGCATTCTCGCTACGTCCAGGCTTGCCAACAGGACGTAGTTGGGTGAACTGCTCTGCAAGGTCCTAAGGGCTGTCCTTAGTTGCTCACGGTCCACCAAGTCGCCCACCACGTGCATCCAACTGCTCTGGGTCATGGACGATAGAGTCTTATGGGTCGATTGCACCACTATGTCCGCGCCCGCATCAACGGCAGACGTAGGAAGATCTTCGTGGAAATGCAGGTGAGCACCGTGAGCTTCATCTACTACAATTGGAACGCCGTGACGGTGAGCTACATCCACCAACGCCTTTATGTCGCCCGAAATGCCGTAGTAGTTAGGATTGGTGACGAATACAGCGTCTACGGAATACTGAGTTAGGTACTGCTCAAGGGTCTCTGGAAGGACGCTAGTGGTAATACCCAGTTCTGGATCCACCTGTACTGGCATATAAACTGGCACAGAACCATTCAGTATGAGCCCACCCACCACGGACCTGTGGCTGTTGCGGGCTATCAATATCCGCTTACTAGGACCCCCAACAGCCATCAATGCTGCATGGTTGCCCACAGTGCTTCCGTTGATAAGGAAGAAGGATTCGTCAGCACCGTAAGCGTCTGCGAGGAGGTCCATGGCCTCTCGCAAGATCCCCGTTGGTTTGTGCAGGTAATCCACGCCCTGCACTTCAGTCAAATCCAATAGGAAAACGTTTTCCCCAAGGAATGCTTTAAAGTCGGGGTGGATGCCGCGGCCTCTTTTGTGACCCGGCATGTGAAAGCTCGCCCTATGCTTGGCTATGTACGCCAAAAGCCCACTAAAATAAGGAGTCCTATATTGATCCATCATCAGCTGCCCTTTGCCTCCCACCATGGTCGGGGCGGGCGGATTTGAACCGCCGACTCCCTGGTCCCGAACCAGGTGCGCTACCAGGCTGCGCTACGCCCCGCCAAAACACAAGAAAATTATAGCATGCATAAGGTTTCGTCATCTCTTGGGCCAAAGGACATCCAACCGACTCTTACGTTCAGCGAATTTTCAATATATGCCTTAAACCTCAAGACCGCAGGATGCATTTCTCCCGACCTGTAGCTGTAGCTCCACCCATCAAGCCAATTGATTACAGGTCTCACCTTGGAAAGAGTCGTGTCTCCAAAGTCATGCCACTCCTGCACGCGTTGCCCATCTATGTCATAGGCATCAACCACACCAATCCTGTCAAGACCATCCAAGACGTCAACTTTTGTCAGGAAGATTAGGTTAGTTCGGCTTAGCTTCACCGCATAGCGAAGCGCCACTAAGTCCAGCCAACCCACCCTTCGAGGTCTTCCTGTGGTCGTTCCGAACTCTGCTCCTTTGGTTCTGATCAGCTCTGCAAGATCACCACTTAACTCTGACGGGAAGCTCCCGTTACCTACCCTCGTTGTGTACGCCTTTGCGACACCCACAATCCACTCTAGGTTCCCTGGAAAGAAACCTGAACCTGGGTGTAACCCGTCAGAGAAAGTGTAGCTAGAAGTAACAAACGGGTACGTACCGAAGTCTAAATCAAGAAGTACACCCTGTGCACCCTCAAACAATATGCGCTTACCTTCATTCCATGCTTTATGCAGAAACTCCACTTCATCGCCAACATGCGGTTCCAAAGTCGATTGCCAAGCAGCTATATCAGGTTCAATCCATTCAACACCCAAGTACTCAATAATTCTTCTAATCTCTTTGAGCTTAGCCGGCAACGTGGCCTCGAACAGGTCGCCGACCCTGAGTCCAAAGCGTAGAGCCTTGAGTCCGTAGGCAGGCCCAATACCTCTACCTGTAGTCCCCACTTTCCCTTCACGCAGGCCTTCCAAGTGCCTATCTAGAAGGCTGTATGAAGGAAGTATGAGGTGACAACGGTGGGAGACTAGTAACTTTGCCCCGCCATCAATTTGACTGAGCTCCTCCCTCAAGGAGTCCGGATTCACCACAACCCCGGTGGCTATAACCCCTGTAGCTCCATGCAGTATTCCGCTGGGAACAAGATGAAACTTGTAGGTCCGACCCCGGTGCACCACCGTGTGACCGGCGTTGTCTCCACCGTTGTAACGGACTACGATGTCGTAATTCGGAGATACATAGTCCACCGCCTTGCCCTTTCCTTCGTCACCCCACTGCAGGCCGATTATCAAATCAGCACTCATAGAATCCTCTCCCTTATGGAATCAGCGACTACTACTCCTGACATAGCCGCCTGGAAAAGCCCCCTTGTGATACCTGCCCCATCACCGACCATGTAAAGGTTTTGGACCTCAGATTCCAGCGAACTAGTAAGCTTTGGCCTCATAGAGTAGAACTTGACCTCCACACCGTATAGCAAGGTGTCTCTGCTCCCAACACCCGGCGCGAACTTATCCATCAGCATGAGAAACTCTACTATGCTTTCCATCTGCCTTCTAGGTATCACGGCGTTGAGATCGCCAGGCACAGCGTCCTGCAACGACGGCCGAACTAGGCTGCGCCTTATGCGTTCCCACGTAGAACGCCTTCCTGACACCAAGTCGCCTAACCTCTGAACGATTATTCCATCACTAAGCAAGTTAGCAAGCCTAGCTACATGTTTTCCGTAGGCTACTGGGTCCTTGAATGGTTCGGTGAAGTGCGTGCTAACCAAAACCGCAAAATTGGTATTGGGGAGCTGTTTCTCCTTGTATGAATGCCCGTTCACCGTTATAACGTCATCTAGGTTCTCCTTCACAACTTCGCCGTGGGGATTCATGCAGAACGTTCTAACCCTATCTTCGAACGCTTTCGAATAGTACTCAAGCTTGACTTCGTACAGCGTTTCAGTAAACGGATCCAGCACCTCTGCAGGGACCTCTACGCGCACCCCAATGTCCACAGGATTCGTCTCAAAGGTGAGGCCTAATTTCTTCACCCATCGGGTAAGGTCGTCTGCCCCACTCCTACCGACGGCAAGTATGACAAAGTCTGCATCAATCGTCCGCCCATCTTCAAGGACACCGCCTATCACTCGGCCATCCTTGACCACTAGGTCGATCAGCGAACTTCCGAACAGGACTTGAACTCCACGCTTAAGCAGGGTTTCATACATTCGCCCTAAGACGTACCTAGTTTTGTCAGTACCCAAGTGAACGATGGGGAATGTGATGAGCTTCATCCCGAGTAACGTGGCCTTTCTTCTCATGTCTTCCACTTCACGCTTATCTAGAGAGTTGTCAGTTTCCGCTGGAGCCCCATGCTGCCTAAAGATTTCCATGATCGTAGGCACCAGCGAATCGAAGTGCGATTCACCAAGAAGCTGAGGCAGAAGACCGCCAACAGCCCCTGTCACGTTAAGTTTTCCATCGCTGTAAGCTCCAGCGCCACCCCAACCGCTCACCATAGAGCAAGGTCGACAATTCGCACAGCGCCCTATCGAGATCAAAGGGCATATCCGGTCTTCTAAGGGCTTGCCTTTTTCTACGATGGTTATCTGTGAGCCAGGTAGTGACTCAGAGAGCCTCAGAGCTGCCATTATTCCAGCAGGACCTGCTCCCGCTATGAGTACCCTACTCATCACTTCTCACTCTCAGCCTTTACTCCGATAAGCAATGCTCGCAGTGAATCCCTCATGATCTTCTTTGCCATAGGCCCTAGGAAGTCGCGAAGGGCAGGCATGGCAAGCTCAAAGTCAACAGTAAGCCGTACCACAGTGTTGCCATCAGGCGAAGGCTCGATAAACCAATCCCCCTCAAACTTCCTCATAGCTCCTTCTATCAACTCGTAGTGAACACGCATTGAATCATCATCAAATGTGTCCTTTTCTGTCCACTGCAACGTGAAGTTCTGAACCTTTGAAACCCAACGTGTAATTGTGTAGTTATCCCCTCGCTCCAAGACAAGGACCTCTTTCAATGAAGGCACAAAAGCAGGGTACCTTTCCATGTCTTTCACAATGGCGTATACCTTCTCAGGCGCTGATTGTACGAGGATACTCTCTTCGACAAACATGTATCACACCTCCAACTCTTTTGCCAAATCGTCCATTTTAGCGAGAGCTTTATCAAAAGCGCTCAAAATCCACTGCATCTCAGGCTCCCCCATTATCAAAGGTGGTTCCACGCGAATGACCTTAGGATTGTTAAGCGTGTACGCCACTAACGTCTTCTCCTCGAGCAAGAAGCTCATCATGGGTAAGCCGAAACCTTCGTTGGCCATTTCAATACCTATGAGTAACCCCTTTCCCCGAACTTCGCGAATCAGGTGAGGGTATTTGTCTGCCAAGTCCGTTAGCCCCTTCATGAGTCTTTCGCCCATGACTGCAGCGTTTTCCCAAAGTCTCCTGTTTAGTATTTCTTCGACTGCGGCCAAACCAGCTCCTGTAGCCAGCGGGTTACCACCAAAGGTACTTTCATGAATGAGCGGATTTTCAATAAAACCAGACCATGCCCTTTCGTTGCCACCAATGGCACCGATAGGAACCACTCCACCACCCAATGCCTTCCCCAAGCAGACAATATCTGCTTTTACGTTTTCCCAATCTTGCGCTAGCAACCGGCCCGTCCTACCCATGCCAGTCTGTATCTCATCAAGTATGAGCAAAGCCCCTCTTCTATCGCAGATCTCCCTAACACGTCGTAAGTAGCCTGTGGGTGGTACATTCACGCCACCTTCACCCTGGATAGGTTCTAGAATGACAGCAGCTGTTCTCTCATCCACCGCTTCTTCCATGGCGTCTGGATCACCGAAAGGCACGATAACAACATCGGGGAGCAAAGGGGCGAAAGGTTGTTTATACACGTCTCGACCAGATACAGAAAGTGCCCCAAAGGTCACGCCGTGATAGGCATTGTAAGTGCCTACGAGTTTAGTCCTACCCGTACTTAGTCTAGCCAGCTTCAATGCGGCTTCGACTGCCTCAGATCCTGAGTTCTGAAACATGAAGTACTTGTAGCCTGTGGCCTCAGATAAACGTTTGGCCAACAACGCCTCCTCTGATGAAATGAACACCTTGGATGCCAAAGGCATCTTATCTAGAATGTTCTTCACCTTATCAATGACCACGGGAGGGCGATGGCCCAAGGCAAACACGCCGAAGCCGCCTACGGCATCCAAGTACTTCTCACCATCGCTGCTCCATACATAACAACCTTCGGCGTATTCGTCAACGGAGGCCAACCCGCCGATTTGCAGCAAGTCTGCTAAACCGGGATTGACGTGGTCATGAAACTGCTGGAGGATTTCTTCGGGGGTCATAAGCGTGCACCTCCCAGGAGTAAATGGTCGGGGCGGGCGGACTCGAACCGCCGACCACTCGCACCCCAAACGAGTGCGCTACCACTGCGCTACGCCCCGCACTAAGTAAGTATATCATAGGGTCGAAGTGCAGCCTCCAATAACCCTAGGAATAGAGGGTGAGGAACCGTAGGTCTTGACTTGAATTCGGGGTGGTACTGCACTCCAACGTAGAATGGGTGTCCGTCAAGCTCAAGCGCCTCCACCAAGTCTTTTGGCTCGTATATGCCACTCGGTTTGAACCCACCTTCGGCAAAAACGCTTCTGTATGCATTGTTGAACTCGTACCTGTGCCTATGGCGCTCAAAAACGATTGGCTTCTGGTACAAATGCCACAGCCTTGTTCCCGGCACTATGCTACATGGGTAGGCTCCTAATCTCATTGTTCCACCCATGTCTTTGACGTCTTTTTGTTCGGGCAATAAGTGAATCACAGGGTAGCTGGTATTAGGATCAAATTCTGTACTGTTCGCTCCCTTTAGCCCCAGAACATTCCTTGCAAACTCTACCGTCATAAGTTGCATACCCAAGCATAGGCCTAAGGCAGGTATCCTGTTTACCCTTGCGTACTCCAAAGCCATGATCTTTCCTTCTATACCCCTAGAGCCGAAGCCGCCGGGCACCACTATGGCTGCAACTCCTTCTAACGCTTTGTTCAGGTAGTCTTGTTGACCTGTTTCTATCTCCTCCGATGAGATAAGCTTGATGTCTAGCTCCACCCCTAGGTGCATAGATGCGTGCTTCAACGCTTCCATGACCGAGAGGTAAGCATCGGGCAATGACACATACTTGCCTACCAAAGCCACCTTCATACTCTTGTCTTTGTCTCTGCCCAGCACCGCCTTCCAGGCCGACAAGTCGGCTTCAGAACTACGCGAGAACAGAGAGCGCTCTAGCAATCTTGCAAGTCCGAGCTCCTCAAGCAGCAAAGGCACTTCATAGACAGTACTAAGGTCGTAACTGTTTATGACACCTTCCACAGGTACATCACAAAACAGAGCTGTCTTCTCGATCACATGCCTACCCAACGGGCGATGAGAGCGCAAGACGATAGCATCGGGCTGTAAACCTATGGAACGAAGCTCCTTTACGCTGTGCTGGGTCGGTTTCGTTTTCTCTTCACCAGTAGTCTCTAGAATGGGGACATAAGTAACATGGACAACAGCGCTGCCGTCTGGTCCTAGCTCCCGTCTTAATTGCCTGACTGCTTCGAGGAACGGTAGGCTTTCAATGTCACCTACTGTGCCACCTATTTCAACAATGGCTACATCGTACCCCACTGCAGCGTCTATTATGCTTTCCTTGATAGCGTCTGTTACGTGCGGTATAACCTGAACCGTCGAGCCTAAGTAGTCCCCCTTTCGCTCCTTGCCGATGATTTTCGAATAGATCTTCCCCGAAGTTATGTTGTTTCGGCCTGCTAAATTCTCATCAAGGAACCTCTCATAGTGGCCCAAGTCCAAATCGGTCTCTGCGCCATCCTCTGTAACAAATACCTCTCCATGCTGGTAAGGGCTCATAGTCCCTGCGTCCACGTTCAGGTATGGGTCCATTTTCACGGCCGTGGTCTTGTAGCCCCTGGCCTTGAACAAAGTCCCAAGGGATGCTCCTACAATCCCCTTACCTACAGAACTCAGAACGCCACCCGTCACAAATATGAACTTCGTCCCCATAGCTCTACATCCTTTCCAATTTTTCAATACCAAGCAGGTCCAGCAATTCACCCAAGGTCTCAAGAAACCGTTCTACCAGGAGCCAACGTACGTTTTCGAACTCCGATCCGATGACACGCTGTGATTGGTAGAACTTGTGAAAAGCATCTGCCATTTCCCATGCATAGCTCTGAATTAAGAATGGGTCCATCTTCCTAACAGCAAGCTTCATACGTTCCTCAAAAGACTCCAATAACCTGAGCAGGGCTCTCTCTTCCACTCCAAACTGCACGCTGTGGCCAAACGTCCTTTCATTTTCTTTGCTCAGAATGTTCTTAGCCCTGACGTAAGCGTATTGAATGTAGTAAACTGGGTTCTCCATCGCCTGTTTCTTAGCCACTTCGATGTCGAAGTCCAGAGTGGAATCCACGGACCTAGTCAAGAAAGTCAGTCGAGCTGCGTCTTTGCCGATCTCCTCCACAAGCTCATCGAGGGTAAGAAACTCACCTTTACGTTTGGACATGGCCACTGGCTTACCCTCGCGCCAGAATCTGACGGTTTGCACGAGTACAACCCTTAGCTTTTCTGGGTGACCCAAAGCCGATAACGCGGCATCCATTCTTGCCACGTGTCCGATGTGGTCGGCCCCCCACACGTTCACTACCATGTCGTAACCTCGGTTCTCAAGCTTCTCCAAGTGGTAAGCCACATCTACCAAGTAATAGGTAAACTCTCCGTTACTCTTAACAAGGACCCTGTCCTTGTCATCGCCAAACTCGGTGGACTTGAACCAAACGGCACCGTCTGATTCGTACGCTAAACCCTTTGCCTTAAGCAAGTGCACGACTCTTTCAGGCCAGCCCTGCTTCCTTATATCCCTTTCACTAACCCAGTTTTCTATATGGACGCCTATTTTGTGCAACGAAGCCTGGTGCCACTCAATCATTAGGGAGACTGCATCATTCCAAAGCACACGCCATCGTTCCTCGTCGGACAGTTCGTACCAAGAGTATCGTTCCACAATCCAGCGTGCAATATCAATTATGTATTCCCCTTGATAGTAGTCTTCGGGAAGCTCTAGATTCTCACCCATCAACTGTCGTATTCTCAGTTCCACGCTCTGACAGAACCTTCTTATCTGTTCGCCTGCGTCGTTGACGTAGAACTCGGAGTTCGCTGTGTCGAAGACCTTCTTGAATAGAGAGGTGAGCACAGAACCCACGACGGCTCCCCGCCCATGTCCGATGTGAACAGGTCCTGTAGGATTTGCCGAGACGAACTCGATCAAAACCCGCCCTTTCAGACGTGGGTAGCGAACGAACCCTCTATTTAGCGCATCAAGCCACCATTGATCGCTCATCGTGAAGTTCAAGTAACCCTTCACTGCATCTACAGCGAAAGGTCCATTCAACTTCGCAGCCAAGCGCTTGGTAACCTCATCTGGAGCCATGCGCAGTTGCTTCGCTAATGCAAAACCTATCGGTACCGCATAGTCCCCCAGGGCCGGATCCGGGGTAAACTGGACGTCAAACCTGGGTATTTCCTCTAATGGGATGTTGAATTCTTCTGAAGTCGCTTGCTTGACTAAATTCTCTAGGGTCATCCAATCACACTCCTGTACGGAGTAGATTATAACAGGGTGTCGTCAGCAACATGGAGCCGGCGCCCAGATTCGAACTGGGAACCTGCTGATTACGAATCAGCTGCTCTGCCGTTGAGCTACGCCGGCCTTGGGAGGATTGGAGCGGGAGACGGGATTCGAACCCGCGACCTTCTGCATGGCAAGCAGACGCTCTACCGCTGAGCTACTCCCGCTTCTTTGGTGGGCGGTAGAGGATTCGAACCTCTGGCCTCTTGTGTGTGAAACAAGCGCTCTACCTCTGAGCTAACCGCCCTCGCAGTTACATTTTAGCCCAGACACTGGCGCTTGTCAAGGTCCAGGGTCCGCTGGCGGAGAGGGAGGGATTTGAACCCTCGGTACGACTTATCGCCGTACCCCCGCTTAGCAGGCGGGTGCCTTCGGCCACTCGGCCACCTCTCCGTCAAAGAAATTATAACATCGAGCCAACGAACTAGTAGACGAGTTCCAAGTCGACCTTGGTTAGTACAAACATGGTCTTGAACGGAGACACCTTATACAGGGTCTGAGCTGTAACACCCGTAGTCGCAACGTGGTCCAACAAAACCTCTATCGACCTAAGACCAAGGAAAGCCCCCTCAAGGTTACGCCGCCTAGCAGACCTTGATAGCAACTTCTGAGGTGCTGTGCGTCGGACCTTTGTATAGGCCTGAAGTATGCGGCATCCCGATGCATCACTTACACCAGCTATGAACGGGAACAAGTGATTACCCATCCACGGGTAGATCTCGCCAAAGGCTGGAACGTATGATACTGACTTGCCCTGCAACGAACTTCTGTAGAACGAACCGAGAGTTTGACCTAGCCTGAACCCCAGGGCGGAGTCACCCCCAAACTTCCACCTGTGTACTAGTTCGCGCACCTGACTGTAGGTGTAAAGATAGAAGACATCGAATTGACCAATTTTAACCGAACCAGGATCAGGTCTAGGGATAGGCACAGGCCGGCTCACGCTGTCAACATAAGACGCATACAACTTGTAGCAATTGAGCATGCCAATACTATAGCATGGTAGAATTACCCTCGTGAAAACACAGAAGCCTTCGTGGATAACAACAAATCTGCGCGACTCTCAGACAGCCGCCAGCGTCAGAAAAGCACTAGTCGGCCTGGGCCTCAATACCATTTGCGTCGAAGGCCGATGTCCCAACATAGGTACCTGCTTTAACGCCGGTACCGCTACTTTTCTTGCGATGGGGAGCATATGCACGCGTCATTGTCTGTACTGCAATGTGCAGTCCGGATTCCCACAACCCCTGGACGACAAAGAACCTGCAAGAATTGCTGAAGCTGTAAAACGGCTTGGGCTTCGCTATGCCGTAATAACAAGTGTTACGCGCGACGACCTTCCTGACGGAGGTGCTGCTTTCTTCAGATCAGTAGTCGACAAAGTCAAGGAAATCAACCCCCATACCACGGTCGAGGCACTAGTCCCAGACTTCAAGGGGATAGAGGAGAACTGGGAGCGTTTTGTCACCCATAACTTAGATGTATTTGCGCACAACGTCGAAGTGGCAGGCCGACTATTTGGTCAACTGCGTCCCCAGGGTAACTTAGATAAGTCTCTGCACATGCTGGCCTTCTTTAAGAATAGAGGCTTTGTGACGAAGTCCGGCTTTATGGTCGGCGTGGGGGAGTCCATGGATGAGATAAAGGCGATGTTATCCATGCTGGCATCTGTGGGAGTTGACATTGTCACGGTGGGCCAGTATCTACAACCTAGCAAACATCATTGGGAAGTACACAAGTACTACACACCGGAAGAGTTTGAACTGATTCGAGAGATGGGAGTCGAAGCTGGAATACCCGTAGTTGTGGCAGGGCCTATGGTAAGGTCTTCTTTTCTCGCTGATCAAGCTTACAAAGACGTTGAACCCCAAAGCCATTGAAAATTGATGACTTGAGTGAAACAACTTCCTTGCATTACTTCCGTATTGCTTTCAACAGGTATTCCAAGCTTACTGGCTATACATAGGGCATCCTGAGAGTACTCGGGCCTCCAAATACCAAAGGTTAAACGCTCTTTGTAAAAGGTCCAACCTTCTTCGAACACGCCGCTGTACATCAGCAGTATGTTGTTGAAAGATTCAGGACGCTCGACTACCGGGTCACCCGCGTCAACTACAAGGCGCACAGGCTTACCAATCTCCCTGCACAGTTGGCTCAAAGTCAAAGCAGTAGTGCCGTACCCCACCAACACTACTCCTTCGAAACCATCAGCATTCTCCCTCAAGAAGCGGGCCGCTCGCCTTTGACTCAACACGGGGTGACCAAAGCTGATACCACGGCACCAGGGATAGTCATTGTGCAGTACGACACCAACGCTCATTACTCCTGGCCACAATCTCGAAGATAAGTCAATGAAGTTGACTATTTGCTCTTGCATCTCTGTTTTTTTGATAAGGGGCGCAGCACAAAATCACTGCGCCCCCTGCTCAACCTACGCGTAATGGCAAGCTACAAAATGACCTGTAGCTACTTCGCGAAGCTGAGGAATCTCCGTCTTGCACTTGTCTGTGGCGTAAGGGCAACGTGTATGGAACACACAACCCTTGGGAGGGTCAATGGGTGATGGAATTTCTCCTTGAAGTATGATACGTTCACGTTTATAGTCTGGATCTGGTACGGGGACTGCAGAAAGTAGCGCCTGTGTGTAGGGGTGACGTGGGTGTACGAACACATCCTCGTTCTTACCATACTCCATGGGCTTACCCAAATAGAGCACTAACACCGAGTCAGCCATGTGCTTGACTACCGAGAGGTCGTGAGCAATGAACAGGAAAGATATGTTCATGTCTCTCTGAAGATCAATGAGCAAGTTAGTAATCTGAGCCTGAATAGACACGTCCAAAGCGCTGATTGGCTCGTCAGCAACGATGAATTTTGGATTCAGCGCCAAGGCTCGTGCTATGCCTATTCTCTGCCTTTGTCCACCGCTAAACTCGTGGGGGTACCTTCTAGCGTGCTCGGGTCTCAGAGTCACCTTTTCCAAGAGTTCGTAGACCCTCTTTTCTCGTTCCTTTTGGGTCATGTTGGTGTGAACCAGCAAAGGTTCAGCAATTATTTCTCCCACAGTCATTCTTGGGTTCAGAGAGGAGTACGGGTCCTGGAAGATGATCTGCATATCCTTCTTCATCGGCCTGAACTGAGAATAATTCATTGATGTTATGTCGACGCCTTCAAAGACTATTCTTCCACGCGTGTGCGGTATTAGCTTCAGGACCAATCTGCCTATGGTTGTCTTGCCGCTACCCGATTCACCCACAAGGCCAAGAGTCTCGCCTTGCCTCAAGGAGAAAGAGACGCCATCTACGGCCTTCACATGTCCTTGTACCCTACCAAACACGCCACGCTTTATAGGGAACCACTTAACTAGATCGTGAACTTCCAACAGAACGTCATTCATTGCTCTTCTCTCCCTTCACATGCAGCCAACAACGCACCGTGTGACCAGGGCTTATCTCCACAGCTGACGGCTCCTCTTCACGGCAACGATCCATGACGTAAGGGCACCTAGGATGGAATTTGCATCCTGGCGGCGGGTTGTAAGGTGATGGTAGGTTACCACTGATGCCTGGTAGAGGCTCTTTCAGGCCTCCGCGATCCAACCTAGGCACGGACTGAAGCAGACCCTGTGTATATGGATGTTTGGGGTCGTGGAAGATCTCTCTTACTGGAGCATACTCTACTATGCGCCCCAGGTACATGACGGCAATTCTGTCGGCATTTTGGGCGACGACACCCAAGTTGTGCGTGATCAAGATTATACTCATGCCGAGCTGTTCCTGTAGGCGGTTTATTAGGTCTAGTATCTGCGCTTGTATGGTCACGTCTAAAGCGGTGGTTGGTTCGTCTGCAATCAATATGTCCGGGTTTGTGGAGAGAGCCATAGCGATCATGACCCTCTGCCTCATTCCGCCTGACATTTGGTGTGGATAATCGTCCACACGCTTCTCAGCCGCTGGTATGCCCACCAATTTGAGCATTTCTATAGCCTTCTTGCGAGCTTCTTGTCTGGTTGTTTCTGGGTTGTGTATCAAGATCGCTTCCATTATCTGGTCACCAACGGTGTAGACTGGGTTAAGCGCTGTCATAGGCTCCTGGAAGATCATAGAGATCCTGTTGCCTCTGACGTGGCGCATTTTTTCTTCTGGCAACTCAAGGAGATTGATCTCTTGGCCTGTCTCCTTATCACGGAACAGGATCTGTCCTTCCTCTACTTTTGCCTGAGGCTTTGGCAGCAACCTCATTATGGTTAATGAGGTAACGGACTTTCCGCACCCGGACTCACCGACTACACCTAGAGTCTCATTGTGCTTAACTTCGTACTCCACTCCTTGTAAGGCCCGTACAATACCGTCCTCAGTGTAGAAGGTTACGTGCAAGTTCTTTATTTCGAGAATGTTGTCCTTTTCCATCTTATTCACCTCACAGCTTCATTCTTGGGTCAACTGCGTCACGGAGCCCGTCGCCTGCGAAGTTGAAAGACAGAATGGTTATGAAGAGAAGCGTACCCGGGACGAAGATCATGTTCCAATACCTGGTGAGCTGTACAGGACTGTTAATGAAGTTTATAGCAACGTTCAAGATTTGTCCCCATGAGGTTGCCGGTGGCTGTACGCCAAAACCCAGGAATGACAAGCTAGCCTCCGTCAATATGTTGCCTGCCACCGCCAAAGAAGTGGCGACAACCACAGGAGCAATGGTATTGGGGAACAGGTGCTTCGTCAGTATCCGTCCCGTTGGCGCACCAATGGCCCTCGCAGCCTCCACAAACTGTTGCTCTTTCAAGGAAAGCACTTGACCACGAACGAGCCTGGATAGTCCCATCCATCCAAACACTGCCAACACCACTATCATCGGGACTATGGATCCAAAAACGCCCAAGCCCATTTGCTCCGACAGGGTTTTAGTCCATTTCCTGATCAGTGGTGCCAACGCAAGCAACAAGGGCAATGTAGGTATAGACAACATGATGTCAACGAATCTCATCAGTAAAGCGTCCGTAAGACCACCAGCGTAGCCAGCAACAAGCCCTACTGTAGTTCCCAGCAACATTGCTACTAGTGCGGAGACTATACCTATGGTGAAGGACACTTTACCACCGAACATGAGTCGGGCCAACAAGTCGCGTCCCTGGTCATCCGTACCAAGAGGATACCCAGGAGCGCCCACAGGTAAACCTGGCGGTTGAATGTACTTCATCATGTCCATGTAGTTAGCGTAAGGTTGGTTACCACTGGCATCCGTGTAGCTAGACATCATGCTTAGTATCTGAACGCTCAGAGACACTATGTCGCTGCGCTCCATCGAAAGCTGCGTTAGGGCTTCGAAGTCTCCCGCTTCTGCCCTCTGCTTCAAGGCCTTTGCTGTCTCAACCTTCGCCTTGAAGTCTTCCCATGATACACCCAAATAGTCTTTTAGGGCAGGATCTTTAGCTATGGCCTTCTCTATCTTGTATTCATAGTAAATAGCCACATCTTCCTCAAATATGTTGGCGCCAACATCTTTTGTGTAGAATACCGGCCCAACAAACGAGAATAGGAACACTATCACGAGCACCCAAAGACCGAACATGGCGAGTTTGTGTCTCCTGAACCTTCGCCAAACGGCGCCCCAGAAAGAGAAACTCTTTTCCGCCACCTCGTAGTCTTTAGTCATAACTTGGTCTTTCTTCTCGGTATCTGCCATAACTAAACCCTCCTACTCCAGAGTCACTCTTGGGTCCACAACGGCATACAAGATATCTGCAAGCAGATTGCCGATAATGACCAGAGAGATCGTCAAAGTGAGGTCTGCCATAAGCACCATGATGTCGTTGGCGCCCAGGGCGTCTATGTAAAGCTTACCTAGCCCATTGATACTGAATATGGTTTCGGTGATAGGGGCTGCACCAATGATAGCAGGCAAAGACAAGGCAAGCAACGTAACAATGGGTATGAGAGCGTTTCTGAGCGCGTGCTTCCTGATCACCACGCTCTCAGGCAATCCTTTTGCTCTAGCCGTTCTTATGTAGTCCATGTGCAGGACTTCCAACATAGCCGACCTTGAGTAACGGACAAAACCACCCATGCCAAGCAGGGTCAGTATGAAAATCGGCAGAGCTAAGTGGCGACCGTATTCAATGGTCTTGTCGAAGAGGTTTGCTATGTCAGGGTGAAAACCAGGCGTCATTAGACCAACGTTGAATAGTGGTATCGTTACCACAAAGAAGAACAAGGCCATAACACCGAAGAAGAACGAAGGCATGGACATGCCGAAGAACACCAGGGCTGTTGCTGCATAGTCAGCCGCAGAGTAAAGGTGGATGGCAGAGTAGATGCCCAGCAAGATGCCAAAAAGTGTTGCGAGGACCGTGTTCACGATACCAATGGAGAGCGAAACAGGTAGCCGTTCCATCACCACCTGAAAAACAGCTCTCTTGGCCATGATGGAATAACCCCACTCGCCCTGCAGGAAATTCTTGATCCAAAGGAAATAGCGCGTTATGGGGTCCTTGTCATACCCGTAGATCCTCCTCAAGCGTTCAACCTGGGAGGCTAGTCGTGGGTCTTGCCTTAAACCTTCAAAAGGGTCTCCGACTAGGCTGAACAGGATGAATGCGATGAGGGTTGCCACCAAAAAGGTCGGAATCAGTTGTAGAACCCTCTTGATAAGATAGTTCATTCGCTTACACTCCCTTCCCTAGGGGATTAGTTTGCTTAAATTATACACCCAGCGAGGCAGCAAAAAGGGGCGCCAGTATTGGCGCCCCCTGAGGTCCTTATGTGTCCGTTAGAACTCCTCGGGAGGTGTCGAAGGCATATTGGTTTCTTTCTTCTCAGGCTTCTCCACCACCAAGACCTCAGTGGTGAGAACCATCGCTGCAATGGAAGCCGCGTTCTGCAAGGCCGACCTCGTTACTTTTGCCGGGTCGATAATTCCTGCCTCGAACATGTCAGTGTAAATTCCGGTAACTGCGTCAAAACCTATGGGATACTCGCGCTTACGAAGCTCCTCTACTACCACCTCGCCAGCGTAACCGGCGTTCTCGGCAATTATCTTAGCTGGCTCTACCAAAGCCTTCTTGACGATCTCAGCGCCAATGCGCTCGTCGTTCTCGAGTGGGAGCTTATCTACTGCTGCAGCAGCTTTAATCAAAGTCACACCGCCACCTGCAACGATGCCTTCTTCCATAGCAGCCTTCGTTGCGGACACGGCGTCTTCAACTCTGTGTTTCTTCTCTTTCATTTCTGTCTCGGTAGCTGCACCTACCTTAATTACAGCAACGCCACCGGCCAGCTTAGCCAAACGCTCCTGAAGCTTCTCCTTTTCATACTCAGATTCGGTGGTCTCTAGCTGCTTCCTGATTTGAGCGATCCTCTTCTGGATCTCATCAGGATTGCCCTTGCCACCCACGATGGTGGTGTTGTCCTTGGTCACTTTAACGCTTCTCGCGCGCCCGAACATGTCAGGTGTCACGCTATCGAACTTGATACCCAACTCTTCACTGATAACTTGACCACCCGTCACAATAGCTATGTCACGCAGCATTTCCTTTCTTCTATCGCCAAATCCTGGAGCCTTGACCGCAACGCAGTTAAATGTGCCACGCAGCCTGTTAACTACCAACGTGGCCAAAGCTTCTCCTTCCACATCCTCAGCGATCAGAAGGAAGGTACGGCCGTACTGCACCACTTTCTCGAGAAGAGGTAGAAACTCCTGAACATTACTAATCTTCTTGTCAGTAATCACGATGAGAGGATCTTCAAGTACTGCTTCCATCCGCTCAGGGTCTGTTACGAAATATGCTGAAATGTAACCACGATCGAACTGCAAGCCCTCAACAAACTCGAGCTCAATACCAAGAGACTTGCCTTCTTCTACGGTTACCACTCCGTCCTTGCCAACCTTGTCCATAGCTTCGGCTATGATGCTGCCGATTTCAGAATCTTTTGCGGATATGGTAGCTACCTCGGCAGCTTCCTTCTTGCCACTCACAGGCCTCGACAGTCTCTTTATCTCCTCGACCACAGCTTCAACAGCTTTTTCGATACCCCTTCTGAGGGCAATCGGGTTAGCACCAGCTGTTACGTTCTTCATGCCCTCTTTGACGATGGCTTCAGCTAACACCGTAGCCGTCGTGGTTCCGTCACCTGCAATGTCATTGGTCTTGGATGCCACTTCTCGAGCTAATTGAGCGCCTAGGTGTTCAAAGGGGTTGTCAAGATCAATCTCCTTTGCGATAGTGACACCGTCGTTGGTAATGAGAGGAGAGCCAAACTTCCTTTCAAGGACAACGTAACGTCCTTTAGGACCAAGGGTGGCCTTCACAGCCTTGGAGAGCTTCTCTATTCCCTTTAGAAGCTGATTGCGAGCTTCTACATCAAAGGACAACATCTTTGCTGCCATCGTTTACACCTCCTTACTCTTCGTGACCCACTATGGCCAAAATGTCACGTTCCGAAACGATCAAGTAATCTTCGCCTTCCACCTTTATCTCTGTACCAGCATACTTAGAGAAGATAACGATGTCACCGGGCCTGACTTCCAAGGGCAGTTTTTGCCCGTTGTCGAGTACCCTGCCATCACCAACAGCCAGTACCTTGCCCTTCTGAGGTTTCTCCTTCGCAGTGTCTGGAATCACGATTCCAGACTTTGTCTTTTGCTCTAGATCCATTGGCTTCAACAAAACCCTGTCTCCAAGTGGTCTGATCTCCATGAGGACACCTCCTTAGCAGATTGTTTAAGAACTTGCTAATAGAAGTATACCATTCAAGGTAATGGGTTATTCACAGGCGTAGCCAGTTTCCATATCTGGATCGGGCGTAACGCAAAAACTAGGTCGAACTCCTCGATCAATCAGCATCTTGGCATACCAAGCTATCATGATCGCATTGTCAGTGCTCAGGCCGACCGACGGGAATAGAACCCGGTCACCGAACTCTTGCGACAATCTGTGCCTAAGGTAGCTCGAGGCGCTTACGCCCCCTCCAACAATGAGCTTATAGGGGTACGCCTTCAAGACCCTTCTGCTCCTCTCCAAAATGTGGTCAGCGACCGCTTCCATCATTGATGCTGCTAAGACCTCGCGAGGAGCTTTATTTATTAGCCTCAAAACAGCGGTCTTTAAGCCGGAGAAAGAGAAGTTGAAACTGTCCTCGCTCTTCAAAGGCAGTGGCAGGGGAATTCGCTCATGAACGCGCCAAGCCAATTGGTCCATGACGGGACCTGCTGGGTAACTCAAGCCCAACGCCCTACCTACTTTGTCGAGTGCTTCCCCTGCGGCGTCGTCATAGGTCCACCCTATAAGCGCCGGCTGCCGCCAGTCCTCAATCAGGTAGAACGAACTGTGGCCTCCTGATACCACTAGTCCCAAAACGGGTTCCGAAAGCCTTTGTTCGAGCGTGACCGCCGCCAAATGTGCTACTACGTGGTTAACACCAAGCAGAGGAACGTTCCAACCTTTGGCCAACCCAGTAGCAACGCTCGCACCAGCAAGTAACGCAGGTAACAAACCTGGTCCGGCAGTGAATGCCACCAAATCGGGCTCCTCAACGCCCTCCAACAAGTAGGGCAGCACTTCCAAGTGTCGACGAGCTGCAGCCTCAGGAAGCACACCGCCAAAAGCCGCATGCAGGTCTACCTGACTTATTGTCTTGCTGTACACGACTTCCCCATTACTGACCACAGCCACAGCTGTTTCGTCACAGCTGGTTTCAATACCAAGCAGTGTCAGCTCGTCACTCAGCATCTTTCAACAAGTCCTTTACCATGACAATGGCGTCAGTGCCATCCTGATAGTAACCGCGCCTAATTGAGACCTTGGTAAAACCAAACTTCTCGTACATGCGTTGCGCCGGTTCATTGTCTACGCGCACTTCAAGGAAGACATGTTCATAACGCCCCTTCGTAAGGTCAGTAAGAGCTCTCTTCATAAGTGATCTGCCTACGCCCATACGCCTATATTGAGGGGCTACCGCTATGGAGATAATGTGAGCCTCGGGAAATATGCACCAAAGCCCTATATAGCCAATAACTGTTTCCTCAAGACAAGCTACGTAGTAGCGAGCTAAGCGAGTGTCTCTGAGATCCCTATCTATGCTTGCCTTGCTCATAGGCTGCGGAAAGGACAGTAAGTCCACTTGGTATATGCCGTCGAGATCCTCTAGGTTAGCTTCTCTTATGCTTACGTCCATAGTTTGTACTCCTCGGCGACTTCCTTCATGTAAAGAACTTCGAGCTCTCGCCAAGAGCGAAGAGGCACCTCTGCTCTCTTAATGAAGCCTTCTAGTTCTGTAACCTCAAGCGGGTGGTCGTTGTCCACAACCCTGACGGTGTCATCGGGGACGTCTGACAACACCTTCCTGGCCAACTCTCGGCCTTCGCGCCTGAAGCTAGCATAGTACTCGCCTTTGCGTGACATTATGAGATACCATCCCTCTTGCCCCTGGTCTATAACGTCAAAGACGTTGATGGGAAAGACGGGCAGTTTCCTGCTGAAAGCAAGCCCCAACACGTAACCCACTCCCACCCTAGTAGACGTGAAGCGGCCTGGACCCACTGTAACTGCTACAGCGTCAAGCATGCTAGGCAAAGGCAACTCGCATAGGAACTCCAATGTCTTCTTTTCTGAAACCCACCATTCATAGTCATCGCCGTGTTTGAATCCCGCAAATTCCCTAGGAACCGCTGTCTGCACGATCAAGAGCGTCTTATATCTATCCATCGGCAATCTCCCGAGACTCGCAGTATCACTGACCAATGAGGTAGCTTGGCAAGAGACGGAAAACGCCCCGGCCACTCTACGAGTACGACACCATCTTCGAGAAACTCTTCAATCCTAATATCCCACAACTCCTGTACACTACGCAAGCGGTAAAAATCGATGTGGTACATAACTAAGTCTGTACCCCTGTAGATCTTCATCAAGGTGAAGGACGGGGACGAGACGTGAGCGTTGGGAGCCAAAACACTTGCTACGCCTCGAACAAAAGTGGTCTTCCCGGCCCCCAAAACGCCCATCAGAAGCACCAAATCGCCCTTGCGGAGTTCCGAGGCAAACCTCCTGCCAGCTTCTATGGTTTCCTCTGAAGAACAGGCCTTACTCAACCCTTCACAACCCCCAAAGGCCTCAATTTGGCGACCCTCTTACTCAATCCCACCCTCTCCACTACAAGAACTACTTCTGCCACATCTTTGTAAGCGTCAGGTGCCTCTTCCAACAGAGTCTCCCTTTCAGCGCTTTTTACCTTTATACCTTTCTCAGCAAGGGCAGCCATCAAGTTACCGTAATTGCCTCTGCGGACGGCTTCCTTACGACTAAGCAAGCGGCCCGCCCCATGGCAAGTAGAACCCCAACTCTCCGCCATGCTCCCCTCTAGCCCAAGCAACAGAAACGATGTCCTCCCCATGTCTCCGGGAATGATGACAGGTTGACCAATGTCCCTGTAGGACTCAGGCACCTCTGGATGACCCGCAGGGAACGCCCTAGTCGCTCCCTTTCTGTGAACCAATACCTTGCGTTTATTTCCATTCACAATGTGCTCCTCAATCTTGGCTATGTTATGCGCCACATCGTAAACAACAACTAAGTTTTCAGCCACGGCCTTCCCGAACACTGTTTCGAACGCCTTTCGTATGTAGTGCGTTATCACCTGCCTATTCGCCCAAGCGAAGTTAGCTGCAGCTTGCATAGCCGCCCAGTAGTCCTGTCCCTCTGGTGTGTTGAAGGGAGCTGCTGCCAACTGCTTATCAACAAGCTTGATTCCATATTTCTTTGATGCCCGTAGCATGACCTCAATGTAATCAGTAGCAACCTGATGCCCAAGCCCCCTAGATCCTGTGTGGAACATTACAGTGACCTGACCAAGTGATAAGCCCATCTTCTTCGCTGACTGTTCATCAAACAGCTCATCCACAACCTGAATCTCCAAAAAGTGGTTGCCAGACCCTAGGGTGCCCAATTGATCGGAGCCTCTTTCTTTGGCCTTCTGTGAGACTTTGTCAGGATTTGCCCCGCTCATGAAGCCGCTCGATTCGGTGTGTGCTAAATCCTCAGGTAAACCGTAGCCGTTCTTGACACTCCAATGCGCTCCCGTTGAGAGCACGGAGTCTAGGTCTCGGCCCCTCAACTTGATGAAACCTTCAGACCCAACACCACTAGGCACTTCTCTGAAAAGGGCGTCTAAAAGTTTGTCCATGTGCGGAACGACGTCATTGATCGTAAGAGGTGTTCTGAGCATCCGGACTCCGCAGTTGATGTCAAACCCTATACCCCCTGGAGTTATGACACCCTCTTGCAGGTCAAAAGCTGCGACGCCTCCTATGGGGAACCCGTAACCCCAATGTATGTCAGGCATAGCCAAAGAATACTTGAGTATGCCTGGTAAAGTGGCCACGTTTACAACCTGTTCTAGGGCCTTATCCTCCTGAGCCTTCTTTAAGATAGCCTCTGAGGCATAGATCCGACCCGGAACGTTCATCCCCGCATGCGCGTCTGCCGGTATCTCATAGATGTACTCGCCTACCTTTACCATAGGCGATCACCTCCTATACGTCGAACACCAAGTTCGCGGAGAACCCGAATTTGTGTAGAGTGAAAGCCTTAATGCCACGCGAACGTTTACTATTTGGTGCGACCTCCAAATCGCACCTCAGATAGCAGATACGACCCACATGGTATTCCCTTAGGTTAAGCTTGAGCGGTGCGCTGTTCTTGTCCATGAGAAAGATCAACTCGTTGAGCAGCCTAAACCAAAGGTCTGTTTCTGTTTCACCACTGATTTCGAACGAAGTCAACGATCTCTCTTCGGAAAGATGAGAGAAACTCCAGTCCCGTAGCGCATCTAAAGCCGACTGCATCAGCTCCTCTACTGTTTCTCCATTTATCACGACACCCAAGTCAGCTGTGTGTCCGACAAACGTATATCCCATCTCAGAATAGCCTGTTTACCGTAGTGCGCAGAATCTTGACCCCCATGGTAGCCCTAGAGCTGCCTGGAATCTCCTCCGCGCTGATCTTGCGCCACTCCCTGCCGGCCCTGTAAAGTATTTCCTCGCTGGCAGAGATACCGATGACCGGGCCTGTCTTGTCGTTAACCTTGTGTATCCTCACTCCCAAAGAACCGCGGCCGCGTCTAGGAACATCGGCAATCATGGTCTTTTTCATGTAAGCGTTCTCGGTCATGGTGATTATGTACTCCCTGCTTGCTGGAACAAAACCGACTACCTTGTCATCAGTGGCTACTCTGACAGCTTTGACTCCACCTGTCTTCAATCCTCGCTCAGGAATGCTTTCGCCATTGATCCTCATGCCACGCCCCTGAGCAGTCACAACCACCAATTCCTCAGCATATGGACCCACCACTGCCACGCGGTCGTCGGGTGAGAGTAGGAAGTAGTAGCCTCCTCTAGAAGGGATCTTAGAAAGGTCTATTCTGAACCTCTTGCCTTTGCCCCTTTCCGTAATTGCTACTAAGTCATCATCAGGCCTTGCCATTGCGATTATCTTCTCATCGCTAGCCAAGGCAAAAATGTTACTGAGTGCAGTGCCCTTTTGGCTTTCGGGTATCTCGTAAGCAGATATGGCAAATACTTTTCCAAAATTGGTCAAGAACACAACAAAATCGCTAGCGTCCACCGCAATGTGATCTCTGCTTTGAGGTTCGGACTTCGACCTGCGCACAACACCTGAATCTAGCAGTTCTATGTAGACAACTCCAGAGGTGGTTTCCTTCATTTGAGGACGTGTTGCTCCGATTGCCGTTCTCCCGTCATCGGCAAATGCCTGCTTTACCTTTTGCAGTTCTGCAGATATGACGTCGAGCAGCTTGGCTTCGCTAGAAAGTATCTCATGGTACTCCGCTATCTGCTGCCCCAATTTGTCGAGCTCATCAAAGATCTTGCTCTTCTCCATGTGCACCAGCGACTTCAAGCGAGTCTCGAGCACTGCCTCGGCTTGTATCTGAGTAAGTCCTACCTGCTGCATCAACTTCGCCAGCGCCTCATCGGTCGTCTCAGATCCTCTAATGATCTCGATAACTAGGTCAATGTAGTCTAGAGCTTTGGCAATGCCCTGTAGTACTTCTTGCCTATGCAGAGCTTTGTCTAAGAGGTAACGAGTCCGCCTCGTAACAACTTCTTTGCGAAACTCGATGAAAGACTGCAATGCGTCCTTCAGACCAAGCTGAACAGGCATGCCGTCCTTGAGCGCCACCATGTTTATACCATACGTAACTTCCAGTGAAGTCTGGTCATAAAGCTGTGACAGAATGTGTCCGGGACTGGCACCCTTCTTGAGCTCCAAAACGATACGGACACCGTGCCTGTTGCTTTCATCTCTGACCTCATCGACACCTGAAAGCTTCTTGAGGCGAACTAACTCTGCTATTTCGGTTACAAGTTCAGCCTTATTGACCATATAGGGTATCTCGTATATGATTAGCTCACCTTTGTGCGCTCTGCCCTCTTCGAAGTATGCGCGCCCCCTAATCTTTATGGTACCTTTGCCGCGCTCGTAAATCTCAGGCAGCTCGCGGTCATTGACAATCTCGCCTCCTGTGGGGAAATCAGGTCCTTTCACAAACTTCATTAGCTCCCTAACGCTAACCCCAGGGTCCCGCAACAAACATAGCGTAGCGTCTATAACTTCACCAATGTTGTGCGGCGGAATGCTCGTGGAAACACCTACGGCTATGCCACTCGCGCCGTTGACTAGCAACTGCGGGAAAACAGCAGGCAAAACTTCAGGTTCTTCCAATGACCCATCGAAGTTTGGGGTCCAGTTGACAGTCTCCTTGTCGAGGTCGTCGGTTAGATAATCAGCTAACCTGGTCAATCTTACCTCTGTGTATCGCATGGCTGCGGGTGGATCGCCGTCCATGGAACCAAAGTTCCCGTGACCGTCCACCAGCGGGTAACGCATCACAAAATCCTGTGCCATGCGCACCAACGCGTCGTAAACAGATGCATCTCCGTGAGGGTGGTACTTACCAAGAACGTCACCCACTACGCGAGCGGACTTCTTGTAGGGTTTGTCGTACGTATTACCGCTCTCGTACATGGAGTAGACGATGCGCCGCTGCACAGGCTTCAGGCCGTCCCTGACATCGGGCAGCGCTCGACCCACGATTACGCTCATGGCGTAGTCTATGTAGGACTGCTTAAGTTCGTCTTCTATATGCCTGTCGTAGATCCCTGCCATCGCTCACACCTCACACATCTAAGTTCTTTACGGCTTTTGCGTTAGTGAATATGAAGTCTTTCCTGGGCTCTACTTTCTCTCCCATTAGAATGCTGAAGAGCTCATCAGCCCTCTTTGCATCTTCTACCGTTACCCTATACAGATTCCTCGTTTCTGGATTAAGTGTGGTTTCCCACAGTTGCTCAGCATTCATTTCACCAAGACCTTTGTACCGTTGAATCGTAAGGCCTTCCTCACCGTTGAGTTTCAAGTACTGCTGCAACTCGTCGTCCGAATACAGGTACAGCAAATCTTTGCCTCTTTTCTTCTCTATCTTGTAAAGCGGAGGCTGAGCAATGTACACGTGACCCTCTTCTATGAGAGGCCTCATCATTCTGAAGAAGAATGTGAGCAACAATGTGCGGATGTGTGCCCCGTCGACGTCAGCGTCAGTCATTATAATGATCTTCCCGTATCTCAAACGGGATAGGTCAAAGTTCTCACCGACTCCAGTTCCTATAGCTGCTGCTAACGCTTGTATCTCTTGGTTATCGAGTACCTTTTTCCAATTGGCTTTTTCCACGTTCAGGATCTTTCCTCGCAAAGGTAACACAGCTTGTATAGACCTGTCGCGGCCCTGCTTAGCTGAACCGCCGGCGCTTTCGCCTTCCACGATGAGAAGTTCACGCTTATCTATGTCCTTGGTAGAGCAGTCAGCAAGTTTGCCTGGAAGTACTGCAGCTTCAACCCTCAGCTTGTTTTTCATCAGCTCTTTGGTTCTCTTGAAAGCCTCACGCATCTCCGAAGAAGTGATAGCGCGCTGTACGAGCAGCCGTGTTACATCGTTCTGGGTCTCCAAGTAACTCTCAAACGACTTGAAAACAATGTCTTCAACTATGCCACGCACGTGCTTCGAACCGAGCTTGCCCTTGGTTTGCCCCTCAAACTCGGGGTCGGGTACCTTCACTGAGACCACAGCCCTCAATCCTTGCCTGAAATCGTCACCCGTCAGGTTATTATCCTTAAGCATGGCCTTTCGCTTGCCAACTTCCGCCAAGGCTTTACTAATAGCAGATCTGAATCCTTGTACGTGGGTACCACCATCTGGCGTCCTTACTGAGTTTACAAAGGATATGATCTCCTCGTCGAAATCGTCTACAAACGAAAAGGCAACTAGTACGTGAACATCGTTTTGTTCGCCTTCAAATCTGAGGATTTCTGTGACTTTAGTGTCGCCGTCGACCAATTCCTCGAGAAGCCCAGCAAGCCCTGATTCAAAGCGAAAAACCTCAGGCAATTCTCCTTCCTTGAGTAACTCAATGGTCACACCACTATTCAAATACGCTAGCTCCTTGAGCCTCTCTCTTATAGTCTCGTAATCAAACCTGATGTCGGAGAAAATCAGCTTGTCAGGCCTAAAGCGGACTGTTGTTCCTGTTCCTTCTGCATCGCCGATGGGAGTAACCTCCGACACTGGTTTACCACGCTCATATCGCTGTTGATAGACCTTGCCATCGCGCTTAACCGTTACTTCGAGCCACTCAGATAGCGCGTTGACCACTGAGAGTCCCACGCCATGCAAACCGCCGCTAACCTTGTAGGCACGTCCCCCAAACTTTCCACCGGCGTGAAGCTTAGTCAATACGACCTCCAAGGTGGGCCTGTGCACTTTGGGATGCTCTTCCACAGGTATACCGCGGCCATTGTCCTCCACGGACACGGATCCATCCTCATGCAATACAACCCTAATGTAGTCGCAATAACCGGCCATGGCCTCGTCGATCGCATTGTCGACGATCTCCCAAACCAAATGGTGCAGGCCACCTCTATCGGTGCTCCCTATGTACATAGCAGGGCGCTTCCTTACGCCCTCCAAATCTTCGAGGACTTTGATTTCTTCAGCCCCGTAATTCGACTGTCTCAACTGTTTCTCCATTCCTGCCATGCCCTCCTGATTCTTACGTACCGCACGAATTTTTGTCTTAATTCGGGGTCACTTATACCCTCCACGTTAACGGGTACGTCCATGGGGCACAAAGGTTTTTCATTGCCGGCGTTTACCGTTTCCGGCATGCGTCTCCTTTTGCCCAGTCTTACATCCTCCACAAAAGGTAGGTACTTTCTTATCTCGGCCAAGACATCGTGCTTGCTATATAAGACTCTCATCCTACCGATGGGCGTCAGATAATCCATGACGACTGTGTTCCCACGAAGCGCAGCAGGAAACAAGTCATTCCCTAAAGCTGTATCCAGCGTAGGCCATTTGAGCGAAACCTTTATGAACTCAAAGACCCTGTCGCTCGGGATAACTTCAACAACCTTCCTCATGGTTCCTGTGTCGTTGCGCTCTCGATAGACTCATCGAATAGCGTGGCAGTCTGTATCGGGCCATGCTCTTCATTGTTGTTTTCTGCACCCTCTGATGCAGAAACTGATTCAGTCGCTGACAATGGAATATCAACGCTCACTTGTGCCTCTCCCGGTACGCTCGCCGTCCCAATAGCACTAGGCGTAGACGGACTGTTGACCGTCGTCTCTGTATCACTCTGTTTCGACGTGGACGGTGGAGCATAGTTGATCAGCTTCGGTGGATTTACCTGCTCTGCCAACTTAGCCCCAGCTTCACCCAATTTGGCAATGTACCAGTTGCGTAACCACTGACTATCCCAAATATAAACTGACACTGATTGTCTGAGGTCAAATGCATACCAACCACTAGCAGCTGTTCCAGGCAGCATGTCAGCTTCTATAGGTTTATGACGCCACTTGTTAACACTGGTGACCACCTGTAGTAGGCTCATGTCTGACAATACATAGTCGCTCCAAACATTGACAGCCTTAACCAAGAAGCTCGGGGATAGCTTTGCTAAAACTTGATCCTTCAAGTTCGTACCTGTGATAATACCCATCTGCCGTTGTATGCGCTCCAAGTCTGAAATATGAACCCTACCGAAATTGCGGATTCGCCAATACACCAAGAACTCCGTGCCGTTGAGTACCTGTTTTCCAGGTTGTATGCACGTGTATCTTGGAACACCGATTCCGATGTAACAGTATTTCTGTGGAACTTCGACTTCAAGACCACCTATAAGATCCACAAACTTCTGCACAGTAGTAAAGTTCAGGACTATGTAGTGGTCAACGGTCACACCAAAATTCTCCTTTATAGTCTCCAACAACGTGGGGACTCCACCGTAAAGGAAGGTATGACCAACTTTTGTGATCCCGTGGCCGGGTATCTTCACCAGCGAATCCCTAGGTATGTACAGCAGGTTGACCGTCCCACTCCTGACGAAAGCCAGCATAAGTGTATCGTTGTGGCCAATACTGCCTCCCCCATTCATGGGCCCAACTGTATCCAGACCTGCTATTAGCCATACTTGTTCACCTTCGACACCGGAGATATCGGAGAGAGCACCAGTGGAAGACCAGGGGGCTATCTCGGAGGGCAGTACGCCTTTACTGGAAAGCACCTTCCATCCATATACACCCACAAAGAAAGATAAACAAAATACCCCGACAAGAAGAACTGCAATAAGAGCTTTCCTAACGCTTCTTTTCACGTATTTTATTATACAACAAATACAGATTCCAAGCAGAACTAATAACGATTCCTGACACCAGGAGCACCACCAACAACGCCCCCAACACGGGGTGCTCAGAAACGAAATCCAAGACTACTTCTTTCCAATCCACGAGTGCATTTTATACCCAAATCATCTAGGACTATGTCTCCGCATTGGTCGGTCCTCAGTACCCTAATGTGGCGGCGCTCAAGCAGTTCTATAGTTTCCAGACGCGGATGGCCGTACGAGTTCCGCCCTACGGATATGACCGCCACGCTAGCGTTCAAGTTGAGCTGACTCATGGCAGCACCATGATGGGGAACTGTTAAGAAGTTGTAATCACCATCAGGCAAGTATTCACTCGGAATGTCACTTGTGATCAGGCCGTTGAACCTAGGGGTGTACACAACGCGACTCCGTTCATTGTCGGTCCCGCGAAACTCAGGTGGAGGCCACATCACGGCTAGCTGGACTCCTCCGAAACATACATTGTCTCCCTTAAACGGTTCCAACAGTGTGGGCTGAAAGGACCTCCGTACTTGCCCCAGCATGCCATTATGATCGCGGTCGTCATGGCTGATGATTACAGCTAGATGCCGCACGCCATACCACCTCACGGCCCTTAGCACTGCAGCACTGTTGGATGTGTCTACCAACACTCCCGATGAACCATGCTGCACCAGAGTAGCAGATCCCTGCCCCACATCTACGAAAACGATCTGATCCTTTGGTGGCAAGGCAAGCATGAGAATCAAGGCCCCAACAGCCAACAATCTGCTCTTCAAAACTATAGCTAGGCCTATTCCGAGCAGTAGGATAGCTATCTCCGTACTAGAGAAGTTCGGAGCGATCCATGATGGTAACCTCTCCACCACATTGACCATGGAAAGCAATGAACTGCCAATCAAATCTACAGTCAGCCCCACGGCTCTTAAGGGTACCAAAGCGTAAACCAATCCAAATCCGTAAAGTACCGTAAATACTGGAACCACCACTAGAGCCGTGGGCACCCCCAAAAGGGAAAAGGAATGAAAGAAGAGCAAGTTTGCTGGAATCAAAGATAAACCTGTCTTTACCTGCGACCAACGAGTGTTTCCCCAATAAACAACAGCCCCAGCCCCTATTAGTGACAAGAGTGACGACATCTTAGTAAGAAAGAGTGGGTCAAACAAAGACCCCACCAGTCCAACAGCGGCTACTCCATTGACCGTGATGCTCCTACCCCTAGGCAGGGAAAGCATGACAAAATACATCAAGATACTGCGAATAACCGAGGGCATGAATCCGTATATGAAGAGAAGCCCAAGGCCACTAGCGATCACAAGAGACCTGTTTCTCGAGAATGCCCAAAGGTAGCTCAACAAAAAAGTAGTCTGCAACCCAGAAATGGCAAATATGTGCAAGATACCTGCTTTGATTGCTTGTTCCTGAAGATGAAGCGGTAAGTTCTCGCCCAGCACTAAGCCTGCTACCAATGGGTAGGATTCGAGTTTAGACAGGTTAGATAGCATATACCTTCGGAACGCGTCTAAGGGAGTGCCCGTAACACTAACATTTACAGGCACTGCGCACTTGTATTTGTTCCACTTTACTTCAAAGGACCCTGTAAGTACACCACGTTTCGTTGAACAAACAGGTATAAGGCCCATGTAACCTTTTCCGTCAGCATCTATCACCACACTACCGACAATCGTTTGTCCTTCCAATCGTGAACTCTGCCAAATTGAGCAGTAAGCAAGCGCCACTGATACCACAGCGAGGACGGCTATCCATCTGTTTCTCTCGAGTATCACTGGAAGCAACAGTAGGAAACTTGCTCCCCAAGGGTACAGTTTAGTAGCTAGTACCGCTGTTGCCAAAGCTAGCAACATTAGCGTACCGTTATCAAGTCCTTAATGTCAGCGTATCTCTTCTGGCCAATACCGTCGACCTTCATGATTTCATCTACTTGAGCAAAGGGGCCGTTCCTCACGCGATAGTCTATAATCCTGCTGGCTAGTGTCGGCCCAATGCCAGGCAAGGATTCGAGTGTCTTTTGATCAGCAGTGTTAATGTCTATCAGTGCAGAATGCCCGAAAGCTATGTCTTGTCCCGGAACAGCCTGTGCAGCTTCAGCCACTGACGGCACTATTACCACCATCTCATCCTTTACATGTTGAGCTAGGTTCACTGAGCCCAACGCAGCCGATGCCGTGGGCTGAGCGAGTAGAACCGCAGCTTGGACTCTCTCCGAGGGATCAAGCCAATACACGCCTGGGTTCCTGACCGCGCCTGTCACATATACAGCCACCTTCTCCGTGTCTTCCTGTCGTGGCGGTTCTACAGCAGTGGCTGTAACTACACCTGAAGTGTTATCCCTTTCACGCGAAGCCAAAGCATACCTCGCGCCACACTCAAAACACAACCCGCCAAATATGAAAAGGGCAGCCGCCACCGCAGCTGCCCTACGCCAGTAACCTATACTATGAAGTTGATGATCCTGTTGGGGACGTAAATGCACTTTCTAAATCCCTTGGCCAGATAGCGCCTGAACCGTTCATCAGACATCACTTTCTCTCTTACTATGTCCTCATCGGATCCAGTAGGAACGACTACGGTACCCCTAAACTTCCCGTTGACCTGCACACCTATCTCCACTTGTTCGTCTTGCAACAAAGCCTCATCATACGTGGGCCAAGGTTGCCCATGTACAGATGGCTCATTCCCCAGCATACTCCATAGTTCCTCGGCGATAAACGGGGCAAACGGAGCTATGACCCTTACGAACACTTCAAGAACGTGCCTCAGGACTCCTGGTGTGACCTCTTCGGCATAGCCCGTGATCTCGTTCATAAACTCCATCATGGCTGCTACAGCAGTGTTAAACCTAAAGTTATCCTCTATGTCATAAGTCACTCTGTATGCAAGCCTGTGGGCAGCCTTTAGAGCTCTCAGGTCCGTATCGTTAGAAAGGTTAGTAGTGGACGCGTGTGACTTTACATACTCACACTTTACAAAGAATGACCATACCCGCCTCAAGAAGCGAACTATGCCTTCCAACCCCTGTTGGCTCCACTCAAATTCCTTTTCCGGGGGAGCCACAAAGAGTATGTACATCCGAGCAGCATCAGCACCGTAGTCTCTAAGTATGTCGTCAGGGTCAACTATATTGCCCTTGGACTTGGACATGGCCGAGCCACCCAGTGTTACCATTCCTTGGGTGAAAAGCTTACTGAACGGTTCCTTGGTATGCACATAGCCCATATCCTTGAGAGCCTTCGTTATGAAACGACTGTAGAGTAAGTGCAGGACCGCATGCTCGACCCCGCCTATGTATATATCCACGGGAAGCCACTTCTCCACAGCTTCTTTGCTAAATGGCATTTGCTCGTTGTGTGGGTCTGTGTACCTGAAGTAGTACCAAGAACTATCTACAAATGTATCCATCGTGTCCGTCTCTCTCCTAGCAGGACGGCCACACTTGGGGCACACTGTATTCACAAAATCGGGATCGGTGGCCAACGGCGAAGTAATGTCACCGGGTAAGTAGTCTACCTCCCTAGGTAGGAAAACAGGCAGCTCGTTGTCTGGTACAGGCACTATTCCGCACTGTTCACAGTAAACCACGGGTATGGGTGCACCCCAGTACCTCTGCCTGCTTACAAGCCAATCCCTGAGCCTGTACGTGACTTCTCTCCTACCCAATCCTTTCTCCTCGAGGAACCTTGTCATGGCCTCTATGGCTTCTTCAGAACGCATCCCGGTATAGGGGCCGCTATTCACCAATAAGCCATAGTCCGTAAACAATTCCCCAGGTTCACTACCATCAGCAGGAACTATGACTTGCTTTATGGGTAGGCCGTATTTCTTGGCAAAATCATAATCCCTCTCGTCGTGAGCAGGGACTGCCATTATAGCCCCCGTGCCGTACTCCATTAGAACGTAATCTGAGGCGTATATGGGCATTCTTTCACCGTTGAAAGGATTAATAGCATATGCACCTAGGAAAAGCCCTTCCTTCTCTTTCTCCGTACTTAGGCGGTCCACTTCACTCTTTAGCACCACGCGCTCCAAGAACTCACTAAACTGTTCTTCAAGAGCTGTACCTCTCACTAGTTCCTTAGCCAACGGATGCTCCGGAGCCAGTACAACAAACGTGGCACCATAGATGGTGTCTAGCCTAGTAGTAAAGATGTCGAACGTCAAATCACGGTCTGCCACGGAGAAGCTGACCAGAGCTCCCTGCGACCTTCCAATCCAATTCCTTTGCTGTACTTTGACGTGTTCAGGCCAGTCTAACTCATCTAAGTCATTCAACAGATCCTCAGCATACGCAGTTATTCGGAAGAACCACTGTTCAATCTCGCGTTTCTCTATAGGACTCTTGCACCGCCAACACTTGCCGTCGATTACCTGCTCATTCGCTAGCACTGTCTTGCAGTGCGGACACCAGTTAACTTTTGCCTTTTTCTTGTAAGCCAAACCTTTTTCATAAAGCCTCAAGAATATCCACTGCGTCCAGCGATAGTAATCAGGCAGGCATGTGGTGACTTCCCTGTCCCAGTCGTAGGTGTAACCCAATTTCTTCATTTGCTGCTTCATGTAAGCGATATTGGACAAAGTCCAATCCTCAGGATGCACGCCCCTCTCTATCGCCGCGTTTTCTGCCGGCAAACCGAAGGCGTCCCAACCCATCGGATGCAAAACGCTGTAACCCTTCATGGTGTAATACCTAGCGACTACGTCTCCTAAGGTGTAATTGCGAACGTGTCCCATGTGTAACCGTCCAGATGGATAAGGGAACATCTCCAACACGTACTGCTTTGGCTTTGACACTAAATCCTTCGTTCTATGCAAACCCTTCTCTTCCCAATACTGTGACCACTTTGCCTCGATGGCCTTGAAGTCGTAATACTTAGACTCACGCTCCATTTCCATCTGTATCCCCCCAAACGTTCTCCTCCATATCGTAGAATCTGCCTATGTCTTTCTTGAACACTAATTTTACATCACCTGTGGGCCCGTTTCTGTGCTTGGCCACAACTAGCTCCACGGCTGAACTTTCGGCCCTTAAACCCTTTTGCTGCTTATAGTAGTCCTCGCTGTAAAGGAACATAACCACGTCAGCATCCTGCTCTATGCTTCCACTTTCTCTGAGGTCACTTAACTGAGGTCTCTTGTCAGCCCTTTGTTCAACAGCTCTACTCAGCTGAGACAACACCAGCAGTGGTACATCGAGTTCTCGTGCTAAGTTCTTTAGGGAGCGCGTGATTTCAGAGACCTCCTGCACCCTGTTGTCTACGTTCTGCCCCAGCTTTATGAGTTGCAGGTAGTCAACGATGATAACCTTGACGCCCAGTTCAGCCACGGCACGCCTCGCCCTAGACCTGATCTCAAGGACCGAAAGGCCCGGTGATTCGTCAATCCACAGCTTGCTGTCCTCCATAGTACTCATAGCAACCCGTAACGCGTCGAAGTCATCCTCACTGAGGTAGCCCGTCTTCAACTTCTGTGAGGGTACACCAGATACGGCCGACAGTAACCTCTGCACCAGCTGCGTACCAGACATCTCCAAGGAGAAAAACAGCACGGGCACTCTTTCCTCCATGGACAGATTCGCAGCTACATTAAGCGCGAAAGCTGTCTTACCCATGCCAGGTCGCGCTGCCAAGATCACCAGGTCTGACTTCTGCAACCCTGCCAATAACTCGTCCAGTTTGGAGAAACCAGTAGGGTAACCCGTGACCCTGCTCCGATAGGAGTACCGTTCCTCAATCAGGTCGTAATACTTCTTCACCAATTCACTTGCGGGCACCGCTGATCGCAAGAACTTCCACATAGCTAAGTTGAAAACGAGTTGCTGCGCCCTATCCAAGTCCTCTTCTACGTTTCTGCTTGTATAACCGAGCTTTGCTATCTCTGTGCCTACCCTGATCAGGGATCGTTGAATGCTGCGTTCCTTTACCAACTGGGCATGGCTTGTTACATTGGCGGCCGTATAAACGGAGGTGGCTATACTAGTGATGTATTCTTGACCGCCCACCTTGTCAATAATGTTCTCAGCTCTAAGTCTCTCAGTAAACGTAAGCAAATCAACTGCTACGCCCTCTTCGTACATTTGAGACATGACTTGAAACATGAGCTTGTGCCGATCATCATAGAAATCATCTGGAACGAGGAAGCCTGCAACCTCAGACAAAGCATCCTTGTTTATAAGGCATGCTCCCAAGACAGCAACCTCAGCGTCGTAGGAGTGGGGCATTCCCACGCTCTCGGTAATCATTCTAGTTGCACCTTCACTCGTACCTTGGCTGATATGTCCTTGAACAGGTGTATGGCTACCTCGTATGTTCCAACGCTCTTGATGGGTTCAGACATCTCGATTTGCTTGCTGTCGACCGCCAAACCTGTCTGTTCTTTGATAGCCTGGGCAACCTGCCTCGACGTAACTGCTCCGTAGAGTTTTCCTGTTTCACCACCGGGTGCCTTCACAGTCACTATGACTTGAGCCAATTTGTCTCTGAAATGCTTTGCCTCTTCGTACTTCTCTTCCTCAAGTCTTTGTTTTCTACGTTCTTGCTCCCTTATCTGCTCTATAAGTTTCTCATCGGCAACAACTGCTAGGCCGTTCTTGAGGAGGTAGTTGCGGGCGTATCCCTCTGCCACATCTACTATCTGACCTTTTTTCCCTGTCCCAGGCACATCTCTTGTCAGGTAAACTCTCAAAATTCAACCCTCCCTCTTTATGATACGCACAAAGCAGTCATATATGCCAAAAAGGAAATAGACCTGCGGCATATAGGGGAAGAAAAGTCCAACGATTAGCAAAACCTTAAGAAAGCGATTGTCCTTGTCACCAATGAGAATGCGAGCCAAATAGAACAAACCATCAAAAACCAGATAGTAAACTGCAACCAAATATACGTTGAGCCCTAAGTAAGCGCTAAAAGGAACCTTAACTACCATGAGCGCCAAAGCAATAGGCAGCAACCAAACCCCCAAGGCTGGGAGCTTGATGTTCTGCATAGCAGGCAAGTTGGGCATCTCTAGGCCTAACCTCTTCGCAAAGGGTTTGATTATCACGTAGTTATAGAACGATAATGCGAAACTACTGAGAGCTATAAGTGAAGGCGTCATGAGCCCGCTTTCCAATGTCTTAGCGTAATCCTCATAACTTTGCAGAACTTGACCAGCAGGACTAGAGGGCGTCGCTGTTGTGGAAGTTCCAGTACCCACATAGTCAGAGAATAGCGGACTAGACCTTAGCATCTCGGCTGATTGTCGCAGCGTCTCAGCCATTTGCTTTATCAGGTCCTGCCCCAACAACACTTTGGTACCGTAGATAATGACAGCTGTGACAACTACAAAAACCCCAGCGCCTAGCATGAGCATCCGCTCCGCGCTCCACCGCTTCGCCATGGCATAACCGAGAGCAAGCCCAATACTTCCTAGCGAAAGCACGACGCTCACTATGATTAGTGGGTCACCCGTGAAGAAGTAGCTGATCACAGCAGAAACAAAAACAGTGATTGCACCGTATCTCAACCCATACTTGGATGTCACAACAAGAAAAGGAAGGGGTGCCACAAAGCTGATAAGGATGCCTATAAACGGCAGGTACCACCCCATCAGAACCAAAATAACAGCGAGAGCGGACATCAGTCCGCTCTCTGCGATAGCTCTTAGTCTACTTTGTTGCATTCCTACTGCACCACGTAGGGTAGCAATGCCATTTCGCGAGCGCGCTTTATAGCAACCGACAAAGATCTCTGGTGGAATGCACACACCCCAGTGACTCTGCGCGGAACGATCTTACCGCGTTCTGAGATGAACCTCTTTAGGCGACCAACATCTTTGTAGTCTACGTGCCTAACACCTTCTGCACAAAGTGGGCACAATTTCATTCTTCTCTTTTTGGGACCAGGCATTATACTGCACCTCCTACTCTTCTAAAAGGGAATGTCCACACTGTCGAAGTCGTCATTTCCCACTTCTTCTTGTAGTTTGGACTCCACTTCGTCTAATATGTCCTCTGTGTCAAACGAGTCCCTTTGCAACTCGTCCGTTTCCTGAGCATCCTTCTTGAAGTCCATGAACCTAAGGTCGCTTACCACCACTTCAGCTGCTTTTCTCTTAATTCCATTCCTATCTGTGTAGCTTCTAATTCTGAGGCGCCCCTCTACAAAAATCATGCGCCCTTTCTTTACATACAACTCCAAGAGCCTAGTTAGGTTGTCGTTGAAGCTCACACAGTCTATGAAGTCTGTGGGGAATCCGTTGCCATTCCTGTCTTTACCTGGATTGTCCACAGCCAAAGTGAAACCAGCAACTTTCTTGCCGCTAGGTAGAGCCCTAACCACAGGATCAGAAGTCAGACGGCCGACCAACAAGATCTTGTTTAGCAAGTTACTCGCCCCTAGTAATCATGAACCTGAGGATTCGCTCATCCACTTTGAGTTCGTGGTTGAGTTCGGGCAACTTGTCTGTGGGCAGTTCGAAGTAGAACACACTGTAGTAACCTTGGGTCTTCTTCTCCAGTGGATAGGCAAACCGCCTAAGACCCCACTGGTCAAGCTTCTCAACGGTCCCTCCTAGAGACTCTATCTTTTGAGTCACCCAGTCATTACCCTCTTGGTACCCGTTGTCATCTTGTGCTCTGTAGATGACCATCAACTCGTACTTTCTACTCATAGTCTCCTCCCTTCGGTCTAATGGCCCCTCACTTGTTTGAGGAGCAGGGTTTGCTCGCTGCCTCTTAGGCTCCAACAAGCTCATTTATTTTACAACATGGGGCCCTTGAGCTGCAACATGCGATGCGTCGTTGTCCTGTATAGGGTGTCATCAGATGTAGAATATCAACGTGCGGATAGCATTGATTGGGGCTGGAAGGGTTGCTGGGAGCTTTGCTCCCTATTTGGCGTCGTTCGGTGAAGTGCTTGTCTGGAGTAGAAGAAGAGAGCATGCGCAAGAACTAGCTCAAAGGTTCGGCCTTACAGAAGTTGACCAGGAGCACTTGGAAGCGGACTTGGCTTTTGTGAGCGTATCAGATGACGCGCTACCCGAATTGGCGAAGCAATTCTCGGGCAGATTTGAAAGTGCTATCCACACATCGGGGTTTCATAGTTCAAGCGTCCTACGGCCTATGGCTGCAAGAGTTGGATCCATACACCCTTGGTTGCCCATACCTGAACAGAACCCTGATCTGCTTAAAGGTTCTATAGCTACGTGGGAGGGTGATGAGGAATTGTGCCCATGGGTCAGCGAGTTAGCCGCAAAGATACCTCTGCGCCTATTCACCGTAGACCCTGAGAAGAAGGTAGAGTATCATGCTGCAGCAGTGATGCTATCCAACTACACAAGCGCCTTCATGATAGTGGCCGACAAGATCCTTCAAGATGCAGGTATAGCTGCCTCTCAGCTCTTCGTTGAAGAACTATTAGAAGCCGCCATTGAGAATTTCAAACGCCTAGGTCCAAGCTGCCTCACAGGGCCTGCAGTTAGGAAGGACCTGGAGGTTATAAAGAGAGAAGCTGAAGTGTTAGGGCCTGATTGGGGAAAAGTGTATACCATAATAGCGCAGACGATCATGGAGGGGAGAATATGAACGCCTGGCAATTTAGAAAATTGAAAGGCCACAAGAAGATTCTCATGCTTACCGCCTACGACTATGGTTTCGCCGACGCTCTGGCCGAAGCAGGTGTGGATGCTCTCTTAGTAGGAGATTCGCTGGGCAACGTAGTACAAGGCAATGATACTACGCTTCCCGTAACCTTGGATGAAATGATTTACCACGCTAAGATCGTCAAGAGAGGTGCCCCTAACGTTTTCGTTGTGGCAGACATGCCTTTCCTTTCATACCAAGTCTCTCATGAGGAAGCCATAAGAAACTGTGGGCGTGTCCTCAAGGAGAGCGGTGCTGACGCTGTGAAAGTTGAAGGCGGGGAGCAAATAGCAGACTTGGTTTACAAGCTAACGCAAGTAGGGATACCTATAATGGGTCACATAGGTGTAACTCCACAAAGTAGTAAGATGCACGGGTTTACAAAGCGAGGAAAGGACACGGGCGACATAGATTACCTCCGAAGAAGTGCCAAGGCTCTGGAAGAAGCAGGTGCTTTTTCATTGGTACTCGAGAATATAACTGAAGTAGTTGCTAAGCAGATCACTGAATCTGTGGCCATACCCACCATTGGAATCGGGGCCGGTCCCCACTGCGACGGCCAAGTCCTAGTACTGTATGACTTCATAGGGCTAACAAGGGAGCGCCCGCCTTTTGCTAAAAACTACCTCGATCTTAGGGCTGAGATCAAAGACGCTGTCAACAAATTCAGGCAAGATATCATGAGCAATAATATCCTTTGAGAAAGAGGGCGTGATACCTTGAGGCTGATCACAACAATTGAAGAGATGAGAGAAGTAGTCCATGACCTCAAGAAGTCAGGCAAAACCATTGGCTTTGTACCTACCATGGGCTACCTCCACGCCGGTCACGCTACACCTATAGACCGAGCTAGAACAGAAAACGATGTTGTTGTGGTGAGCATTTTCGTCAATCCCCTTCAATTCGGCCCACAGGAAGACTACGCATCTTACCCACGGGACCTGGAACGTGATTCGGCAATATGCCAAGAACACGGTGTGGATTTTGTATTCGCGCCTTCTAGCAACGTCATGTATCCCAAAGGGACTGTCGACGTTTTTGTCGACGTGCGAAGACTAGATCAAAACCTCTGTGGAAGATTCAGGCCCGGGCATTTTAGAGGAGTACTAACTGTGGTGATGAAACTCTTCAACATTGTGCAACCCGACAGAGCTTACTTTGGCATGAAGGACATACAACAGCTCAGGATTATAGAGGAGATGGTAAACGACCTCAACTGGCCCGTGCAGATAGTGGCTGTGCCCACTGTCAGAGAAGATTCTGGCCTTGCGATGTCTTCTCGTAACACGTACTTATCTGAGGAAGAGCGCAAGACTGCTACGGCCATATATCAGTCCCTACAAATGGCGAGGCAGTTAATAGAAGCTGGCGAGAGGGATGCCTCGGCCATTTGTGATAAGTGCATTGAGTTTCTGGAACGTGTGGGACTACGAGTTCAGTATTTCCAAGTTGTGGACTACGATTCACTTCAGCTTCTTCGTACAGTCTCTGGCAAAGTGATTGTTGGAGTAGCGGCTTTTGTTGGTAAAGCTCGGCTCATTGACAATGTGGTGTTGGAGGTTTCTTAGATGCTAATTGAAGTCTTGAGGTCGAAGATACATAACGCGACTGTTACATCCTGCAACGTGGACTACGAGGGCAGCATAAGCATAGACCAGCGGTTCATTGAAGCGGCAGGTCTAATGCCACACGAGAAGGTGCTCGTCGTCAACGTGACCAATGGAGAACGATTTGAAACATACGTTATACCAGCAGCTAAGGACTCACGTGAGATAGGGCTGAACGGTGCAGCAGCTAGGCTAGCCGTAGTGGGCGACAAGGTGATCATCATGGCTTTCGCGTGGAAAAAACCCGAAGAACCTGTGAATACAACCATAGTGGTCATGGGCGACGGCAACGAAATCAAGGAAATAAAACAACTGATTTCCTAACTCAGAAAGACGATAGTGACGCTGCTGCCACCCTCGCCAGGGTCACCTAGCCTAAACTTGCTCACATAAGGGTGGCCCTTCAAGTAGTCGTGGATGGCTCTCATCAGGGCTCCTGTTCCACGGCCATGAATAATGTAAACGTATGGAAGCCCAGCAGTATATGCTTGGTCTAAGTACTTGTCCACACGCTCCAAGGCCTCTTCTACCGTCGATCCATGAACCTCCAGTTTCATAGGCACACTCTGGGTAGCCTTGACCTCGATGCCCACTTTGGGAACTTTCAGGGGTTCGGACTTTGTAAGCCCGTCTCTTGGTACAGTTACTCTGAGCGGCCCTATCTGGACTTCAGCAGAGTCGTCCATGACTTTGATCACAAGCCCAAGCTGCTTGAACTTCGGAACGTAAACAGTGTCGCCTTCCCTAACCTCCAAAGCCCCACTTTGCTTCCGCTCCTCAAGAGCGTCTCGATCCTTCGATATTTCTTCCAACATATTCTTAATCTGTTGCCTTATTTGGTACGTCTTCTGGTTGGGGTGGCTTTGCTCGCTCAATTCTTTTAGCAAGCGCTTGCTCTCTTGGTCAGCCTTCTCAATTAATGACTTTGCCTCTGCTCGAGCCTGATCCATTATTCTGGCCTTCTTCATCTCCAGTTGGCTGAATGTGCGTGCTAATTCCTCTTCCTTTTTCTTAAGCTCTGCGTGCAGCGACTGTACCCGCGCTTCAGCCTCAGACAGGTGCTTTGTTCTGTCTTGCAATTCTTCTATAAGCTTCTCTACCCGCTGATGTTCGTGGGTAAGCTTTGAGCGAGCAGTGTTTATGAAGACATCCGGCATGCCCCATTTCTTTGCAATCTCCAAAGCAAACGAGCGACCAGGTACGCCCATGTTGATCCTATAAAGCGGCTGTAGCGTCTCCAAGTCAAAGTCGACAGAGGCGTTGGTTATTTCTGTCATTTCTGCAGCCAAACTCTTCAGTCTCCACAAATGGGTCGCGACGAAGAAGTGAACACCCCTGACCACCAGAAACTCCACCATAGTCTCAGCTAGTGCCGCACCCTCTTCAGGATCAGTACCCGAACCTAGTTCGTCAATGAGGACTAAATCCCCTTCGTCTGCTTCTTCTAATATGGTCTTGAGCCTGGCGATGTGTGAGGCAAAGGTGGATAAACTATTCTCAATACTTTGTTCGTCTCCTATGTCCGTCCATATGTGCCGATACAGCGGTATCTCTGCATCAACGGCAGGGACAGGTGCCCCTATCTGCATCAGAGCAGCAAAAAGCCCTATGGTTTTCAGCGCAACTGTCTTACCGCCCGTATTAGGGCCGCTAATAATGACCCCTGTCTTGCCAGCGGGTAGCTCGATGTCCACAGGAACGACTCGGTCTTTTGGAATCATGGGGTGCCTAGCGTGTTTAATGACAAGCCTCTTCTCAGTGGAAATTCGAGGCATGGTGCCGTTGGTCGCCGATCCCCATTTGGCTCGCGCAAAGGCAGCATCTATCTCACCTAAGATCAGCAGCGACAAATGAATGTCCTCAGCCATGGGGTAGAGCTTTGTGTAGAGCTCCATGAAGATGCGATGTATCTCCTGCTCCTCTCTTTGCCTTAACTCTTCTAGTTTGTTGTTCAGGTCAACTACACTAAAGGGTTCAATATACGCTGTCTGCCCCGAGCCTGACCAATCCAAAACTATGCCCTTTACATTCGAGACGGCGGAGCTTCTGACAGGTATCGTATAGCGGTTGCCACGTTTAAGGACCAACCTGTCAGCCACGAACTTCTGATATCGATCCAGTTCGTGTTGAAGTTTGTCGGTGATCAGAGAACTAACTCTCTTCTGCTCTTCTCGAATCTGGAACAATCGCTGCGATGCGTTGTCTTTTACAAAGCCGCTTTCATCCACCTTGTCTCTCGCTTGGCCAAGCCATGATTCCAAGGGCACTACCTTGCGAGCTAGCCCACCCAAAATCCCAGTTTCGGCGCCCAGCTTCTTTCGCAACTCAACCAGCACATGCACCGCTTTGAGGAACACAAGGAAGTCTTGAACGGCTATGAAACCTTGCTTCCTCAGTAGTGTAACCACATCATCCACGTCTGGAACGAAGTAAACGAATGGGTCAACATTGCGCCTGAGCAATCCCCAAGCTTCCTCAGTTTGCGTTAGCAAACTTCTTACCTGTGCCTCGCCGCGACCGGGCGGGTTAGCATCCAAGAATCGCTGACCATATACAGAAGAAGCCTTGCTCTTGATCTGTTCTAAGACCTTATAGTACTCTAAACCTTCAAGAAAGTCTCTCATGACCTAAGATGCCAACCGGCATCCTTTATTCGTTCTATTATCCTCCTTGCTGCAATGTCAACCTCGTCACTAGTCACGGTGCGTTCGTCCTCGCCCATGTACGCCCTAACGGTCACACTCTTATATCCGTTACCTATCTTCTCACCGTGATATATGTCGACTACGGTCCACTCTCTTACCAGAGCTTCGCCTTCAAACAAAATACTCAAGGAAGACACGGGCTCGCTCACAGGCATGACGATCGAAAAGTCACGCCAGCTGTAGGGGTACTTTAGTGGCCACTGCGGCTGTTTGTTCACTTCGTGGGGCAACACGGCTAAGTTGAACTCCGCAAAGAAGACTGTGCCTTTGAGGTCGTAGGCTTGGCATATCTGTGACTTAACTATGCCGACTTCGCCTAACACAAAGCCACCGTACTTGACCACACCACCATAATTACCTTCAGCCCAAGGCAACTGATGGTTCTCCCATTCCAGAGAGACTCCGTAAGATGTGAATATGTTTTCCAACAGGCCTTTGAAGTGACGGTATGTCCAGGTTTCTCTGTCAAGGGCGCTTTCCCAGTAGAGCCCCTTAGCCAGAAATCCTATGTGCCTCTCTTCCCTGACGCCATTGCCATCAGGAACAAAAACGGAGCCAATTTCGAAGATATGAATGTTCTCTTTGAAGCGGTTCTGATTAAGCAACGCAGCCTTTATGAGAGTGCTACGCAAGTTCGGTCTTAAAAAAGCAAGTTCCATACTTACAGGGTTGTCTACTGCTACCACCTCAGTCAGCTTCTGCAACTCCACGTCTCGGTCGGAAAGCAAAGATACCAGGAATACCTCTTGGAAATACTGCGAACTCAACTCCCTCAAACGTCTTTCCTTGGCCAAAGTGGGGGTCTCAGAAAAGCCCACATATTCGGTAAGCGGCAAAGATGGCACTGCGTCATACCCCACGTATTTCACCAGTTCATCAGCCAAGTCATCATCCAAGTTGACATCCCACCTGTATGAAGGTATAACGACTTCACTTCCCTCTATGTTCCAACCCCTTTTCTGGACCATCTCGAAGAATACCTGGGTTGGAAGGGACGAAAGTTTTGAAACCCTATCAATGTCAAACATGACACGCTTAGAGCTTTGTTCAGAACCTGCTATCCACAGCGCGACTGGTGTACCCATGCCCATCTTCTGAGCCATTTCACCGAACATAAGTCCCATTAGCGTCTGACCGGCAGGTGACACACCTCTCTCAAACAACATGGATGCATCAGTTCTTATTCCAAGGCGTCTAGACGATGTAGCTACATAAGGTGGGGCAAAACAAGCAACTTCCAGAAGGACTCTCTTAGTCTCAGGCGTGGTCGCCGACTCTTTCCCACCAATGACCCCAGCGACAGCCACAGGCCGAAACTCGTCCGCGATTACCATGCAGTTCTCGTCTAGATGTGCTTCCTCCCCGCCCAAGGTAATGATGCTCTCATTAGATCGTGCTTGCCGTACAACCACACGTTGGCCTTGGAGCTTGTCGAAATCGAAAGCATGCATAGGTTGACCGTACGTAAATAGGAAGTAGTTGGTCAAATCGACCACATTGTTTATGGAACGCTGTCCATACTTGGCCAATTCAAGCTTCAACCAATCTGGGCTCTCAGTGACTCTAACGTCTTCAAGCAGCAGGCCGACATAAACCAAGCAACCTTCCGTTGAGATAGACACCCTGCCATTTCCCTTTGGCACGTCCAAACTTACATGAGGTTCCGCCAATGTAAGACCAAGACCAAGAGCAACTTCCCGAGCCAAGCCAAAGACGTGGCTGAGGTCTCCGCGGTTGGGCAGGACGCTAAGCTTGACAAGCGTGTCCGGTAGCCCCAAATACTCTTTGAGGGGCACACAGTTAGCGTCCTTGAACACGATTGGCTCGTCGGCTGCGAAGAGTTCTTCCAAGCCAAGTTGCCTAGCTGTCGGAATGTCTCCCGCCCCTAAGTCTACAGCCACGTAGCAACCTTCTTCCAGTGTACAGGTCTGTATGGGAATGGTGGTGTTTTCATCTTTTGCCACATGCTTGCCGTCTTCTGTTTCAACCCTTAGAAGCTTCACCGACGGTGCGACATCTAAGGCAATCTCGTTTTCTACTTCGACCTCGAGATGCTTCTCCAAGTAAGCCTTCACTTGCTCCCACGAAACGGCCTCTTTCCAGAACCTGCTCAGCTGACTATAGGCGAATCTCATATTCCCACCTCAAAGTGAGCTCAAAAAGCGGACGTCGCCTTCATACAAAAGACGGATGTCGTTGATGCCGTACTTCAGCATGGTCATCCTATCAACGCCCACACCGAATGCAAACCCGCTAAAGCGCTTCGGGTCCACACCACCATACTCCAAGACCTTCGGGTGCACCAACCCGGCACCCAATATTTCAAGCCAACCTGTGCCACCACACACGTTACATCCCTTGCCACCGCAAAAGACACACCGGACATCCACCTCATTACCTGGCTCCACGAACGGGAAATAGCTTGGTCTAAACCGGACCTCCACTTTCTTCTTGAAGAATGCACTCAAAAACGTCTCCAAGGTCCACTTCAGATGGCCAACTCCAATGCCTTCACCTACTACTAAAGCATCAAATTGATAGAAGACAGGGTACTTGCGCGCAGATACTTCCTCTCGCCTGTAGACGCGCCCTGGCAATATGGCCTTAAGGGGCACGCCCAGCGCTTGTAACGCTCTGACCTGCATAGCTGACGAGTGTGTCCTTAGGACCATATCGCCCACCATTAGTGTGTCTTGCATGTCCCGAGCGGGATGATAAGGCGGGAAGTTTAGCGCCTCAAAATTGTAGAAATCGGTCTCCAGCTCTGGGCCGTCAAAAAAGCTGAAACCCATATGCTTAAAGATCTCGAAAAGCTCATCTCGAGCCTTAAAAAGGACGTGTTTGTTACCTACCGGAGGCCTCTTGCCTTCCAACGTCAAATCATTGTCTAGCAGCTTGACCTCAAACGAGACTCTATCGGATTGTGCCTCCGCGAGCTGCTTTATGGATGCCTCTATACGGCTCTTTAACTCATTCAACCTCTTACCAAAATCCCGACGCTGGTCAGGGGGCAGCGTCGGGATCTTCTCTATCAACTTAGAAATGATCCCCTTTTTAGACAAGTACTTTATCCTAAGTTCTTCCGCCCGTGCAGCTCCGAACTCTAAGAGGTCCGCTTCAAATTGCCTAGCAACCTCCTCTAGTTCGTTCATCGGCCAATAGCCTCCTTGGCTTTCGACACCAAGGATTCAAAAGCATCGGGATCAGTTACCGCAAGTTCCGCGAGCATTTTTCTGTTGATGCTAATGCCGGCTGCCTTAAGTCCGTGCATCAATGTAGAATAGTTCATTCCTGAATTGCGCGCGGCCGCGTTGATCCTGACAATCCAAAGGCTTCTGAAGTCTCTTTTCCTCTGCTTTCTACCAGCAAAAGAGTCTTCACCTGACTTCAGAACAGCCTCTTTGGCTTTGCGGTACACCCTGTGCGAGGCACCATAATAACCGCTGGCAGCCTTCAATATCTTCTTATGCCTTGCTCTCTTTGTGACACTTGTCTTTACGCGCATCTACTTGCACCTCCTATGAGTTAGGGAGCAGGTCCTTAACGTGCTCCATGTATGTTTCATCAACGACTTTTGGCATCCTCAACCTCCTCAGCCGAGGTGCACTTTTCTTCCTTCGAAGGTGGCTCATGGCAGAGTAATAAACGTACTTGCCAGATCCTGTAACCTTAAACCTCTTCGCTGCTGTTCTGTTGGTCTTCGCCTTTCCCATCTTTTGTTGCCTCCTTTTTCTTCTTAGGACCTATCATGAAGAAGAAGTTTCTTCCCTCAGACTTGATGTCTTGTTCCACTTGACCCACATCAGCCACTTTTTCAGCTATGGAAAGCAGCTTCTGCCTAATCTGCTCTTCTAATGAACGCTCACGCCCTCGAGGCCTAAGTGTGACCTTTACCTTGTTGCCATCTTCCAAGAACTCCCTAATCTTCTTGGTCTTCGTCTCCATGTCGTGCACGTCCGTACCCAATCTTAGCCTGATCTCCTTCACTTCGATAACAGTTTGATTTTTCTTGGCCTCTTTCGCTTTCTTGACCATCTCATACCTGAACTTGTCGTAATCGATGAACCTGCACACTGGTGGGTCAGCGCTAGGCGCCACTTCCACCAAGTCGAACCCGCGAGTCTTAGCCATTCTGATAGCCTCTGACGTAATAAAAACGCCTATTTGTTTGCCATTCTCGTCCACAACACGGACCTTTGGTGCCCTAATTTGCTCGTTGACCCTGTAGCCCAAGTCTTTTGATGTGCTTATATCCTTCACCCTCCTTAACGAAAAAAGCGGGTGAAAGTATGCACCCGCGCACAGTTTTGACCTGCTCAGCATACTAGCTGGCAGGTGAGGCGTGGCGCCTACTTCCACTTTTCGTTATGTCAATTATAACACGCATGCATGCCCGTGTTACCATGACATCATCTCTTTACGAAAGGTTGTGTTCTGCTTGAACAGACAATTGCAAGGCTTCACGCTCCTCGAGATCATGGTAGTCCTAGGCGTAATTGTTTTGCTAGTAGCATCTCTTTATCCATCCTACTCTATGTCGCGGCAAAGAGCCAACGTTGCCGTAGTCATCACATCTTCAAACAAAGTTCTCCATTCCCTTGAACTCTATGCCATCGACCATGGTAGCTATCCTACAGCCACCATAACGGCAGGTTCAACTAATGTACTTAGTTCTTACAGTGACAAACTTACCCCTTGGCCGTGGGATCACAGTAAATCTGTCGAAGGCAGTTTCTACTACTTCCCGAAAGGAGACAACTTTCAAATCTGTTGGCCCTTGGATCCTAGTGCCAATAGGGCCGCTACCAACATGAGCACTGGATCAATATCCTTAGACGAAGGCTTACTTCCAGATGCAGATGGTTTTGCTGTATGCGCCACTGCATCCACTGACCCAGTGGTTGTTTCCCTAAGGTAAAAACATCAGAAGATGCGCACTGCGGGGAAGTCACTCTGCAGTGCGCTGTATATCTCTTTGTCTGGGAGTTCTATGTGTGTGGCGACTCCTGGTCTAATTGGCCTGTTGATGTCAATCGCGTAAGGATTGAATCTTGCAAGAAACTCCACCACGTCGCGGACCATCTCTTCGGAGTCATTAATTCCCTTTACTACAACCACCTCAAAGTACAGCCGACCCCTATAAGCAGATGCGAACTCCTCTATGCCATCTGCTACCTTTTGCGCCGTAATGCCTGCAGCTGGTTGATTGAGCAACCTAAAAGCTGTCTCGTCTAGGGTCGAAAATGTGAGCTTCACCGCATCGGCCTTGGCGAGTTCAAACCGAACATCCGGCATGTATATCGTAGCTCCGTTGCTCAGGACGAGGACAGGGATCGGATATGATTCGTGCAGTGCATCTATGAGTTGCCCCATGTTTGCCGCCAACGTGGGCTCACCTGCTCCTGAAAGAGCCAAATAATCAACCCCATCCAACGGGAAACCGCGGAGCACCTCCAACACATCCTCAATCTCCACGTAATGCTTCCTCTCGATGGTAAGCTGAGTAGTGTGGATGCCAAGTTCGCAAAACACACAATCGAAAGAGCAAACCTTCAAGGGGATCAAGCTAATCCCAATAGTTGCACCAAACCTTCTACTCTTGACAGGGCCGTACACGATGGAATCTTTCTGCAGACCCCTGCCTTCCGGCGTTTCCACTTGTCTAAGTTTCTCTTCCCTGTAATTGCTCACAAATTCAAAGTATATACGTCTGCTATTCACTATCAAATGCCATGACATTCATCAGTCTTCGCCTAGCTTCTATTTCTTCCCAAAATTGCGTCCTTGCTTTTGCTTACGCATGGTAATACTCAACAAATGCTTTTGGTTCCGAGGGTGCTACAATTTAACAGGTGCTTAACTTGCCATGCAGTGGGAGGGTTTGCCTTGAACGAATACGAGAATATGCCTACGCTGGGAGCGGTGGTTACTAGGGGTAACTTAGTAGAAAGCGTACACTACGTTGACGTTGCAGTAGTTGATGCAACAGGCCGTCTAATTGCGTCGGCAGGTTCCCCTCAAAGAGTAACCTACTTGCGGTCAGCTTCAAAGCCCTTGCAAGTGCTGCCCCTAGTGCTCGACAATCTGCACGAAGCCTACGGTTTTTCTGCTGAGGAGATTGCACTAATGTGTGCGTCTCATTCAGGTACGTTGGAACATGTCGCTCTTGTACGCTCAGCACTCAGCAAAATAGGCCTTGATGAAGGCTACTTGCGCTGCGGTGTACATGAACCCTACGACAAGAGCACCGCAGACTTCTTGAAATCTAACAAACTGGAAATCACCCCTGCTTTCCACAACTGCTCAGGCAAGCATGCGGCAATGCTCGCCCAGTGTGTGGCCCATAATTGGACCTTAGAAAACTACTACAGACCAGAACACCCTGTCCAGCAGAGAATCTTGAGCACCATGTCTTTCTTCACAGACGTACCCAAAGATAGGATCATCTTAGGGATCGATGGTTGTGGTGTCCCCGTTTTTGGCATGCCATTGTACAACGCTGCTCTAGGATTTGCACGTTTCTCAAAACCAGATAACCTGCCACCAGAGCTCAGTACAGCTGTACGGTACGTAACGCACGCTATGACTTCGCATCCGTTTCTAGTGGCAGGACCTGACAGATTCGACACCGACTTCATGAGTGTTCTAGGACGGAGGTTTGTTTCTAAGATAGGGGCGGAAGCTGTTCAAGCCGTGGGTGTGCTGGATAAAGGCATCGGAATAGTGGTCAAAGTATCTGACGGTAACAGCCGTGCTTTGGCTGCCATCACCCTAGAAGTCCTAAGGCAACTGGGGTTGATCAATGACGAAGAGCTCAGATGCGAGAGGCTATCTGGGCACTATATGCCGCCAGTGAAGAACCACAGAGGCGAAGTCGTCGGGAATATCAAACCTGTGATAACGCTCAAGGTAGACCCAGGGTGGTTAGATCAATGAAGTTCAGGGTTTTCCCTGCAAGATCCTTGAGCTCCAAGACGCCGTCCTCGACCCGCCCGTAAGACGGTTGACCATCCTTGGGCAGTGAGACACTGCCAGGATTGAGAAGAACGCCCTGCGTACCCATCTCTAGTTTCTTCACGTGGGTATGACCCGTCATGGTAACTTGGGCCCTATACAAATCGGAAACTGTTTGGACGTGCCCATGGTGTCCAAGCCAGTGTAACCCGAAGGCGTATACATGAACTACAGGTGACATGGGCCATCTAATCAATTCTTCGTCAATGGGAGCATCCACATTTCCTTTAACCAGTACGACGTTTTCTAGGCTATTCAGTAGTTCTGCAACACCCTTTGGATCGTACCCCGTCGGAATCGGGTTTCTAGGTCCGTGATACAAGTGATCACCTAAAGAAATCAGCAGATCCCAGCTCTTCTCCAGCGACACCACTTGTTCTAATGCGGAAAGGCTCCCATGAATGTCAGAAACTATAACAAACTTCATAGCAACAGCGCTCCCAACTTATAATATACCTAAACGGTTAATTAGAGGAGGCCTGCCTGTGATAACGCCCGGTATAGTAAATGAGTACCTCAGGGTGCTGAACCTCCAATTTCAGTTCAATGGGGCGCAGTGGATCGTACCTTTCCGGCACGAAGACGCAGAGATAAACCTAGTCCTAATGTTGACCCAAAACTTCTTGAGGTTCGAGGTTCCTCTAATGACTGATGAGAAACTGAACGTCGAGCTCATGGAACAACTGCTGCAGCTCAACTACAGAATAGCCATGGCAAAGTTCGCCATTGCAGAAGACGGCATGGTCAGGATGGTTACTGACTTTCCCCTAGTTAACCTCAGCTTTGAGGAGTTTCAGATTTCACTCCAAATAGTCGTGGCTGCAGCCTTCGACTTCATCCCCCAAATAAAGTCTCTAAAAGCGAAGCCAATCGGTTTCGAAATACCCAAAAACCCAAAGACACAAATAATGTGGAGGGAGAGACAAAGAGTATGGCAGTGGCGGCAACGGTAGCGACCATAGGTGAGTATGTCGGTCAGGAAGTCACGCTCAAGGGTTGGATACACACCAAAAGAGAAAAAGGTAAAATAGCCTTCATAGTTCTAAGGGACGGTACGGGGTTTATACAAGTTGTTTTGGAACAAGACAGAATAAGCCCGAACGAGTGGGAGGAACTCAGAGAAGCCTCCTTGGAGAGCTCAGTCATCGTACGTGGTTTGGTAAAGGCTGAGCCGCGGGCCCCCGGTGGATACGAGATTCAGGGTTTGTTCTTCAAAGCGTTCCACGTTACCAAGGACTGGCCTTTAGGAAGAAAAGACCACGGCGTTGACTTCTTAATGGATAATCGACATCTGTGGATAAGAAGCCGCCGACAGAGTGCCATATTGCGCATTCGCCACACCATCGAGACGGCCATGATCGAGTTTCTTAACAAGAACGGTTTTTACCGCTTTGATGCCCCCATCATCACCGCTGCTGCTTGTGAAGGCACGACCACGTTGTTTGAGGTTGATTATCATGGTGACAAAGCTTACCTAAGCCAAAGCGGCCAGCTATACGCTGAAGCGGGTGCGTTAGCTCTAGGGAAAGTGTACACCTTTGGCCCAGCCTTTAGAGCTGAGAAAAGTAAGACACGCCGACACCTTTTGGAATTCTGGATGATAGAACCTGAAGCTGCGTGGTTTGAGTATGAGGACAACATCCAGTTTCAGGAGCAGTTTGTGTCATACATAGTAAACGCCGTCCTCGAACGAAACGCAGATGACCTCAAGATTCTAGATAGACCTTTGGAACCTCTGATGCGGGTCAAGCCGCCGTTTCCAAGAATAACCTACACCGAAGCAGTAGAGTTGCTCGGCAAGAATGGCTTCAACGTTCACTGGGGTGATGATCTAGGGGCACCTGAAGAGACTTTTCTCTCTAACTACTTTGACAAACCTGTGTTCCTAACGCACTTCCCTGCCAAGATCAAAGCATTTTATATGCAGCCCGATCCAGAAAATCCAGAAGTCGTATTGGCTGCAGACCTTCTAGCCCCTGAGGGATATGGAGAGATAATAGGCGGAAGCCAGAGAATACATGACTACGAGCTATTAAGGCAGAAGATTAGGGAGTTTGGACTCAAGGAAGAAGACTACCAATGGTACCTCGACTTAAGACGGTACGGCTCTGTCCCACACTCCGGGTTTGGAATCGGCCTAGAACGCACAGTTGCTTGGATTTGCAAGCTCGAACACATCAGGGAAGCTGTTCCTTTTCCAAGGATGCTTCACAAACTGACACCTTAGGAGGTAGTTGGCCATGTTTCACATTGTTGTCGACTCGACCACGGATCACATCAGGGAGTACGAAGCTTTTACGGTAGTACCACTGTACGTGAACGTCAAGGGCAAATTTTTCAAAGATCGTATTGAGCTGTCCCGCGAAGAGTTCTACAAGATGCTGCCAGACGTTATAGACGACTTAGGTACGAGCCAACCAAACCCTGAGGACTTTAGAGAAGCTTTCGAGAATGCTCCTGAAAGTGAGATTCTGGTGCTTACCATAAGCTCCAAATTGAGCGGCACGATTCAATCGGCGCTCGCCGCAGCCAAAGAGGTAAAGAAAAAGGTCGTCGTGTTCGACACCCTGAATGTGTCTTTGGGCGCAGGCATTCTGACTCACATAGCAGCCGAACTGAGGAGCCAAGGCAAAACCATAGAAGAAGTTGTAGAAAAGTTAACAAACCTGCGCGATCAAGTAAGGTTCTACGCCATGGTAGCCACAGTCAAGAACTTCGTGAGACGTGGTAGGATCTCTGCTTTCAAGGGATTCATGGCAGAACTCATGCATGTAGTTCCTGTGGTACATGTAAAAGATGGGTTCGTCGTCGCTTACCACAACGAGCGGGGAGCCGCCTTTGAAGTCCTGAAGAAATACCTTGAGAAGTTCAAGGATTTTATCAATAGTGAGTTCCCCCTAGTTATCGGCTACACAGATCCCTCTGAAAAGCTTACCCAACTTGCAGAACAATGGAGTGCATACCTAGTTCGCGCCACGCCGCTGGTGGGAGGGTTCGTAGGCAACAATTCGTACGGGTTCGCGTTCGTTGAAGGAGCGTCAGAATAGAGTTGGCCGTAGTCAACGTACTCGTAGTAACAGACCTACACGGGCAGCTGCTCCCCTACGACTACGTGGAGGATAAACCTTTTGAAGGTGGCTTAACAAGAGTCGCGACACTATTGAAGGAACTTCGTCAGAAGGGCCCAACGCTCTTCTTTGACAATGGAGACGCTTTTCAAGGTTCGGCTCTGTCGTTCTATGCACAAAGGTTCTCAGAAGGCAAAGCAAACCCCATCGTAGATGCTTACAACAACCTTCAGTTAGATGGAATGGTTGTTGGTAACCATGAATTCAACTACGGTCTGAAATTCCTCAAACAGGTTCAGGATAGCGCTCGATTCCCGCTCATGAGTGCCAACATTGTTGATGAGTCAACCGGTAGTCCCACATGGCTGCCATTTAAGGTGTACAGGTTTGGCCCCATCAAAGTAGGTGTAATAGCTCTTACCACACCAGCTGTAGAGGACTTTGACCTTCCGTGGAAATGGAAGGGACTCAGATTCGTCGATCCATTGAAGACGGCTCAGAGCCTTGTAGCCCACCTCCGCGACCAGGGGGTCGAAGTCATAATAGCTTTGGTACACTCTGGCCTTGAATACGATCCCATCAGGCATAGGAGAGTCTCAGAATCACTAAAGGAGAACTTCGTCTTTTCGTTGGCCGATAAAGTAAAAGGAATCGATGTCATCGTATTTGGGCATACGCACAGGGCATACGGCCCGGTGTCGGTGAAGGGAACAAAGATTGTTCAGCCCGCCTCTCAAGGCCGAGGTGCAGTGTTAATTCAGGTAAGCGACCAGAAGTCCATAAAAGTGGAGAATTTGGACCTATCGTGCATCAGTGATGATCAAGAAATGCTTTACAACTACTGGCCTATACACAGAAAGACTCGCGACTGGATGAACGAAGTAATTGGCATAGCTTCCGAACCTCTCGTCAGCGATACCTGGAAATTGGCAGCGAACCCCGTGTCCAACCTATATGTGGAAGTACTGCAGTACGCCACCGACAACGAAATATGCCTACACCCTGAATCCCCATTTGAACCTGTAGTTATCAACAAAGGTTGGATCACACGTAAAGACTCTTTTCGCCTATATCCTTTCGATAACGAGCCCATTGTCCTTAGGATTTCAGGAAAGACATTGCTCGATGCCCTAGAGTGGAATTCACGGTTTTACTACATGCTGAAAGTATCACCGTGGCGTATCAAACCTATCCGACATCCGTTAGTTAAGACGTACAACTTTGAAGCAGTTGGTGGCCTCGAGGTTGTATACGACCTCACGGCGCCCGTGGGCAAGAGAGTAAAAAAGGCCAAGTATATGGGAGGGCGCATCCACAGGCATCAGTATTACTGGGTTAGCTTAACGAGCTACCGCGCTTCAGGCGCCGGCGAATTCACCATGTTCAAGAACCAGCATATAGAATATTACTCGCCCCAGTTATTGAGGGACTACTTTGAGAAATACGTAACGGAGAAAGGAACCATCGATCCAAGGAGGGAACGTAATTGGTATTTCGCAGCAGGACCTTTCACATTGTTCTGACTACATTGCTACTTGTCTTACTGTGTCTCTCTGGATACGCAGAATCATATATTGGTAGAGTATGGAACTCGTTGGATCACTCTGTATCGGTCACCATGTTGGCACCCGTGATCCAGCGAACTTTGAGGCCCGTTGATCTTGATAACTTTCCTCCCTATTCATTAGCTCAGGTGTCTGAGAGCGAGATCGACCAGCTGATTGACCAAAGGATTCAAAGATCCATACTCAAGACTGCGATCAATCGCAATCTCAGTGACGAAGACAGAGCTCAGATGGCAGCATGCATAGTGCGGTATTCTAACCAGTACGGTGTCGACCCCGTGCTAGTGGTAGCACTCATCGAGCAAGAAAGCGGATTCAACCCGAAAGCCACGAGCATACAGGGCGCTACGGGCCTCATGCAGCTCATGCCGCCTCTTTACACTGAACTGCGCCACCAGTTAGGCTTGGGTTCTGACTCAACGGACATCTGCAACAACCTCAAAGCTGGGATCTACTATCTCTCAAAGCGGATCGAAAAGTGGCAGAACGTTTATTGGGCCTTGGTGGCTTACTTCTCGGGTGATGGCGGAGTGGACCAAATCAAGAGCCAGGGGAAAGAACTATACGACAAGACAGGGACTTCTACGCAGCAGTACGCCCTTCAGATTCTGGGGAAACTTTACGAGAACTACTTAATTCTTTCAAAGCCGTTCCCCATCCCCGCAGGAACCTACACCATAGACTTCGTAGTACGCTTCTTCTAATACAAGTGGGTCTATTTCGCTGAGCACCGTATAACGTCCGGATCTTGTTTTCGGGGCGTACTTTACGGCCTCCATGAACTGCGAATCTGTTATGCCCAAAGCCTGCCAACAGCTTGGGAAGCCCACCCCGGAAAGCAGACGCTGGTATGTCTGATATTCACAGCCGTGTAGCCTCAAAGTGAAGAAAGAGGCTAACCCCACTTGCAAACCGTGCAAGGAATGAGATTCCATAAGATCTAGAGCGTGGGATATCAGGTGCTCGGCACCGCTGCAAGGCCTGCTGTTCCCCGCAAGTATCATAGCCACGCCCGAAACAATGAGTCCTTCCACTACAACAGGGTGCAAATCTTCTCCAGACTCTATGGCTCGCAACAGGTTTTCCACTGCATTTCTACTTAAGTAAGCTGCCACAGGGTCGAGCCTTTCATAGCCCTTTTCTGAGGCAAGCTTCCAGTCCATTAGCGCGGACATATTGGAAAACAGGTCACCTATACCCGCGAGGAATTGGGCCTTTGGTTGCGATCTAAGTAGCGATAGGTCTGCTATAACTCCCAATGGTGCAGTAGCACCCATAGACTTCACGTATTCACCAAAATCGATGACCGCCACAGGTGAAGCGAGGGCATCATTGCTAGTGGCCGTCGGCATGGATAAGAAAGGCAGGTTAAGCTCTGTTGCGGCCATTTTCGCTGTGTCGATCACTTTGCCGCCCCCGAAACCGATCAATAAGTCCGCACCAATTTGACGAGCCTCACTCTTGACTCGTTCCACTTCCTTGATGCTGTTCGACCTCACTGCCACCGTGGGCAGCCCTGTGAAGGTTTCTTCGGCTAATTGGGCCGTTGCGCTTCCGCCTGTCACTACCAAGGGCCTGTGGAAAACCATGTTATGCCTCGAAAGTATCTCGTGATACCTAGGAGCGACACCCTCTTCTATAACCCAAAACAGTGGAACGCTTACAGCCCTACCAAACATCTCAGTTGCCCCCAATCATTGTGGCAATATGCTCAGCCTTCCTTAGGTCCTCATGCGTATCTATTTCCGTCCACAGCATGTTATCGCAGTAGACCGGATCCATGGGGTATTGCTGGCACAAGTAATTGAACGCGTCTTCGTACCACTTGTGAGCTTCTCCATTTCTTTGCATATGCACTATGATATCGAGCAAATTACGCCTGAGTGCTTTTGGAATGAAGGAGAAACCCATGTACTCGCCCACTGCTTCCTGAGGACTCAAATATTTTGAAAACAGAACTATTCTGTTGGACGCGTCAAGTTTGACCTTCATCTCCTCTGTGCTCAGGTTTACAGTTCGATCGATCACCGCATATGGATATTCAGCATAGCGGAGAAGCCCGAATATCCTGTCTTCAGCAATCACGTCAGAGTTCATAACCACCAGGTCGTCATCATAATGAAGCAAAGCAAAATACACTGTGAGGACGTTATTGGCAGAATTCCACAAAGGGTTGTACAGAACCTGCACGCCATCGGGAGCTACCTTTCGCAAATTTTCGAAACCGTAACCACCAACCACGATTATGTCGCTCTGACGTACCCCACGTCTTTCCAATGCTTCAATCTGCCAGTAAAGCAACGGCTTGCCTGCTACAGGAACCAAAGCCTTCGGCTTTTGATCTGTCAAAGGTCTGAGCCGACGTCCTTCCCCGGCCGCCAAGATTGCATATTTCAAGGTCTCACCTCTGCTTTCATGATAGAATTTTAGCAGTTGAAAGGAGGCTTTCAGCTTTGATTGAACCGTTCTGGCAATCCTTGCTACTAATGGGCCTCGGGCTTCTCATCGTCTATATATCGTACAAGTACGACCTAGAACCACTCCTGCTTATACCGATAGGTTTCTTCATGTTTGCAGTAAACTTGCCTCACAGCCCGCTGGCAGAACCTGGCGGTCTCATGGATCAGCTTTTTGGTGCACTAATAAGATCCGAGCTCCTGCCCTTGCTTATTTTCATCGGCATAGGCGCCATGATGGATTTTGGACCTCTCATGGCAAATCCAAGTTACATGCTTCTCGCAATAATCTCTCAACTTGGTATTTTCCTCGCTTTCTTAATCGCTATCGCTGCAGGCTTCGACATTAACGGAGCAGCCTCAGTAGCTGCCATTGGTACAGCCGATGGTCCTACATCGATATATATAGCTTCGAAGCTGAAGCCTGAACTTGTAGGCCCAGTCTCTATGGCTGCATACAGTTATGTATCCATCGTTCCGCTCATCATCCCTCCCTTAGTAAGAGCCCTCGTAAGCAAGAGAGAACTCAGCGTCCAGACAAGGGCTCAATCAGAAGTTTCACTGTCAACCAAGCTCGTATTCCCTTTTGCCGTCATCCTAGTTGCTGGCTTACTAGCGCCACTGTCTGTACCTCTGCTGGGCTTCTTGCTCTTTGGATATTTCTTAAGGGAGAATGGACGAACAGGAACGCTTAAGGAGGCAGCAGAGAAAATCCTTGCCCCCACAGCCACCATTTTTGTGGGCATGTTGATCGGGGCCAGCATGAAAGCGAATGTCTTTTTCGCGACACAAACACTTTTGGCTTTCGCCATCGGTTTGGCAGCGTTCGTGTTAAATATCGCTGCTGGCTTGCTAGCGGGTAAGGTCATACATCTGTTTGACAGCACCTTTAACCCTGCCATAGGTGCTGCAGGCAACAGCGCTTTTCCGATGGCAGCAAGGGTAGTTCACAAGTTCGTGCAAAAAAGGGAACCTGGGACTTTCATACTCTTAGCTACGCTGAGCGCCAACGCTGCGGGACAGCTGGCATCAGTTTTTGCTGGGACATTTCTGTTGCAGGGCGTGCTCTCAGGTGGGAAGGACCCTGTCATGTTGGCCGCAGTGTCTTTCGGAAAAAGCTTTCTCGCAATGATAGCCCTGATTCTGGTGTTCAGTGTGATGAAGAGATGGAAGTAAATCCTTCTTTTCGGCACAAACTATTCAGAGGTAAGTGGTCTATCCGTGTCAAGGTTCCGCTGGCCGGTCATTTAAACGACTACTACACGCCTGGAGTGGCCGAACCGTGCAAGGCCATAGCTACAAACAGTGACATGGTTTGGGAGTACACAAATAGGGCCAACGTGGTAGCAGTGGTCAGCAATGGTTCAAGGATATTGGGTTTAGGTAACATTGGTCCCGAAGCAGGCCTGCCCGTCATGGAAGGAAAAGCTGTACTTTACAAGTACTACGCTGGGATCGACGCCATACCCTTGTGCATTAAGGCACACAGTACTGAGGAGATTCTTGCCGTTCTCAAAGCTCTAGAACCATCGTTAGGCGGCATAAACTTAGAGGACATTAGCCAACCGACGGCCTACCATACGCTCTGTGGGGCGCGAGAGCAACTTAGCATACCCGTGATCCACGATGACATGGAAGGTACGGGGATAATCATCCTTGGTGCGCTCCTCTCTGCAGCCCGGCAGTTGGGGTTGGACCTATCCAAAGAGAAAATCGTACTTCTGGGGGCAGGTTCTGCTAATATGGGTTTTCTCCAGCTGCTGAGGCAGTTGCTTCAAGATGTTGGTCGAGTAGTAGTGGTGGATGTGGAAGGGGCTTTTCACTCAGGAAACTGCACTAACCATTGGATGCCACATCTACTCGCCGAGACCAACTCCTTGCGGGACACCAACCTTGAGCAAGCTCTTTCGGGGGCATCTATCCTAGTGTGCGCTTCGAGACCGGGACCTGGTGTGTTCCCCCTAGAGTTCATCCGTAATATGAAGAAACCCAGGGTCGTCTTGTCACTGGCGAATCCCATACCAGAGGTCTCAAGAACTGAAGCAGACTACTGGGATGTAGATCTGTATGCCTCAGGGCGTTCTGACGATCTTAACCAGGTGAACAACTCCATTGTCTTCCCAGGACTCATGTTAGGCCTCCTCATTTCCAGGCGACAGTACAGCCTTGACATCGGTATAGAGGTAGCTCAAGCCATATCCAAAGAGGCAGCAAAAATGAACCGCTTGGTACCTCCCATGAACTCGCGCATTCACTCCGTTGTGGCTTCAGCCGTACTAGGGCACTTTAGCAACGACACCGCCCCCGAAACTGCTAGAGAATGGTTCTCTGAACTCAGGCATCATATGGAGGCGATGGTATGAGAGTTCTAGCCGTAGATATTGGTGGCACGAAGATAGATGTAGCTTGGGTAGAGGACGGTAAGATACTAAAACACCACAGAGTCTCGACCGTCGCACCTGAACAAATCATAAAAGTACTAGCGGACTGCGCTAAGGAAGGCAATGTTTCTGCCATCGGCGTTGGTGTAGCTGGACAAGTGGACTATGAAACAGGCGCCGTCTTATTTGCTCCAAACTTGGGGTGGCGATCCTTTCCCCTAGGTACTCTCTTGCAACAGGAAACCGGGGTTCCTGTGTTTGTGGAAAACGATGCCAATGTCTTTGCGCTGGGTACTTGGTTCTACGAGTTTGACCGTAAACCAAACTCGTTGTTGGGCATTACATTGGGCACAGGTGTGGGAGGAGGTTTTGTTTATCACGGTGAACTGCTGCGGTCACCCTTCGGAGCCACCATGGAAGTCGGTCATATGGTTGTGAAAAGCGATGGACCGACTTGCACTTGTGGGTCACAAGGCTGTCTGGAGGCTTTCTCTGGGGGTTGGGCTCTCGAGCGTTGGTACGCTGAGAAATCAGGTACCAAGATTACTGGTAAAGACATTTACCGCAGAGCTCTAGAAGGTGAAGAGTTAGCGGTCAAGGCTTTCAAGCGCCTTGGTTATTATCTAGGCATTGGAACAGCATCCCTCGTTAATATACTCAACCCCGAACTTATCGTTCTTGGTGGAAGCATAAGCACCACCTGGGATCTGTGGAAAGATACTTATGCAGCTGAGTTTTCAAAGCACGCGCTTCCGCCACTAAAAGGCATCCCCACCGTAATAAGCCGACTGAAAGAGTCCGCACTATTCGGGGCCGCCGCTCTAGTTTACCAATCCATCACTCTATAACTTGCCCGTTGATTATTGGTATCGCGTGCTTGATAGGCTTATCTAGGAATTCAGCAATTTCCACCGCTCCCTTGGGTGAGCCCGGCAAGTTGGACACGCTCTCCGCGATGTTATTCGTCCTTCAGTAAATTTGAATAAAGTCTCATAAGACCGAGAGATGTCTTGCGCCTAGCATCAGTTGCCTCGAGATAACTCGATAGTCTCCCGGTAACCTGGAATAGCAAGTTGTGTAGTCGTGCGTTACCCCGTAACCAGCTTTTCTCATCAGTATTTCTGTAGCCGAAAGTGCAGATTAGAAGTGACCCCGCTGTCCGCTCTAAGTGCCCAAATGCACAACATCAGGCGTTAAGCTACACTTGACGTTAGACTCGTGCGAAGTTAAATTAACAATTAGAAGAACCATGCAATAACCGGAGGTGGATGGACATGAACTTAGCCTGCGAGGCTGATCTAATTGCCAACCACATCAGGGGCGTACCGAAACATTGGGACGGCAGACGCGCCATCTTGCAAATGAAGTACGAAAATGACAAACAATGGAAGCAAATGGAATGGATCGGTTTCTACTTTGAATTCCTTGCGAAGAAGCTACTTAAGGATCTAGTCGTTTTCCCGGGTCCAAGATACGGTAGAGTTACTTTCGATGCACTAGGCCTTGTGCCGTGGGATTTCAAGACGCACGTATGTAATGCTGGCAACGACCAAGTAATTGTCAATGACATAGCAGCAATAAGGAGCGCGATCAGTCAATATGGCAAAGTTGGCCTAGTGCTTGCGGTCGGACGAGCAGAGTATGATCACGACGGGGCGTTTCGCTCATGGCACGAGGCTCTAAAAGGGGCCCCTCACAATACACAGTTGACAGACAATCTAGAGGAGCTAACCCTAGGATAAGAAAGGTGAGTTTTGAAGTGGACTGCATTCTATTGCTTCAGATAGACGATCTAACTCTATAGTCTCACGGACGCTTTCAAAAGAACTTTCGCAACTCTAACGGAAGACCTAGAAATGAAAAACTTAAGCTGGACATCAGCAAATTGGGCTATGAGGTAATACGCAAGGTGACCCTATAATCTCGGAGTTATCTGAACACTGTGCAAGAAGTCATTATGTAGCGCACGGATGCCTCAGCGCTGAGAAAGTTGTAGGTTCGCGGGTCCTACACATCAGGAAGTTCAATTTTGTCAGCCGTTCTTGGTCACAGAAAGTGTTCCATCGATGAGACTGCCGAACCCGACAAGTTTTGGCATATTTTAATACTACAAACGCTCAAAAATCTCAGAAATAGTTTGGATTCACCAACTAATTGTTGTAACGATTGACAAGTCGCCAAGAGAACGCTGCAAACGATTTTAGCTATAACAGGCACCCTGAGCTATAATAAAGATGAGGAGGAATGATGCCTTGAATCCAGGGATCTACACCCCAATAGAGATTGACCACATATACAATATGGACTGTACGGAAGGTATGCGTGGAATAAAAGATGAATCGATCGATCTTGTGGTAACTGACCCACCCTTTGCTATCGATTTCGGACCGGCGCGGGAAAACTACAACAGGAAACATTCCAGGGTACTGAGTGGTTACAAAGAGGTTCCGAGGCACGAGTATTACAAATTCACGTTAGATTGGATGACAGAGGTCTACAGAATCCTAAAACCATCGGGTAGCATGTACGTATTCTCGGGTTGGAACAACCTAAAGGACATACTAGTTGCAATAGATGAAGTAGGTTTCACGACGGTTAACCACATAATATGGAAGTATCAGTTTGGTGTTGCTACTAAGAGGCGGTTCGTCACATCTCACTACCACTGCCTCTATGTGTGTAAAGACGACTCAAAGCGCAAGTTCTTTACTTATTCAAGGTTCTCCCCAGATAGCCGAGATGAGAAAGGAAGAAGCAACTTGTACAAGGATCTGGAAGACGTATGGGAAATAAAGCGTGAATACTGGACTGGGGACAAGAAGACTCCTACTAAACTGCCCGCAAGACTGATTGAGAAGATTCTTCACTACTCAAGCGAGGAAGGCGACATCGTCTTGGATCCGTTCTTAGGTTCAGGGCAGGTCGCTGTGGTCAGCAAGAGGATGAAAAGACACTTCATTGGCTTTGAGATAGTGCCAGAGTATTACGAATTCGCAAGGCAAAGACTAGAAACGGATCTTTACAGAATCAAAGCTGAAGATAAGGTGACTTACCCTAATCTCTTCGAAGCAGAAACATAGGGCTTATCAATTCTTTCAATAATCCTTTATATTATCCTTTACAAAAGGTTATGTTAAGGTCTAAACGTTCAAGGGCAGTACCCGTTAGTGTACGTTTCCGCAGCACAGTCTCAAACATGTAGTTTTGTCGATAGGTGGACGTCTCTCCTGACCAAGAATGGAATCAGCCCCCAATCAGACGCTTTTCTTTGATCTACATACAAATTCATACAACAGAACAGGAGGGATACGGGACGATTCAACCATTAGTATCATGACCCTTCTCCCCTGAACCATTACCTGCAGTCTTTCTAAACTAAGCGCACTTAAAATCGGACAATTAACCCCAAGTCAGCACTATTCGGGGCCGCCGCTCTAGTTTACCAATCCATCACTCTATAACTTGCCCGTTGATTATTGGTATCGCGTGCTTGATAGGCTTATCTAGGAATTCAGCAATTTCCACCGCTCCCTTGGGTGAGCCCGGCAAGTTGACAATGAGTGTACGCTTTCTAATACCAGCCTTGGCCCTCGACAGTGCAGCATTTGGGCTTCGCTGCAACGAGAACCAGAGCGCCGCCTGAGGCAAACCGGGAATCTCACGCTCTAAGATGCTGCCTGTGGCCTCAGGTGTAACATCTCGCGGACCTACCCCAGTTCCGCCTGAAGTCACTATGAGGTTAACACCCTGATCTGCCCATTCCACAAGCTTGCTCGAAATGGCATCAATCTCGTCAGGGACAACTTCAACCTTAAGCACGTCGTAACCAAGCCTTTCCAAAGTCTCCTTGAGCACAGGGCCCGTCTTGTCATCCCTTTCACCGCGGAAAGACCTGTCGGAACATATCAATATGCAACATGTGTAGATCTGCTTTTCCAATGTGTTACACCTCCCTCAACCAGGGTAATTTGAGCCGATCAGCGCCTGGATGCCCAAGGGCTGTCTTCAAACGCCCCTTTTTAACAACCACCGTTGGAGAAAAAGCCAATCCCGTGCCTTTTAACGCCTCCTGAACCTCGACCACGGGTAGCTCAGATCCACACACCTCGACCACAGCAACGTTTTCTATGACAGCGTCAGGGTCCACAGCTTTTACCATGTCATAGACCGTAAGACACGCCACGAAGGCCGCAAACCAAGCTCGTCTTATAAGCTGTTTGAGATCACCCTCAGCGACAAGTCGCACTCTAAAGGTCAGATCAGAGGGACCCCAATGATGATCTACCTCGATATGCGTTATAAACAGGCGGTCCCCAAAGAAGCTATCTCTCTTTGCAGCTAAGAAACTAGCCAAGCGTGCCACTTCCAAGAATGGGCCTTTGGGCAGGCGTTCAGATCCTATAATTTCAAACTTGTCAGGCCTGAATGCTACAGTACCTTGGGCCACTACTTCAGGCTGCATAAGAGCACATCTCCCTCTTCCAGTTCAAAATCTGGAACTTTTTCTAGACCGAGTCCTGTAGACCTGATCCAACCTTTGCCCACTACCCTGTACCACATCATGGGTTCAAAGTTGAACTCCTGATTGAATACAACAGCTTCTCTACTCATCGTACCCGATTTACCGCCTTCTTTATGGACGACAGCGGCAAAACCCAAATAGGGTGTGTCAGATAAGAAGCCTGCGGCAGCCATTAAAGCCTCAAGCTCTAGCCCAGTCTTGTACTCGCACTCGATCCATGTTTCAACCATTCCTTTGCGCCTTCTAATCTTCATAGAAACGGGGCTCAGGGGCAGAGGGTGAGCCATGGGAACAAATTCATGCACTTTGCTAATCGCCGACTTGGCTAGTCTACTCTCGAACGTGCCACCAAACAACAAAGCTGCCGTCTTCCGCACGGTTACTGCTTTTCCTGTCACATCAACCATTACGGCCTTCCCGTCTTTGAGGTGGCTAAACTCCACGCCTTATCAACCTCCTAAGGTCTCCCACTAAATACAGAGAACCAAAAGCTATCGCATCCTCGTTAGTCTCGATTGCCTCCTCTTCAGTACATATCCTAGCTGGGACACCCAAAGCGGTCAAGAAATCGATTATGTTCTCCGGCTTCTCCGCCCGTTCATACGGCATGGCTACAACCTCTACCCTTGTGGCCAAGCTTAGCAAAGGACCCAGAACTTTCCTCCAATCCTTATCCTGCATTGCGGCAAATATAAGGACCCACCTTTTGCCAGGGAATAACTCGCACAATGCATTAAACAAGACCTCAGCAGCCGACGGGTTGTGGGCACCGTCGAGCAACAACAACGGTTCGTGGCGTACAATCTCTAACCTTCCAGGCCACTGGGCCTGTTCTATGCCAGCTGATATGAAACGCGGTTCCACTTGCAAACCCCTTTCCTTCAAAGCCAGCACCGTCTGGACAGCTGTACAAGCATTCCAGTGCTGATGAGTGCCCAAAAGGTTGACCTTTAACCCCAAACTGCCAAAGAAACTTACGAACCGCCCATCCCACCAGAATTCTCGACCATACCTATAGACTTGGTTTCGCCTTCGCCTAGCTGCTGCCTCAAGAATGTCAAGAGACTCGCTGCTAGATCTGCCCAAGACCGCTATCCTGCGTGGTCTAAACGCCGCACTGATAGCTGCTGCTATCTCTTGCTCAGTGCTGCCCAACAGTTTGGTATGATCCAATCCCACAGACGCTACAGCTACCGCTTCAGCAGGCAACAGGTTCGTTGAATCATAAGGCCCTTCTATACCAACCTCCACTACATTGATGTCCGTTTGCTGCTCTCCAAAATACAGCAAGGCCACCGCTAGCAGCCGCTCAAACACAGTAGGCCTTTCGCCCGTAACGCGCTCCACGTATGAAAAGACCTCCCGCACTCTTTCGTACAGCCGCGCAAAATCGGAGCGCGAAATGTCTTCTCCGTCAACCCTAATGCGCTCTGTCCAATCCTCCAAGTGTGGTGACGTAAAGAGGCCTGTTTTGTACTTCTGCCTTAGGATGGCATGCAAGAAGGCGCTAACGCTCCCCTTACCGTTCGTCCCCGTCACGATTATGGTTCTAGATGGATAGTGACAAAGTTGCAAATGCTCTAGAAGAGCCTCCATGCGTGCCAAAGTGGGGGTCCGACCGAACCAAGGCGCATTATCAAGCTCTGTTCTAACCTCGTCGTAGTTCATCCGCCTATCTCCTGCATCTCAGGGCCAATTTCCTCAGGGTTGCCGTGCAAAGGCTTTATAGACAGCGCTTCCAATAGAGCGCTAACGGCACCATCGACGCCGGACCTTAGCCTTTCCAAGGCGTCCACTTGAGCCGTTCTGAACAAACAGGGATAGATGACTCCGTTACTTCCCACCCTAAGTCTGTTGCAGTTTAAGCATTTGTTCATGCTGAAAAAGGCTATAAGGCCTACTTTTACACCCTGAGCAGTCACGTAGTATTCCACAGGGCCACTATCGGGAGGCACTTCATCAGGCGCGAGCGTTGTTATAGACTCCAACATGGACTTAGCCTCACCAATAGGCCTGAACAGTTCATTGAAGCTACTCCCATTCTTCGGCATTAGCTCAATGAACCTGAAGGGGGTTCCCAACGATTCAGCCAGGTGCAGCAGTTCGACCAAGTCGCGCCGCTCATGTTTTGCCGTGAATACAACATTGATTTTCGTTTCCAGATCAGACGCAACCGCAGCCTCTATGCCTCTAAGGACCAATGCCACATCTCCCCCATCCATATAAGTGAACTTAACAGGGTCTACGAAATCTAAGCTTACGTTTATGCTGTCGAGCCCAGCACTCTTAAGCTCCCTTGACTTGAGAGCCAGCAAAGAACCGTTAGTCGTAAGCGAAACCCTGATGCCTAGGCCGTGGAGCATACTCACCAACTCGCCTATGTCCTGCCTCAACAAAGGTTCGCCCCCAGTCAATCGAACCTTTCTGAACCCCAACCTCTGGGAGGCTTTAACTAACGTTACTATGTCCTCAAAAGTCATGATGCGGTCACGGGGCAGCAACTGAGAGGGGCGACTGCAGTAGCGACAACGGAAATTGCACCTGTCTGTAACCGAAATCCTTAGATATGTGATCTCACGACCGTGAGCATCTTGCAAATTACACGCCCCCTTTCAACGCCGGACGATACCCTCCCAAGCTAGCTAGGATAGCCAGGAACTCTTGACTATCAATGACTTCTCTCACGTGTTGAGCCAACGGCTCGGCCTCAGGTGCGAAGAACAGATCATATTGTTCCTCTACGATTGGTACGAAATCCAAACCCATGGCGTCGGCCGCCGTCTTAATCCCTATGCCCACATCAGCCATGCCGGTCGCCACAGCCATAGCCACCCTAAGATGCGAATACTCCTCCGTATCGTAACCATTTATGTCTTCCGGCGATAAGCCCTTTTCTCGCAGCAGGTGGTCCAGCAAAATGCGCGTGCCAGACCCCTTTTCCCTGTTGACCATGACTAAGTCGCGTCTCAATAAATCTTCCACACTCTTGATGCCCTTAGGATTGCCCCGCGGAACCATAAACCCCTGCTGTCTAAACACAAAGGGCACTTTGATCGCATCTTCAGGAACCATGCACCTATTGTAGGTTCCGTCAGCACATAGCAAGTGAGCGCCGGCCATAACTACAAAACCCTTTGAGAAGAGTTCCAACGCAGAGGCGGACCCCGTGAAAACGTAGTTGACAAACACTCCGCGCTTCCTCATCTCGCTCAACAGGAATTTGAGGGCCAAGTCATCAGAGGCAGCCATCAATGGGTATTGAGCATATTTAGCCATGGAGGTCAACGTAGCACCACCAACAAAGCCCTCCGAACCAGCCTCAACCTCAACCACGGCGTTAGCTCTGACTACGCTGGACATGACACCAGCTCCTCTGGCCAAAGGTAAGAAAACGTAGCCCTTGGGAGCCTTGCCAACTACACCTCTTATGTATTCAACGGTCCCACCTTCAGATGGTATCTTCCTTCCAGCTACACATTCCAACCTTTGCCACTGTTCGGGTAAGTGGCCATAGTAGGTCTCCACGAGGGCCGGGATCAAGAACTTCAGAATGACCCAAGTCGATACTGGAAAACCAGGAAATCCAATAAACGGCTTCCCCAGGTAACGACCGATGATAAGCGGCTTACCAGGCTTTATGTTGACACCATGCACAAGAAGCTCGCCTTCGTCAGAGTTCGTAAGCATGTCAGCAATCAAGTCTCTTTCGCCCCTTGAAGACCCTGCTATTGTAGCCACAAGATCAACATCGATGTTAGCCCTAATTGCTTCCCTCATAAGATCTATGTTGTTCGGTACAGGTTTGGTTATCTTGAATTCAAAGAACTTGGCAAGTTCAGAACTTATGAGAACACTGTTTGTTTCAGCTATCTCTCCTACACCCAGAGGTCCTTCGGGATCGCGTATTTCGTCACCAGTCGGAACTATCAAGACCCGAGGCCTTCTAAGCACTTCCACCTTTGTTACGCCAGCAGCAAGCATCAAAGCAGCATCCATAGACTCGATCCAGTGCCTAGCTGGTACAATCATGTCCCCTACTACCACATCTTCTCCAACCTGCCTCACGTTCGCACCTTCGTGGAAAGCGCGGTACACAAGTCTGCTGCCCTGATACTCGACCACATCTTCCAACGGCACCACGCATGTTTCCAAGAAACTCAAAGGATCACCTGTGCTGACCAGTCTCGCCTTTTCAAGCTTCTTGGGGTTAGACTCTGTCGCGCCAAAGGTCGAGCGAGCATCCACTGCATATCCGTCATAACCCGCGCTTAGGTAGTGCGGAACACTTCTCAAGGCTACGACAGGTTCAGCCGTCATCCTACCTATACTTTCCCTGACCCCAATCAGCTCCTTTGCAGGAGCGGGAGTTATGCTTCTAATAATGCCAGTAGCCTCTTCCAAAGAAGTGACTTTGTGGTAAACCCTTTTCATAAAGTTAAGACCTCCACAGATTCGCCTGCCTCTAGGCCTTCCGCCTCTGGTGGCACTCTAATGAAAGCAGGATTCTTGATCATGGCACTCACCATCCCTGACTTAGAGAACACCGGCACAGCCATTATCTCGTCCCCAACTTCCACTCTTGCCGGAATCCATTCTTCGACTCCTATGCGCGAAAAGACCGATTTGGCCAATTTGGCTTTGAGTAATGGAACAGGTTGCACTTCTTCTCCTTGGAGTGACCTAACTAAGGGGAGCAGTATCAGTGAAGCTGAGACGAAACAAGACATGGGATGGCCAGGCAAACCAACAAAGAGTGAACGCCCCACCTGACCTATAATAGTAGGTTTTCCAGGTCTTATAGCGAACCCGTGAGCTTTCACTACGCCACCGCACTGCTCAACAGCAGTGATGACCAAGTCTCTAACCCCAGCAGAGCTACCTCCGGTGAATACCACTACATCATGGCTCTCGCTTGCTTCCCTTAGAGCGCCCACCAAGGATGTGAGATCGTCCTTTAGAATTGGTCCTCTGTGCGTCCTAAAACCCCATTTCTTGAGCATGGCCGCTACCGTGTAGGTGTTAGCATCTCGGTATTGACCTAGACCTACGGGAACCGACGGCTCTACTATCTCATCCCCCGTAGCGCTGACGTACACACTCAAAGGCCTCACAACCCTCAGTTCCACTTTTCCCAAGTAGGCCAGCAAGCCGATTGCTTCAGGACTCAACCTCTGCCCTCTCTTCAACAGAAGTTCCCCAGACCTAATATCCTCGCCGGGGCCCATAACGTTTTCTCTTGGAGCTACTGGTTTGAAGACCTCCAAGTAAGGATGTGATTCCTCGCAGTGTTCAATCATGACTACCGCGTCGGCACCCGGAGGTAGTATCGCCCCCGTGGGTACGTAGATTGCCTCACCGGGTCCTACGCTTGTAGATGGAACTTCATTGACTTGCACCGATCCTCGTAGTGTAAGCAGCGATGGGCGCTCAGTTGAAGCTCCTTTGACATCTGCACTCCGCACAGCATAGCCGTCGACCTCTGATCTCGGAGCAGGAGGCATATCCGCATCGGCATACACGTCCTCTGACAACACTCGGCCCACAGCGTCGTACAGGCTGACGCTTTCGCTTTCTAAGTGAATGGAGAATTCAGAGGCTAGTTTAAGCACTCGGCTTATGTCAAGCAAATTCAGGAACGCCATAAAATAATTATCGCATCGGACACCATCAAGGATTTAGGTTGATTAGGCGGTGCTTTGCAAGACGTTCCTTGGCCTGCTGATACTGTTTGTCCAGCTGCTCTATGAAAGCGTTCAGATCATCGGTTTCATAAATGGCTGGCGTTACTATCCGTAAGAACCCCTTGCGTACCGATGCCACACCACCTGCCACTGCAAAATTGCGATCTCCTTGTGGGGTCTTCACAGTCACTATGCCGATCTCTAAACTAGCTACAAAGGGGCTATGCCTCTCCAGGATCCCAGCATAGCCGTCCACTAAGGGCAACAGTACTTCAGAGGCTTCGAAGAATAACGTTTGGTCTGAGCTCACAATGCTTACCCTAAGCATCCACCCCAGCCTCGCTTATGTCACCGATCATGTACAAAGCACTCTCAGGAACTTGGTCAGCTGCACCATCTACGATGGCCCTGAAACCAGCAACGGTCCTGTCGAGCCCTACATACTGGCCTGGTATTCCTGAAAAAGCCTCCGCCACGTGGAAAGGCTGGCTCAAGAACATCTGAATCTTCCTTGCCCTCAGAACCACTTGTCGATCCTCTGGGCTCAACTCCTCCATCCCCAGCAACGCAATTATGTCCTTCAGTTCTTCGTACCGCTGCAAGAAGGCTTTTACTTGGCCGGCCACGCGAACATGCTCCTCGCCAACGATTTCGGGGTCCAGCATCTTGGACGTGCTCTGCAACGGATCAACAGCGGGGTATATACCAATTTCCACCAGTCCACGCGACAGCACTACTGAGGAGTCCAAATGAGTGAAAATGGTCGCCGGTGCTGGATCCGTGATGTCATCTGCGGGTACGTAAACTGCCTGTACAGAAGTAATCGCCCCCTCAGCCAAACTGTTTATACGCTCCTCTATTTCGCCTAACTCGCTGAATAGTGTTGGTTGATACCCCATAGTCGAAGGCATACGACCAAGCAGAGTCGAGACTTCCATACCTGCTTGAGCAAACCTGAATATGTTGTCAATGAACAGCAGAACCTCTCCACCAAACTCTTCCCTAAGGAATTCCGCAATCCGCGCAGCAGTGTAAGGAGTAACCGCCCGCACGCCGGGAGGTTCATTCATCTGACCGAACACCATGACCAAGTTGCCAATAACGCCACTTTCTCGCATTTCTTCCCACAATTCTTGCCCTTCCCGCGTGCGTTCGCCAACACCCGCGAACACTGAGTAACCTCTGTGTCGAACTGCTACGTTGTGTATGAGCTCCATAACCAAGACCGTCTTTCCCACCCCAGCACCACCAAACAAACCGATCTTTCCGCCCCTTGGAAAAGGCGCCAGCAGGTCCAATGCCTTGATTCCCGTCTCAAGCGTTCTCGACACGGGCAGCACAGCAGTAGCTAAAGGAGGGGGTACCAGCACATTGGCTTCCGTTCCCTCTATCTCAGGGCCCTGGTCTAAGGGCTGACCGATGCCCGAGATGACTCTACCTATAAGTCCCTTGCTGAGTTTGACAGTAAGAGGCCTACCCAAGGGAGTAGCCTTTGTTCCCCTACGAAGCCCGACCGTAGGGCCCAAAGCGACGGCCCTCACTCGGCCCGCGCCAAGCATCGCTCTACACTCCACCAAAATGTTCCCGACCTGCACCAGTTCACGCTCAGCGGGGACGTAATCGCTGAAGTGGATGTCTACAACGGGACCGTGCACCCCGACAACTTCACCATTCATAGTCCATCCCACCCACCACGTCTTGAAGCTCCCTCGTTATCCTTTCCTGCCTAGTCTTGCTTATTTGCAGCGAAACTTCCCGTACCAACTCTTTAGATTTGTCTTCTGCCCTGACCATGGCCATCCACCTCATAGAAAACTCAGCAAAGGCTGCCGCATAGAATGCCTTAAGCATTTCGGCAGTCAAATATGCCCCCAAAGCTTGGTCCAACACCGCCTCGGGGTCTCCTATCAACTCAATCTCTTCCCTAACTCCCTCAAACGTCAACGGTGCTATCTTTTCGGCTACCGGCCTCGCCTTAGTTCCAGGTGTAGCGGTAGCATATACTACCCAAGCTTCAGAGAAATCCAGTTCGAGCACGCCCAAGAAGAAGTCCACCAACAGTGGTGTATTCTTGGCTTGGTATAACCCACCTATGGCGTCGCGAGCATTAAGTCCTAGACCTGCTAGATTCTCGCTGGCCGTAGCACCTACGCCGAAGATTAGGTCTTCATGAGTGGGCTTAAGGCTAAGCAATGCTTCGGCTGCCACGTCATTGTAGTTACCACAAAGACCGCCATCACTGAAAAAAGCTAAGATGACCTTCGGTGCGCTTGCTAAGGGACGTACGAAGCGAGATCCTTGAATCAACTCCCTCGGCAACAACCCAACTATTTCTGCCACTGTCTCCCTCACGGCCGATTCGTAAGCTAATACCCTTTCAAAGTCCTTCTTAGCTGCCGCCATGTAGTAGCTGTTTATGGTCTGCAAAGCCTTTGCTATGCGGCCCAAACTGTTTACAGACTTCAGCCTTCTTCTAAGAGTTAACAAGTTTGCCAGATTTCAGCACCCTTTCCGCCATGGTAAGAATCAAGCGCACATCCTCAGCTGACAAGGCCTTGTTCAAATCCAGTTCCCGAAGTTGAGGCAGTTCAGATTTAAGGTTCTCCCTGACGTTTAGCCAAATATCACGTACCTTCTGAGGCTCGACCTCATCAAAGAAGCCGTTGTTCAACAGAACCAATAGCGCCACTTGCTCAAAAGGTTCATACAGTTCGTGAGCCTTTTGTATCAGCAGTTTGATTGTTCGCTCCCCACGGTCCAGCAGCTTCTGAGAGGCTTCATCAAGTTTGCCACCAAATTTTGTGAACTCTGAAAGCTCGTCGTACCTTGCCAAGGACGCTTTTAATCCCGAGGTTAGTTTCCTTATAGCTCCGTACTGGGCAGCCCCTCCCACTCTCGACACTGACAAACCTACGTTTATCGCAGGCCTTCTTCCTGCGTTGAATAGCGAACTATCCAGGTACAATTGGCCATCAGTTATGGAAATCAGGTTTGTAGGGATATAAGCAGAAAAATCTCCCAACTGTGTTTCACATATGGGAAAAGCTGTTAGGGCACCTCCCGATGCCAACATAGCTGCACGCTCGAGAAGTCTGGAGTGTGCATAAAATATGTCTCCCGGATAGGCTTCTCGTCCCGGTGGCCTCCTAAGCAGAAGAGAGAGTTCTCGATAGCTTACAGCATGCTTGGACAGGTCATCATAGATGATGATTACTTTCTTGCCTTTTCCATGTAGTATTCAGCTATAGATGTGGCAGCATAAGGAGCCAAATACCTAAGCACAGCCGAATCGCTAGCCGAAGCGACTACCATGACTACCTGATCCATCACGTCAGCAGCTTCAAAACCGCTTATCAAAGCCGCGATATCCGATGCTTTTTGCCCTATACTGACATAGACCCCGATTACATCCTTGCCCTTTTGGTTGATCAAGATGTCAGCCGCAAGGGTAGTTTTTCCAGTCTGGCGATCGCCCAAGATCAGTTCCCTTTGGCCGTGCCCCACTGGTACAAGCATATCTATGATGTTTATCCCAGTCTCTACTGGTTGCTTGACCTTGACTCGCTCATATAAAGGAGGTGCAGGCCTTTCCACAGGTGACAACTGATCTGCAGCCAAAGCTCTTCCGTCTAGTGGTTCACCCAAAGCGTTAAGTACTCTGCCCAGCAGTTGATCGCCCACAGGTACCGCGACTACGCGATTGACAGCACTGCATGCCTCACCGACTTTTGGAGAGCCTTCAATCATAACGACCGATGAAGTCTCCTCACCCACATCTAGAACGAAGCCTGTCGCTCCACCGTCAAACTCGACCAGCTCATAGTACCCTATATTCCCCAGCCCGCTTACCAAAGCCACTCCGTCCCTGTAAGCTTGAACTTGGCCAAAGTACTGCTTCCGCACTATTGGCTTCGAAACAGTAATTTCAAAGAGTGAGCCCTTCAACGTGGCTCTCCCCCTTCACCAGTGACAGGCTCTATTGCAGCTGGACTTAGCTTCAAGTGTTCTTTTACTGCCTGGGCCAAAGAGTACTCTATCATCTCTGCCTTCCATGTAAACCTAAAGCCCAGTATCATAGACGGGTCTGCGTGAAATTCAGAAACGTTTATGCCTAACGACTCCGACAGAGCTTGTACCCTTAGCCTCTCTTCCTGCGTCAACTCGTGCGAGCTGACAAAAGCGTATGCTTTACCTGGCGTCAATAAGGGTCGTATCTCTTCTGTCTTAGACTCAACCAAATCTACCAGCAAGCAACCTACGCGCACATCACCTACAAAGGCTGTACAAACCTTCTCTACCGCAGCACGAAGCCAAACCTCTGCGTTTTCGATTGCCTCCTGCCTAATCTTGTCAGCCTCAGATTTAGCAGCGCTAACTATGCGGTTATACAATGACTCAGCCTTTTTCCTGGCATTAGCCAGTTCCGACTCTTTGAACAACTCAATCTCTGACATAGCTTGTTGGTAGTACTGCCTCACTTCATATTCCAGCTCGGTACGCTCATGCTCCAAAGCTTGCTCTTTCGAGACCAGCTCCAACTCCTTGTGCTCTAGCTCTTTTTCTCTTCTCTCCCACTGCTCCTGTTGGTCCTTCATTATTTTGAGCAAGGGCCCGAAGAGGTACCTTTTCAGTATCAAGTAAAGCACAAAAAGGTTTGCGATAGCGGCCAACAAAGAGATCCAGTTCACGCTCATGGTTGACCACTACACTCCTGGCTTTACGAAGAGCATTAAGAACGCAACCGCAAGCATGTAAATAACTAGCGACTCTATGAAGGCGAAGGCGATTAGAGATAGACTCCTTATGTCGCCCGACGCATCTGGTTGTCTCGCGATTGCCTCTACTGCCTTTCCTGCAGCGAGCCCCATTCCAAGTGCGGCAAGCCCCGCAGCGATGCCCAAAGGCCAACCCGCAGAAATGATGGTTGCTACTGAATTACTCATGTAAAAGACCTCCTTCCTCTAAGAAACCTGCCGTGTAAGCCATGCCCAGCGTCATGAATATGTAAGCTTGTATGAAACCAGTGAACATGCTGAGTCCCAGCAGTGGGATGGGCGCAAATAACGGTGCCAACAATGATATCACAGCCACTGCCAAGTGCTCGCCAGACACATTTCCGTAAAGACGTAACGACAAAGACAATAGTCTTGTAATGTGTTCCATTAAGTTCAGGGGGAACATCCACCATGCAGGTGCAAAGAAAACTTTCAGATAGCCCTTGACACCCATCTTTCTGATTGCGTAAGAATGAACCCACACCAGTAGCACCACAGCCAATCCAAGGGTCACAGAAAGATCTCTAGTCGGCGATACGAAACCTGGCAAGAGCCCTAGCCAATTAGACGCCAGGATGTAGACAAAAAACGTAGACAAGAAAGGCATTACCTCCTCTGAATAGTGACCCAACACCTGCCTTCCGTATCCAATGAGCCAATTCCAAAGTGCCATAATGCCGTATAACCAGAGGCCCCCAGATTTCATTCTTCGATTTGCATACAGCACTAGTACCCAAAGAAGGGCTGTGACGGCAAAACTCCAGTACAAACTGTTCACCGAAAGCGTTAATTCGTGGCTCACTTGATGGCACTCCTTCTCCTGGTGATGTCCTTAATCAAGACCCTAAAAGCCAAAAAGATGCCCACCACGGCTAAACCAATCGTGAAAGTAGGTAACGTTCCCAGCCAATCATCCACCAGGTAACCAAGCCCACCGAACAGAGCCATGCTCACCATTAGTGTGGCTCCAAAGGTGTAGGCACTGCTGAAGGCAGTCCAGAAACTAGTACCCGCTACTGTGGGCACTTTTTTGGCGAGCTTTCTTATGCGTCTAACCACAACGCTCATTATATTACTGAAACTCGCTAAGTCAAGCCGACCTTAGACAGTCAACATAGGGAAAAGAGGCTCTTATTTGACAGTCAACATAGGGAAAAGACGCTCTTATTTCCTTGACTAGTGCGTATAATATGTGTGAACTGTAGCGTCGATAAAGGGGGCGGTCCGATGGACATTTTATCCACAATCCTTTGGCTGGTCGTGCTGTTCTCGGTGCTCTCGCCTGCAATGCATCAGTACTACATGCACACGGCACGGCAAGCACTCATTCACTCTTTGGAGAAGAAAAGGCATAGCCGCGTTATAACTCTGATCCATCGTCAGGAGAGCATATCCTTATTGGGCCTTCCTGTGGCTAGGTACATCACCATGGACGACTCTGAAGCTGTTCTAACTGCCATACGTACCACACCACCTGACAAGCCCATAGACCTTATACTACACACACCAGGAGGGCTTGTACTGGCCGCCGAGCAAATCGCATTGGCACTGCACAGACACCCTGCTAAGACCACCGTAATCATTCCACATTATGCTATGAGCGGAGGAACTCTTATTGCGTTGGCAGCCGATGAAATACTCATGGATCCCCATGCTGTCATGGGCCCGTTAGACCCTCAGATAAATGGGATGCCAGCCCCAAGCATTATTAGCGCAGTCCAGCAGAAGAACCCAAATGATGTAGACGACCAAACGCTCATTTTGGCGGATGTCAGCCGCAAAGCTATCGCCCAAGTAAGGGATTTCGTCAAGAAGCTACTCTCTGATGACATGGAAGAAAGCAAGGCAGAAGAGATATCCTCTTATTTCTGTGACGGCAACTTCACTCACGACTACCCCATTTTTGCCGACCGAGCAAAAGAGTTGGGACTGAACGTAAAGGCAGAGGTGCCTGAAGAGGTATATGGCTTGATGATGTTGTATCCTCAACCCATGGGTGCACACCGGTCCGTGGAATATAGGCACTCGCCTTAGAATAGTACTATGTTTCCGCTGTTCGACATAAACAGACGAAGGCATTTCCCCATCCAGACATGGATGATAATCCTTGTGAATGTTGTCATTTTCTTCGCCGTCCAACCACAGCTGAGCGAGACACTTTATGTAAGCCCAGCAAAATTCATAGCCCTCGTATCAGCAAACCCTTTTGATCTAAGACCTTGGTTGTCCCTGTTCATGACTATGTGGCTTCATGGAAGCGTAGCGCACCTGGCTACCAATATGTGGTTCCTGTACATATTCGGGGACAACGTTGAAGACGACCTCGGTTTCGCCTATATCCCTTTTTACTTAGCAGCAGGCATCGTCTCCGCGCTGGTTCATATAGCTGTGAACCCGACGAGTACTACATACTTCGTCGGAGCATCAGGTGCCATCTCAGGCGTCATGGGCTTGTATTTGGTCCTGCATCCGAGAGCCCGTATTGCGACCCTTGTGTGGGTCATTTTCTACATCACCGTCATAGCCGTACCTGCTTGGGTGTGGCTGCTGGTTTGGTTTGCCCTTGGAAATCTGCTACCAGCTATGACCGAAACAATGTCTTACGTTGCCTACTGGGCGCACATAGGCGGCTTCGTTTTCGGCTTACTCTTGGGGCTCATGGTCAGGCCGAACATTAACAAATCTATGTACGACTGTTATTGGTGACGTCTTATGATTCTGAACCCACACCAAGAAGTCCTACCTATTACGTGGGAAAAGGTGTTTCCGTTGCAGCGGCCTTTAGCTGTAGAAATAGGTTTCGGTAACGGGGCGTTCCTAGAAACCATCCAGCATACCTACAATACCGTTGGATTTGAAGTTTCACTCGTGAGCATGGAAAGAGCTTTATCCCGTATCGACAAGGACAAGTGTGCCATCGTATGCATGGATGGGGTTTGGGGAATAAGGGAACTCTTCTACCCTAAAACGATTAGCACCATCTTCATAAACTTTCCCCTGCCGTGGCCAAACAGGAAACACCACCAAAGAAGGCTGCTGACACCAACGAAATTAAGAATCTACGCCTCAAGACTCGTGGATGGCGGAACTGTAGTCCTTCACACCGACTATAAGGACTACGCCTACGACTCAGCTCGCAATGCAGAGCTTTCGGGTTTGTTCGAGGTTCGGAGCCTAGATGTCCTCAAAGAAAGCACGGTGAACACGAAGTATGAGAGGAAGTGGCTTCTAGAAGGCAGAACCATATACAGGTTGTCGATAAAGAAGACTCAGCATGTTGAAGTAACATACTATTTGAGGGAGAGTCTCATGCCACACGCCATACTGTACAACTTGGACCGTGAACCCGCGACAGGCACTTTCCGAACGCGCTCAGGCATTATTCGGATCGCCGACATATACGGCAAAGACGATCATTGGTTGCTGTCCTGTTATACCAGCGATGATGACTTTGTTGGCGTTCATCTTCAACAAAAAGTCTATATAGCTGTACATCCACACCCGGAAGGGTACATAGTCAAGATCGACAATCCAGACTCCGTGTTCAAGACAGCTAACGTAAAGACGCTAATCTGGTTAGTGGCTTCAAGAACAGGCAAGGTCAAGCGCATGAACTTTGAGCCACTAGAGGTCGAAGAAGATCTTCGTTGAAAGCTCTTTTAGAGCATCGTATTTTGTTAGATCTAGACCCAACGGGGTCAGCGTTACGTAACCTTCTGCTAGCATCTTTGTATCTGTACCCTCAGGGGCGTTTACATCTATTCTTTCGCCGGTTATCCAATAATACGTCTGGCCCCGCGGGTTCTCCCTTTTTTGAACGGTGTTAGCCCAACCACAACGGCTAACTGGCGCCCAAACGAGGCCCTTGAGCTCATGATATTCCCTGCTAGGCACATTTATGTTAAGCACCCAGTTTGAACTCAAAGCCTTTGCCACACCTTGATCCAATAACTTAATGAAAACTTGAGCCGCAGTAGCCAAGTGCACACCTTCGGGGCTCTCGCTCGAGATTGCCACGGCGGGTTTTCCGTTGACCACGGCTTCTGCCGCAGCTGCCACTGTTCCCGAGTAGAGTACATCTACGCCTGTATTAGCTCCATGGTTGATTCCGCTGAGGACGAAGTCTACATCGGGCGCTATATCATGGAGCGCCACCAGCACGCAGTCCGCTGGCGAGCCATCGACCACTACGTACCCGAAGTGCCCCACCGGCATGCGTACCTTCCTGAGCCTCAATATGGTATCCAAAGTTAGGTAGTGGCTACTTGCACTCTTGGGCCTATCGGGTGCGACCACGATTACCTCAGCTTGGCCCCATTCAAGCAAGAAACTAACCAACGTGTTTATACCATCAGCGTAGATTCCGTCATCGTTTGTGATTAGTATTTTCATCTGCATCTCCCCTTTCACCTGTTCCCAGGTCCAAACCCAGGCGCTCGGCCAATTCTCTGGCAAATTGACCAGTGCTCATCCGCAATACAGCGTCGGCCCTTTCATCATAAGAGGTAGGCTCCAAGTTAACGATCACCAAGTGAGGAACCAAGTCAGGCAAACTGGCCACAGGGTACACTTGCAAGCTACTTCCCATTACGATCATTAGCTCAGCAGACTCTACCTCTTCTAGAGCAGCATAAAACGCTTCAGGCATAGGGTCACCAAACAGCACTACCTCAGGCCTCAACAAGCCGCCGCAAGTGCAAGTCGGCAACCTGTCCTGTTGAAGTTGTTCATAAGCCTCAGCCATGGGGTACCTAGCATGACACCTGGTACAGTAAACCCTCTCCACGTTACCGTGGACTTCGTAAACCTTACTGCTACCTGCCTTCCGGTGTAGGCCATCTATGTTCTGTGTAACAATGCAGTCTAGGAGTTTGGCTGCTTCCATCGAGGCAAGCAAGTAGTGAGCCGCATTCGGTCTTGCGGAAGCGTACTCCAGCCATCTAGGCAAATTGAATCTCCAAAACAGCCACGGATCGCTCCGCAAGGTATCGACGCTCACACACTTCATGGGGTCAACGCTTCGCCATAGACCATGGGGGCCGCGATAATCTGGTATTCCGCTCTCCGTGCTTATGCCAGCACCCGTCAGCGCCACAGTCTTGTGGCTGTTCTTCAGCAGATCCAAAACCCTATCCAATTCTGCAGACATATGTCAGCCCACCTATATGATAATGCCATTGAACTTCAGCGGGGTTGAATTCTTTGCACCAGTTGGCATAGAATTGTCTTAACATTGTTAAGAAGGCGGTGATGTAGTGTGGAGACGCAGGCAGAGACCATTCTGGTGGTGGAAGACGATCGCAATATTCTAGACGCCATCGAGAAAAAACTAGCAAAAGAGGGGTTCAGAGTCATAAAGGCTATGAACGGAAAAGAGGCATTAGAAAAGTTCTACGCTCATCAACCGGATTTGGTACTACTCGACCTCATGCTGCCCCTGGTGGAAGGCAAGGAGATCCTAAAAGAAATCAGAAGCCAATACGACACTCCCGTGATTGTCGTCACGGCCCGTGAGGAGGAAGTCGACCGGATATTGGGCTTAGAGCTCGGAGCAGACGATTACATTACAAAACCCTTTAGCCTTCCCGAATTGGTTGCTAGAATAAGGGCCGTCCTTAGGAGAGCATACGGCGTCAAGAAGAACGTAGGTGAGAAAAGGCTTGTATGTGATGAAATATCTTTGGACCTGAGGGGCCATGAACTGAGAGTCGCTGGTAAGATGTACCTCCTCCCGAAGAAGCAGTTTGAACTCCTCCGAATACTGATGTCTAGAGCCGGAGAAGTGCTTTCTAGAGAGTACTTGCTTAACGAAGTTTGGGGCAACGAGTACTACGGAGACAAGAGGACCCTCGATGTGCATGTCAAGTGGCTCAGGGATAAAATCGAACCCAACCCCAACGAGCCTAGATACATTCTGACGGTAAGAGGAGTGGGTTACAAGTTCAACGGGGAGGTTAGAAAGGAGTAATGGAGGTTACGCCTATTCTTGTCACTATTTCGCTCCTGCTAACCGTTATAGTTATATACCTTATATCAAGACAGAACTTGCGGCCAGAGCCCCAAGAGGATTCTGCTCTCAAGTTCATGCCTATACCGGCTTTCGTTTTGGATTCAGACTTCAGACTGTTAGATTTCAACGCTGACTTCGAGAAGCTAACTGAAGGTGTCAAACCCATGGGGCGCCTACTCTACGAAGTGTTTAGGGACCACAAAGTGATCGATGCACTGGATGAATGCAGAAGACAGGGTCAATCTACGACCTACTTCTACCCAAAGCCCACAGTGGAAAGCCCCCGTTCTTACAGGTTGAGACTGTGCCAGCAAGGTGATAAGTACTATGGGGTCATCGAGACCTGCCTACAACAAGAGAAGCAAGAAGATGTCGAATTGTACCAGAAGATGCTCCACGAGCTAAGGACACCTTTGAGTGCAGTCAGACTAATGGCCGAAAGTCTAGCCGAGGAAGATGATCCTCAAGAGCGCAAGAACTTAGTGTTGAAGATTATAGAAGAGATGGACCGTCTGAATCATCTTGCTAGCGACCTAGCTTTGCTGGTTAAGATGGAAAGAGGGCTCGTCAACCGCATGGACAAGGTCAACCTAGTCAGTCTCACCAGCGAAGTAGTGTGGCAAATGTCCATGCTGAGCGAAAGCAAGAAAGTTATGAAAGAGCTCATGCTGCCAGACACTGCCGTGTACGTGGCGGGCAGTAAGAGCCTTCTCAAATCCCTGCTACTCAACTTGTTGGACAACGCAGTAAAGTACAGCCCTGAAGGGGCAAAGGTTACCGTTCAGCTTCGAGAAGAAGACGAACGAGTCATCATATCTGTGGCTGACGAAGGTGAAGGCATCCCCCCAGCTGAAGCAGAGAAAGTGCTCCAAAAGTTCTATAGAGCAACTACAAAAGCTGACGGGCTGGGTTTGGGCTTGGCTATAGCCTCAGAAGTAGTGAAGTTCCACGACGGCCGACTTTGGTTAGAACAGAACGAACCAAAAGGCTTGAAAGTCTTTGTCGCCCTAAGAAAGGCTTAACAAATGTGGTCTTTCAAAGGGCTTATAATGACGGCGTGATACCAGGAACAAAACGACTGGAAGAGAAACTCATATACCTCTCGTCTCTTGCAAGAGATGTAATCATGGCCGTTATGTCTGCAGTCGAGAAGAAAAGCCCTACTGAAGCCAACGCAGTATTGGCTATGGATGAACGCGTTGATAAGCTGAACGCTGAGATCCAAGAGTTAGTCCTCTCAGTGGCTCGTGAGTGCCCTGATGACATAGTTTCCGCCATAGTAATCGGTAAGATCGCACAGGATCTAGAGCGCCTTGTCGATCATTCTATGAATGTTACTCGCATCGCTTTAGACCCTTTGGTACCCAGTGGGGCCTATGAGTTCTATGCGCTAGCTTTCAAGCGCATGGCTGAAATAGTTATAGAGATGCTCGGCGACGCTGTAGAAGCATTCATAAACAGTGACGAGGAATTGGCAAGGCGTACCGCACAGAAAGACGATGTTTTGGACACCATTTACGCAGAACTCAAGAGGCGTCTTAGAAGCGGGCAAGAAAAATTAGCACTTGAAGAAACCATTGACCTAATGTTGGCCGCTAAGCACTTGGAGCGCATGGGCGATTATGTCACAAACATCTGTGAATATGTGCTCCTCGCCATTAGCGGTTCTAGCGAGGACTTAAATTAAGAAGGGCCTAGCTGAGCTAGGCCCCAATTGATGCAAAAGGGTTTACAGACTCTCTTTGATGACTTCGGCCAATAGCTTTATGCCCTTGTCAATGTCTTCGGGCTTGGGTTGGCTGAAGTTCAGCCTGATGGTGTTCTTGCCTTGACCGCCCACAAAGAACGCAGAACCCTTAACGTAAACCACCTTGCGCTCAATTGCCTTCTCAAAAAGCTTGTCACTATCTATGTGCTCAGGTAGCACGAGCCACACGAAGAATCCGCCCTTCGGCTTTGACCAATGCACGCCTGGAATGTCAGACATATACTTCTCCAAAGCGTTCATCATAGCAGCGTGCTTTACCTTATAGATTTCGCGGATCTTGTTCATATGCTCAAAGAAGTATCCCTTTTCCATGTACAAGTAGGTGACATACTGCATGAAGGCTCCTGAGCAAAGGTCTGCTCCTTGCTTGGCAATGACGATCCGGCGAACAATATCTTTATGAGCAACTACCCAACCAAGCCTGAAGCCAGGAACGAAAGTCTTGGAGAATGTGCTTATATAGATAACGCGATCGTCGTCATCAAAAGACTTAATGCAAGGCGGACGCTCACCTTCGTACACTAGGTAGCTGTACGGGTCATCTTCTACGATGAGTATGTCTTCCCTCTTGGCTATCTCTACAAGCTTCTTCCTGCGCTCCAAGCTTAGCGTATAGCCTGCTGGGTTCTGGAAAGTGGGTATCACATACAAGAACTTGATGCGCTTACCCTTGGCCTTCAAATCAGCAATGATCTCTTCAAGTTTCTCTGGAATTATGCCTTCGTCGTCCGTAGGCACCGAAACATACTCGGGGTTAAACGGGTTAAAAGCAGTAAGCGCGCCCAAATAGGTGGGTGCCTCTATCAATACTACGTCACCTGGATCTATGAGTACTAGGCCAATTAGGAACAGTGACTGTTGGCTAGCAGTCGTTATGAGAATATTCTCCTCACCAACGTTTCTTACGCCTTCGTGCTCAGTCATGAACTTAACCAAATAGTTGCGCAGCTCCTTAACGCCCTCAGTACTGCTGTACTGCAAAGCTTGACGTCCATACTTGTCCAAAGCCTCACTCATTATTTCTTTGAGTTTGGCTGTGGGGAAAACGTCAGGATCCGGGTAGCCACCCGCAAAAGAAATGAACGATGGATCGCCTGAGTACTTAAATATTTCCCTAATAGCAGAAGGGTTAAGGCTTGCTCCACGCACGCTTATGAAGTTCTTTGCGTCCACTATATCTACCTCCTTTGTTAATATCAGTATAACACAGATTTAACAGCCTGTTCTATGTCCGGTCACGCCCGAAGTATCTTTGAAAGGAATTGCCTTGCCCTCTCAGTCTTCGGGCCCACCTCGAAGAAGTCGTGAGCCGAACTCTCCTCAACAATGAGACCTGCCTCCAAGAACACTATCCGCGTAGCTACTTCCCTAGCAAAACCCATTTCGTGGGTAGCTACAACCATGGTCATGCCTTCCTCAGCCAACTCTTTCATAACATCCAAGACTTCCTTGGTGTATTCAGGATCCAAAGCCGAGGTTGGCTCATCGAACAGTATGACATCAGGGTGCATGGCCAGCGCCCGCGCAATAGCGACCCTCTGCTTCTGCCCACCCGACAGAGATGACGGCATAGCCTTAGCCTTTTCAGCCAATCCAACTCTCTTTAGGAGTTCCATGGCCTCTGCCTCAGCTTCTTCTTGGCTCTTCCCCAGGACCTTCACGGGCCCAATTGTTATATTGTGCAGAACATCTAAGTGGTTGAACAAATTGAACAGTTGGAATACCATTCCCACTTTCTTTCTTAGTTCATTGGCCTCGTGTCCCTTAATGTCGATTTTCTTTCCTCTGAAATATATCTCGCCAGAAGTGGGCTCTTCTAGAAGGTTCAATGTTCGCAGAAAGGTGGTCTTACCACCTCCAGAAGGGCCCATCAATACTACTATCTCTTTCGGGTGTATGGCCAGGCTTATGCCCTTCAAGACCTCGTGGGAGCCGAATCGCTTGGTTATGTTGCGAGCTTCAATCACTGTATCCATCAGAATTTGAACCTCCTCTCAAGGTAGTTCGACAATTGCGACCCAGGAATCGTAGCCATCAAATACAGTATGGAAGCGCCTATCAAAGGCGTAAAAACGTTGGCCGTATACGAAATCATATTTCTCGTCCTCAGCATAAGGTCGGCCACACCTATGACTGACACCAGTGATGTGTCCTTAAGCAACGCTACAAACTCGTTCACCAATGGTGGTATTACGACTCTGAATGCCTGCGGAAGAACCACAAGGCGCATAGCCATGGAATAGGTCATGCCAATAGACCTAGCTGCTTCCATTTGGCCTTTGTCGATGGATTCAATACCCGCCCGGAATATCTCAGCGGAATAGGCAGCACTGTTAATGCCCAAGGCCACCACCGCTGCGGTGAACCTGTCCAAGTTTACGCCCAAGGCTGGCAGGCCAAAGTAAACCGCTAGTATCTGCATCAAAGCAGGCGTACCTCTGATAAATTCAATGTAGACAACTGCTATGGCCTTCAGAATCTTGCTCTTCGAAATCTTCATCAGGGCAAGGAATAGGCCGGCTACCAACCCTATGGCCAGGGATAGGAAAGTGAGCTGCAATGTCATCAAGAACCCCGACCAAAGCAAGGGGAAAATCTTTACAAGAAGTTCGAGTCTAAAAGACATGACCTCACCTCAAACTTTCTTTGTTACTTATGGTTCTTGGCTGCTAGTTACCAAGTAGGTTCTACACTGAACCACTTCTTGTAGATCTCGGCGTATTTGCCCTCGTCCCTCAGTTCTTTGATAGCCTTGTTAATTTTGTTGAGCAATTCAGTATTCCCTTTTTGGACAGCAATGCCGTAGTATTCGTCAGTATTGATGACAAAAGCTATCTTGAGAGCAAGGTCAGGATTCTGGACTAGGAAATAACCAGTGACAGGTAGGTCGTTTATCACTGCATCGATGCGACCCGTGTTCAGATCAAGGAAAGCCTGGTCAGGATTGTCGTAAGTGTATACCTTGCCCTTGGTAACGATTTCCCGAGCCAGTAACTCACCTGTGGTGCCAAGTTGTACGCCCACTTGCTTGTCCACCAAGTCTTCCTGTTTCGTTATGCTGGTGTTTCCTGCTTGCACTGCTACCGACTGATCGGACCTGAAGTACGGATCAGAGAAATCCACTTCCTTCTTCCTCTCGTCAGTTATCGTCATCCCTGAGATCACGGCGTCGTACTTGCCTGTTTGCAGCGATGCGATCAAGCCTGCAAAGTCTGCATTTTCCCATTTGACCTCGTAACCCATTTTCTCCGCTACAGCATTCATTAGCTCTACGTCAAAACCAGTAATCTTTCCTTGTTCGTCCACAAACTCAAAAGGTGGAAAGTCTGCAGAAGTACCCACAGTAAGCGTTTGCACCGTCTTCTTTGCTGTACATCCTGCCACTAACAGGCCCACCACCAACAACACCGCTAGAATCTTCTTCATTACAACACCCCCAAGGGAATGAGCTTAATGACTACATTATAACGCTCATGGCAGGGACAAAACGTAATCTAGGGCGGTCGAAGGGTTAATGCTAATGTCTGGTTCTATGCCAAAGCGGTCGATGACATTGCCCTTTGGAGTCCTGAACTCGAAGGTGGTTAGGTATAGGACTGACCCATCCTCTAGTTCAAAGAGGCTTTGCCCAACCCCTTTACCAAAGGTTCTTTCACCAACTACAGTGGCCACGCGATTATCTTTGAGAGCCCCAGCGAGCATTTCGGCCGCGCTAGCACTGTACTTGTCCACCAATACAAATACGCGCCCATAGTAAACCTGCTTGCCCGTTGCGTTGACCACCGACGTTTGCTGATTATCCCTGTAAACGAACACAGGCTTAGGCCCTTGTAGGGCGCCGGCGACCTCCAAAAGGCTTGTAACCAAACCACCTGGGTTACCACGAAGATCGATTACCAACTTTGGGGCCTTAACAGATGCTAGGGCTGTTTTGAATTCTTGCGCGGTGTTCTCGCCAAATTGGTCTAACTGGATAACCACCACAGTGCTGGTGTTTACTACCAAAGAAACTGTTGGCACCGAAATCTTCTTCCGATACATAGAAAAACTGATCTCCGTGCCAGCCCTGTTCACTGTAACGGACACTAAAGTCCCTTCCTCGCCTTTTATTAGCGCAGAGACCTGGTCCACTGACCATCCGATCACGCTGGTGCCATCTACTTTCGTGATGATGTCGCCAGCTTTAATGCCCGCCTGTTCCGCAGGTGAACCAGGAACCACTTTCACCACCACCACTCCGCTGGACGAATCCTGCAGGTAGACTCCTATGCCCACGTAACTACCTTGTATGGCGCGCATAAGCTGCTCAGCCTCTTGTGGGTCGTAAAAGTCTGAGTATGGATCCTGAAGGCTTTGCACAGCCCCTTTGGCAGCACCATACACGACCCCAGCGGTCTTTTCTGGGAACAAGTACTGGTCTCGAACAAGCTTGATGGTATCCAATAAGACCCTGATTTGGGGATCCTCTTGCTGTTGCAGCTTTCCGAGAGCCTCTGTAAGCTCACTCCGCAGTGTTTGGTTTTCAGAAACCAGCGAGTTTAAGTCGGGGTATCTGAATACGGCCTTCTTTTGTACGGAATCCCAGTAAACCTCAGCCCCCATGAGGTTGCCAATGTCTCTGACTGGGACATACAACCTATCATTAAATATCACAGGTGTAGCCGTCAGTATGTAGGTCTTGCCATCAAGTACTGCTGCTTTTCTGTTCGGATAAAGCTCCAAGACACGCTGAGAATAGCTGAAGGCAGGGACTGCACCAAGAAGTACGATGAACACCAACAAAATGCTGATTAATCTAAGCTTCTTCATGATATCACCTATCCTTTCGGCTCTCCCACTGTAGCTCGCATTCATTTTCCCATGAACGGATGGCGAACAGCAAATATAATGTTATCTATCAAACGGCAGGTTAAACGGAGGTGTATAGGTTGAATTGGCTGTTGTACATCGTCGCAGCTTACTTGATCGGTTCTATACCTTTTGGATACATACTCGCCAAGGCTGAAGGCATCGACATTAGAACCGTCGGGTCAGGCAATGTGGGAGCCACCAACGTGTACAGAGCCTTGGGTATAGCTTTGGGGCTCCAAACCCTCGCGCTTGACTTCGCAAAAGGCTTCATCCCCTCCTTTCTTGCTTTTCATTACTTGAGTGGCCTAACGGTTTGGCAACAGTGGGCCGTTGCCATCGCACCCATACTAGGCCACTGCGTGTCGGTGTTCTTGAGATTTCGAGGCGGGAAAGGCATGGCTTCTGCCTTTGGTGTGTTCAGTGCTTATGATTGGAGATTTGGTGTGGCCATGGCGGCGGTGTGGCTTTTCATTGTCATCAGTACGAAACTTGTGTCATTGGGGTCTTTGATGGCCACCTGGTCCGTACCGCTGTTCGCTTGGGCGCTGCGTTGGGGTTTCCACCCTGGCATGGTCTTGCTGGCTATCTTAGTGACGTGGGCTCACCGCTCCAATATTCGCCGACTAATGGCGGGTGAGGAATATAGGACGCCTATGCCATGGGAAAGGAAGTCGTAGAGGCAAGAACTACCATTTGGGTGTGGTAATATATAGTATTGCTGGATACCTGGATGAACCGGAGGGGTAGTCTAATTGGTAAGGCACCGGACTTGAAATCCGGCGACCCGGAAGGGTCTTGTGGGTTCGAGTCCCACCCCCTCCGCCAAAATAGAAAAGGAGGGCTTTGTGTGTACGCTTTACTAGAAATCAGAGGTAAGCAGTATAAGGCAAAGGAAGGGTCAATAGTGTTGGTGCCTGGGTGGGCCGATGTTAAACCTGAAGAGATCAAGGTCCTTTTGGTTAAGAACGGCCAAACGGTGGTAGGAAACCCAACTGTCGAAGGCGCCGAAGTCGAGTGGGAAACTGTGAAGCAAATTAAGACAAAGAAGATCAACGTCTGGAAGTTCAAAGCAAAAATCAACTACCATCGAAAGAAGTCGCACAGGATCCAGTACACCATCTTAAGGATCAAGAACATAAAAATACCTGCATTGGAGGGATAAGGCACTATGGCACATCATAAGGGCGGCGGAGCGTCTCGTAATGGCAGGGATTCTAATCCCCAGTATCTTGGAATAAAGGTATACGGCGGACAACCAGTAAAACCTGGTTCCATTATCGTGCGCCAGCGGGGTAACAAGTTCTGGCCCGGTAAGAACGTCGCTCAAGGCAAAGACTTTACACTCTTTGCTCTCGCTGAGGGCGTAGTTGAGTACGAAGAAAAAGGTGGCAAGAAGCTGGTAAACGTAGTGCCAGCCGAATAATGGATTTCGTAGACACTGCAGAGATAATTGTCAAAGGCGGAAAAGGCGGCGATGGTGCCGCCTCTTTTCGTAGGGAGAAGTTCATAGACAAAGGTGGGCCTGACGGCGGAGACGGTGGAAGGGGCGGCAACGTTTATTTAGTAACTGATCCCAGGCTGCTCACACTATATGACTTCAAATTCCAAAAAGAATTCAGAGCTGAAGACGGAGAACCGGGGAGGTCGCAAAAGCAATACGGTAAGGATGGAGCAGACCTTGTCATCAAGGTGCCCGTCGGAGTTATCGTAAGCGACCTCGTAACTGGCGCCTCTGTAGACCTTGACCGGCCCAACATGAAGCTTCTTGTGGCACGGGGTGGCAAAGGAGGTAGGGGTAACGCAAAAATGGCCACACCCACCAGAAGGGCACCCCGTTTTGCTGAGATGGGTTGGGACGGTGAAACAAGAAGCATCAGACTGGATTTGAAAGTTTTGGCACACGTAGGCCTAGTAGGCCTGCCGAATGCCGGCAAATCCTCCATAATCGCACGAATCAGCCACGCGAGGCCAGAAATAGCACCCTACCCTTTCACCACAAAAACCCCGGTACTGGGCATCGTGAAGCGAAACGAACTTTCGTTGGTGGTAGCTGACATTCCTGGCATCGTTGAAGGAGCGCACTTGGGAAAGGGTCTGGGCTTGTCATTCCTAAAGCATGTGGAAAGAACCAAAGCATTGGCAGTTGTCATAGACATATCGGGCATGGACGGTGTAACCCCCGAAGAAGCGTACAGCACTGTCATAGAAGAAATGACCCTCTTTAGTCCCGCTCTGTCGACGAAACCAAGGCTGATTGTGCTTAACAAGGCAGACCTGGTTACCGAGGAGGAAGCACAAGACGTAAAGTCCAGAATATCGCAGCTGTATGGTGAGCCAAAAGTTCTCATTACAAGTGCCGCCACGGGATACGGAATTGACTCCCTTGTCCAAGAGCTATTCGAGCTAGTAAAGCCTGCGCCTCACGAGTTTGAGACAGTACAGGAGACCGTCTTAGAGCTTCCACCTGTGCCTGACGACATTACAATTAGAAGAGAGGGAGAATATTGGGTCGTGGACGGAAGGTGGGCTCGGCATATTGCTCGATACGACGTCAGCCATCCGTGGAACCTCAAGTACGTACGCAAACAGATTGAGCGCATGAAGCTGGAGCAACTGCTAAGAGAGCGTGGAGCCAAAGAGGGAGACACGGTTTACATTCATGACAAGCCTTTCGAACTACTCTGAGATAGGTCTACTTGCTGGCGTATTTGATCCCATTCACATTGGCCACCTACACATGGCTTACATTGCCCTGGAAGAAGCCCTTCTCACTGAGGTGTGGTTCGTACCCACCCATGTACCGCCCCACAAGAGTAAACCCATAGCTCCCTACGAACACAGGGTTAACATGCTCAGACTGGCGATTGCTGCTGAACCAAGATTCCGCATAGTAGAGCTAGAGCCTGATCCAAGACCGACATACACCTATGAGACCCTGACTAGGGTTCGGGAGATGTTGGGGCAGAAACCTTGTTTCATCATAGGGGGAGATGAGTGGAACAAACTCCACCAGTGGAAGGAGTATCAGCTCCTTATTTCCAACGCTACCTTCGTGGTCATCCCTAGGCGGGAACCATTGGTTGAGCGGGCAGGTGTTGAAGCACTAATAACCCCTGCGACGCCCATTGACCTATCGTCCACGTACATTAGAACACGCATAAGCCAGCACAAGAGCATAAAGTACTTGGTTCCAAACGAGGTTGAAAAATACATAGAGGAACACAAATTGTATGAGAAAGGAGGCGTATAGGTTGGACAAAGACGTGGAGTCCATCGTGAAGCTCTTAGAAGACAAACAAGCAGCAAACGTCTCTGTCATCGACATCTCCTCGCTACAAAGTGTTGCGGACTACTTTGTGATCTGCACGGCTAACTCCCTGATACACAGCCAGTCTCTAGCGCGAAACCTAGAGGACTTCCTAGATCAACGTGGCATCTATTACCGCATCGAAGGGTTTGATCCAGGCGACTGGATACTGGTTGACTTGGGTGACATTGTGGTTCACATCTTCACTCAAAAAGCAAGGGAATACTACGACATAGAATCCCACTGGGAACACATGGTAGAATATGTCAAGAGCAGGCGGGGCAGCCGCAGCCATCAGGCTGAGGAAAGTCCGAGCTCCACAGAGCAGGACGCTGGGTAATCCCCAGTGGGGGCGACCCCAAGGAAAGTGCCACAGAAAACAGACCGCCCACCGCGTCGGTGGGTAAGGGTGAAAAGGTGAGGTAAGAGCTCACCGCTGCGCTGGCGACAGCGCAGGCACGGTAAACCCCGTCCGGAGCAAGGCCAAGCAGCCAGCGAAGACCCTGCTCGGCGAGCTGGCGGGTAGGCCGCTTGAGCTCGCTGGCAACAGCGAGCCCAGAGAAATGGCTGCCGCCCACATAAGGTGGGAACAGAACTCGGCTTATCGCCTGCTCAAAACAAATAAGGGGCCCTTAAGGGCCCCTTAACGCAAGCCTCATTGAACCACTATTTCGCCAGTAAATTCATGAGTACGGGAAGACCCATCCTTACGAATATGGGGATCAGGATAAGAGATACTACGGTGCTCAGCTTCATCAGTATGTTTATGGAGGGTCCCGCAGTATCCTTCAAAGGATCACCCACAGTGTCGCCTATGACTGCTGCCCTATGGGCTTCTGAGCCTTTACCACCGGCGAAACCGCTTTCGATCAGCTTCTTGGCATTATCCCATGCACCGCCAGCGTTCGCCATGAATACTGCCAATAAGAATCCTGAGACAGTTTGGCCTATCAAGACACCGCCTACGCCCGCCGTTCCCAGTACAAAGTAAGACACCACAGGGACTATCAAAGCTAAGAGCGCAGGGGCCACCATATTGCGCAACGCATGAACCGTTGATATGGAAATGCAAGCGTCGTAGTCGGCTACCGCCTGTCCAGACAACAACCCAGGAATCTCTTTGAACTGCCTTCTCACCTCTAGCACCATGGCAAAAGCAGTCCGAGAAACAGCATTGATTACCACAGAAGAGAACAAGAATGGAGCCGACGCCCCTACCATCATACCAGCCAGTACCTTAGGGTCAGTCACGTCGAGGACTGTCAGTCCAACAGCAGACTTGAAGGCAGCGAACAACGCGAGAGCCGTCAATGCTGCCGAGGCAATAGCAAAACCTTTGCCCATAGCAGCAGTAGTGTTGCCTAAGGCGTCCAGCGTATCGGTGACGCCCCTCACCTCGTGAGGGAAGTGTGCCATTTCTGCTATGCCTCCTGCGTTGTCAGCCACAGGCCCATAGGCGTCTACCGACAACGAAAACGCCAGAGTGGACAACATACCAACACCGGCTAAAGCAATGCCAAAAAGCCCCGCGCTCCAGTACGCCACTATGGTAGCCAAACCAACCAACAGAACAGGCAGGAACGTGGACTCCATAGCAGTAGCCATACCAGAAAGGATGTTGGTAGCAGTTCCTGTCTGACTAGCTTTAGCTATTTCCTTTACCGGCTTTCCCATAGTGTAGTAGTCAGTAATGAAGCCAACGGCTATACCAACTATCATGCCTCCCACTGTAGCAACCACGAAGCCAAGCGGAGCCTTCAACAAATATCCTACTGCGCTGATCAACAGAACTGCCGTCGCCGTTACAAATAGGCTTCCTGTCCTAAACACGTTGGCAGGGTCCATGCGGTTAGCTGCTGACAGGAACCTCACTAGTATAATGGCTAGCCAACCAGCCAACGCACCAACGCCTACGGTCCACAGCGTGAAATTCAGCCCGAGTTCGCTGTTCCCCGCCACAGCCAGCAGTATGGCAGCAACGATAGAACCTACGTAAGATTCATACAGGTCTGCACCCATGCCTGCAACGTCACCTACGTTATCTCCCACGTTGTCAGCTATAACAGCTGGGTTGCGAGGGTCATCCTCAGGTATGTTAGCTTCGATCTTTCCCACGAGGTCAGCGCCCACGTCAGCTGCCTTGGTGTATATGCCTCCGCCCACCCTAGCAAAGAGCGCCACAAAAGATGCGCCCAAGCTAAAGCTGCTCATAATGGATGCTGCTGACTTGAAACCCCCAAAAGCAAAGGCCACCAAACCCAATCCCACTAATCCGAAAGCGACTACAGTCATACCCATGACTGAACCTGCAGAGAACGCCACCAATAAGGCAGCGCCAGCACTCTTTCTAGCAGCCTCAGTGGTTCTAGCGTTCGAACTTGTTGCTATCTGCATGCCTATGAAACCGGCACCTATGGAGAAAAGGGCTCCCAAAGCAAAAGCAATACCTGCCGCGTACCCTATTAACCACGTCAATATCAGAAAAAGAACAGCTGTCCATGGAAGGATAGTCCTGTACTCTGCCCTAAGAAAAGCCTGAGCACCCCTTTTTATGTAACCACTTATCTCGCGAGCTCGGTCGCTTTCCAGCTTCACGCCCATAACCCACTGCGAAGTAACTAGCACACTCAAAAGCAGCAACGCTGCTGCACCAAAAAATACGGCCACAACCTTCCCTCCTTTTAAAACTCTCTTAACATCTCTGAAATTATACATCAAGAGCAGGCTCATTGTAAGATAAAACTATGAACTCTTACGAGATTTTGAGAGGGCTTTTTGTGTGCGTGGGAGTGGACAACGTAGAATGCAATTCAGTACTCCCATTCGACCATGACCTCACCAGCCTTTGCCTAAGCGCGTGGAAGGCGCTGCTTACGAAAGCCCCCGTATGCGTCGCGTGCGCAAACTTGGAGGAGGCCGCTGCTTTCACACAAGCCTTCTTCATCAGCATGGGGTACACGCACGAAAGGGCTGAAGAAGAAGTTCAGAGCTTGTTTGGACTATCCGTCGACGTTCGCCATTCCTGCGAACTTCCCTCACAATTAGGATTTGAGTTTGTGCGCTTTAAGAAAATCGTGGAGGTACTCAGGGAGAAATGCCCTTGGGATCGCGAAGTAACACCCTACCAACTGGTTACGCTGAGCAGGGAAGAATTGAGCGAGCTCCTATCAGCCATAAATGAAGGAGATACTGAGAACTATGCAGAAGAGTTGGGTGACCTATTCTTGCATCTAATGCTTCATGCTGTCATTGCAGAACAAAATGAGTCTTTCTCCTTGGAAAAAGTCTTGTCAAAAGCATCTGATAAGGCAGTTTCACGCCATCCTCATGTGTTCGCTTCCGAAAGAGACGAGAGTGCCGCAGTGGTGCTGGACAAGTGGCAGAAGCGAAAGAAGAAGCCCGAAAAAAGGCCCCCTGACCTGATAGTATGGGCACTGAGGCTACAGGACGAAGCCAAGCAATATGGCCTGGATTGGAAGCAGGCAGCAGACATCCTTCCAAAGCTTTACGAGGAAGCTGATGAGCTAGCTAGGGCAATGGCAACAAGGAATGTTCAATACTTGAAGGAAGAAATAGGAGACCTGTTTTTTACTTTGATCAACCTCGCAAGGCATTTGCACGTGGATCCAGAAGATGCCTTATCAGGTGCCACAAAGAAATTTGAACAAAGGCTGCGGTACGTTAAGCAACACCTAGGTGAAAAAGATGTAGATGCGCTTTGGGAGGACTCTAAGAATGAGGTTGGATAAGTTCTTAAAAGGCACAGGGATTTTCAAACGCAGGACATTGGCACAAAAAGTCATCGAAGCTGGTTACGTACGCGTCGATGGCAGAATTGCCAAGCCTTCTACAGAAGTAAAGCAAGGTGACATTATAGAGATTGATACACCGGTAGCCTATTCAAAGTATTTGGTACTTTCTCCCCATGCCCCGGCCGCAGACATCATTGAAGAAAGGAAGAAACTCGTCCCATGAACGTGAAAATGACAGAAAGGCCTTTCCCAATAGTCTACGCTCAAAGGGATACGAGCGTATTCTCAGCTACAGTCGTTATACCAGGCGGTGCCATGGCAGAGGGCGACGGACAGTTTGGATATGCTCACCTCCTGGAACACATGCTCTTCAGGGGTACGAAGCGCTTTCCAACCAGCAAAGACCTAGCTTTGCACGTGGAAGGCGTCGGTGGTCGCTTTAACGCCTACACAAGCTATGATGCCACCTACCTGACTGCAACGGTCCCAGCCATATATTGGCAAAATGCCCTGGATGTACTTTTCAGCCTCGCCTACGAGCCGTCACTGGAGGAGAGCGCACTGTCCACTGAGAAGCAAGTCGTCATCAGCGAGGTACACATGACTCAAGATCAACCAGACGAACGCGCATATATTGTTCTTCATGAGCAAATGTGGGACGGGCATAGGCTTGGAGTAGACATATTGGGCCATATTGAGCACATCGAAGCAGCCGATTCAAAGACTATAAAGGGCTTCTGGGAGCGTACTTTCTCTCACATTCCGTACGTAGGGCTGGCTGGTCCAATTGAGTTCGAAGAAGTCCAAAGATACATGGCTTCTATTGAACCGCCCTTCGAATTGGTCAAAGCCCCAGCCCCGTCAGAGCCCACCTTTAGGGGCGGCACGAAAGTGGTCCGCGAGGACACGGAGCAAACTTATTACAGACTAGCTTTTCCCTCTTGCAAAGCCGGGGATATCGACGCAATTCATTATGGCCTGCTAGCCAACATTCTAGGAGGCTCTAGCTTCAGCCGCATGTTCCTACGTATTAGGGAACAAGAGGGCCTAAGTTACTCCGTGTACTCTGCGCTGGAATTAACCATATGTGCAGGAGCCCTTGTGTTGGCGGCTGATCTGAAGCCGGGTGGCGTCTCACGGGCAAAAAACATCATCCTCGAAGAAATAGAGCGCCTACGGCAAGCAAAGCTAGAACCTTCAGAGCTAGAGCAGTTCAAGAGATATACGCTCGGAGCCTATGTAATGAGCTTAGAGTCAACTTCACGCATTTCAAAGCTGCTAGCTGATCGTTTGTTCACTAGAGGAGAAATATGGGACCCAAACACAGAGATCTCTGTTATACAGTCAGTGACGGAGCACGACATAGCGGAGAGACTCACCCTAAGCACCTCAGCGGGCGTCGCAGAAGTAATCTTTGGGCCCTAGTGCACTTCTGGTTCTGGCCTGTATGAAAGGACCATAAACAGAGCTAACACGTTGACGAGCAGCGCTGAACCACCGTAGCTTACAAACGGTAGTGGAATACCTGTTATGGGAAGCAAGCCAAGGTTCATGCCAACATTTACTGTAACCTGCAAGAACCACGCTGCTAACATCACATAGGAAAACTTCTTGTGAATCGGATCAGGAACTAAGTGGGCGAAGGCCAACAGACTCAGAAGAAAAACGAATAGTGCCAGAAGCAGGCCAACTGCACCCAGAAAACCCCACACATGAGCCAACGTTGCAAATATGAAGTCGGCTTGAGCAACGGGAAGATATCCGTAGTAGATGAAGTATGCCTTTTCCAACCCTACCCCACTGAACTGCCCTGATCCGATAGCTGTCAAGGCTTGCACTAAGTTGTAGCCAGACCCTGAAGCATCTTTGAACGGATTAAGAAAGCTAAGCAACCTCTGTCTTTGGTAGTCTTTCAAACCCTTTTCCCATAGAGTGGGGAAAACCAGCAGCCCCCCATACAAACCACCAAGCAAGACTCCCCAGTTGACGTTTTCGGCTATCATGAACGCCACTAGTTCACCTAGCACCACAATAGTTGTTCCAAGGTCGGGTTGGACCAGTATCAAGCCTGCCAACCCTAAAGACACAGGGAGCACCAACGCCCATTTCTTCCAGCCGCTGAACCTGTACGCACACCAAGCCAGGAAAAGCGCATATGTAAGTTTGGCAACTTCAGAAGGCTGAAATTGAAAAAACCCAATTCTGATCCACCGCTGGGCGCCATATGCCTCATGTCCCACCAGGAGTACTACTACAAGCAAGGCAAAGGTAGCAACCAATAAGTAGGGTGCCACGCGAAGCCAATATCTAAAACCCGCGTAAATGACGATAAGGCCCAAGAAGACACCTATGATTAGTGCCGCAAACTGAGTAACTACGGGGCGGGTGATAAACGTTTGCAAACTGTAGCTAGTCTGTGTGGCAACGGCTACCCCGAGAAAACCTGCAGCGGTAAGCAGGAAGGCCGACAAAGAAGAACTGAAGATAAAGACGGCCCTCCACTTCATCTCTTGCTCTTCTGTCCCCTCACCGGTACCCGTATGCTTAACATCATTCTTGCATTGTCCACCTTATCCACGAATATTTCAGCTGCACCGGTCTCTATTTCAGCGTACTTCCTAACGACCGTTAGTATCTCTTTTTCCATTTCCTCTAAGGCTGCCTCACTGAATAGTCCGCGGTCGTGGATAAGCATGACCTCTAGCCTGGACTTTGCGTTCTGCTTTGTGCCCCTACCAAACAGCACATCAAGCCAAGACATCAGTTATCACCCCTCAGGAACCCAAGCAGATTCCAAAAGCCCCTGGGCTTCTGCTCTGCTGCAACGGCCACCTCGTAGTCAGGGTTCTCTATCTTCTTTGCTATGTTGACGTACGCTTTGGCTACCGCAGTGTTTGGATACTTGTAGACCACTGGTTCTCCTTGGTTAACCGCTTGGACTATGATGGGGTCGTCATACACCACGCCTGCTAGAGGTACCTGTAGCAGGTCCACCACGTCTTCAGGTGAAAGCATGTTGCCTTGTCTCACTAGTGTCTTGTTAAGCCTATTAATAACAACACCGATTATGCCTACTTTGAAGTTCTCCAATAGACCCAGAACCCGGTCCGCATCACGTATGGACGGAACCTCAGGTACTGTGACTACCAACGCTTTATCAGCATACCGCGTGCTCATGCGGAACCCGTGTTCGATCCCTGCAGGGCTATCCACCAGAACGTAATCAAATGACTCCCTTGCCTCTTCCACTATCTCGCTGAACTTCTCCAGCGGAATGTCTTCCTTGAAGTGGGTTTGTGATGCTGCTAAAAGGAACAGCCTGTCATTCAACCTTTTATCTCTGACCAACGCATCCCCTAGCGCAACCCTGCCCGTAACTACATCAAACAGGTCGTACACCACCCGTCTTTCAAGCCCCAGCACGCTGTCCAAATTCTTCAGCCCGATATCCCCGTCTATCAAGAGCACCCTATAACCGGACGCAGCCAATGCAAACCCCACATTTCCAGTTATGGTGGTCTTACCGACACCGCCCTTTGCCGACGTCACTACAATGCATTGTCCAGCCATTCGCTTATCCTCCTCCCGACCTGCTTTTCGTCAGAAATAACTTGAAGTGCGCCACTTTCACTGTCTGTGATGATCAACCACTTGTTAGATGTTACGTCCAAATAGAGCGTCTCGCCCACTTGTACTGAAGCGCCCTCACTCTCCTGAAGGGCTACGAACCCTGATGGGGGAACGACGACGCGCCCGCGTGCCTTTCCCATCACAATAGCACTTAGGGCCACCAACTCTGCCCCCTCGTGTAAATCTCCCCACAATAAAACTCCTTGCTTAGATTGGAAACTATTTCCACCCCTGATAGGCCCAGGCACAAGTTCAAACAGCACCTTTTGTATGCGTGTCTCGACTTTTCTTCTTTGAGGCCTGATCTCAGTGGAACCCAAGCTCACAAGCTTGACACTGAACCCGTGCTCCCGTAGTCGCCCCTTAACTTGTCTAAGTTGGTCATCCGGGAACTGCCCTGCCAAGTAAAGGGGAGCATCACCAACTAACGATCCATAGTGACCGAGGTACTCAACCAACGTATTAGCAAGCTCATTCACATCATGTCCACTGTACTCCACCAGTAGTCCGTCTTTGAACGCAGAAACTCTAAGGCGAGCTTTTTCCACTGAAGTAAGCCTCCATAACGGTTTTTGTAATTTTAACAGGTTCAGTATCAGTGGTATATTGTCGCAAAGAGACCACCATCAATTCCGGCGACCCATAATTTGCGTACGCTATGAGCCACTTATGATACTTATCCTTCTTTTCTGTTTCAGCCGTACCGCTTTTCCCAGCAGCTTGATACAAGTTCGACCCTAGGGATTTCAATATACCCCAATCCACACCAGCTTTCATTGCTTCTCTGACCACAGCAAAATATGGCCTATATACCACGGACTGTTCCCTGTATTCGGGCCTCGCGACGTAAACAACGCTGTTGCCGTCCCTTACCTCCTTGAGTAACCTGAATCTGTACAATATGCCGTCGTTGATGATCTGCTGATACGCTTGAGCCATAAGCACAGGCGACAGCCCCACGAGCCCCTGTCCTATGCTTGTGTTCACTGTGTCACCAGGATACCAAGGCTCCCCGGTTAGCTTCTCCTTGAGATCAGGATTGGGCACCCTGCCTTTAGCCACCGCGTCGTACTCGATCCAAGGGTAATCAGTAAGCCCCATGGTTCGAGCCACTTCGTATATCTTGTCAATACCTGTCCTCAAGCCCACTGTTCCGAAGTACACATTGTTTGAGACCGCCAGCCCCTTTACGAAGTCCACCTTCCCCCAACTTCGGTGCCTGTAATTCCAGACCTTAATACTGCCAATCTGCAGATAGCCGGGGTCGTTTATGGTGAAGTTTGGGGTAATGGTACGGTAGTAAAGCCCTGCCAAACCCGTTATCACCTTAAAAGTGGAACCCGTTGGTATTTGGGACATGGTCATTCGGTTCATCAAGCTGCTGTTCTTCTGATACCGTTCCCAAGTAGCTTTGTCAACGCCCTTGACGAAAGCATTCGGGTCGAAGCTCGGTTTCGAAACCATAGCGTATATCTCCCCATTAGCAGGGTTAGCGGCAAAGACGCCTCCTATCTCAGAGCCCACGACGTTCCAAGCCACTTGTTGGAGGGCTATGTCAACGGTGAGCACGACGTCGTGCCCTTGTTCTGGGTTCGAGACCTTAATCTCCTTCACGATCTTGCCAGTTGCATCAACCCATACTTCTGTGACCCCCGGCTTCCCCCTAAGATACTCGTCAAAGACCTTTTCTGCCGCCATTTTGCCAACTATGCTACTAGGTCTTAAGTACTTATCCCTCTGCAAGTCCTCCTTTGAAGCGCGGCCTACGTAACCTGTCACAAATGCCGCCAACTCTCCGTAGGGATAAACCCTCTTGCTCCCTAGTACTAGGCTCAGCGAAGGGTCTTCGTTCTGTATGTCGAGAACCCTCATCCGTGTGCGCTCAGGAACATCCTGCATCACAACAATGGGCTGAAATGGGTAGAACTTGCTATTGCTAAAAGCATATTCAACGTCTTCAGGCTTTGCTCCCAAGGCTAGAAGGGTAGCCTTTGTTGCAGCTATATCCTTAGACAAAGCGGGCACTACTGCCACGTTATAGACCGTTTCGTCATATGCTAGAACAGCCCCATTCCTGTCCAAAATGCGACCCCTAACAGGTTCAGTGATTACATAACGTTTGTAGTTGTTCTCGGCCCTTTCCGAGTAGTACTGGCCGCGCACTACTTGAAGATCGTACAACCTCCAGGCGAAACCTCCAAAGACAACTACTACCAAGAGCGCAGTTATGCCCAGCAAGCGACTACGCATCGGCCCAAGATTCCCCCCATAAAAGCGGGATAAGCGCAACGACCCACCAGCTTATCAAGTAGCCCCATACAGCTGCCAAGGCAGTCATTGCTATCCCCAGCCTCTTCCAATTCCAGTCAAAAACCTCAGCAATCACTAAGAGCCCCAGCGTTGCAGTAGCAAAGGGATGCAGATAAGCTCCGTCGAATGCTAAGGCTAGAATGGCGATGACAGCCCAAACCCACCTGCCGTAGTGCCTGAGCATGGAATAAACCCTCATTATGGCCAAGGGCGGGTAAAAAAGCGTGCCGATCAACACGAAAACGACAGTTTCTACCATGTTTTCTTCCACAAGTTAAGGCCGTAAAGCCTAAGATCTGGCAAAATTGCTCGCGCCTTCACATATTGCTTATCGCTCGCGTCAGTCACAGTCGCAACGAGCAGCGTAGTGGAAGTCTGCACCACTATGGTATCGCCCACTTGAATGTCTTGGTAACCCACAGGCTGAAATACCAACGAATCATCGTGATAAAACAAACGCCCCACTAAACCTGTGCGCGCAATAAAAGCGGGCACAGCAAAGCCTCGATCAAAAATCGTTCTAACCACAAAGCTATGCTTATTGACCACCACAACTTGCCCCACTACGAGCTTTGTATCAGTAGAGACCAAGTCCCCAACGGAAGCGACAGTACCCGTGCAGATAAGCTCTAATCGTGTCTTGTCCCACCGTATACCTTCTACCCTCACCGAACCAAATCTGACAGCGGACGTGACACTACGAGCTAAAGCTAACTCGTTCTTCTTAAGCTGTTCTTCATAGACCTGACGGCCCTTGGTATTCCACCACCACCACTCACTCACACTGGTGCCCGCTTGATAAACCGCGCTGCGGATTGCTACCATGGGCCTTGAGATGACATCAAAAAAAGCGCTCCAGCTGATAGTAGTAAATACGGCCATCACCAGCAAGAGCGCTATGATCCACTCAATTATGCGAGCTAAAGTGCTCTTCATCCAAAGCTAAGTACTACTGATCTCTTTAAGCAGTCGCGCGTTTCCAGCCAAGATACCAGCTCCCCGTGCCACTGCTGTCAACGGGTCTTCGACCATATGTACGGGGACGCCAGTCCTCTCGCTAAGGAGCCTGTCCAAACCTTTTAGCAATGAACCGCCACCTGATATGTAGAAACCGGTCTCCATGACGTCAGCTATTAGCTCCGGAGGAGTGTTCTCCAGCGTTTCCTTGACCGTGTCCACTACTGTGTTTAGAAGCTCCCTAAAAGCCTCCCGGACTGCATCAGACGAAATAGTAATGCGTTTTGGCAGCCCTGTGAGCAAGTCGCGACCTGTAACTTCCATCTGTGCTTTATCCAACGGGTATGCTGACCCAATATTCACTTTGATAGTCTCCGCTGTCCTCTCTCCTATGAATAAATTGAATTCACCCTTAACAAATTCTATTATTCTTTCTGTAAACGCGTCACCAGCAACGGGCACCGACTTCCAAGACACCAACCCACCTAGTGAAAAGACAGCCGCCTCTGTGGTCCCGCCACCTATATCTACGATCATGTTGCCTCTCGCTTCTGTAACAGGGAGCCCAGCACCAATGGCTGCCGCTAGTGGCTCTTGAACCAACCATACGTCCCTAGCCCCTGCATTTCTGCAGGCCTCCTCCACAGCGCGCCTCTCCACGGGCGTCGCCCCCGTGGGGACGCCTACCACTACCCTTAGCCTCTGTGGGAATAGCGAGAAGCCTGCATGAGCTTTTGCCTTTGTAATAAGGTACTTCAACATTATCTCAGTAGTATAATCGTCAGCAATGACACCGCTCTTCAGTGGCCTTATTACAACTATGTTTTCGGGCGTCTTACCAGCCATTTCGAAGGCCTCATTACCAACCTTAAGTACTTTCTGGCTCCTCCGATCCAACCCGACTACTGACGGCTCGCTGACTACTATGCCTTTGCCCCGCAGGACCACAAGACTGTTTGCGGTGCCAAGATCTATGCCCAAGTCAATTGCCATGTTCCATACCTCCTATTCTTACTGGACTAAGTATATGTAAAGCATGAAAAGCAATCCGAGAACGGACATCGCATTCACATTGACGGCCAAGCCAAAGTTTAGCTTGAGGAAGCCCAAATCAAGTGCCAAAGGCCCTAAAGCCAATCCCCAATGGTTGGCAAAGAAGGGTATATATTGGCTCAATAGATAACCAATGTAAGTACCCACTAACAACCCAAGTAACACGCTCCATATCAAAGGGATGTAGAAACGCCTTTTCACCTTTCAACCTCCAAAGACGCCATAGATTTTCTTTCCACAGTGAGGACACTTGTCGCCTACTATATGCATTTCCTCCACTGTAAAGCCACTTCTCTTAATTAAAAGATTACCACACGAAGGACAGTAAGTGTTTTCAGCACCTGCCACGTCCACATTCCCCAAATACACATACTTTAGTCCCATAGACAAAGCCGTTTCTCTGTACGCAACCAAGTCTTCCACATCCGTGGGTGGCACATGGGTCAACTTGAACTGCGGATAGAACCTCGTAATGTGCCAAGGTATTTCGCTGGACAATTCAGCAAGGAACTTTGCAATCTGAGATATGTCCCTACTGTTTATACCAGGCATCACGTTCGTCACAACTTCCACATGTTTGCCCGCTTCAAGTGCCCTAACTACGTTGTCCAACACTACCTTAGCTCTTGTGCCAGGGGCAAAGCGTGCAAATGTCTCATCCCTGTAGCCTTTTATGTCAATCCTGAACACGTCAATTACGGGTTCCCACAACTTGAATGTCTGCAGCGAATAGTAGCCGTTAGTAACGACTACTGTATATAGTCCAGCTTCTTTCGCCTCTACCGCGCCGTCATGAACATATTCAGCCCATACGGTGGGTTCATTGTAAGTCCAGGCCACGCCCTCGCTGTATTTTTTCGCTGCCGCCACTAGCTCCTTGGGGCTTATGCGCCTCAACTGCCACTCATAAGAGCTCAGGTCCGCGTGGGCGATCTCCCAGTTTTGACAGCCCAAACAGCGCATATTACAACCCAAGGTTCCCACAGAAAGCACCAAACTTCCCGGCCTATAATGAAAAACTGGCTTCTTTTCAATTGGGTCATTGGCCAAACTGCTGACTAAACCGTATACCTCACACACACCTTTTCCTTCGCCAGCACTCCGGACTCCGCAGTAAGGCTTTCCTTCTTGAAGGTTACAAGTACGAGGGCACGCAAGGCAAATTAACCCTTTTGCTGTCTTAACAAAGAGATTCATCTGTACTTCTCTGTCTTAAAACGAAATAGGCGTACAGGTTCGTTCGTCGCGATCCCAGCCTTCATTCTGCATATTCGAATCTGCTGCTCTGGGCTGTCCACTCCCTCTATGTCTGGCAACAACACACCTTTTCTGTAAGGCCTTATAGCTGACTGCACAACGACACCGTAATTACGGGGGTCAAGTTCCTCCACAGACATGACCTCCTCTAGAGGGCCCAGAACTTCCACAGTATAATCCAGCGCCGGTAGTTCCTCCTTGGTAACAGGGCGGAAACGAGGATCCCGAGTCCCAGCTGCAATAGCGTTCGATATGATCTCCTCAGCCAAGTTGTCCATGACTGGTTCTATGGTCCCTATACACCCTCTCAACTCCCCGCTTTCATGCAGCGTGACGAAACAGCCCGCTCTAACCGCAAAAACACTTGGCAAAGGCTCAGGCGCCTTTAGGATTGTGCCCTCCTTAACATAAGCCTCCAAAGCCTCTTTTGCCAGCTTCACGTATTCATGCAAACCTACTCACCCCTAACTATAGCAACCAGGTACCCAACGCCGAAAGGTCCCTCATAGCTCAAGACTTCTGTTTTTGAGCCACTACCCATGAACCCAAAGAGCGTTGCAATCGACCAGTAACCACATTCACCTGCAATCTCTCTCATATCCTCAAGTGACAAGTAGCGTTCTAGGTTCCACTCACGGACAGCGTCCACTACGGCTACATCAAAATCCCTAGCTCTTGGATGGTAACCAGCAGGTGCACCGGGCAACAACCGATGGCTGAGGTCAGCTGAAGCGATGAACAGCACCTTCTTGTCCTCAAAAAGGCGACGCAAGCATGATCCAAAATCAATATAACCGCGGGTATCCATGCCAAATGCGTAGCCCATAACCACGAGCGGCGACTCGGGTTTTAGGTAATAGAGTGGAACCATGCTGCCGTGATCAAGGGCACCGTACCTAATCGCCACCCCTCCACATTGCTTTACTGCATAGGCCTCCTCGCTAGCGCACTGATATCGCAAAGACACGTGAGGAGCCATGAAGTCACCAAAGTCGCCCACATAAATGTCTGTTACCTGAACAGGAACACTGCTGCCTCGGTAGCCTGCTGCGTGAGGAGACATCAGAAGAGTAAGTTCTGGTTTGAACCTATTCACATCTTCTGCCGCAAGCTTCAATGCTGCTATGGTTCTCTCTACCCTCTTGGTCTCCCCACGGCCAACCTCAGGTATGATAATGGGCGGATGGCAAGAAATCACTCCCAGTACGGGCATACTTCTATCCCTCCAGCTCCTCCAACCTCCTGTTTACTAAAGCTAGAGACTGTTCGAGAGCACCTAATTCCTCCTTCTGCTTCTCCACCACTTCACGCGGCGCCTTACTCAAGAAGTTCTCGTTATTCAACCTATTCTCATAGACACGTATTTGGGACTCGAGTTCTGCCTTTTTCTTGCTGAGGCGCTTACGCTCAGCCTCCACATCTACCAATCCTTCTAGAGGAACGTAGAACACTGTATCCCCTGCGACTACCGAATATGCATTACGCACATGGCCCGTCACATACTGTATTTCACCCACCCGTGCTAAGAATCTCATATAGGGTTCAAACTCATGCCACTGCTCTTGGGACCCTTCAACATAAACACTTATCTGCTGTCCAGGTTTGACACCTATCTCAGCTCGCAAGTTGCGTAAACCCCTCACAGCTTCTTTGACCTTGCTCACCTCTTGCACAGCCACATCATTGACTAGGTGTAACCTCGGTTTGGGCCACTCTTCCTGCACCAAGTAATTGTTCTTGCCCATTCTGCTCCATACTTCCTGCGTCACAAAGGGTAGGAAAGGATGCAAGAGCTTTAAAGACTCTTCTAGCACGTACCGTAACGTCCAATAAGTACTCGGCCGTGGATTCACCTTCGACATTTCTAGGTACCAGTCGCAGTATTCGCTCCAGTAAAACTCCTCTATACTCCGCAGTGCTGCACCGAAGTCGTATTCCTCGAAGCTTGACGTCACGCCCTGCTTCAATCCCTCCAACAGGGTGAGTATGTACTGGTCAACAACCGTAAATTGCTCCGGTTCGTGGGAGACATCTTTGTCCTCCAGTACACCTAGTACATATCGTGCAGAGTTCCATATCTTGTTCGTAAAGTTCTTTCCATGTTCTACTTTGCTGACCGAGAAGTTAATGTCCTGCCCGCCTAAGCTAAGCGTAGAAACTAATGCGTATCGCAGAGCGTCAGCGCTGTACTCGTCAATCATTTCCATGGGATCTACAGTATTGCCCTTGGATTTACTCATCTTCTGGCCGTGTTCATCCCTAACCAAACCGTGAAGGTACACTTTCTCGAAAGGCACTTGGTCCGTCAAGTGCATCGCCATGAAGACCATACGCGCAACCCAGAAGAACAGTATGTCGTAGCCGGTCACTAGCAGTGAAGTGGGATAGTAATACGATAAGTCCTCTGTCTTCTCAGGCCAGCCAAAAACCTCGAAAGGCCACAGGGCTGAACTAAACCAGGTGTCCAAGACGTCCTCTTCTTGAGATACAGGGCCACCGCACTTCGGACAAGAGGTCACCTCTTCTTCTTCGCTTGCGAACACATGGCCACATTCTGTACAAGTGTATACAGGTATTCTGTGTCCCCACCAAATCTGACGCGATATGCACCAATCCCTGATGTTGTCGATCCAATCGAGATAGACTTTGGCCCAACGCTCGGGTACGATTTGTACCTTGCCTGTGGCAACAGCTTCTCGCGCTTTTGGTGCCATCTCTGTTAGTTTTACAAACCATTGGTCCGAAATCATGGGCTCCACCACTGTATCGCAGCGCTGGCAATGTCCAACTGAATGCACGTAGGGCTCAACCTTCTCTAAGAGATCCAATTCTGCTAGCTTCTGAACAATCTGCTGCCGCGCCACAAACCGATCCAATCCTGAAAACTCACCAGCCGCATCCGTCATGGTTCCGTCAAAACCCACCACCTGTACTGCCTCAAGGTTATGGCGCCTTCCAATCTCGAAATCTGTGGGGTCATGAGCTGGAGTCACCTTTACTGCACCTGTGCCAAACTCAGGGTCTACCACTTCATCAGCAATCAGAGGAATACGCCTTCCGACCAACGGAAGCACCAAAGTCTTGCCGACGAGCCCCTGGTAACGCGGATCTTCAGGATGAACTGCCACAGCAGTGTCACCGAGCATAGTCTCAGGCCTGGTAGTTGCCACTACCACGAACCCTTTTCCGTCTTCGAACGGGTATCTAATGTACCATAGGTTGGACTGCTCCTCGTGATATACAACCTCCAAATCGGAAAGTGCAGTCCCGCATCTGGGACACCAGTTGATCAAGTACTTCCCCTTGTATATCAGCCCCGCGTCAAAGAGCCTTTTGAATGCAGTTCTCACCGCCCGAGCGCAAATAGGGTCCATAGTGAAACGCAGTCTCTCCCAATCTACGCCACAGCCTAAGCGGGTTATTTGATTCAAGATCGTATTGCCATATTTTTCCTTCCAATCCCACACCCGTTTCAAGAATTCCTCGCGACCTATATCATGTCTGCTTATACCTTCCTTCAACAAATCCCTCTCCACCACATTTTGCGTAGCTATACCCGCATGGTCTGTGCCAGGCACCCAGCATACATTCAAACCCTTCATCTTCATGTGCCTGATTACAGCATCTTGAATCGACAGGTTGAGCGCATGCCCTATGTGCAAAGAGCCTGTTACGTTGGGCGGAGGTATAACCATGCTGAACCTAGGTTTGCCAGGTTCAATTTGACTTGCAAAGACGCGATCTTCCTTCCACTTATTAGACCAATACGCCTCTACTTCTGGGTTGTATTGAGGCTCCATGCGGTTGTTCATGCAAACTCCCTCCTATCAGCAAGAAACTCCTTCAATTTCCTGAAGGCTATCGCCCTGTGACTGCAGTTGTTCTTAACGTCCGCAGGCAATTCTGCAAAATGCTTATCAAGCGGTGGGTAGTAAAACACAGGGTCATACCCAAAGCCGTTATCACCCTTTGGCTGGAGCGCCACATAGCCCTCGACCGTACCTTCGAAAAACGTGGCCTCGCCACTCTGGTCTACGAAGCATACGACACATCTAAACCTTGCAGTCCTTTGCTCCCAAGGAACACCCTCAAGCAGCTCAAGCAGCTTTTTGCAACGCTCCTGGTCTGTAGTCAATCCCATGAACCGGCTACTGTGTATGCCTGGCCTTCCGCCTAATGCATCTACTTCTAGCCCCGAATCATCAGCCACAGCGGGTAACCCGGTCGCTTTATGAGCAGCCCAAGCCTTGATATAGGCATTCTCCCGATATGTAGAACCCGTTTCCTCGGGCAGCTCACCTTCGTAAGCCACCAATTCCACCAAGCCTCCCAGTATTTCCTGGATCTCCTTCATTTTGCCCCTGTTTCCAGTTGCGAGAACCACTTTGCCCTTCTTCATAGTCATAATTCTACAACTGCCGTTGGGCCTCTTTGGTAAAATGTTTTTATGTACTATCCTGAGAGACCAAGGGCACGCAAAAGTGTGTCTGGCATACTCTTGTTTGCGCTAGGACTCTTCATTGGCTCGCTCTTGGTTATCGCCGGCAGCCCTACTGTACTTCACAGGAGTTGCGAACCAGAAACTATTGTAAAGACAGTAACTGTAACACAAGAAGTCTGTACTGCTACTCAACAGACTAGTAGTACCGTACTCTATGTGTCTCCAATCCTGACTCCTACGCAAGCAGCCACTGCATCAAGAACCCTCAGCCTTGAGCTGACCTACCCCACCAACGAAACGGTATCCAAAGCTGATTGGGTGGTGTTCAGCGGAAAAGTGAGCAAACAAGGCAAAGCTGGAGCCTACTATGTGGTGTTTTGGGCCGATGATCGGCCAATAATGCTACTTAGAACCGACTTTGATGGTACTTTTAAGTACAAACTCACTCGCTTGCCTACAGAAAAGGGATCCACACTGAACATACTTATATACGCTCTCGATGGGTCAGGCAAAGAAGCTTCTGACCAGATAAAGCGTACCTTGACCCCTTAGTACACTTGCCCCTTCAAAGCCGAGGTTATCTGGTGCAAAACGGCAGAGAAATTGTCTAACGACGCAGGGACAAGAGCTACTCCCACTTTTCCCTTTTCCATAACTAGACGAACACCGGATCGGGCAATCAAACCTTGAAGATCCAACTCCACCGCAGCTTCTGATGGCATTTCGAGTGAAACCTCACCCACCGTGAAACCGTTTTGAGATGCCCATTCCTGCAAACGCAACACCACTCGCTCTACTTCATCGGGCGCCACATCGTAAAGTGTTGAAGCCAAGACGAGATCTCCTACCTTCATCCCAGAGTATATGCGCATTTCCGCGCTGAAATACAGTTCGTCTTCTGGGAACTCGTCTTCGAGGCCCTGCACAAATTCCTCGGCCCCCTCCAAGAACGCATTCCAGTCCCTGACCTTGTTCAGTTCCCGTATTTCCTTTACCAGCTCCACGTGCAAGTCCGTAACCATGTCAACACCCCCTTACAAGTATTGTGCCAAATCGCCCGAAGCGCTTTCACACTCATTAGTTTCCTTGGTAGACCACGGTGTCATGGGGAACTTAACCATGATAGGAACCCTCAAGAACGGCTGATCCACAAAAACCACGCCGGGGCCCACCGATGACAACATTTCTTTCTGCCTAAGCAACAAATGCTTGTACTCGTCATGGCTCAGCTCTGCTGCCTTCTGATGCCCCACCACAGTCGTAGAGCTCTGGGTGACTACCCTGAAGTCCACCTGAGACGCAGTTTGTTCTGCTCCTATCAGGATTACGCCAAATGAACGCCCTCGTTCAGCCACATCCCTGAAAAGCTTGACCATTGCAGTTCCCTCCATCCTCGGTGCGTACTTGTTCAGCTCGTCTAAGAAGACGAACACAGGCTGCTGAGAGGCGTTCGGATTCGCCATTTTTGCTTCTAGGACCTGCCGCAAGACAGCGCCCACCACGAATGACTGCATAGATGAATGCAACTTGGATATGTCAATCACAGTCACTCCCCCTGGGCGGTCCCAGGCTGCTGTGATCCTGTATGAGAATTGCGGGGCACTAGTAAGCTCTCCCGCCAAGCAATGAGGCATAGGCCTCCACAATCTATCCAAACCTTGCTTCCTAGCGAGCTTCAGCCGCCTGATTACTGCAAACATAGTGGCTCGTCCTATGTCGTTTTCACTCATCACTTTGGCCCACTCGGCTACCGCTCGATCCTCGTAATCCTCGTCTTTCGCCAATGCACCGCGTTTCAGATACTCCGTTAGCTGATCTACAGTCTCAGGCAACCCGTACTCAGCTAAGATCAGTTCAGGATCTTTCCTGCAAGCATATAGGACCTGCCTTGCTTTTTCGTATCTATCAGGAGGGAGCGGAAAGTGAATCGATTCTATAGCCTTTGCCAAATCCTCCCACACCCCTTGACCATTTGTCTTGCCTTTTTGTAGCTCCCTTTCCACTCTTTCTACGTCATTAATGAACTCCTCTAGAAGTTCCTCCAGTTTCTCTTGTATGGCAAATAGGACCAATTGCATGTTCTGGCTCATGGCCAACTCTTCTTGGTCAAGGGCTAACTCCAGCAGACGATATCTGATCACATCAATGAAATCCCATCCGTAAACGCTAGTGTTGGTGAATCGCGATTTGAGGTCTGGCTTGTCCAACTCAGGCAGCTTTGAACCTTTGGGTGACGAGCAGTACATGACCCTGTCTTTGGGAAACGTCCAATCAGGATCCAAACCCATGGATCTATACATTCTCTGCCATATTTCCACTTGCGACTCCTCTGCCCTAACCCAGTCGGGATGCCTGCAGTCCAAGAAGAAAAGGCTTTCGCCTTTTACGTTGAACACGATGTACCGACCGTTCCTCAGAGCTTGGGCATAGGCATTGTTCTCCTTGTCTCCCTTCTGAATCATGGCAGCCACCAAGAAGGTGGCATAGCTGGTCTTAGCAGCCACCCCTGACTGACCGCTTATGTTGACATGCGCACCATTTTCTCCGAGAACAAAGCTCAAGTCAATGTACGCGGGTTGCTCATTGATCATGACACCCACGGGCAAGTGAGACCCTCGCTTCTTCAGCTCATCAAAACGCAATGCTCGTTCCACTTCTTCGTAACTACGCACCAAAAAGACAGGTGTCCCCGGCGAAGGAACCATGAGGGGTTCATCAAAAACTTCTCTGTCAGGGTACACAGCTCTCGAGACTGCCACACGAGCCAGGAAGAACTTGTTGCCAGGCATTATTTGATCGAAAACCGCTCTTTCTTTGAATCCAGAATCCACATCTCTGTCCCATTGGCTGGTTATGTCGTTGACTATGCCGTAGTATGTCACCACTCGCCCCTTGTGTTGCAGTGCAACGCGTACAATGTCACCAATACGAACCGTGGGTTCAGATTGCTCAGAAAACAAATGCACGCAGAACTCTGTTGGCGAGTTCTCCTTCATACCCGTTACAATACCCACCATTTCTTCAGCCAAGGCTCCTCACCCTCCTTGCTAAGTCCAGGGCCACCAGATTTGCGTCTGGAAGCAACTCTCTAAGCCTCTTCTCCAACCAGTCCACAGCCAGCACGTTATAAGGAGATCTAGAGTAGGGCCCCACCCTAGCTAAATTGACCACGGCTTCAACGGCTTTCTCTGCCACAGTACTGACCGTAGGGAGGTCTGCGCCGACAAAATCCAGTCTCACCAAACCCTCCATCGATGATTCACTGCCCACGTCCAGTAGCCGCAAGTAGGCCACAAACTTCTTGAAGCCACCATCTCCGCTCTTGACTTCAAGTAACGAGCTAACACGCCCTACTTTCAGCTGCTTCACGTGCTCAAGAAAGAGCTCAGCGTTGGGTATGGGTTCAAGAGACTTGACCAAACCCACTGGCCAAGGCCATAAATCACTCGGGTAGAACATCTTCAAAGGGCCATCTTTAAATAACATGCCGACGCTGTCAAGAGACGTGCTCATTGCTTTCATAGCCTGAAACTCCAGCGCATCTCTATCGTTGCTCACCAAGCCTCCGAGTGTCTCACCGGCCGATTGAGCGTCATACGTGCGTACTTTAAAGTCCATGCCATTGTACGCGTCTTCCGACGGCGTTTCCCCTAAGTGGCTCGGCACGTACAGCACCAACTCCCTCCTCAGGGTGTTCGTCAACAACCTACCCCTAGGCCACACTTCTACCGCAGCTGCGGCCATTGCAACCAAATACACACGCGTGAGGTCGTCTAAGACTTTTCTGAACAGAATCCTCTGAACTCCGTCCACAAACACTAGGGCCTTACCGCCTGTCAGAACTGCCAAGTGAACCGAAGAACTTGGTTGCTTTAGTGGAGTGCAGGAAAGCACTTCCACCTCACCAACGTTTTGTTCTGCCAAAGGCCGACCCGCGTCCCAAGACTCAGGGCCTTCATAGGCCATCGACTGTTGCAAGTTGCGATCCAACTTCAACCTCTTGAGCAACGTTATGGTATCGTTCCTCAAGCCCAGGCCGCCCTCCCATTGGATACGAACAATCGACGGTTAAAATTCACAGCAAATTCCTCAGAATGCGTGATAATTCCTACCAAAACTGCTCCATCCTCCAAATTCAGCAGATATTCAGCCAGTCTCGTATTGTTGTCCTTGTCAAGCTGAGCAAACCCCTCATCCACGAATATGGACTCCAGAGAACCTGCAAAGTGCTGGCTTATGGCAAAAGCCACGGCCAACGAGACCAGCACCTTTTCACCACCACTTAGCAAGTGCGTATCTGAAGCCTGTCCCTCGTCAGTAAAAACCACGAACCTGAATGTCTCTGGTTCAAAAGCCAAAGAGAATCTCCCTTCAGTCATTTCGCCCAAAAGCCCTGAAGCGGCATCTATGATCTCAGTAATCATCACACTGCGGTAGAAGTCTGGAAAAGCCTTCGCTCCCAGGTGTTTAGACAGGGTCGCCAATACTTCGCGCTCGGCCAACTTCTTGCTTAGATGTCTTTCCAACTCAGTTATCTTTTCTTCGCTAGCCAAAGCTTGATCGAGAGCGGCCCTCAATTCACCCTGCCTCTGAAGAAGCTTCTTGTATTCCACATTCCATCTTTCGAACTCGTTCTTTACATCCACACCTTCTACAACATCCACTGGCACTGACGCCAGCTGCTGACGCTTCTGCTCCAGCGTTTTTCTTAACTGGGCCGCTTGTCCTTCTAGGTTCTGGACCCGCTCAAGTGCTCCAAACTCCTGCTTATTCCTGTAAGTGGCAAACTCTGCAAGACTTATGCCCTCTTCTGCGAGCCTTACCTCCAAAGCAGACCGACGCTTTGCCGTCGATGTTTGAAGCGAGTTCAAAAGCTGTTCCTTTTCCCTGATAGTTTCGCTAATTTCTTCCAATTGCCTTGTGGTCACCTGAAGCAACGTCTCGTTTGAAGAGATTCTGTTCTCCAAGGCCTGTCGTTTAGCAGTATTGTTCTCTATGGCCGCATCTATTTCCGCGAGCCTCTGCCTGAGATCAAGAATCTCTTGCTCTGCTTCCCTTATGCGTTCAGAGATCTTCTTGCCTCTGCCAACCACACTTTGAAGCAAGGCCCCATACTCCGAGCGCACAAGCTTCGATAATTCTCGAAGCTGTTCTCTCTTTGCCTCAATGGTTTGCTGTAAGTACTGGGCTTGCTGCGTTATGCCATCTATCTCCTTCTGCCATCCTTTGATTCTCTCCTCGAGTATCTCCAACGACTCTGCTTCTTCTAGTGAATCCCCCGTCAATTCCTGGAATCTAATCTTCAGTTTGTCTATTTCTCTCTCTAGGACTTTCTTTCTTGCGAGGACAGCACTCTCATATCCGCGGTGCTCATCTAAGACTTCATCCAAGTAAAGGCGTCTTTGTTCCAAACTCCTAAACATCAAGAGCGCCTCGTCAGGAACGGTATGCTGTGCAAACTCCATGATTTCGTTTCCGCATATAGGGCATGTTTGATGGAGCTCGAGAGCCGACAGCAATTGATTGGTGTAAAAAGCGATCACAGCGTCGGGAAACTCCTCGAGCAACTCTTTCATCTTCTTTCTAACTTCTTTGAGCTCGTGGTTTGCAGCTGCAGCTTCGGCTTTGATTCGTTCTAGGTCGGACTCAGCTTCCGACAGTTCGCCGATCTTTTCGTAGAAATCTTCTATCAGCGACCACGAGTTGCGTAAAGCTTCTACCTTCCGCCGTATGGGGCTCACCCGGTTCTCCAAGACCCGTAGATCGGACGCAAGCTTCCTGACCTCGTTCGAAACCTGTAGGCATAGTTTCAGCTTCTCGTAAGAAACCTGTAGGGCTGACTTTTCTGCTTCCAAATCGATTAGACGGGCGCTAAGCTGTCCCCTACGCTCAAGCAGTTCATCAGTTTTCCCTAGTGTGGTAAGTTCTTCTTTGTTCTTTGCTAATTCAAGCTTAATCCTTTCCACTTCAGACGTCATCTTCTGGGACTGAACCCTAGCTTGATCTATTTCTTTTACGATTCTTTCGATTTCCCTGGCAGACTGGTCTAAATCGCTGAATTCGAGTGCCAAGGCTTTAGCAATTCTGATCTTCAAGTCTTCTTCAGCTTTTCGCCGTAGGTCCCCTAAAGATTGCTCGACTGTAGTAGCTCTAGATTCTAACTCCGAGATCTCAGCGCGCAAAGATTCTATTTGCTGCCAGTTCGCCAGTTTGCCTTGCCACACGGAGAGTTGCCTTTCAGCCTCTTGCACAGATCTTTCAACTTCGCTGAGTTGGTGGGAAATCTCATGTGAACTCCTCTCCGTGCGCAACGCACTTATTTGGTCCTCTATGGCAGTGACCTCCGATTCAACAGCCCTCAAATCCTCTCTTACCAGCCCTACAGCCCTATCCAAGTATTCTGTCTCCAATATGGAGTCAAAAATCTCCCTCCGCTTCTCTGGTTTGGCCTCGATCAATTCAGTTACCTTGCCTTGCCCCAAGAGTACCGTGCTAGCAAAGACCTCCGGTTTCAACCCAAGGATTTTCTCTACAGCTCGATTGACTTTCTCCACTCCGCTCTGCAATGGTCTTGCTATACCGTCACGAACTTGGTAAAGTACGGCGTCATGTTCTGCGGAGTCGCCCCTTACCTTCTTGCTTAGTATTCTCTGCACCTCGTACGTGGAGCCATGTTGACTGAAAACGAAAACTATGCGGGCCTCTGCAGGCCTATCAGTGCTGTGGGCAGCATTCCTATTGATAAGAGTGCTGCTAGCTCTAGATGCCCTCAGAGGTATACCGTACAACGCAAAGTACATGGCTTCAAGTATGGAAGACTTGCCTGCGCCATTTCGCCCTGTAATTACGAAAACGCCGTGCTCTGGGAATTCCAAATCCAATTCGCGTAGGCCCAAGAAATTCTCTACTCGAAGGCGTATTGGTTTCACGATAAGGTACCCCTTGCCTTATCCATGTATGTCAGAAACTTGTCTATAAGAGCCTTCCTAAGTGGTGCTTCTACTCCTTCCAAATCGAGATAGTGCACATACGCTTCTTCGACGCTCATGAACGTGACCTGTTCGTGCTCGCCTTCCTTGCGCTCTTCCGCCCTGAGGTCGACAGCTACCACCGATTCTATCTGATACAAACGTTGAGCCTCGCTCAGCGTACTCCCTCTCAATACTACTTTGGCGTATCCTGTAAAGCTATTCAACTCTTCAAGCAGTTGGCCAGACACGTTCTCAGCCCAGAAGGTCTTCAACGCCTTCTGGTGCCTGAAACTTCTGAATTCAACAATTGGTTGCTGTCCCCTGTTCAACTCCACCATACAAAAACCTTGCTGACTCTTCTCTTCACCGAAATCCAGTTTTGCCACGCCGCCCGGGTAGCACCCTAAGAGACGCTGAGTCTGCCTCGAACGCACTTCCACGTGGTCGTGAATATGCCCTAAGAATGCAAAGTCGAACAGATCCAAGACCTCCACCGGTATGGGCACGTCCTTGCCACCAACCTGAGTGTACGCAAATCCTTCCACCGCGCCATGAGCCAAGAGCACGACATAGTCATTGCCCGACAGTTCGTCCCGTGCCCGCTTCAAGCTATCGATGACGACCTGCTTTCCTCTCTCTCTAGCTCCCACCAGTCCCTCACTACCAGCTTCCCTAAGCATGCGCCTAGCATCGAAGTATGGTAGCACTACTATGCCTACCGAACGGCTGCCAGCCTCTATGGAGAGCTTACGGAAGCGGTCCTCCACATGGACGTTCCTCGCTCGAGCAAACTTGTCAATGCTCGTGAGACCTCTCCAATCGTGATTCCCCAATACGGCCACAAAAGGTGCGTAAGACGATATGTCATACAGGTAGTCCAACAACCACTTCTGTTTGTCCGCCTCCATGGGGACCCAATAATGGACTAGGTCCCCAGACATTAAGACGAGCTCTATAGGCCTACCCTGCAACTTAGATTCTTCTAGGAACTCCAAGATTTCTGTCAAGCAGGACTGTATTTCAGGAGTCCTGTCTACTGTTTTCTGGCGCCAAGTGTTCGCACCCAGATGCCAGTCGCCGGTTAAGAGAATTCTCATTTTTCGAGCATTATCTCTTCGTGTTCCACCAGAATCGATCAAAGAAAATGCTCTTGCTACTCACGTGCATTGGTATCCCTATGGCCACCGAGTCCTTAGGGCACAGGCCCACATCCTTGCACGCCTCACCCAAAGTCCACTGAATCCTGTTGTCGACGCCGAGCTCCCTCAAGAGGTCCACGGACACCCCAAGCGCAATACCCAAATCTAGCGCAGAAAAGACGCAAAACACCTCTCCGCTGTTCGCTGCGTTGCAGTCCTTTTTGCATAATCCACAATTCAACCCCGTCGGCTTGTTCTCTGCGTAAAGAAGAAGCAAAGCGAACTTCTTGTCTTTAAGAGTCTGAACGTCGCGTGTAAAGAAAGGCCAACGTTCCCCGTAACTTCCAGCCTTTTCTAAAATGGCGCCCAAGGTTTCCTTGTCTTCGATGAGCTTTACTTCGACGCTGTCACGGCCTAAACCCTTGGGTGCAGTCAATGCCTTCTGTCCTGCCAACGTACCAGCATAGTGTAAGCCTTCTGCAATGATTTCATGCCTGTCCAATCAAATCACTCCTCTCTTACTTGGTAGCTACTGCTCCAGAGCTTGTATCCGCAATAGGATAAAGCCTTCAATAATATTCTCGTTTCTCACTACCACGTGGTGAGGTACTCTCAACGACACAGGAGCGAAATTCCAGATCGACCTGACGCCTGAACGAACCAGCATATCAGCTACTTCTTGGGCGCTAGATGCAGGGACCGTTATGATGCCGCAACACACGTCGTTTCTTGTTACAAAACTTTCTAGTTCGGTAATGGGAAGAACCGGCACGTCGCCCACGTGCGTCCCTACTTTCGCGGGATCAACATCAAAGGCCGCCAGTATATGCATGTTGTGCCGCCTGAATCCGGGGTAGTTCGCCAAGGCCGAACCAAGACGCCCTGCGCCAACAAGTACTGCGTTTACGGGCAAATCCAACTTGAGCATCTCCCTCAAGTGATCGCGAAGCTGGCCGACAGGGTAACCCTGCCTCGGCTTACCTTTAGTAGTACAGTACGTCATATCTTTTCTGACCAAGTCTCCAGAGATGCCCAAAGCGTCGCCAAGCATCTGAGACGACACCCACTCTACCTCAGGAGGCAGTGACTCCAAATACGTGTAATATAAGAACAACCTTTCAAGTACCACCCACGGTATCATCCAACAACCTCCCCTTGCACGCTTAGTTCAATTATAACTGTGAAAGCAAGCACCATAGAACCCAACACCACGACCGACACAAGCGTGCATAGGGAGGTTAGGCCACACCTATGATTCGAGTCGAGAGGAGTCTATGCGTTCCTCTTTCTGAGCTCCTCCAATATGTCTTTCAGAATCTTGGTCTCCTCACTCTCAGCAGGCGGAGCTGGTTCTACTTCTGCTGCCTTCTTTTGAGCCGCCATCTTTTGAATATGCTGCATTGGCTTGACAACCACGAAGAATATGACAGCAGCGATCACCAAGAAGTTGACAATGGTATTCAAGAAGCCACCGATGCCCACAGGGCCCAGTTTCCATGCAGAGAAGTCAGGCAAACCACCCAATAACCCCAGGATAGGAGACAAGATGTCATTAACGAACGAATTCACAACCTGCCCAAACGCTGCACCAATGATAACTGCGACTGCCAAGTCCACTACGTTTCCCCTCATAACAAATTCCCTGAACTCTCTAAGCATGCCAATACCCCCTTCCCTTATTTACATAATTCTGAATCCAAACTGCAAAATCAGTACACGTCGAAAGCACTTCCACCGATGAATTCCCTGAGTATAGAGGTACTGGGCACAAACGCCGACGTCACGGACTCAAAGTAGCGAAGCAACTGTTTCAGCCGCCAAGCGTCGGTAAATTCCCAAGCTGTATCAGGGACTTGCATGAGCAACGGCTCCACAAAGGGCTTCAAAACTAGTAATTCATAAGGAAGAGCGCTATTAAAAAACGCATCAGCCTCCTGTTGAAATGGGAATATGCCCCGATCTTCCCCTCGCCTGACTATGGGCCACTGCCTCAAGGTCTCCTGTGCAGGGTAAGCCCTGTAGAAGTTGTCCCTCACCAACCTGCGTACCAGCCTTGCATCAGTAGTAAAGGTCCTGTTGACCTCATCCAAGTTGAGGTGCGCAAGGGCACTAACGTATACCTTGTACTTCTGGTGTGCAGGTATGGCTTCCGTAGTCTTGGGGTTCAGAGCGTGTATGCCCTCAAGAATGAGCACGCCGTCCTCGGGAAGTCTAACCCTTTTGCCTGTAGGTATCCTTGTCCCCTTCACGAAATCATACTTGCAGAGCTCTATCTCCTCTCCTGCCATGAGCAGCCTAAGGTCACGAGATAAGGCCTCCAGGTCAAGGGCTTCAAAAGCATCGTAATCGTAGTTGCCCTTTTCGTCACGTGGCGTGCGGTCACGAGACACAAAGTAGTCATCGGTCCCCATGTTTATAGGCTTGAGACCATTTACCCTGAGCTGAACAGCCAATCGTCTAGAAAAAGTGGTTTTTCCTGAAGAAGAAGGGCCCGCAGCCAACACCAATCGCACCCGTCGTTCTGCTATCTCATCAGCGATGTACGAAATCTTCTTCTCGTGCAAAGCCTCAGCCGCTTTGATGAGTTCAACAATTTCACCTGTCCTTGCCATGCGGTTGATGTCTGACACTGTCTCTATGCCTAGCACGCTAAGCCACCGATCATATTCGAAGAAAGCTTGAAACAGTTTTGGTATTTCCCTGAACTCTCTGTCTGCTGGGACAACCACAAAACCGGGAGGATAATTGACTATGCTTATACCCCTGACCAAACCTGTGTTGGGGAGCATGGGTAACCATGAAACCTCGGCGTAGTCGCCTACTTGATAAACGTCACAGGCCTTGACACCGTACCTATCTAGGCTAGCGCGACCTCTGACGAAGGCATTTTCCAGTCCAGCCAAACTATCTAGTTGTTTGTACTCAATCTCCAAATGGGCTGAAGTTAGCCTGTTAGCCTCTTCCTCTAGCTGCTCAGCCTCTTCTTCTCTGAGGGGTTCATCGAAACTACAGAACACGCCGGGGCCGTAGGAGTATTTAACCTTAAGCGGTCTTGGGCCGAACAACCGGTAGGCCGCCAACCCAACTAAGAAAAGCGATGTACGCTCCGCAATCCTCTGCCCCAGCACAGAAGACCGTCGGATCAGCCTTACCGCACCGTCCCGGTTGACAACAGCTTTGAGGGGTATTACCTCTCCGCCTGCGTGAAGTGCCACAGCCTCTTCCATTTCCACTATCCTGTCGAAAGCATCGGAGCTTCTCAGCGCTTCCCAGTAAGTTCGATCGCCTTCAACCTCCAAGCTGCAGATACCCTCCAAGAAAACACGGTGGCCCATGGTCTCAACCCCTCTTCTCCCTGCTACGCTTTGGCGGTTTTTTGATGCTACCATTATATTACAAACGAATAGTGAGAGGGGTTTGAGTCACATGACGCTGAAAGAAAAGGTGCAGAACGATCTAAAAGAAGCCATGAAGTCTAAAGATTCCCTTCGCTTAGAAGTCATTAGGTCCATTGTGACCGCCATCAAAAACTTGGAAGTCGAAAAGATGAAACAGGCTGATGATAACGATGTCATACAGGCCATCCAAAGAGAGGTCAAGAAACGCAAGGAAGCTATTACCATGTTTCGCCAGGCAGGACGCGAAGAGTTGGCAGAAAAGGAGTTAGCAGAACTAGCCGTTCTTGAGGAGTATTTGCCAAAGCAACTTTCCGAAGAGGAAATAAGGGAAAAAGTGAAGCAAGCCATTGAAGTAATCAGACCGTCAAGCGTTAAGGACCGTGGCAAGATAATGGGGTCTCTGATGAAGGAACTTAAGGGCAAAGCAGACGGAGATCTAGTTGGTCGGATTCTTGATGAAGAACTGAACAAGCTGTTCGAGTAGGGAGTGATGAGTTATGGAAATCCAGTGGAGTGAGACAGCTTTAAAAGTACTTGAACAGAGGTACCTGCTTAGGGATGAAGAAGGCAACATCGTTGAGACCCCTGAACAAATGTTTCACCGTGTAGCACGAGGCCTAGCGGACATAGAAGCCACGTGGGGAGCTGATCAGTCCAAGATAGAATCAGTGGAAAAGTCTTTCTTTGATGTAATGTGGAAACGCGACTTCCTCCCCAACACACCTACTCTGTTTCACTCCGGCCTACCCAAGGATCCCAAGTACAAAGGCAGAAGATTTATGTCTGCTTGTATCGTATTGCCTATAGAGGATAGCATTGATGGGATTTTCAAGACCCTGTGGGACGCGGCGAAAATCATGCAAGCTGGCGGAGGCGTTGGGTATTCGTTCAGCCGCTTGCGTCCCAAAAATTCACTAGTGAAGAGTAGCGGAGGAAAGTCGTCGGGGCCAGTCTCCTTCATGCGCATCTACGACGTGATGGTAGACGTGGTAGCTCAGGGTGGAAAACGGCGTGGCGCTCAGATGGGCGTCTTGAACGTACACCACCCTGACATTTTGGAGTTCATCGATGCCAAGAAAGAAAACGTCTCCGGTCAAGGCCCTTTGCACAACTTCAACATATCAGTAGCAGTCACTGATGAGTTCATGAAAGCTTATTACAACAACGAAAACTTCAAGCTAGTGGCTCCGCATACGGGCGAAGTTGTAGGCGAGCTAAGTGCTAGGGAAGTCATGCGCAAGATAGTCGAAAACGCTTGGCGAACCGGGGATCCCGGTATTATGTTCATTGACCGAATCAACGACATGGACTACTTGGACAGCGGTGCGATCGAAGCTACTAACCCTTGCGGAGAGCAACCACTACCGCCTTACGGTTCGTGCAACCTTGGCTCCATAAACCTGAAGCACATGCTAAAGCGCAGTGGTGACACATACGAATGGGACTGGGACAAGCTTGAACACACCGTCCGTGTCGGCGTCAGGCTGCTCGACAACGTAATCGAGGCCAACGATTACCCAATTCCTGAACTAGAGGAGTACGCCAAGAAGGCAAGGCGCATAGGCTTAGGTGTTATGGGTTGGGCTGATGCTCTCTCACTTCTGGGTATTCCCTACGATTCAGACGAAGCCGTAGAAGAGGCCCGTAAAGTAGGAGCCTTCATAAGAGAAAAAGCCCATTTGGCATCGCGCGAGCTAGCTGAGGAGCGTGGTGTCTTCGAGTTTTACAGCAGAAGCAAGTGGGCCGCCATGGGTATCCCCATGAGAAACGCGGCGGTTACGACCATAGCGCCTACAGGAACGTTGTCCATACTAGCTAATGTGAACGGCGGGGTTGAACCTTATTTTGCCTTAGCATTTGAACGCAAGATCACCGCTGGCGCATTCTTCGAAGTGCAGAGCACACTGACTGATGTACTCCAAGAACGGGGCCTCTACAGCGAAGACTTGTTGAGACGCATAGTGGACAACGAAGGGCGCATGCGCGACCTAGAAGACATCCCAGAAGACATAAGAGCCGTATTCCCTACTGCACTTGAAGTATCACCAGAATGGCACGTGCGCATGCAGGCCGCATGGCAAGAAAACATAGATAGCTCCATTTCAAAAACCGTGAACATGCCTAACACCGCAACCCCAGACGACGTGGAGCGGGTGTACTTGATGGCGTATGAGTTAGGAGCAAAGTCGATTACCATCTACAGGGACAAGTCACTGGAACTGCAAGTGTTGAACGTACCTGCCACAACGCAGACAGCAGAGGCTGCAACCACTGAAGGTGAAGAACGCGAAGCAACCCCCAAGCGTATTTTCCCGAAGCGCCCCGAAGTGCTGACGGGCTTCACAAAGAAATTTAAGACAGGGACGGGTACACTGTACGTGACGGTTAACGTGGACGAGAATGGAAGGCCCATCGAAGTCTTCACGAACGCTAGTGGTTCCGTGGCGCCCGCAGAGATAGAAGCAATAGCAAGGTTGGTGTCCATAGCTCTTCAGTACGGCATACCGCTGGACGAAATCGTAGACCAACTTACTCAGCCCGTGGATCCCGTCAGCTATAAGCTGTCACCAGAAGGGCTTCGCAGTACCGCTCACGGCATTGCTCTTGCGCTAAAAGAGGCCGTGAGCAAAGGCCTCAACATCTTGGGAAACGGTCTTAAGAGCGCCACTGCTTTGTCTGTCGGCAGCGTCCTGGAGGTTTCAGAACAGAAGGTTTCAGCGTCTAGACCTTCCAAGATTGACAAGGAGCAAATTGACATAATGAAAGCTGTATACGGCGACGCAAGAGTACAAGAACTACTGAACAGCATGGGTGTGGTACTATGTCCTGTTTGCCAAACACCCATGGTAGGCGTCGAAGGTTGTTGGACGTGTCCCAATTGCGGATACAGTAAGTGCGACTGAGGACTGAACTTATAATCTGTAAGCAAGGCAGGGGGCTCTCTTTTGAGGGCCCCTTCACGATTTATCCAAAGATGCCGCGCTGACTGTTGGTCTTTCCCTGTTCCTGGGCGTCGAGATACTCCTGGTATAAGTTTGTGATGTAGTTATTAATCCAAAAGTGATAAGCATCTATTTCGAACATAGGATTTGCTGGGCTCACGATTTCGTCAACTTCCTTAGGCTTCAAACCCCTCTTACGCAAGTGCATTTTCCAGAGGTCAGCAACTCTGTCCACATCTTCATAGAACCTCTTAAGCACATGCTTCCTGAAAGCAGAGTTTGTCTCGTACTCCTGCAACGCCTCAGATTGGACAATCATTCTCCTTCGCACGCGCCATACTCCTTCCGATGTCGGGTTAGTTCTATGTCTTTACCTGTCAGCTTTGCAGAACCCTATCCTTTAATCTCTTCGGAATAACAACCGCACATATGAAGCCACAATTAAAAAAGGGCTCCTCCTGAGGAGCCCTTTCCATTGGCTGGGGGAGGTGGACTCGAACCACCATTCCAGGATCCAAAGTCCTGTGTCCTGCCCATTAGACGATCCCCCAAACTTTCAGCGGAAGATATTATACCACGCGTCCTTAACCTGCCTTACCAGCTCCTCATTTCTTCCTGCTATGAGTACGGCCCCTGGGCTCTCCTGGTAAATTGCACCACCCGATGCCTTCACCAACAAACGGCCTGCGGCCACATCCCATATGCCAAACTTGGGCTGCACATAGACGTCCAATGCACCTGTTGCCACATAAGCAAGACCCAACGCCGCTGAGCCCAACAGCCTTAGCCTCAGGGATCTCACCTGCATGCGGCCGAGGAAATCGCCGTACTTTTCAAATAACGGATCGTCACGCCTCGGGGTTCCCAGGCCGACAAATGCCTTGTCTAATTCCTTCTCACTCCTGGAGTTGGACCACTGTCTGTTTCCCACGAAGAAGGATGTTCCGTCAGACCAGTAAAGGGTTCCCGTAGCCACGTCTCCTACGACTCCTGCCAAAGCCTTGCTTCCCTCCATCAAGGCTAAGGAAACCGCCACCAGAGGAAGCCGTACCGAGAAATTGGCCGTTCCATCCAATGGGTCGAGCACCCACTGTTTCTCCCCACCAGCGACGACACCCCATTCCTCGCCCACGAAACCGTATCCTGAATGCTTTACGAGGTAGTCACGGACCTTGATTTCCACCCTTCTGTCCAGCTCAGTGACAAAATCGTCTACGCCCTTGTCTTCAATGTCCACGTGGTCAAACCACTGTTGCTGGATTTCGGCTAGAGCCAACTCCGCCGCCCTGAGCATCAGCTGAACATCTTGTTCCTCAGTCCCGTGCACCAGCAATGCTGTCCACCACCTTCTCCGGTGAGTAGTAATCAATGTCTGTGAGCTTCTGGCCAAAGCACACCAGTTTTAGAGGGATCCTCAATTCGTCCCATATGGAGAAAATCATGCCACCCTTAGCTGTGCTATCAGTCTTGGTGAGGACTAACCCCGTTATGGGCGCACCTTTAACAAAGGAAAGGGCTTGGCGATACCCTTGAAGTCCTTGAGTGCTGTCCAGCACAAGAAGCACTTCCTGAGGATACTCTGCAGAAAACTTCTTACTCACCCTGATTAGCTTGCCCAATTCGTCCATGAGCGCCTTTGAGGTGTGTATTCGGCCAGCCGTATCCACTAAGAACACATCGGCGTCTTTGTTCTCTTCAAGCGCCCTGAAAAGCACTGCACCGCTGTCTGAGCCCCTTTCTCCTCCCACATAAACCACTGGCAACTCCTCCACCAGTAAGCTCAGTTGATCTTGCGCTGCAGCTCTAAATGTATCAGCGCCCACTACCACTACTCTTAACCCACGACTTGAATACAAGTGCGCCATCTTCGCTATAGTGGTCGTCTTGCCAACACCGTTGACCCCAACAAGAAAAGCCACAAAGGGCTTAGAATCGTCTCGCAGCGGTTCCACAGGAGGTGCTTCTTCCAGCAGTGTTTTCCGGACTACGTCAGGGCTATTCCCTTCGTTTCTAATCTTCTCCACGAGCATCCTGGCCTTGCTTAGGCTGAAGTCTGCTGAGATGAGCCTCGAAAGTAGTTCTTCCTCTTGCTCCGGTGTCAAGGCTTTGCCAGTAACCTTCAACAAAGTCTTCTGGAATATGGTCTTGAAACCGTCAAGCATTCCCATGTGGTCGGCCCCTCACCATTTCTCCAAAATTTCCTGCATAAGGTCCTGCCACAAATTCTGAGCTCAAGAACTCTGAACTGTGGAGTCCTATTTGTATTACCCTAATACCCTCGGCCACAAAAGCATTGTATGCCTTCCGGCACCAATGAATGGCGTCTTCCACAGACATAGGCGTGTACTTGCCCTGTTTATGCATCGCCTCCAGTGAAGTCCCCTTGAGCACCAATGTGGGAAACAGCCTCACAGCCCAAGGCTTCAGCCTCAGGGTCTCATCGATGTTAAGCTGACGGTCACTGTCACTCTCTCCGGGCAAACCAAACATGATTTGGAAGACTACTTTGAAGCGCCCCTTAAGCAGTTCGTAAGCTTTCAAGACCTGTTCCACTGAATAACCCCTTTGGCTTTCAGCCAACACATGGTCAGAAAAACTCTCAACGCCTAACTCCACCGTCGTGACTCCGCCCATGGTCATAAGTTGCACCGATTCTTCGGTGATGGCATCTGGTCTAGTCGACAATCGAATGCCCCCTATTTTCCCACTGTCCAAGAACGGTCTAAACGGTTCAAGAAGTTCACGGAGTAGATACTCTGAAGCAGTTGGTGTCCCACCATACAGTGCAACTTCATCGTAGGTAAGTTGGCTCTCTTCCAAGTAGCTCAGAGCCTCTGCCAAAGATTCCTTCCAAGGCCTAACGACTTCCGCAGCCGCTTGGTTACAGTACACGCATTTCTGCGGGCAACCTGCGTTGCCCAAAAAAATGGGGTAAATCCTCATTTAGTGTACATATGAGACTCGATAACTGCAATTACGTCCCTTATGGTCTTTATATTCCTCAGCTGCTCATCGGTGAATTCAAAGCCGAAGATCTGCTCGACGCTCAATGCCATGTCCACCATGTCTAGGCTGTCCAGATTCAAGTCATTTACTAGATCGGCATCCATTGTTATCTTCTCATCTACTATTGGTGCGGTGTCCTTCAGTATTTTCTTTAGTTCGTTAAAGATTTTCTCTCTTTCCATTTGGATAGCTCCTCCTTAACAGCGTTGACCGTGTCGCTTCCAGCAAGCATTAAGCCGCTCTTTACAGCATTATATACTGCTGTTGGGTCGCTCTTGCCGTGCCCCTTGAACACATTGCCTCTCAAGCCCAAAACTGGTGTAACTCCGTAACTGGTGTAATCAAACCTCTTCAGCTCCCTCTTGAGGTTGTTCTTCAGCAAGGCCAAACCCAGCTTGCCTACAAGGCTATCAGTAGCCACTTTCTTCAAGATGGACCTAAAAGCATCGAAGGTGCCTTCTGCGCTCTTCAGGAAAATGTTTCCCATCAAGCCCCAAGTTACTATGACGTCGGCCGAGGGCCACAAGACCCTATCAGGTTCAATGAATCCTGCGTAACGCGGATCGTGTGCCAAAAGAGCAGCTGCCTGTTGAATCAGCCTTGATCCTTTATGGGATTCCTTGCCCACGTTCAGAATGGCCACGCTTTGAGCCTGAGTTCCTGTCAAGGAGCTGAAGTAAGCACAGCCGTAGGCAGCAAAGTTGACGAAATCTTCAGGATCCACATCAGCGTTAGCTCCCGCGTCTACCAATATCCAAGGCCTACCCGCCAGCGACGGCATGGCAATAGCAATAGCAGGGCGTGCACCTGGCTCAATGCGCTTCACATAGGCAACGCCCCCAACCACCACGGCGCCGGTGTTGCCGAAACTTATGAGTGCATCTACTTGGCCATCTGCCAACATCTGCAAGCCCATGGCAAGCGTACTGTTGCGCTTTCTCAATATGACCGTCGGCTCGTCTTCCTGATAGACGACTTCAGGACACGTGACAGCCCTAACCAATCCAAACTCTCTAACTTGTTCAGTCTGAGACACCAAAACAAAAAGTTCTACCTTTGGGTTGTCTTCGGCGAACCTGTAGACACCCTCCAGTAGAACCTTAGCAGGCTGATCGGCGCCCATGACGTCAAGGGCAACCTTCATGTCTTTATTCCTTCTCTTCCGCTACCTTCAATACTTCTTTTCCGCCATACCAGCCACAGCTAGGGCATACGGTATGCGAAGGTATCAGTTCGTGGCAGTGAGGGCACTCAATCAGATTGGGCACTGAGGCCTTGAAATGAGCCCTTCTCTGATCCCTTCTTCTGCGCGTTGGTTTCTTCTTAGGTACGCCCATTAGTCGGCACCTCCTTCGTTGAGTATTAGATCAACATATCCCAATTCATCCAAAACTGCTTTGGGACCTGGACAGTCCGGCCTGCACAAAAGCCTCTCAGGCAGGCTGCTCAGAATGTACTCGCTTAACAATTCTACCACATCTACTCGGCCATTGGGGAAGTAGAAAGTCATAACGTCTTCTCCCGTCAACTGCTTCTCCCCTGCCTGAGGCTCCGGTTCCCTACCTAAAATGAATACCTCCTCGAAGTCCAGTTCCACTGTTTGCCAGTACAGCTCTCCACACCGGTCGCATGGTACTTCTACTTCTAGCACCGCGTCCACAAGCACCCCAAACTCCGCAAACTCCCTCTGTTCTACCTCCAGGTAGCCTTCCAGAGATCGCACCCGGTATGGAAAACCCGCAGCTTCGTTGAACGATGCGAGGTCAAGGCGCCAATGTCCCCCCTCGCGCCTTACTAGATTGAGATCCAGGACAACTTTTTCTATGTTTATCGCCTCACAATCTCGTAAGTGTCTCGCGCTATCATGAGCTCTTCATTTGTCCGAATGCTCATCACTACAACCCGCGAGTCGTCAGAGCTTATGATAGCATCTCCACGGCTGTTGTTTTTCTCTTTGTCTATCTTGACACCAAGGAACTCCAACCCTTCGCAGACCATTTCTCTGACTATGGGGGAGTTCTCTCCTACGCCCGCCGTGAAGATTAGGACATCTAAGCCTCCCATTGCCGCCGCATAGGCGCCAACGTACTTCTTTATCCGGTACGCGTATATGCGCAGCGCCCTGATGGCCTCTTGATCTCCTGCTTCCGCCCATTCTTCTATGTCCCGCATGTCGTAGCTACGTCCCCTGACCAACCCATACACTCCACTTTTCTTGTTTAGCAATGTGTCGACGTCCTGATAAGACATCTTGAGCTCACGCATCATCCATATGGGAATAGCGGGATCTATGTCGCCACAACGTGTGCCCATGACCAAACCCTCTAGTGGTGTAAAGCCCATGGACGTGTCCACTGACTTTCCGTATTTGACGGCCGCCACCGACGCCCCATTACCCAAGTGCGCACTGACAATCTTCAAGGAATCCAACGGCTTTCCAATGCGATGTGCAGCCTCCTGCACTACATAGCGGTGGCTTGTGCCATGGAAACCATACCGTCTCAAATGGAACTTCTCATAGAGTTCTACTGGCAAAGCGTACAAGTAAGCTTCTTCGGGCATAGTGGAGTGGAACGCCGTGTCGAAAACTCCTACCATAGGCACATGAGGCAACACTTCTTTCGTGGCGTATATGCCCATAAGGTTCGGAGGATTGTGCAAAGGTGCTAACTGCTTGTTTTCCTCTAAAGCAGCTATTACCTCGTCAGTCAGGAGTACCGACCCCGTAAATTTCTCCCCGCCGTGCACCACTCGATGGCCCACAGCCATGATTTCGTCTAGCGACTTTATGACACCATGATCAGCGGACACCAACACCTCTAGCACCCACTGCAAAGCTTTCTTGTGGTCGACCGGGTCTTTTCGCTCAAATTTGACCTTCTCCCTTCCCGTGTAGTTCAGGAAGGGGTTATCCAACCCGATACGCTCTACTATACCCTTAGCCATGACTGACTCGTCAGTCATGTCAAACAGCTGAAACTTCAACGAACTGCTTCCAGCATTAAGAACGAGGATTTTCATCGCTTCACCTCCAACTTATCTTTGAGGGCTTTCTCCACCGAAGGCGTAACAAATCCCGAGACATTGAGCCCCAGTTGTGCCATCTCCTTCACCAAGCTTGATGAGACAAATTGATACCTTAGGCTAGTGGGTATGAGAACCGTCTCCACTTGAGGATCGAGGTACTTATTGGCCAAGAAGAGCTGAATCTCCTGTTCGTAATCGCTGACAGCCCTCAATCCCCTCACAATCACGTAGATGCCGTGAGCCTGCATGTAGTGTACGGTTACGCCATCATGCCAGTCTACGGTGACGTTGCTCGGCGACTCACTCTCCCTAAGGGCCTCTCTTGCTAAAGCGACTCTCTCTTCCAGCGTGAACAGTGGTTTCTTCCTGTCGTTGGAAAGCACCAACAGGACCACTTCATCGAAGATATTTGCTGCCCTAAACAGAATATCTAGGTGGCCCTTTGTAACCGGGTCAAATGTGCCCGGATAAACCGCTTTCGTCATCTCACCATCACATTAATAGATTAACATTACTGCGAATGGGCTGCACTTCACTGCTGCTCATCCTCTCCGCACTCAGAAGTGGATTATCATAAAGACATGAGCAGGCGCCAAAAGACAATCGCCTATGCAGTCGTGCTTACCTTGCTAGCTTTGACTGTCCTGCTCTGGGCTAAGGCTAATGCAAACACAGGGTTCATGCTGCCAGTAGGCTTCTACAAAGTAGCCGACATTGGAACCAATGTGAAGAAAGCGTATTGGCACGAAGATGTGGTGCTCCAACTAGGCGCCGAAGGTAAACTCGTACTTTACAAACCCGCATTACGGACAAGCACTACTTTGATTGATCAGGTAGAGGACTTTGCCGTCTCCGCCAATGGCAACATGGCCGTGGCATACACATCGGCAGGCCAGCTGCACGTCATCGATCTTAAACGAGCAAGCGCCACGAAGTTCTTTCAAATCAAGGAAGACACATACGATATAGTCTCCATCGACCTTTCCAGTAGTGGCGATGTAATGGTTTATGAGCTGCAGCCCCTGGTACCTCAGGAGACTGCCCAAGAAAGGGGCCTTTACTTGCTGACCATCGATGGAGCCAAGAATGAAAGAATACTCGGCGATGGACAATCCCCCTGCCTAGACAAGGACGGACAAAAAATCTACTTCATCAGGTATCAGGCATCAGGAGAAAATGAAAACTCCCTCTACCAGTTTGACCTGATGACGAATCAAGAGACTGCTATCTTCAACGGAAACATTGCTAGGATAGCCTGTTCAAAGAAATCGCCTTTGGTCGCCTTTGTAAATACCGATGGTGTCTCTTCAAGAGTCTACGTTTATGATCCATCGAGAGCGCACTTTTTGACGGTTTACTACCTGCCCGCTGCTTACGGCAACATAGAACGGGTATGGTGGAGCTCAAATACTCAGAGCCTCTACGTGCAAGTACAGCGCGGCAAAGCGGGCACCGTGTATGGCGTGGAACTTGGTTACGAAAAAACGGCAGTTCCGGCTTTACGTGCTATTGCTGGAAGCATCTCAGAGAATGACATCGGCCTGCCACTGGCTATCATGGGATTTGAGTCTTCTAATCTAATCGACACCACCGCATTAGCTGAGGACTACGTTGATGTCCTATATCAGTATCAACTGATGAGCAAAGACCTTTACTTTGTAAGCTTCTCAAAAGTCGGACATACACTTTCGCAACCAACCGAAAAGCGGCAGCGTTTCTACTTCACGTTCCTTGCTTCAGCAGAGCAACCTTCAGTAGAAAACGTAGTAGCAGATTCACCTACAGAGTACTTAGTCTCCTTTGACGAACTTATGGTGGACAACTACTTATCAGCGCCGGCCAACTTGGTAGACCTGAACAGCATCTTCTCGGCCGAATACAGGCCGCTATCGCAACTACTCAAAGATCTGAAGGTTTCTAGCCTAGCCATCGATGAGCAAAGCCAACTGGCTGCGATTGGCTATTTGGGACGTCAAAGCGGAGCGTTCCTCCTTAAAACGTCTCCCGATGTACGTACTGCAGTACAAGTATGTTCGTTGTCAGGAGAACTCAACATGCTTACGTTCTTCCAAGGTAGACTAGTGGGGTACTACATAGACGCCTCTACAAAAAGGGGGACCATAATCGCACCTACAGACCGCGAGCTTGCATCAAGATTGAGCGCAGCATTGAGTAAGTTTGGGCAGCAACACTATACCATACTCCCCCCTCGCGTCTTGGGTGACGAACTTGTCGTACCAGTGAGGTTTGACGCCGGTGATCTAAAGCTATACAAATACGTACGCGTGTCCTATCCTTATTTCACAGTCCGGGTATCCGGCCCATAAAAAAGGGGGCCCTGGGCCCCCTTTTGTTAATTCCCCTTGCAGCTATTTATCTCTGAACACTTCGCCGCGCTTCTCTTTTATAGCGGCATGGGCTGCTGCCAATCGAGCCACGGGCACGCGGTACGGGGAGGCCGAGACATAGTCAAGTCCCGCACGGTGGCAGAACTCAATAGACCTTGGGTCTCCTCCGTGTTCACCGCATATACCTATTTCTATGTCAGGCCTGGTCTGTCTACCTTCCGTCACGGCCATGGATATGAGTCGGCCCACACCCTGGGTGTCCAAGGTAATGAACGGGTTCTCAGGTAGTATGCCCTTCTCCACGTAGTGGCCCAAGAACTTGCCCTCAGCGTCGTCTCTAGAGTACGCATAGGTCATCTGGGTCAAGTCGTTTGTACCAAAGGAGAAGAACTCAGCATACTTGGCTAGGTCGCCAGCCACCAGCGCCGCCCTTGGCACTTCGATCATGGTACCGACTTTATAGTCAAGTTCCACACCGGCCTTCTCAAAGATCTCCTTGACCACCTTGTGAGTCATGTCAGCCAAGAACTTCATTTCGCTCTCGGTGCCCACGAGTGGATGCATGATCTGGAACCTTGGATTGTATCCCTGCTTCTTGAGCTCCACTGCGGCCTCAGCTACTGCCCTTACCTGCATCTCATATATCTCTGGATACACGATGCCCAAACGGCATCCGCGGAAGCCCATCATGGGGTTATGCTCTTGCAGCTGAACGGCTCTCCTGAAGAGCTTGTTCAACTTCTCAATCTCTTTCTCGCTAGCACCCCTCTTCATTGCTTCTTCGATCTGTTCTTCTATTTCGCCTGGTTCAGGCAAGAACTCATGTAGAGGAGGATCCAACAGCCTTATAGTCACAGGTAGCCCATCCATGGCCTTCAGAATGCCTACGAAATCCCCCTTCTGAAGCTCCAGTAGCCTTTCCAGAGGTTTGATCCGCTCTTCAGAAGTTTCAGCCATGATCATGTCCTGCACTACCTGAACCCGTTCGGGGCCCAAGAACATATGCTCTGTTCTAGTCAGACCAATGCCCTCTGCTCCAAAACTTCTAGCCAGTGCAGCGTCTTCTGGAGTATCCGCGTTAGCCTTAACACCAAGCCGTCTAAACTCATCTGCCCAAGCCAATATCTGTTCAGAGTACTTGCTCATCTCAGGTTCAACCAGTGGCAAGGCTCCCAAGAACACCTCTCCTGTGCCACCGTCCAGGGTTATGACGTCGCCCCTCTTTATGACTACTCCGTTGGGGGCATATATGATTCCGTTGTCCAGGTCTAACCTCAAGGACTCTGTACCTGTGACTGCAGGTTTACCCATACCACGGGCGATCACCGCAGCATGACTGGTCATGCCTCCACGAGTAGTCAGTATGCCCTGAGCGGCTACCATGCCGTGCAAATCGTCAGGAGTGGTCTCAGGCCTCACAAGAATGACTTTCTTGCCTGCATTCGCCTCCGCTACGGCCTCGTCAGCGCTGAACACGACCTCACCAACGGCGGCTCCTGGAGAAGCAGCCAATCCGACAGCTACGGGGTTCCCCTTTGCCTTGTGGTCGATCCTCTTGTGAAGTAGACGGTTTATCTCCTCAGGTGTTATTCTCAGCACCGCATCTTCCTTGCTGATCAGACCTTCTTGGGCCATCTCTGATGCTATCCTGACCGCTGCTTCGGCTGTCCTCTTGCCACTTCTTGTTTGCAACATGTAAAGCTTGCCGCGCTCCACGGTAAACTCCATGTCCTGCATATCTTTGAAGTGCTTTTCTAGCAGCTCAGCGACCTGAAGGAGTTGCTGGTAAGTTTGAGGCCACTCGTTTTGCATTTCCTTAATGGGCTTGGGGGTTCTAACACCCGCGACGACGTCTTCACCCTGTGCGTTAGCCAAGTACTCGCCATAAAGCTCTTTCTCGCCTGTGGCGGGGTTGCGGGTGAATGCCACTCCAGTACCGCTGTCGTCACCCATGTTCCCAAATACCATCTCAACGATGTTGACAGCTGTACCCCAGTCGTCGGGAATACCGTTCAACTGCCTGTACAGAATAGCCCTCGGGTTGTTCCAAGACCTAAACACGGCTTCAATAGCCATGAAGAGCTGTTCCCACACATCCTGGGGGAAAGGCCTTCCCAGTTCTTTTTCCACCAGCAGTTTGCTGCGTTCAGCCACTTGCTTCAAGCCCTCAGCTGAAACCTCTGCATCAAACTTGACCCCTTCGTGCTCCTTTACTTCATCCAAGATCTTCTCAAATTCGTCCTTGGGTATGCCCAAGACTACATCGGAGAACATCATTACGAAGCGGCGATAGCTATCCCAAGCAAATCTCTCGTTGCTGGTAAGCCGAGCAAGGCCCTTAACGGTTTCATCATTGAGACCCAAGTTCAAGATGGTATCCATCATGCCAGGCATGGATACTCTTGCGCCAGAGCGCACGCTAACTAAGAGCGGATTCGTCGGATCTCCAAATTTCTTACCCGTTTTCTCCTCCACCTTGCGCATGGCCTGAACAGTCTCTTCTTTAAGACCGTCTGGCATCTTACCGCCCAAAGCGTAGTACTCTCTGCACACCTCGGTGGTGATCGTGAACCCGTACGGCACTGGCAGACCTATCCTTGTCATCTCTGCCAACCCTGCTCCCTTACCACCAAGAAGCTCTCGTCCGACTGGTTCTGGATCATCAAAGAAATAGACTCTCTTCGCCATAACTCTTTCCCTCCTAAATTACGAGCTCGCCAAAATAGGCAATTCGGCTCATCATATCGTCTACGTGCCTGAGAAGCGCAATCCTATTTCGCCTCACCTTCTCATCCTCCGCCATGACCAGCTCCTTGTCGAAATAATGGTGAATTTCCTCGCTCAATACAACTAAGCACTCCAGCACATTCATTAAATCATTGTCAGACTTCAATCTTGTAGGGTCTATCTTTATGTCAACGTTAAGGGTAGCTTCATACAGCCTTAAATCGTTGGGAGAACCCAAGGCAGGGTCGAATGAAGCTCCCTGCTGGTTACGTATTATGTTCCTGGTTCGGCGGTGCGCTAATGCAACCGTCTGTACATTATGGCCAGTCCAATAACGATCCAAGAATTGAACCAGTCTCCTAAGCGCACCGATGGGCTTACTCAAACCTCTATCCAGCACCGCATTTCTCACCCTAACCTCGCCAGCTGTAATCCAACTTTCTAACCTGTCCTCAAAGAAAGCCAGTATTTTGTCCCCAATTTCTCGCTTATCAAGCACATGTGCTGATCTTGTGACAAGCTGTTCCACCGAGTATTCAGGGAAGAACTTTTCTGCGATCGTCAGTACGTCAAAGGACAATCCCTTGAGCCCTAGTGGGTCCGAAGAACCTGACGGCACAAACCCTGTGTCGAAACCTGCAAACATGGTATCCAGAGCGTCTAGTAGCTTTATAGTCGCGCTCAACTGATTCGACGGGTCCGTGGCTACTTCCGCTATCGCTTCAGCTATCTGCGGCTTAACACCTGTCTTGCCCGCGTAGTACGCCCCCATCAAGCCGTGCAGCTCAGGTAGTTCCTGCACCATCATGGTGGTCAGATCTGCGTTATAGAGTTCCGCCAACGCTGTCAAGTCGGGGTCGTTGTCCTTTCCTAGCACCGACAACAATTTCTTGACCCTTTGCGCTTTGTCGAGTAGAGTTCCGTAGTTACCCAAGAAGGATATCCTCGCTAGCTCAGGGATCCTATCTGCAAAAGGTCTCTTGAGGTCTTCTTCCACGAAGAACAGGGCATCATAGAAACGAGCCCTTATAACCCGTTCATTTCCGATGACTACCTGCGAGATGTTCTCTTCAGGGCCATTTCTAAATCCGACGAAATATGGGAGCAATTTGCCCTCCTCATCCGTTATCGCCACGTATCTTTGATGGTGAACCATTACTGTCTCCAGAACAAACGAAGGCAACCTCAAGAATTCTTGACTAAAGTGCCCTATGAACCCTGTTGGATACTCGTTTATGTACACCAACTCTTCCAAGAGCTTCTCAGGCAGGTGAGGCTTGCCTCCCACCTTAGACGCTAGGTACTCGGCCTGCCTCAGTATGGCTGCACGCCTTTCCTCCTCATCTACGAGCACCATGGCACTTCTTAGTGCGCTTTCATACTCGTCAGGGGATGCTATGGACACATCATGTCCAAACACCCTTAGCCCCTTTGAAATGCGGTCGGACTTTACGCCACAAAACTCAACGTCTAGCAGTCGTTCGTCTAGAAGGGTTACCAACCACCTAATGGGCCTGCCAAACGAGTAGCCTTGGCCCCATGTCATTATCTTGGGGAACCAAAGCCCGCTCAGCAAATCAACTATCAGGGCTGGCATGATCTCTATGCTGCTCTTGCCGCCCTCTCTTTTCACAGCATACACGTAGCTCTTGCCGTTTTCTTCCACAATCCTAATGTCCTCTTCTGACACTTGGTTAGACTTTATGAACTTCTCCAAAGCGGGTGCCACCGTACCATCTTGGTAGTAACATGCCGACCTTGGGGGCCCCTTTATCAGCTTCTCGGTCTGTGCCTGTTGAGCAGGAATTCCATCCACCCTCAGAGCAAAACGCCTTGGCGTCATCTTCGTTGTGGCCCTATCGTACTGCAGACCGTATTTATCCATCAACCCAGGAAGCTTCTTCAACACCTGGTCTTTCAATGCCTTAAGGTGAGAGGGAGGCATCTCCTCGAATCCAACTTCCAATAGCAAGGTCATTAGTTCCACCTCCCTGTCAAAGGAAATCCCTTTTCCTCGCGCTGCTTCAGCCACTGAGATGCCGACTTGGCGCTGAGCTTCCGGATCCTTAAGACCAAGTTATTGCGCTCCGCTGCCGAAAGGCCACCACGAGCATCCAAAAGGTTGAATGTGTGGGAACACTTAAGCACGTAGTCGTATGCTGGCAACACCAGACCCTTATCAATTAAGCGCATAGCTTCCCGTTCAAAGGATTCAAACCAAGATCGCAACTGCTGGACATCAGCTTCTTCAAAGGCGTACACGCAGTGCTCAAATTCCTCCTGTTTACGCATTTCGCCGTACGTAACGCCCTCAGACCATTTCAAGTCGAATACATTTTCGACGCCTTGCAGGTACATGGCTATGCGCTCCAAACCATAGGTCAACTCTGCAGGAACGACCTCCAAATCAAAACCCCCTGCCTGCTGGAAGTATGTAAACTGCGTAATCTCCATGCCGTCCAACCAAACTTCCCAACCTATACCCCAAGCACCCAAGGTCGGCGATTCCCAGTTGTCTTCTACAAACCTGACATCGTGATCCCTCAGATTGATACCAATGGCTTCTAAGGACTTCAGGTATAAGTCCTGAACGTCGTCAGGCGCAGGTTTGAGGATTACTTGCATCTGATGGTGCATGTAAAGCCTGTTAGGGTTTTCACCATAACGGCCGTCTGCAGGACGCCGCGAAGGCTCGACGTACACCACGCGCCACGGTTCGGGGCCTAGAACCCTGAAGAAAGTATTGGGGTTCATTGTCCCTGCCCCTACCTCAATGTCGTAGGGTTGGGCCAATACGCATCCTTGTTTAACCCAGTAGTCTGTAAGCCTCAACACAAGCTCCTGAAAAGTCACGCAGCACCCTCCCTTGCTAACAACTTAGCGTCTAATGCGACTTCCAAGTGATCCAGCCAGTATTTCCTCATTTGGCCGGTAAGCTCACCTGAGCCTCCGTACACCTCTAGGAGCGACTTGTAGTCAGCTTCGGTGATCTCCAGTTCGCCTCCACCGCAGTTCGCGCACACATAGCCACCCCTAGCGACGCTGACGCTTATGGGAAAACCTTCTCTCTTGCTGCCACACATAACGCAACGGTTAAAGCTAGGCTGAAGGCCCTCCTTTATCATGACTTGGACCAAGAATTTATCGAAGTCACCAGGCTCCCTATTGGACGTCACAAAACCTGTTGCTATGTCAAAGAGGCTCCCCTCCACCGAAGGAAGCCTGGCTAGTATCTCCAACGCTAGCACAAGTGACAGATCGTGTTTTGCTGGAACGTAATCTTCGCTGATTACGCCTGTCAAAATGTGATAGTTGTTCAACTTCATTACCCGAGCTCTTATGATGCTACCTTCACTGAAAGAACACTTCCATTTGTTTGGTATCTTCCGTGCAGATCTTGCCCTGAAGAGTTCTTTGCCAGTCAATGCCCCCACGCCTAACACCAAGAGGTCACTGTCCTTGTAGGGAATTCTCTGCAAAATCAGAAGCGATTGCTCAAACTCCCTCAACCTTCAACTCCTCCATGATCTTGACGCTAGCGCTTGCCCCTATGCGAGTGGCTCCAGCTTCAACCATGGCCTTCAGTGTAGCAGCATCACGAATTCCACCAGAGGCCTTGACGCCTATGTCAGGGCCTACTACAGACCTGATCAGGCGTACGTCTTCCACCGTAGCGCCGCTTGGTCCAAATCCCGTGGAAGTCTTCACAAATTGTGCTCCTGCAGAAACAGCAAGCGCGGATGCTATTCTCTTCTCGTCTTCCGTCAAGTAACACGTCTCTATGATTACCTTGACTACGTTACCGCTGGCAGCTCGCACGACCTCCTCTATGTCCTTCTGCACTTGCCTGTATTCCTTGCTCTTCAAGTAGCCTAAGTTTATAACCATGTCAAATTCATCGGCACCGTCTTTTAGAGCCTTTTCCGTTTCCAGAGCCTTTACTATCGTGCTGTTAGCACCTAACGGGAACCCTATAACCGTAGCCACCTTTACGTCAGTTCCTTCCACAATGCTGCGAGCTAACGGAACATAAACCGGATTTACGCAGACAGCAAAGAACTTGTATTGAACAGCTTCTTCGCACAGCTTGACGATCTGTGATACGGTAGCGTCTGCCTTAAGCAGGGTGTGATCGATCATGAGGTTATACTGCATGCAGGCCAATCCTCCCTTCGTTGAGTGAGACATTATGCACAGCCCTTAAGGGCTCAGGTTCTCTGCAACCCCTGAAGAGCTTGAGTACAACATTTACGGCCGTGGACAAGTCCATGCCCACGCCCACTGATATGTACACAGGATTAAACCGTGGCTTGTGCTTGTATACGTAAGCTAAACGTTCCCCCGTCTCGGGGTGAACAAGAAATGTCCCTTCTTCCGTTTGCAGTTCAAGACCAAACAATGGCTTCTTAGCTATGCCGATGGACGGCGTTCTGCAGGCTAGTCCAGCCTGAGTAGCAATACCCATGGCCCGTGGATGGCTTAATCCGTGACCATCAATTAGCATCAGGTCAGGTTTGCGGGTGAATCGCTTCCAAATAGACAATATGTAGGGCATTTCTCTAAAGGCCAAGAACGTGGGCACGTATGGCACATAGGCATCAAAGGAAACACTGTAACACTCGCTCATAGCTAGGGTCTCGTAGTCAAACAAGGCACCTACGCCGTAGCCTCTCCGCCCTTGGAAGGACACGTCAAACGCCGCCACCCACTGCACCGAGCCCAGCCTCACCGAGTCTGTCAAGTTTCTCAGCGCCTCTTGCGCTTTCAAGAAACGCTCTCTATTCCACGCCGTATCCAAACTGCCTCAAGGCCTCCCTGTTATCCCGCCAGTTCTCCTTAACCTTTACCCACAGCCCCAAGAACACGTGCTTACCGAGAAAGGCCTCCAACTCTTTTCTGGCCAGGGTGCCTATCTGCTTTATCATGCGACCGTTAGCGCCGATAATGATTGGTTTTTGCGATTCTTTTTCAACAAAGATGGTGGAGTTTATGCGGGTTATATCTTGTCCGTCCTCTACAAAATCAACCTGTACTTCTACCGAATAGGGTATTTCATCACCAGTGAGTTGTATGATCTTTTCCCTAATTACCTCTCCCACCAAGAAGCTCACGGGTTGATCGGTCTTCATGTCCTCAGGATAGAACTTTGGTCCTTCCGGCAAGTACTTCTTCACCGTTTCAAGCAACAGGTCTAAGTTCTTGCCAGTAGTTGCAGAAACAGGTACTGCATCCACAAAATCCCCAAGGGCCATGAACATGCGCAACCGTTCGTCTATCTCATCAGGGGGCACCAAATCAACCTTGTTCATAACCAAGACGCTCGGTACGCCTGTTTTCATAAGGGTGCGGGCTGTGTACACGTCGCCTGTGCCAGGTGGCACGGCCGAGCCATCCACGATGAACAAGTTCACATCTGATCCTTGCGCCACCTGTGTGGCAGCCTCCAGCATGTACTCACTCAAAGCGTTAAAAGCCTTGTGAATTCCCGGCAAGTCCACGAAAACGATTTGCGCGTCGTCCGAGGTCAGTATCCCCCTAATGGGTCTCCTAGTTGTCTGGGGTTTCTCCGTGACGATGGCAACTTTCTGCTTAATCAGGGCATTCAACAGGGTGGACTTCCCCACGTTGGGCCTACCTACCAGCCCCACGAAACCTGACTTATACAAGGTATTCACCTCCTAAGGTCTTCCAGCACGAACCGTCCAGGTAGCAACGAATCCAGTGTTTCTATTTTAACCTGCTTGTCGCCCACGAGGATCCACGTAACGTTAGGCGCCAAATCTGAGAACACCTGCCTGCAAGCACCACAAGGGTGCGCCACATCCTCAGTCCCAGCGTAAACAGCGATAGCCTCGAACTCTTTTTCACCCTGCGCCAGGGCGCTAAAAAGCGCCGTTCTTTCGGCACAAAGCCCCAAATTCATCACTCCTGGCTCAATATTCGCACCCACATAGACGCGGCCGCTCTTGCCAAGAAGGGCCGCACCAACCGTGAAGGAAGAAAAAGGCGCTACAGCATTGACCCTAGCCCGCTTAGCTGCCTCAATCAGGAATGCATATTTCTCGAGAAGTTCCTCTTTGTTCACCTCAACAACCTCCTTGAATCCATAACAAGTATGGTTGAAATGCCAATTACCGCAAGAACCATGTTTGCAACAGCAGCGTAAAGCAATGATACACCATACTGCCGGCTAAAAGCCGCCGTGAAAATGGCAAAGCCCGTAGCACCGGCGCCCACAATCACTAGTAAGACCGATGCCGCTGCCAAATCCTTAGCGAGCCCAATGCCCTCACTCCATTCAGGGTGCACCACATCGGCCAAACGCTCCAAGGCACTGTTCATCAGTTCGAACCCTACAACCAACGCTCCCAAGGTACCAACAGCCACCCATTCGCCAAAATTCAGTCTAAGAAAGGCTCCATAAATCACGACAGCCAACATTATGACCAGAGCTACGCGCACGTGGTACTCAGCCCCGAAGCTCTGAGCAATACCCCTAATGGCTACTAGGAACGAGTCTATCAATCGTCGATTCTTCATATCCCATATCTTTGAGAATCGAGTTTTGCAGCGCAACCATCTGTTTATAACCCTCTTCTGTTTCGTCGTCGTACCCCAGCAGATGTAGAAAACTATGCGTCAACAGCATAGCCAGCTCTGCCTCCCAAGTAACGTTACTTTCTTCCGCCTGAGCCATAGCTACAGGTACGCAGATCACTATTTCACCTAAGAAGTCACCTTCGCCTACAAAAGAAAGTACGTCCGTAGTGTAATCCTTGCCCCTGTAGTGGCTGTTCAAGTCTTTTATAGTGCGCTCGTCACAAAAGTACACAGAAACATCCTTCTGCACACCAAACCTATCCATCAAGTATGCCAAAGTGCTTTTAGTTAGCTTGACAGCACCCCTAGGCAAAGGCACTTCCTTACCAACATCGATCACTGTTCAGCACCTCCCGGGTATTGGACTCGCGGGTGATACAACCCCGCCAGTATGCGTACAAAACTTCTTTCTACAAGGCACAAATCCTGGCAGCTCAGGCTCGACTCAGACAATTGCCCGTCGTCAAGCCTCGCCTTTATGATGTTCTTCACTGTGGCACCGATCGCTGCCTCTGTCTTCTCAGGTAAAGACCTTACCGCTGCCTCGCACGCATCAGCCAACATGAGTATGGACGCCTCCTTGCCCCTCGGAAGCGGACCTGGGTACCTGAATTCCTCAGAAGAGACTTCCTTGCCTTGTGTCTTCGCTTTGTGGTAGAAGAAGCTAGCAACCCCCGTGCCGTGGTGAGATGCTATAAACTCCCTGATGCTGTCTGGAAGCCTGTACTTATCGGCCAAAGCCAGCCCTTCTTTCACGTGAGAAAGCAATATCAACATGCTCAGACTGGGGCTCAAGCGTTCGTGTAGTTTGGGGGCATCCGGGTTGTTCTCTATGAAATACTCAGGTTGCTTTATTTTCCCTATGTCGTGGTACAGGGCCCCCAACCTAGCCAGCACCTTGTTTCCGCCGACAGCCGACGCGGCTTCTTCAGTCATCTGCGACAGCACCACTGAATGGTGATAAGTACCCGGGGCTTCCATAGCCAAGCCCTGCAGGAGCGGATGCCTCAAGTTGCTCAGTCTCAGTATGCCAAAAGGCGTTAAGAAACCACGCCTATCTTCCCACCAGAAAGCCAAGAACACCAAGAACAGAGTTGCCACCAAACCTACCAATGTGTCCGTAAAGGCATACCACAGGCCCTGAAAGCCTCTAACACCGCTCCCATAGACCCACAGCAGCTGCACGCTAAACATGCTCAGAAAAACAAGTGACCAGGCTGTCACCATGGTTTCGTAGGTGAAGAGACGTTGCGCCAAACGATGTGCAAAGACTACAGTCATGAACAGAGCTAGCCATGCGTAGACGTTGAAGGGTACCTGCAACGCACCAAAGACTGCCACAGGTATCAGAACTGCCCACAGGCCATTTCTGCTCAGCTTATTGGAAAGGACCACATAGGCGTACAGCCACAGCGGGAATATCATGAGCAAGCCCGAGAAGCGGTAAAAGTACATGAAACCTAGCGCTGATAGGATGCCAAAAGCAAAGTAGAAGACCTTCCCGTATGAACGCAGAACGTCGCTCCACCATGAAACTAAGAGCCATAGAACTGGCAACATCAGGACTAAGAACCAGTGTGTACTGGGCAGGAGCCATCGCGTGGGTATCCAATAACCCATCAAGCGCAGCGCTTCAGCCTGAACGCTCTGCAACCTGTCACCTTGCACACCCACAGGAGTACCCACAGGAACAGCCACGCTCTGCGCCACCGACAACACAGAATTGACGTCCGCAGGCCTTTCCACCCACGTAGGCTTGTCCACCACACCCTGCAAGACGTCAGCCAACCTCTGCGCAACCTCTTTGTCCAGGTCTAAGTAATCCTGCAGTATCTCTGGCGTTAGCGGGACTTCATGGGCATAGAGGCCGTTTTGCCGTATGTAGGCGCTTAGCCGTCCTAATGCGCTAGCCACCCTAGAGTCAGCAACCACGGATGCCATTCTGGACAGCCTTTCTGCGTAGTCTTGCACCCTTATCTCATCCCGTATCAGAAGCCGTCCTTCACTAGACGAAGGCCATGTCAAGTACAAGTTCCTGTCGCTCACCACTGATTGGGTAAAGACACCTTCTTTGACGGGGGCCTTCAAGGGCATCAAACCTGCAAAAAGCAGAATAGCCCCTGCCAGATATAGGGCTAAGTAATAGCTATATCTTCTTATGCCCTTCATACTCCTCGTACGCCTTCACAATCTTCTGAACCAGTCGGTGCCGTACTATGTCCCTTTCCTTAAGGAATCCTAAACCTATTTCTTCAAACCCACTCAAAACTTTGAGTGCCTTGACCAATCCCGAATCTTGCGCGCTAGGCAAGTCTATTTGAGTGATATCGCCAGTTACTACCATCTTTGAGTTCAAACCCATCCTGGTGAGGAACATCTTCACCTGCTCATTGGTGGCATTCTGCGCCTCGTCAAGGATCATAAAGGCGTCGTTGAACGTTCGCCCTCTCATGTATGCCAAGGGTGCCACCTCTATTACTCCACGCTCAATCAACCGCTGCGTCTTCTCCAATCCTAAGACCTCAAAGAGAGCGTCGTACAGAGGCCTGAAAAACGGATCCACCTTTTGGTAAATGTCACCCGGCAGGAAACCTAGTTTCTCACCGGCTTCCAAAACTGGACGCGATATAACGATGCGTTGCACTAGCTTCTCTTTGAGCATTCCCACCGCAAAAGCTACAGCCAAGAAGGTCTTACCAGTACCAGCAGGACCTACAGCAAAGACCAAGTCTTTCTCCTTCATAGCTTTTACGAACTCTGCCTGACCCTTTGTCTTCGGCCTTACAGGCTTTCCTTGAGCGTTAAGCGTAATCATGTCGCCCAAGTCCAGTCGACCTTGCTCCTTGTAGGAATTCATGAACCTAAGCAAGTCTTCCTTGTTAACTGTTTCACCACGCCTAAGGGTCTTGCTGAGCACATCCAAGAACCTCACGAAGCTATGGATCCTTTCTTCAGAGTCCGCCACCAAGGCAGTACCCTCGGGGCTCTGGACCACTCTGACTTGAAAGAACTGTTCTAACAGTTTGAGTTGTTCATGGGAGGATGTCAGGAATGGACCGTATATTAACCACTCTTCCTCGCTAAACTCATAAGTTCGCTTTGTCATGTAATTTTATTATACTTCACTTAAGAGAAGTGCCCATGGAGACTACGATGGTAAGGGCTGTAAGCTGGAAGCAAAAGCTGGGTATCAGGTTGCTCGCCATTACCCACGACATCAACAAGTTGTCCTCTCGATTCGTAAGGTCCAAGAGCATAAACAAGCCGACTCCGGACACCCACGCCGAAGACGTACTAGAAAGCATCCAACGTCCGACGCCTTTCTGGCTGACCACAGCGCAGCTACCGCTCCACACGTTTGAACTGCCGTCAGACGCACCTCTTTGGTATGTCTGCTGGAAGCATCACTCGAACGGAGAGGATCTGATCCTGCGCACCTTCAAGCAAGCTGAAGTCTACACGTCGACTCTGTCTTTCTACACGATACCTTACGGACGCAAGCAAACCGACGCTTTCCTGTTCTTCAGGAATATGTTGTGGTTGCCTGACAACCTTGAGCAGCTGCGTTCCGATGTAGAGCTTCTGTTGCCCGCCATCACGGGGCCCCTAAGTGAAGAAGACGCCCGCAGGTACTACTTCGAACTAGGGCGCGTCTTAGAACTGTTAAGCATAGTACCAGCTGATACTAGGGAATTGAGCCCATCCTACTCGAAGCACGTGCAGCTTCTGGAAGATTACTTCTTGGGAGCAGTCCAACCGCTCAAGCACCCCACTTGGCAAACGTACAGAACGCTGATTGTGATGGGGCTTAATAGGTATCGCTTGTTGAACGAGTTTTACCGTTATGTGACCCTTCTCTTGCCTTGGTACGCCAAGTTTCTCGACCGCCAAATCAAGAGAGTGGAGGTGCATTACCTGAACACGAAGTCCCCTGAGGCTCTTCAGCGTCTCAATCTACTCCATGAGGAACTCTGCTTTCTCAAGACTGTGGTACCGTCGGCAAAACCAGGCGATCCAAACGTCCTATTCCAATTCATGCGACGGTTCCACCAAGACCCTAAGCCGAGCTCGATTTACAAGGAGGCTGCCTCCATATTAGCTTCCCTTCGCTTGCACAGTGACCTGGGCAGCGTACTTACTGAAACCGGCTTTCTCATCAGAACCGACCCAACCCATGTCCAAGGTGTAGTCGAGAGAATAGCTGTCGACGGGGCATTCGAAGTGAAGTTCGACAGCCAAACCATAAAGGTACCCATTCGCTACATGGTCTTGGCTTCAGCAGTTTTGGAGGACGACCCTCAACCGTTTGATTTGACTTACCAGGGGAAGGTACTTAGACCCCTGTGCCGCCTCAGGAGTGGCGATGCTGTAAGCCTCTGTCTGCCCCGTGACTGGCTCCTCTAGAAACTCGCAGGGAAAGAGCCGAGCATGGAATAGGGCCCAGCCAACACCCGCACGGACTTGCCCCTTAAGGTATTAAGAACCATGAGTGCCAATTCGTAGTCGGTATTTGAGGTATCACTGTTCAGAACCACATCCACAAACCCGCCAGACTCATTCAAACGAGCCACATTCAAGAACCCCTGAATATCCGTCAAGTCCTTGGCTTCGCCTGTAACCACAAAACCACCCGCGGTCTTGGCCAACTTCAAGCCGTACGGTCTCTTGTGCTCGTAAAACTTCACGCCATTTACGGAAATGACAGCACCATCCACTTTCATGAAGTGCTCCACATTCAAAGCCATAGCGTACGCCACATTCTCATCCACATTGGGCAAGTCTACGTCCACGTGCGCAGTCATATCCTGCACCTGTGTGCTGGGCTTCACTTGCAGAGAATCGAAAAACTCGTTTAGTGATGCTCTTTCAGAGAGCACAAGGCTAACTCCTTGTTCCCCGGGCAAGAAGTAGTATGAACCCAAGCCAATAATGCGGCTTACAGGGTCTTCTACCAAGGGCTTATCCCCCAAAGTCAGCGTGTTTTCTCCCACTAACGCCTTGACAGCCTGCACAATCCTAGCAAATAGCTCCTTGTTAGATGCATCCACGTAGCAATTGGGGTCCAAATACAGCCTGGTCCCATCGAAACCTTTTGCAAGGCATGCGAAAATAGGGCTTCCAGTCTTTACTTCCTGTAGCGCTAAGTACTTCATCAACACGTCGGGGTTTGCAGCGTAAAGCGTTTGCTCTTCATACCCTATGCTGTTGCCTGACAGGTATGGCACAGATACAGACACACCTTGAGCTGAAAACTGAGGTTTCCCAGTAGGTAGCGACACCGCCGTCCTAAATTCGTTATAACCCCACCAAACTATGAGTAGAACTAGAAGAGCCACAACCGCAGCCAATACTTTGTACATGCTATCATTATAGCAACCACGCATGGGAGGTGCACTCATGAAGCAAAGCTCTGTATATCAATTCCTCGATCTACTCGCGTCGGACGCACCAGCGCCAGGGGGTGGCACGGCGGCGGCGGTGAGTGGAGCCATGACCTCAGCGTTGTTGGCAATGGCTCTCAGGATAAGCCAGAAGAAAACCGAACAAGACTTGTCGCCCTGCATAGGTAGTTTAGATGCTCTTAGAGAGAAACTACTAGAGTTGGCTGAGGAGGATCGTCGGGCATTTGAGCTCTACATGGCTGCTAGGAAGATGCCAAAGGACACGCCTGAACAAAAGGCAGAAAGGGACAAGGCTCTCGCCTCGGCACTGCTGAGGGCGACTGAAGTGCCGTTGCAAACCATGAAAGCCATATCCCAAGCTATCGAAGAAGCAAAGCCTGTAGTCGGCTTAGTGATCCCTGCAGTGGCGTCTGACCTGTACAGCGCTGTCAGAATTGGCGAAGCCGCACTTGATTCTGCCTTCGCCAATGTGAAGATCAACGCCACCAAAGAAGAGCTTATGCCCCTGCTGCACGAAGCGGAGGCACTTCTTCAGACTACTAAGGCATCCATAAAGCATCTGGAAGAGCAAGCCCGCGCATTATTGGGGATATGAGGCCGTCAAAGGCCTCTTATCCCCTCTGCTACCTAAGTACTTTCAGAGGGTCTACGACAGAGCCGTTGATGTAAACCTCAAAGTGCAAGTGACAACCTGTAGAGAAGCCCGTGGATCCCATCACGCCTATTTGATCGCCTTTCATGACCGTGTCGCCTACTTTGACAAGTATCTTGCTCAAGTGGCCGTACCTTGTCGTGTATCCGTTTCCATGCCTAATCTCGATCATCAGGCCGTAAAGTCCGTTCCTTCCAGCAAAGGTTACGGTGCCCTTGCCAGCCGCATATATGGGAGTTCCACAGCCGTTGCTTACATCCAATCCCGTATGGAAGTCAACCCAGCCAGAAGACCAGCGCCGCCAACCGAAGTAACTACTAATGTTCCCGTAAGTGGGCCACTTATCAGGGAACGTGTCCAAAGCATCCTTGTACTTTTCCAACGTGCTCTGTACCTTGTCTATTTTTGCCTCGAGAGCTTGGATTTCCGTTTCCACATCACTATCACCACGGTAGGCCACAGTCGAGGTCGAAGAAATCAATGTTTTGAGAGCCGGTTTCTTTAGTGTGCTAGCAGCAGTGTCTACCACCGCAGCCAACTTTGCGTTTATCTCTTTCATCTGTTCTTCCTTGAATTTCAACAAGAGCTCGTTCTGCTGCTTGAGCAAAGCCATCTGCTCCTCGTACTGTACCACCAGCTCAGCGGTTTGTTCCATAGATTGTTTCTGCATAGCTAAAGAGGTAATACCTTTTGTCTGTTGTACTTGGAAGAAAAGAATACCCAAGCATAACACAAATATCAAGAAAATTCTTGATGCAGCCCTGTATTTGTCACGGCTCAAGAAGACTTCAAATGAGTGCAGCCCTACTCTGATGCTGACACTGACTGCCTTCTCAAAACTCTCAAGCCTTTCGTGCTTCATCCAACAGCACCTTTTCTTCAGGTGATAGCGCCTGCAGCGGTTCGAATTCCACTATTTCCTTGATGTACGTAGCTGAGCGGTCCCTGCTATTCAGGATGCTTATTACTATGCCTGTACCCTCTCGGTTCAACAGAATCATAGAACCACTCTGCTTGCCTTTGGCATCGGGGAACGCATCGTACCTGACCAACTTAGTATAGTAGAAGTCTTTTTGTTCCTCAGTCTCCAGGGCGCCTACTCTTTTTTGAAGTTCTTCAAGCCCTGCAAGAGCCCTTTCCACATCACGGTTCAAGTGCTCGTAATCTCTTATCCTAGCAAGCCTAACCAACAACCAGACGTTTACGATCAGGAGAAGCGCTGCCAATCCCATCAACCCGTACATAACATAATCCAAATCAACGGACATCAACACGGACCTCCTCTCGCAGAAACCCCAGCTTGCTACTTAGATAGTTTAGCATATCCTCCCTAGGGCCTGTGGAGTGCAGTTCAATGCTAGGTTCGCCTTCAAAGGCGCTAGAACCCTCTAGCCTGTCTAGTATGCACTCCAGCGGGTCGTATACGGAAATACCGCTCCTCTCCAAGAGTGGCTTTATCTCGCTGAGATGGGTGCACCCAAGTACTAGTTCGCTGAAACCTTTTTCTTTAACGTAATTCGCCAGCGCGGCTACAAGGTGTTCCGTCTCCTTGGTACGGTTGCTTTGAAGGGCGTCTATGAGCTGAGTGGGTGCTAATTCCTCACCCCTACCTTGAGTAAAGTACGTATACACCTGGGCCCTTACTGTGGCTTCCGTGGCAAGTATGAGAGGGTTTATCATCTGGCTCAGCCTCTGGTAACAACTGAAAGCATGCATGATCGGTTTGCCAATCCGTTTCCTGAAAACAGGCCAATACCTCAAATACACACTACTGATCGTATTGCACGCTAAGAAAACGGTATCGGCCTCAAGCTCAGCAGCGAACGACGCAAACTTGGAAAGGACTTCGTACAACTGCTGCTCTGTCTTCAACCCCAGCGGGAAATTACCCGTATCAGCGTAAAAGACAACCTGCCGGCACTTCTTGCGCCTAACAAGTTCAAGGGAAAACCACGCACCACCTGTACCAGAATCGTAAACAACGCACTTTTCCACTCATCCAATTATAACAACACGGATTTCTCAGCCTACTCCTTCGAGTAACACCTGCAATGCCCGGGCATTCTCTACAGCATACCCGTACATGTCGTTGTTGAAATACACGAAAACGTCGAGGCCTTTCCCTGCCCAGTCTAGAATCCTTTGTGACCAACACACTAGTTCCGAACGGCTATAACTGGACCTGTATAGCTCAGGGTATCCATGAAGCCTTATGTACACAAAGTCAGCTGTGGCCTCTAACACCAAAGGATAATTGTCTCCATGGCTCACCACGAAGGCCACATCATTCCGTCGCAACAGATCAAAGACCTCGTCACAAACCCAACTCTTGTGCCTAAACTCCATAGCAACGCGCCCAGGATATCTACGCGACGCAGCCAAGAAAGATTCCAACAACTTGACGTCTACCTTGAGGGACGGAGGTAACTGCCACAGAACAACTGCCAAGTGGCTAGACAGAGCACCAATCCCTTGGTAAAACTCCTCGAGGGTTTCTGCCACGCCCTCGAGACGACTAAAATGGGTAACGCCTCTGTACCCTTTTACTGAGAACGTGAAGCCATCAGGTAAACCGTGTAGCCACCTACGCACGGTATCCCTGCGGGGCATATGGTAGAAAGTGCTGTTTATCTCCACCGAGTTGAAGTATCTAGCGTAAAAGGGGAGCATTTGCTCCCCTTTTAGGTCTTCAGGGTAAAACACGCTCTTCCAATGGGGATAGTTGTACCCACTTGTGCCTATGTACACCCCATACCTTCTTTGCCTACTCAAACTTTACGAAACGGTCCTTGGGTACACCGCATACCGGGCAACGCTCAGGGGCCTCATTCTCCACTGTGTACCCGCACACCGGGCAGATGTAGATTACACCAGCATCGTAATCTTTGCCTTGCTGTACAAGTTCAAGAGCCTTAGTGTACATGCCAGCATGTATCTTCTCTGCCTCCAACGCATAGTGGGTGGACCTCACTGCCTCCTTCTCACTCTGGAGTTCAGCTGTGTTCTTATAAACAGGATACATTTCAGTAATTTCAAACGTTTCTCCCTCTATTCCGGTTTTGACGTTGTCAGCTACCTCGCCCATCTTTCCAAGAACCTTGAAGTGGTTCTTCGCATGGACGAATTCAGCGTAAGCAATGGCCCTAAACAGGTTTGCCAGTTTCTTCAGCCCCTTCTGTTCAGCGTCTTCCGCAAAGATGGTGTACTTCATGTGAGCCATAGATTCACCTGCAAAAGCATCCTCTAAGAATTTCTTAGTCATCTCACGCATAATTACCCCCTCCTTTTTTAGAGCCATTATATCACTCGCCCACTCATCATCCCCAGCGCTGTAAGTACTTGTCAATGTGCAACTTCCTGCGCAGGCTGCCGTAACCCATTTTGCGCACTTTGCCATAAATGTTCCGCTCTGGGAAAGGCCTATCGAAAGCCCCGAAGACCCAGCTTACTCCCGCATAACCGTTCGGATCCTCCCCATCAAGGGCGTACTTGTCGTTCAGGTACAAAGCCACTTCGAAGCCCAACCTAGGATGTTCAGTCCATTCCAGTATTTTCTTGCCCCAGTACATCCGCACATAGTTGTGGATTGCGCCCTTGCTCAGAAGTTCCTTCTGGGCAGCGTTCCAGTATGAATCATGAGTCTGTGCAGATTCCAGCATCTCCAGTGGATACAAGTAATCCCGCGGGTCACCAGCGTGCTCTTCCAACGTAGCCCTCGCCCACCCGGGCAGTCCGTCGTAGCTATCGTAATCATGGGCGTACCAAGCTCTATTACGCGCCAATTCGCGCCACACCACAAGCTCGTTGACAAAGGCAGCAACGTTAGGGTCCTCTTGTGGGTACTCGTCAAAGATCCTCTGGAGTATTTGCACAGGGCTTATCTGCCCAAACCTCAAGTATGGACTTAGCCCCGATGTTGCCTCAACTCCAGGGTCTGACGCCAGCTCAGCGTATAACGGGAGCCTTTCCGAAACAAATCTGCTTAAACGTTCCAACGCCTCTATTTCCCCACCCTTTGGGAATGCATTGGTTTTTGCCACGCCTTCGTTCAACCGTTCCAGCTCTTCTGAAATGCTTAGTTCTTCAAAACCTCCCGCCTCCACTTCTAAAGACCAGACTTCGAGGTCTTGTCCAGGTAGCTTTTCCAAGAAGTAGTCCAAACCCAACATCACTTTTGGCCTGAAAGTCCGCGCATAAGGCTCCGCCCTCTGAGACACCGTTTCCACCGGGCAAACTACGTCACCTTCTACCTCAACCACAGTTACGTCTGCTTCTTGCGAGAACTGATTACGCCACTTCCTCTGCCTCTTCAGATACCCCCTGTCAAGAACTACGAGTGCTGCTTGTTGCGAAAGCCCTTTTGCGCCTTCATAGGGACTGGCCTTAGACACCAATAGCCGTATACCCCGCTGCTTCAGATTCTCATTAACGTCCACTAAACCTTCCAACATGAACCTGAGGCGCCTGCTGTTAGGGAATTCGAACAAGCCCGAAACGCCGCAAAACACCAGCAGTGGCTTCCGTAGTTGATTAGCCCACCACACTGCTACTTCTAGTGCGTAGTTATGTATGCTCCTTTGGCTTGCCTCCATCACATAAAGCACGTAATGCCCATCGTTTCGTAGAGGAGCTTCGTTGAGTTGATGAACCCTGTGAGGCCTTACGAAAACAGGACCTTCCACACGACACCCCCCGTCAGTGCGCTGCGTGACCCCCAATCTGCGATGTTCTTTGAAACCGTCGCCTCCCATACCATTATCACTGCCATGCGGCCCTCCTTGTGCTGCAAACGTCCGCACAGGCCAACAAAGATGACTGTTCCGACCCAATCCATGACCCGGGGTTCAAGTGGCTCCCGCCGCTCCGCCGATCAAAACTGTGATCACCGAACAGGTTGAGAGACGTACAATGCTAATGTGAGTTCGAGGACTTCTGCAAGACCACGTTTGGTCGCAAGCCGCTGCATGGGTTTTGAACCCTGCCGCTACGACGGCACAATGGCCACCTATGACCTAGTGAGCAAACTTGCTCCTTATGTAGAGTTCCTAACGGTGTGCCCCGAAGTGGATATGGGTCTAGGAGTTCCGCGCCCACCTATGATTCTAGTGGAAGCGGACGAAACAACGCAAGTCCTCATTCAGTCCACGCGCACCGACTTAACCAGGCGGGCCCGCGAATTCTGCGCTACCTACCTTCGACAGCTGCCACCAGTAGATGGCTTCCTGCTGAAAGCCCACTCACCTAGCTGCGGTGTAAACAGCACCCCCATACACAACGAGCGACTGGAACCTATTAAGATGGGAAGTGGTTTCTTTGCCCAGTCGGTGCTGTCAGCTTTCCCCACTCTCCCTGTAGCCGACGAGGAGATGCTGGCTCAACCCGATGCAAGAAGGCACTTCTTGACCCGGATCTTCGCCCTCGCGGACCTCAGGGAGACGTTCGAGAGGCTGCAGAGTATTGCGCAGCTCGAGCAGTTCCACGCCAAATACAAGTACCTGCTCATGGCACACAGCCCCCAAAACCAGAAGCACTTGGGAGCATTAATAGCCACATGGAAAGACAGAGGCCTCGACGCTACCAGACAGGCATACGCAACGACATTCTCTGCAACCCTAGCTCACGTACCCTCATTGGGAATGCACGTCAACGCCATACAACACATCTTGGGCTACTTCAAGGATCTACTCTCCCCAGAGGAGAAGAAGCACATTCACCGAAAACTAGAGGAACTGCTTAACGGCCTCACGACTCTTCAAAACATCCTCCAGGAGCTGCGCGCAACAGTAGCCCGGCTTCCTAACTCCTACATAGAGGGGCAGGCTTACCTTTGGCCTTTCCCCGACGAGTTAGCCTAAGCGCCTACCCCTTGACCGCCCTAGATCAGTGGTTGCAGCGGCAGCAACTCTCCTCGCAATCGCATTCTTCCTCTTCAGGGCACAGGGCCACCGCTTCTATCTCTACCTCAGCACCCTCCTTAGGAAGCCTGCTCACTTCAATAGCGCTCCTAGCCGGCTGGTCCTCAACAAAGAACTCCTTGTAAACGGCGTTCATCTTCGCAAAATGGTCCATGTTCTTCAGGAACACCGTCACTTTGACAACATTCTTCAAAGAAGTCCCAGCAGCTTCTAGAATCGCCTCTATGTTCTTTAAGCACTGCCTCGTTTGATTCTCTACGCCTTCCACTAGTTGACCTGTGCTCGGGTCTATGCCCAGCTGACCCGATGTAAATACGAAGCCGCCAGCCTTTATAGCCTGCGAATAGGGTCCTATCGCTGCCGGCGCTTTCTCGCACTTAACTACAACTCTGTCGCACATATGAATGCCTCCTTTCCCAGTAATTCTCGCACAAGCTGCTTTGGGGCAACGCAAGCCTTTCGCTGGCTTAGAGCGGACAAAGACATATGCGTTGACACCTCCGCTATGCACTATTTTTATCATTACCAAAAATGGTAGTTAAGATGGGATATGTTAGCATTTAAACGTAGGTAACAATTGCATAAGGGTGGCCGCCGGGATTGGCGCTCGAATAGAGAACGAGCCGCTCTGCAAAGATCAGGAGGTGTGTTAGCTTGGCCAAGAGAGTACCAGAACCTTTTAGGATCAAGATGGTGGAACCTCTTAGGGTGACCACCAGGGAAGAGCGCGAACGCGCCCTGCAGGAAGCAGGCTACAACGTATTCCTACTCAAAGCCGAAGATGTGTACATCGACCTGCTGACGGACAGCGGAACAGGAGCCATGAGCGACTACCAGTGGGCAGGGCTCATGTTGGGTGATGAATCCTACGCAGGCAGCAAGAACTACTTCCACCTAAGGGACGTGGTCGAAGACCTGTTCGGCTACAGGTACGTGGTACCCACGCACCAAGGCCGTGGTGCTGAACAAGTGCTGTTCCCCTGCCTAATCAAGAAGGGGCAGTACGTTTTGGGCAACATGCACTTCGACACCACTCGCGCTCACATCATGCTAGCCGGCGGCAAGCCTGTAGACCTAGTGATCGAAGAAGCCTTCGACACTTCAACCTGGCATCCCTTCAAAGGCAACTTCGACCTCAACAAACTGGAGAACTTCATCAAAGAACACGGCACTGAGAACATCGCATTCATCCTTATCACCGTAACTTGCAACAGCGCAGGCGGACAACCCGTTTCCATGGAGAACATCAGGGCGGTTAGCGAAATTGGCCGCAAGTACGGCATCCGCGTGTTCATTGATGCCGCGCGCTTCGCGGAAAACGCCTACTTCATAAAGCAGCGCGAGCCCGGTTATGAGAACAAGCCCATCAAAGAGATCGTTCGTGAGATGTTCTCCTATGCTGAAGGCTTCACCATGAGTGCTAAGAAGGACGCCATAGTCAACATCGGCGGCTTATTGGCTATCAAGGAAGACGAAGACCTCTTTAGGCGCGTCCAGGTGAACTTGGTGCCCATGGAAGGCTTCATCACCTACGGTGGGCTAGCAGGTAGGGACATGGAAGCTCTCGCTCGAGGCCTTGAGGAAGGCATTCAAGAAGAATACCTGCATTACCGCATTTCGCAAGTAGCATACCTCGGAGACAGGCTCATGGAAGGTGGTGTCCCCATTCAGTACCCCACAGGAGGCCACGCTGTGTTCGTAGACGCCGCAAAGCTGTTGCCGCATATTCCTTGGGATCAATTCCCAGGCGTCGCACTCTCCAATGAACTTTACTTGGAAGCTGGAGTACGGGGCGTAGAAATAGGCTCGTTCCTCATGGGCAGAGATCCTGAGACGGGAAAGAATCTGAGGTCACCGCTAGAACTGCTCAGGCTGACCATACCACGCCGAGTCTATACCAACGACCATATGGACGTTGTTGCTGACGCTTTGATCGCCATCAAGGAAAGAGCGCACACTATCAAGGGCGTGGAAATCGAGTATGAACCACCTGTGCTAAGGCACTTCCTTGCACGTCTGAGGCCCTTAAAGTAGGCTTCAACGCCTTAGCGAGCTTGAACTAATACAATGGGCCTAATCCGCAAGGCTCGTTGGCGAGGCAAGGTTCTGAAAGGAGGAGCGGGCTTATGGAAACGAAAACCAAAGATAGAGGCCAGTGGGCATCCAGTTTTGGCTTTGTAATGGCAGCTGCAGGCGCCGCAGTAGGGCTTGGGAACGTCTGGAAGTTCCCCTACTTGGCAGCCAAGTTCGGCGGCGGAACCTTCATGTTGGTTTACATCCTCATGCTTCTGCTGCTGGGGCTGCCCGTACTCATTACCGAAATTGTTTTGGGCCGCAGGGGAAAGTCGAACCCCGTGGGCACCTACGCCAAACTCTCTAACAACAGTCCGTTTTGGAAATTCGTCGGTTTAGTAGCTATCGCCGTCAACTTCATAGTCTTGTCCTACTACTCCGTAGTCGGCGGATGGATAACTCGATACCTTGTACAGTACATTGCCGGCGGCTTTGGCACTGACACCGACATTGCAATGGCCTTCGTGAAGTTCATAACGCACCCTTACATGCCCCTGCTTTGGCACGCCATCTTCATGGGTATCACCATCTACATCGTCGCCAAAGGCATTGCAGGCGGTATTGAGAAAGCAAGCAAGGTCATGATGCCTCTCATCTACATACTCTTCCTTATCCTCATCGTGCGAACGCTGACCCTACCCGGAGCATTAGAAGGACTGAAATACTACGTAGTGCCCGATTTCAGCAAACTGCTCGGAATTACGTTCCTCATGGCTATGGGCCAAGTGTTCTTCAGTCTCAACATCGGGGCCGGCTGCACCATGACCTATGCTAGCTACCTCTCCGACGAAGAGAACATACCCAGAATGGCGGCAGTTATCCCCACCATGGACTTCTTGGCAGCATTCTTGGCAGGCCTTGTGGTAATACCAGCCGTCTTCGCCTTTGGTCTAGACCTCCAAGCAGGTCCGCCTCTGTTGTTCATCACCATGCCTCACGTCTTCAGGCAGATGCCTTTAGGTGGTCTATTCGGCTTCATCTTCTTCCTACTCATGCTGTTCGCCGCTGTGACGTCATCCATCTCCATGCTGGAAGTCAACACCGCATTCTTGGTGGACAACTACGGTAAGGACAGGGTAAAGGCCGCCATAGGCGCTGGCCTACTCATATTCCTTGTAGGTATCCCTTCGTCCTTGGCACAGGGCGTGTTCGGTTGGTTTAAGATAGGCGGCCTCGACTTCTTGAGCGCTATGGACTTCCTAGCTTCCTACATACTCATGCCCTTTGGTGCTCTCATGATGAGCATCTTCGTTGTAAAGAGGTTGGGCATAGACGAAGCCATAAAAGAAGCCACCAACAACGGCAAGGTACATTTTGCCATGGCTCGTGTGTGGTCATTCTTGATCAAGTACGTAGTTCCAGTCATTATCATCCTTGTTTTCCTGACCTCTGTAGGTATCATCAAGATCTAACTTCTTCGCTGAGCCCTGCTGCCTTGCTTGCAGCAGGGCTTTCCCCTTGGTACAATACACTCCGCAAACTACTACTTGGGGAGGTAACCGTGATAAGAGTCAAACGCATATATGAGCCCGTCGAACCCGACGACGGCATCCGAGTTTTGGTCGACCGAACTTGGCCCCGTGGCGTGTCAAAAGAGAACGCTCACGTAGATTTGTGGCTCAAGAGCCTAGCGCCGTCCAAAGAAGCCTGCATACAACTCTCTTCTGGGGCCATCGACTGGCCCGCCTTTGTGGCAATACACCGCTCACGGGTTATGACGGATTGCGAAGAACTAAAGCGCCTCGTTGAATTGGCAAAGTCAGGCACGGTAACTCTGTTGTACGCCAACAGAGATACTCAACACAACAGCGCTGTTCTCTTGAAACAACTCGTTGAAGAGCTCCTAGCCCAAGGTTAGTTTGCCGCTCGGCATCAATAATACCTAGGGCGGGTATCATTAAAGCGAGAGGAGCTGCTTACGTTGTCAGACACAAGGACGTATAAAGTGGAAGGCATGACCTGCGCGGCGTGTGTGAATGCCGTTGAACGGGCTGTAAGCAAAGTAAACGGTGTCAAGAACGTAGTTGTAAACCTCGTCACAGGATCTATGACTGTTGAACTCGACGAAGGGGATTTGACCGACGACGCCATCGTTGCCGCTGTAGAACGCGCAGGCTACAAAGCTAAGCCCGAAAATACTGCACAACTCGAAGTCACGCTTTTGGTGGAAGGTATGACGTGCTCTGCCTGTGCAGCAGCCGTTGAGAAAGCCGTTTCCAGGCTCGACGGGGTCACCGAAGCGACTGTCAACTTAGTTACGAACAAAGCCACCATCCGTTTTGATCCAAACCGTACGAACCTTAGGGCGATCAAGCGAGCCATTGAGCAAGCTGGTTACAAGCCTTCGGACGCAGTCGAGGAAGAGGTAGATGCGCATCAGACGGAGCAGGAACGCGAGATGCGCCACCTGCTGAAAGCATTCGCCATTTCCGCTGCATTTTCACTGCCTGTCCTGGTGCTGTCCATGGCACACATGGTGGGCCTAACGCTACCGCCCATTCCGTCGCCCCATGATAGCCCCCTCACCTATTCGATTACCCTGCTCCTACTCACTGTCCCTGTTCTCATCGCAGGTTCCCGGTTTTACGTCGTAGGTTTGAAGAGCCTGCTCCGGGGTTCACCGAACATGGATTCGCTAGTCGCGTTGGGGACAGGAACAGCCTTCGTTTACAGCCTGGCAAACACCATCTTAGTGGCTCAGGGCCACCACGAATGGGTGAATCACCTCTACTACGAGAGCGCAGCGGTGATAATCACCATGGTTCTTCTGGGCAAGTATCTCGAAGCGCGATCCAAGAGCCGGGCCAGTTCCGCCATAAAGAAGCTTGCAAACCTGGCGCCTAAGACCGCCATACTGCTCAACGAAGGGGTCGAGCAAGAAGTGCCCGCATCAGAATTGATGCCAGGCGACATAGTCCTCATCAAACCAGGCACTGCCATACCGGCCGACGGTACTGTAGTAGCCGGAACCAGTTACGTTGACGAATCTATGCTAACCGGCGAAAGCATGCCTGTAGAGAAGGCACCTGGAAGCATTGTCTACGGCGGCACCGTGAACTCCAACGGTGCACTCCATGTCAAAGTAGATCGAGCAGGCCGTGACACGGTTCTAGCTCAAATCATCAGAATGGTTGAGGAGGCTCAAGCCAGCAAGGCGCCTATCCAGCGCTTAGCCGACAGAGTGTCCGGCATCTTCGTCCCTACTGTCATGGGAGTGGCCCTCGTATCCTCCCTCGCCTGGCTACTAACGGGGGCATCTGTCAGCTTCGCCTTGCGTATCCTCGTGTCGGTGTTAGTCATAGCTTGCCCTTGCGCACTTGGTTTAGCCACCCCTACAGCCATTTTGGTAGGTAGCGGGCGAGGAGCTGAACTCGGCATTCTGTTCAAGAGTGCAGCTGCCTTGGAAGCCCTTGGGTCTGTAGACGTCGTAGTATTTGACAAAACAGGTACGCTAACTCAAGGAAAACCTGTCGTCACCGACGTAATAAGCTTTGGCCAAGTGGACGACAGCGAAATGTTGCGCCTCGCTGCGTCTGTAGAAAGAACTTCTGAGCATCCCTTGGCGGTAGCCATCGTAGAAGCAGCCGCTAATCGAGGGTTGAACCTGGAACAATGCACAGAGTTCACTAGTGTTCCAGGCATGGGGGCTTCTGGTGTTGTAAACGGGCGCAGAGTTTCCGTAGGCAACCAAAGACTCGTAAGCGCACGGGACTACGAACCCTACATTCAACAAGTCGAACAGCTTGCCCAACAAGGTAAGACCGTGGTTCTCGTAGTCGTCGACGGCTACCTAGCCGGAGCCATTGCTTTGTCGGACACGTTAAAGAGCTCAGCACCTGCCGCTGTGCGCGAGCTAAGAGCCCTGGGTTTGAAGACCGTTCTGTTGACTGGCGATCGCCGACCTTCTGCAGAAGCAATTGCACGCGCAGTAGGAGTCGATGAAGTGATTGCTGAGGTAATGCCCCAACATAAGGCCGATGTCATCGCACAACTAATCAAGAGTGGCAACAAAGTAGCCATGGTTGGCGATGGCATCAACGACGCTCCAGCACTTGCCACCGCCGATGTTGGTATTGCGGTCCGCCAAGGCACTGACATCGCCATGGAGTCAGCCGATGTCATCCTAATGAACAGCGATCCTGCTCAAGTTGCCACAGCAGTGCTTCTGAGCCGCAGAACTGTCCAGATAATCAAGCAGAATCTGTTCTGGGCTTTCTTCTACAATGTAATGGGCATACCTGTCGCCGCTGGGTTGTTGTACGCACTAGGTTTCAAACTACTCCTGAGCCCCATGGTGGCAGGAACGGCCATGGCCTTCTCTTCCGTGTCCGTAGTCACCAATGCGCTTAGGATCAAGCGCTTCGAACCCTCAACAAGGAGGTAGATAACATGAAAAGGACCATAACGATCGAAGGAATGTCGTGCAACCACTGCGTCATGAGAGTGCGATCAGCACTAATGTCCATTCCAGGTGTAACGCGCGTAGAAGTAAGCTTGCAAGACGGCATCGCGACCATAGAGGCATCTGAGCCTATAACCGACGCTCAGCTTCGCCAGGCAGTGGAGGAAGCAGGCTACAAGGTAACGTCCATAGAGTAGGAGATAAACGTTGAAGGAGGTAACGGCTCCCTTAGGAGCCGTTACCCCTATGATCCCACGCGTTCATTTCCTCCTCAGTGGGCTCAAATTTGTGCTGTGCGATCAACGTTGGAACCACAGCACTCAATATCACCACAGTAACCAAAATTGTGTACTGTGCTTGGTCAATAATGCCGTTGTTTAGCCCGTACAGCGCAGCTATGGTGCCAAATGTGAGTCCCGTGCTCATCAGTAGCGTCGTATAAGTAGCCATACCGCTACTCATGTGGAAGTAACGGGAAAGAGGCCAAACCCCAAGAGCTTTGGTAACCATCTTCAGCAGCAGCAGTATCCCTATCACAGCCGCCGACGCCGCCACGGCCTTAAGAGACACGTAAGTGCCCGCCCTTATGAAGTAGAATGGCGTCAACAGCGTAAACGCCACGCTCCGCATCCTTTCCACCAGCACCTTGTCGCTCACGAACAAACCGGCCAGCATCAAACCTATCAAGTACGCGGGCAGCATCGCCTCGCTACCAGCAGCCGATGCCAAAGCACCCAAGAAAAACAGTACCATCAGTATGAATTTAACTTCCGGTTCACTGACCGCTTCAGCGCCAAAGTAACCAATAATGGCCCCCGCCACCCGAGGGACTATCCACAAAGCCAGCAGCATGACTCCAATGAACACAAACATCATGAAACCAGGCCTCGCGAACAACACACCCAAAGCTAGCACCGTGCCCAAATCAGTTATAAAACAAGCAGCCAAGAGCATTTTGCCCAAGTTCGTATTGCTAAGGCCCCGTTCGATCATCACTGCGTACACCACCGCCACTGAAGTTGTAGAAAGCGCTATACCGGCGATCTGTGCTTGATGAACGCCCCAACCCAACACATACTGAGCAAAAGCCCATACGCCTAAGAAAGGAAGTAGGAAGCTTAGTATCCCTATGCTGAGGCTCGCTCTCAAATTGGCCCTAAAGGACTCCGGGTCAATTTCAGCGCCCGCCAAGAAGGTAAGCATGACGCTTCCCACCATAGCCAGGAAACCAATCCACTGAGAGTCGGGCTTCAATCCGAAAAAGTTGCCAGCCAGAACCCCAAGCAATATTTCTACCAAGGCTACCGAAAGCCCCAGCCTCACCGAAATCACGCTTGCTGCGAAAGCAAGCGCCATCCAAATGGTAGCGACGACCCAAGCATTCTCCATCGCAACAACACCTCCAACAAAGAAAACTTGTTGGGAGCCTAAGAACGTCTCTATAGGTTAAGTAAATGGCTCACCTTTTTTGAGAACCACTCGCAAGGTATCAAATGGTCCCTGCTTATACTAACACATTTGCAGACGCAAGGAGCATATGCAATGGGGCTTGCCTATGAATCTTTCTTCTTATGCTTCCTACTTTGTTCTAGGTACTCTTTACCCTTATCTGTAATGGCCCAAATGCCTTTGGGGGTTCCTGCTTCCAGCAGGCCCCCCTCCACCATCTTCCTCCTGCAACGCTCAATGGTTATGGTCCATACTATGGGGCCCGACGGGTAACGCATGCAGTCCTGGGGTTTCAGCTTCCTTCTCATCTTGCTTTCTACCAACCTATGCACCGCCTGCGTGCGCCCTACTCCTCCCAATTCGACAAGCGCTTGCAGTATAGGGAGCTTAAATGCTTCAGGTGGGGTTATGTCAGTGGTTACCCTCCTAATTACGCGCCCTTTGTTGCGCCTAATCCTGCTCTTGGCAACGGTTGTGCCGAGCCGCTCCCACTCTGCCCTGAGCTTCACGACTTTGTTCTTGAAAGCCTCAAGCATCTTCTTCTCTTCGGCTAGGACCTGTACAGCCTCTTGGCTCTCCCCCAAATCGGCGCGCATCTGCGCTTCAGCCTCAGTAGCTTCGATCTCCTCATCAAGAACCTGCAAGATAAGGTCAAACGCACTGCCAATCTCAGGCCTATTCACCTAAGTGCCCCCACTGATTAATGATACTTCAAAGTTCGGTCCAGCCATGGGTGTTTGTGTCAAGGCGGTTCCTGCACCAACAAGAAGCTGCTTCAGAAATACAGGAAAAGCGCATTGTCAGGTACACTCAGAAGGATAAGTTCGTAGCGTTCATCAGGTTTCCGGTCGTAAAGGCTCGACTCCTTCCTTGCTAGTCCGCAAAAAAGCTCTACCTTCATCGGTGATTTCCCAGAGACCTTTAGGCGAGTCTGCGCGAATCAAACCTCTATGAACCAACTCTAAGCGACACCTTTGGGCATACTTTCGCCATCTTGGCATTCTTGGGTTGCTAGGGATAGGTTCCAGATCACCAGGATGTAAGACACCTGCCATTTTCTTGTACACCAAGTCTAAGACATGGGCTACTGGGGCTACACCCCGTTCGGATACTGCTTCCAATATGGGCACAACGTACGCATCCCGAGGCGTTAGAGGACTCCACATAGCGCGCGACTCGGTTTCGTCCCTACCAGGACTTGCTTGAACAACCAGATCTCTCCACTCGGCGGCAAGTCTCGAGATCTTTGGCTTGAAGTCCTCGACCAGCTTCCATTTCCTACTCAGTGCCGTCACTTTTTCAAACTCCTCTTTTGCAGCCGCTTGTGCTATCTGTCTTGCCAATTCATGACTCTTCTGATTGACTGCAGCAACCAATGCGTCGAAGGCTCGCTCTACTGACTCACTCATTACAGTCACCCCCGTCTTCATAGCTTCTCATTCCTCGGGCTACGTGACGCGTCTCTACACGGCCACCCCGTCTGCCAGCAACAGGATTGCTGTCTGCACAAACCCTGATAACTGTGAACTGGTTGACCAACTTGAAAACGTGTATGGTTCCGCCTCAATCGTCCACGATGCTTCATTGGGCTTGGCGTTCAGTCTTTGTCCGATACTGCTCCAGGTACCTACTTCCATCTTCTGTAATCTCCCATATGCCACGCTTTGAATGAGCACTAAGTAGACCTTTTTCAACCAACTCTAAGCGGCACCACTGTGCGGTATTGCGCCACCTCATTTCATGTGGGCTACTCTTCAACGGCTCGAGATCAAAAGGTGTCAGCTTAGAAGCCATCTTTTCAAACACGAGATCAAGCACCATTGACGCAGGGGCAGAGCCACCAAGTTCCACCAAGGCCTCTAAGATTGGTACCACGAACTCGGCCTCAGGTGTTCTCCTCTTGGCAAGGCGATCTGTTCCTTCTCCCTTTTCCTTCTGCTCGGCCAAAACTTCTAGATCTTCCAAGTTGTATATGCTGTAGAAGTAATCCTTTATCTTCATGGCCATCAACTGGCGACGCTCTTTGAGGAAAGTATCATAGTCTTCGCACAGACCGTCGAAAACGTCTTGCGGAATACAATGCCTACGCAAGTTGTCATACAGTTCATCAAGGTCTACAATTGACCCATACTTAGGTCTCTTTGTACGGCATTGCTCAAGTAACTCTGCGAAATATACACTCGGCGGCCTATTGCCTATCGCCAAGTTGACTTCGCTTTCTGCCACCACGTAATTGGCTATCTGATTGTATTCATTCTTGTTGTACCCAAGATTCTTAAGGTATGCCTTTGGGAATATGTGATGAACGTCACCCTTGATCTTTATCAAGTCCTCCACCTTTATGTGCCGCGACAGGAACCCTTTGTCGCCCTTCACCTGTGCAGCCAAGAAAAGCTGATACAGCCTGTTGGCACTTGACGTAACCTCTAGGTCTTGTGGTAATCGCACAGACCAGAATGCTTCCGTTAATTCGCTTTCAACACGCGAACGGACATAGCCTATTGGATCTTTAGAAATCCCTCTAATGTCTTGTTCGAAAGCAGTTTCGATACTAGCTGAGTACCTCGAGGTTAAGAGGGAGTAAACAAGCCAAGTCCCTGTGAGAGCCTCTATCAATGGATACGGAAGACCTTTCTCTTTCAGCTTCAAGAACACCATATAGCTCGCATTCAAGTCGTTTGAGCTCCTAATCATAGAACCGGTCATGAAACCGGCGGACTTTACTATCATCACAAATCTCTTGAAATTTGACTCATTCATGTAGTCGAGCACGCCTTCGGTTAAGGTAGCGAATGCTTTCTCTGCTACGTCTTCTCTATACTGGCGGGTTTCAAAGTCCCTACCGGAAAGAAGTGCTACCAAGTCAGCCATCTTGCCTCTTTCGAACTTGTATGTGAAAGCAACCCTCAACATGTCGCCATACGAGGGATCGTAGATGTCCTCAGAGTCATTACGCAGCCACGCCATCTTCTGGAAGTATGGCGAAGAAGCAAACTCTGGGTCAGACTCCTTAATCTGTGTGTAGAATTCGGGATGCCTTGCCATATGGCAGAAGTAATCTATGGCTTTGCGAAGCAGCGGCCCTCCGTACTTCTCGGCTACTGCGATCTTAGACATAGCAAAGTCCGCTTGGTCAAGCTTGGTCCCCTTGGAGTTGATCCTCACGAATATCTCTGTGACCTCATCAATGTCAAGTTCATGACTTAGTTCGATAAGTCCGATAGGAACGTTTTGGATGCCCCTCAACTTCTCCAGCGCTGCATATACCTGATTCTTATCTGCCTCCGGATTCTTGTTGCAGTAATCGTTCAGTTCGTCAAGAATGCGAAAGCCGGGCGAGAACACTCTAGAAATGTCTGGAATCCACCGAACATCTTTCTGTATAGCAGGGTTTGTTACCTCAAAGACTTCGCTCATCGGGTTGAACGCAATTGCAATGTGCCGTTTGCGGTAATCCCAGTCTAGAACTTGCGCCCCTCTCAGCGCAGTCATGAGAGCCGTGACCCTCTGCTGGCCGTCTATCAATATCTTCTTGCCCGCGGAAGTTGAACCGTCTTTCAACCTCACATTGGGGTTCTGCCACACAATAAGGTAACCAACCGGGTAACCTTTGTAGAGTGAGTCTAATAAGTCTCTTACTTGCGACGAATCCCACACAAACGGCCTTTGGATCTCAGGTACGGCAATCTCCCCGGCGTCAATCCACGCAAGGACCTGATAAACCGTGTGTTGGTTTACCGCAAACTTCTGAACAATCACCCTCCCACCTTCTCACATTTCAAACGGTCGTCGAACGTTTGCTCCTTATCGACGCCTTCGAGCACATAAACGGAAACACAGCCTTCAATTGAATGGAAGACGTTCGGTCCGCGGATCATCTCCCGTCTCTGGGCCACTCGTGCTTTTTTCCTCTTTCACGATCTTGATATTCGCTAGTTTCAGGGCTTCTATCACTTTATCTTCGTAATCCTTGTTTGTCAAAGAACCGCCGTGTGCAACAATTCGAACGTGGATCTCCAAGTCAGTAAACTTGAGTTTCATAAAGGGGACAATTTGGGCGATGGCGGAGAAACTTCCTACAGGTACATCAAGGTCGAGCTCCAATTCCTTAACAACCGCACCTGCATGTATTTCGCCTTCACCTTCTCCTTGCCCGCCTCCGTCTTCTCCTTTTGTTCCGTCGCCGCCACCACCAGTCCCAGAGCTGCCTTCGCCGCCGCGCGTCTTGCAACTCTCCCTCTGAATAATGACTTCATCCACATCGAACCGGACTTCGCAGTCTTCTCCGAAATGCTTGCACTCCGCTGATGGCCCTACTTTTCGCCCTAGACCAAATATTTCTTCCTTAACTCCCTTTCTGATTGCTTCTTCCAACACCCTTTTGCTAGTGATACGCAATTCACCCGGCGCCGACAAAAGAGCCCTGTAGATGGCTGCTGTCTCAACGAAGTTCTGTTCGCCAAGGTACTTGTCGAACAACAATTTTGGCGAAAGTGTTTCGACGATCTTAGACTGGCTCCTTAATGCGTTATACACTTGCTCGTCAATCTTCGACGTGTCTCCGTAGGTCGCGATACCAAGATCTACTTCCTCAAAACCTGAGCCACCAGGAAGCAGCACCAACCGATATACGTTGCGGAGGTAGTGTCGAGCATCGTCTCGTGCCGAGCGTACCTTTTCACCTACATCTTTGCGCTGCTCCTGCGTAAGAGTCAACGAGCGGTCTGCCTCGACCATCTTCCAAGCTAGAGCCCGCTTTACCTTCTCGGTAAAGACGACTCTCTCATCGTCCTTACCACACAAGAATATCAATGTGTTCCTGAACCGCCGTGGGACTTGGGCGACATTATCCCTTATCAATTGCATCAGTTCCTCATCTTTACGGCGCAAGATTATCAACTTAAGGCTTTCGTCATCAGGTACATCAGCAGGGCGTTCAGGCCACAAGTAATTTGCAAACTTCCTGTTCAAGCTTTCAACCAACACCTGACGCTCGAATTCTTTGACTTCTTCTTCGGTAATGCCGTCCATCTTGTCGAGCATCACCTTGTTAAGATTCGGCCTGTTGGTAAAGAACCAGCCGCTATCGGAGAGATAGAACAAATGTTCTTTAAGCTTATCTAGAGCCTCCACCACTATGCTAGCGGGCTGGCCCACTTCGCAAGCGGATAGCTTGATTTCCTGGATAGTTGCCCCACGCTCTAGCCTGCCAGAGAATGAATACATGAATATGGTGGTAGCTGCAGCTGTGCCAAACCGATAGGGCTTGTATGTGCTGCCAAGCAGCTCGTCCACGCGCTTCGCCCCAGCTCTTTCAGAAGAGATGTCGCTCGCAATCACAGATTCATATTCCTGGCCTATGTATTTCACTAATTCTTCCCTTATACGCCTGTCATCGAGGTCGAAGTCCGCAAGTCTTATATATGGCCGCCTAGATCCAGAGTGGATCAAGTTGTACACCACCAAAGCTAGCAGCCTTAGAACGCCTCTCGTCCGTTGAAAGTTCGGAAGACTCCCCCAGCGAGTGTACAACGTATCAATCACTTCAGGCTGAAACGGAAAGCTTTGCATGAACATATCTCGATACTTACCTTTTTCAATCCCTTGCGGCAGGAGGTTCTCGCCACCAGCATAATCTACGAACTGCTTAATCAGGCCTTCCGCTTCTTTTTCCTTAACGGACTTGAAGAGTCTGCGCCGTATAACTGACGATACCTCTTCATCAGCTACAGGTGAGAAGACCATCTCTACCCTTCCCACCACGCGCTTCAAGCTCTCAAGTATCTGCACGGAAGCCTCATCAGGGTACGGGCTACTCGCAGGCAAGCTCAGGAAAGCGATAGCCCTGTCGAGTTGCCTTATGGCAGTTACCAGATCTTGTACAAAAACCAACGTCTGTGTAGCTAAAGTGCTGTCCCCCACTTTTGCCCCTTGGGCTTTGACCAAGTAGTCGTGGAGTTCGTCGATCAACATAACCAACGGTTGGTGCTGAGCAAGGAACTCTATGATCTTCTGACCGCCAGGGGGTGTTTTTCCAGCGAAGCGCTCAACCTTTCCCGTGAGCTGGAACTCCAGTTCCTCCCAAATGGTTCGGTCGTCAGCACCAAACTTGTCCCCAGAGAACACGAAAGTCTTTGCTCCCCACTCCTTGCTGCGGTGATAAACGTATATCAGCGTGTGCGTCTTGCCCCCTCCAAAAGGTGTCTGCAGTTGAACCACAGCGTCTCGCGGTTTCCCCTGTATGCGATCAAACGCCAGTTGTGCTACCTCTTGAATTCCCTTCGTTTCATAGGTCCGTTCGAAGAAGACTTTCGGATCCCTGTACTCTTCAGGTGCCCTCTGCGTATGCACTGCCCACAAGTCAGCAGCAAATGTGTCCATAGTGAAACTTCCACTAGACACATCCTCGTGAGGTATCGCTACCTCCCAAAACGGTCTCATCAGAACAAACCTCCTCCCCTCGTCTTCGCTTTCTGTACCCTGTCTTTGCTCGCCAATAGCCCCTCTAACAGTTGCTTCTCCTTACTCCCACTACTCAGGCACTCTGCAATGGCCTGCGCTAGCCTCCAGAAAGAATCCCTCTCTTTGTATCCTGTCTCACCTAAAAGCTCCGCTATCGCTTCTATGTCGCCTTCAGCCCAAAGCAATGCCGCCTTGTGCAACACATCTATAGCATCTATGGGCTTCTCTAACTCCTCTTCCTTCCTCTCTGTAGGCCCCGCTACCTTCACCTTGTCTTTGTTCTTCCTTATGAAGCTCCTGTTCATCGCCTTCTCTAAGTCAATCCCTACACTACTCGCCAGTTTCCTCGCTTCGTCAAACTCTACTTCGCTATCCCCAAACTCCCACCTGTAAAGTACATAGAACCTGCTCAAAGGCGTCACTTCTACTGCTGTGCCATTGTGTAGTATCTGTTTCACAGCGTATTCTGTAACTACTTTCCGCACGTACTCTAAGAGCTCAGAGGTCCCTATCTCCCTTCCGTCGTAATCCAACACTTTCTCGTACTTCCCAAACACTTCTATGCTTGACCCTATTGCACCTATGAAGAAGTCTCCTCCTCTCACTCCTTCAGCCCAAAGCATGTCAAGCTTGTTTTGTAAGTGAGTCTCAATCTCCTTCTTCACTTCTGCATACCAACCAGTACCCTGTTTCTTCTCCTTGCGCGCCACGATGTATATGGAGGATGCTAAGGAAGCTGTACCCTGAGCATTCCGCCTTTGCTCCATTTCCGTATCCAATGGCCATGAAGCCGTAACGGTCAACCCAGAACTCAGAACTGAGTTGATCAAAGTCTCCCAACCTGACGTGGACTTATGGGTATACACAATGACCGCTACGCCGTCAGGCTTGAGTACCCTATGCATCTCCTTAAATGCCTTGGCGAGCATGCTTTCAAAGAAAGCTTTACCGCCCTCTTGGCCACCCTGAAGCGAAGGATAGGCAACTATTTCTTTTGACTTTGGAGAAAGTGGCGTTACAAACAAATCAGGATGCAAATGCCCTACGCTTCGCTTGAGCCACACATAGAACACGTCAGACAAATGGGAGTAAGGCACGTTGTCGTAGTAGGGCGGATCAGTGAACACAGCATCAAAGTACTCGTCAGGGTAAGGAAGTTCTGTAGCGCTTCCCTGCACCACCACGGGCACAGGAAGTTCCCCGTGATTGTTCGATAGGCTCTTCAAGCTGCACAAGTCCTCAAGAACCTGTAGGACGTTGTTGACAAGCACAGACTCAAAGGAGTAGTTCCTTGCCCACAGGACATTTGTCTCCACATAATCCCAAACCATCGGAAAAGCTTGCCTCGCAAAGGTGTTTCGGACTATCTCCCACGAGTTGTGCCAAGAACACAAGTTAGAGTTGGTGTCAGCCAACCTGCTAACTACCAGAGCTATGTACGAAACCACTGCTTTGGCGTATTCAGGCTCATAACCTTCCTTCAGCATCTCCTCATAAGCCGTTCTTACCTCGTCAGTTAGCATAATCATAACCAGCTGCTGCCGCGGGTTGAACAACTTGCCCCAAGACTTGAAACTGTAGTTTATCGCACTTCCAAAGTTGTCCACCTTCTCCGGGACTGCCTCATCGGGCACAGCTGACATCCCCCACTTAACACTTAACTCCCTAGCCTTTGCTTCTAGTAATCTCTTCGCCTTTTCGTAAGCCTGTACGTCTTCCTCCGTAGCAAGCCTGTACCGTTTGCCCTCACCTCGCCCTGCATTCTCCACTACAGCAATTAACCTCTCCCCTGCATGCCCTTCCCTGAACAGCCTTCTCGTGTCCTTATCGTCTATAGAACTCCCACAAACAGGGCACGTTACCACTGCCCTCGCAACAGTCCCCTTGGAAGGATCAAAGTTTTTCGGGATCGGCTCATCGTCACCAACTATCTTGAACTCTACCCTCTTCCCTACTACCTCTGGCTTCAACGCTACTTGCCTATTCTCCTTGTTAGACAACCAGTATTGACGCATCAACGGTATCTCTGCTCGGCAAGCAGGGTTCTGACATGGTATCGTCCTTGCCCACAAATAGGCTATAGGTGTTGCTCCGCTATCCCCCTCAGGATAGATCCACCCTATCTCCTTGCGGGCCTCCTCCAACACCCAATAACCCCAACGTTTTACGTCCTCTATAAGTGGAATTACGTCCTCCTCAACTTCGTAAAGCCCTTGCCTCGTCTTCCTCTTTTCTACCTTGCCATACTTTACCGGATACTCCAATGTGCATTTCAAGATTAGGGTCGCCACAGGGTTGTATTCATTAGCATGAGCTTCCATGCCTAACCTTAACGCTTCCAACGGTATAGATCCGCCACCTGAGAACGGGTCTATTACCCTCGGCACTTTCCCACCATTAGAACTTAGTATGTCTTCTCTCGCTTTCCTGAGTACGTAAGGATCTAGGCGCTTCTCCCATTTGGATAGCTCTACTATGAAGTCCCGCTTCCGCTCTGCCTCGCTAGGATCCTCCGAATACGGTATCATCGCTGCATACGATGTTGCTCTGCTAGAAGCCAATGGGCGCCTTGCCCACCATATGTGAAGTGTAGAAATGTGCCCTGTCCTGCCTACGCTCTTCTCCCTCGCAGAATACTCACTCACCGCACCAACAGGAAAACTTACCTCTATGAAGCGCCTACTCACTGGGCAACAACTCCTTTCCCCTTCCATTCCTCCACGGGCACCTTGAATCTAACAATGTTTATCACAGGCTCAGCTGCCAACTTGTTCGCAGGGTCGTTTATTATACGAAGCACTGGATTCTCTGCAGCGTTCTCCACTATGTATAGCCAGTAGCTCTCCCTCAAGTCCTGTGCTTTAAACCACTCGTTAGGTGTAAGTACTATTTCTCCTGTCTTTGCTCTAGCCTTCACTTCTATATACCTCACTTCCCCGTTTCCCTTAGAGCGGATGTCATAGCCCAAGTTCTGCGACGAAACGTCCTCAGGTTGCCTCCCCTTGGTCCGCTCATACTCCATGGCGACCTCCATGCCCACTCTCTCTATCTCGGGATCTGGTACCAACTCTGTTTTCAAGGGTACTACTCGAAGGACGGAAACCAATCTTGGGCTCCCTACAACAAGCTTTGTTTCGCGGTTGATTAACTCTTCGAGTCTGCGACGTGCATCTTCGTAGCGCTCTTTGCGTAACCGCTTATCGTTCAGTGGCAGATCTACTTTTTCACCGTTAAGCTGACGCTCAAACAACGCTGTTATCTCTGCGTCCAACATGCCTATGAGGTAGTCTAAGGAGCGTAAACCATACTTGCGCTTTACCTCAGCCTGCCTCTGTCGTTCTTCGAGCGTTTCTTCTTTGTATTGTCTCAAAGCACGCAGCACTTCGTCTTCGGGGGGTGCCAACTCGTCCTCGCAGCCCTCAACAGCACAGTTTGCGCACGGAGGTAAGTCCCATATTATGGCTGGATTAACCACCGCTCGCTCAGTTCCACTCGTGAATACTGCGAATAGCTTCTTTGCAGCTGTGGTGCCTGTGCCGTCTCTAACCTCACCTTCGTAGAACCACAAGTAGCCGTCAAGGCGACCTTCTGGATCTGCGAAAGTTGCCCCCTGCTGCAGTGCTTCGAAGCAGTTGACCCGTAGCCATTCTATGATGGCTTCCAATAGAGGGTGACCAAAAGAGACAAACTCTGCATCAGGATTCTTGAACGCAACCTCCTTATCGAAGGTCATTTCTTGAAAAGACTTGTTAAGACTTCCATATTTCAGCTTGAACTGCGGATCTGAGGCAATACTCTGAAGCTCAAACGGAACCGAGTTCAGTTCATAGAAGCCGTCTTTACGTAGTCTAAGCTCCCTGCCAAGCTGCTTTAAAGCCCTCTGTGTGAACTGTTCTATGTATGAAGAAGCTATCCTGAACTCTCTCGCTTTTTCAGCCAGCTCCCTGATACGCGTGTAGTCTATATTCTTTGTCGCTAAGCTTTCTCCCAATGCCTCTTTGACGCGCTTGATACTCTCTTCGTCAACCATAGCATCAATTTCTCTTACAATCTCGTCCATCGATTTAGCGTTCAGTATTGCTTCCACTAATAGATCTTGGAGATCCCTGCCGGCAAATATATCGCCTATGACATCGAAGACTCTGTCAGAGCCTAGCGCCGTCCTTATCTCATCTAACTTATCGAAAAGCCTAGAGAGAACGATTCCCTCTTTTGTATCCTCTGCCACCAAGTTGAACATGTATGTGTCTTTCTGTTGACCGTATCGATGTATTCGGCCCATCCTCTGTTCCAACCGATTGGGATTCCACGGGATGTCGTAGTTTATCATTACGTGGCAGAATTGCAGGTTGATGCCTTCTCCCGCCGCTTCTGTAGCTACCATGATCTCTGTTTCATTCTTGAACTCCCTCTCAGCTGCTATTCTTTCTTCGAGACTCATGCCACCATGGATGTAGTTGACCCTGAACCCCCAAGACCGTAGGTTACTGACCAGGTAATCAAGCGTATCCTTCGATTCGGTGAAAATAAGGATTTTTCGGTTACCGCCCATTTCTGTGATGCGCTGAAGCGCTTCGTCTATGGCTTTCCTGAGTTCATTTAGCTTTACCTCAGTTCCACTTCGGATGACCTCTTCAGCCAAAGAAATAAGTTCCTCCAAGGTCTGTATTTCGTTCTTGAGTTCCTCGGTGTTCTTTGCAGTGGAAACTGCCTCCCAATCTTCCTCTATCTTCCATCGCTCACTCTCCTCTAAGTCCTCCAGCTCCTGAGGCTGTAGCAACAAAGTTTTCTTCTGCTCTAGACCTCCACTTCTTAGAAGCTCCTCTAACCGCTTCTTGCGCCGCTCTAAAGATTTCAACAGAGAGTAAGTGCTCGATGCCATTCTCCGCTGCAATATGAGCAAAGCAAAAGTTATACTACGTTTACTGTTCGCGTTTCCAATTGCGCTGTACTGCCTCACTACGTACTCAGAAACTTTGTTGTAAAGCCTCTTCTCAGGATCCGAAAGCCTGTACTTTACGGTTCGTGCATACCTGTTCGTGAAAATCGGCCGCCCCTCGAAGTCTCTAAGGTCTTCTTTCAATCTCCTGATGAAAAGAGGATTGTCGCGATTTCGTATGGAATCTTCTAAGGCATTCGGTTCCGCGAAAAATCCCGGTTCGAGCAAGTCTAGGAACAATCTGAAATTCTCTGGGTCACCTTTGTGAGGGGTAGCTGTGAGAAACAGCAAATGCGTTGAAGTCCTAGAAAGTACTTCTCCTAACTTATATCTTGCCGTCTTACTTTGCTTGTTACCGTACTCATAGGCCGCCATCTTGTGGGCCTCGTCCACTATCACCAAGTCCCAATTCACCGATGTAAGTGTCTGCAGGATTTCATCTTGTTTGGCAAAATCCATGGAAGTGATTACTTGACTGTACTTCTCCCACGGGCTCTCGCCATACGTGTTATCGAAGGTGCTCCTATCAACGACAGTGAAACTCTCCTGAAACTTCTCTTTCAGCTCTCGCCGCCACTGATCCTTTAACTGGCCCGGAACAACGATTAGCACCCTCTCTACTACGCCGCGCAATTTCAGCTCCTTAACAATTAAGCCCGCCATTATGGTCTTGCCCGCACCAGGGTCGTCAGCAATCATGAACCTGATCCGAGGGAGCCTGAGCACGTAACCGTAGACCGCTTCTATCTGGAAAGGCAAAGGATCAATTTTCGAAACGTTGAGTGCCAAGAATGGATCAAAACTGCTTATGTATCTGTACCTCAAAGCCTCTAATGCAAGAAAAACCAATTCCGGATCAGCAGTATATGTTCTTCGAGCGCTCATCACTTCGAGTTCAGGAAGAATATCGTTGGGAATAATGTCATCCACGTGCCTGTGCGAATTGACCGTCTCACCCACAATGCGATATCCGTCAGGAACTTGCTCAACTTTCTTTATTAAGACAGGTTCCTCCCAGTAGTAACTCTTGACAATCACGCCCTCTGTTAGCATACCCTCACCCCACAGGCCCAGCCCACTGTTAGCAATGGAAAGCCTTAACTCCCATTTTACATTAGTATGCGCAATATGTATATGGGGTCGCCTAACCGTAAGTCACAGAAGGACAGCAATTGAGCTCAAACCCAAATACCTCAAAGATCTATGCTGCAGCATCAACGGTAGACAGCTGCGTAAATCGAGGCCGATCCCCTATCCCAAGACGCTTACATATTTGCTCCCGTCATCGGGGAATATCGTGGCAACGCGAGAAAAGCCTCGCTTCTCTTTGAGACGTAGGGCGGCCATGAAGTTGGCCCCGGAGGATATGCCCACTGAGAACCCAAGCTTGTTGAGTACCTTCACACCTTCCAAGGCTTCTTCGTCAGTGACTGCTATGATACGATCGATCAGGCCTTGATCAAATATGGAAGGCACGAAGCCAGGGCCTATACCCTGAATCTGATGACGACCTGCCGGGCCGCCGCTGAGCACGGGTGACCCAGCAGGCTCCACGGCAACGATGAACACTCTTTGGCCAAAGAACTTGCGTAGTGCGCGCCCAACCCCTGTTATGGTGCCTCCCGTGCCAACACCCGCTACAAAAGCATCTATCGCAAACTCCATCTGCCTAACAAGCTCGGAGCCCGTGGTCATTTCGTGGGCTAAGGGGTTGTAGGGGTTATCGAACTGCTTGGGCATATAGGCGCGAGTTTCGGCTGCTATTTCCTCTGCCTTCTTCATGGCACCCCTCATACCCTTGTCACCTGGGGTCAAAACAACGTCGCCCCCGTACTGCCTGATTAGAGCAGCGCGCTCCTTAGAAACGCTGTCAGGCATGGTGATAATGACACGCATCCCCAAGCGCGTGCCAATAGCTGCCAACGCAATCCCTGTGTTTCCTGACGTAGCTTCCACCACGGTGCCACCAGGCTCCAGCTTACCTTCTGACATGGCGCCCATGAGCATGAATAATGCGGGGCGGTCCTTCACACTCCCTGTTTGGTTGAACCATTCCAACTTAGCGTAAATACCGTAAGGGTCTATGCGCACTAAAGGTGTGCTGCCGATCATGCGGCGTCACCCCCTTTGGCTGCCACATTGAGAACTCTTGCTGGGTTGCCGACAACTGTTGCACCTGCCGGGACATGTTCTAGTACAACCGCGTTTGCACCAACTCTTGCTCGGTCGCCAACCTCGATGGCGCCAAGCAGTACCGCACCCGCTCCTAGCACCACGTTGCGCCCTACGCGAGGATGCCTGACGCCCCTAGTAAGGCGCCGTGCCCCCAGCGTTACTCCGTGATAGATGAGTGTCCCTGCACCAACAATGGCAGTCTCGCCAATGACAATACCAACTCCGTGATCAATGGCTACACCAGGTTCGAGATAGGCTCCCGGATGAATGTCCACGCTGAAGACAATGCGGTTAAGAAGGTGGAACAATCTGGCTAGAAAGCGAAAGTTGGATAGGTAAAATGCGTGGCTGATACGGTACCACAGGAGACTGAGAAACCCGGCATGCAGCCAAACTTCGCCTGCCGTGCGCAGCGAGGGGTCTTTCTCTAAGAGGGCCTCAATGTCCTGTCGGACAACGTGAGGCAGATTCTGAAGTTCCTTGAACAACAACCACAACCGCATCCCATACTGCATCGCCTCACTTTCTTGGTTTTGTGTAATTCAATATAACCCAAGAAGTCCCTTTCTCAAGCCAGAAACTGTTGAGAGAAAGTTAAGTCCGTATCAACTGAGCATAATGCGAGGCGTGATCCTCTTTTGACGCGAGTCTACTTTCTCAGCAACCGAACCAAAGCACAAAAGAGTACAATCCACAAGGCGACGACGGGTAATGCGAAATACCATCTGCTTAACTTCGGTTTGTCCCACAACCCTCGTGCCTCTTTGCGGCACTCTTCGAACACATCCTTAGGTACAAATTTGACGGTCAAAGCTACCAAGGCAGGAAGGATGACAACGTCGTCCAAGTACCCTAAGATGGGCACGAAGTCCGGAATTAGGTCCACAGGCGAAAGAGCATAGGCAACCGCGAGCCCTGCACATATTTTTGCGGCCACAGGCGTTTCCTTCTTACCCAGTGCTATGTACAAGGCAGGTATGTCGGTCTTCAACTTTTCTGCGCGCTCTTTGAGATTCACACAGTAATTGTACATGTCCACGAGGTCTGCGGGCTAATACTGATTGGTTCACGGATAACCGCGCTTGCCAAGAGGCTATACTTAGACAGGACTCAGAACAAAGAGGGAGCGTGAATATGAACTACTTAGTGCTACATGCCGATGATGAGCCCGTGCTTACGGTCGCTCGAAGAGATGAACGCTTTTTAGAGCTTGTCCAAACCTTGGGCACCGTTCAAGTTCAGTTAGAACCAAACTACTTTGTAGCGTTAGCGCAAGCCATAGCTGGCCAACAGTTGTCAATGAAAGCAGCAGACGCTATTTGGCGCAAGATAGTAAATGCGCTAGGGGTCGTTGAGCCACAGCGGGTTCTGCACTGCTCTGAGGAGTGCCTGCGGCAAGTAGGCCTATCGCGCAGCAAAGTCGGATACCTGAAAGACTTGGCACACAGGGTACTCACGGGCGAACTGGATTTAGCAAGTATTGGCGATTTGGATGATGAACAGGTGATAGCAGAACTAACGAAGGTCAAGGGTATTGGCCGTTGGACGGCAGAGATGTTTCTCATCTTCTCCCTAGGTCGCATGGATGTTTTCTCGGTCCAGGATTTCGGCCTTAGAAAGGCTATCAAATGGCTACACGACCTGCCGGAGATACCTGCGAAGAGCTTTCTCGTGCCCTACAGCGAGAAGTTCAAACCCTATCGAACGGTATTGTCCCTCTACCTATGGGAGGCAATAAACCGAGGCCTAGTAGCGTGAACCGCACCAACTAACACGGCGGCACAGAAACGAGCACTCTCATTTGTGCCTGTGTCGGTGATGCAAGTCAGGCAAGTGTTCGTGTTCATGGACGAGGAGTTCGTGCGCGTGCTCGTGCGCATGTTCACCTTTGACAGGCGGTATGTGGGTATGTAGGTGGTGCCCGTCGTCGTGCGTGTGCCGATGGTTGTGAATCACGGGCTCATGCACATGAACGTGGGAGTGCTTTTCAGTGATGGCAAAGTAAGAACCGAGAGCCATGACTAGTAAGGCAACCAAGAACCTGGGGGTAATCGGGTCCCTCAAGAAAATCCAAGAGGCCAGTACACCGACGAAGGGAGAAACCGCGTAGTAGGCACTAGTTCTCGCACCACCCAAAGTACGCTGCGCTCTAACATAGAAGTAAATACTGAGGCCGTAAGCGACGAAGCCCAACAACAGCGATAGCGCAATGTACATTACATTTGCTCTAAGTCGCCCAGCAGCGTAGGCAACCAACAGAGCACCAATACCAGAACCAAAACCTTTCAGCACTACCACTTGGGTGGGATCCTTTATGGAGAGAGACCTAGTCACGTTGTTCTCCAGGCCCCAACATAAGGTAGCTCCCAGCACAAGCAGAGCGCCATGAGAGAACTGCCAACTTGAAAGGTCTTGAACTGAGAGCACGATGACAGCTAACTGGATCAGTACTATAGCAGTCCACATTCGCGGACCTATGTGCTCTTTGAAAACTGCAAGGGCAATCAACGCCGTAGCCACAATCTCAAAGTTGTTGAGTAACGCGACTGTCGACGAGTCAGTACTCGTCAAACCAGACATAAGCAATATGGGAGCTGCAATATCGAGCAGAATCATGGCTACCACGTAGGGCAAGTCATTGCGGGAGAGGCTCGCCTCCACGACTGACCTCGACCGACGAACTCCAGCAAGCTTGACAAGACCCATTCCTGCGCCTGCGCCGAGGTATAGCAGTGCTGCCAAGAACGACGGAGGCACGCCTTCCAACAGCACTTTGGCTGTGGGCGCCGAAATCCCGTATAGGACCGCAGCAAGCACGGCCATAAGCACAGCTCTTGTATACTCTCGCGTCATCGGCCTGAAAATCTCCTTATTTAATTATGCTTGATAAGCCCCTTGAGAGCCCACTAGTGTTCAGCGATGCACTCACCAATGGGTACACAACTGGTCAGCGTTGAACTCTAATGCGCACAGTCTTTCCATCACTGCTTATTACTATGTGACCGTTGAGGTCCGTTCGGTAAACTTTGGCCCCTGCTGCTTCCAGAGCCTTAATGACCCTAGGGTTTGGATGGCCGTAATCGTTGTCACCCACTGAAACTACGGCGTACTTGGGTTTTACGGTACGGTAAAACTCCTCATCAAGGCTGCCGTAAGAGCCGTGGTGAGGCACTTGGAATACGGTGACTTCGCCAATGGAGAAAGCGTCTTGCATTGATGATAGTTCAGGTTTCTCTGCGTCGCCTGTCAAGAGTATGGAGAACGAGCCGAAGCTGATTAGCAAAACAGCAGAGCTATTGTTCAGTATGTCCCTATCGTAGGAAACAGGCCCAATGAACTGCATAATCGTGTTCTTAGGCCCTGCAATCGCCACTCCTGCCTTCGCTTCCTTGATGGCCAACTTCTTTGTTTGGATAGCACGAAGCAGGTTTTCAAAGGTCTTTGTTGTGTTAGATACCCTGGGCATGTAAATCGCCCCGAGTTCAAAGCTATTTATGACGTCTGCCCCAGCGCCGATGTGGTCAGCGTCAGGGTGACTGAAAACCAAGTAATCGATCCGCTTCACACCTTGGCTCTTCAAGTAGCTTATGATGGTGTTCTTCGCGCTGTACGGCCCAGCGTCGTACAGCAGGGTCTTGCCTTCAGGAAGCCTGATGAGTACTGACAGGCCCTGTCCCACATCGAAGAAATGAGCACTAATGCCTTTGTAGGGGGTTCCTTGAAAAAGAGGTATGATCGCCAGTAAGCCAACCAGTATGAGCGCCGAAAGTACAGTTAAGGAGTTCCCGGCAAGTTTCCTAATCTTCATCGGTGAACAACTGATCCATGAGGTCTTCTATGACTTTACGCCTCTGCTCTGTCTGCTCCTTGTCCACATGCCACTTACCGTCCTCGCCCTTGTACACAGCGTCGCCTTCATGCACTACGTCTACGAAATCATCCAAGGCGACCTCCACAAACTGACCCACATCTACCTCTATGACAACCACAACCCCTTGCGGCGTCTTCTCGAACCTGTCAACAAACATAGATACCCTCTCACCGCCCCGATTCCGCACTTAACACCCCACATCTGCAAATACTCACACAGAACCCCTGCTCAACTTGGTTGCTGCAGCCCCAAAGTGCCCTTGCTCTGCTATCCAACCAAATTCGGTGAAGTCAAGCGCTCAGGACCGATTGCAGGCCAACCCCTTGAAAGCCACACGCATCTGTTGAGTACTGAATCGACAACAGCAGATATTTGTCTCTCGCCGTGCACCGCCCTACATCGAAACTACCGTATTCTTTCCCCTTCTCTTGGCCTCGTACAGCGCTCTGTCCGCCAGTTCCATTAGGTCTCTTATATCCTTGAAGCCTTTCTTCATTGCAGAAACCCCTATGCTAACGGTGACCGTCACCGGCTGCCCATTGCCAATATCGAACTGTGTCTGCTCGACTGCTGCCCTTATGCGTTCGGCAGTTCGCTCAGCTTTATGTAGGTCCGTATTGTCCAAGAGGACCGCAAACTCCTCTCCACCGCATCTGCAGATGAAATCGTGTTTACGGACTAAACTCTTGATAACGCTGACAATACCTCTCAGTACAGAGTCGCCGGCTAAGTGACCGAAGTTGTCGTTCACCTTCTTGAAGTTGTCAATGTCGATCGCTAATAGGCTGAAAGGACGATGATCCCTGTGGAACCTGCTAACGAGTTTGTCAGCAATATCGGCAACTAAACGCCTGTTGTAAGCACCTGTAAGCGGATCTAAGTAAGTTTGCTCTGCCAGAATCTTGTTGTAGAGCCTGATCCTAGACAATACAGCGAGCCTCGCCTGCAGCTCAACTCTCTCAATTGGCAACCTGATAAGTTCGTCGACAACATCGTGCAGAGCTTTCTCCGCCAAAGACAGGTCTTGCTTCAGCGTAAGCAGTAAGACAGGAATGAACTGCGGGAAGACTCTCGATCGCAACTGGACAAGTTCGTTGTAGTTGCTTTTCAGCATCACTCCATCGGTGATGATGATGTCCCATGATAGCTCCCCTTTTAACATTTCAGAGCCTTCGTACTCCACTATGGTGTAATTACGCTTGAGCTCCTCCCGCAGCAAAGACTCATTGACCCTATTTGAGATCATGAGCAAGACTCTATCCCTGCTAGTCTTCTCCAAAGCTGTCATCGCCCCCAAGCATCTCCATCACAATCGCAACGAAGCTCTTTGATTCAATGGGCTTTGTCAGCACACTGCGGGCACCTTTTGAGAAACCGTGGCTCATGAAATCTCTATTTGGCGTAGGCGAAATCAACACGAATGGTCTATGTTTTTCTCTAAGTTCGTCGCAGAAAGCCCAAATTCGGGAGTCAAATCCACCTATGTCGAGGACAGCAGCGTCGAAAGCGTCGGCATCAATGAGCCTACGCAAGTCTTCATAAGATGTGGCACTCACAACTTCCAAGTCGTACCGACTAAGAACCTGTCCCATCAACTCAACATTCTTAGGGAGCTTACTGAGTACCAAAACTGTCTTCGTGATCAACCATCCTCCTAACTCAATTCTCCGCCCTCTATTGTGGGCGTTCCAGAAAGGATGTTCCGCATGTTCCTCAGTGGCTCTCCTACCTTTATACCGTATCTAGTAATCTGGAACTCGCGCAGCGTTTTCTCAAAGTCCCCCAACCTCTTCTTGAGAACACTATAGCACGCCGCAATTCGCCTCTTACTTCAATGTACCGCAGAAGAATCACGTTGTCAGCCAAGTAGCTTATGTTCTCTTCTGCGATTTGAAGGTCTCCTGTGATTTTCTTCATTTCAACAGGTATCAGCACCGTTACCCCAATATTGTTAAGGTATCTGCACAGTCCGTGCAAATGCGCCTCCAACTCGACGCCCCTTACAGCAAGGCGGTAGCCAGAAACCGAGTCCACCATAACTAGTTTGGTGCCATTTTGCTTGACATCCCGTTTAACCATGTCCGCAAAAGAGTACGCTGTATGAACGAGCGGCTCCACCCTAACAATCTCCAGCGTCCCCCGCTCGAGCATCTGTTTGACTGGAATGTTAACGCTCTGGGATCTTTCAATAAGTTTTTCTACACTCTCCTCGAAGGTGTATACAACGCTTCTCTCGCCCCTACCTGCAGCTTCCTTTATGAACTGCATCCCAAGTGTTGTCTTGCCGCTTCCGCTCGGCCCGGAGATGATTGTCGTAGTACCTCTCTCTATTCCTCCTCCGAGTAGTTCATCGATCTCAGGTACGCCCGAAGACAACCTTTCGAACGCAAACGCCACTGTCTCAATAGGCAGTAGCCTTGGATAAACCACCATCCCCTTGCCGTCAACAATGTCGTAGAAATGCTTCCCTGAAATGTAGTCCTAACCTCTCGATTTGGAGACTTCGACACTACTGCCGATTTCGTCCATTGACAGCTCTATAATTCCGTCAGCCAAGAACCTCAAGTCGTCATCTGGCGCGTCACCGCTAGCTTCAGCTGTGAAAAGGACTGTTGCTCCGCCCTCGGTTAGGAACCGTATGAAGGACAAAACTTGTTTGCGAAAGAGGAAGATGTCACTAGACAAGTACCTCAACTGCGTCATGGAGTCAACGACTACGCGTTTAGGAGCTAGTTCTTCCGCCTTTGATACAATGCTTTTCACTACAGGCTCCCTCTCCACTTCAGCCGGAGAGAAGACATCGTACATCTCAGCTCTAGCAAAGAAGTCAGGAGAAGGACTCAGATCAAGGAATTCCACGTTCTCCAACTTCATGCCTAGCTTCTTAGCGTTCTTCATTATCTGTTCTGCCTTCTCACCAAAGCTGACAAAAAGAGTTGGCTCTCCGTTACGCGATCCTTCCTCAAGAAAATGCAGGCACAATGTTGTCTTACCTGTTCCAGCTTGTCCCGTCACCAAGTAAGCGTTCTGCCTTATGTATCCTCCAAGCATTACCTCATCCAATCCCTCTATTCCGGTAGAGACCCTCTCGTTTGAGTAGTTTCGCATATGCTCTCCTTTACCTCCTCCAAGACTTGAACTTGGTTGCCCGTTGTTACTTTGTACTTTGAATTAATATACCATATTTGGTGCGACGCAGTAGCAAATCAAGAGCACGAGTGAGACACCGTGCCTCAGGGGAGCCAAAACGCAGACAACTCTGGAGTGTTTGGTGGAGGCGGCGGGAATCGAACCCGCGTCCGACGAACCCCCATCCCTCGCATCTACAGGCTTAGCTTTCCTGTGGCGTCTCGGCCCTGCAGCCCAGGAAGCCCAACTGCAGAACCCAGCACCGATCGGTTACCTTTGGTCAGCCGGTGCCACCGACCAAAGGCCGTCACAAACGTTGACGCCTCTTCCAACCTATGTGACCTCAGCTGGAGAGACGGCTGCTTAGCTTAAGCAGCGATTGCTACTGGTTCGGCATTTATTTTTTGCCTTGCTGCCCTTTTAAGGGTGTGGCAGCCAACCCCACCTGCCGCGAGAAACTGCAGCTCGCCGTCGAGACCTTTTCGCCCCCGCGTATATATTTTACCCAAAAGGTCTAGTAATCAAACTTGTGTTCTCGCCTAAGCTCTCTTTCGATATCGCGCTGCTTTATGGATTCGCGCTTGTCAACGGTCTTCTTGCCCTTGGCTATGCCGATCAGCAGTTTGATTAGCCCTCGGTCGCTCAGGTACATGGAAAGGGGTACTGCTGTGAGCCCTTTTTGGGTTAGGTAACCCATGATCTTGTTGATCTCGCTTTTGTGCAAGAGTAACTTTCGTTTGCGCTTGGGATCGCTTCGAAAAGGCAAACCGGTGTGAGTATAAGGCGCGATGTGCATGTTGTACAGCCAAGCTTCACCGTTTTCGATGCGCACAAACGAATCTCTTAAGTTGGCGCCACCGTTCCTGGCAGATTTCACCTCGTCGCCCGTTAGGACGATCCCTGCCTCGTAAGTGTCTAGTATTTGGTAATCGTGGCTCGCCCTCTTATTTTGTGCCAAAACCTTCTTCAAAACTCTCCACCCTCATGTTCTTGGGAGTAAGCAGGAATACCGTGCCAGACACTGCCTTGAGCTTGCCTTCCACCGAGTATAGTGCACCACTCACGAAATCAATAAGGCGCTGGGCAGAAAGGTCATCCAAGTCTTCCAAATTGAGCAACACCACATAACCTTCCCTGATGCGAGAACCTATGAACCCCGAATCTACGTCGAAAGAGAAAGACGTTGGCTTGTAGACCCAGATCGTGTTAGAGGGAGAACCATGCTCCTCCCTGAGCGTAGCCCCCGACTCTTGTACAGGTGTTTCGTAGGTCTCTTCTTCAAAATCCTCTTCAATTATTTCCTCTTCGTCGCTGCCAGTGAAGAAGTCCTTCACCTTTTTCCAGAAACCGTCGGCCACGTCCTCACGCCCCTTCCGCGATTGCCCAAAGCTTAGACTAATTATACAACCGCTGCACTTGACAGCCCTCTTGTTGGTTGTATAATTTATAGGCAAGGTGCGGAAGTGGCGGAATTGGCAGACGCGCTGGACTCAGGATCCAGTGGGTGTTAAGCCCTTGGGGGTTCAAATCCCCCCTTCCGCACCACTTTCTTTTGCTCCTGGCGAGCGTCTCCACGACCACACTCCGCCCTTCCCATTTTAGGTAACAGTTCCAAAATGCGCGATCAGGTGTTAAACTTTGGCGATGCTCCACTAAGGAGGCGCCACATGGAACCGAAATTTGTGGTCAAAGAGGAAACCAAGGTAATAGGAATGGAAGTCCTGCGCACCGAAGATGAGAAACCCGAAGACAGAGTCATTACTAGGCTATGGGAAAAGTTCACGGCACGGTTGCCCGAGATAAAGAACAAGAAAGCGCACTGGGCAGCGCTGGGCATTTGCCGTGAGACTGAAGGTTCTGGCCTATGCGTGTATATGGCTGGAGCCGAAGTGGACAGCTTTGACTTTGTGCCTGAAGGCATGGTAACGATGGTTCTACCCAAAGCAAAGTACGCCGTTTTTACGCACGAAGGGCCGCTAGAGAAGATAGGTGAAACATACGACTACATCTACCGCGAATGGTTACCCAAATCAGGTTACAGACAAGTTGCTCCAGGTTTTGAACTCTACGATGAACGGTTTAGCAAACCGGGCGATCCGTTCGACATTTACGTCCCCGTAGAGGTGCTAACCTGAGCTCTCAATAGCAGACTGAATGAGCCGCATAAGTTCTTGTTTGACCTCATCAAAGTTGTCGCGGGTTAGATAGAATACCTGACCTAACTGCGCGAACTGCTCGACGAAATCTCGGTGAAGACTGGCAACCAACACGGCGTTGAAGTGCAGCTGTTGCACCAATGCAGTTCTAAAACTTGCAGAGTAGAATTCCATTTTGCCAATCTCGTCTATGATGAGCACAAAGCCTGGCTTAAAGCAATGCAGGGCTATGGTTTCAAAGTTGTCTAAGTGCAGCCAATAGCGTCCAAAGCGAACGGGTGTAGGTCTTTCGGTGGATGCAAAAGGCAGGCGTTTGCCGGTGCTTAGATCTTCTATGTCGAACCCCACACGAACGCCGCCATGCCTTACCTCTTGTGTAATGAACCCAGCAACGGGCACGCCGTTTTGGCGAAGCGCTTCGGCTACTTGTTTAAGTAAAGTGGTCTTTCCGCAACCGGGAGGACCGGTAACGAAGGCTACGAATCGCTTCATGATGAATTTGTACCACGGCACTTAGCCAGTTGTGGCCACGAAGACGTATAATTGTGAATGTTTGCACTAAGGTGCCCTCAGGCACCTATTTCGGAGGAGGTCGCGATGCAACAGTTCTTGACTGTATTTGGAGCCATTTTCATGGCTGAACTAGCTGATAAAACGCAGTTTGCCATTCTGAACTTTGCGGTTGGCGCTAAGAACAAGTGGATTGTGTTCGTCGCAGCGGCTTTGGCGCTAACGCTTACATCGCTTATAGCAGTCTTGATAGGTGAACAGCTGGGAAAAGTGATCCCTGAACGGACGATGAAGATTATCTCAGGCATCATCTTCATTGCCATAGGGCTGTTCACCATATTCCTGAAAGACTGAAAAGTTCCGATCCACCACATCAAACAAGAAAGCCCGACGGGCCCCCTCCCGCCGGGCTTGAAAGCAAACGTGTAGTCTTCAGCAGGTCAAACCAGGTGCATCTGGTTTTGTAGCTAAGGTGACTATTATAGCCACAGCTAGACTGAAGAAGAAGGAAAGCGCCGCACCTGGGAAAACTTTGTCCATGCCCATTACTGTCCAAACTATGGTGAACAGCATGCCCAGTACCATGGTAGCCAAAGCGCCTTTGGAGTTGAAGCGCTTCCAGAATAGTGTCAGAATGACTATTACCGACAGCGGGTTGCCAAGGCCGCTCCACACAAATTGGACGATGCTGTATATGAATTTGGTGGGCAGCATGAAAACGGCGCCCAAAGCTACCGCTGCGAGAACTATGTTTATTGCACGCGCAATCTTCAGACCCTTTTCGGGTGGTAAGTGGCCCTTGAATATGAAAGGCTTAATGATGTCCTCGGTGACTTCTGTGGAGGACAAGATGAGCAGAGAGTCTGCCGTCGAAAGCATGGCAGCCACAGCAGCAACTATGAAGAGCGCCGCTAAAGCTGGTGGGAATAGCTTCATCATGACCGACGGCATTACTTGCTCTGCGTCAGCTAAACCCTGGGGACCAAATATGGCAATGCCAAGCCATCCAATAAGAATGGCGCCGGCGTAAGCAATTAGTATCCATATGAGCGCAGCATTTCGCCCTATTACGGCCTCACGTCGATCCTTTATAGACATGAACCTAGCACTGAGCTGAGGCTGGCCTCCGAGGCAACCAAAGAACCACGAGAAGTTACTGATGATGAGCATGGCTGCCGCGAACCCGGTTAGGCCACCAGTTATGCTCGCGTAGCTGGGACCTGCCTTTGTCAGGGCTTCCACCACGCTGTTTGCAAACAATCCTGGCGTCCTAGCGATGTAGAACAAACCGACCAACGGCGCCAAGCCTAGGGCTGTAACCATGAGTAAAGCCTGCATGGTGTCGGTATATACGACACTCTGGAACCCACCGTAGGTGGAGTACGGAATGATGATCAAGGCTGTGAGAATGATGCCAAGGTTAGGGTCGATACCAAAGACGCTGTTGAACGTCTTACCTCCGCCTATGAACTGGGCGCCCACGTAGAAGAAAAAGAAAAACGCGACAAGCAAACTGCCCAATAGGCGAATGGCCTTGCCTAGGGCACCATGCCTCTTAGCAATCCAGTCGATAAGCGACACAGCCTCGCAACGCTCTGCCTCATCCCTGAGCCTTAGAGCAATGAAAATCCAAGCGATGAAGTAGCCCAGTACCAAGCCCACTGCAACCCATATACTGGAAGCACCCGTAGCGTAAGCAATGCCCGGAAAAGCAAGCAAACACCAAGCCGATTCCCCTGTGGCTCGCTCAGACATGGCAGCAATGAACCCCGGCACTTTTCTGCCACCGATGGCGAAATCCTCGTCGGTCCTGGCTTTGCGGCCCTGATATAAACCAAGGCCTACCAAGGCCAACATGTAGAGAACAAATACTGCCACCATTTGCGTGGTTGCAGACAAAGTGAACCCCCCTTTCGGTGTATAGGAAGTTTTTATCGTATGGGAGGTATGTCAATCAAGCCCAAGGATCTGGCCAAAGCCAATGAAGAAGCTTAAAAAGCTTTAAAGGTTGACACTCTACGTTTCGCATGCTCGCTCTTTCTACTATTTGCGCATAAAATCTGCAACGGACGATCGCTTATGCAGCACTACTCGCCCATCCAGCCCTCTTCGTCGTCGCTGGGCTCAGGCTGAGCAGGAACCTGACCTTGCTGCTTCTTCTTACGGAACTCCTCCAACTTCTCCTTGAACCCAGCTATGTCCTCAAAATCTACCCAGAACATGGTGCCTTGTTCGTCGCTGACGTATGCTTCGCCCAATACTGCGTTGCGGGTTATCAGGCGCACCTCTTTAGGCTGTCCGTCTTTGTACACCACGCAGCGGCTACCACTATCTGGGAGCACTGGGGCAATCTCGCAGTACCAATGGTACTCGTAGCGCAAGCAACATAGAAGGCGCCCGCAGACTCCTGTTATCTTCTCGGGGCTCAACAGCAACCCTTGGTCCTTAGCCATGTTCACCGTGACAGACTCGAAGTTCTTCAAAAACGAGTGGCAGCACAGCTCCTTTCCGCAAACGCCAACACCGCCAACCATCTGGGAACGATCCCTGACGCCCACCTGCCACAGCCTCAGGCGCTTACCAAACTTGCGCTGGAAGTCACGCACCAAATCCCTAAAATCTACGCGCCCCTCGGCCACAAAATAGGCTTGTATGGTCTGCCTGTCGACAGTCGATTCTGCCGCAAATATGGATATTTGCAATCGTTCCCTACCTTCGCGCTTCAAGTACCCCAAGCAATCGTCTAGTTCCGACTGCATAGCATGTAGGTCCACGTGATCAGCTGCGCCGCCGTACTCCCAAACCTCTGCGGCGTTGTACCTCCAAACGCCGACGACCTCCACCGGCACTTCCCCAAATTCCTTCCTGACCAGTATGAGTTGCCCACGATTCAGTTGAGCGTCCGTCTCCACAAATCCAGGTCTACTGCTAAACAACGTTTTTACCAAGTATGTCATTCTTCATCGCTCCCATCAAAAGTAACTGATCAAAGATCATCTCTGGGCTCACATTGGATTGCAGGGCATTTTCCACCTTTACCAATTCTGCGGCGAAAGCCGCTTTGCCCGTGCTGCGCATGAGCTCCAAATAGTAGGCGCCTATCTTGTAGGCGTCCATATTCCTATCAAATAATACCAAGCCGCGCGACACTGATTTAGCCCACTCCTCGTGTTTCCTGAGCTCTTGCAGTTTGGTTGTGCTGCCGCTGCTTATTAGGTACTCCCAAGCATCCTTCGCCTGGATATCAGCCTTTGTCTTAGGAGGCAGCGGTAGCTGAAATACTCTAGACCTGACAGTGGGCAGCAGGCTGTTCCACCTGTTACAGAACAAAACTATGCGGGCATACCTAGGCGGCTCCTCCAGGGTCTTGAGCATGGCGTTTTGCGCCTCGGGTGTCAAGTCATCGGCCTGAAGCACAAAAACGTACCTCAGCCCCTTACCAGGTACGGTAGACAGGAACTCTATGACGTCGCGCACAGCGTCTATGCCCAGCGTTTCGCCTTGAACCACTAACAGGTCCCGCGGAGAGACTGACTTAGTGTATTCTTTGGCCACTTCGTACGCTTCTTGCCAATCGGACCCAATAACTGCTATGGGCGCAGGGGCCCTTTCCAGCAAATTGAGGAAAAACTGCCTCCAAGCCTTCATATCTTGACGATCTTATCTAGGGGCATCACCATGACCACGGCACCGCCGCTATGTACTTTGAACGGTATGGGCACGCTCATGCCCATGAACCCGGAAGGCGCTTCGGCTAGTATGATCTCCTCTCGCTCGCTGCAGGAAGTCTTGATGATTTCAAGCATCTTGTCTTGCTGCTCGTCTTCCACAGCACTTAGCAAAACCACTTTGCGGCCGCCCAGCAAACCTCCCTCGCCTGCGATTCTCGTATGGTAGATGCCATCTTTGGTAAGGCGTTCAGCCAAAGTCGGATAGTCCTCTTCTTGCAGTATGGTTATGAACAGTTTCATGCCAACACCTCCTCAGCCATCACTTTGGCTATATCGTCCGGTGGCAAGCTGCCGTCCACCAACCTCCAACCCCGCATTTGGGCAATCTCCAAATAACCCAAATGCACTCTTCTTAGGAATTCTATACCCTGCTCTTCCAAGGCATCTTTTTCCTTGCCATGGATACGCTTGTAAGCAACTTCAGGCGGAACGTTTAGGTAGAAGGTTATATCGGGCCACAACCCCTGCACCGCTTCCTCGTTCATGCGCTGTATAAGCTGGTGGTCTAGGCCCATCCCGTAGCCTTGGTAGGCTAGCGTGGAGTCTGCATACCGCTCCGATACGACCCATATCCCTCTTTCCAAAGCCGGCTTTATCATATCCCTTACATGCTCTGCCCTGTCTGCGGTGAACAAAGCAGCCACGGCATAAGGTAGGTCCACGTCTTCCATGATGAGCCTGCGGTACAGGCCCTCCCGCACATGGCCTGGCTCCCATGTATGCAGCACCTCGTGCACTTCACGTAGGCGTTCCACGAGCTTCTTAGCAACTGTGCTCTTGCCTGAGCCGTCTATGCCTTCTATCACTATGAACATCATTCGACCCCTGGATATATGACAACTACTCGCCGGTTCGGCTCCTCGCCTATACTCATAGTCAGCAAACCATATTTGGCTATGAGCTCGTGCTGCAGCCTACGAATGTGCTTAGGCCTTGGGCTTAGCTCGCGCTTCTTCTGATCCTCTACCGTCAACATGGCTGCTTCTTCTGCTTCCCTCAGAGCCTCTCTTACTTCCTCCTCCGCCTCCTGTGGCGAAATGGAGAACATCTGCATGAAGAACTCTTCTATTTGCCCTACAGTATTGCTCCGAATAGTCTTTATGGGTACTCCCTTACTGCGCGCTTCCCTGAGGCGCTGGTAACCCTTGTTCGTATGCGACCTTAGCGTAAGTATCATATCGGCATCGTCTACCCTTTCCACCAACACCACAGGCACACCTAAGTTTGCAATGGCCTTCTGCACTTTGGACAAAGAAATGCCCAGCGGGAGCACGCGCACCTCTGCTCCAGCTTTGACAGGCTGTTCTGGCTTTTCTCCTTGCCCAGAGGGCATAGTCTGTTCGTAGTAACTCTCTACCGTCCCGTCCTCGGCTACCTTCATGATCCTTGGGTTCGGCGGAATGCCTCTAAGGAGCTCGTCCACTGCCCTCGCCACGTCTTCATGAATTGCATAAAAGCCGCGGGCCCTTATTTCTATGAGAATGTCAAAGGTAGGTGATGTCTTACGCTCCAAAATAGTCTTCTGGGTGCCGCGCCGCCTAGCCTCCTCGTCAGAAAGGGTGACTACCTGTACGCCGCCTACCAAATCTGAGAGCGTCGGATTGACGAGTATGTTCTCCAAAGCGTTGCCGTGCGCTGTTGCTACCAGCTGTACGCCCCTCTCGGCAATGGTGCGGGCCGCTTCTACTTCCTCCCTGCGACCGATTTCATCGATGATGATGACTTCGGGCATGTGGTTCTCTACCGCTTCTATCATCACATCGTGCTGAAGCTCGGGATAAGGCACCTGCATGCGGCGGGCCAATCCAATGGCTGGGTGCGGGACGTCACCGTCCCCGGCGATTTCGTTGCTGGTATCTACCACAATCACGCGCTTGCCCATGTCGATGGAAAGAAGCCTTGCTACCTCCCTGAGAAGGGTAGTCTTTCCCACGCCCGGCTTGCCCATCAGAAGAACACTTTTGCCGCTCTCAAAGTAACTACGCAGTGGGTCCACCACGCCGTAAATGGCGCGCCCGATGCGTACCGTTAATCCTATGATCTTCCCTTGACGGTTCTTGATACAAGCGATGCGGTGCAGAGTGCCCTCTATGCCTGCCCTGTTGTCTTTACCGAAATCGCCTATGCGCTTGGTCACATACTCGAGGTCTTCCTCCGCTACCACGGCGTCTTCCCACACTTCTTGCACGTCACTGAACCGCACAATCGCCGGCCGCTTGAGATCTAAAACCACTTCTACCAAGTCGCTCAGGTTGGGGTGCCTCATGAGGCGCTCCACCACCCATGGGGGCAGCACTTCCATTACTTGATCCAAGTTATCCGTTATGACCCTCTTGGTCACTTTGATCACCCACCTTTTGCCTGGTGATAAATGCCGCCCGCAGGGTTGCTTTGTCAGCGTAATTGAGCTCGCCGCCCACAGGAAGCCCCGTACCTATCCTGTACACAGGCACATCGAGCCCTCGAAGCCTGCGTGCTACGTAATCAGCCGTGAGGTCACCTTCCAAGGTAAAGGAAGTAGCAATGATCACTTCCTTGATTCCTTCCTTTGTTATCCGTTCTACCAGGTCGTCGATGAACAAGTCTTGCGGAGTCACACCCCGCCTGGGCGAAACGAGCCCATGCAGCACATGGTAGTAACCATGGTATATGCCCGCTTGCTCTATGTTCTCTACGTCTTGGGGGCTCTCGACAACCACTATAGACTTCTCTCTTCTAGGGTCTCGGCAGATATCACACAGGTCTTGGTTCACTGTCAGATTATGGCAGCGGTCGCAAAACCTTATGTTCCTCCTGAATTTCTCAAGTGTGCTTATAAACTCCTCGGCTTCCCTGTGTTCCATGGTCAGCCAAGCATAGGCCATCTTCTCAGCAGTGCGGGGCCCTACACCAGGCAGCTTCCTGAACTGCCTAGCCAACTCCTCCAAATTCAAGGCTACTCTACCTCCTCAATCTTGGCCCCCGGAAAAACGGTTTGGAAAAGGGTAAGCACCGAATCATCTACTTCTTCCTCGCCGCCTTCCACCACCACAGGTAGGTCCACGTGTCGGCGCAGAATAGCCTTCACCTCAGGTAGGTCAAAAAATTGCTTGTACAGGTGCCACATACCAGGGAACGTGAGGACTATTTTGCCACCTTCTATGCGAGCCTTGCCTTCTTTGAGCACAACATACAGCGGCAAGTACTCGGTCCTAACTTCTTCAAGCCAGCTGCCCTCCTGAGTCAAGTCTATGACAGCTTCCTCTGCTACTGGCGATTCTTCTTGGGTCCCCAAAGGTACCGAGTCATTTGCGGGTGCCTCCTGAGTTTGGTTTCTTTCTTCCTTATGAGGTTCCTTTTCCTCCTGCACGGAGGCTTTAACCGTCTTGTCCGCAGTATTTGTTAACAGGTGGCCCACTTGCTTCTGTATGTCCCCCAATATGGCTACCAAGGCTACAGCAGGGAATTCGGTACGCTCCATGGTTACGTTGTAGGATTCCAACACGCCGAACATCTTTATAGCGGTGGACACGTCCCACGGCTTCCCGCTGAAAACGCTGCGCCTGACCAAATACTTCATCGTCCTAAATACTTCCATGGGCTCTACACCCGATTCTAGAAGCTGTGCTAATTGCTCTATCGCTTCCTGCATATCGCCCACTGCTGTTTGTATTAGGGAGACCACTATCTCATCCTCCACGCGGTTTAGCAAGAACCTGGTGGTCTTAGCAGTAGCTAAGCCGTTGTCCACCACAGCCACTTGCTCTAGCAAGTTGAGAGCGTCGCGTACCGCTCCTTCTGAGACTTCCGCTATGAGCTCGAGTGCTTCCTCTTCTGCCTGTATCCCCTCTTTGTGGCTAATGTCTTTGAGTATCTGCAGTACCTCGTTTTGTGTCAGCTTCTTGAACCTAAACCGCTGGCACCTGCTCAACACGGTAGGCGGTATCTTCTGTGGGTCGGTGGTAGCCAATATGAAGACCACAAATTCAGGTGGTTCTTCCAAAGTCTTCAGTAGTGCGTTGAACGCCTCTCGCGTGAGCATGTGAGCCTCGTCGATTATGTACACTTTGTAACGGCTGTGGGCGGGCCTGTACTTGACCCTCTCCCTCAGCTCTCTTATCTCGTCTATGCCCCGGTTAGAAGCTGCGTCGATCTCAATAACGTCCAAACTGGAGCCATTGCTTATGCGCACGCAGTTGTCACACTCGTTACATGGGCTTGAGGTGATGCCTTTATCGCAGTTAAGCCCCTTAGCAAAAATGCGCGCGCAAGAGGTCTTGCCTGAGCCTTTGGGCCCTGCGAACAAATAGGCATGGGAAACCTGCTTGTTATCCAAAGCCTTCTTCAGTACTTCGGTAACGTGTCCTTGCCCCACTACCTCGTCAAAGGTTTGCGGCCTATATTTCCTATAAAGCGCCATATTACTATTATGTATCCTTAGATCCCTTTTGAAGAACGCCATTGGTTCAAACAGTACCAACTACGGCTTCTGATACACCACCCTCACGGTCTTGGTGTCACCATTCCATTCCACAGTGCATCCAAGGGACTCCGCTACAAATCTGAGCGGCAGCATAGTCCTGCTGTTTATGATTTCAGGTACCACACTCGGATTCGCCGGGTCTATCATGACTTGCGTACCGTTCAACAGAGCTGTGCTTTTGCCAATCCAAAGCTCTACCCGCTTACTGCCCAAGGTGACCGTCACTTTTTTCTGATCAGCGTCCCATCCAACTTGCCCTCCCAACGCTTCTACTATGGCTCTGATGGGCAGCAGGGTCCTGTTGTTCTTAATAACCGGGGGCGAGTCTAAGGTGCGGCTGGCGCCGTCCACGGTAAAGACCGGGTTTCCTATCTGCAACACAATAACAACTTCCGACCTTTCAAAGAGCACTTCAATGGTGTGGTTCGCCGTCACGTTGCTGAACGTGTACGTACTCACCTTGCCCACGCTGACTCCGTCCACCCTAACATCCTTTATGCGGTACCCCGTGCTCGGGGTCATGGTGAAAGACTTGGAAGAGCCTTGCTGCACAGAGACAGCGCCTGTAGGAGCTATGGAACCGCCTGCACCAGCCGATGCAGTCAAGGTGTAGGTCTTGTATGTGACCACCTTCACTTCATTGGAAGGGGGCGAGTACGTGGGCGTTAGCTGGTTGTCGTAAGCCCTTACGTAGTAATAGTAGGTCGTCCCTAGTGTCACTGTCAGGTCCGTGAAGGTGGTGGCTGCCGCACCCACTTTGGCAATAGGCGTTCGAGATTCTCCTCCCGGAGCCGTGCCTCGGTATATGGCGTATCCACCGATGGGGTACGTGCCCTGTTGGGCCTTCTCCCACTTAAGGGTTACGGTCGAATTACTGAACGTCCCTGAAAGGTTCTTGGGGGCCGACGGAGGTGTCACAACTACTTGGGGCTGTACTTTGCCTATGGCGTACAGGGTTCCATCAACGGACCCAACGTACACGGTTCCATCTGCCGCAATAGCCGGCGAAGTGCCGATGTCGCTTTCTGCATCAACTTTCCATTTTAGCGTGCCACTGGCCGTCACAGCGTAGATAGACCCAAACCCATTGGCTGCTGTAGCGAAAACTATTGTCCCGTCTTTTGAGGTGACCGGTGGATCGAGTATCCTTCCGTTGCTCAGGAATTCCCACTTAACCTTACCATCAGAGCCTATAGCCCTCAAGTAGTAGTCAATACTGCCAACGTATATCATCCCACCTGGCCCCAACGCTACTTCGGCAATTAACAAGCGCGCGTCTGCTATCTTTGCTTGCCACCTAATTGCCCCAGCGGGGTTAATGGCGAATAGATACGTTTGTTCTTGCAGCGTTCCGCTATTGAACATCGGGACAACGTATAATGTGCCGTCTCCGCCTATGGTTAGTCCTGACGCAAAAGAAACCCAGTCAGCAGCCCAGAACGAGGTGTACGATCCGTTAGGTTGCACACGCCATATAGATACTCGGTATCCGTCAATAGCTGCTACGAGTAAGCTGCCGTCTAAACCAACGGACGGAGCGCCAATAGAGCTACCCAACTTAATCGACCACTTCTGGGTGCCGTTTGGGTTTAAAGCGTACAGCGTACCGTCTTCCGTTACTGCGTATATTGTCCCATCGTTGCCGATACATATTGAACCATGTACGAAGTCCTTGACAAGCGCTTTCCACTTAAGCGTGCCGTTCGGGTTTAAAGCATAGACATATCCATTGTCTGAACCAGCGTATATCGTTCCATCAGCTCCTATTGCTGGTGTTGATAAGTATTTCGCGGCATTGACTTCATCAAACATCTTGAACTTCCACTTCTCCGCTCCGTCCCTGCTGATAGCGTAAAGGTAAGGACGAGATGCTACATAAACGGTGCCGTCGCTACCTATTACAGGCGATGATAATACTTGATCGGTCACGGTCATTTTGTATTTCCACTTTACTGTGCCCGGGTTATCTGCAAGCGAATAGGGGCTCATTCCATTGCGCTGGGCATTGTAACCGTATGTTGGCCACATGGCAGGGGTCGCGCCACCTATTTTCTCCATGGGAGCAGTTTGTACAGACGCCAGCAAGAGGATGATTATCGCTAGCGACACAATAGACCTTCTGCTCATTTTAAGCGCCTCCTCTCAATCGAGGCAAAGAGACATCTCCACCCAGAGATGTTTTAAGCAGGCAGTGAATGTATCAGGGTTGTCTGAACTAACACTTCTGCTAAGCAGTTGGCGTTCGGTTATTGCGCCCTGCTTTCCCCCTGCCAAGATAAGGGAATTGTAGTGCATATAGTTGCCATTGTCAAGAAACTGATTAAGTCATTATACATTTGGAACAGTAAGCTTCGCGGGAAACCGACGCGTGGGAAACCAAATAGCCAAACAAAAAAGCCCGGCGTAGGGCACAGACTCTAAACTGCTTACCGTTGCTGCCTCTCGGCCCTGGCGGGTTTCACAGCCGAACCTCGCCCTACTTACCGGGTTGGCGGAGAGGGAGGGATTTGAACCCTCGAGACGGGGTTTAGCCGTCTACCCGATTTCCAGTCGGGTTCCTTCGGCCGCTCGGACACCTCTCCGTCTTGTCAAATTATAACGCACTTCACCGCAGCCGCCTGAAGAACGAACGCAGAATATGCTGGCACTGCTTTTCTAAGACCCCGCCCGTGATTTCGAACCTGTGGTTTAGAAACGGCAGTGAGAGAAAGTCCATGTTGCTCACGAGAGCCCCTGCTTTAGGGTCTTTAGCGCCAAAAACCACTCTCTTAACCCTGGCTAGAACCATAGCGTAGGAACACATGAGACAAGGTTCCAATGTTACGTAGACAGTCGCTCCTGTGAGGTTCCAGCGCCCCAGAGTCCGCGCAGCTCTCCTCAGCGCCACTACTTCAGCGTGAGCGGATGGGTCATCGGTAGTCTCTCTGAGGTTGTGAGCTCTGCCAACAATCCTTCCTTCATAGACCACTACTGCACCTACAGGTACTTCGCCAATCTGGTAGGCCCGCCGCGCTTCCAACAGGGCCTGCCACATGTAGTACACGTCGTGGTGCTCTAACTTTGCGATGTCACCCATTCTCTGCAACTTTCTGCAAGTACAGGCCGTAAGCCGTGTTGCGGTATTTATGAGCTAGTGCTTCGAGCTGCTCTCTGTCTATGAAGCCCTGCCTGTAGGCTACCTCCTCAAGGCAGCCCACGTAATGACCTGTCTCCTTTTGGTGTTGCGCTATATGATTGGCGGCCTCCAGCAGGCTATCGTGTGTCCCGGTATCAAACCACTGTACATCGCTACCCAACAGTTCCACCCTCAGCTGGCCTTTTCTCAGATACTCCTTATTGAGGTCTGTGATCTCCAATTCCCCGCGACCTGAGGGTTTCATGCTCTTTGCTATCTCTACCACCTGCTCATCGTAGAAGTAGAGCCCGGGCACAGCGTAATTGGACTTTGGTTGAGCAGGTTTTTCCTCCAAAGAAAGCACGCGGCCCTGCGAATCAAACTCCACCACACCAAAGCGCCTGGGGTCTTCCACAGGATACCCGAACACCACGGCACCCTGCTCAAGCGCTGATGCTTGCTTTATAGCCGCTTCCAAAGACGGCCCAAAGAAGACGTTGTCACCCAGCACCAAGGCTGACTTGTGGCCGTTTACGAACCACTCGCCCACTATGAAAGCATCTGCGATGCCCCGTGGCACCCACTGAACAGCGTAGCTAAACTTAACTCCCAAGTGTTCACCGCTCCCCAACAGCCTTTGGAAAGCGCTTACATTGTAGGGGTCAGCGATGACAAGGATATCCCTGATGCCAGCCATCAGCAGCATGGAAAGTGGGTAGTATATCATCGGTTTATCGTACACAGGCAAGAGCTGCTTGTTCACCGCCACAGTCACAGGATATAGCCGCGTATTCAAGCCTGCAGCTAGTACTATGCCTTTCATAGACACCTCCACTGCCTATTTGGATTGCAGTTGTCTCCACTCGTTGCGCAGAACGGACATTTCCAGCTCATCATGATACTGTCCATCCCTGAATACATTGTCCCTGAGGACCCCATCCACCTTGAAACCGAGGCTCTTGTAGACTTGTATGGCCCTTTCGTTGAAGCTGTACACCCTCAAGTACACTTTGTGCATGTTCATTTCGTCAAATACGAAACTCACCAGTACACGCAGAGCATCAGTACCATAGCCGAAGCCCCAATACTGCTTGCCCAAGAAAATGCCCACCTCTGCCTTCGAGTTCTTCCAGTCCACGTGGTTTACGCCACAGCCGCCCAAGTACTCACCATCTGAAAGCCGCTCAATAGCCAGCGAATAGGGGCCAGTTCCAAAAGGATCTAGGGTTTCGTACCACTTCTCCTCATCCTCAGGCCGAAGCGGCCATGGGATCCCAGGCATCAAGAATTGACGCACCTCAGGATCGTTTATCATCGCCCTCGCCTTGGGCAAGTCCTCCCTGCTGTATGCCCTTAGCCGCACCAACTCGCCTTGAAGAAGCACAGCTTGCCTCCCATCTTGCTGCATAGTTCCCTTTGATTGTAAAACAGTCACACAGGACCAGAGAACAAAGAGGGCGGGGCTCGCGCCCCGCCCCTGTGGTGTTCGTGTCAGTACTTACGGCTTCTGGTACGTCACCCTTACCGTCTGGGTGTTCCCATCCCACTCTACACTGCATCCAAGCGACTCTGCTACAAACCTCAAGGGTAACATCGTCCTTCCATTGATGATCTCTGGCACCACCTTCGGATTCGTTGCATCTATCATCACTTGCCTGCCATTCACCAAAGCTGTGTTCTTGCCTATCCATAACTCTACCCTGTTGCTACCTAGCGTCACTGTCACCTTCTTCTGATTAGCATCCCACCCTACTTGTCCACCTAACGCCTCCACTATAGCCCTTATGGGGAGCAGGGTTCGCCCATTCTTTATGATGGGCGGCGAGTCAAGAGATAGCGGGTAACCATCGACGTAGAACGTCTTATCGCCAATATGAAGCACAATGTTAGTTTGCGATGGCTCAAAGATCACTTCAAGGGTGTGATCGCTGAAGACGGGCAAGAACGTATAGGTTTCAACAGGTCCTATACTCACACCGTCCACCAAGACGTCCTTAATTCTAAAGCCATCAAATGGAGTAATAAGGAATGTAACACCTCCACCATGCGCTACTCTTGTCGTGCCTGGGTAAACTGACCCGCCACCACTGGATACAACCTTTATGACGTAATCCAAAACTGGCTCTGACACCACCTGAATTGTGTGATCGCGTGTTACGTTTGTGAATTTATAGGTTCTCACGACTCCAATGCTTATACCATCCACCAATACGTCTTTCAACACGTAACCAGGCGAAGCGTCTATGATGAATTCTTTTGTTTCCCCGTGCTTCACAGAGACCGACCCTGAAGGAAGTATCTGGCTTCCCTCGTCTGCTACTGCTGTTATCGTGTGGAAGATAGGATCCTGGACAACAATAGACTTTGTTGCAGATAAGACTCCCTGAAGCGGACCCGTGTTAACACTAACGGAGAGTGTGTAAGTGCCAGATCGAGTAAACCTGATTTGATGTTCAGCAGCGGTAGAACTGTAAATGCGTGTACCCTGCGAGTCAACGACTTCCACAGATGGAAACACACTGTCCTCATGCTCATCGACAATCGCCTGGAGCACGAAGCCAGAATCATCAGACAACAGCAACCCCTTCAAAGAAAGGATCGCACCTGTTTCAAGACGATCACTGAGGCCTGAAAGATCCATTCGCAAGGGGCCGCCCACCATACCTAGGTCGGTCTCACTGCCTCCAATGACTTTCACAGCAGGACGTTCGTAAGTGTATCGCCAGAAACCCTTCTCACCAATGACTCTTATCCCAGCGACACGAACATCATAGGTACCCTCTGACACCGTTATCCAGGAGTTCGTAGCAAAAGGCGCACTTGAGTTGTTGGCTCCAAAGGCTCCGAATATGTAGGCGACTGCGACGTCGAAGCTACTATGACCAACGCTGATTCTACCGCAGTTCATCTTCCGGGCATCCAGGGTGACGCTGTTGGTCGAATCAGAGATCCTGACATCCCTCGCCTGAAGGAGATACTTGTAGTTCCCATAAGTGTCCTTGCCAAAGAAGGTAAAATGATAAATGCCAGTTTGCAGCAAGACTGTAGCTTTACCATCGGAATTTACAGAAGTCTCCGCTCCAGTGGTAGCATCACGGATGATTAGAACCCCTTTCATCAAGTAACCGTACACGTTGACTGACTCAACAGTTACGAGGACGTGCGACGTCGCTCCCGAAACACCAACGGGTAAGAAAAAAACAGCTGCCACAAGTTCTAGAAGAATGACCGCTAACGCGAGATACACCCTCATATGTTTATGCACTCACCCACCCCCTCTTTTTCATTTTAGTCACTATCTATACGCTTTTCAATAGCCAGACATGCATTGCCGATGGTTACGGCAATGCATAACCTAGTGGACCGCACGATGAATCGCCAAATCGGGTCAACGCCCGAAGGCAAGGACTAGCCCATGTCGAACTTTGCCGTTCACCAAAAACCGGTTCTACCTGGATCTTCGACTGCCTCTTGTAAAGGGTTCTCTACCTGGCTCAATCAATGAGTCCGGCTGACAGACACCCTGACCGAACCAGTAGCGGTATGCTGTGGCTGATAATCGATCATCCATAATCTGCTACAACATCACCCTCAACATGCAACTTTACAACGTGGTGCTAATTCGTCAGTCCTGCGCGGAGAGACGTTAACTTGGCGGCAAACATGAACGCGCAAACAACGAAGATACAAGGCTTAATAACGCTTTCTCACACTTACGCACACCTACGGCCTCTTGTATGTCACCCTTACCGTCTGTGTGTTCCCATCCCACTCTACACTGCATCCAAGCGACTCTGCTACAAACCTCAAAGGTAGCATCGTCCTTCCATTGATGATCTCTGGCACCACCTTCGGATTCGTTGCATCTATCATCACTTGCCTGCCATTCACCAACGCTGTGTTCTTGCCTATCCACAACTCTACCCTGTTGCTACCTAACGTCACTGTCACCTTCTTTTGATTAGCGTCCCATCCTACTTGTCCACCTAACGCCTCTACTATCGCCCTTATGGGTAAGAGGGTTCGGCCGTTCTTGATGACGGGCCGCGAGTCAAGAAACTGCGTGACACCGTCTACGAAAAATGCTCGGTCACCTATCTGCAACGAAATGGTCGTTTCGGCCTTCTCAAAAGCAGCATAAATCTTGTGGTTCTCTGTAACGTTGGTGAAAGTGTAGCTTGTGGTTGCACCAACACTCTTCCCATCCACCAGGACACCTGCTACGCGGTATCCGGGGTCAGGCGTAATCGTAAACGTCTGGCTGCTACCATGAACCAATGGTATAGTCCCAGCAGGACTTATGGTGCCACCTGAACCAGCGGATGCATCGATTCTCAGCTGTCTGACCTCGAGTTGCCTTGTGGCCGAAATCACACCTTGATACGGACCAGTGTCAACTTCGACCTTAAGAGTGTAGATGCCCTCAGGACAGTTCAGCTTAGTGTCCGAATGTAACTCTAAAAAAACGAGCCTTCCATCAGCGTCACGTACTTCTACACCAGCACCGCGCCCAAAATAGGCGAAATCTTGCCATTTGTAAACTCCTGTCAACGCATGACCGTACACGTCTTTTACGTATCCGTGGGTTAAATCTAGGTCGAGTGGTTCGCCAACGTTGTACTTTCCTCTGACACCGCTCAGGTCCATATTCAACGTCCCGCCAAAGGACCCCAGGTCTAATAGCTGCCCTTGCTGCACAACCCTCATACCAGCGCCAAACTCGTATTGCCAGCTCTCGCCCCCGGTGTCCTTTTGCCCTCTAAAGAAGAAGGTGTACGTGCCTGTACTCACGATAGACTTTGTCGACAAGGTCAGACGTAGGTCTGTGTTTTCCGTCGAAGCATCAACATATACCTTATCAAACCCTCCCTGTTGTACAACCACCGACCCTGTTGGCATTTGTCTTACATCAAAGATCACCTCGGTAACTGCGCTCCCAACCACAACGTTTCTATGAATGAGAAGATACGTTCGATTTTCCAACGCGTCTTGAGCCCTAAGGACAAAGTGATATTTTCCCTCATTGAGTGCTAAAGTTCCAGCGCCTGAGAATTCGTACAAGCGAGTGACCACTGAGCCTGTTCCTGCATCCAGTACGAATAGCCAACCACTCATTAAGCTTCCATCTTCCCGGATGGCCCTAACGGTGACCAAGGTCGAATGTTCAGACTGCGCCAACTCGAAAGATTTGGTTGCCGTGATAACACCTAGTCCAGGCCCTGCGTTGAGGCTCACGGTAAGAAGGTACAACCCAGGGGAATGAGTCAAGGGTAAATCAAGCGCCCAGCCACTTGCAGTCCATATCTCCGAGCCATTTGGAGCTGTAATGCTGACTTGAGGCTTGACTAGCGGATCAGATGCAGTCGTATCAAATATGGATGTTAATATGTGCCCGGCTGCATCCTTAACAAATTCTGTGAGGGGGATACTTTCTCCCACCATGTATCGTTCACGCACTGCGCCCAAGTCTACCCTCAGGAGATCACTATATGTCCCCAGATCGTATGTTCGGCCTGCTTCCACGTTAAGTCTTTCCTTGTAAGTGTACTGCCAACGATCGCTCTTGGTCTGCTTGACAAAGCTGATAGACAGAGTGTAACTACCCGGACTGAAAGTCAGTGTACCTGTGTCGGCCCAATATCCCCGCATGCGCCCTGAATCAATAATCAACATCATCGAATCGAACCCAACTTGACCTATCAACACCGTTCCGGTTGGCATTTGGCGTACGTCGAACACTACTTCCTGTTGACTCCCCTCAATGCTCACGAAAGCCTTTTCTAAGAAGTACGACATCTTACCCTCAGCGTCTTTCCCCCAAAAGACGAAGTGGTACCTCCCTCCCTGGATTGCCACACCGCCCTCACCATCTTGGACCCAAACTTCAGTAACATTCTTTTCGGTAATGGCATCCACAACCCTTAGCCTACCGCTCATTGGGCTCCCGTCTTCCCTGATGGCCCTTACAGTCACCTGCACCGTCCCGCTCGTGCCGCTTTCAGCCCTCACCACAGCAGGACTCAAGAGTAGAAACACAGCCAAGAGCCCCGCAACTAACTTCCGCATACCTCCCACCTCCACTCCATAAGGCTGTGTTCTTCCAGGCTCCTTGAGAACCAAACGCATACGAAACGAACAACCTTCAGACTGAAACTGACACACTCACAACAGCCTTCACCAAAACCAGGAGCCACGAGTATGCAATGTTCTACCCCATATTCATTTCTCTAACACGGAATGGCGACCTTTGTCAATGACTCTTGAACACCTAAACAGTCACAATGTGTCGCACTTGGAAGAGATAACAAGGGCAAGGCTCGCGCCCCGCCCCTGTGTTCATAGTCACACTTGCTACGGCTTCTGGTATGTCACCCTCACCGTCTGGGTGTTCCCATCCCACTCTACACTGCATCCAAGCGACTCCGCTACAAACCTCAAAGGTAGCATCGTCCTTCCATTGATGATCTCTGGCACCACCTTCGGATTCGTAGCATCTATCATCACTTGCCTGCCATTCACCAACGCTGTGTTCTTTCCTATCCACAGCTCTACCGTTTTGCTACCCAACGTCACTGTTACCTTCTTCTGGTTAGCATCCCACCCTACTTGTCCGCCTAACGCTTCCACTATCGCCCTTATGGGTAAGAGGGTTCTGCTGTTTTTGATGACAGGTGGTGAGTCAAGCGTTCTAGCCATACCATCTACTGTGAACACTGACTTTCCTATCTGCAAGACGATCAATGTTTCCGCTTTCTCAAACACTGCATTGATTGTGTGGTTCTCTGTTACGCTGCTGAATATATAGCTAGTTACCGCTCCTACACTCTTGCCATCGACTATGACATCTGCAATGCGGTAACCAGGATTAGGCGTTATAGTGAACGTTTGACTACCTCCGTGAGCCACCGTTACAGTGCCAGCAGGTTTTATGCTTCCACCGGTTCCTGCAGACGCATGAATTTGGTTCTCCAGGATAGTTGCTGCCGCAACTTGGGACAGAGAAGAGCGATTCTCAGAGGTTGATGAGTCCAGCGCCACGGCGTAGTAGTAGTAAGTGACCCCAGGTCTTGCGGTCCCGTCAACATAGGTCAGTGACTCAGGGCCAAGAGAAGCTATTCGTACTGCGTCACTCAAGTCAAATCTTGTGCTCCTGTAAACCTCGTAACCCCTGACACCGTTCCTCCCACCAGGAGATGGCTTCCAACTGAGGACGACGGCCGTCGATGTCGGTACCGCGTCGAAATCAACTGGTGCTAGAGGACGACCGATGTTTGTGGTCACCAAACCTGACTTGTCAGTACCTACATATAGTAGATCTTTAGCGTAATCGATAGCCAAGGAAAGCACTTTCGCTCCTCTCAACCCAGAGTAATGCCAGGTTTTGCCTCCGTCCCACGACTCAAACAAACCATTCTCGGTTCCCGCAAATACCAAATTGGGTTCGCGGGAGTTCACCGCTATCGCTGTCACTGACACGTTCTCCAAACCCGTACCGCTTTTTTGCCAAGACATGCCTCCGTCTAGGGAGACAAAAACGCCACTTCCGTCTGTCCCCAACCAGACCTTGGCTGGATCCACAGGATCGAACAGCAAGACGCTCACTAGCGTGTTTGTCAAGCCGTTGTTCGATTTCGCCCAACTAATGCCCCCATCAGAAGACACGTAAACGCCTCCTACGCCACCCGCTAGAATTCTGTTTGAATTCCTGGGGTCAGCGGCAACTGCGAACAAGTAGGTGCCATCGAGAGAAGTCCTAGTTACTTCAAAGGGATCAACAGAGGCTTTGTTCCACTTGACTTCAAGGAGTCCGTCAGCAGTTGCCAGGTAAATGCGTTCCCGTGAGGAATCGCCGCTAACGTACATGGCCCTAGTGGGGTTCCTCCAATACAGACCCGAATCTGGGATCTTGAGGCTATACAGCAATGACCAAGAATTGCCGCTATTTGTGGAGACTACTGGCAAACCAAATGTGCCGCCAAACACAGTGCTGCTAGTTTTCGGATGAAAGGCTAAAGCTCGTATAGTCGCCATGGGGTTGTTATCCAAACCTTTATCGAATGTCAAGCCACCGTTTTCGGACACGGCAACTCCCATATCCGTGCCCACAATGATACGGTTGCTGTTCTGAGGATCAATGATAACCGAGAAAGGCCATGAGACCGCGTACCCAATGGAAAACCAGTGAAGCCCTCCGTCTTCAGATTTCCAGATGTAGGGAAATAGTTCTACCCAAGGCTCAGTAGCGTACAACACATTAGGGTTTGTGATAGAGCTTACGAGGCTTGTGAATTTTCCCCTAGTTTGCACGTGTTGCCAAGTTCGCCCTTCGTCGTGAGATATGTACACGCCTGGACAGCCGTAGACGTACACAGTGCGGGGATCTGCCTTGCTGACCTCAACGAAACTCGATGCCAATTTTCCCAGTTGAAGCACAACCTGCCAACTGCTTCCTCCGTCGGGGGTCTTGTACACTACCCAGTCATCAGAATCCTCTCTGACGACGGCATAACCCACGACCGGATTCACTGGATCGAGAGCAAAGCTTTGTGCGTGTTTCTTCAAGCCTGTTGCCGACCAAGTGCGGCCACCGTCCTCAGACTTCAAGAGGCCAGAACTAGTTGAAACGTACAACAGATTGCTGTTGCCGCGAGCGATATCAAGATCCCACCAGAAAGCTTCACAAACACCTATAGTGGCCGTGCCGCACAGAGGGTTTATCAAGATAGACTCTGTCTTACCAGCGACTACTTTGTCGATTCGCCGAATAGTGTCGATGTACATCGTTTCGGGAAGGTTTGGGTCAATGTACAGGTCTTGTATGAGTCCGCCCTGAGAATCCAAGTATTTGCCCCACGTCAGCCCCCCGTCCTCGCTCTTCAAAACATCTGTTTCCACAGCAACAACTACAATGCTAGGGGTTCCATGTATTACCTTCACCTTGTTATTGCCCGGATGCGAGAAGACGGAACGCCAAGTTCTCCCACCATCTTCGCTCTTGTACACCCCTACGTTTGTTCCTGCGTACACGATGTTCGGGTTAGTAGGGTCTGCGCTTACTGAAGTAACCCCAGCCCTGAAACCTGTACCTACTTCAGACCAAGATCTTGGAGATGAAACAACATCCACTACATCCGCGACAGACACAATCGTGGGCAAACTTTCGCACCCAAACTCATCAATGGAAGCAAGGTAGTACCTGTAGCTGCCCCCAACTTGAACGTCTTTGTCCAAGAAAGACGTTGCGCTCACAGGCAAGACGGCCAATGGTTCATAGAAATCCCAAAAGTACTCACCGAAAGTCGGTGCTTGCCCTGCGTCAAACGCCCACCTATACAAAGCGTAACCTTTTATGCCCCAAGCGCCTATAGTAGTGCCCGTCAAAGGCTGCCATTGCAACCTGATACCCATTGGACTCGTTTCTGCAGCCACTATTGAGGGTGACGGTAGCCCATAACACTTCGCTCTTGCCATGGATGCTAAGTTGTGAGTAACCTTTAAGAACACCCTTGCTCGCCTTACTACACTGCCGCTACTAGCAACTATGTCAAGGCTGTACTGCCCTGGCTTGGCGAAGTCACTAACATTTACACTGATTAGGGCGGAGGTCGAAGATGTCGGGTCATACTGTTCGATGGTTGCTGTCAACCCTTTTTCTAAGGGGCTCACGCTCAAAGTTACTCTGTCCTTGAAACCACTTGTTCGGATGATCGGAACAATCAGAGTCGTACCGGTGGCAACTGGCAACTGCACCACGCTGCGCTGAACTCCGATTACGAATCCTAGAGGAGTTGGTTTGTTGTACATTACCCACGCTTCGGTCAGCGAATGCTCCATCCAGTCGTAACTGACATAGGCGAATCCATTTGCGCCCCAATAGGTTCCCCAGGAATTTATAAGCTTGAAAGCACCGTAATGCTTGTTTCCAGATGAATCAACGTAGAATCGACTGTCATCATATCCAACTACTACTAGAGCGTGACCACATCCGCCCATATGCGCATCGTCAATCGTCGCCACATAGCCTAGATCCTTGTTCTTATTACCGAAGAACAAGGAATCGTAATCAACGCTGATCACAAGAAGGTTTCCTGAAGCTAGCAAACCCTTTAACTTGTTTAGTGTGGTTTGATCAAACTTGTCTTTCTGATGGTCATACACCTTCTCGTATGAGCTAATCTTGAAGGGAGATGCCTGCTCGACTTGCCACGGCATAGGTTGGCTGTCTTCTTCGAGCCTGCTGTACGGGAACACCGCTATTGGGGCTGCACCAACCTTCTTGATAAATTCCATCACCTCAGGAATGGTGTTACCTCCGTTTTCGCCGCCCACTTGGTGATAGGTGAACGAAGGCGAGAAGATGTGCTCGGGAAGCTTTGGATCCCAGCCTTGCTCTCTTGCCTTGATGAAGGTCATGTTGTAGTAGACGACAGCCCAGGACACGCAATCATCCCAAGACTGCTCATCTACAGGAGGCAGCCAATTACTCCAGTCTACCGATTGAGGCAGCGACTGTGCGGCCAACAAAGTGCTTAGCGAACTACCGCCAGAAACGGCTGATGAGGAATCCCCATCAGCATACGCAGAAGATGTTCTTAGATCAGACACGGCATTCGACGTGAAATCGCCGGAATAAGCCGCAATGTTTCCGTTTGGCAACTGCGATGCAAGCTGGCCTGAATCACCAACAGTTGCCTGTACCTCCGCGGCAGGTGGGAGAAGTCCAGTCACCAGAACGAGGACCAACAATAGGCTCATCAGCTTACCGACCCCATTTGCGCCCCTAAACTGCATAGGAAAACCCTCCCCAAGAAAAACCCTTTATGCGCATAAGATACTTAAATTGATTTTATGTTGCCATGCAGTGCTGTGTCAACTGTAGCTCTATCTTGGTTCGAACAGGTGGCTTCATGGCAAGTCCTAATCACAACGCACGTCTAAGAAAACATCAACGTTAGGACTTGCCTGAAGTGCTACGAATCTTATGCTGTCATAGGCGTCGAGGAGAAGAGCTTAGTTCATGAAGTGTCACAGAAAGAGGAGTCTTACCACATCAAGCATTGCTTCGTAAACAAGCAAACAAAAGTGGCGCGCCTGGAGGGAGTCGAACCCCCAACCTGCGGATCCGTAGTCCGCTGCTCTATCCAATTGAGCTACAGGCGCACCTAAAAGGGGTTAACGCTTTCTATACTGACGAGCCCTACGAGCTCTGTGCAGTCCGTATTTCTTACGCTCTTTCTCCCTCGGGTCCCTGGTAAGCAGGGAGTAAACGAGCTTGGTCTGACGTAGCACCTTACGATACTCAGGGTTGATTTTCACCAGTGCCCTGGCTATGCCCAGGCGGATAGCATCGGCTTGGCCGGTCTTGCCGCCGCCCTCAACCTTTGCAAATACGTCGTACTGGCCCATGGTGCCGGTGACCTCGAGTGGCTTCTCGACCACCTTTTCCAAGGTGATCCTGTGGAAGTACTCCTTATAGTCAACGCCGTTCACCAGAATGCGGCCTGAGCCGGGCACCACCCTTATACGGGCTACCGCTCTCTTGCGCCTTCCCACTGCTGGTGTCTGTACCTGCATAGCTACCTCCTATGGAAGTTCAATCTTGATAGGCTGCTGAGCCTGATGCGGATGCTCTGGCCCCGCATATACCTTCAGGTGCCTAAACTGCTTGCGCCCTAGGCTGTTCTTGGGGAGCATCCCTTTGACAGTCCTGTATATTAGCTCTTCAGGCTTCCTTTGCCTCATTACCCACAGAGGGGTAACCCTCTGTCCACCCTGGTAGCCGGAGTGATCATAATAGACCTTCTTCTGCTCCTTGGAGCCCGTCACAGCTACCTTCTGAGCATTCACCACAATCACGAAGTCACCCGTATCCACGCCGGGCGTCCACGTCGGCTTGTGCTTACCCATTAGAATACGAGCTATAGCAGCAGCAAGACGGCCCAGAGGCTTGCCAGCGGCATCTACCACATACCACTGCCTCTGCGTTTCTTCTGCTTTGGCCATTATCGTCTTCACGGCGTTTCCTCCTTCCATCCTGTCGCAATATTATATGATACCATCTTTGGTTTCAAGACCACATAAAATGATAGCATGGACTACCTGGTAGGCGGCACTGTGCGCGACCTGATTCTTGGCAAGCAGCCCTTAGACTACGATATTATAACCGACCAGCTGCCTGAGCTTAAGCCTGTGGCAGTTCTGGGTAAAGAGGAGAAAACCTACCGCTACCTTATAGGCGGACTGACTGTAGACATTAGCTCCAAATTGAACACAGACAAGAGGGACTTTCCTCTGAACGCCGTAGCCATTTGCTCTAACGGCGACGTGTTGGACCCTCGCGGAGGTTTGGAAGACCTATACCACGGGGTATTGAGGGTGGAAAGAGAGCGCATCGACGAAGACCCCGTACGCATTTTCAGGGCTGCTAGGCTGGCAGCGGAGTTTAAGTTAGATATTGTAGGAGATGCCGTGAGCTACCAAGGTCTGACAAACATAGACAGGCAGAGGTTGTACCAAGAATACTTGAAAGTCATATTGTCACCGCATTGGCTGTACGCCGTGGCAATGCTCAGGCTGTTTTTCAGGCTGCCACTGGTGCCCTGGGAGGAGGAATTACCGCCTTTGGTACAACTTCGGACCGCTGCCGTTAGAGCACACCATCACCCACAGCTATTTGGATTGCCCGATAGCTTAGTAGAACTCTGCACGAAGCTAGAACGTATGGACCTGAGTGACCCTGCGGCAGCAGTATGCGAGCACGGCAAGAAAGCCGTGTGGGCAGCTCTAGTGCAAGGAAGAGCCGACGTGGTACCTATATACAAGTGCTACGCCCTCTTTAGGCACAGAGCGGAGAAGACCTTTGTGGGCCGCCCCACCAAACAAGCATATGTTGAACAATGTATTGCATTTATCAAGAAGTGCCTATCCTAACCAAGGCACAGTAGTGCCTAGCCTAAGCTTCCACAGTTGTAATGCACTAACATGAATTATTAAGCGATCATAAAGCAACTGGCGACTACTGTGGGTAAAGAATCCTTATAATTACTTGTATAATAAGCGGTGTAACCTTAGGCGAGGCGTATTGTTTCGTACTTGGTTTTGCCTTGCTTCGAAGGCTGCACTGAGCTGTTATCAAGAAGAGAAAGGACGGTGTCTTGCCCTTATGTATATGAGCAGTGACGAGATTAGAGAAAGGTTCTTGAATTACTTCAAGGAGAGAGGCCACCTACATTTGCCTTCTTCCTCATTGATACCCGACGACCCTACGCTGCTTTTTACCAGTGCAGGCATGGTTCAGTTCAAGCCGTACTTCTTGGGGCAAGCAGAGCCACCTGCCACACGGATAACCACCGTACAGAAGTGCCTGCGCACGGGCGACTTGGAAAACGTGGGCAAGACCTCCAGGCACCACACCTTCTTTGAGATGCTGGGCAATTTCAGTGTGGGCGACTACTTCAAGAAAGAAGCCATACCCTGGGCATGGGACTTAGTAACCAAAGGTTTTGGCCTGCCTGAAGACAGGCTGTGGGTGACCATCTATGAAGAAGACGACGAAGCCTTCGAGATATGGAACAAAGTGGTAGGCGTGCCTGCCGAACGCATAGTGCGCATGGGCAAGGAGGACAACTTCTGGGGCCCACCTGGGCCTACGGGGCCGTGCGGGCCTTGCAGTGAGATTTACTACGACATGGGCGAAGAGTGGCCTTGCGACGACCCCTCCAAAGGCCCTGCCGCTACGGGCGAACGATTCAGGGAGTTTTGGAACCTCGTGTTCATGCAGTACTACCAAGATGAAAACGGGAACCTGACAGAGCTGCCTAAGAAGAACATAGACACAGGCCTAGGATTGGAGCGCATGGCTGCTATCCTGCAAGAGAAGCCCACCAACTTCGACACAGACCTATTTGAGCCCATAATGAAGGCTTTGGAGAACCTGACAGGTAAGACCTATGCAGGTAACGAAGTGCCTTTCAGGGTAATTGCTGACCACATAAGAGCGCTAACCTTCGCCATAACTGATGGCGTCGTGCCGTCTAATGAAGGCAGAGGCTACGTCATTAGGCGCATACTGCGCCGCGCCGTCAGGTTCAGAAGGAAACTGGGTAAACACGAACCCTTCCTTTACCAATTGGTGCCCGTGGTCACCGAGAAATACGGCCCTTGGTACCCTGAGCTAAGGCCCCAGCAAGAGCTAGTCATGAGGCTCATCAGGCAAGACGAGGAAGCCTTCTTGAGGACGCTGGAAAACAGTTATAGATACCTCGAAGAGCTTGTGGAGGATATGAAGGCGCAAGGCCTCAAAGAAGTCCCCGCCGATGAAATATTCAAGCTTTACGACACCTACGGCTTGCCCGTGGACATCATAGAAGACGTATTGACCGAAAACGAACTGACCCTCGACAAGGCTGAGCTCGATCGGATCATGGAGGAGTACAAGGAGAAATCACGGTCCACGTGGAAGGGCGGAGAAGCCATGGTCAGGGACACCGTGTACGGCCGCCTACTGGGTGATATAGAAACGGAGTTCATAGGCTACGACGAAATGGAAACAGAAAGCCGCATTATAGCGACCATTAAGGGTGACGAGCTCTCTGTGCTGCGCGAAGGCGACGAGGGAGTCATCGTAACTGAGGAAACGCCGTTCTACGCCGAAAGCGGTGGGCAGGAAGCGGACAAGGGCGTCATTCACACAGAAACGGGTGTGTTTGAGGTGCAAAACGTCCAAAAAGTGCTGCACGGCAAAGTCATAGCCCACTACGGCAAGGTTGTGTCTGGATTCCTAGCTGCAGATCAGTGGGCGCACCTGCACATCGACGAAAACCGCCGTAGGGCCATGCAGAGAGCCCACACAGCTACTCACCTGCTTCATGCCGCCCTGCGCCAAGTACTGGGCGATCACGTCAGGCAAAGCGGTTCATGGGTAGGGCCTGACAGGTTCCGCTTCGACTTCAGCCACTTCCAAGCTATGACGCCTGAGGAGATAGCCAAAGTAGAAGAGCTGGTTAACGAACAAATCTTGGCTAACAAGGAGACTCACATCTTCTACACCACCTTAGAAAAAGCGAAAGAGCTGGGTGCTATGGCATTGTTTGGAGAAAAGTATGGCGAACAGGTGCGCGTAGTGGCAGTGCCTGGTTGGTCCACGGAACTCTGCGGCGGTACCCATGCCGAACGCACAGGCGACATAGGGCTTTTCAAGATAATCGTGGAAACGGCGAGCAGCCAAGGTATTAGAAGGATTGAGGCTGTCACAGGTATGGAGTCCCTGAAGTACATGTGGAGCCTCGAGCAGCTGGTCAAGAGTGCTGCTGACGCCCTAGAAACCTCCAAAGACATGGTGCTAACCAAGATAGAGAAGCTGTTGCAAGAGATGAAAGAAAAAGACAAATACATAAAGAAGCTCAGGGATCAAGTGCTGTCAGCCGAAGGAAAAGAACTGTTCATGAAAGCTGCAGAGATCGGAGGCATCAAGTTCATCGACGCCATATATCCACAGATGTCGCCCGACTCCTTGGTGGCTATCATGGACGCCATCCGCAGCTTCAACAAACCCTTTGTAGCTGCGCTTGGTTCTGTACACAACGACAGGCCCATCATGGTGATGGCCTGCTCCCAAGACCTGACGGAGAAGCTCAACCTCAAAGAGATACTCAACGTGGCAGCGGCGTACATGGGAGGCAAAGGCGGCGGCCGGCCCACATTAGTGCAAGCGGGTGGCACCGACGCTTCGCGCTTACCTGTGGCCCTGCAGCAAGGCATCTATGAGGCAAAGAGGAGGCTTGGTTTGGAGTGAGCGTAAAGACAAGGTTTGCACCCTCCCCCACAGGTTACCTACACGTGGGTGGGGCAAGAACAGCACTTTTCAACTACCTATTTGCGAAGAAATACGGTGGCAGCTTCGTCCTCAGGATCGAGGACACAGACCCTGAGAGGAGCAAGCCTGAATACTCAGAGCAGATCCTCATATCCATGAAGTGGCTGAGCCTTGATTGGGACGAAGGACCCTACTACCAATCGCAACGCATGGAGCTTTACAAGAAGTTTGCTGAGAAGCTACTAGAAGAAGGAAAAGCCTATAGGTGCTTCTGCACCCCTGAGGAACTGGAGCAGATGAGAGAGGAACAAAGAGCCAAGGGGCTTCCCACACGCTATGACGGGCGCTGCTCACGGCTAAGCCCCGAGGAAGTAAAACGGCGGGTAGAAGCCGGCATGCCGTACGCCATCAGGCTCAAGGTACCACAAGACAGGGGCGTGATAGCCTGGAAGGACCTAGTCAAAGGGCCCATTGAAATAGACAGCAAGGAATTGGACGATTTTGTCTTGGTGCGCAGCGACGGGACGCCTACGTACAACTACGCTGTGGTGATCGATGACTACGATATGGGTATCACCCACGTGCTCCGAGGAGAAGACCATATACCCAACACGCCTAAGCAAATCCTCATTTATGAGGCGTTAGGTTGGAAAGCCCCCGCTTTCGGGCACATGCCCATGATACTCGGCAAGGACAAGACAAAACTGTCCAAGCGCCACGGCGCCGTAGGTGTAGAAGCATACAGGGACGAAGGCTTCTTGCCTGAGGCTATGTTCAACTTCTTGGCGCTGCTGGGTGCGTCCTTTGACCCTAACCGCGACGTGTACACTAAGCAGGAACTCATCGAACTCTTCGACGAGAACAAGATAGGACTGCATCCTGCAGTGTTTGACCCTGATAAGTTGTATCACATCAACAGGGAGCACATGAAGATGCTCTCCACTAGTGAGCTGCTGGAGCGCATCAAGCCGTTTGCCGAAGCTAAGGGATACAAAGTGGAGCCTTTCCACGAACAGCTTATCCCGCTCTTGGTAGAGCGCATGCATACCTTGAAGGACTTCGTGGAGCTGGCCGACTACATATTCACTGACGACTACACCGTTGACCAGAAAGCGCAAGAGATATTGGAGAAGAACTTCCCTGTGGAGGGCCTAGCTGACATGCTGGCTGCTGCTCCTTGGGATGCAGAACACATAGAAGCAGCCCTCAGGGAGTACGCAGCCCAAAAGGAACTGAAGCCCAGGGAGTACTTCCCTTACATAAGAGCTGTAGTTACGGGCAAATCCGTGGGTCCTTCGCTGTTCCACTTGCTGGAAGCCATGCCAAAGGACATGGTGCTTAGAAGGCTGAAAAGGTGATAGTAGGATACGGGGTCCTGGCTGATGGCAGGGCCCCGGTTTCTTTTGAGTAGGCCATGATGCGTGCTTTATGGAAGATAGTTATCAGTCTGACGGTGGCTGTGTGCTTGTTAGCCACAGCACCAGTGGCAGGCGTCGAGACGCCGCAGCGCAAAGAACTCCTGTACCCTTTTTGAGCCAACACTACAGCGTGCCTGTGGGCTTCAGCAACTCCCGCGGCTGCGGCATCACTTCAGCAGCCATGATCTTGGCTTATTACGGCCGCATCGTTCCGTACACCATCACAGGGGCGAATGGAAACCCTTCTCCATATGGTTGGTACACCACAAGAGCCTATAGGTACAAGTCACCCTATCACGACGTAAAGTGGACGTACTGGGCTAGCCAGGAGCACAGGCCGGGTTTACAAGGGTGGGGAGCATGGGGGTTCATTTGGCGCAATGGCACAGACAAGACGCTAACTGACTTACTGCCCTTCTTGCAGGCCCACGACTTTGTGGGCAAGTTCGTCAAACAGCCTTCGGAGCAGTATACCGAACGGTTGGTGAAACAGGAGATAAACCAAGGACGGCCTCTCATAGCTAACACAGAAATCATCGGGGGCCACTACGTAGTCATATACGGGTATGACGCTACAGGCGGCGAGTTTAAGTACTTGGTGAACGACCCGTGGAACGGGCGTATGGCCTACACCTACGAGCAGCTCATGGTCTCCCAGCAGTACAGAGGGCTCCTACTGCTTTCTCCTTGTAACAACTTCACCGCCAAGGCACCTTACTCGCCAGGTATGACAGCTACTCGCAGCTACGTATCGCCCCTCAAAGGCACGAGTACCACCAGTTTCACCTACGAACTACCTGTCGTAGTGCCAAACAAGACAACGCCCACAGTGACGGTTTACGTAGACGGCACGCCCTACAAGATGACGCTAAGGGACGGCATGACTTACAGCGGTACCTACACATTTGCAACCAAACTGAATCCAGGTGTCCATAGCTATTACTTCAGCATAGAGACACCAGATTACACCGTCTGGTTCCCTCCCGACGCTGGCGTGTGGCCCAACCTAGCACTTTCCCAGTTCCAAGGGCCTTACGTAGAGCCCCTTAGCCGCACAGGTACCCTTGTGCTTATGCAGATAATGAACGACAAGTACTTGGTAAACGGCGAAGCCCGATACATGGACATGCCCCCCATACTCAAGAGCGGACGGACGTTCCTGCCTATTAGGTACGTAGCCGAACCTTTGGGTGCAAGCGTTCAATGGGATGCCAAGACACAGAAGGTGACCATTACCAGCCGCGACGGAGCTACCAAAGTAGAACTGTGGGTTGGTAAGAACTATGCCTTTGTAGATGGGACGAAGAAACTCATAGATGCTGACCCAACGGTCACACCCATGCTTGTTAACGGCAGAACTTTGCTCCCCCTCAGGTTCGTAGCAGAAGCCTTAGGCGCTAAGGTGAACTGGGATAACAACACAAAGTCCGTAACCCTAGTCCGCCAAAAATAGAAAGGGGGCCACGGCCCCCTTCATCTTATCTGATGCAAAGCCCTATTTCTTGTAAATCTGGTTGGCTACTTCTTGCTCTTTAGCTCTCAAATACTCCTCATCGGCCAAGTAGTAACGCTTGATAGGCCTTAGATTGTCGTCCAATTCGTACACCAGGGGTATGCCCGTGGGTATGTTAGTGCCAGCTATTTCCTCACCTGTCATCTTATCTAAGTACTTGATAATGGCTCTCATGCTGTTGCCATGGGCCACGATAAGCACTTTCTTGCCCTCTTTAATGGTTGGTGCAAGAACATCCACCCAATAGGGCACCACGCGAGCTTCTGTGTCTTTCAAGCACTCGCTTCTAGGAAGTTCCTCTGGTGGTACGTGGGCATACCTGGGGTCATTGCCAGGCCACCTAGGGTCGCTTAGTTCCACTGCTGGCGGTGGTACATCGTAAGAACGCCTCCAAAGCTTTACCTGCTCCTCCCCATAGCGCTCGACCATCTCAGCTTTGTTAAGGCCTTGCAAAGCTCCATAGTGGCGCTCGTTGAGCCTCCAATGTTTGTAGACGGGAATCCAGTCCAAGCCCATCTGATCTAGCACCAAATTCAGCGTCTTTATGGCTCTCTTCAGGACTGACGTAAAAGCCACATCGAAGGTGTAACCCTCTTCCACCAGCTTCTTACCCGCCCAAATAGCCTCTTCCACTCCACGTTCAGACAGATCCACATCCGTCCAACCGGTGAACAAGTTGAGCTTGTTCCATTCGCTTTCGCCGTGGCGTATCATGACGACCTTGTACATGACTTATCACCTCACCTCATTTATAGCACTCCAAGCATGCATCCGCTTTTAAGCATTTGTGAAACCGTTCATGGTTTGCGCCGTTTCGCCAAGAGCTCCGTTAACTCGTCAGCGCTCAACGTGTTCAGCACGTCTTCCTTGCGCGCCCAGCCGCGCTGCGCTTGTAACACGCCCAAGTACAGATGCTCCATCTGAGCAGTGTCATGGGCATCAGTGCCTATTGCTATGGGCATGCGGTACTGTGTTACAGCCATCAGAACACCCACGTCATCGATGTCGAGCCGCTCAGGCGAAGCGTTCAGCTCAGGGATAACGCCGTACTCGTTGCAGAGCTGCAGCACCTCTGCTGCAGTCACCTTGAGCCCTTCACGGCGGCCCAGCAGGCGTCCTGTGGGGTGGCCCACAATGAGGGGGCGCACCTCTCCAAACACCTTGCGGTACCTGTCCAAGATCTTCTCTTTCTCCTGACCCAAAGCCGTGTGTATGGAAGCAATGGGTACCTCTATGCGTGGGTCGTCAAACAAGTAGGTGCCGTCCGCCATTATGTTGCCTTCCAGCCCGACGAACAGCTTGATACCTACCTTTCGCTCAGCGTCCCTGATAGCGTCCACATATTCCTGTAGCCGCTCAGGCGTCACTCCGTCCACTACACCCAAGCCTGTGGCGTGGTCGGAGATAACCAGCCACTCATACCCCATAGCCTTGGCTTTCTCTGCCATCTCGTACACCGTGTTTATGCCGTCAGAGAACGTGGTGTGCGTGTGAAAATCGCCCTTAATGTCTTCCATCTGCACCAACGGCGGCAGTTCTCCGTTCATGGCCAGTTCTATTTCCCCGCGGTCTTCGCGCATCATCGGAGGTATCCAAGGCAAACCCAAGGCAGCGTATATCTCCTCTTCACTGCGCCCTGCCACCTTCTTGTCGGTAGCAACCTCAAACAAGCCATACTCGTTGAGCTTGTACCCCTTTTTGATGGCTAGTTCCCTGAGCTTTATGTTGTGGGCTTTGGAGCCCGTGAAGTACTGCAAGGCAGCGCCCCAAGACTCTACAGGTACGACCCTGAGGTCCACCTGAATACCACCAGTGAATACCGATGCCTTGGTATCCCCTTTAGCAGTTACCTGCTGCACGTCGGGCATGCTTACAAAAGCCTCTATGACAGGAATGGGGTCGTCGCTAGCCACCAATATGTCGCAGTCGCCTATGTCGGGCCTCCCCCTCCTCAAACTGCCAGCGGGTGCGATATCCACAAAGGAAGCGTTGCGCTTCATGTACTGAATGATCCGAGTAACGATAGGCAGCGCCATGTACAGCGGTATGCGGCCGCTCATCTGCCTGTACATGCGGATGCCGTCCAAAAGCTTCTTTTCCATCTTGGCACCAAATCCGCGTAGCCCCAAGAGCCTGTGCTCATGAAGGGCTTGCTCCAATTCTTCTACCGAGGTAAGCCCCACCTCCTGGTACAGCCTCCAAGCAAGCTTAGGCCCTATGCCTGGCACCTCCAACATCTGAAACAACCCAGCCGGCACGTCTCTTGCTATTTCTTCCAAGTAGCTGCACTTACCCGTGAGGAGGTACTCCTCTATCTTGGCGGCGATGCTCTCCCCTATACCTGGTATGTTTCTTAGTTCGCCACGTCTCCACACCTCTTCGATAGGCTCAGACAGGTTGCCTATGCGCGTGGCAGCTTCTTGGTAGGCCCTTATCTTGAAAATGCTTTCTCCCTTTATTTCTAAAACGCTGGCTATTTGGTTGAGCATGTTGGCTACTTCTAAGTTAGTCATAAAACGTCGCCTCCTGTGGATATGTTAGCATCGCGGCCGCCTGCGACTGCCCGCAAGCTTCGATCACTGCGCAAGTCAGCTTTCATCTGAGTTTCTCGGCTTCAATGTTATAATCATGCCATGGCAGAGAAGACGTTGGTTATTTACAAACCCGATGCAATTCAGAGGAACATTGTGGGTGAAATCACCATACGCTTCCAAGACCGCGGACTTAAGCTCGTAGCAGCGAAGATGGGTTGGTACCCCGTGGAGTTCTGGGAAGAGTTCTACGCAGAGCACAAGGGCAAGGAGTTTTACGTCAGGCTCGTGAACTACATGTCCAGTGGACCTGTGTTCGTCACCGTTTGGGCAGGCGAGAATTCCATAGCCATAGCCCGCCAACTTGCAGGAGCCACTGACCCCATGGAAGCTGTGCCAGGCACCATCAGGGGTAACTACGGCCTTGGCTTGCCCATGAACACTGTTCACTGTTGCGATTCAGAAGAAGCTGCCGAACGCGAAATCCCCATGTTCTTCAAAGACGAAGAGATTTTCGAGTGGTAGAAGAGTTAACGTAATTGGCCTCAGGGTACGTCAGCGAAGATTCTATCTATGCACCTGCGATATTTCGGTAGGTAAAGTGGGAGCTTCTCCTTAAAGTACTTCCGATACAACTTCCTGACCACATAAACAAGGAGGGAAGGGTTACCCAGCAAGAGGCCAACCGTCTCAGTGTACCTCTTACCACTCATATAGCTGAACAACTTGTAGAATGCGATGTCTAGTTCTACAAGGTGCCTACAAGGCGCCTCTATCCTATCCAAGATAAGCCTTCTTGAAGAAATTATCTGATCGAACGGTCTCTGCTTTGTAATACTCTCCCCTTCTGTCTCTCCATACAAGTACAACGGAGCATCTATGTAGACGCAATTCAGACCTTTTAGAAACAAAGAGACTTCAAATACGTAGTCTTCGCATATCTTAAACTCCATTGGAAAGCGAAGCCCATTCTTCATCACAAACTCCCTGCTTACCGTACCTAACCTCCCGACTTTTGCCTCCAGGTACTCTGTTAGCCCAAACGTTCTCGGACTCCAGTCACACACATCGTAGTTATAGAAAAACCTAGTCGGAACCGCTCGACCCTCGAACCTTGAAAAGCGAGCAACCGCAAGACCGTAGAAGTACGATGTGCCAAAAGATTTGATCAATAGGCTCATCTGCTCTAAGAAACTGCTTGCATACATGTCGTCAGGATCTAGGAAGCAAAGCCACTGTCCTATCGCCAACTCGATACCCACATTCTTCGGGTGACTTGGCCCTCCTGAATTCCTATCAAGTCTCACCAATCTGATCCGCGCGTCCTCGAACTGACTCACAACGTCTGCGGTACCGTCAGTCGAACAGTCATCGACAACTATCAGCTCCCACGAGGTGAAAGTTTGTCTAAGCACAGACTTGATAGCGTAGCTAATGCAGTGTGCTTTGTTATACGCAGGCATTATGATGCTAAACACCGGTCGCTCTTCCATTCGGTAGCAATCCTCCTTCTCTTGGAATTCCTAACTCCCTCCAGAAGACTCGGTTCTAAACCGGCCACCTTTCACTGGTAATTAGCTGTTCTAGCAATCTTCTCCACTTAGCGCGAAACTCGCTCTTGCTGAAGCCCTCAGCGCGTGCTCTCAAACCATTAGGCTCGAAGGCTGTCTTGGACTGAGTGACATCCAGGATCGCTCTAGCCAAAGCTGTTTCATCCTTTGGCAAGACCACCCTGCCGGTCACTCCATCGATGTTGTGATAGGACGTTCCCGTCCCTAATTCAGTAGTAATGACAGGAACGCCGCACGCCATAGCTTCGATAGCAACGAGCCCAAATGCTTCTCCTCTGTCCACAGAAGGGAGCACAAAAACATCTGCAGCGCTGTAGTAGTAAGGTAGTTCGCTGTAAGGCACGTGATTAAGCAACAAAACTCTAGAAACGAGGTTCAGCTTAATGATTTCAGACTCTATGAGCGATCGCCTGGGTCCGTTCCCTATCAAGACTAAGTAGTAATTCTCAGGCAGTAGTTTCATAGCTCGGACCAAGTACTCCAAGCCTTTATATCGCCCAAACCTCCCGACGTAGAGTACCAACTTTGCAGCTGCCTGGTCTTGAACACCTAGAGCAGTGAATATCTCTGCACGCTTGACTTTAGGGCGCGGGTAAAAGTGATCCAGGTCAACGAAGAGAGGTATGACAAGAATCTTGTCCTCATGCCCCTTCAAATCATTGGAAGTTTGTGCCATTTTCGGAGAAGTGACCACTATGGCATCCATCTTGCTCAAGAACTTTCTCACCACTATCTTTCTATAGAGAGCGCCCAATATTCCTCTTCCCGCAATGTCAGAGTGATAGAAACACACCTTCTTACCCTCTAGATCAGAGTGTAGAAAGTAAAGTTCAGGTTGAAAGGACGGGAAGTGAAACACAAAGACATTGTCTTTCTCATCTAGGCTCTTTAGAGCCTGGCATAGTTGAGGAGAAAAGCGTATTGGATCACGACGCAACCACGTAGCCAATCTGATCACCGCGACGCTGTTTATTTCCTCAGTAACACGCTTACTAGTCTTGTTGAACGTTATTACAACGGATTTGTCGAAGAGGTCAATGCTTGCTTCGGCAATCTCTTTCGCCACATTTTCGACCCCACCTATCTCTGGGTAGTACATTTTGTTCACCGAAACAAGCGTCCTTGAAGTAAGAAGTCCGAGCGACATATTCAATCTCCCGTCACCAGCCTATACACTTCAACCGTGGCTTCAGCCATTCTTTCGATCGTGAACAACCTCACTTGCTCCAAGCCCTTCCTAACCAACTCTGCCCTTAGTTCTGTGTCCGTTAGTACCTTAATAACATTACTGGCAAGAGCTTCATCATCCATGGGGTCTACCAAGATGCCGGCATCTCCGACAACCTCAGGGATCGAAGTAGCATTGGATGCCACTACGGGCACACCAAAAGCCATTGCTTCCAACGGTGGAAGGCCAAAACCTTCGTATAAGCTGGGAAACACAAAAACTGAAGCCCCACGGTATAGAGCCATCAAATCCTCCCAAGGTATGTGCTCCAAGACTCTGACATGTTCTTGCAGACCAAGAGATTCTATAGAAGCGAACGTTTGTTCATACCCCCAACCCTTCTTACCCACTAATACCAACAAGAAGTCCGTCAAGCCCGATTTTCTAACACGATCAAAGGCCTTCACCAAAGTGGGTACATTTTTCCTGCTCTCCAGACGGCCCACGAAAAGGATGTAGGGTTTGTTGATGCCGTATCTTGTCAATACCCCCTCTGTATTCTCTGCGCCTTGTCTAAAGTCGACGATCCGAGGAAAGGCATTGTAAACCACGTGCACTCTCTCTTCGTTCAAACCGAACCGTTCAACTATGTCTTTCTTTGACCACTGAGAGACGGTGATGATGGCGTCTACCCTGCGGAGGCCGTTCTTCCAGAGAAAGCTAAAAAAGCGCCTGGAAAAAGGACTTACGTACTCAGGGAATACCACGGGTATCACGTCGTGTAGCGTCACCACCTGCAGTCCATGATATCCCAACTGTGGGTTGGAAAACGGCGAATGAAGGACCCCGAGGGCTCTGGAGCTCTTTGAACTCAAATATACTTGCTCTCCGAAGTACCTAAACTGCTTTGACTTTGGTAATCGAACGCCAGTGACCTTGCCTGCCACTGGTGCTTCTGACGCCAAGAAGTCTGGTATTAACGTTTGCAATTCGAAAGGTGATTCAATTGAAGCAAAACCTCTGAACAGGTCAGCGATGTAGGTCGCGTATCCACCAGAGGTCGGATCATATGTCAACAAATTAAACGAAACCCTCATACATCCTCTTCTCAAGAGCTTTGGAAGTCGTCGACCAGTATGGTGTCGTCTTCTTCCAAGTAGTCTCCTATTTCCACCTCTATTATCTCAAGCATTTCGTTGGCTGGGTTCCTCAAAACGTGCACGGTCTCCTTTGGTACAAAGGTACTCATCCCAGAACTTAGTGTCACCCTTTCCTCACCAATTGTGACTTCAGCCACTCCCTTGACTACTACCCAGTGTTCGGAACGCCTATAGTGCATCTGAGGTCGCATGCTGTAACCCGGCTTGAGTACCACGCGCTTTATCTTGTAGCCCTGCCCCTGCTCCAGCACCCTATATCTTCCCCACGGTCGAATCATTTCAGGATGTTCGAGGACTTCCTTCCGCTCATTATCTCTAAGCTCGTCTATCAGCTTCCTGACGTTCTGACTGTTGCCTCTGCGCGTCACTAGAACTGCATCTTGCGTCTCAACTACGATAAGGTCAGTGACATCAACTGCTGCAATCAATCTACTGTCAGATAATAAGAGACTGTTATTAACTCCGTTCGACACCACGTCACCAACGGAGACATTTCCCTGTTCGTCCTTTTCCATCACTTCGTAATAGGAGTCCCACGAGCCCACGTCACTCCATTGTAGTTCCATTGGTACAACAGCTGCTCGGTCGGTCTTCTCCATTAGTGCGTAGTCGATGGAAATGGAAGGCATACTCGCGAAGTTGGCCACCAATTCCTCATAAGGCATCTTAGCGAACCTGTGAATCTCTGGGGCATGCTTCTCCAACTCAGACAAGAAACTACCTATAGAGAACATGAACATTCCAGAATTCCAGTAGTATCTACCCTCGCGCAAGTACTCAACAGCCTTCTCATATGCAGGCTTCTCTACAAATCTTTCCACTTCATTGAAACTTCCACGCTGTTTTCCCGCCTTTATGTACCCGTAGCCTGTTTCTGGTCTGGTCGGAACAACACCGAAGGTCACAAGGTAACCCTCCTGTGCAGCACCATCTGCAGATGAAACATACTGGACGAACTTATCCAACGGCTTGATGATGTGATCAGAGGGGAGCACAAGCACTGGTTCATCTTCCGAAGCCTTCAGCGAGTCCCGCAAGTATGCTATCGCCAGCAATATGGCAGGAGCAGTGTTCCGTCCAACTGGTTCCGCTATCACATTCTCAGCCAAAGTAGGGTCTACTCTACTGGCATACTCCCGTGCAAAGTGATATACTTCCTCTCCTGTGACTGTAACGACATCTTGCGGAGACGCTACAGCCAAAGCCCTTACATAAGTATCTTCGAGAAGGGTTCTATCTCCCACAAGCCTCAGAAATTGTTTCGCGAGCCGTTTTCTAGACAACGGCCACAACCTTGTACCTTTTCCACCAGCTAGAATAACTGCTTCCACCTATAGCACCCCTTTTCCTGTTTGCGCAAGCGGTCTTGGATTTTCTCCAAAAGGCTCCCAATAAACATTATCGCAAACCCCCGCCGTCCTAAGAACGCCAACCTGCTGAAATACCAGAACTATAGGCGCCTGAGCCCTCAACAACCAACTAGTATACACACGAGTTTCTTCTCTGGCATTGGCTAAGAAGTCCGTTCCTTTGCATACTCCACTAGCCCAGTAAGAGTGAGCAACGGCAACGACCCCCGCCCGTTGCAGGCAGCTTGTGTGATTAGCAACGCTTAGAAGGTCGTAAATGAACTAGCGATTCGTAACTAGAGAATAGAGAAGTAGCCCAACCTGTGGATATGAGCGGCAGTAGTTTGAGTTGAACCGGACGCAATGACGATCGGGCGTATTTCATTACTAGTACTTCTTGGGCCAGCGTTGGATAGAATGGTTGAACTATGCGGCCACAACTTGCCAGAGCGCTTGACACACCGAAGCGGGAGAATGTGATAGGTCATGTATGTGATCAGTCGCGTAATTCACATAGAGTGGAGAAGGCGAAGTCTCTGCCGCGTAGCCATGAATTCAGACCAGCGTCAGGAACACAGGAGCGAGTTCATTGGAGACAACGTGAACGGTCGAAACCCTACTAAAGGTGATTGCGAATCAACCGCGCTGACTTCGAACCATTCCAAAGCAACTCAGTTCTTCCGTCAACATCAACGGCTGATTCAACTTCAGACTACACAAGCCAAACCTCAACACACTTGCAATGATAGCCACAGACCACGTTTCTTAGCGAAGTGAGAATCAACTTCGTTGTGCGCTCTTCACATTAAAGGCGATGCCGTCCACTACCTTTACCAAATCACCTTTACCTCTACTTCAGACTCTCGTATACCTTCAGCGTTTCCTTGGCAAGCCTCTCAACGCTGAACCTCGCAGCACGCTCTAACCCTTTGCGACCTAGCACCTCCCGAAGTTGGCTGTCTTCAAGAACTCGCTTGATCTGAAACGCAATCTCTTCGGGATCAGTTGGGTCGACCAGTATCCCAGCATCACCCACCACTTCCGGCAGAGATGCACGATTAGAGACAACGACAGGAACTCCGAAAGCCATTGCCTCCAAAGGAGGCAGACCGAACCCCTCGTATAAACTCGGAAAAACAAAGACTGAAGCCGAACTATACAGAGCTGGCAGCTCCGAAGTCGGAACAAACCCAGTGAAAACCACTTTCTCCTGAAGACCCAGCTCTTCAGTTGTCCTGAACACATCCTGAAACAGCCAGCCCGTCTTGCCCACAATTACTAACTGCAGATCGTCGGTCAGAACTTCGAGCAAGCGTTTGAAAGCCTTCAAGAGAGTTGGCACGTTCTTCCTAGGTTCAAGCGTGCCAACATATAAGATGTAAGGTTTCCGAATGCGGTACTTCGTCAGAGTTGACGCCACTCCAGAAGCTGTTTCAGCCCCCGTCGGCGAAAACCTGAGAGCAGGATAAACTACATTCACACGATCTGGATCTACACGTAGGCGCGTAACGATATCTCTCTTCGACCACTCGGAGACGGTAATCACGGCATCAACCCTGTGTAGCGAGCTCCAGACAAAACTCCAATAAACTCTGTTCCGTTTCGTAAAAGCCTCCGGCTCAATTAGTGGTATTACGTCGTGCACCGTGACAACCTGCTTCACACGGCACCGTTTCAACGGTGCTGAATGAGGGTTATGAATCAAGTCTAAACCTCGTGTGGAGCCAGGAGTCGCGAAGTACAGTTGTTCCCACCATGCCGAACCACGACTTGGCGCCCACACACGCTTGATCGTTCCTAACTGAAGTATGCTCGGCTCAAGGCGAGCTCTAGAATTGGCATACACCACATACTCGTGATCGCTGCCCCACTGCAACAGCCCCTCAATTAGTGTCTTTGTATATGAGGCAATTCCTGCAAGAGTTCCTTCACGAATGCCATGAATGAAGAGATCCAAACCGATTGTCAAGTCAACACCTCCTTTGAAGCAGCACTCTTATCTTACCACGAACCGCAGATCACGCTTGGCGCGAGTGACAGACTTGGGAGCCCTGAGCATTTTAGCGGAACGCGTACCCGGAAAGCACCAATGGCGCAAGTCATCGGTGCAGCGTGCAGCAAGGCGCAGGTTGTGTTGCCCCAGTTCGGACCACGGAGTGGTAAACTATCAAGTAAGTGACAGGAATTCTAGTAGACAACATACCTCAGGAGGTTTTTCATGTTTGACTGTGTAGTCGTAGGTTCAGGTTTCAGTGGAGCTGTCTTAGCAGAGAGGATAGCTAACGCAAGACGAAAGAGGGTACTAATGGTCGAGAAAAGGCCTCATCTAGGAGGAAACTGCGCTGATGAACGGCACTCAACTGGGATCTTGGTCCACAAGTACGGCCCCCACATTTTTCACACAGATAATAAACGAGCATTTGACTACGTTTCGCGGTTCACAGAGTGGATCCCTTATCAGCACAAGGTCCTCGCGTACGTGGACGGTAATACCATTCCACTGCCTTTCAACCTCAACAGCCTAGAAATGTTGTTCCCGCGAGATCTTGCACGACGTATCGAACTTAAACTCTTAGCTAGGTTCTCGTACGGCACTCGCGTATCGGTCCAAGACCTCCTTCGAGAAGATGACGAAGATCTCAGAATGCTCGCAAACTACGTGTTCGAGAAGATCTTCAAGAACTACACACTAAAACAATGGGACCTTCCACCTGACCAACTCAGTGGAGAGGTAATGGCAAGAGTTCCAATTGTGGTAGGAAAGGACAACCGCTATTTTCAAGATAGATATCAAGGCGTCCCTGCGGAAGGATACAGCGCGGTTTTCGGTAGAATGCTCAATAATCCTCGAATTCACATACTTCTAAATACTGACGCCCGATCCATTCTTAATTTCGACTTGGAGAGCGGAAAAACGTTTGTGTTCGGGCAAGAGTTTAGAGGTTTGGTTTTCTACACTGGAGCACTTGATGATCTTTTTGATAGAGTATACGGACCGTTACAGTATAGGTCGCTAGATTTGCGCTTCGAAACACTAGAAGTCGCACATTTTCAGGAAGTCGCGACAGTTAACTATCCAAACGACTACTCATTCACAAGGATAACCGAGTTCAAACACATTCACCCCTTCGAAACAAATAGGACCGTCATTCTAAAGGAGTACCCGAAGGCCCGCGAGACTGAAGCAGACGTCCCCTATTACCCAGTGTTATCAGTACAGGAAGTTGACAAACACAGGAAGTACATAGAACTGACCAAGAGGTTTCCAAATCTGGTTCCGCTGGGCAGGTTGGCCGAGTTCAAGTACTATGATATGGATGACGCGATTGAACGGGCACTTACTGTCTTCGAGGAGGTACTAATGTGAGACGTTCAGAGATCCGAGAAAGAGTGTGCGCAGTGGTTGTCACTTACAACAGAAAAGAACTACTAAGAAGATGTTTGAATGCTGTGTTGCAGCAAGAGTATCCTGTGGAAGGGATTGTAGTTGTGGATAACGCTTCTGCAGACGGTACACCCGAAATGCTGCTTGAACTTGGCTATCTTAGAGAGCTTCCGCCCAAACAACTCGGACAGGATTGGAAGCATGAACTTATCTTCGGTGAAGATGCCTCCACTCGACTCATATATGTGAGAATGCCCCGCAACACGGGTGGAGCTGGAGGGTTTAACTACGGACTCAAGGTGGCATACGAGCAGGGATTCGATTGGTTTTGGCTGATGGATGACGACACTATGCCTGATCCATCGGCACTGAGAGAGTTGCTCAGAGCTCTAGATGTTGTGGAGAAGCATGAAGTAGGGTTCATAGCAAGCAAAGCCGTCTGGACGGACGGAAGCCCGCACAAACTTAACCTCCCAGACTTATCTAGCACCATCAACGGCAGACCATTTAACCTGCTAGACGCCAATGATTTGATCGTCGTTAGAGCCGCGACTTTTGTCTCTATCCTCATACCCAGGCACGCCGTCGCAAGACTAGGCTATCCCATAAAGGAAATGTTCCTTTGGGGTGACGATACCGAGTTTACCATGCGGCTTACGAGCTCTGGCTACCTGGGGCTTTATGCGCAGCGAAGCATTGCTGTGCACCTTGCTAATAATTCTGCTGATGAGGTCTGCAACATGAAGCTCTACTACGGAGCCAGGAATGGGTTCTACATATCTAGGAAGAGAGGCGCGCTCAGACTCGCATATTTCGTACTCACACAACTCAATAATCTCGCCAAGAAACCAGCAAGGTGCAGAGGTTTCATACTGAAAGGATTGATGGCAGGGTTCCTCTTCAACCCGAAGACCGAATTACCGCCTAACGAAAGTGAGTAACCTAGGTTCCGCGGAAGTGAGTTTCCAGACTCCTACTCCCAGCGCGTCAGACGTTGAGATTCAGGCGCTCTAGACCAAACCCTTTGCCCCTGTGGCGAATCCGACTGGTAACCTGACGCCGACCATAAGCTATGTGTGCCTGGGGTTGCGCTGCAATTCCAACCCTGAGGCTAGCTTGAGGAACAATGCCATCCCGCGAAATTGAACACCGGAAGAAGTTGCGGGAGACGACGACACAAAGGCGACCAAGAGTTAGATAGATTGCAAATGCTAATTCCTCAGGCCTCACGTTACCGTCATCTTCTAGAATGCACGTGTACAGTAGAAGCTAGAGCTGGTACCAGAAAGGCGAGTTGATGAGTGCTTCGGTACCAAACGGATACCAATTGCCTGAATGATTGACCTGAAGTTGGGAATCTAATCATGAGTCAGCCTAGTGCGACCCTAGGAGAGAATACCTACACCCTCACTTGCCGGCCCCCGAAGTACCAGCGAATCATTCTTGGAGAACTTCTAAACCCCCAGCGTGGCTCACTAGTAGACGCGTTCCCGACGCTAGGCCAATTCACATTAATGTTCTTCTGACAGAATCTCGTCTATCACCTTTGACCCGAAATCCTGGCACAACTGATAGAGGTATACGCAACTCAAATATAAAGTTCCTCCAGTCCCTGCAAATTGCCAGTTAACTCGCGAAAGGACCATTCATCGCCCCGCGCGTCAGAACAGTAAAGAAAACTTCCCTAGTAGTCAACACCATAGATAACGCCTGCACCACATATGCCTTGCAAAGGCCTACTCCGTCGTAGATTACGGCGCAGCGTTATTCGATGGCAGTGCCTTCCGCGACTAAGCCATAAGCGTAAACGCTCACTAGAACTTACTACGATCAAGGTTTTCCGTGTCTTTAGGACATGCAACCCCAACTTATATTGTAAACCCAAGGCAATCAGAGACCAAGAAGCTTGTTCACACAAACGGGACATGCGAACAGTAGCTCGTCATACCCCCTTTCCCTGCGGACGTACTCCCTTCACACAGAAGGACCATTCACCACCTTAAAGTCTGCTAAACATGTATTCCAGTTGATCTACCCTCCTATACGGCCCAAGACTAGATTCAACAGTCACATGTATATCAGTCCAGTTCTGTGAGCGAAAGAGTCAACTCACTGAAGTAAGTTTGTAAATGTGCCTATGCTTGCGCCCAGGAGAACTTAGGATACCAGAACTTCTATCTTATCCTTACTCTTGCGCATCTAGAGACTGGATCCAAGAAACATGCAAACTAGAAGAGATCTGCAATCTGCGAAATGTCCGCCGACCTACCGCCGAAATCAACCTCGAAGATGTCTCGTCTAGCGAACATTTTGTTGAGTGAGAAGAACTCTTTGTAAGATGTTGATGCTCGGGGAGCAAGACGACGAAAGTTCGGATAGATAGCTACGAGTCTCTTGCCACTAAACCCGCTGGCGATAATATCACTGACCCCATTACGGTATGTGACAACGTTCTCGCAGATATTGGCAAACGGAATGATTAAATCAAACGGGATCTGTGCAGGAATAGTTCCTGGGATAGCGCGTTCGCCAGGTCCAACATTTGTGACCACAGTGTACCCTCGAGCCATCAGAAGATTGGCTAAGGCCCCGAAACCCTCGATACGCTCGTCAAGAAGTTCCCGATCGTACTGAGAATATGGAACGAGCAACACTGTTCGTCCAGCGTGGATCCCTAGCTTCCGAGCCAAATCTCGCGCCCGTAAGAAGCTCACCGAGTCTAAGTAAGGCTCAACTATTTTGGCTTCGAGACCAAGCTCGAGTGCAATATATTGAACAAAGGTACCAGACTCTTGGCGTTTCAGAAAACTAATCAAGTGGCTGAAGTGGATCCCTGTAATTACAAGTTCCGTGTCGTGTATTCTGAAGCGCGTGATCATTGGCAGTCCGATACCTAGCTTCCAAGACAGGACGAATTCTTCTTTGAGAGATCGTGGCTGCCAATCGTCTTTCGTTACCACGTATCTCTGGAGAGTAGGGAAGTACTTAACAATATCCTTATATCTATTTCTTAGGATCACTACGACTTCTCGCTCTGCCCTGTTAGCTACGATTAGGTTCAGTACCAAGAAGGTATCTCCTGCATGTGCGGGCGGTACGACCACCAACCTTGGTCTCACGCCCGAGGCGCTCAGGGCCAGTTCATATAACTGATGCATTAAAGCAAATTGGTGCAATAAGTACATCGGATATCGCCATAAATAGCTGACGTCCCTAGCCACTAGCCTCGCACCTTTCGGCAAGGCATCCCAAAGACCGCTACCTGTCACTCTTGCTCACCTCGCAGCTGTTCGTGTGCATCTTCTCAAACCTGTCCCGAGTCCTAGTCTTCACAAGTCCTTGCATACGACCACCTGTATCGCAAGTCCTTGGTCTCTCTCCACATTAATGGCGTGCGCTGTCTGCAGACCAGATGGCTTTACATCATTTATCAGTATGCGTTCACCCTGCGGTAATCCCATGATAAGTTTGTCAAACCGAACGCCTTTGGCTTTCAAGAATGACTCAGTGTTTTCGCGATACTCTTCAGGTCGCGCAGAAAGAATGAAAATCACGTCAGTTTCGGGCAATGAGTCGAGAAACTCCTTTGCCCCAGGCAGCAACTCGTCGCCACCCTGTAGGTAACCGTTGTGCTTGACAATAGTTCCGTCGAGGTCAATAAGCCAAAGCTTAGGTACGTTTGACAAGACTATCTTCATGGCTACTCACTCCAAGTATCTGACCGATGTGCCCTCCAGGGTGGTTCTGAGCAAATGACTCCAAATCTACGCCCAACCTATCTATCAGTTCCATAGCTAGACCCTGCAACATGAACAAGAACCCTATGGTGGAGTTGTTTGGCACTATGTTCCATGGGTCACCTTCGTGATCCAGATGTAGTACAAGCGTCTTATCTGCCACTCTTGAAAGGGTACTTTCCTTCGAATAAGTCAGCAGCCATACAATTGCTCCTTTCTTCTTCATTTGGATCGTTGCGGCTACAGACTCTTGCGTTTCGCCGCTCTTTGAGAGCAATAGGACTACGTCACCACTGCGCACAGCACCAAGGTCGCCATGCAGAGCGTCGTTGGAATGTATGAACCTAGCGCTTATGCCTACAGACAGAAGTGTGCCAACAAACTTCTCACATATAGGCACATTCTTCCCGAGTCCAGTAGCGATTATGGTATGCCCTGATCTTATCGCCTTCTCCATATCACTTAGGACTTCCTCAACTCCGTGAACATCCAACGTCCGCATTAAGGTGATCAGAAAATCTAACTGCTTCTGAAGGTGTCTAAGCATCTCACAGTACCTCCCTTAGCAACGCGGCTCCCCTCAAAAAAGCCCCCAAGATCATGTCGTAATCGTCCCACGCATACGCAGCCAGCGAAAGCCAGATTACAGCGTGCAAGGCTCTTATCTTCTCCTTCTTGTCATGACCTACGAAGTCCCAAAAGGCCTCCTCATATCGCTCGTAGCCGTTCGACATTATGGAGATATCTCCTCCCGCTTCGTGTACTCTCAAATCAAACTTCTTTCTGTTGAACTGGTCGTAGTTGCCCATCATGCTGTAGTATACCTTCGCAAAATCGTAGTCAGGGTCGCCATACAGCTCCGTGTACCCGAAGTAGCCCCTTGGGTCAATAAGGTAGGTTCTCCCAAAGCCATCCACCAGTGTGTTAGAAAACGTAGGATCACCATGTATCAGAGAAAACTCTGATGGGTAGTAGCTACGCACCAAGTCAGCTAACTCTTGCTCTACGTTGAACGGGTTAGGAACGACTGTACCGTTCACGATAAGATCTTTTCTGCATGCAAAAGGTATTAGGCTTCGCACCTCCATTAATCGCTCATACGTCTTAATGTAATACTCACGTTCCAAACTCATTCTGTCGCTGGGAATGGAACCGCTCAATTCATGGAGCCCCTTCAGCGCAACCAAAATCTGCTCCAAGATTCTCGCGGTAGGTTCGAGTTCAAAGGGATGACGACCTTCAATCATCTGAAGCTCTAACGGAGCATATGCGGTCACCGTTGGTATGTTGCTGTATCCGAGTGAAGAAACGACCCTGTACCACTGCGACTCGTACTTCGCAAGTTTGAGTCCCTGCTGGTCTTGTGGGACTTTCTTTACAGAATTAGCGCCATATTCCAATTTGTTAAAAGGCCTAGCTGATGGCATCCGCTCCAGGTACTCCTCATACTCCGAAGCACGCCCAAACTCCTTCACGTCGTGAAGTACCAATGCCTTGAACTGTGAAGGCTTATTAGACAGGTACCTTACGAACTCGCCTTCGGACGGCACATCTTCTATCAGAGATTTGTCTCTGAACACAAAGAACCCCGCTACTCCTCTATCCGCAGAGGGTTCTTCCAAGAACTGTTCACCATCAAATGACCATCTGCATGTGAAGTTGGCCGAGATGCCTACGTAGTTTTGAGTCAGGTCAAGCTCTCCTAATGACCACCCATTAGGGAACCAAAGATCGCTCCAAGTTAATACGAAAGGCTCTTTTCGTGGAACATAGCTCAACGCTTCTCTAAGGCCTGCGCACGTGCCTGTTCCTGAAGCCTTGACAAGCACATAACGCTTGTCTGCATACGTCCTAAGATAATCTCGCAGTACCTCGTACTTGTAGTCGCCTACTATTACAAATCTGGCTTCCGGAAATGCTTGCATGGCATGAAGGATCAAAGGTCGTCCCTCTATCGAAACAAGTGCCTTAGGCTTGTTGATCGTGTACTTTCCCATACGCGTGCCTTTGCCGCCAGCCTGCACAATCACATATTTGATTTGGCTCATCTCTTCTTCCCTCACTTCTTTCCGCGCAGGCGCAATCAACTATCCCACGGTTCATGGATACTCTTTATATCTCTTCGGTGCTCGCCTACTACCTTAATTTTCTCACAGGAAGCGGGTTGGCGCAAACGAAATGAAATCTGGCTGCAACAGTTCAAATTGCCAATAGGCTGTGTACTATCGGAAGGGGTTCTTGCTATTAGCGAAATGGGGAGTCGCATGATTACTCTCATTTCTTTCCACGCTAAGCATATGTGCCTGAACAAATGGCCGACGCTCCAAAGCACTCGGTCAAGATGTTCACCCTCTCATTAGGCGCTTGCAATTACGACTTGAATAATTAGCCTCTAAGAGAGGTGATGGCACTAAATGTGCTGCCCACTTAATCAGCGTCTTCTCTTTGCTTTACGTATATCCATTGTCAATCACCTCCTCTAAGTTTCGCAACGTCGACAAGTGGCAAAGACCTGATCTGGATGCGCAGTTGTGTTGGTACCTGTATTGCGCTAGAGCAACTGTAGTCACTTTAGCAGGTACACGAGACCTATCAGATAAGCAGTTGGATAAGTGTCCGGACTGAGCGCTCAACTACTTGCCCACAACCTTTCTATGGTGCGAGGACCTATACGAGACTCTCGAGCGGAAAACGTTTTGTTTGTGAATCCCAGGCAGAGCAGATCATGAAACAAGAGTGCGCCGCTCAAGCTCAAGGAATGGCGTCGCATATCAGCGAAGGTCTTAACCTCAACTGTTGACCCGTTCACATCTTTCCCTTCCTTTACGTATTAGTAGTAGAGCTTAACAAAAACGCTCAAAACGAACAAGCAAGGGGGAACAACAAGATGGAAAACAATGTAGCAACATATAGAGCGATTTCGACTCATATGATGGTGGTAAGGCTGAAGGGCGTTTTGTCGGCGCTTATAGGGCTGACGTTTGCCATAGTGGCGGCAACTGGGATAATCCTGCTCAACGCGCCTACGGGCAGGTATGCGAGGTTGGGTGGGTGGTCGTTTGCGGGCCTAACTCGCTGGGATCTCAGGGCCATACACGATTACGCGGGGCTGGCGATGATGGGGCTCATCCTCATCCACGTGCTACTGAACTGGAACCTATGGACGTGCGAAGTGAAAGCGCTGCTACACAGAAACAAATAAGAAACCACGTGCAAATAGAAAGGGCCGCCTTGAGGCGGCCCTTCTTGATTTGGGGGTGGCCTAATCGAGTTTGATGCGGACGCCCTTGGCTTCGTGGACCTTCTTGGGGATGGTCAGTTCGAGGACGCCGTCCTTGTAAGCGGCCTTGGCGTCTTCGGCTTTGACTTCGGAGGGTAGCGGGATCACACGCTCGAAGGCGCCATACCTCATTTCGCTGAACACGATGCCCTCTTTCTCTTCCTTGCGCTGCTCCTTGACCTCGCCCTTAATGAACACTCTATCGTTCTCTACGGTGATTTCGAGGCTGTCCTTCGGTACGCCTGGTACGGCAGCTCTCACGTAGACGTTATCAGCGTCCTCGGTGACTTCCACTGCTGGCCTGAAGCCACGAGCCAAAGCTCGGCGCCCTGTGGTGATGGGCTCAATCGCCCATATTTCGTTCATGATGCGGTCCATTTCCTCGATCATGGACCTCATCTCTTCAAAGGGATCCGTCCACCTTCTGAGCATATTCCCACCTCCCTTTCAAGAGTTGGTTTCCATTTTTCCGTTATTTGAATTACCCCCAGGTGCCCCCACTTATGCACAGGAACCTGTGCCAATCATCCCATGTGTTGATGTTGAACAAAGCCCGATCTTCACAGCTTTTACCGATGGTAATGTGAGGTAGGCTCGTGAATATTTTGGTAAGCCTGAAGTTGCCCTCTTGGTGGTAGCGGAGCAAATCGGGAAAGGCAGAGCGATCAATTAGGCAAGGAAAGGGCTGAATTGAGCCCAAGCAATGTAGAAATACGCTAACGCCTTCCTGAGCAGCTCGAGCAAGCTCCTCCACGAGGCTGAGCCCCACCAAGGGCATGTCTACAGGCACGAAAACAAAACGCTGGTGAGGCAACGACGCGAAAGCGGTGAGGATACCTGACAAAGGGGAATCGACTTCGTATTTATCAAGGATGCACTGGCAACCTGGTATGGGGAGCTTGCTTACCACGCAAACGGGGTAGCTTGGCCCTGTCAGCTGGTCAGAAACAACCTGCCAAAGGGGAACACCGCCTACCTTCAAGAGTGCTTTCCTAACACCCATGCGGCGGCTCTCATCACCGCACAGGATAGCTACGCCCAGGTCCAAAGCGGATCATTCCTCAGGGTAGACTACCACCACAAACTCACCGCGATAATCAGCCTTTAGAAGCTGGGAAGGCAGACCTATAAGCATTTGCTCGTGCATCTTAGTAAGCTCGCGAAGCAACGCTACCCGCCTGCGAGGGCAAAGCTCCCCAAGCATGGACAGAAGCTTGCCTATACGGTGAGGGCCTTCGTAGATAACTAAGCCCACGTTGAGTGACAAGAACTGCTCTAGCAGGCGACGGCGCCTACCCTCCCTGAGTGGAAGGAAGCCAAGGAATGCCCACGGTTCGTCCAAACCGCTCATAGACACTGCCACGTCTAAGGCAGAAGGACCTGGCACTACTTGAAAGGGTATGCCCTGCTCCAACAGCGTTTTGACCAAGTAGGCGCCTGGGTCAGAGATACCTGGCATGCCTGCGTCCGTGATTACTGCAACGGTTTTGCCTTCGCGGTGCAACGTGATGATACGCTGGGTGTCGGCTTGGCGGGATTGTTCGCGTAGGTATGTAAGGGGCTTACTTAAGCCTAAATGGGAAAGCAGTTTGAGTGCGCGTTCTTTGGATTCGCAAGCGATCACGTCGGCCGACTGCAACGTCTTTATTGCCCTTAGCGTTATGTCCTCTAAGTTGCCTATGGGTGTTCCAACAAGGTATATCACCGCTCCACTTCCTCGGTCACTACGGCAGGGGCGCGTCCCTTCCACTCGAGTTCGCCCCTCTGGTGCAAGGTAACACCGTGGAGGGCTGTGTAAGCGTTAACCAAGTAGACTAGAGGGTTTAGTAGGATCACCGTCCAAGGAGCGCGGAAAGCAAATACCAAGGTCATCCACGTGAGTAGCTGGAAAGCCAAAGCGTACTGCGCCAAAGGTATGCCTCTTAGGGCAGCAGACCAAGGGTATAGGCCGCTAAGCCCTATCCAACCCCAAACGATGGCTGTGGGCAGGCGGTGGAAGTCAAACACCGAAGCGTAGGACCTGCCAAATCCCCGTACAGCGGAGTTGAAGCCTTGGTACATGCGGCACTTCAGCAGTTCCCTCAGCCTGAAAAGGTAGAAACGCTCCCCTTGGGCGCGAACCAGAGACGCTAGGGCCATATCCTCGGTGATGCGGTCCTTGACAGCCTGATGGCCCCCTATGGACCAATACAAATCCTTGTGGAAGAACATGAATTGGCCTAAGGCGATGGACACTCCGCCAAAGAGTTTCACAGCGTTAGACAGTGCAAAAGGAAACGCAGCAGCCATGGTCCAATACTGAAAGGAGACGATGAGCTGCTCGCCAAGGGTTTTCATAACTTCGAAAGGTATGCCGCTGGCTGCCCTGATGCCCCTGCTCAGCGCTTCACGCACCACGGAGGCGACAAGTTGAGGATGCGCTTCGGTGTCGGCATCAAGGAAGATCAGGTACTCACCCCGAGCAGCTAGCGCTAAGTTGTGGCAAGCCCAGTTCTTTCCTGTCCAACCTTCGGGTAGTCCGCGGCCTGAAATGACTCTTAGGCGAGGATCGTTGAAGGATTGAAGAATCTCAAGTGTTAGGTCCTCAGACTCGTCGTCATAGACGATAACCTCGAAATTGGGGTAGTCCTGCCTTAGCAGGCTCTCCACACACCTACCTATGTTGCGTTCTTCGTTGCGTGCTGGGACAAGTAGTGAAACCATGGGCCCTTCGGAGAAGGAGGACGGCTTGACGACTCTCATCGATCGCAAGTTGATCAACAAGTCTAAGAACGTGTAGAGCGCAAAGAAGAAGACGGCTAAACAAAGGCCTCGAGTCAATAACGCAAAGCCCATGCAGCAGCGAGCTCCTTCCTATGGCTGTAGACAAGGAGCGCCCAATTAACCAAAGCCGGCATGGTCAAATAAGGCAAAGCCACATACAGGTACAAGGTGAAAATGGCAAACCCTAGAACAGTACCCACAGCGTCAGTCCTAGAACCCTTGGGCAAATGCAAAGCCCATTTACCCAACTCGAGCAGCGCCAAGAAGGCGGCCAGCACGAACGCCAGGACCCCAGCGCTCATACCTGCCCAAACACCAAAGGTGGTGGCAATGCCTTTGCCACCCCTGAAACGCCTCAGAGGTGAGAATATGTGACCCATGATGGGCGCCACCATAACGGCTGTGAGGGCGGCCGGCCCTAAGTCCTTCTGTAAAGCAAAGTAGTAGACTGGCAAGAACCCCTTCATGACGTCTAAAACGGCGGCAGGGACCCCTAATTTCCAACCGCACGCTTTGAGGGCATTAATGGCCCCTGGGTTGCCGTCCTCGCCGTAACATGTGATATCAACTCCACAGAAGAGGCGACCTAACACATCGGACCACAGCACTGAACCTGAAAAGAAACCCAATATGCAAGCAAGAGTTGTCTCCATCAAAGTCTATTTTAGCAGCAACCGTCAGGGGCAATCCCAGTACATCTGCTCTACTTGGTCGGAAGGCACCTCAACGATGGCGCGTTTAGGGGCAGCCTTCTCCTTAGACCATTGCTTGATTATGCGCGTGCCCCGCTTGTACCAGACCTGCACCTCTTTTTTGAGGTGCATACGCCCTACCAAGAATTCGGACAGTATGACGTCTAGTTCTGGCGGCACCACGTAGGCGACCTCGGCATACTTGTTTCTCTCGAGAAACCTCAAGAAAGGTGCAATGGGCCCACCTTTACCTGGCCTGCCGCGCCCAAAAGGAGGGTTGAAATAGACCAGATCCGCATCAATACGCATTTCTGCTACGTCACCAAAGATTGGGTAGAACCAAGGTTGAAGTTCGTTTACGGCAATGGTCATCTCCAAAGCCTCAAAGTGGACCTTGTCGTTCTCCACCAAGTAGAACTGGAGGGCCCTCTCGTGAGCAAAGAGTTGAAGAGCCATGATCCCGCAGCCTGCCCCGAGCTCCACCACACGCACGAAGTGGCCTTCAATCACATGGGGCAAGATAACGGAATCTACACTGAAACGGTAGCCTCGCATAGGCTGCACCACCCACAACCCACGGTGAAAAGTGGGCTCCACTGTGAAGGCCTCCATGGGTTCATTCTAACAAACAACGTGCATAGATATGACGCAAGCTCGGGACAGGGCTTACAATGAGTGCAGAGAGGAGTGAATGCCTTGAAGAAGGTCCTGTTAGCCTTAGTCGTGCTTCTTGTTGTGGCATCTGCGACATCAACGCCGCTTATGGCCAAGGATTATACCTTTCCCAAGGTTGAAATCTTTGTCCAAATCCACGAAGACGGTAGCTTTACAGTAACAGAAAAGCGCACCTATAAGTTCGACGGCAGCTTCACGTGGGCCACCTACGAACTGCCCAAGAAGGGGTTCAAAGCTTTGCAAGGTTTTAGCGTTGCTGACGAAAAGGGAACTTACCAAAAGACAGATTCGGAAGCCTATCAGCCTGGCACCTTTACCTTCATCGAAACGGACAATTCGTACCTATGCAAGTTCTTCTACAGCGCATCGGATACTATCAAGACATTCACTTTCAAGTACACCGTGAAAGGCGGCATGAACGTATACACGGATGTGGCCGACTTCTACTGGAAGCTCATAGGCACTGGCTGGGACAAGCCCACTGGCTTTCTTACGGCGACCATTGCGCTTCCCAAAGCGGTACCTGAACAGGACTTGTATGTATTTGGACACGGGCCGCTACAGGGCATAGTAACTAGATCGGCTACAGCTGCGTACTACACTGTTAGGAACGTGCCGGCGCGCACATACGTAGAGGCGCGGGTGGTGTTCCCTTCGTGGGCGGTGAGTTTGGCGCCCGTGACTCCAACACAGATGAAGGAAGCCATTCTAGCTGAGGAGCGCGCATGGGCAGAGCAAACAGAACGACAGCTGAGGCAGCAGCGCATCGCCCTCATAGGCCTAGTGGCAGCCCTACTGATGGTCTTTGCAGGCTGGCTGTATATGTACAGGAAATACGGCGTGGAGTACGTGCCACAACAGAGAGTAGACTACACCAGGGACATAGACGCCGATGTACCTCCTGCTTACGTGGGGTTCTTGATGAGGTTTGGCTCGGTTACAGGAGAGGACTTTGCGGCTACACTACTGAACTTAGTGAGGAAAGGCTATCTCAGGCTTGACGTGGAAGGCAAAAACGCTTATTTGTCGCCCACTGAGAAGAAGGAGAGCAGCCTACTCACCCACGAGGCCCTGGTATACAGGCTAATAACGGAAGAGATCCCGGCATACATGGGTATAGGCGAGGGAGACAAGGTTAGCCTTAAAGATGTGGAACGCTTCAACAAGCGGTACGCCAAAGCGGCTGCTTCGGCTTTTCAGGAGTTCCAAAGGCAGGTAGGCGAAGAGGCAAAGAAACTGGGGTACTTCGAACCCATGCCAGGTGCGGTGGTAGCGTATTTGGTGTTGTCCTTCATAGTCTTGATGGGTGGAATTATAGCTTCGGTACGCTGGAACCTAGAGCCCATGGTGGTGCCCTATATCCTGGGGATAATACTGCTGGCTGTGGGCGGGATATATGCGCTAAGAAGGCGTTCCAAAACTGGCGCAGAAGCTTATCAGTACTGGAATGGCCTGCGCAAGTTCATCAGGGACTTCACAAACATGAGAGAATCAGAACCCCTAGCGCTGACCTTATGGGAACAGTATTTGGTATATGCCACTACCTTTGGGCTCGCTAAGAAGGTGCTGCGCAAGTTCAAGCAGTTCGTAAAGGAGTATCCTCCTTCCTCAGCAGAACTTGCTAGTAGCCACATGTTCTATGCTCTGGCAGTCGGCGAAGGCCAGAACTTGGGCGCTATTACGAGTGTGGTGGATAGCTTCGTAGCTACAGTGTCTAGCTTCACTACCTCGGTCTCCACCGGTTCTGGGGGAGGCTTCAGTGGAGGCGGCGGTGGTGGAGGTGGTGGTAGCGGAGGCGGAGCGGGTTAGCCTATAATTTTCTTTAGAATCAAGCGGTGGCCCTCGAGGACCGGTGTGATTCCGGTACCGGCGGTGAGAGTCCGCAACCCCCGGTTCGCTAACGGGGTGGAGCTGGTGAAACTCCAGCACCGACGGTTAAAGTCCGGATGGGAGATGGGCATGCATAGCGGCCCTCCACCGCAATAAGGAGGGATTGACGTTGAGAAGAGTTACTTATTTAGCGATTTTTGTGGCCTTGGCGTTTGTTCTTTTCAAGCTGGAGTTTTCCTATCCTGTTCCCAATTATGAGTTCCTCAAGTTAGACTTCGGCGAATCGTTCCTGCTACTAAGCAGCTGGATGTTCAACCTCCAAGACTCCCTACTGGGGCTTGCGGTATGGACAGCACTGGCTTACGTGTCCGGGTCCAACCCTGTCGGTATGATTTTCAAGGTGGCCTCCATTTTGCTTACCCTAGTCCCCTACTACTACCTGAGGCGCTCTAGAATCAAGTGGCTGGCAGTGCCGCTTATAAGGACGGCAGGTATGATCGTGCTTAACTGGTACTTGGTGCCCGTGCTGTGGCACTTACCCAAAGAGATGATGGGCACGTACATTGTGGTCGGCGTAATACCGGTGAACTTGATACAGGCGTATATGAACATATTTGCTGCTGAACTGCTGCTTAAGTACCTAAGGGGTCACATCAAAGATATTGCGGCCTAGGTACGCCACAAGCGACAAACGGAGGAACCTACCCTTGGCGGTGCTAGAGGGCGGAAACGCCTTTATGAGGTTCTTCAGGAGGATAGCGTAGACCAACACACCGCCAAGCCCTGTTTCAGCCAAGAGGTGCAGAAGTATGTTGTGGGCATGGTTGAATGGAAAGAATTCATACAACACAGGGTGCGAGTAGATTGCCAAGGCTTGAGGGAAAGCACCTAAACCTACGCCGCTAAGAGGCCTCATGACGAACATATCCCATGCGGCCTTCCAAATGTGGAACCTCTGGGTATAGAAAGCGTAGGGGCCTACAAACTCACGCATAGTGTAGGGCACTGCATAGATGAGGAACCCAATCAGCAGGACAAACCACAAAGGTGATACGCCGCCGTATAGTACTGCCATGGCTAAGCCCAATATGGGCCCTCGGGACTGTGTAAGCAGGATACCGAGCAAGCTCCACAGTTCAGCCCAAAAAGCGTGTTGAGTATAGGTGTACAGGAACAGGTAGCTGAAGATGGCCGCAGCTGTAGTGCTGACTACCAAAGGCAGTGTCAATCTGAACGTGCGCCAACCAACCACTGTAACGCCGCGGTTGTGCCAAATAGTCCAAGCCAAAGCAACTAGCAGCATCAAGCCTGTCAACCATGCAAGCTTGGTCTTATCCGCGCGTTCGGGCAGAACAACGATGAGCAAAACGATTAGTGAAAACGCCAAGGGCACAGCCAACCAAAATACCAAACTGCGCCACGGATTAAGAGAGAAGTAGACGTTATAAGCAGCTACGAATGCGATGAATAGCGCTTCCCACTTAGTGGGCAGCGTTTTGCGAAGCTCGGCCGTAAAGGCTCGCCACATCGTTTAGGTTGAGCGCCCTTGCCAGTTCGAAGGCTTGCTTCATAGCAAGGCCGTTGCGCCACGCGGTAAGCATGACACGAGTAAGGTGTTCCCTGGGGTCTTTCTCGTAGACATACAGGTCGTAGTAATAGAACCTTTCCTTGGAACCCATCTGGATGGCTGTGCTGCGATCGAAGTCCCAAGCCACATCGTAGCAGTAGAGCCTGACACTGACAAATACAGAGTCGGCGGCACCTCCTTGGCACGCATTCCAGAAAACCGTTTTGTCGCCTTTTAGGTACATGTACCTTAAAGCTAAGGCCTCAAAGCCAGGGTAATTGGCCTTTTGCAGCTTCTCCACATCCACGCTCACCGTTACTTTGGCCGGCACGTCGCTGTTAAACCGAGCCAATGCTGCCCTGTCAATCTGAGCCCCTGCCCAACTAAAAGGCGTTCCCAATATCATGAGAAGCGTTACTGCTGCCAACGTTATGTTCTTCATACCCGAAGTATTTTAATACCCCGTAATCGGCGCAAGTATTAAGAAAGGCGTTGGTAAAATTAAGTTGTGGGAAGAAGCAGTGCCCTATGCGCTTAGTGTTGGAAAGCGTGGGCACAACTAGGAGGTAAACCATATGGGTATAAAGCTGCACGACCAAACGCTTCGCGACGCTCACCAATCCCTATTGGCTACAAGGCTGCGCACGGAAGACATGTTGGAGGTCGCCCCATTGATGGACGAAGTAGGTTTCTTCTCGGTAGAGGTATGGGGCGGCGCAACTTTTGACGCTGCCATGAGGTATTTGGCGGAGGACCCTTGGGAGCGCTTGCAGAAGCTAAAAGAACGATTTAAGAAGACCCCAATGCAGATGCTGCTGAGGGGCATGAACCTAGTGGCTTACAGGAATTTCCCCGATGACGTGGTTACGGAGTTCGTAAGGCTGGCAAAAAAGAACGGGGTAGACAATTTCCGCATCTTTGATGCTTTGAACGACTTGAGGAATTTGGAAGTACCCATAAAGGCCGTGAAGAAGTATGGTGGGCACGTGCAGGGAGCCCTGTCTTACACGGAAAGCCCTGTCCACACGGTGGAATACTACGTGGAACACTTCAAGAAACTGGCTGAAATGGGCTGTGACTCGCTGGTTATAAAGGACATGGCAGGCATTATCTCGCCGCAGCGAGCCAGAGACATTGTAGCTGGGGTCAAGAAGGCAGGCATAGATTTGCCTCTAGAACTGCACTCTCACTGCACCAGCGGAATGACAGAAATGGCTTACATGGAAGCGGTGCACGCAGGTGTGGACATCCTTGATACAGCTATGTCTCCGTTCTCCAACGGCGTTTCCCAGCCCCCTACTGAGTCTGTGGTGGCAGCCCTACAAGGAACGCCTTGGGACACGGGCTACGATTTTGAGCTCCTGATGAGGATCAGAGAAAAACTGGTGTTGGTGTGGAACAAGTACAGGCACCTCCACGAAGAGACCATATTGAGGCCAGACCCCGGGGTCCTCGAATACAAGATTCCAGGCGGCATGATGAGCAACATGCTTTCCCAGCTCAAGAGCATGAACGCACTGGACAAACTGCCGGCCATACTCAAGGAAGTACCTGTGGTGTGGAAGGAGTTTGGCTACCCGCCCTTAGTAACACCGCTCAGCCAGATTGTAGGCAGCCAAGCTGTGGCAAACGTACTAAGCGGCGAGCGCTACAAGCTGGTGCAGAAAGAGACCAAAGATTACCTGCGCGGTATGTACGGAAAGCCCCCTGCCCCCATCGATGAAGAGGTACTAGAGAAGGTCTTTGGGCCTAGTTGGAAGGACGAGATCATAACTGTGCGCCCTGCAGACCTGCTAGAGCCTGAACTTGAGAAGCGCCGCGAGGAACTGAAGTCCATGGGGTTGATAAAGAAGGAAGAAGACGTGCTCACCTACACCATCTTCCCTGATGTGGCTGTCAGGTTCTTCAAAGGTGAGATAAGACCTGAATTTACTTCCAAAGACTTGCCGCTTAAGAAGAAGCAATTCGAAGTGGAAGTAGAAGGCAACACATACAAGGTGCGGTTAGACTAGATATCCTTCGCTAAATCGAGGGGCGAGCACCCTAGGACTTTGGAAAGCTTGAACAGGGTACTCGCCCCTGCTCCTCTCGTGCCACTTAGAATGCGGTAAAGGTGGCTCGGATCTATGCCAGCCTCAAGGGCTAGGCGGTAAAGGCTGAGACCCTTCTCAAGGCTCAGCAGTTTCAGCTTCTTGGAATCAACCCTCATTAAAACTATCTCCCTTCTGCTTTTAGCCAATAAGTGACAGAACAGGGCTTTGTCTGGTGTCTATAGGATAGCATACATTAGTATACCTATACTATGGCTTAGGAGGTGAAAAACCTATGCAAGAAGTGAAGAGAGTCTTGAGGATCGTTTGGGAAGACGTCGAGGGCAACAAGAGGTTGTGGTCCCTCAACAACATCGACAGCACGGCTTCGGAGGCAAGCATCTTGGCTTTGGCCGATGCTCTAGGAAGCCTGACCACTAGGGTTACACAGAACGTGCAGCTCATGGTGGTAAGCAACGTACAACCCTAAAGGAGGTGTAAGGTATGTTGACTCTGAATCTGAGTTTTAGGACGGATGCAGGAAAGACCATGGTAGTTAGGATACCTGACCCAGTGCAGGACCTGACCACGCAGCAAATCGAGACGGCTGGGGCAGCTATCGCAGCTTCGGGTGTGCTGCTTAGTGCCAAACTAGGGCGACCAATCGAGCTAGTGGATGCTCAATATGTCGAACGCAACGCCACAGACATGATCCCCTAGCAGCTGAGGGAGGGCTACAGCCCTCCCCTGTTCTAAGAAGGGAGTGATCGTATGGACATAGGGCAGCTTATAGGAAGCTTGGGGTTCCCCATAGCAATCGCGGCTTATTTCATAGTGGAGATGAACAAGACCCTCGCAGCGCTACTGCTGGCGATTAAGGACTTATCCACTGAAATCGCTCTGCTGAAAGAGGCGGTGAGGACCAATGTGGGAATTGACACTTGATACAAAGATACTCTCCACCAGTGGGGTTAATTGGCGGCAACTAGGGAAAGCGCTCAGGAATACGCCCTTAGAGAGGCTCGCACCGAGCTTCGTGGCAGCAGAGAAGACTTTTGGAGTTAATGCCCTGATGCTTGCTTCCATGGCCGTGCTGGAAAGCGCTTGGGGCAAATCAGCTCTGTCCAAGAGAACCAAGAATCTGTTCGGTTTCAGAGCTTACGACAGGAACCCGTCGGGGGCGGCCGTGTTTAGGACGTACGAACAATGCATTCTCATCGTGGCGAAGTACATAGGGGACTTCTATGCGACGCCAGGCGCAGTGTACTACAGAGGTGGAACCATAAAGGCCATGGGGAAACTGTGGGCATCAGATCCCAACTGGGCAGAGAAGGTTTGCGGTGTAGCACGAACCCTAGCACGCAGGAGCAGTTGAAACAGTGGGAGGCTGTGCCTCCCACCTCTTAGAATTGGACCTTGGGCGCTGCTTGCGCAGCTTCTTCGGCCTGGTAGTATTCCGCAGGCTTGAAACCGAGCATGCCTGCCAACAGGTTGTAAGGGAACATCTGAATAGTCTGGTTGTAGAACATAACGGTGTCGTTGTAGGCCTGACGGGCGTATCCCACCTTGTTTTCGGTAGCCGTTAGTTCCTCCTGTAAACGGAGAAAGTTCTCATTCGCCTTGAGTTGGGGGTAGTTTTCTACAATGGCAAGAAGCCTGGAAAGGGCTTGGCTGAGCTCACCCTCTGCCTTGCCCAATTCGGCAGGTGTTTGAGCTGCGATGGCCTTACTCCTAGCTTCTATGACGCGCTCGAAGGTCTCTTTCTCGTGCTCTGCATAACCTTTCACTGTCTCTACCAAATTGGGTACAAGGTCATGCCGCCTCTGCAATTGCACCTGAATCTGATGCCAAGCGTTCTGAACCCTGTTTTTCAGCTGCACCAAGCGGTTGTACATCCCGATCACAAGCAACACCACAGCAAGGAGCACTATCCATAACCACTGCATTAGCATCACCTCCTGGTTGTATAATAGCACAGAGAGGTGGCATAGAATGAAAGCAGAGGAGAAACTGCACCGATTTTACTATTTGGTGAGCCAACTTTCCTCAACGCTTTCGTACGGTGATGCCCTCGATGTGTTCTTAAAGGATGCCGTCGCCACGCTGAAGCTGGACTCTGCTGTTGTTCTTGATGTGGACCGCATTAGCAGGACGTTCTCAGTGGCAGGTGGCTTTAACATTGATCGTCTAGTGTCGAGGAATATGAATTTCGAAGATGGTGGTTTGGTGACATCGTTGATAGACACACTGCGTTACGAAGCTACGCCTGACCTTTATCACACCGAATCTGTCGAGAGCTGGATCAAGGTTAGTTACGTAAGAAACCAATCCTTCTTGGCCATGCCAATAGCCAGTAATGCACGGTCTCTTCAGTTGATAATGGTAAGTAGGCACCTCGAGCCTTTAGACTCAACAGACATAGCTTATCTGGCAGCTTGTGCCGGTGTGCTGAGCTTGAAGTATGTGGAGAAAGAGCAAGAAGATATAGCCGTCGTGGTGGACCACATTCGAAAAGTGGCAAGAGAGGCCCAAGAGAGTGCCATAGCAAACAGGTCTGTCGATGCCCTCGACTTGTTTAGGGAGCTTCTACACGAAGCTAAACCCTACGACTACGCGATACTGAGACGGGACAACGGACAGTGGAATACCGTAAGGAAGCCAGAGACGGGCTTGCTTACAGAAGCTGTGCACGAAGTTGAAGAGATCGCGAAAGATGACTTTGTTGTCATACTCAAGCCGAAGCAAGAAGCAGCCGTGGTTGGCCTCCAAGCGGGGAGAGACTTGTTACTAGTACTCCTATACGGTTATATCTCAAAGACCCAGCTCGGCGCTTTGGAGGCATTGCAAACAGTCCTAACGCTGCTGGTTCACCTGAATTTGCTGAAGGTGAAAGGTCACGACGTTGAGCCTTAGAGCGCGCTTCTGGATAGTGGCCATTGCACCTCTCCTTCTAGCTGTCCTGCTGACTACGTGGTTGTTTTCACAGAACTTGTGGAACGTGTACCTTCAGGAGAGGCAGAACAAATTGACAGGCGTTCTCAAGCTCATGGCGGGTAACTTTGCATCAACGGTACCCAACTTAGATAAGGACTCTGTGATAACCATGGCGCTTAGTGGAGACACGACCCTTCACCAAGAAGCACGTAAACGTTTAAATGATGCACTTCTCACATACAACCGCGCCCTACAAAACGCGATGCCTACTTTGGGGCTTGAATACGCCATTACAGCGTTGGGGGAACCGGTGGCGAGAGTGCAGAGTCCAGAGACGCAAGGCAAGATGTTCATTGAACAGTCCATACCGCTGTACTGGAGGGACCAACCCATAGGAACTGCCCGCGTATGGGAGAGCGTTGACGATTTGAGGGCAAGCTTCCTGCGCATAAGGAACATCATACTCATGACGGTGGCGGGGATACTGGTATTGGCTCTTCTGATGGCCTATTTGGTCATAGAGAGTGTCAATAGGGACATATATAACCTCATCAAAGAGCTCCCTGCCTTGAAAGAACAACCGCTCCCTTTGGAAGGTTTTAGGGGTGAGATTAGGTTGGTCGCTGAGACCGCGAACAAGCTGGCCAGCGATTTGAGAGAAAAGACACAGGCACTGAACGCGGTGATGGAAAACAGCCCTGTGGGCTTAGCCCTAATAAAGGACGGCCAGGTTGTGCTCAAGAACCCCGTGATTGACAAGATGCTTCCCGATTTGAACGAAAGGATCAGCCATGCGAACCCGGATTACTATCATGAAGCTGTAAAAACCGCCGACAAGAACCTCTCCATGACCATACTGAGGGTTTCGGAAGAGGAATCCATAGCTGTAGTGGAAGACCTGACCGACGTGATTAAGATGAGGGAAGCTATGGCTTTGCAGGAACGCCTAGCCGCATTAGGGAGGTTTTCCACAGGTATCGCTCACGAAATTAGAAACCCGCTGACCGCTATCAGGGGGTTCGCCCAAATACTGGCCAAGAGGATAAAGGGAGAAGACAAAACGTATGCAGAGAAAATCCTCAGGGAAGCAGAACGCGTAGAGAAATTGGTCAAAGATATGCTGGTGTACGCTAGGCCTAGGCCGCCTGAGAAGAAGATGGTCAGGGTGAGAGAACTGGTGGAGTCTTTGGTGGAGCAAAACCCGTCAGTTAAGGTTAACGTTCCTGAGGAGCTGGAATGGAGCTTAGACGAGGGCTATGTCTCTCAAATAATAACGAACCTGGTCGGCAACGCCCTTGACGCAAACGCTAGCGAAGTTGTAGTGGAAGCAGAAGTCAAGGGACCTGAATTGGTACTGCAAATTAAGAACAATGGCGATCCCATACCAGAAGAGCATTTGGACAAGATTTTTGAGCCTTTCTTCACCACAAAGAGTACTGGAACGGGCTTGGGGCTTGCCATTGTGCGTTCTGCAGCAGAAATACAGGGTGGCCAAGTAGCTGTCTACAACAGCGACGGCTGGACTGTATTTGCCATCACATTTTCAAGCGGTTAACATGTAGTTATGCATAAACTGTGGCGAGCAGCAATCACCCTCACTGTCTGCGGGTTCCTGCTGTGCTCTCTACTCGTGGACTACTGGCCCCGAAACAGCTGGGCGGTGAAACTGGCTAGCTTACCGCTGTTCACGCCCCCTGCGGCCCAACAACATACTAGGCTGCTGTTCACTGAGAGCATTAGCAACGAAGCCATTCAGGAAAGTGATCTGGAAAGCCGCATGACTGTCCCCTTGCTTTGGCGCAGAGAACAGACGATCTTGAACATACTAACAGGAACGCACCCCGGCTTGAACAACTTCAGGACTATGCAAAACACACCCTACCAATTCGCCTTAGAACACTTGGATGGGTACGCCACTTTCAAGAATGTACCGCCCGCACTGTCTTTTCTGGAGCGGTTGCAACCAGGCGATCAGTTAGAAGTCCTGTTCGTAGAAAAGGTGAGCCACTTGGAACCTGGTGACATTGCTGTGGAAGTAAATACAGGATTGGTAAAGGTGTACGGGATGGTGGTTTTCAAAGACCAACTGCCTGCCAAGAGCACTGTGCGGATGAGTGTGTACGACATCATGCCCCTCGTGTCTAACTTAGCCGGCATTCCTTATCCTCCTGCTAGCGTGGGCGCCGTCCCTTGGGAAGCACTCCCTCTCACGGCTGAGTTGAGAGCTTACCGGGGTTTCTTCGAGATGCGACAAAAGCTTGTTTTAGCTGATGGAATCGCAACAGCCCTGCTGGGGACAAGTAGGGTACGGGATACTGATAGCTATGACGTGGGCGTCTCATACTTCCTAGGACGATTTGACGAAGTCATCAAACAAGAGGAGTCCTTGAGGGAAAGAGCCCTCTCTCAGATCCACAATGTGAGCACTAAGAAGTGGCTACTGGATTTATCTCAAAGGTGGCCCTGGCTGGTCTTAGGTGCTGCCTTCTTGGCTTGGGGATTCGACGTGCGCATGGTACTGCCTACCCTTGGGCTGATGTTGCTATCTGCGCTAGTAGGCGGATTCCTGTTTAGGTTCAACCCACTTTTCTTAATAGCTCCTGCTCTTGGAGCTGTGGTAGCACACCTCCTGCCTCAATTGGACGCTGAGCGCATATTTGGCATGACAGCAGGAATCGTGTTTACGTGGTTAGGCCTGTTTGGAGCCCGGAGATACATAATACAAATAGGAACACTGAATGCTTATCTGTTGTGGTCAGCGTACGCTGTGGCTTTGGTCAGTGGCCTGTACTTGATTTTCAAGAGGACCTGGGAGGAGATCCATGAGCTTGAGAGTCGGGACTAGCGGTTTCTCATATGAAGACTGGGTTGGGCATGTATACCCGCCTACCATTAAGAAGTCGCAGTGGTTTGACTACTACGCACAGTACTTCGACACGTTGGAGATAAACAGCAGCTTTTACCGCATCCCGTCGCCACACGCCATCAAGAGCCTGTGTGAGCGAGCCCCTGGCGGTTTCCTCTTCTCGTTGAAAGCGTACCAAGAGATTACCCATAAGGGCGACATTACCTACCTAAAGCCCTTCCTCAGGGTGGCTGAAATAGTCACCACTTGGAACAAGGGGCTTTGGATATTGTTTCAGTTCCCCTATTCGTTCCACAAGACGCCTGAAAACATGGAGTACTTGAAACAGATAGCACGTGAGACGCCTCTTCCAAAAGCAGTGGAGTTGAGGCACCCAGCGTGGTTCGACCAAGACCTGCCCCATTGGGCAGAAGAATTGGGACTTACTGTGGTCTCCGTGGATTCACCGTTCCTGAAAGAAGTAGTCCCTGGAAAGTCTGTGTACATGAGAATGCACGGTAGAAACGCTGAAAAGTGGTGGCAACACGAAGAAGCGCACGAGAGGTACGACTACCTGTATAACGAAGAGGAGCTGGCCGATGTGGCAAGACGCTTGAAGTCGACTAATGCTGATGCTTACTTGGTGTACTTCAACAACCACTTCCAAGGAAAGGCGTTTAGAAACGCGCAGATGTTCTTGAGCCTGTGGAATACAGACTGATACCCCAAGCATTGCATCTATCTCCGAATCAGAACATAGCACTTATATCCGTAGATGCCTTGGAGGAAAAAGAGGCATATAGTTTTGTAGTGAGCTTGCTCAACCAAGTGGGAAAGTATGGTTGGATACTCTTGGTGACAGAGCACCCTCGACATTGGCGCGAGCAAGTTGCGGACAAGGACATACACCAAAGGGTGCTGGTATGCAGGCTCGCACACTTGAGGAACATCAAGAGGTCCGCCATCCAGAGGGTGTTTGTGATACCTTCCCCACGGAAGCTGGAAGAGTACCTGGTAGAAGCGTACCACCTGCTGCCGGGTGGCGGCAAGGTGGAGGTGATACTCCCCTTTGAAGAGGACGCTGCTGACAGATACGTTAAGAGACTTATACAAGCATCTTCACGCGACAAGTTGCCCCTTTTAGAGAAGCTGGGTTTTTCAAACCCTGCAGTCCATGTGCTGCGCCAAGGTGCCCAAACACTGGCCGTGGTCACGGGTACAAAGTCGGATGCGCTCTATACTGAAGACGAAGAGCTTGCCTATTAGGCGGGGAAACCACCGCTTACTTCTAACGTTGCCCCTGTGATGTAACTGGCTTCATCGGACAGCAGAAAAGCGATAGCAGCAGCAACCTCTTCTGGGCGTGCCAAACGCCCCAAGGGGATGCGCTCCACCATCTCGCGAATCTCCTCTTCTGAGTGGGTTCTGAGCATATCGGTGGCGACTACCCCTGGCAGGACACAGTTGACCCTGATGTTCGATGGCCCTAACTCCTTTGCCAAAGCCTTTGTGAAGCTTATCAAGGCGCCTTTGGTTGCTGAATAGACGCTTTCGCAAGAGGCACCGTGCATGCCCCAGACCGAGGATACATTGACTATAGCACCGAAGCGCCGCAGTATCATGCCCGGAATGAGTTCCCTGGTGACGATGATGGCTGACTTAAGATTGACGTGCAGCAGTTCCTCCACAGCCTCATCATGGGTGTGGGACAGCGTTTCCCAATGGGCTACGCCTACGTTGTTGACTAAGTAATCGACGGGACCTAAGTTTGCCTTTATGTCAGATAAACTCTCGATGAGCCGGTTCTTATCGCGCACATCAGCAGCAACAGCTACAACCTCGTAGCCATGAGCGCGAGCCCATTCGACAATGCCCAACGCGTTCTCATGCTTCTGCCTGTACAGGAAGCCCACGCGCAAGCCTTTCTCAGCTAAGAGCCGCACCAACGATGCCCCTATACCACGAGAGCCACCAGTTACTAGCACTGAACGGCCGCTGAACGTCATCGCGTTAGCACCAACCTCGGCTTCAGCCTCTTCCAGTATTCAGCCAAGTACTTACCCGTGTACGAAGTGGGGTGTTTGATCAACTGCTCGGATGTGCCTGCAAACACCACATACCCGCCGCCTTCACCGCCTTCTGGCCCGAGGTCGATAATGTAGTCCGCATTGCCCACCACATCCAAGTTGTGCTCCACCACGATGACAGTGTTGCCTTGATCTACGAGCTGGTGCAGAACTTTGAGAAGCATCTCCACGTCATAGGCGTGTAAGCCTGTCGTAGGCTCGTCTAGTATGAAGACGTAGTCCTTGGCCCTAGATTTCAGATAGGTAGCCAATTTGACCCTTTGAGCCTCGCCTCCGCTCAATGTAGTGGCCGACTGGCCTAGTTCAATGTACCCCAAACCCACGGCTTGGAGCACCTCCAACGTTCTGCGAATGGCGGGAATGTCTTTGAATAAGTCCAAGGCTTCATCTACCGTCAGTTCCAATACGTCAGCAATACTCAGACCTTTGTATTTGACTTCCAAAGTTTCTTTGTTGAAGCGCTTTCCTCCGCATACCTCGCACGTCACATACACGTCAGGTAGCAAAGCCATTTCCACTTTGATCTGCCCCTCGCCCCTGCAGGCTTCACACCTGCCACCGCCTCTGCTACTTGGTACGTTGAAGGAAAAACGGCCCGCCTTGTAACCCCTTTCTTTGCTCTCCCTCAGAGAAGCAAAGAGCTCGCGTATGGGTGTCCATACGCCCGTGTAGGTGGCTGGATTGCTTCTAGGCGTCCTCCCGATAGGGCTTTGATCCACTAGCACCACATGTTTGATCTGTCCCTCTACTGTCAAACTGCCTAGCTTGACAGTGCTCACTTTCTTGCGATTCACGTAGTTGTTCAGCCCTTTGTGCAAGGTGTCTATGACCAAAGATGACTTCCCAGATCCAGAAACGCCTGTGACTACAGTAAAGACGCCCATGGGGAAGTTAACATCAATGTGCTTTAGGTTGTTGAGAGAAGCGTCTTTGACTCGTATCCAACCTTGTGGCTGCCTTCGTTCAAGAGGGATAGGGACTTGCCTGCGCCCTGAAAGGTACAGCCCCGTCAGTGTCTCACTCTTCTTGAGCTCTTTCGGAGTACCCTGAAATACGACTTCGCCGCCATGCTTCCCCGCTAGGGGGCCCAGGTCGACCACGTGGTCAGCCGACTCAATGATTTCCGTGTCGTGCTCTACCACAACCACCGTATTGCCCTCGTCACGCAGCGTCCGCAGTATGCCCACCAGCCGGTCGCTATCCCTGGGATGGAGACCTATGGACGGTTCGTCGAGCACATAGAGTACGCCAGTAAGCCCGCTGCCTAGTTGAGAAGCCAGCCTGACGCGCTGAGACTCTCCACCGCTGAGGGTGTCCATGCGTCGGTTTACCTGAATGTAATCAAGCCCTATGTTGAGCATGAAGTCCACACGTTTCTGAAGTTCCTGCAGAATGGGCTGTGCTACGGGGCGTTTGGCGGGCGAAACCTCGATTCCCGAAAGCCATTCTTTGAAGTGTTTGAAATCCTTGGCGCTGACCTGGAATATATCAGCACCGCCTATTTTCACCCACAAGGCTTCGGGCCTGAGCCTGGAGCCCCCGCACGCAGAACAGGGAACCTCTTCTATGAAGCGGTAGTACCAATTGAACACATCCTCGCTCTCGGTCTCCCTTATGCGCCTTTCGATTTCTGGCAGTACTGGCTTGAATTGAACGTAGACTTCACGGCCGCTTTCCAGATACACGGGCACGCGCAGATGCCCAAACCCGGTCCTAAGAATACCTTCTTTGATGTCTTCTGGAAGCGACTTGAAAGGCTTTCTAGTGTCTATGTGGAGCTGTCGAGCTAACCCATATAGCAGTTGTTGGTAATATTCATTCTCGCGGTAAGGTATGATAGCCTCCATAAGTGGGCTGTCATGGTCCACCACAAGATCCTCGGACGCCCTACTCTCAAACCCCAATCCGTGGCATACCGGACAGGCGCCATAGGGGGAGTTGAAGGAAAAAAGGCGAGGTGAGAGCTCAGGTAAAGTGCGGCCGCATATGGGACAAGCCATCTGCTGGCTGTAGTATTCCTTCCCCTCATCCGTCATGATGGCGACTACGCCCTCCGCCAGCTTGAATGCTTGCTCCACTGCGTCTGCTATACGGGAACGGTTTTCGCTACTGACGGTGAGCCTGTCAGTTACCACTTCTATGCTGTGGCGCTGGTTCTTGTCCAATTCGATGGGCTCATCCACGTCGTACATAATGTCGTCCACTAACACTCTTGTATAACCTAGCTTGGCTACTTGCTCTATGAGCCGCTGGTGCTCGCCTTTCTTGCCCCTCACCATGGGTGCTAGTACGTGAATGCGCCTGCCCTGGTACTGCGTTAGGACCTTCTCCACGATCTCGTCCACCGTCACAGGTAGCATGGGTATGTTATGCTCCGGGCAGTAAGGGACGCCCACGTGAGCAAACAAGAGCCTTAGATAGTCGTAAATCTCGGTAACGGTGCCTACAATGGAGCGCGGGTTATGAGAAGCCGTCTTCTGTTCTACTGAGATAGCAGGAGGTATACCCTCAATGAAATCTACGTCAGGCTTTTGCATGATACCCAAGAACATGCGGGCGTACCCGCTCAAAGACTCTATGTAGCGGCGATGAGCTTCGGCGTAAAGCACATCAAAGGCAAGCGTTGACTTTCCGCTGCCTGATACACCTGTGACCACTATGTACTTCTCTCTGGGTATGTTCAGAGAGAGATTCTTAAGGTTGTGGTGCCTTACTCCACGGAGGATGATTTCTCTGTCCATAGAGGTTCCTTAGTTTGCTCCACACACCACGACACCAATATGTGGCACAAATTGCTTAGTTTCCTGACTTCTGAAGGTAGCGGCTCTCGATCTACCGCAAACTCAATTTCTCCCCTAAGCTTTCTTATAGCGAGGGCTGTCCTGTATACCTTTGCACTGCGGCGAAGGAATCGAGACCCTAAACGCCAAATGGATTCGTCATCACTGACGTTCTGGTTCAGAAACAGCATGACTCCGTAGAGGGCAGCCGTGTAGTAACGGTTAGCAGACGCACGGAGAGCGCCGTTTTCTAAGAGCACTTGCGCTTCGTAAAAGGTGTCTTGTATCAAGGCAAGGAGTCTTTCTTTGTCCACCATGGCTCTAACTATTATAAGCCTTGACACTGTTGCAACCGTTGTGTAAAATTTAGATGTGCAAAACAAGGCCGACTTAGAACTAGATAGCCTTGTATTAGAGATCCTCGGGAACCTCCACGAAGGCGCCTACGTGGTAACGAAAGACAGAAGGATAGTGTACTGGAACAGAGCAGCCGAATCAATATCTGGTTTTTCAACTTCTGAAGTCGTCGGCAGTTACTGTCAGGACAACTTCCTGAAGCACATAGACGAGAGCGGGAAACAGCTTTGCCTTGATGAGTGCCCGCTTGTCGAGGCGATGAAGTTGAGACGCCCTGTCTCTGACATGTTATACATGCACTTGAAGCAAGGAGCTAGGATCCCCGTAGATATTCATGTAATTCCTATAGTTAAGAACGGGGTGGCAGTAGGTGCAGTTGAAGTTTTCTGTGAGAAGGCTGAGATAAGTGGCATCAGGGCCGAAATGCAGAGGCTACGTTCTCTGGCTTTCGTGGATGAGCTCACTGGAACGCTCAACAGAAGAGGCCTAGAGTTCATCTTGGAAGACAGGGTGAGCGAGGCTAGCAGGTACAAACGGAAATTCGCAGTTCTGTTCATCGATCTGGATAACTTCAAAGCTGTGAATGATCGATACGGGCATCTAGTAGGTGACGCGTTACTAAAGGCGGTTTCAGAGACTCTTGTGCACAACCTCAGAGCTTCAGATAAAGTCGGTCGAATCGGTGGCGATGAGTTCGTGGTAATCGCCGAACTTAATGGCCGAGACCCCGAAATACTGGCGAGAAGACTTATAGAGTTGATTTCAAATACGTTTGTGCTAGTAGACAGTGAGCCAGTTTCGACTACAGCATCGGTTGGCGTAACCGTGGCAGATGGCAGCAAGCCAGCCAAAGAACTGTTGAAGCAGGCCGACCAACTCATGTACAGTAGCAAAGAGAAGGGCAGAAATACGTACACTATCGGAGAGTAAGCTTCATAACTTGAACCGCGCGTGGGTATAATCACCTTTGAGGTGATGAAGATGCCCATTAGCATGGAAGACACAAGCACATCTTTGCAATGGAAGACTTTCCTTCTGATGATATGGTTTGCAGCGCTGTTGTTGGCGTTTGGGTACGTTCTGGGCTACCTGTTCGGAAACATGAGCCTCTGGATGGCTGTCGCGTTCGTGATGGCCTTGGTGCAAATATGGGTGAGCTACTGGTATTCTGACAAGCTAGTATTGGCCATGACTGGAGCAAGACTGGTAGACCCCAACGAATCGCTGGAGGCCCAAACCCTACACAACGTAGTTGAGGAACTGAGTATTGCAGCAGGGCTCCCCACGCCCAAAGTGGGGATAATGGAGAGCAACGTTCCAAACGCTTTTGCCACAGGTAGAGACCCCAAGAATGCGGTAGTTGTAGCCACCCGTGGCCTCTTGCGCATGATGAACCGAGAGGAGTTAGCAGGCGTGATAGCCCATGAACTTAGTCACATAAGGCATAGAGATATCTTGCTGGCTTCTATGGCAGCGACCATGGCTGCAACAATATCGTACTTGGCAAACATCGCTTGGAGGATGATGTTCTGGGGCGGTTTAGGTAGAGATAGAGATGACCGAAACGGCGGGAACGCAGTTATGATGCTTATCGGTTTGGTCTTCATCCTGCTTGCGCCTTTGGCAGCTACACTCATTAGATTAGCCATAAGTAGGCAGAGGGAGTTCCTAGCCGACGCTGGCTCTGCCAGGATAACGAGAAACCCTGAGGCCCTTGCAAGCGCTCTAGAGAAGCTCGAGGAGTTTACTAGAAGGGCCCCCGCGACCGTGAGGCCCCAAGTGAATCCTGCCGCTACAGAACTGTTCATCGTAAATCCGTTCAAGGGCGATTGGTTGGCCAACTTGTTCTCCACCCATCCGCCTACGCAGGAACGGATTCGTAGACTGAGGTCTATGACCGCTTATTAAGCCAACTCCTCAGCGTAAGCCCCTAAGAATTGGCTTGTGTATAACTCATAGTAGAAGCCACGTTTGGCCATGAGCTGCTCGTGGTTGCCCTGCTCCACGATGCGGCCGTGGTCCATGACGATTATTGTTTCTGCATTCCTTATAGTGGACAGGCGATGGGCTATGACAAAGCTCGTTCTATCTTTCATCAGATCAGCCATGGCTCTTTGGATCAATATCTCGGTGCGTGTATCTACGTTGCTAGTCGCTTCGTCAAGAATAAGTATCTTGGGGTCGGCTAAAAATGCGCGAGCAATAGTGATCAGCTGTTTCTGCCCCTGGGATATGTTTGTGGCATCTTCGTCGATGACCGTGTCATAACCCTGAGGCAGCTTGCGAATGAAGCTATCTGCATGGGCCGCTTGGGCAGCTCTGACTATTTCATCTTCAGTGGCGTGTTCCTTTCCGTAAGCTATGTTGTCGCGGACCGTCCCCTTGAACAGCCACGGCTCTTGCAGTACCATGCCAAAGAGGCGTCGCAGGTCCTCCCTCCTGATGTCCCTGATATCTATGCCATCAATAGTGATACGGCCCGCGTCAATCTCGTAGAAACGCATCAGCAGGTTCACGAGCGTGGTCTTTCCTGCCCCTGTTGGGCCGACTATGGCCACCGTATGTCCGGGCAAAGCCTCCAAGTTGAGGTCTTCGATGAGCGGTACCTCTGGCACGTACCTGAAATAGACATGTTCAAAGCGTACGTGCCCTTTAATACTGTCAGGCTTTATAAGAACAGGCGTGGCGAATTTTTCAACTTCTTCCTCCTCGTCGAGGAGCTCGAAAACGCGTTCAGCTGAAGCTACAGTGGACTGAAGAACATTCATTATGCTCGAAGTCTGGACAATGGGCTGCGTAAACTGCCTCGAATACTGTAAGAAAGCCTGAACGTCACCCAGGGTAAGCGCTCCATTGGCTACCCGTAGGCCGCCTAAGACCGCAATGGCTACAAAGTTGAGGTTGCTCAAGAAGTTCATCACGGGCATGATAACGCCTGAGACAAACTGTGCCCTAAAGCTCGCCTGGTATACTTTGTCGTTGTACTCATCAAACTTCTGCTCAGCGTCCCTCTGCCTGTTAAAGAGCTTCAGGACCATGTGCCCCGTGAAGGATTCCTCCACGTGTCCATTGAGTTCACCAATGGAAGCCCATTGCTTCGAAAACTGCACTTGGGAGTAACGAGCTATTAGCATTGTAAAGACGAAAGCCAATGGGATTACGGCTAGGGAGACCAGCGTCAGAGCGGGGCTTATGGAGAACATCATGATGAGGACACCTATGATCGTAGCCACTGCTGTGATGAGCTGGGTTAGGCTCTGTTGTAATGTCTGGGCTATGTTGTCAATATCATTGGTGACTCTACTCAAAATGTCGCCGTGAGAACGGCTATCGTAGAAACGTAAAGGCAGGCGCGCTAACTTTGCGTCTACCTCCTTTCTTAGCTTGTACACCGTCCTTTGGGCCACACCAGCCATTATGTACTGCTGTAACCACATGAACAGAGCGCTCAGCACATACAAACCAATGAGCAGAGCCAACACTTCGAGGACAGCATCATAGTTGATGCCCTGTCCAGGGACCACATTCATCTTTGACAGCATGTCCGCGAAAGTCGTCTGTCCTTGCTGTCTCAAGAAGCTCACCACTTGTTCCTTGGTCATGTTGGCGGGCAGGCGCTTCCCTATAACCCCTTCGAAGATGAGGTTGGTTACGCGACCCAACACCTTGGGTGCGTATATTGCGAATGCTGTGCTTGCAGCCGCCATAATGGACACTGCAAGTAGTGTCCAAGACTCCCGTCTGAGGTACTGAGTAAGCCTTCGTACAGTACCCTTGAAGTCCTTGGCTTTCTCCACAGGACGCCCAAAGCCGCCCATAGGGCCTCCTCCGAAAGGACCTCGCCTTGGGCCCATACTTGGACTGCTGGAACTAAGATTCCTTTCGCTCATGCTATCTCCTCCTTGGACAGCTGGGAGTAAACGATGTCCCTGTACACGTCACAAGTCTCCATGAGCTCACGGTGACTGCCTATGCCGGCGACCGTACCATCGTCGTTCAATACGACTATTTGGTTAGCGTTCATGACTGTGCTTATCCTCTGGGACACTATGAAGACTGTTGCGTTTCTCAGATACTCACGAAGAGCAAGCCGAAGCCTGGCGTCGGTCCTGAAATCCAAAGCTGAGAAGCTTTCGTCAAAGACATATATGGGGGCTTTCTTCACGAGAGCCCTTGCTATGGCAAGCCTCTGTCTTTGACCACCTGAAAGGTTGACTCCGCCCTGTTCGATCCATGAGTACAGACCGTCGGGCATGGCCTCTACAAAATCCTTAGCTTGAGCGACCTGGAGAGCTTCCCAAAGTTCTTCATCGGTAGCAAAGGGGTTACCGAAGCGCAGGTTGTCAGCTACTGTGCCACTGAACAGGAAAGCCTTCTGAGGCACAAATCCCACCAAACTCCGTAGGTCCTCTTGGCTGAACTCCCTTACGTCAACACCGTCGATACACACGCAGCCAGCTGTTGCGTCGAGCAGCCTTGGTATCAGGCTTACCATAGTGGACTTGCCTGAACCTGTGCTTCCTACTATCCCTGTCACCGTGCCGGGCCCAGCAGAGAAGGTAATGCCTTTGAGTACTGGTTCTGCACCAAAGCTATACTTGAACTCAACATCTCTGAACTCTACAAAGCCTGCTACAGCTTCTAGCCTCACTGGTTTAGGCGGATCGCTTATGCTGGGCTCTGTCTCAAGAACCTCTACTACTCTCTCTGCTGCGGCGGCTGCCCTCGGAAGCATGATGAACATGGCCATGGCCATCATGACAGAGAACAGTATCTGCATAACGTAGGTCATGAAGGCTGTCAAGTTACCTATAGGCATGGCACCCGAGTCAACACGTTGCGCACCAAACCAGACAATCGCAATAATGGCCACGTTCATGATAAAAGTGAGGGCGGGCATACCGAATGCCATCAGCCTGTTTACCCTAAGTGCATTTTCCGCAAGATCACGGTTCGCTTTGTCAAAGCGCGCCGCTTCGGTGCTTTCGCGTACAAAAGCTCTTATGACTCTTATGCCCATTATCTTCTCCCTGAGTACTTGGTTGATGTTGTCAATCTTGATCTGCATCTGTTCAAACAAGGGAATGCCCTTGTACATCAGGTATCCAACTACGGCCAACATGACAGGGATGACTATGAACAGCGAATACGAGAGCACGACGTCCTGCCTGACTGCCATGACAGCGCCGCCCACTGCCATTATGGGTGCCATAAGCATCAGGGTCAGAGCCATAATCGTGGTCTGTTGAATCTGCTGTACGTCATTGGTGCTGCGCGTGATCAGGGTAGGCGCACCAAATTTGTTCAATTCAGCCCGTGAGAAACTTTGAACCTTGTAGAAAACAGCCATTCTTAAGTCTTTGCCAAAGGACATAGCGGCACGAGCGGCTAAGTAGGAAGCCAGCACCGCTGCCAAGACAGACAAGAAGGTAACCCCAATCATCTTCCAGCCTACTTGCATAATGTAGGCTGTGTCTCCCTTGGCGATGCCGTTGTTGATGATGTCAGCATTCAGGGTAGGCAAGTACAGGTTTGCAGCCGCCTGTCCCACTACTAAAGCAAAGACCGCAAGGACGAAATGCCAATAGGGTTTCAAATACCTCTTCACCAATAGCCACAAGCTACCCATCAGCTAGGCCTCCTTCGTGACTTGTTCATCGGATAAAGATGAAAGGATCTCCTCAAACTTGCCAAGCAACATCAACAGATCTTCTAATTCAGTGTCGCTGAGCTTGGACAAAGACCTCACAAATAACTCCTTGACATAATCCCGGGAACGACACATGGTGTTCTCGCCTTCGACAGTGATTTCCAGGAGTTGAGATCGGCCCTCGCCCTCAACACGACGTATCAAACCGGCAGACTCAAGTCTGTAAACCACATTGCTAAGGTTCGGCTTCTTTACGTTTGTTAACACGCTCAGCTCAGACAGGCTGACGGGCCCCCGTTTCTTCAACCACATGAGTATTTCCATTTCCACTCGCGTTAGGTCTCCGTGGCCACCCTTTATGAGGCTAGATATGCGCCTCATCCAACGTGGGAATTCCACGAAAAGCTCCGTGGTTATCCTGCTTACTAGTTCATCCCTGTTCATTGCCAACCTCCAAGGTCTATGTGGTTATATTATATAACATACTGTAGAAGGTGAAAGACAGCTTAGGTAGTGAGGTTCTGTACGCTCATTGGCCAAAAGCCTTCTGAAGTACTGGAACTACCTGCTTTTTTCTGCTGACCACGCCGGGCAGAAGCTCATACCCATCCCTGAAAGGTAAAGCCCACGCCACCCTGGCCAAGTCAGTATTCCCAAAGGCTAACAACACAGTGCACCGCTTTGTCACGTCGGTGAGCATGAACAAGCCCAAATCTAGTTTCTCTTCGTCTACCCTGCGCTCCATTGCTACAGTGACCGCTTCACGGAGTACACGAAGCAGGCTTGACGCCTCAGGCACCTCGAGCTGAGCAATGCCAACCCTTGTGTCGCCAAACTTGAAGATCTTGAAATCGTTGAGCAGCTTATCAGGATTATCTCGAACAGACCTTACCCTCACTTCGAACAGCCTTCGCGCTAGCTCTTCCCGGCCTAGGGGCGACCTCTGCTCGAGCAGGCTTGCCATCTCCACATCCGCAGGAGCTGTGGTGACGCTGTTGAGGTTAAGGGTGTCGCTGATAATACCGCCAAGGAGTATCAAAGCGATGTTTGAAGGGATCTTCTTCCCCGATTTAACGAATTCCTTGGTCACCAACGTCGATGTAGATCCAACTGGTTCCATGTGAAGCTCCACAGGTTCGTGCGTGACCAGACCGCCTAAACGGTGGTGGTCTACTATGGCTACGATCTGCGCCTCTTCGAGCCCATCTACTCCTTGGTTAAGTTCGTTGTGGTCTACGAGTACCACCTTCTTGCGGGGCGGGTTTGCCAGCTCAGAGGTTTCCACCATTCCCATGAAAGTGCCATCTTCGTCCACCACGGGGTACATGCGATGCTTATGCAAAGCCGTGACCCTTTGCAGGTAAGATAGTCCGTCGCTGGGTGCAAAGGCAACGACGGTGGAATTGTATACCTCGCTTATAGGAGACGCAATGAAAAGCAGCCTTATGGTGTTAAAAGTGTGCAGGGCAGATGAATACGCACAAATGCCCGCACTTTCGAGAAGAGCAAGCGACTCAGAAGGAGGTACAAGGTTCATTGTGAATATGACCCCCCTAACCCCCTTCTCCACAAGAGCCGGAATGAGTTCCCATCTGTTTCCCATTATGACTAAAGTTTCAGGTCCCAACCGTTCCCGAACTACCTCATCAGCAGACGCTGCCACCAAAGGTCGCCCTGACAGTTCTTTGGGAGTTGTGAGAAAGCGACCCGGCAGTGTTCTTTCGAGTATGTCCGGCCTTATCCTGACTGAGACGTCATCGGTGAAAAGCTCCCTTTGTAGGACGCGCAGCAAGTCCTTTTCGGTGAGTATTCCAGCCAATTTCGTACCTTGTAGCACAGGAACGATTTTTTGTTCTTCGATTAAAGGCAGGACGGCAGCCAAAGGCTCATTCAAAGAAGTACATTTGACCGCTTTCATCAGATCGCTAGCAGTAAGCCGCACTGTGGATAAGCGCGGAGGTAATGGTGTGTCCGCCAGCTCAAAAAGGGCCTTAGATTCATCGTTGGCTTCACCAGCCCTGAATGGCGCATACTCATCGCCTTTGAAGTAGGCGTAAGCCACTGCTGACACTATGCTATCGGTATCAGGATTGCGGTGACCCACCACATGTATCATGAACACTATTTTACAGTGCACAACTTAACTATGGGCGTCGCGCTACGTTTTTGGGTATCATTGTTGATGAATGGAGGTGAAGGATTTGTTCGTTAGGCAGTGGCTTTTAAATTTCGTGGTCCTCGCACTGGTGTCGCTACTGTACAAAGGCATCCAATTTGCCGACCTGACAGCCTTGGTGTTGGGCAGTTTGGTTTTTACAGCGGCCCAGTTTGTCATAAAGCCTGTCTTGGTTTTCCTGTCTTTGCCCGTGACTATACTTACGTTTGGTCTGTTCTTATTGGTCATCAACGGGGTCATAGTCTGGTTAATGGCTGAGGTCGTGCCCGGCATTTATTTGACGTCCTTCGGCGCGGCCATCATCACGTGGGTGCTCATAAGCTTAATCGGTCTGTTGCTAAAACCGTTCATGCTTTGAACAAAAGGGGGCCGATGTACGGCCCCCTGACCGCTACTCTGCAAGGGATTCAAACTGACGTACTTGTTCCTCCACAAAGGCTATGGACATGCGCCAGAAGCCCTTGTCCGCCAAGTCAATGCCCACTAGGGACCCAAGCTCCCTGATGTCGTGCTTGCCCGTGCTTGCCAGCAAGTTGGTGTACTTAGGTATGAACTTCTCCCCTTCCTCCTTGTACATGGCGTATAGAGCCTTACTGAATAGCTGACCAAAGGCGTATGGGAAGTTGTAGAAGTGAAGCCCGGGCGAGTAATAGTGAGGCTTGCATATCCACATGTACGGGTGAAGGAACTGTGGGTCTAATCCTTCCCCGTACGCTTGCTGCTGAGCCTCAGTCATGATTTCTTTGAGTTCTGCCACAGACAAGGGTCCATCCTTGCGTCTCTTGAACACCTCGGATTCAAACAAGAACCTGCTGTATATGTCCACAACCACCTGAGTGTCACCCTGTAAGCTCTTCTCTAAGATGAAAAGCTGTTCGTCCCTGTCGGCCTCGGACAATGCAATCTCGGTGATTAAGGTCTCATTGAACGTGGAAGCAGTTTCGGCTAGTGGCATGGGGGAGTCCGCGTTTAGTATGCTCTCATTACGCTGGCAGTAGTTGTGGAACGCGTGCCCTAGCTCGTGGGCTAGTGTGGAAACGCCGTTAAAGCTGCCATCGAAGTTGGACATTATGCGCGACTGTTTGATCGTATGCAAACCATAGCAGAAGGCACCGCCACGCTTACCTTCCCTAGGAGTAGCATCTATCCACTTTTCGTCGAAAGCCCGCGCAGCGAGGTTGGCTAGTTCGGGGTAGAACTTGGCGAAGTTCTGCACAATGTAGTCCCTTGCATTCGCTAGGTCGAATTGACGCCTGCTGCGCCCCACAGGTGCAAACAAGTCGTACCAAGGAAGCCCGTTGGAGTGACCTAGCATTCTAGCTTTTGCTCGCAAGTACCTACGGAAAACAGGCAAACTCTCCTGCATTACCTCTAGCAGGGTGTCAAAGACGTCCTTGTCCAACTTCATTAGTTCCAAAGTAGCTTCTAAGGGGTCACTGTACCCCCTCTTCCTGCAGATGGTCAAGTATTCCCCTTTAATGCTGTTTAGGCTGGATGCCACAGCTTCATCCACTTTCTCGTATGCTTTAAGCTCGGCTTCGTAACCAGTCCGGCGAACACGTGCGTCTTCGTGGAAGGCCATGTTCCGCACCACTGTTAGGGGTAGCCTCTTCTGCTCACCATCTACAGTTATATCTACAAGCAGGCGGGCTGTCAGGTTGCCATGCAGCCTAGACCACGCGTAACCCCCCGTGGTCTGCAACCTGCTGATGAGGTCTTCCTCTGCTTCACTGAGCAATCTCTTGGCATATCTGACCGCGTCTTTGATGACGTACTCGTGTTCCTTGAGTAGTTCCGAACCTTCGATCACCTGCTCAAGGTTGGGTACCCCAGCAAGCCACTTCTTGAATCGGGTTTCAGGGGCAGACAAGCTTGCCACGATGTTGCGGATGCGGTCTGCAAACTTGGGCGCCTGCTCGTTGTCCGCCTCAACGTTCATGGTCAGGTACGCGAAGGCACCCAATTTCTCATGCAGCTCAGTAATCTCAATAGTGCGCCTAATGCCCTCCTCCATGGTTTCGCGAACGCGTTCGTAGCCTTTTAGTGCTTCCTCAGCCCAAACCCGGAATGCATGAATCTTCTCTTCCAACGCTTGCAAGTCCTGCTGATACTCAGGAGAGTCAAAGTTTGCGTAAAGTTCTTCCAAAGACCACTCCATCATGGGATTGTTTCACCTCCAGTTTCAGTCTAACACTATAATTAGTGGCAGGGGGTGAGCTCATGAAAATCTATGAATTCGATGTCATACCCTCCACTAACGAAGAAGCCAGGCGCTACCTATTAGAAGGACATGTAGATCCTGCAGTGTTTGTTGCACAACACCAAACGGCGGGGCGCGGCAGGCTGGGAAGAGAGTGGAAGGACGAACCGGGTAAGAACCTGCTCATGAGCATAGCTATGCCAAATCCGCCCACGTCCGAGCTCCCGCTGCTTGGCATGGCGGCAGCTGTCATTGTAGGCGAGTACTTGTCTTCGCTGTCTTTGGCATGGGAGGCAAAATGGCCAAACGACGTATTGGTTAAGGGCAAGAAGATCGCAGGCATCTTACCTGAAGCCATATGGAGCGATAACCTGATAGGTGTGGTGGTGGGTATAGGGTTAAACGTAAACCAAGAAGCATTCCCGCCCGAAGTGAAAGCCACTTCGCTGAAACTGGAATTGGGTATGGAGATACCTTTAGAACAACCTCTCATGTACATAATCTACAGGTTCAAGAACCTGCTAGGGGGCGAAATAAGACTGCCTGACATGGTCAGCACATTCAAGGCGCGTTTTCCGTACTTGGGAAAAACAGTAATGGTGGTTAGCGAAGGCGAGAGGATAGAAGGTACTGCAGCGGACATACTGGCGGACGGCACGCTGCTACTGGATACGCCTCAAGGTGAAATGCAGCTACGTTGGGGTGAGGTAAGCCTCAGGTGACCTTCTGAAACACCGCGCACAGCCGTGGTGCGTTTTGGTAAAAGGGCTGACCGTCAAGGCTACTGAAGGCCTTGCGCAATTCTAAGCCGTGTGGAGTTGCCAACCTGATAATGTCTTCTAGAGAGAAAAGCTTAAGCTGCCTCTCTATAACTCGGTGCTCACCACCGAGTATAAACTCTCGCCTGCTATGAAGCCTTGAGCCTTTGAGTTTGTGCTGATCGAGAACGAAACCGTTGTCGACTTTCTCCCACCAACGCCTGCAGAAGTGGGTACGCCACCCGTCCAAGTTGTCTGTTTCCACCAACACGTAACCGTCCTTATCGACAAACTCGCTGATGCGCGCGAATATGGCGTCTTCTTCGTCATCCCACCCGATGCTCGTCCACAAAGACACTACAGTGTCAAAGGTGCGAAAAGGTTTCACTTCCTGAATACGCCCAAGAATAATACGTTCTGCCCACTGAGGGTAAGCCGCCTTGAAAGTACTTACGAAGTACGGCTCAGGTTCTACTCCGTAAGCGTCGATTCCCCAGGAAAGGAAGTAACGCAGATGCCTTCCCCACCCGCACCCGACGTCGAGTAAGCTTCGTGGGTTCAATAACTCGACCACTTTGCGTGCTTCTGCCTCGGCTCGCGATTCCAGTTTCGAACCAAAGGCGCGGTAGTAGAGTTCTCCGAAATAATCCACAGTGTCATTCTAAAACATAAGGGGGCGCCCCTGAGCGCCCCCTAGCTATACATCCGTTGGCTCTACTGGTTAATAGTGTACTGCACGTACACAGTGCATGTCAGTTCTTGAGTTCCAGGTTGAACCTGAATGGCGTCCCCAGCACCAAGCCCTGCTGCCTCTTTGTATACAGGCACTACTCCACCGGGTGTGGAATCAGAAATCTCGACCTTGATAAGCTTGCCAGGAGTAGCCCCTTCTACTGACAGCGCAGCTTCAGCTTTTCTCCTTGCATTGAGCATGGCTTCCTTGATTAACTCCTCAGACAATGTGCTCGCTTTGGAGTAGCTGTAGGAAATACCATTCATACCCGTAGCACCTGCAGAGAAAGCCTTGTCTACAACCTGCCCAGCCTTGGCAACAGGTGATTTGACATTAATGATTACCGCGGCCCTGTAGCCGAGAAAATTGCGCGTACCTTCTTTGTTCCATTCGTACTCGGCATATACGCTCACATTGGCCGTCTGGATGTTGTCTTCTCCTACAATGGGTTTCAGCGCAGTCACTATAGCGTTGGCCTTTTGGCTCACTTCAGCCATGGCTTCCGCAGCTGTCTTCATCAAAGCGTCCACAGTAAAGGATATCTGTGCAGTATCAGGTACCACTGTCCTTTTGGCTACACCAGTCACCGACACCGTTGCCACTGAACTTGCCGTATCCTCCGCTCTCGTTGGAACCAGCCAAACAGCTAACGCGATCGCCATAATGAGTACCAGAGCTGCCAAACTGTACAACTTCTTCATCCATCCCACCTCCACAAATAAGACGCTCATCCTAGCCCGCTAGTTTCAAATAGACGGAACCAAAGGCACTTCGTCTATGCCTGCTTCAGGATTGCTGCACTGAGGGGTATCAAAACGGGCTCAAGATAGCGCAGTATCTGCAATGTAATGGAGCCTGAAAGATAGGTATCTAGCTGAATGGGGCTTGTGGACATCACGTAGCTGACCAAGTAGAAGTAGGCGTAGCCGTTAATGACAAGGGAACCGAAAGCATACAACAATCGGCCGATGCCTGAGCCGGGCAGTACGATGCGCAGAAACAGGTGGATTACTATTCGCACTGCGAGAAAGAAGAGCAAATAGGCTAGAAGAATGCCCACCAACTTCTGGTCAGGAGTTATGGTAGTGTAGCGTGCCAGCACGCCCTCCACCATGTTTGCCAAAGTGACTGACACAAATGACTTGGCAAGCAATGTGACTGCCAGAGCCAAGGCTGTGCTTAAAGCAGAAGCTCCGCTTATGAAACCCGAAACAAAGAAATAGACGGCCAATCCAATGGTAAGCCAATCAATCAGTGGCACTTCTAAGCCTCCTCCCGCGACGGGCATATCCCCTTGACGGGGCACTCTAAACAGTTCGGCTTCCTAGCCAAGCACAAGCGCTTACCATGCCTCATCAACGCGTAGGACAATAGTCCCCAATGACTCTCTGGCAGCATGGATTTCAATTCCTGTTCAGCCTGGTCGGCATCTTTGAAATGGAACCCAAGTCTATCTAAGACCCTCAGCACGTGGCGGTCTACCACGACGGCTGGCTTTCCGTAAGCACCCAGGAGTACCATGTTCGCTGTCTTTTTGCCTACGCCCGGCAGCTGCGACAGGGCTTCCACATCATCGGGCACTTCACCGTTGAACCGGTCTACCAACACTTGGCAAGCTTCTCTGACCCTCTTCGCTTTGGTCTTGTAGAAATTCACGGGGTATATGGCTTTTTCTAGATCCTCTATGGAAGCAGCTACTACTTCCCTTGGGTTGGGGAACCTCGAGAAGAAAGACGGTGTCACTTGATTAACCGACTCATCGCTTGCCTGGGCAGCTAACATAGCAGCAATCAGGAGTTGATACGCATTCTCAAAATTGAGATCAAATCGCAGAGCATCTTTGTGCTTGTCAGCGAGAGCCTCCACGATCTGCTTTAGGTCCAACTTTCAACCCCTCCCACATCAATATAGCACCTGTGACTGCCACATTGAGGGATTCGATGTGCGCGGGTAACCAAACATTCGCCTTAGATAACCTGCGCCAATCTGATCGAAGCCCACGGCCCTCGTTGCCCAAGACGATGGTCAACGGGAGCCTCCAGTCGAAGGAAGGTGATTGCGACGATTTATAAGTAGTGACTACAAATCTGTCTTCATTGAGCTTGACCAATACTTCCACGGGTAAGTAGGCCACAGGAACAGCAAGGTTTCCTGCTACGGATCTTATGACTTTCGGATTGTACAGATCCACGCTTCCACGTGTTAGGAAGAGCCCATACCCAAATGCAGCAGCCGTCCTCAGGAGAGTCCCCAAGTTCCCAGGGTCTTGTAGATCCTCGACAACCACGATCCTTTGTTTGCCAAGCACCTGCTCTGCTGTCCAAGCTCTTTGCCGAGCTGATGCGCACACCTGTTGGTCAGCGGCCACATCGCTTATGGACTCCAAAACGCTAGGCGAACACTCTATGAATTCACCTTGTACTTTGGGGAGCCCCTTGGCGCGCTTGCTGAAGTACACTTCAACTATTTCGCCACCACACTCAGCGAAGGCCTCTATGGGCTTAAGCCCTTCCAGGACGAAAAGACCTGTTCTATCCCTTTCCTTCTTGCTTTCGAGTAGCTTGCGTAGGTCTTTGATTCTCGGATTCTTCGGGCTCTCAACGAACTTCATCGAACACCTGAGAGCTGACTACTTGTCCGCCCTTTGACCTAATCTCCTCCAAAGCACGCGCAGAATCATCAGGATTGACATTAACCCCCCTGACCGCATCCTCTATCACATATGTCTCGTAACCCAAACGGATGGCGTCCAAGGCCGTCTCCTTGACGCAGTAGTCCGTTGCCAACCCAACAATGAACACTCGTTTTACACCCCTGTTCTTGAGTATGCGGTGCAATTCTACTGTCTGAAAGCCGCTGTATGCCTCGAATTCTGTATCAGTGGCCTTATTGACGATGGCTCCTTGAGGCGATACATACAGGTCAGGGTGGAAGTCGGCACCAGGCGTTCCCTGCACGCAGTGTACCGGCCATATGCCACCAAAATCAGCAAAGGAGAGGTGGTTCTTCGGATGCCAATCCCGCGTGTACACTATGATGGCATCTGCTTCCTCTGCTTTCTTTATCAAACGGTTAACTACAGGTATGATCTCATCACCCTGGGGGACCGCTAGAGCGCCCCCAGGGCAGAAGTCGTTTTGCACATCTACAACGATAAGCGCATCAGTGCGCTCGAACCTCACGAGCATCACCTACCAAGTTCCTTCAACTTCCCGAGCCGCTTGTCCCTTTCCTTGACAAAGCGCTCGATGCCTTGCATTATGGAGTCAGGATCGAGGTGCGCTTCTTCTATTACTTCCTCCACAGAACCACCTGTCCGCCAACGATTATCCCAATCACTTGACATAGAGTATTCCTCGTTGATCTTCGAGAACAGCCAAGGTCTCATCAAAGACAAAGCCTCGTTTGTTATGACCATTGAGTCTGCCCAGTCCGTAACAGGAAGTATGCGCATCCGATAATGCTCAGGCTGCCTCTGGAACAACTCGTAGCTTATAGCTGCAATGATCTTCACGTTGAAGTGCTTACGGATCTCTGGAAGAATGCTTACTAAGTTTGCTGTACTGCTAGTTCCCCTGACAATGATGGTACCTTGTTTGGGCCTTGAAGGATCAAAGTCGTTAATCAGGTATGCACCCTTGGCCGCCTCAAAGTAGTGAGCTATACCCAAGGATTCTCTGTCAGGTACTGCTATGGGTGGCCTCGTCAAGTGAAGCGCCACGATGGGCAGCTCCGTCTTCAAGGCTGCAGCCAAGGCTACAGGTACTTCGTTATACTCCCACGGATGCAGGTTTATTATGTGTCCGTTAGGGAACAACTGGGACACACCTGGCGAGAACACACCAAAGTGCGTGCGGGAGTCTTCAGCAGTCTCGGGTCCCGAGTGACCCAACACCCAAATAACCTTACCTATCTTGAGCGGGCAGTCTTGAGCTACTTGGCTGAGCAAGCGCATAGCACCATACTTTAGATAAGCAAAGGATCCATAAGTGGACATTATCACCCAGAAGCCGTCAAAGTCGGTATACGGATCCTCCGCCAGGTTGGTGACCGCCATGCCTGCTGCTACTCCTGAGTTCAAGAACTCCGTGATTTCGGAGGGAAGTATGGCACCATCCACATTCAGTGAACGGTGGTACCATCCCCAACCGGGTTGGTCGCCCCATCCCAAGCCGAATCCATGAAGGTTTGTAGATTCAGTGAGGTCAGCAGAGGTTGCAATGACCAAAGGCCTTCCGTACCTACGGCCTATGACGGCGTTGATGTAGCTACCCCACTTAATGAGCGCTGCACGATTCGCCACTTTTTCGCCTGGTTTGGCCCACATCTCCTGCGGATACTTTGTGTAGTCATAGATGTCCGGGTCGTGGAAAGGATTAGCGCCGAGTTTGAAAGTGGGAACTGCTTTTGGCAAACTTTCGCCTATCTCCACCAACCTGTCCGTCACGTATTCCACCAATTCTGTATCTTTGCGCAACACGCTAAGTGCTATGTCTAAGTTGTTGCGCCACTGCTTCTTCTCCTCTTCAGGGTCAGAAGGAGCAGGCTTTCCAAAGCCATCGTACTCCACGCCGTATTTTTCCATGAACCGCTGCCTCATTTGCCAGAAGAGGGGGTCATTCTTCTTGATGGGGACGCCGTGCGACTTGTTGTCGTAGATACCATACTCGTATCCCTTCCTTGTCTTGAAAAACATGGCTGTGGGGGTTATGCCATCGGTATGGTCTAAAGCATCCACAAACACTTTCCAGATTTCTTCCCAGTTGTGGCCGTCTAATGTGCCATAGACCCTCCAGCCGTGGGAGGCAAACCACTCATCAGGACCTCCAAACACGACCCAAGAAGTCCGCCTGTCGTCAATGCCAAAGTCGTTCCAATCTATTAGCCAAACTAAGTTGCCTAAACCGTAACCCCAAGCGCCATTCTTGGCTTCGTGAGAGCCACCAGCGGTAAGAGCACCCTCGCCCTCGATAGCAAACACACGGAACTCATCCAAACCAGCCTTCTTGAGAGCTAAGGCCTCGCCAACAGAAACCGGCAGCCCATGAGCAGAAGGCCCTGTATTGAACTTGAGGAATAGGGTCTTGCCACCGTATTCGGCGTGGCCGGGTAGGCCGCCCCGCCTACGGAAGTTGAGCAGGTCCTCGTAAAGGACTATCTTATTGGGGTCTATGTGGTACTTTTCCTCTCCTGAGTTACTGTGCCTTGTTCTGAATGCCTCACCAATGACAGCCATGGTGGCGTAAACCAATGGTACGTTGTGGCCAGCGGAAAGTATGAATCTATCACTGAATCTGTACTCAGGCCTCCGTATGTCGTATCTCATCTTGCCACCAAAGAGCAACGTAATGAACATGTGTGCTTTTGAATGGCTGCCACCAGGGTGACCGCTCTGGCGATAGTTCAAAGTAATATCGAGTAGTTCAAACGTAATGTCCTTTATTTTCTCCCAGTACTGAAATTCGTGCTGCATGAGCCGACCTCCTTCGTAGGGCTTTGCGTTAATTATAATTTAAGCAGCTGCTTATACGATCCTGGAAAGGAGGCGCCAACCGTGGACAGATTTGTCGTAGAGAGAGCGGATTACCATTTACTGTACCCACGGCAAGTAATTCTCATGGTAGTGGGACCATTCGAAAGAGCGAACATAATACCCTTGGCTTGGCACTCGCCCCTTTCTTTTAGGCCTTTCTTGGTTGGCGTACTTATTTCACCGCGCCGCTACAGCCACGCGCTCTTGGCAGAGCATCCTATGGCAACAATTAACTTCGCTGATGCGAGCATGGAAGAACTTGTCATGCATACAGGGAGTTGCTCGGGTAGAAACGTGGACAAATTTGCCCGTTTCAACGTACCCAAAGGAAAAACAGCGGCAGGCACAGCGTACATTGCTTCAGCACCCGCCTATTTGGAGGTAGAACGGGTTTCTCAAGTGGACACAGGCGACCACACCCTGTTTGTATGCCGTGTTCGAAACGGGTTCCTAGGAAGGCCCTTTTCGCCCTTGTTCCACGTGGGCGGCGACACCTTCAGGGAGTTCTAAGCAGCCCTCGTTGCTATTTGTCAACAGTGCCTTTTACTGCGTACCATAGATACAAGTCCAAAACGCCCAAGGGCATCTGGAGTTTCTTCGCGATGGGCCTTAACAAGTTCTCAGTGGTTTCGTAGCGTAGGCGTGACCAAGATTTGGGTATCTCCGTCGTCAAACCAAACCTAGCCATAAGCCTGAGGATATGCTTATCCAATATGGCCACATCTAAGAAACCCACGTTACGCAAGAAGTGGCTTGCTTCCTTCCATCCAATACCCTTGAAGGTCTTGACCAAAGCAAGACGGGCGTCTCTCAAAGGTAGTCCAAGTATGTCCGGTAGCATGCCGACGAAAAGTCTGTTATGCAATATGAAGTTCGCCCTCTGAGCAGCAAACCTGTGCCCCACACTCTTCAGTTCCCTTACCAACTCTGAGGGTGGAAGCGTCAGGAATCCGTCTCCTATGGCTTCTTGGGCTCTCATGCCGCCTTTGGCTTGCCAGTTGGCTGTAAGCACACAGAAACTCAATTCAGAGAAAAGGCGCCCCAAATCATTCCTGGGAAAGGTCAAGAACTCTTCAATCCTGCTGTTTACTTGGTTCTCGCACAGCGGTCGCGTGCAAGCAACCAAATCCTCAATGCTGCTTGCCGCATCTAGTATTGAGGTATTATGACGGGTATCTCGCGCCAAGGTTCTATCTCCTCTAGGCTTACCTTGCAATTGAAGGCCCTGAACTCCACACCTCGTCGATAGGCAGTCATAGCAGCCGCTGCGAAATCGGGGTCCAAAGCAGCGTTGAAGGTGACAGCCTCGGCGTCTGGCCGTTGGACCACGAATACGACAAGACCTTTACCCTTCTCAGCTAATTCGCGCATGTGTTTGGCCCCGCGTGTTGTAGGAGCGTCCGGAAACAAACCCAAGCCCTGCTGTACTAAAGTCACCGACTTCACCTCAACCAAGCGTCCGTCAAATGAAAAATCGAACCTGCTAGAACCTGATACCACCTCTCTACTCCACGAGCCGCCAATGCCCAACAGGTGAGCCGCTTCAACAAGAAGAGCGTTAGCCAAAGCAGCATGCAGAGAAACAAGAACGCCGTCGTAACCAAGTACAGCTTCCCACTGAAGCTTGCGATGTGCAGAATCTACGCTACGTACCCAGACAGTAGCACCTGGAAAGACTAATTCTTGGAGACGGCCCGGATTCGGTAAGTAGCACCAATGTCTTTCTCCGTCGATGTTAGTTAATAGGCGAAAACGCTTCTCCCTAGCCAAGACAGTAGCCGGAATTGTTCGGGCTAGTTTCATAGCTCCACAGCTAAGACCCTGGCAGGCGCACCGCCGGCACCCGCTAACTTCAGGGCACCGACGAAGAGAAGATATTCGCAACCATGGCGCAGCCGGTCGAGGTTACATAGGCCTTCAACTATGTAAATGCCACGGCTCAACAGAAATCGATGCACGGGCAAAAGCCCATCGTCCTCTACGCTCAGAGCGTCCACTGCCAACAGCACAACGCCAGCCTCTGCTATAGCAGTGGCATGGGTTTCTGCCAATTGAGCGCTGTGATGACCAAAACTGTCGTGGGTTTTGAGAATGAGCCCCTTATTCAGCAACCGATCGGCCATCTGCCGTATAGCAACCGTACGTTCTGAGGCGCTAAGGCCCGAAACGTCGAGGAACAGCGCTCTGGAAACAAGCCTGCTAGGTTCGACCACGTCAGCTGATGCTCCCTTGGGTGATACATGTAGCGGGAAATCCACGTGGGTGCCGGCATGCGTGCCCATAACCAACCGCTCCACCCTCCCTGCCTCGACGTCTTGCCACAATTCCATTTCCACTTTTGGGTCACCAGGGTATACCGGAGTGTCAGGGCCTAACGTAACGCTGAGATCAATGACGCGAAAGCTCATGCTGACGTCACCATGAACTTTGGCGCTAGTTTGGCTGCCTCCCTAAGCTCTTCTTCGGTCAGCGGTATGTCCTCGAGCTCCACATCCAAGACTTCCTGAAAACCGTCTCTGAGTGCCTGGGCGAGAAGACCTGCCGTTACGTCAGGTGCCACCTCTTTTAGGGTAATAGTATGTTTTCGCAGCTCCTCCACAGGAGTGCCAAAGAGGTCGGCTAATTCAGCGTATATGGGTTCCATGAGGATAGCCCCGTGCTGCAGGAACCCCCAGGGTTTCCTAACCTGGGCAGAGCCAATCAGTTTCCTGTTCGCAATACCTACTTCGTGGCCCGATGGGTGTACGAAACACCCCTCAGGATCACTCTTTGAGGGCAACGGTGCAGGTAAGAACCCTGCGTCAACGCCCAACAGCGCCAAACCTTGTATGAGCGCCGTCGAAAGCAGCTTGTAGGTCTCCATGACGCTCGTTCCAAAACCTGATAGTGGAGCCACCACCGAGTAACTCAAGTCTCCCTTGTGCAGAACTGCTTTGCCACCCGTAGGCCTCCGCACTACTGGATACGGAGCCGGTCGATCCCAATCTTGGAAAACGCCGATAGAAATGGTGGCTGGGCACCACTGATAGAACCTTACGACTATTCCTTCTCTTTCTTCAAGCTGGGTCAAGAACAGGTAATCCAGCGCCATGTTTAGGGCGCCGTCCCTGCATTGGTCAAATATGACACGCCCCCTCACTCAACCGCCACCCACTGGGGACAACAAGACTATCTCGTCCTCTTGCCCCGTAACTACGTAGTCTCCGGAAACTTTGATGTCGCCCACTTTGGCTCCGACAAACAACGTGAAAGGCAAATTCCAGAGCCTGTTCACTAGTTCCTGCAGGCTCACAGGCTCGTCCAACAACACCTCGATCCCTTGTTCGGGGACACCAAGCAGGTGCCTAAGGTGACCAAACACTTTGACCTTCATAATTCTAGTTTAATACAGAAACTCGGCCACTTCTTCGACGGCTTTGACCTTCTTGGGCGAAGGCGTCTCGGCAGGATACCCGGCAGCTATTAACGCCACAACATCGTAACCTGGATGTTTGCCAATCAAATTCTCTATTTCTTCCTTGGCTTGAACAGGCCCAGTCATCCAAACGGCCCCGACGCCTTGAGCGTGGAGAGCTAATAGCAGATAAGCTATAGCAGCAGCGACCGATTGTATCCTGCTGTTGGCTACTTCTGACCAATGCTTCATCTTGACAGCCTCAGGGTCGTGCTGCATCCTCTTTTGCAAAATCTCGTCTCTAGTCGAAGGATATTGCTGAGAGTAGACAGCAATAAGGACAGGAGCCTTCCTGAAAAAATCAGACCTTTCCACAGCTCTCGAAGGTTCAGTTATGTGTTCTTTGGACTCTGGCCAACTGACCATCATTTGAACACGGTGTCGCACCGCGTCTGCGATTTGTCCTATGAGTCCTTTGTTTTTTATAACTTTGAATTTCCAGCCCTGGTAGTTCATCCCGCTGGGCGCGTAACATGCTAATTCTATGGCTTTGCGAAGCACCTCATCTGGCACATCTCGCTCTTCCCAGTAGCGGATGGAACGTCTGGTCTTGATAATCTCTTCCAATTCTTCGATACGCATATTCGCACCTCCTCAGAACACCATGGGTACGTACCCCTGATTGACAAGCCTGCTTATTTCGACTGGTATTTGGACTATGTCAAAACCCATGTCGTGCAGCTGCACGGTTAGGTCGAATTGTCGGCTGATGGCTTCACAAGCCAGCGGGTTAATACCCTCTTTGATCAGATCAGCTATGTACTGCTGCACTTCTTCATCTTCAACAGCTACTCTTTGGCTGGGACCAAAGAAGTGAACCTTGATGTCCTCATAAAGCCCTTGCCTTTTGGAGGCTAGAGCCATTAAAAGCCCAGCTGTTATCACGCTTTTGTCGCGGGAGGATATGATGATGAGCACCTTCTTTCGCTCCACAACCATCACCTCCTATATTGGTTATTAACCGCTTGCCCATCGTAGTATGCCAAGCACAATTATGCTACACTAAGGCATATGAGGGACATTTTTCAGATAATAGCAGAGCGGAGAAGCGTCCGGTCATTCAAGCCCGACCAAATCCCAGAAGACATACTGCGAAAAATCTTGGACGCCGCCCTGTGGGCGCCCACTGCTGGCAACCTGCAAGCTCGTAAGTTCTTTGTGGTTAGGAACGCGGAGATGCGCAGACTCCTAGCAGAAGCTGCCCATGGGCAGGATTTCGTAGGCCAAGCTCCTGTAGTGGTGGTAGCTTGCAGTGATTTGGAGGCCATGAAAAGCGCATACGGGGTGCGCGGGAAGAATCTCTATAGCATCTGCGATGTCAGTGCTGCGGTTCAAAACCTGATGTTAGCTGCTTGGGCTGAGGGCATCGGTAGTTGCTGGATTGGTAGTTTTGAAGAGCAACAAGTTAAAGAGTTGCTGCGGCTACCCGATCACTTGCAGCCCATAGCACTGGTGCCCTTAGGTTATCCTGACGAGAAACCAGCCACGCCGAGACGTAAAACGTGGAGTGCTCAGATCCAATTCATAGACTAAGTTAAACATTTGGAGAGGTTATAATAAGGCTTATGAAGGATTTGTCTAAAGAACTGTTTGACCTGTACATGCAGTTACCAAGGCGCTTCAAGAGGCTGTTGGGTGGCTCTCTTGAAGAAGTAGTGTTGGGCCTTACTGACATAAAGATCCTGGATGAGCTTTCGCGGATTGGACCATGCAAGATGTCCGATCTAGCCGAATCTTTGGTGGTCACCATGGGTGGCTTGACTCCGCACGTGGACCGTTTAGTGGAGAAGGGTTACGTTAGGCGCTTTAAAGACGAAGAGAGAGACCGCAGGCTTGTGCTCGTGGAAGTCACGCCAGAAGGACAAGAGGTATTAGCCAATAGCAAAGAGTGTTTCCTGAAGGTCCTTAGCAATAGATTGGAAGAACTCAGCCCCACACAGCGGGACAAACTTCTTGACGCCATAAGAGTTATACGAGAGTCTTTGAAGTTTTAAAAAGGGGGCCCTAAGGGCCCCCCTTTTTACTTAGGCCATCCTCTTAAAGAACGCTAAGTCAGCCTTATAGGTAAAGTAGACGTCCAACTTACTTGAAATCTCGAACAGCGAGTGCATGCCGAGAAGGGCGACTCCTATATCTACCACATCAGCACCTCTATTAGCCATGAAGAGAGCCACTGTACCGCCACCACCCTCGTCAACCTTGCCCAACTCTGCCATCTGCCATATTACGCCTTCTGCGTCCAGCACGTTCCTTACTTTTGCCACGAATTCTGCGTGGGCGTCGTTGGCACTGTACTTGCCTCTGCTGCCCGTGTACTTAGTGATAACAGGGCCGTAGTGCAAACGAGCAGCATTCTGCATCTCGTGCACGCTCTTCCAAATTGGATCTACGGCAGCCGTAACGTCAGCTGACAGAACCTGAGTCTTATTCCAAGCCATATGTAAGTCCAAAGGAGTAAACTGTGGCTTGCTCAAAGATAGCAGCTTGCTCATGAAGCGATCAACGAAAGCTGATTCCATACCCGTGTTCCCAACAGAACCAATTTCCTCTTTGTCAGCTATTATCACGACAGCCGTCTTCTCTGGCACCTCATCGAGGTCAAACAGGGCTCTTAGCGCAGTGTACGCACACACTCGGTCATCTTGGCCGTATGCCCCTATCAAAGCCCTGTCCAAGCCTACTTCCCGAGGCTTGAGGGCAGGGACTATTTCCAATTCAGCCGATAAGAAGTCGGCCTCAGTGATGCCGTACATGTCGTTGAGCAGTTTTAATATGTGTTTCTTTACAGGCTCTTTCTCCTCGTCCTTTAGAGGCTCTGAGCCCACTATGACGTCCAATGACTCACCCGGGATGGCCTCATCCATGCTCTTACTCATTTGGATCTTGCGTCCCAAATGTGGGAGTATGTCAGGAATTACAAATACGGGATCGTCGTCTTTCTCACCTATGGCAATCTTGACCACGGTACCGTCAGTCTTTGCTACGACACCGTGTAGGGCGAGCGGGGTAGACACCCATTGGAAGTTCTTAATACCTCCATAGTAGTGGGTTTCCAATATTGCGATTTGCTCGTCCTCTTTGATGGGCCTCGGCTTCAGGTCAAGCCTCGGGGGCGTCTACGTGAGCCACAACTATGTTCACGCCCTCGGTAGCTGGCTTCTTACCTAGTACGGCAAAGATGGCACTCTTACCACGGTTAACGCAGTATACTTTGGCGCCACTTTCCCAAGCCTGAAGCTCAGCAACCCTAACAAAGCCTTGCCGGACCGCCAAATTCACTGATTCATCCACAGATTCTCTCTCTGTCTTGGAACGCCCAATGAACTCCATGTAGTCCTTGGCAAACCCCTCGATAGCACTCTTGACCTCAGCATCCACCTTGAGGTGGCCGTTTTTCCAGTTGATCATCAGATCCTCAAAAGCCATTCCTGCACCTCCATTCTCCTTGAAGTTTAACATTGTTACGCTACTGATAACCGCAAAGACCACGGCATATTGGCGACGTAACCCCTTTGCTATAATACTCTGCGTGCAGAAGAAGTACGTGCTAATAGGTATATCAGGCGGCACGGGTTCTGGAAAGACTACCGTGGCCAAGAACCTAAGATCCATGGTCCCAGAAGACAGTGTAAGCACCCTCTCCATGGACTCGTACTACAAGGACTTCCCTGACCTGCCTTTGGAGCAGAGAAGACTGCTAAACTATGACCATCCCGATGCGTTCGACTTCGACCTCTTGTACGAACACCTGAGGACCTTAACAGCGGGGCAGTGCGTGCAGGTACCCGAATACTCCTTCGAGCTGTATGGGCGGACTGGTAATTACGAGATCGTGTGCCCTAAGCCTGTAATCATAGTAGAAGGCATACTGCTGTTCTATGATGAGCGCATTCGTCAACTATTCGACATAAAGATTTTTGTGGATACGGACGCTGACGTAAGAATACTGCGCAGAATAAAGAGAGACGTGGAAAAACGTGGACGCACTTTGGATTCAGTAGTCAAACAGTACTTGGAAACAGTAAGGCCCATGCACATACAATTCGTGGAGCCCACAAAGAGGTTTGCCGATCTGATTATCCCCGAGGGCGGGAAGAACGTCGTAGCTATGGACATAATAAAGGCAAAGATACATGCACTGCTCATGGATTTGAACGAGAGGCACAGTGAAGAACTATGAACGCAGAATTCAGGGACCTGCTTTCCGTTGCCCGCGCAATAAACAGCGCCATACTCGGGACTAGCGGCAGCACCACCGTTTCGGTGAGGCTTCCGGATAACCACATTTTTGCTGTGGTGGGCAGGAAAGACCCGTTCATCTACGAAGAAGACGTGGTGGAAATGCTTCTGGATGGAACCGTGCTGCGCGGCGAGCCTGGCGAGGAACTCATGATCCACCTAGATATATACCGAGAGTGGGAACGGGTAAATGCGCTGATTCACTCATACCCGGGCAGTCTTGTAAACCTGGCCTTGGGAAGAGTCCCTCTAGCGGAAAACGTGGACCCCAACATGATATTCCAAAAGCTGCAGGTCGTGGGAAGCCCACCAGTGGACCCCGAGGATTGGATAGAGCAGATACGCAACATCTTCGAAGTTGGTGTGGCTCTGATTACTGACGGCTTTGGCCTGCTTCTGGCAGGAGAAGACCTTTGGGAAGCGTTCTTCAGGCTTCAACAGCTAGAGGAGTTAGCCGAACGCGTGACATGGAGAAGCGTGGTGAACCACTGATGCTCAAAAAACTGTTCGCCACAGAACTAAGACCAGGAATGCAAGACGTAGCGGATCTGTTCGTAGTACAGCAGAAGTCCTTTGGTTCTAAGAAGAAAAACGGTGCACCCTACGTGAACCTCGTACTAGTGGACGCTAGGGGAAGCGTAAGGGGGTTCTACGAGCTCGGCGAAGGTGAACTCTTCGCCATTGAAAGCGGCGATTTGGTCTATTGTTCCGGCAACGTTGGTGAATTCAACTCTGAAGCTACGATATACATTCACAGGATTGAGAAGGTGGACCCCAGTTCGCTAGACGAAGATACACTCGCGCAGCTTTACCCCTCGGTGGAGAACATAGAGGCGCTCAAGGAAGAACTGCGGCGTGCCGTTAGCAGGATCAAGGACGAGGAACTAAGGCTTTTTGTGGAGTATGTGCTGCTCGAAAGGCTGTGGCAACAGTTTGTAAAGAAGCCCGCTGCAAAGAGCATACATCATGCCCGAATCGGTGGACTCATGGAACATTCTCTGCACGTAGCTATGATCGTGGAGCGCACTGCGGATTTGTACCCGGAAATTGACAAAGATTTGGCTTTGGCTGGAGCCTTGCTGCACGACATAGGCAAGGTGGAGGAACAAAGCAGACCCGGTGGAGATTACACCGTCGGTGGAAAACTGCTCGGCCACATAGCGTATGGTGCCCTGCTGCTGGACAGGTTCGCCGAAGACGTTGGGCTCAATCCATTCTTGAGACAGAGCCTTCTTCACATAGTGCTCAGCCACCACGGGGAGCGAGAATGGGGATCCCCGGTCAGACCCCAAACCTTGGAAGCGCTACTGGTTTACTTGGCAGACCGTACTGATGCATATCTAGACCACGCACAAGGCATATACCGAGACGCTAGGTCAAAAGGACTAAAATGGTCTAGGTTCAGTGAGCCTTTAGACGCTTCCCTGTTTGTTTCTGACGAAGATTCTGACTGACCGACGTTTTTACAGTGATATGCACCCCCTGCTCATACCCCTCATTTTGGCGAACCTATTGACACGCTAAGAAAATTAGTTATATAATAGGTTCATGGGGGCGTTGCATAACCCTCAATAAATCAAGTGGGAGGTGTGGAGCGTATGACGAAACCCGAGTTGGTAGATGCCATCGCTGAGAGAACCGGAATGAAGAAGAAAGACGCCGAACTGTTCCTGAACGCCTTCATGGATGTTGTGACTGAAACCGTGAAGAAGGGCGATCCAGTGGTACTGGTTGGTTTTGGCAAGTTCATGCTGCGCGAGCGCAAGGCAAGAAAGGGTGTCAACCCCAAGACCAGACAGCCCATCAAGATTCCTGCAAAGAAGACCGTAGTGTTCAGACCCGGAAAGGAGCTGCGCGGCTAATCAGCAGCGTAGGCGACTGGGGCGCTCCGAAGCGGGCGCCCTTTTTTACTTACCAGCCCTCTTGAAAACCGTACGTACGGTCAGCAAGATTACTTTGAGGTCCGCGGACAGCACGCTTGGCTTAGTAATGTACAGCAGGTCATAGAACAACTTATACCGGAAATCCACGCTGTAGCTAGCGTAGACTTGTGCATAGCCCGTTAGGCCTGGCTTCACCAGAAGACGAGCATAGAATTCAGGCACATCACGCCTGATCTGTTCGTAAAGCTCAGGCCTTTCTGGTCGCGGCCCCACCAACGACATTTCGCCTATTAATATGTTAAAGAACTGCGGTAGCTCGTCCAAACGAGTCTTTCTCAGAAAGCGACCGACTCTTGTTATTCTTGGGTCATCATCGCCTGCAAGTACAGGACCTGTGAATCTCTCAGCGTCAGGTATCATTGTCCTAAACTTGACAAGCCTGAATGGCTTGCCTCCCCTTCCCAGCCGCAGCTGGGTGTAGAACACAGGCCCTGGCGAGTCCAAGTATATGGCCAGAGCGACAAAAGGTAGCAAGAACACTGTCATAAGACTTCCCACAAGGCCTGCAAGAATGTCGATTATCCTCTTAGCTACCACCTGCACCGCGTCGAAAGCCCAAGAGTGGATGAAAATGAATGGGTGGTCGTCAAAGGTGACCGTTACTCCGTTGAGGAGCATGATCTGTTCCAACGGGGGGTCTATTATTAATGGTTTCTTATGCTCAATTACCCGCCCCAATAGGCCTACCAAGTCTTCACCTTTGACAATGACAGCCTCAGATGATTCCAGTGGCACAACTTCTTCCGCTACCAATTTTGCCGTCTCCTCGCTTACGCCTAGGGCAGTAATGGCTGAAAAGGGCTTCTCGGGTGCGATGGTGACCTTGGCATAGGTCAAAATCAAGAAGAACAGGAGCTGGTACAAGAACGCCAACAATATGACGGTCCTCGGAAAGGCAAAGGCACGCAACCAGAATGAAAGGACAATAGCAGCCAGTGCCGAAAAGAGCGCAGAAATGAAGGCGGCCCAGCCCAAATCCTCGAAAGACCTAGCGTACCGTGAATAGGCGTCCAAGTAATACATGGACGACAAGAACACCAAGGCTGTCCAAGGAACAACAACGTACATGGCTCTTAGGTTCTCAGCGGGTACGGGGTACCCAAACCTTGTCAGTGCAGCAGCCACATAGGAGAGAAGGAAGACGATTAGATCAGCTATGACTAACATTGGAGAACCACTCCTTCAATCGTTGGGCCGCGTAAGAAGTATCCACTTTGAGTAGTTCTGCCACTTTTTTGGGGTCAGGCCCTACCAATGCCACAGCTTGGCGGAAGGCTTTGCGTTCGGTCTCCATGAGCAGTTCAGATAATGGTTTGAGTTGGGGTCGCGTCTCCAGGAGATGGGTAGGCAGCAGGTCTGATGTCAGGACCTTGCCAGAAGCCAAAGCCACAGCACGAGCAATAATGTTCTCTAGCTCCCTCACGTTACCAGGGTAATCGTAAGCCATCAACGCTGACATTACTTCAGGTGTCACGCCTGTGACTTCCTTGCTGTTTTCAGCCGCGTACTTGCGCACGAAGTGATCCACCAATAGCGGGATGTCCTCTTTTCTCTCTCTGAGCGGAGGCAAGCTAATCTCCACAACGTTGAGCCGGAAATAGAGGTCCTCCCTGAACTTGCCCTGATTGACTAGTTCCTGCAAGTCCTTGTTGGTAGCCGCTATGATGCGCACGTCTACAGGCAAAGGCTTGGTGCCTCCAACCCTCTCCACCACGCGCTCCTGCAGGACCCTGAGGATCTTAGCCTGCAGCATGGGTGCCATATCACCAATCTCGTCCAGGAAAATGGTCCCTCGGTGAGCCATTTCGAACTTACCTATCTTCCGCTCCTCAGCACCCGTGAACGCCCCTTTTTCGTATCCAAATAGCTCGCTTTCCAGCAAGCCTTCAGGGATGGCGGCACAGTTAACCACTACAAAAGGCCCACGGCTTCGAGCCGAGTTGTAATGAATCGCCTTGCCCACCAACTCTTTGCCAGTACCAGATTCTCCTGTGATTAGGACGGTAACATCAGTTTGGGCTACTTTGCCGATGAGTTTGTACACCTCCTGCATGCCTGTGGACATGCCAACAAGCATAGGTGACTCGCTCCCAGGCTTCAGAGGTAGCACTTCAGCAGCCTTGTAGTGGTCCATGGCTTTGCGTACCTTCTCTGCTAACTCGTCGATGTCGAAAGGTTTGGTTATGAAGTCATAAGCGCCCAGGCGCATAGCCTCTATCGTCACGTCCGAGGTGCCGTAAGCTGTAATGACTATGACGGGTACACCTTTCAATACAAACCGCTCGAGGACTTTGAACCCGTCCATTCTTGGCATGCGCAGGTCCACTACGGCACAATCGATACGCTCTTTTTCGAATATGGCCAACGCTTCGGCGCCATCAGAAGCCGTAAGAACCTTCAGGTCCTGCTGTGAAAGAACCGCTTGGACCAACTCTCTGATAGAGGGTTCATCGTCGGCCACTAACACCGTGCGCATTGAGACTGGCTTCTCCATGATTCCTTGACTATTGAATCGTCTCTACGCTACCGGTGGTCTTCTTCACTGCTCTCTGTTTCACCGGTAGCAGGTAAGTCTGCATATTCCTCCCGTTTTCTCAGACGGCTTTCGATACGCTCAGGACGTGTGCCGCTAGCTACTCGTGTGCCTACATCCGGATCGAACAAGTGTGCACCTGTGAGGTCAAGGTATATCTTGTAGTCGGAATCCATTATTACGTTGCGCACTGGTGAAACGCGGCCCACTACTTTTGAGCCGTCAAGAGAAAAGTGCACGTATGTTTCCGTGCCGAGCTTCTCTACCACATCGCTGGTGCAGGGGACAACCCAAGACGGATTAACTACGTGAGATACTTCGTCTGCCAAATGCACATCCTGAGGTCTTATGCCCAATACCGCTTTACCCTTGTTGTAACCACGTAACAAGTCGACCATATCCTCGGTGGCAGGTAATCTCACCGACTTGTGCTGCAGGTACGTTTGTTGCCCCTCGACGACGATGTCTACCTCCAAGAAGTTCATAGGTGGTGTCCCTACGAAACCTGCCACGAAATGATTGGCGGGGTAGAAGTAGAGCATCTGAGGGGTATCCACCTGCTGCAATACACCATCGTGCATCACGGCCACCCTGTCTCCAAGAGTCATTGCTTCCACTTGGTCATGGGTCACGTACACTGTGGTAACGGGGAAACTCTTGTGCAACCTCAGAAGTTCACCGCGAGCTTGAGTCCTTAGTTTGGCGTCTAAGTTTGACAGCGGTTCATCCATGAGAAAAACCTGTGGCCTACGCACCAGAGCACGGGCCAAGGCCACTCTTTGACGCTGACCGCCAGACAGTTCCCGCGGCCTCCGGCCCAAGAAATCCTTTAGCCCCAACCATTCAGCAACCTCTGCTACCCTTTTTTCTATGTCGCCTTTGGGGACACCCCTAAGCTTCAGACCAAAAGCAATGTTGTCAAACACAGACATATGAGGATAAAGGGCATAGTTCTGAAACACCATGGCTATGTCGCGGTCTTTTGGATGCACGTCGTTGACCAAACGTTCACCTATGTAGATGTTGCCCTCGCTTATGTCTTCCAAACCAGCTATCATCCTCAATGTGGTCGTCTTTCCACAACCGCTCGGGCCCAGTAGTACGAAAAACTCGCCATCTTTGATCTCCATCGTGAGATCTTTCACCGCCACAACCTTACCAAACCTTTTCCAGACGTTCTCCAGGTATACTCGAGCCACCCTATCGCCTCCTCAGTGGGTGCTCCAGAAAGGTGTTGCCTTTCCGGGGCCGACCACCTGTTTCATAATCTCCCTGAAGTAGTGCTCCCAATCGATTTGTTGAGGTGTCATCACAGATTGGTTGTAGTATCCAAACAAGTAAAGTCCACCAAAAAGTAGCCCAATTACTAGGCCTATTACAATCACAGCCTTAACTACTTGCTTCATCTCCAAAGTCGCCTGCCTTGTTGAAGTACCTCAGAATCTCCATAGGCAATGGGAAGATTATGGTACTGTTTTTCTCAGCAGCTATGTCATTTAGCGTCTGAAGCATCCTAAGCATTACACCAACTTTGGTCTTACCTATGACTTCTGCAGCCTGCGCTATCTTCTCAGACGCTTGGTACTCGCCTTCGGCAGCGATGATCTTAGCCCTTCGTTCTCTTTCAGCCTCAGCCTGCTTTGCCATAGCCCGCTTCATACCTTCGGGGAGGTCCACAGCCTTTATTTCCACACCTGTCACCCTGACACCCCAAGGATCTGTAGCTTTGTCCAAGTCATTTCTGAGGACCTCATTTAGCTTCTCTCGCTGAGTGAGCATTTCATCTAGTTCGTGTGAACCAAGTACCGACCGCAACATAGTTTGGGCTAGCAGAGTGGTTGCTTGCCTGAAATCTTGCACAGCCAACAAAGCAAGCTTGGGGTCAAAGACAAAGAAGTAGACTACTGCATCCACCGAAACAGGTACGTTGTCTTTTGTGATAATGTCTTGCCGGGGTACATCAATGGTCGTTGTCCTCAAGTCTATGTACATAGCCCGGTCAATACCCCAAGGCAATATGACATTGAGACCAGGTTCGAGTATACCCGCAAACTTACCGAAGCGTAGGAGTACGGCCCGCTGATACTGATTGACTATCTTGAGCATGGGCGGTAGTGTCACCCATAGCAAGATGAACAGCACAAACAAAGAAATGACGTCACCTGCGCTAGCGCGCCATGTGCCAACAGCGCCCCAGGTCAAGGTGAACACTGCTAGCACCGCCAACGTACCCCTCTGTTTGGACATGTATGCCAATATGAGCCATATGACGAGCCACAACAGACCTAACCCCAGGAGTACATAACTGATATTCCCAAGCATTCCGAGCACTTCATTCATATTTACCCCTCCTGTCCCCAGAAACACCGATATGGCTTTCAGGTTGCCTGCCACAACTGCTAGCGCTATTATGAGAGCCAATTTAGGAAAAAATTCCCTTGGCCTCTTATTCTTCATTAGAACTATTTTAGCACTTTGAGAAGGTCCACTACGTTTTGTTCCACATTGCCTCTGAATACTGAGCTACCAGCCACAATCCACTGGGCACCTGACTGTATAGCCAAGGCGGCCGTTTGCGGGTTCATGCCACCGTCCACTTCTATGACATATTGGTAGCTAGATTGCCATTCTTTGAGTTTTTCAATCTTGGGAAGAACCTCAGGTAGAAATTCCTGCCCGCCGAAACCCGGGTTGACGCTCATGACAAGGACTAGGTCCACCAAATGAAGCACAGGTCTTAGCACATCTACGGGTGTCCCTGGATTTATGGAAACACCCGCCATGGCCCCAATCTCCTTAATACGCTGCAATGTGCGATGAATGTGGGGAGAAGCTTCCCAATGGACAGTTATGATGTGAGCACCGGCTTCCTTGAAAGCTTGTACCATCTTCTCGGGATCTTCAATCATCAAGTGCACATCCAATATGAAATGGCTGCGTTGGCTCAGGCTAGCCACTATGGGCGTCCCCAAAGAGATGTTGGGAACGAATACGCCGTCCATGACATCGATGTGCAGCGTATCCAAACCGTGTTTGAGAAGGACATTCAGCTGTTCACTTAGACACCAAAAGTCCGCCGACAGAAGTGAAGGAATCAGTTTCTTCATGCTCTTTCCTCCTGTGTCTTCTCAAGCCAGTATTTGTAGGACGCATATCTGCTGTGGGCGATCTTACCTTCCCTAACTGCTTCCTTGACGGCACAGCGGGGCTCCTTAACGTGCAAGCAGTCGTCAAAAAAGCATTGATTGGATAGCGACCATATCTCAGGAAAAAGAAGCTGAACCTCACGAGGGGACATGGGAGGAGGGTCAAGCAAAGAAAACCCTGGAGCATCAACGACAAACGCATCATCCATTTCGAGCAGCTCCACCCAAGAAGTGGTATGTCTGCCCTTGCCCCTTCTTGTGATGTCACCCACGCGTACGGGCGCATCTTCCCAAAGCTTCTTGATGATGCTGCTCTTACCGGCCCCGGACGGGCCAGTGAACAGGCTGCACTTCCCGCTGAGATGTGTCTTTACTTCGCTGAGGTCCCAATGTATGGACGTAACCATTACTTTGTATCCTAGGGATTGGTATAGCCCAGCTAACTCATGGAGAGTGTTTTCCTCTGCAAGGTCGGCCTTATGGAGCAACACCAGTGCATCGATGCCCCACAAGCCTGCTAAGCCGAGGGTAAGGTCTAAGTACTTCACCTCCGATTCGGGATGCTTAATTGAGTGCACGTAAACCACAAGGTCCAAATTGGCCACTGGGGGCCTTCTTAGAAAATTGCGCCGCGGCAGAAGCCGTTCCACTGCCACTTCATCAGCATTAATGCGCGAAAACCAAACGCGATCGTTAACCATGAGCTTATCGGTGTCCCACAGTTTCTTGCGCACTAGCCCTTTGTAAAGCATTCGCTCGTGCGCCACCACTACTTGGTAACGCTCTATGCGCATGATCCTCCCCAAGAAGAGGACCTTCATTTGGGGGACCAAACCTCCAAGTCTACCGCCGTACCTTGGTAGCGATAAACACCGCTGCGTGGTGATTGCGACTTAACCACTTCTATTTCTGTAGAACTAGTAGCCGTACGGGTCACTTTACCCACCGACAAGCCAGAAGCCTTTATCTGGGTTAAGGCTTGGTCTAACGTCAATCCTATGACTGCGGGGACTCTTACCAACTTGGGTATCCCAACGGTAATGCTCACCACGTCGCCCTCTACGGTGAGCTGACCAGGCTTAGGCTCTTGCCCTATAACGACGAAACGCTGGCCTGTTTGCAGTTCTGTAATGGTCCCCAGACGAAGCCCGAGGCTCCTTATGTTATCAATGGCTTCCGCTCCGCTCATACCAACGACATTGGGTATCTCCACTAAGCGAACGCCCTTAGACACTACCAGTTTCACCTGTTGACCAGGCGGTGCCAATATGCCGCCGTCAGGCGTTTGAGCAATGACAATCCCCGGGGACACGGTAGCGTACTCATATTCCACAGCGGCCGTATAGTGGTTTTCTGCTAGCCTTGCCAAAGCCTGGTTTATAGTTAGACCTGTCACCAAGGGGATACGGCCCGTGCTTTGCGCTGACGCTGTGCTCGCAACACTCAAAGCAAGCAACATAATAAGAACCGCAGACCAGAACTTCACCTTATGGCCCATCGCACGTTGCTCTCCTTCGTATATACTACAACACCTGCAGGGAAAGCCCAGTAATAGGCATAATCGGCACCCAGTATATCCAAGTCTCCCACTCGCGCATCCGTAGTCACGTGTTTTTGTACCCACGGACTCACCGTGCTCCCCACAGCCCAAGCCAACGTGACAGCCAAAAGTATATTTATCCAAGAGAACAAACCCAAAATCCAAGACAACAAGATAAACAGCACCGCAAAGAAGAACGCGGTCAGCACAGCCGTGGTGCCACACCGTGGATGAACCACCAAGTCCGTTCGCCCCTGCCCTAGCAGCTGTTTTGCCCGCTGAGCTGCAGCCATGACAGCGTAGGGATCAGCGACCCCGAATACAACAAACCTGTCTGGATAACTCATGCCCGAAAGCCTGAGACCGTAGTCAGCTTGAAGAAGGTTGATGGTAGCGTGTTCTAAGGCATGGTTCTTCCTTACCTGGGGATTTCGTATCAAGTAGAGTAGTTGGCTAGGCGCTTCTACTAGAGACACCAAAGCCACCCCGAGAAGGAATATGGGCACGAGAATGAAAACTGATACGAAAAGAACAGCAAGAAGTAGGAGCGGGCCCATGAACTAAGCCCCCCACCTGACTCGGTATATGGCAAGCCTTAGAATGCGATAAGGCTCAGTAAGAGCACCAATAACAAAATCGGGTGGGAGTAGCCTGACCTGAGCTGCGGCTTCGGCTGAGTAGAAAGCGAGTACCAATCGTCCACGGTTGATGGCATCGGTGGACAACACGAAGCTGACGAAGTCGAACAACGCGCCCATCAACCCGAAGAAGTAGAACCCGCTACGATTTGAAGCGAACAACGCTGCAAAGAAACCTGCCAGGAATATCCACCTAAAGACGGGCCGCAACCTGTAAAAGTGAACCCATAGTGAGCTCCTAATCTGCAACGCCTCACCCACTGTGCGAGTAACCTGGGTTACGTTCCAGACGTTGCTGTGCATGAGCATCCGCTCTGGCAGGTAGACAAAGTCGTTGTGTGTGTCCACATAAGGTGATACTATGTCGGCTCTAACCTTGAACCTGAACAGCGAAACCCACGGCAGCAACCTGGGAAAAACGTCGCTCAACCTTTCGCGCAGTGGGACAACTTTCGAACTAAGCTCTCCGTACACCAAGCTCGTGTACACGATGATGGCCACGAAGTAAAGAGACAGTAACACGCCTGGCACCGTCGATAGCACCCTATTCACCCAATGTGCCCTCCTTGGTCCGCAAACCTCTAACAAAACTCTCTGCTGTTTGACGCTTCTTGCCTTCCAACTGCAATTCCCTGATAGACAGTACCCCAAACCCGGTACCTACCAGCAGACGGTCGCCCATAACCATGTAGTAGCCAGCATCCATATCTGGAGCTGACTCTTCTACGTCTGCCCTGAAGACTTTGAGCACTTTGCCAAGAAGCGTGGTTTTTGCGCCTACATCAGCTAGAGCCCTTACCTGATTCCTGATAGACCAAGCAGACTGGCGCCACACAATCCACTCTTCCTCAGGCTTAATCTTGGGCGCTATGGTCGGCTCACCTTGTTGAGGAAAGGAAACTAACGTACCCTGCTGCAACCTAAACAGGAATTCATCTAGAAGATCTAAAGCCAAAACCTGCAGCTTGGGAGTCAAAGAAACCACATCATCCTTCTCACCTATGGGGATAGCCCGTTGCAAATAAATGTCTCCTTCGTCCATTCCTTTGGAAACCTTTATCAGGCTAACACCGGTCTGCTGCTCGCCATTCCAAATTGCTCGCCTTATAGGGCTCGCTCCACGGTATTTGGGTAACATGGAGGGGTGAACGTTAACCATGGTAGTGTGCGGGTGGGCATAGAACTTCTCGGGAATGTAAAAGCCGAAGTCTACGACTATGGCCACATCGAACAGCTGACTGTCGTACCAACTAATTAGGTCCCCCTTCATGCTCGTAATTTTCAGTGTCGGAAGGCCCAGACGAGCAGCGAGCTCTGCAGGAGGACTAGGCTGGGGCGACAGACCACGACCTCTAGGCGTGTCGCTTTTTGTAATGAGCGTCACATCGTGTCCTCGAGCGACGAGCTGCTCTAGGATAGGCAGACCAAACAAGCCTGATGAGAAAAAGGCTATCTTCATCCTCGTATTTGGTGTGACTTCAAGATTTCAACCACGCCTGGGTGCTTCAAGGCCAATGGTGTTACCTCAACGCTATCCCAATCCGTGATTTTATCAGTGAATAATATGCCGTCCAAGTGATCGACCTCGTGCTGCACAATGCGAGCTACCATGCCCTCTAGCACCACTCTGTGCTTCTTGCCGAGGGCATCGGTAAAAGACAAGCGTATCTTCCTGTATCTCTTCACTAAACCATACAAACCCGGTACAGAAAGGCAGCCTTCCAAGTCTTCGTCCACTTCTTCGCCTGCTGGCTCCCATTTCGGGTTAATCAGGGCCTCTTTGAAGCCTTCGTACTCGATAACTACCAGGCGTAGAGGGACCCCTACCTGCGGAGCAGCCAACCCAACCCCCTCCACCTCGTTGTCTTTCATAGCCGCGTACATGCGATCTATAAGCTCCTGTAATTCACGGGTAACTGACTTGACTTTATCAGCTTTGGCCCTAAGGATTGTATCAGGTACAACTCTTATGTCCATACGAAACCTCCTAACGCGGTCCATCGAGTGAGCAATGGTATGGCAACGCCAAGTATAAACCCACCAAATACCTGACCCCATGTATGCACGCCAAGAACTGTGCGAGACCACCCTATTATCAGGCTAGTCGCCAATAATAAAACAGCCCACGGGCTTCCGGTTAGGACGTAGTAGATGCAGGCCATGGATGAGGCACCAAAGGTATGAAAAGACACCTTCCACTGTGAGTTGATAATCCCGCAAACTATCACGCCTACAGCCATAGTGCTGGTGACGTATATGAGCCATCGGGGTGCCCAAGATTGGTAATACAGGTAAAAGGTCGCAATAGCGTAAGCTATGACGCTAACAATGTAGGGCAAATACCTTATTTCGCGCTCTATGAGATCTCGGTGTGGCATCAACTGCCTATTCCTCGCTACTACGAACGCTATGCCTGTTAGCAAACCTACCGTTACGAACAACACCGCGAACGAATACAAGGCAACTTTGAGCGGCGTGGCACGCTGTAGCATGATGAGAACTAAGATGAAATTACCCCATAGCATGGGATTGCCCACATCAGAAACAAAACGCGCCAGCCACGCTTTGCTAGGCTTCACCATACTTGTTATTGTACCCAATGGGCAGGAGTTATAACCTCCGTTGTTTTGGGGTATCATATGACAAAGTTTCAGGAAGGGGTGGTTCTGTGAGATCCTTTGTCCAGATCGAAAAGGAACTGCTTCCAGATTTCCGCGAACGGCTCGCTATGACTGAGACTGTTACTGAAGTTGAAGAGTTGTTCTTCCAAACAGCAGAAAAACTGATAAAGTCCATATTGCCTGATTTTCCATTGGATTTAAGGCCTCATATCAAGTTCGACGCAAAGTCTCCCAGGAAGTATGCGGTGAGCGAGACATTGAAAAGCAACCCCCTTATGGATGATTTGTGGACAGACAGCGATCTACCAGCTATTTTGGAGCGCTTTGCAACCTCTTGCGAACACCGTAGGGAACATCTAGAGGGCACTGAGCAAACGAGAACCACCAAGAGGCCACCTGGGACAAGTACCCCATAGCAGAACTCGTTGGCATCTAAATATTTTGTAATATAATTAACTTGTGAATTTGGCTATTTGGCTTGCCGTTATATTTCTTGTTATTGTTTTGTTGCTCGATAAAGTGGATCTGTACCTATTGTTCCTTCTAGCAGCCACAGCTTAGGGGCTGGTGGGTGGCGTGGGTCCCACCTCCACACTGCGCACGTTTGCTACCGTATTGGTGGCTCCTAAGACCATCGCGGTGGTGATGACCCTTTATTTAATGTCGCTGTATGAAGTCTTTCTCCGCAAGAGTGGAGCGCTGGGGCGTTTGATGCAGAATTTCTTGTTGATGCTCGGGGACAAGCGCGTAACAGGTGCCCTCATGCCAGCGGTCTTAGGCTTACCACCCTCCCCCGGGGGTGCTAGGTTCTCTGCGCCTTTGGTGGCAGAAACTATGCGAGACGAAGAAATCGACGTAAATACAAAGGCGTTTGTCAACTACTGGTTTAGGCACATTTGGGAACCCATAATGCCTCTTTACCCAGCCACCCTTATGGCGGCACTGCTGATAGGGATCTCCCCAGGGCAACTCTTTGTCCTTAACTGGTACGTACCTTTGGCCATGATAGCTGCCGGCTGGTTAATCGCGTTTGGCTTCAGCAAACCGTCTTTGAGCTTCAGAAAACCTGCGTGGCGCGAAATGGCACTGGACTTAGGTCCCCTGCTTTTGGTGATATTGCTGGGCATCGCCATTAGAAAAGACTTCACGGTGCCCATTGCTATCTTAGCTGCCTGTTCGTTCATATTCGCCCGCACACACAGGACCTTACCTCATCCCCTGGGATTGTTCAAAGAAGCGCTGAAATGGAAGATGCTGGCCATAATACCGGCCGTTTACTTCTTTGCTTCTATGCTGGAGGCTACTGGGGCCGACAAGGCAGTAGCCCAAACGCTGTCCTCGCTCAACCTTCCTCCGGTGTTATTCTTCATCACACTACCGTTTGTAATATCGGCCATCACAGGTATTACGCAAGCGGGAGTTGGTACTGCCATACCTTTGTTGGCCGCTTTGACGAACTCGGCCAACAGGATACCTTTACTTAACCTGGCCTTCGTTTTCGCCGTGGCGGGAGTCATGGCAAGCCCAACACACCTGTGCCTCATACTTTCGCGGGAATACTTCAAGGCAAAAGCAGCTCCCCTTTACAAGAAGGTCCTATTTGCCATCATCATAACCTTTGCTGTACCTCTGGCTCTATTTCTTTTTTAGATGCTAATATTTTAGTAGGCAAAGTTTCTAGGGAGGTGTGTCATGCGTATTCTCATCACTAATGCGAAGATTAACACAGTCACACAGGGTATTATTGAGCGGGGAAGCGTATTGGTTGAGAACGGCAAGATCGTCGAGGTTCAACAAGGAACCTTTTCGACAGAAGTGGACCACATCATAGACGCTAAGGGCCTTCTACTTATGCCAGGCTTTATTGACGCACACAGCCACGTTGGCATTTCGGAAGAGGGCATCGGCTGGGAAGGCGAAGACTACAACGAGTGGGTTGACCCAGTGACCCCTCAGCTGCGCGCTGTGGACGGCATAAACCCGATGGAACAAGGTGTAAGGGACGCACTGGAGGGCGGCGTAACCACAGTCTGCTCAGCGCCTGGGTCTGCCAACGTTATAGGGGGTACCGTGTGTGTATTCAAGACGCACGGAACAATCATCGACAAGATGATTGTCAAGGACCCAGTAGCTGTCAAAGCAGCCACGGGTGAAAACCCAAAGAGGGTTTATCAGAATCAAAAAAAGTCACCAGTAACGAGAATGGCCACCGCTGCCCTCATGAGACAGGCGCTGCTCAAGGCAAGAGCCTACATGGAGAAGAAACAGAAGTACGCCGATGATCCCGAGAAGCAGCCCGAATTAGACCTAGGTATGGAACACCTGGCTATGGTGCTACGCGGAGAAATCCCCTTGAAGGTACATGCTCATAGAGCAGATGACATACTCACTGCCATTAGGATCGCGAAGGAGTTTAATATCCGCATCACTATTGACCACTGCACCGAGGGACATCTAATCCCTTCTGAAATCGCCGAGTCTGGTTTCCCCTGCATCGTAGGTCCAAACATGACCAGCCGAAGCAAGGTGGAGTTGATGAATAGGACCTTTGAAACCCCGGGAGTGCTCTACAAACACGGGGTCAAGGTAGCTATAATGACTGATCACCCGGTCATCCCCATTCAACTGCTCCCACTTACTGTTGGTATGGCTGTAAAGTACGGACTACCTTACGACGAAGGCATAAGGTCGATCACCATTAACGCTGCTGAAATCTTGGGCCTCGCAGACCGCTTGGGCTCCATAGAGGTGGGCAAAGATGCAGACCTCGTCTTGTGGGAAGGTGACCCCCTTACCATAGAAGGTAAGCCCAAATTGGTAATGGTTAACGGAAACATCGCAGTCAATAAGCTCATGTAAAAAGTAAAGGGACGGCGGGGGTAACCGTCCCTTATGTAGGTGTAGTGAGGAAAGGAGGTGGGTGAGATGCCAGGGGTGAGCATCTCACAGGGAGGCTTCTTGGAAGGCCATAGCCTTCCGCTCTTCATGAAATAGCATAACGCATATTCGCATCGGTCAGGTTAAGAAAATGTTAAGCCACCCCACCTCACGTTGGTTTTGTATAATTGGAGGCCCATGCTGGTAAATATCACATTAGAGCCCATTATCCTTTAGGAGGTGCGTTATGAGCAAGATTATAGGAATTGACCTGGGAACATCCAACTCGTGCGCTGCGGTCATGCTTGGTGGTAAGCCGACCATCATTCCATCAGCTGAAGGTACAACCATGTACGGAAAAACGGTACCTTCGGTGGTAGCTTTTACCAAGGATGGACAGATACTGGTGGGCGAACCCGCGCGGAGGCAGGCAGCCATGAACCCAGAAGGGACTATAACCGGCATCAAGAGGAAAATGGGTACCCGGGAGACGATAAATGTATTTGGAAAGACATATACACCTGAGCAGATCTCTGCGTTCATCCTTCAGAAGATCAAGAAGGACGCAGAGGCGTTCCTGGGTGAACCCGTCTCAAAAGCTGTTATTACGGTGCCCGCCTATTTTAACGATGCACAGAGGCAAGCAACAAAAGACGCTGGAGCCATCGCCGGTTTGGAAGTGGTCAGATTGGTAAACGAACCCACTGCTGCTGCATTCGCTTACGGTTTGGACAAGTCGGAACAAGAGATGAAGATTATGGTCTATGACTTCGGCGGCGGTACTCTGGACGTAACCATAATGGAATTTGGTCACGGCGTTTTCCAAGTGGTGTCTACTAGCGGCGACACTCAGCTCGGTGGACGCGACATGGACAAAGTGCTCTTGGAATACGTATTGGAAGAATTCCAGCGAGAATCGGGCATAGACCTCAGAGCAGACCGCATGGCCATGATCAGGCTGAACGAAGCCGTAGAAAAGGCAAAAATAGAACTGTCTTCCGTTCTAGAAACAGACATATCTTTGCCCTTCATTGCCATGAAAGACGGGCAACCCGTTCACCTTCAAATGAAGATTACTAGGGCCAAACTGGAACAGTTGGTTAAGCCCATAGTTGAAAAGACCGCAGGCCCCATGGAGCAAGCCCTCAAGGATGCTAACCTCACGCCAGCCCAAATCGACAAGATCATACTAATAGGCGGTCCAACGCGCATGCCGATAGTGAGGGATTTCGTAGAGAAGTTTATGGGCAAGCCCGTAGAGCGCGGCATTGACCCAATGGAAGCAGTAGCTATGGGCGCGGCCATTCAAGCAGGAATAATCGAGGGAACGGTTAAGGACATAGTACTAGTAGACGTGACGCCTTTGTCCTTGGGTGTGGAGACCGTTGGTGGCATCATGACTGTTCTTATCCCGAGGAACACCCCCATTCCCGTCACCAAGTCTGAGATATTCACCACAGCGGCTGACTATCAGCCTAGTGTTCAAATACACGTACTTCAGGGAGAACGACCGTTGGCTAAGGACAACTTGTCTTTGGGGCAGTTCATATTGGATGGTATCCCACCCGCACCGAGGGGTGTACCACAAATAGAAGTGACCTTCAGCATAGACGCCAACGGCATCCTCAACGTCACTGCGAAGGACAAAGCCACGGGGAAGAGTCAACAGATAACCATCACCAACGGTACTAGGTTGTCGCAAGAAGAAATAGAGCGTATGCGTAAAGAAGCCGAGATGTACGCTGAGGAAGACAAGAGGCGCAAAGAGGAAATTGAAACGAGAAACCAAGCAGACACGTACATCTACCAAGCAAGGAAACTCCTAAAAGAAAACGAAGGCAAGCTACCCGAGGACATTGTCAAAGACATTACTGAGAAAGCTGACAACTTGGAGAAAGCACTGAGAGACAATAAGCCTACCGATGAGCTTAAGAACCTTATGGAAGATGTGATTACGGCTATGGGTAAGGCAGGAGCCTTCCTATATCAAAGCAACGCAAAGGATCAACCCGGAACAAACACAGAAGAAGGGCCTAGGGGAGACGTCCACTAATGAAAGATTACTACGAGATCCTCGGAGTCCCCGAGGACGCCTCGGTAGAAGACATTAAGAAGCGTTATAGGGAGCTTGTTAGGCAGTTTCACCCTGACCTTAACAAGGGCGACGACGATGCTGCTAAACGTATGGCAGAAATAAACGAAGCGTACCAAGTCCTAGTTGACCCAAAGAAACGAGCAGAGTACGACGCCATTAGAAAGGGAGGAGGCACCTTTGTAGGTGACCCCTTCAACAGAGGTGAAGGTTTCGACTTCTTCGATTCAATCTTCCGTGACTTCTTCGGCGACTTCCCGTTTGGGTCGCCATTCTTCAGTAGAACTGCACAAAGAGCAACAGCTCGCGGTCCCGATGTAACCCTTGAAGTTACCTTGTCACTTAAAGAAGTGGTAACAGGCACCAAGAGATCTATACGATTTTTCAGGATGGAAGCTTGCGAGGCCTGCGGTGGCACTGGAGCAAAAGGCGGCAAGTTTGTTACCTGTGATAGATGCCATGGTACGGGCGTGATACAAAATCGTCAGAACACGCCTTTTGGGGTCTTTGTGACGCAAACGGTGTGCCCAACATGCGGAGGAACAGGTCGCACTCCTGAAGAGACATGCCCCGTGTGCAGAGGCAGTGGCGTTACAAAGAAGGAAAGGACTTTAGAGCTTGATATTCCCCCGGGCGTGGAAGATAACGATGTAATTACGCTAAAAGGCCAAGGCAGCGCTGTTAAAGGTGGCACACCGGGAGACATAAACGTGGTCATAAAGGTCGTGCTTCCGCAGGGGTGGCGGCGCAAAGGGCGGGACCTTTACACCGAGGTGCATGTCCCCTACTACAATGCGATCTTAGGTGGCAAGGTTAAGATGAAGACTGCCACAGACGAAGAAAAAGAGCTGTACCTAGAACCAGGCACTCAACCAGGTCAGGAGTATGTTCTTGCGGGGGAGGGCGTCCCAGACAAGAACAGGCGTTACAGGGGCGATTTGCACGTGGTAGTCAAGGTCGACTTACCAACGAAAGTTGCTCCCGAAGAAAAGCAAATGCTAGAAAGAATAAAGCAGCTCTACGAAAAAGACAAGAAAAGATTCGGGTTGTTTTAACTCTAGAGGGGGCATCGCTGCCCCCTCTCCGGTTCAGGGTTCCTGATCTATCTCGATGGCAGGTTCGCTGACTATTTCTTCCGCCTTCTTGGACAGTTCCTCGGCCTTTTTCTTGAGTTCTTCCGCTTTTTTGAGAGCTGCTTCCTTGAGTTCCAAAGCTTTTTCTTTTGTTATCTCCTGCAGTTCCTCGCCCTTCATAGGAGCCAAGAACAAACCAGCGGCTGCACCAACTACGACCCCTGCAACAAACGCACTAAACACACAGAAAAGCTTCTTCACATCCTCCATATGCTAGCCTCCTTTCGAGGAGTCATTGGCCTATTTCTCCTCTTTGGTCTTCTCTTCTTCGCAGGTTTCTTCAGGGAGTTCCTCCTCCCAATCCTCCAAATATGTGCACTCCATCAGCTTCTTGTGAGCCAAGTGCACAAGTATGCCACCGAGAGCGAAGCCCAGAACAAAACCCCCTACGGCACCTATTTTGATCATGATCAAGTCGCGCAGCAGGTCACCGCGGTCCCTATGAACCATTAGGCTCACCTCCTTATGCCACTATTTACCCTTCCTTTTTCTTAGACTATTCACAAGACCCATTATAGAAGGCACAGCCTTGATCGCCAAGCTTCCCAAGCTTGGCCTTATGACTAGAGGTAACACCGCTGTAAGCTGCGATAGGTTCTGCGTCATATCCTTAATGTGGGCGGTAGTTTCATTGACATTCTTGAGCATGCTCGGCACTTCCTGAGCTGCGCTGAGCGTCATAGTTTTAATGTCCTTTTGAATATCCTCTAAGCTCTTCTGCAGTTCCCTGCCGTATTTAGTCATAACCGAAAGAATGAGAGCCAACATGACTACGGTACCGACGGCAAACACCCACAAAGGAAATGCAATGAAAAAGACCTGCCAGTTGGTCAAAACTAACACCTCCCCAAAAAAGCCCACCGTGCCGTAAGGGGTCAGGAAGCCGCGTCCCGGCACCCAAGTGGGCGCCTCCCTCCAACCGCCGAAGCGGGTGGATTCGGGCTCCCAAGACGCATCTGTTGGATGCGCTCCTGCCCCGTCCCACGCACACGGCAGGCATAGTTATTATAACACATGCCCCCTTAGGAACGCAATATTACACTCTCACGATCCATAAATTTGCTTATGAGTACTGCCAGCAACAGTGCCACCACCACATCCATGGCCAAAGCCACCCAAACGAGGGAAGAGACAACATTGCCTGTGATAACGTTGTAGACCACCACCGAGGCATTGATGATGGGGATGTAGTACCCCCAATTTGGAATAGCCGTAGCGTTAGTCAGGCTAGGCATGATAATAAACACAAACGGCAGTACCACCATACCTAACTGGCCCAGGTAGAGTTGCGCTTCCCTCATATTTCGACTGTACATGGATATCATGAACTGCAGTGCAGCTCCGCTCACAGCCAGCAGCAGGGCGCCAATGACCATTGCCCATATGCCTGAACCCCAAACTTCGAAGACTGAGACAGAATGACCCAATGAGGGGCTGCCCAAACTGAAATGCGTGAGAGCATACGTGTAAGTTAGGGCAAACGATGTCACAGTTATGAGCGTTGCAGCGAAGTTCAAAGTAGAAAGGGCAAGCCATTTACCCACAGCTAGCGTCAGCCTGTTAGCAGGTGTTGCCAAGAGAGGTTCCAGCGTGCCCCGCTCTTTCTCTCCTGCACCCACGTCGGTTCCCAAGTACACGTTCCCCACAAATCCTATAGCTAACAGCATCAAAGACAGGATGTAAGCAATCATGTACTTGACAAAAGACACGGGATCCCCTACTGAAGCAGTTTCTACCTTGACCATAGAAAAGACGTCTTCTTCCAAACCTTTTGAACGAAGGTACTCACCAATGCGGTACTGCTTGTAAACTTCCAATAGAGCCCTCAGCTGAGCTGCTGCGGAGTCACCCTTAGCTCCTGACGCGTAAGATTTCAGGATCGTCACCACCTCTGTGCCGCCTTCCACCTTCTCGATTAACCCCACGTCCGCCTTCTTAGACAAGACGGCGTCTTGCACACTGACCGGTTTCTCCACCTTCACCCCTGCCTGCACAAGGAACGCCTCTAACTGGGCACTACCGCTATAGGCCACAGTGAAACCAGTCTTCGTGGCGTTTCTCTCCGTAGTGTCCATGAAGTAGAAGATGCCCAATATGAGGGCGGGTACTAACACAGCCGGCAGTATGATGCTCATGATCAGCGTACGACGATCCCTGAGAGCCTCTTTAAGTTCTTTCTTGAGTACAGCTAAAACAGGGTTCATTCTTTCACCGCCTTCATGAAGGCTTCTTCCAAATTGGCAGCGCCCAAGTCTCGCTTTATGCCTGAGGGAGTCCCCTCTACGGCTATGACGCCTTTGTTGATGATGAAGACGTAGTCACACAGCATCTCTACTTCATTCATGAGGTGTGTGCTCAGAAGCACGGTTTTCCCCTTCTCCTTCTGCTTTTCAATGAAGGACCTGACAGCTAAGGTGCTAGGAACATCGAGACCAGCGGTGGGTTCGTCCAAGACCACCACAGGAGGGTCATGTACGACGGCCCTGATCAAGTTAATCTTCTGAGCCATACCCCTGGAATAGCCAACTGCCAAACGGTCACCAAAATCCACATCCAGAAGTGCGTAAAGTTCTTCCAACACCTTCAAAGCTCGGCTCCTCGGAACTCCTGCCAAGTCAGCGAAGTAGAGTACATTCTCAGTGCCGGTAAGCCTCCTGTATAACCCGGAGTTCTCAAAAACCACGCCCATGGATGCCCTGACCTTATCCTGCTCACGTTCAACGTCAAATCCGTTCACTTTGGCAGTCCCAGCGTCTGCCCTGAGAATGGTGCTTAGTATGCGAATGGTCGTGGTCTTTCCTGCCCCGTTTGGGCCCAAAAGCCCTGTGACTTTACCAGGTTCAGCCCTCAAGCTGATGCCAGCTAATGCTTGAACATTTCCAAATCGTTTTGTCAAGCCGCTTATTTCTACCAAAAAACACCACCTCCTACGAGAACATTCTAATTCCTGTGCACAGGGAGTATAATCTTTTGCCTAAGGGGGTGGCAAAACGTGAGGGGTAGGACAGCGTTGCTATTGGCTGTCTTGTTGGCCATATTCCTTTGGGCGTGCCAACCACAGCAGCCCGCAGCCGAGACTACGACAGTGACTGCCACAGTAGCCGTTGTCACGAGTCGCACAGTGATCTTAGAAACCCCAGGAGGGGAGCTTGCCCTGACTTCCACTGTCAATTTACCACTAATTCTGCCGCAGAATTCGGCGTCGGTTACCTACTCAGGCACCACGCTCATCGGACTGCAACGGTTAACTGAGATCAACATCTTGGTGGCGTACCCGTACAACAACGCTTTGGTGCTGGGTCCATTTGTTCCTGTGTCGGGGTATGCTCGTACCTTTGAGAACAATTACCTGATCAGACTTTGGAAAGGCACTGAAGTACATGAATATGGTGCTTTCATAGCGCAAGGTGGCGAGATGGGGACTTTTTCGGCTTTCGCACAAGTGATCCAAGTGCCTCAAGAGTGGCAAACAGCTACTGCCGTGGACCTTGTTTTGGAAGTGTATACGCATTCACCCAAAGATGGTAGTGAAATCGACAATGTGAAGGTACCGTTCACTGTGGTTTTTTGACGCATTGGTTAGCTGACAAACCCACTTCTCGCTTATAATGACCTTATGTGGGACGTCGTTACCCGTTTCCTTGATGACGTGGCCGCGTTTTTGACCAATGCAACGGGGCGATCCCTTTATGTAGTATCGGCGCTGCTGCTGTTCGTCGTAGTGCAAAAAGGTGCGGCCGCATTGGTGAATTCATCGCGTAGGCGCTTAGAACGGTATCAAGGCATTTCACGTATCACTGTGAACTTCTGGCTTTCCCTACTGTATTATTCGGTACTAGCTGCCGCATTGGTGGCAGCTCTTAGGATCGCGGGTATATCGTCTGTGTCCATACTCACGGGAGCTGGCATAACAGGTCTAGTCATAGCGTTCGCGACCCAAAACGTGTTGTCTAACCTCTTTGCTGGAGCCTTGATACTAGTGCAGAAGCCGTTTGACATTGGACATTGGGTCTCAGTAGGCAGCATTTCAGGAACTGTGGTGGGAATAAACTTGCTGAGCACCACAGTATTGACACTTGAACAGCAACTAGTGATGCTGCCGAACAAGTTGCTGCTGGACGGCCCCATTGTAAATGCATCAGCCAACAGTACTAGGCTGTGGAACTTCTCCTTCTACGTAGACTGTTGGGACAAGGCCGCAGAAGTCAAAGACCGCCTATTAGATGTAGTGAGGGCAGATCCAAGGGTTCTGGAGCCCCCATCAGGATACTCAGAACTGACGGAGAAAGGAACGCGCATAGTATTGAGAGCATTGGTAAAGAATCAAGACCTGTGGCCCTTTCACTTTGAAATGCAACCTAGGATAACCGAAGTACTTAAAGAGGCAGGTTGCATTCCCATCGCCATGACAGGCGTGCAAATGGTGAGCAACAAGAATGAGTAATGACACTACTGAGCATTTTGAGTTGACCCTTGACGGCTTGAAACTGCGTTGTCAAAACGACAAGGTGGAGATAAAAGTAGATGAGGCAGGCGTGCCTCCCACGCGCGTTATAGCAAGCTTGTCAAGAGTCAGGCTAAAGGTCACTTTTCCAGACGCTATCATCCAGGCTATAAAGAACCCTGGCCAATGGTTCACTATAAGTACAGATCCTGTTCCCCCTGAGTTAATCGTCGAGATTGATGAGGACAAGCTTGCAGCATATGCTACGTACCTACCAGGTTTCTGCACGTTTCAGTTAACCCCTCAGGAGCTGTTAGACAGCATTAGATCTAACGGAATAGTTGGTGTGGAAATAGACGTGGCAAAAGATGTATTGGAGCACCCGCTTCAGCGAGTAATGATAGCAAAAGGTCTGCCGCCCGAAAAGGGGCAAGACGCGCAACTTGCGTGGGTTTACCAACGTCCTGTGGAGATAGACCAGGACCAAAGCCACATTGACTTCAGAGAACTCATGTCGAAATGGGACTACGTGAGCGCGGGAACGGTGTTAGTGGAGAAGACGCCAGCCACCAAAGGCAAACCTGGGTTTACCGTGACGGGGCAGACACTTACAGCCAAAGATGGCATGGATATAGACCTTCGGCGCATCGCGGGTCGCGGCACGGAGGTCACGGATGATGGACTAAGAATTGTGGCCAAGTCAGACGGCGTTGTTATCCGTGAAGGAAATAGGATTAGCGTCTCCTCGATCCTCAACGTATCTGGGGACGTGGACTACCATACGGGTAACATCGAAGGCGTAGTAGAGACGGTTCAAATCTTTGGCACAGTTAGGGAAGGCTTCTCTGTGAACTCCAAGGTAAACATCCATGTGCACGGCGTGGTAGAGGGAGCGAAGCTAGTAGCAGGGCAGAACATCAAGGTAGACGGTGTGGTAGCAGGAAATGGCAAAGCCCTGTTGGAAGCTGGAAACGCAGTCATAGCGCGGCAGCTGATACATGCAACGGTAAAGGCACCTTTGGTGGTGGCGGAAACTGGTGTCTTGTTTAGTAAAGTAGAGTGCCGCGATCTGTACTTGGTACACCCCAAAGCAAGGGTCTCTGGCGCGACGATACGCGCTGAACACATAGTGGTAGCGCCTATTGTCGGCAACGACCTAGCGGAAAGAGTGGAGCTGCAAATCGTTGAGCCTGAGAAACTGACAGCGGAATACAAACGCGTAGTGGAAGCCATCTCCGCTAAGAAGGCACGGCTACGCGAACTAGAGGCCCTAACTAAGAAATCACCAAGCATGGCGAAACTGTACGATGAGGAAATTGCGATTTTGGAAAGGGACACAGATCGGCTAAATGAGCATCTTAAGGACTTGCTCAATCAAAGACAGGAAGAACTAAAGAAGGCGAGGATTTTCATCAAAGAGAAGTTGTACCCAAACGTTGAAATAAGGTTCGGAGCCGCTTCCTACTTGGTCAGGTCGGAACTTTCTTACGTCCTGTTTGTCTACGAAAACGGAGAAATACGGTTCTATCCATATACGTCACCGCCTCCCATACCACGAGTGGTGATGAAATGAACTTCTTGGCCCTTGACATCGGCACTCACAAGTTCGCTGCCTTGGAAGTCAGGGACGGGCAAATTGCACGGCATGCCTCTCTTAAACATGCGTTCGCTGTGCTGAGAGACGGACAAGTGGAAAACGTACCTATGGCCACTAAAGAACTGTCACTTTTCTTAGAGAGGAGTGGCCTAGACATGACACTGCCTGTTGCATTGGCAGTAGCCGGGAAGAGTATGGCCGTGCGAGTCGTAGAAGGAAGAAAAACGATCCAAGGAGAGTTTGTCAAGGAGAATGACGTCTTGTCCTTATTGCTAGACGTTACGAGGAACGCTCACATTGAAGGATACCTGTTGGCAGACTTCGATGTGTCTAAGTGGTTACTAGACGATATGACTGTATCCAACCCCGTAGGTAGGCATGGCAAAGAATTGAGAGCCAGGGTAGTTCTACAATTCTTCCGCAAGGACACTGTGTTATCGCTCATCAAAGCTGTCAAAGATACTGGTTTGGAGATCTGGAGCATATCCAGCGAAGCAGTGGCAAGCAAAGAAGCAGCTGTACCACCTGAGCTACGCTATTTCAACATAGCCCTGGTGGATGTAGGAGCTGGTACTTCAGACGTAACTGTATTTCGTGATGGAGCTGTATACAACTTCTCATCAGTGGCTATGGCCGGAGATTTCGTAACGCAGTTCCTGAGTCAGAAATTCATGATTCCCATCGACGTAGCAGAAAGACTCAAAGTAAGACCTAAGTCGCAGAAAGTGCTCAACGTGGTAGGGAAGGCCGTAAACATAAGGAAAGAAGATCTCTTAAAGGGCATAGAAGAAGCATCTGTAGTCCTTGCAAACACGATAGCTGCCATAATAGTTGAAGCCAACGACAAGAAAGCCCCGTCAGCGGTAGCACTGGTAGGAGGAGGGTCCTTGACCCCAAGGCTAGCGGAGTACCTAGCAAGAGTTCTGGACATACCCAGCGAAATGGTTCACGTTGCCAAGCTGAAAGCCGAAGGGGAGTTGCAGAAACCAGAATGGGCCGTAGCGTTAGGATTGGCCAGACTATCACCTGAAAGGAACGTGGCAAAGATCCTTGTGCAGAACAAACCAGCTTACTTCTTAAGATATGAAAGACCTACCGTCGAATCAGCCTTACGTAGAGCAGAGCTGGACTTAGAAAGACTCTTGGATCGTGAAACCATCCTGCTACAGGTCAAGGTAGGTTCAGATACGGAAGATCTAGTTGTGCATGAGGAAAATGAGCTGGAGTACAGGGTCAATGGCCGCGCAGCGCTTGCTGAGGACCAAGTAGGTGATGGCGACGAGATTGTAGTGGAGAGGTTAGGACGTTCTATCAAGTCTGATTTTTATGTGATTATTGAAACAAACACACGGGAGAGGGTCCCTATTTCCTTGGTGGATGATAAAGGTAGGGTTATCTCTGCACCCGTGCCAGGCGTCAAGCTCAGGTTTTTCCCGAGTACGAGGAGAGAGTTGGAAGAGTACTTGACTAGGGTGAAAAGGGAACTGATAAGGCTTAAAGGACCGGATTTCATCATGCCTGGAGTTGTCTACAAACAGGTATCCTTCTCAAAGGTAAAGGTCAGCGTGGGCTCTGAAAACATTGTGGTACCTGTGGACGAAGGCGAAACGCTGGCAAGCCTGTTGGCCTATCTGAATGATCTGGGAGTGTTGGATCGCAAACCCTTGAGGATACTATCGGACGGACATGAGTTATCCTACACAGACAACGTATCTTTGTGCGAACAGGTTACTATACTCTACGATAAAAACCGTGGCTCAACAGCTTAAGGTCGTATTTCTTGGGATCAAATATGACTTCTGAGCCGCCCACAAAGAGCAACCCACCGGGTTTGAGCGCTTTGGAGAACTTCCCCCACAAGAGTTCGTGGCTTTCCTGATTGAAGTAGATCACTACGTTGCGGAATAGAATGAGGTCCATCTCCTCCTGGGGAAAGTCGTCCTTGAGCAAGTTTTGATGCCTGAAAGTAACCATCTTCTTTATGCTCTCAACTACTGCGTATCTGTCACCCACCTTGGAGAAGTACTTCATGTAGGGTGGTGGAACCCTCTTGACCTCCTTGAGTTCGTATATGCCCTCTCGAGCTCTTTGTAAAGCCACCTTGTCTATGTCTGTGGCTAATATCCGGCGTGCGCTAAAACCGTTTTCCTTAAGTACCATTGCTAAGGTATAGGGTTCACACCCCACACTGCAACCCGCCGACCATGCACTAAGGGACTTGGACCGAAAAGGTGCCAACAGTTTGACAAGTTCTGTCCAAGCGCAGGGATCTCTGAAGAACTCCGTAACGTTGATAGTCAGCTTGTCTAAGAAGTCCTGAAATAGAGTGTTATCGCGTACTAACTTGTCAGCTAGTTCTTGCACGCTGGTTATGCCGTAGATGCCCATGAAGTAAGCCGTTCTTCGTGTTAGCGTGCTCTTGCTGTATCCGGACAAGTCAAATTCCCTATAACGGATCAGGTAGTCAATTAGGATGTCTAACTCCACGACTCCACGACCTCCTTTACCTTCTCAGGCAGCACATCGACCGCACCGACAAAGTCAGCAAAACCCGCTTTTACTACTTCACCTGGCATACCCCAAACCGCTGCGCTATCCTTCGACTCAGCCAAGACAGTGCCGCCCTTCTCCTTGATACGTTTGCTGCCATCGAGTCCGTCTTTCCCCATGCCCGTCAATACGACACCCACCACGCGCTTACCGTAGGACTCTGCACAAGAGTAAAACAACACGTCAGCAGCGGGCTTAACACCATTCACAGGAGGGCCGTCAAATACCTTAAGCCGCCCCTTTTCCACAGCCCCGTGCTTACCCCCGGCCACCACATATACAGTCTCAGGCTTCAAGTCCATATCAGTATCCGCTTCCAACACTTTGAGACCACTCTGCTGGTGGATATGCTGCGCCAAGTTCCGGGTGAAGCCCGGCGGCATATGTTGAGCTACTACCACTGGCAAACCCAGGGTACCAAATCTAGCGAAGAAACGCCTCAGAGCCTGGGGGCCACCCATAGACGAGGCCACTGCGATAACGCCTTCAGACCTTGGCTGGATGTTAACATGGTGATTCCTGACATGCAGCTTCTTCGCGCGCAAGTGCTTCTCTGTACCGCGATCGTATGCCGAAGTGAGCAAACTCGATACCTTGTCCGTCAATTCACGGGCAAAGTCCTGTTCTAACATGTACCTGAGGTTAGGCTTGAGGATGAAGTCCACTGCACCCGCTTCCAAGGCCTTAAGGGTTACCTCCGCCCCCTCTTCGGCAAGGCTTGAGAAGAGGAGTACTCGCCCAGTCACGTACGGTTTAGCTCTCTTCAGCAGTTCCAAACCGTTGCCGTCAGGAAGCACATAGTCCAACAATACGACCTCGTAATGCCTGCTCTTTACCAACGATAGTGCTTCTTTGAGCGTGCTGGCTTCATGGCATGAAACACCCAGCTCTTTGACTAGTACATCGCAAGCTAGCCTTCTTACCAGTAAGGAATCATCGATGATGAGTATGTCTGCCACGGTTCTATGTACTCACAATGTTTCCTAATCTAGCCCTCAACTTGCTCCAGAAAGAAGGTCTGTAGGTGCCCAACTCTTCTGTATTCCGGGTAAGCTTTCTAACCACATTTCCCACGTGGAACATGAAATCGTCAGCTCTTTGAAGATACTTATCCATATCCTGGTAGCGTACGTGCCTGGGAATGTCAGGATCATAAGGTAGGGTTCCTAGAATCTCTATTTCGCGATTCAAGAACCTCTGTATCATTGTCTTCAGCGAGACTGCGATTATGTAGTCAGCTTCCTGCCTGCGGACCATGTTCTCCACTAAGTATGTTCGACCTGTGTAATTCTCTGCATGAAGCGTTTTGATAAGCGCATAAGCATCTGTAACTGAAGTGGCTTCTGGTGTGAAAACCACCACTAGCTCATCGGAAGCAGATATAAACTGAACAATTGTGTTGCTGATACCTGCGCCTGTGTCAACAATTACATAGTCGTACAGAGATAATCGGTGATCAAGATCTTTCCACAGTTTCTCCGTGTGATGCTGCCTCCAGAAGGTAGCCTCGTATACACCGTTAACTCCTGGCAGCAGGTCCAAGTTCTCCCCTATAGTACATATGGTCTGTTCAACGGGAATGCGGCCTTTGATAACATCCCACAAGTTGTACTCAACGGGACGCCCCAGAACTACATTTACGTTGGCAGTGCCTATATCAGCGTCCATAAGCAGAACCTTCTTCTTAGCACTTGCAAGCACTGTGGCTAAAGCCAAAGCTACAATGGTCTTGCCTACTCCGCCCTTTCCAGAAGACACTGCTAATACCCTAGTCCTAGCAAAACGCCTTGCCGTTCTTCTTACCTGCTCAGACATCATCGCAGCAGCCCCATAAGATCCATGACCTGTTCTTTATTCGGAAAAACTAGGTCGTCAGGTACACTCTGTCCGTTAGTAAAAGCCAATGTGGTCAACCCTGTCTCCGCCATGAATTCCAAAGCAGTACCCAAGGATTCGGCCTCGTCCACTTTTGTGAGTACGAAGTATTTCAAAGCGAACACTTTGCTAAAGTGCTCATAGGCTCTTATCATCTCGTCCTTTCGCATAGAAGCACTCAGGCAGAAGACGGGTTCGTAGTATGCAAGCTGATCAACAAACATCCTCATTTCGCTGAGCTTCCCAAGCTCTTTGGGGTTTCTGCCCACGGTATCCACAAACACGTAATAGGCATCCAGGAACCTTGGTAGGACTCTGTTCATCTGGTGTGGCCGTCTAACTACTTCCACGGGTACATTCATGGCTTTGCCGAAAAGCTTGATCTGCTCTACGGCTCCAGCCCTAAACGTGTCAATAGTTACTATGCCTGACTTGACGTTTTTCTCAAGAAGCAAGTATCCTGACAATTTTGCAATGGTGGTCGTCTTGCCTACACCAGTTGGCCCCACGAACACAAAGACCTTTGGAAAGCTAGGAAACCCCAGTTCCTCTAAGCGCGCAAAGGACAGTTTAGACCCTAAGTACTCCCTCAACTTAGGCACCCATTCTTCATCGGTCGTCACTCCAGCCTTTACCAAGAATTCCTTGCTGAAGCCCGTCTGTCTTGTGAGGGAGTCTAGCCGATCCTCTTTGGCAGCAAGAGCGTTCACTGTACTATCCAACTTCTTTATGACCCTTTCTAGTGTCCTTATTTGTTCAACCGTGGGGACATCTTGAGACCTATCTTTGTCAAGGCCCACTAGGAGTTCGTAATAAGTTGGCCCAAGCAGAAACTTTCGCTTTTTGCGGATCTCGAGGATGAGGGCGTCTGCGCCGTACTTCTGCCTGACTACATCCATGGCGCCCTGTAGGTCCGAGTCCTGTACTTTGATGATCTCCATCAGGCTCCCACGCTTCCAGAAACTATGTACTTTACATTCACAATCTCATTATAAGACAATACGAAAAGAGCCATTCCCTGCCGCCAAAGCAGCTCCCAAAGCGCTCTCCTAATCCTGGGGTGTGTCACCAGAGCATGCTCCTCGCCAGCCAAAGCGACACCTTCCATGGCTTTCTTCACACCGTCCACAACCTTCCTCAAGTTATCGGGCGACATCACGAAGCCAACTTCCACGCCCTGCTGGTAACTTTCTATGAGAGCTCTCTCCATATCGGGCTTTACGGTCACGACCCTTAAGATGCTGTCTGGAGCCAATCTTTCGATCACATAAGGGACACATGCTCTGCGAGCCTGCTCAGCGGCCTCCCTTAGATCGCGATTCTGGCGCAGTGAGTCGGTGACTAGTTCCAAAACTCGGATCACGTCTTTGAGTGGCAGCTGTTCCTGCAAAAGGTACTTGAAGACATATTCTACGTCTCCCAATGACGCCACTTGCTGTAACTCGTCCACCACAGCAGGATGCGTTCGCCCGACGTACTCTATGATGTCTTTGACGTTTTGCCTCGTAATTAGATCGGCCAAATTGGCCTTTACCACTTCTCCCAAATGGGTTACTATAACGGTGCCAGCATCAACTACTGTTAGGCCTGCAGCCTCCGCTTGTAGCTTGTCCCTGGGGCTAATCCACTTCGCATCAAGGTTGAAAACGGGCTCCTTGGTATCAATACCAGCGATTTTCTGCAGATCGTCTGGTTCGCCCATGGCTAGCATGAGACCTAGCTGCAAGTGTCCCTCGCCCTTCTTTGCCCCTCTGACCTTCACGCGGTATTGGTCTGGCCTTAGAGCCAGATTGTCATGTATGCGCACACCAGGTACGGGGAAACCAAATTCCTCAGACAAGTTCTTTCTCAGGAGTGCAATGCTGTCCAATACATCTTGTCCGCTTGTCGGCTCAAACAAAGGCAACAGTTCGTATCCGAATTCTAGTTCAATAGGGTCTACGCCCACAAAGCCCATCATGGCATCGGCCTCTGAAAGCTGCTCATAGAGCCTCTTGGTGGGTGGCTCCACGGCCGTTTCAGCTTGAGGCGCTGAGGCTGGTGTCCTCCCGACAACTATGAGTGCTGCGCCTATGGGGATTAAAAGCAGTTTGGGCACACCTGGGAGCAGTGCGGCAGCTATTAATATGCCACCCATGAGCCTTATTAGAGGAGGGAACGACATTAGTTCGCCAGATATCTCTTCCCCGAGCCGCTGCTCAGAACTCACGCGGGCCACCAACAAAGCAGCAGCCAAGGATAGTGCCAGCGATGAAATCGCTATTTGAAGTGCTACACCCATGGAAACGCTCAAGTAATGTAGCAATGCCTCACTGGCAGCCTGACCTTTCGTCAATCCAACAATCATGCCACCAAGCGAGTTGACCAAGGCCGCCAACGCCGAAGCCATAGCCTCACCGCGTACAAAACGCGACGCACCATCCATGGCACCAAAGAAGTCTGATTCTCGCCTAAGCATTTCCCTCTGCCTTCTAGCTTCTTCCGGTGTTATAAAACCTGCCGACAAATCAGCGTCTATGGCCATCTGCCTACCAGGCATGGCGTCGAGTGTAAACCTAGCCGCCACTTCTGATATTCGTTGCTGACCACTGGTAATGACCATGTACTGAACTATGAGCAACACAATAAACACGACAAGCCCTACAACCCAACTACCTTGACCCATTATGAGCCTGCCAAAAGCTGTAGCCAAACTGCCTGGGTTACCCGTGACTAATATAGCTCGGGCGCTGCTGATTATCAAAACCAAGTGGAAGAACACGGCAAAAAGCATGAGGCTGGGAAAGGAAGAAAACTCCGTCGCGGACCTCGTGTATAAAGCAATCATGAGTACGAGGAGTGAAAACACCAAATTCAGAGCAAAGAGCACATCCAAAACCAATGATGGGACGGGCAGCATCAACAGGAATATGCCCAATACCACAAAGAGAATAGTGTATGTGCCTTTCAACGCCTTTTCCTCCTCATAACTTCTACCAGGACAGCAGCCACAGCCCTATATAAATCGGGGGTAATGTAGTCGCCCACTTCTACCTTTCTGAAAATGGTCCTGGCCAGCTCGGGCTTTGCAACTATGGGTATATTATACCGCTTTGCCTGTTCCTTGATCCTTTGGGCTAGCCAACCTGCTCCCTTGGCTACGACTTCTGGGGCGGGCATGCCTTTTTCGTAGCGGAGCGCCACAGCATACTCGGTCGGGTTCGTAACGACTACGGTCGCTTTCTTGACATTGGCTATAGCCCGCCTCATGGCATAACGCCTCATCTGCGTCCTAATGCGACCCTTTACAGTAGGGTCACCTTCCATACTCTTTAGTTCTTCTTTTACCTCCTGCCTCGTCATCTTCAGTGAATTCCACCACCTGATTCTCTGATACCAAAAGTCTGCCAACCCGATCAAAACATAGACGCCTGCCAAATAGACCATGATGTCTGCAGCGCTCTTTAGGGCCACATTGAGAAATGTGGCAGGATCCGGTTGACTCACAGCTATTCCAAGAATTCTGTCCTTAATGAGTGCGTAAGCCACCGCACCCAAAAGTATCATCTTCAGTAAACCTATGCCCAAGCGCTCTAGGCCTTCAGAAGAGAAGATTCGTTTCAGATTCTGGCCAGGATTCAGTGCATCGACACGAGGTACCATTTTTTTGGGATATACCCTGAAACCGGTGAATAAGGCTACTACTGTGAACGCCACCGCCAGTGGAATTAGCAGAAAGGGAACAATCCTGACCAAGGTAGCGGCTGCGGCCTGCAAGAATGTGTTTTCAGACACGCTGTACAGGGTTCCTGCAAAGAGCCTCTCCCAAGAGGCTACCATGGACGGATAAGAGCCTCGCACAACCAAAGCGACTACCAGTAGCGTTACCGCACCCGATAGTTCTTGGCTCCGAGGAACGTTGCCTTCCTCTATGGCTTTCTGAAGCCTTCTTGGGCTAGGTGGTTCTGTCCTTTCTCCTTCTGGCACAGTTCACACCGCCGTTAACAACGCGTTGAGATACTTGAGCATCCATTCCGCCCATGCCCGAGTAAACAGGTACACTGCAGGAAGGGAGACGTAGAGTAGAACCAAAGATATGGACGTCTGCATGGGAAGCCACACAATAAACACGGGAAACCCGGAAGCTCCTTTGGAGACTATACCCATCACGATTTGCATGACTATGATCAGCACCACGATGGGTACTGCCACAGCTACACCCAACAGGAATGCCCTCGTAAGAAACAGTACGGGCTCACTCACCGCCAGCTTGATAAAAGACCCAGCGGGAACAAGCTTGTAGCTCATCAATAACGTCACAACCAGATTCTCCAATAAACCTGATGTGACCACAACTCCGGCGACCATGAGCGAGAAGAATTGGGTCATTACAGGTTGCGGGACCGACGTAAACGGGTCTAGCGCTGTCATCATCTGGAACCCAGACATTATGTCCCAAAGATCCCCAGCAAAGACAATGCCCCAGTAGACTACCCCTGTCATGAAACCAAGTAGAGCACCTAGTGCGAACTCTGTTACGTAAACCTCAATCCACTGATAAGACGTACCCACCGAGAAAACTGACGTCAGCGAGGGCACGACGACCAAAGCAGTTACTGCGGCAACTATGACCTTCAACCGTGCACTAACAAACCTTGCAGGTACTACAGGGCTCGCCACCAAGAGACCAAGGAGACGAAAGAAAACAGGCCAATAGCCTAAGGTATTTGGCTCCATGCTGACACTATGGATACGAGGAATCTGACAAGAGTGTTCAGTATGACGCCCCCGAAGAGCAGGATTATGGTCATAACAGCAAGAAACTTAGGTACGAATGCCACTGAAGGGTCGTGAATTTGGGTTAGCACCTGTATTAGGCTTATGATGATACCTAAGACCAAAGCCACTATGAGTACGGGGCCCACCAGCAGTATTACCTGCATCACGGCGTTTCTAAACCACACAAACACGAAGTCGCTCATCGGAAGCTCCTAACCAACCCCATTATCACTGTATCCCATCCATTTGCTGCCACGAACAACAGTATCTTCAATGGCAAACTGATCATGGCAGGGGGTATCATGAACATGCCCAAAGACATAAGAACCGATGCGGTAACCACATCTAAGACTATGAACGGCAAATAAAGAAGCAACCCCATAGCAAACGCAGTCTTCAATTCGCTGAGCATGAACGCACTAGCCAAGGTGGTAAACCTGGGATTCTGGGGATCGTCGTTGGACACCGATGCCATAAGTTTGAGCTCGTCAGCTCTGACCTGTTTTAGCATCCAGTCAGAAAAAGGTGCTTGTGCTTTTTCCACGAATTGCTCGAAAGAGAGATTTCCCTGAACATACGGTAACCACGCTTCGTTGTAAGCCGTGGTGAATACAGGTGCCATGATCATGAAGGTGAGTATTAAAGCCAACGCAGTGAAAACTTGAGCTGGAGGGAATTGCTGAAGCCCCAACGCCGTTCGCATGAAACCAAAAACCACAAGCAACCTGAGGAAACTTGTGAAAAACATTAGAAAAGACGGAGCTAGCGAAAGAAAGGTGAAAAGGACCACTAGCTGGACCAATGAAGGTCCATTGGAACCCAAGTTTATACTAATCAGAGATGTTGCGTTCTGCATCTTCCATTAGCTGTTGGAATTCGGACTTCTCAGTGGGCTCACTACCTAGCCTCACCACACGTATTTGACTTCCGTTGTCCACTATGAAAAACTTTTGGTTCTCGGCTTCTACTATAAACACGCGGCTCTTGAAATCGAGAGCCGCAGCGTCTAGTACTTTCAAGGTGCGGCCCTGAGAGGGCAACCTGAAATTCTGAAGCCAAGTGCGACTATACTTGCTCAACCAAACCAGCAATGCTATGACTATGACAAAAAACAGTGTAAGCGACAAGAATTGTAAGAAGCTATTCATCGCCTAATGCTTTCTTGACAGCTTCGAGCAACCTGTCCGGCTGGAAGGGTTTCACCACAAAGTCCCTAGCACCCTGTTGAATGGCTTCTATGACCAGTTGCTGCTGACCCATGGCTGTGACCATGATTACCTTGGCCGATGGGTCAACTTTAATGATCTCTTTAAGCGTCTGGATGCCGTCCATCTCAGGCATGGTTATGTCCAACGTCACTAAATCAGGTTTAAGCTTCTGGTAAAGGGCGACGGCCTCCTGACCATTCGAAGCCTCTCCTACAATTTCGTAACCGTTTTGCCCCAATACGTTCTTTATCATCATTCGCATGAACGCCGCATCGTCTACGACCAGAATTTTCTTGCTCATAGCTGTTGCCCTCCTGAATTTACCCTTTCAGCCTTTCCTTAGGGGCTATTATATCTAAGATTCTAACACCGAAGGACTCGTCGATCACGACTACTTCTCCTTTGGCAATGGGCTTTCCGTTCACCAATATGTCCACAGGTTCCCCTGCTAGTTTCTCCAAAGTGACTATGGAGCCTGAACCCAACGACAGAAGTTCCTTCAGAGTCATCTGGGTACGGCCCAACTCCACAGATACCTTCACTCTCACATCCAAGAGCAATTCCAAGTTTCGAGGTAAAGCCTCTACGGCAGGCTCGGGTTTGAAAACGGGAAACTCGACTTCCTCCACATGACTCATTCCGCGGCTTGATGCCTCAGCGCCACCTTCAACAGATGTAGCTTTATCTGTACCCAGTAGGAGGGATGCTAGGCGCTCGCTAACACACAAATACAATCCGCCTTCTATTGCGATGACTTGCAGTCCCGCTATATGGGACTGGAGTTCCTCTTTGCCCATGACTTGTGCAGCTCCGACAGACACTGTGGGAATGCCTCCAAACTGTTGAATGCTTTCCTGCACAGCGCCGTTAACAGCCTGGTTGATAGCTTCCCCTATGGTGCTAAGCACTAATTCGTCTCTCAAGTTATCTACCGACAGCTGAAAGACCTTGAGCATCTCATTGCCAATGGATTTAGCCGTGGTCTCGTCTAATACCAAGGCCCCTTGCCCAAAATCGTCTAGCGCCAAGTCTACAACGACGTATTCATCACTATCGGCAGCGATTCCACCGGATCTATAAAAGGACCCAAGCTTGACTGTACCTGCGGTCAGTTCAGTTATCATGCGCTTCAAACTGCTAACGAAGTCAGCCATTGCTACTCCTCTCCCTCCATTGCCTGCCTTTTCAGCATAAAAGCCTTTCTACGTTTGTATATGCCCGGGACGCCTTTGGCAAAGGGTACTCCTTCAACATACATGTCAATGAGTTCTTCTACGCTCCTTTGGAGGACGAGCACATCACCTGCTTTGAGAGCCAACACTTGGCCCATAGGCACCTCTGCCCCTCCCAGGACTACAGAAACCTCTACATCGACATCTCCAACATTGTCCAAGAGCCTTTCTTTCCAATCTTCGGGCGTGGCCTTGTTGACACCGAACCAGCGGTGGGCTGTAAGGCTCTGCACAAAATCCTCCATGACCAAATACGGTATCGTTATGGTACCAATGCCGGTTTGATCTCCCAGTTTGGCTTCGTATGTTACAACAACGACCACATCACTCCCAGGCATAATTTGGACAAAACTGGGGGTGTACTCCACCGTGGCCGAACCCAGCTTCCATTCCACGATAGGTTCCCAAGCCTCCAGCCAGTGTTTTAGGTAGACGTCCATAACGCGGTTCATCAAAGTCATTTCCACGGTAGTCAATTCCCTAATCTCCCTGTAAGGTTTACCTGGCCCACCCAGCAGTTTGTCTATGAGAGCAAAAACAAATTCGATGGACATTTCAAATATGACGCTGGTCATGTCGTTCACAGGCACAAGATACATGAAAGTTGGATCAGCCAAAGACCGTATGTACTCTTGATAGGTGACTTGGTCCACCGATATTACTGAGAGGGACATAGCCGCTCTAAGGTACCCCGACAACTCGGTGCTTGCACCACGCGCGAACGTGTCGTGGAGCATTTGTATAGTGCGTAGCTGCTCCTTGGACAGCTTGTCCGGACGCCGAAAATCATACTTGCGTACAGGTTTTTCCGCCTTGACCGATAGTTCGTTCGCTTGTCCTGCCTTAAGTGCACTCAGTAGGGCATCTATTTCTTCTTGAGACAACGTTTCGGCCATTAGGGCATCACCGTGATCACAGTGTCAGCTCCAAAAAGGACATTGGTTACCACAGTCTTTCCGTAGTATGCGTTTATCTTGTCCCTGATGTCAGCTTGCACCTTAGAAATGGACTTGTCACTGGCAAAGCTTGTCGGCGTCAGGGTTTTAAGGTGTTTCAAAATGACATCCTGCATAACCAACAGATTAGGATCAGTTTTCTTCACTTCGTTGAGCACTTTTGCATCGTAGAACTCCAGATTTACTGTTATTTGAATTATGTCCTTTGGATCACTCAGGTTTGTCGTAAACTTGCCCAAAGTCTGCAATACAGGAGTGTTCTTAGGCTTTTGCTGAACATTGGTAGAAGCTCGCGCTCTTAGCATAGGAGCCACCACAAAGGCACCCAACGCCATTCCCATCGATAAGAGCAAGAGGACAGCTAGTACGTATAGCAATGCTTTTTTCATTTATTCCCTCCTAATAGCTATCTCTACCCGCCTATTCTTGGCAGGCTCCTTTGTAGACACCAATATGTTGTCACCATACGAAATGGCAGCCATTTTGGAGTCATCCACACCCAATGACCTTAAGTAGTGTAGTACGTTGACTGCCCTTGCTGCCGAGATGTCGAAATCGTCGACAAACCCGGGACAGGTGGCCGTGGTGTAGTTCGCATGGCCTTCTACATATATTCTATACCCTTCCCTCTGAGCGCCAACGAGTTCAGGAACAAGCATGGCAAGCAGACTGCGTGCGTTAGGCCTCACAAACGCAGAACAAGCGTCGAAGAGGACGTCGCCCTTTATGCGCACCCGGACTTCATTCTCTGCCTGCACGATTTCCACAGTACCCGCGCCGTACTCCTTTTCGATCTTCTGTTTGACGCCTGAAAGGCTACTGTAGAGTTGAGCCACCGTCATAGGGCCCTGCATAATGAACTCAGGCGGCACAGGCATGGGCGGGCTAAAAACAGGGTTTGAGGGCAACACACCCATACCGCCACCCAATGCGATCACAAAAGAGTACGCTATTTGCTGAAACTTGACAGGGTTTATGGTGGAGAAGGCGAACAACATTACGAAGAATACCAACATGTTAGTTACCAGGTCGCCATAAGAAAGACACCACAAAGGAGCCCCAGGGCCCGTGTTTTCGTTTTTCTTACGTGGCAACCCCTACCATCTCCTCGCCTTTCTGTACCTTGGCCTTCTCGTAGTGGGAGCGTTCAGCAGGAGACAGGAATGAAAGCAGCCTTTCTTCTAACAATCTGGGGTTCTCTCCGCTTTGAATGCCCAAAATGCCTTCGATTATTAGAAGCCTGTAGTCCGTCTCCATACTGCTTTTTCGCGCCAAAGCGTTGCCCATGGGTTGGAAAACACCATAGGCAAGAACAGCCCCGTAGAAAGTGGTAAGCAACGCCAAAGCCATAGATGGGCCAATAGATGACGGGTCGTCCAGTTTCTGAAGCATTTGCACGAGCCCCATGATTGTACCTAGCATACCGAAGGAAGGTGCAAAGCCAGCCCATGTGTCAAAAATGGCTTTGCCTTTCCCGTGGCGGTTCTCCATGGACTCTACGTCCAGATTGAGTATCTCCCTAACGGACTCAGGTTCAACTCCGTCAATTACCAGTTGGATGCCCCTTCTCATAAAGGGGTCCGGCACCGTCTCCAAGGTGTCTTCTAGGGCCAACAAACCTTCTCTTCGAGCCTTGTTAGACAGTTCCACCAACGTCTTTATGGCGACTGCTTTGTCGAATTTCTTGGTTTTGATAGCCGCTGACAGGTACTTTGGTAAAGCCTTCATCTCTTCAAAGCCCATGGCCACCATAGTAGCGCCCAAGGATCCACCCACAGTGACCATTAAACTAGGAACATCTATGAAGGAGTTTAGGCTGCCGATTATGGAGAAAACGACCAATCCAAAGGTAATTAAGAGCCCACCTAGAACGCCTACGTCCATTGGTCATTCACCATTCTCTTAAACCTCACGATTCTGTTGATAACCTCGCTCATAGGCTCCTTACATAGATACTTGCGACCATTCACCAGGAAGAGCACGGTGAAGTCACCGTGCTCTTCCGCCTTCTCGATCAAATCTTCGTTTATATAGAATTCTTCGTCCTTGGGGGAAGTTAGTTTAATCATCAGTATTACCTCTTCAAGTTGATTATATCCTGCGTCACTTCGTCGGAAGTGGTGATGACCCTTGTGTTAGCCTGGAATCCACGCTGCGTGATGATAAGGTTGGTGAACTCCTCTGCAATGTCAACGTTGGACATTTCCAAGGCGCCGCTGATGATGGTAGAACCTACGTCAGTAGCCTCTACGTATCCCCTGAAACCGCTATTGGCAGTGTTGGACCACAGATTGTTACCTTCCCTGCTGAGTCCACTAGGGTTCTGGAAGCTCGCTAAGGCGATTTGCGCCAGCTGCTTGATTTGCCCGTTGTCAAACTCACCCATGACCTTGCCTTCGCTGGTTACAAACCAGTTAAGGATGCGCCCGTTGGTGTTGCCGTCCACGAGGCCTACAACTTTGGAATCCGCTGCATACTGCGTGAGAGCTGAGAAGTTCAGCGTTATACTGCGCACGTCTGCACCGTTTTGTGGGTCAAAGGTAATCTTCGGCATGGTTCCCAAAGAGGTTCCATTAGAGTCCTTTACATCCTGGATGCGGCCGTTGTCGTCAAAAACTATGGTGTACGTTACTGGGGCGGCTGCCTCCACCGAAACAGTGACTTTCCATTCGTTAGGATTAGTGTCCTTTACTGCATTGATCAGCATGGAGTGCGTTACGCCTAGGCTATCGATGATGTTGCTCACGGTGAACGTCACGTTGTTGGACGGAGAGGCGCTAGCGTTCAAATTACCTTGGAACTGGACGTTAGTAGTGGGCGTAGGCGGGATGGTAAGGCTACGCGGGATCACTATGTCACCTACTTTGTTGGTATCAGCTTCTACTACAGGATCTGCCACTACAGCGCTTGAAGTGGCCGCGGTGTCGAGCTTAAGAGCTGTGAAATCCAGGTTAATGCTCATGCCATTCCAGTTCAAGACACCAGTCTGTCCGCCCTGAACTACGCCGCTTGCGAAAGTCAGAGTTTGGGTGAATATGGGTTGAGCATTGCTGCCCGCCGTGGTTCCCTCGTAGATCTTGACCGTGGCTGACGATCCACCTGAGGCCACCTCTATCTTGGCAGTGAGTACGTGTTCGTTGCCCTGATTGTCGTACACCCGCAAACCTATGTCAGAGCCGGAGGATGCCAAGGTGCCATCGAATCTGATCTTTTGCGTGGGTATTAGGGACCAACCTTGTACTTTCAGGCCCGACGAAAGCTGTATGAGCCTTCCGCTGAGGTCAAGGTCAAAGGCTCCGTCGCGGGTGAACCAATTACGCTGCCCGTCGGACACCACAAAGAAACCATTACCCTGTATGGCTAAATCAGAACTACGGTTGGTAGTGTTGATAGCACCTTGCGTCATTATGTTGTCAATGGTGGCAAGGTCGACACCAAGGCCTACCTGAGATGGGTTTGTACCACCCCGGCCGCCGTACGGAGCCCTAGCTCCCTTCAAAGTAAGGGCTACTACGTCTTTGAAAGTCGCGCGTGCAGCCTTATAGCCCGTGGTGTTCACGTTGGAAATGTTGTTCGAAATTACGTCTATCCTTGTCTGATGAACCTTTAGGCCTGAAATCCCATTGAAGAAACTCCTCAACATTATCCTTCACCTCCGATTTTTGTAGGCGCCTCCGTCGATCAGCGCCCCATCGGAGCCCCCGCAAAGCGGTCCGGCTCCACACTCATTCCATGATGACCACGCCATCAATTTGGTTGAACACACCGTCCTTGCTGAAAGGAGGCGTCTTGAAGGTAACCACTGTCTTGGTTGGGACTCCAACCACTACTGCCATATCCCTGAAGACGAGCACACCTTCACGAACCCCCTTCTTCGACAGTGCTTCCATACCCTCCAAGATTTGAGCTACCCGCTCCTGGCTCAGGGAAATGGAACGGTCCTGAATACGTGCCTTGGCGTGCGCTGAGAGCTTAACACCCAAGCTTTCTAGCATGGCTTCGGCGAACGCAGCGCCGTCTATGCTCTGTCCAACTCGATTCGCTTGAGTCTGCGAAATGCCGTTAGTAGAGCCAATCCTAATATCCACCGCCACCACCTCCGTCCCTAGGCTGGACCTGAGAGGCAGTCGACCCGAAGGCTGCAGACATCTTCTTCAGCATGTCCTTGATCTGGATCAACTCTTCAAGTATGTTGAGTAGAGTGAGCTGAGTCGTCATGGCTTGCGTATCCATAGGTGAAAGTGGGTCTTGTGCCTTGAGTTCGGCCAGAAGAATCTGCAAGAAGTCTGTTCGCGTTATGCCTAGGCCACCAGTTGAGCCCGTAGATGCACTGCTGCCTAACGGCGAGATTTCCATCTCAGTCACCTCCTTTACACTCTGATGTCATACAAGTAGCTGCTAGCCTGCCTGTCAATGTCGGTGGGCGTGACCACTTCTACGGCGTCAAAGGCATAACCGTTCGTCTTCAGCCTATGCTTTATGTAGGCCTCGTGCTGCTTTAAGCGCCCGTACTGCTGTTGGCTGTCAGGCGTAATGTGGAGCATCAACTGTCCGTTACGAATCTCGATACCGAACTTGACTGGCAGTTCGTGAATCCTCATTTGACTGCCCTGACTCAAGAACCATTCGCGTCCTTTGAACTCCCCATGCAGCTCATGTTTGATAGCAGCAGCTGCTTCTTGCTTTGTACTGACATTACCCACGTCGGCTGGATGCACAGGATCTGCGTTGGCTTGCCGTCCCGCGTGAGTAGGATCGCTGAGGTGCCCCTCCACTGTCAGTCGACCAGGCTCTGAGGCTTTGTTGGTCTCATCCGTGCTCTTAGGCTCGCCTAGGGGCCCTTCCATAGGCTTCTGAACGGGCATCACCTTCGACCCTTCCAAAGGCGCTTGCTCAGGCTTCCTGAAACCAATCGACCCTTCAGTGCTCTCTAATGGTTTGACGGGATCATGATCCTTAGTCTTGCCTGATTCGACGAACGTTTGCACCGACGCTCCTTGCTGTCCGCTTCTCACAGGCACCCGGTTTCGAGTATTAACGTTGAGTTCAGCATCGCCAAAGTTCATGCTGCGCTCTACGTGAGGTTTTTCCGTCACCTCCGCAGCATTTGCCATGGGTACATTCAACGGCGTTTCGTACTTTCCCTGAATGGAGTCTAGTTGCACTGACTCCAACGGTTGATGCTGCCTCTGTTCATTCTCGAATGCTGCGCGGTAGCGCGTGGTTAACGCACGGTCAGTCTCAAGACGTGCGTAATCAGGTTCGACATCTACAACCTCTTCAAAGTTGTTCGACTGCCAGCTCATAGTCGGTGTAGGCCGATGTGAGTCGTTTCTCCAAGACATGTGTACGTGTTCTTTGGAAGCCAAAGGGCTGGTTTCAGCAGATGATGCTCTTGATGGCATATCCGCTGGTGCTTGAGACTCAACCCACCGCGCTGTAGCTTGATACGAACTACGTGTGCCGATTGAGAAATCAGGCGCGCCTGCATTGTCTTCTAGCTTCGAATCTTGAGTTGGCACGTTTGAGGACGCCTGCCTTGACTCCGGAACTATCACCTCGCTGTCCTCTCTAGTCGAGTCTAGTTCCTGCAGTTCTATGGCCGTAGGATTTTCCTTGTCGCGAAGAGCGGAATAGTTCAACGCAAATGTCCTGGTCGCATCTTTGGCAACGTTAACGCGGACAGATTCACTGGACTCTGAAGGACTCAGACTCTGAGCAACTGCGGCGACACTTTCACCGAGGTCAACCGTACCCTGGCAAGTCGGTTCGCCACGGCGCACGTCAGGCTGAGGCGTGACGGGAGCGCTGAAAACCATCTCGACGGTGTTATCTAGGGCTATTCCGTCCACCTCCCTCACCGCGGGCAATACCGCTGGCGTCTCAACGCTGCTGGGCACAACCTCTGAAGATTGGGATTCAAGCGCAAAAACCATGGGAGCATACGAAACCACTGCGACGGGTGCATTCTCAACGCTTGGTGCTTCATTGGCCCTGCGAGCACTCTTGTAATCGTCATTTCCTTGGCTATGCAGTGACACGAGTACATCTTTGCAATGGTCAACGTGAATAACCTGGGAAGATGCGATCTCAGCAGCGGGAATAGTTTGCTGGCTGCCACTATTGGGTTCATCTGCCATGAGAACAGTTGCTCCTAATAGCTGCGAGATTAGTTCAGCAAACCCATCCTCAACTGTTAGTGCTAAGTCCAGCTGTTGCATGTGAGGCAGTTCAAAGAACGCTGAAAGTTGCTGCACACTGGCTCTATCCATCCTTCACCTCCTTTCTGTACGATTTGATATCGTCCAACAAGGCAATCTCTTGTCGCAATTGCCTTGATTGGGCCTCATTCTTGGCGTACTCCAACAACTTCTCACCGATCCTGCGACGTATGGTGCGGCTCATAAGCTCTTCTCTGCATGCCGACAGCTGCGTAAACTCCTTACGGACGCGCATCTGCGCATTTTCCCTCATGTGGAAGTATGCGGAATAGCCTATGGTCCTCTCTTGAACCTCTGAATCACGTATCTGTGACCATGTGCGCCCCACGTTTCTTGCTTCGTCCACAGCTTCCCTGTAGGCACGAGCAGCCGCGTAGAACTTACTCTTTGCCAGGTCTTCCTCGATTTTCCTGATCCTAAGGATTCTTTGTGCTTTCTTAGCTGAGATGCCCAACGATTTCCTCCATCATATAGACCGTCTGATCCATAGGGACACTCTCTCGGACTTGCTGCTTTAGGAAGCGGTTTATGGGCTCTATTAGGTCCAAAGCCAGGTCTATTCTCGGGTTATTACCCCTCTGATAGGCACCTATGTTCACCAAATCCTCAGCGTCCCTATAAACGGCCAGTATCTCCCTCATTTTGTAGGCTAAGTTGAGGTGCTTCTCGCTCACCACGTCGGACATTACCCTGCTCACAGATTGCAGGACATCGATGGCAGGATAATGCGCCCTGTGCGCTAAGGATCTAGAAAGCACTATATGGCCATCCAAAATGGACCTAACCGCGTCAGCCACAGGTTCATTCATGTCATCGCCTTCCACCAAGACCGTTATAAATGCAGTAATACTTCCCCTGTCCGATGTACCCGCCCGCTCGAGGACTTTGGGCAGCAAGGCGAAAACCGATGGCGTGTAACCCCGCGTAGTGGGAGGTTCCCCCACGGATAGCCCTATCTCACGCTGAGCCATGGCAAAGCGCGTTACAGAATCCATCATGACCAAGACGTCCATCCCTTCGTCGCGGAAGTATTCCGCTATGGTCATTCCTGTCAGCACTGCCTTGACTCTTAGTAAAGCCGGTTGATCGCTAGTTGCAACAACTATGACAGACTTCCTTGCACCTTCTTCGGTCAAGTCCTCCTCAATGAACTTACGGACTTCACGCCCGCGCTCACCCACCAATATGACCACGTTGACGTCAGCAGCCGAGTTACGAGCAAGCATACCTAGTAGCGTAGATTTACCTACGCCTGAACCGGCAAAGATGCCCAATCTCTGACCCTTGCCAACGGTCAGCAAACCATCTATGGCTTTTATGCGTGTCTCCAGGGCATCATTTACGTGCTTCCTCCTCAATGGATGCGGTGGGTCCTGGTACACCGTCCTCATTTCGCCGCGAATAGGGCCTTTGTCGTCCAAAGGGTTACCTATGGCATCAATAACGCGACCAATCAAAGACGGTCCCACTCTTACCCAAAGCGGCCTCTGCATGGCCCTAATCAAACTGCCTGGGCCAACCCCCTGCACGTCGCCAATAGGCATGAGCAGTGTTTTACCTTCTTTGAAACCAACCACTTCAGCAAAAACGTTGCCACCATCGTACTTCTGCACTGCGCAGAGCTCCCCTACAAAGGATGCAGGCGTCACAGCTTCAATGCTGAGCCCTGTAACGTTGACTACCTTACCGTACACATCGACGAACTCGGAAGTTTGAACTTTCCTTCTAAGGTACTCGATTTTCTGGGTTGTCATAGATCACCGATTGCACTAGAGCTTTGAGGTTCTTCGCCAAGGTCTGTACCCTAGCGTCTACTTGCCCCTCCTCAGAGTCAATAACGATGCCCATACCCAACGCACGATCCAGTTTGGCGCGCACCGCCCCAAACCGCTGCAAGATGGTGTCAGAGCTAGCAATGAAATCCTCTACTTCTTTGAAGAGATACTCGTTAGCTCGTACTTCGATGGGGTACTGCCCACTGAACTTGTCCAAGCTATGTCTCAACACGTTCTTGATAAGCGTAGGATCTTGTGTTAGTGCATGATTCAGGTAGTTTTCAGCGGCTAACGCCACAATCTCACCAAGCTCATCCTCTAGGTGAGCCTTATAGGACTCCACAGCCTCTCTGTACCTTTCAGAAAGCCCGTCACGCAGTTGCCGCAACTCTTCCAGTAGGTGCTCCATTTGGCTCGCGTACTCAGTAATCCGCTCTTCCCATTCCATCTTCAGGTTAAGTACTTCTTGGAAACCCTGCCTGAATCCTTCTTGATACCCTCTTTCGTGTCCTTCTCTGTAGCCCCTCAAGTACCCCCTACGAAAGCCTACCTGATCATTGGAAGCGTTTGCGTCATGCGCATAAACCCTACGTGACAATCTCCTCGCCACCCCTCAGTATGATGATCTCGCCGGCTTCTTCGAGGCGTCGGATGATGGTTATGATCTTGGCTTGGGCTTCTTCCACCTGGCGCAATCGCACAGGCCCCATGAACTCCATTTCCTCTTGTAGCATTTCTCGTGCCCTCTGAGACATGTTCTTGAACACCTTCTCCTTGACCTGTTCAGAAGCAGCCTTCAAAGCCAAAGCCAGATCCTTGGTATCCACTTCGCGCAGTATCCTTTGGATAGACTTATCGTCTAGCAGGATGATGTCGTCAAAGGTGAACATGCGCTTTCGTACTTCTTCGGCCAATTCTGGATCTTGGGAATCCATGTAATTCAAAACGTTAGACTGTGTCTGTTGGTCTAGGGAGTTGAGTATTTTCACCAAGGCCTCTATGCCGTTGATGCGTGTCACGTCGCCGCGCGTTGCCAAGGTGGCAAACCTTTGACGGAACTGCTCTTCGATAGCCTGGATGATGTCTGGAGAGGTGCGCTCTAGGACCGCCATTCTGAACGCAACCTCGGCTTGCAAGTTTGGCGGCAACGAAGTAAACACGATGGCAGCCTGGTCTGCTTTTAAGTAGTTCATCACTAACGCTATGGTCTGAGGGTGTTCGTTTTGTATGAGGTTGGCGATTTGTTGACCGTCCAATTTCCTGAGGAATTCAAAGGGCATGACCTGCACGGCAGCTAACAGCCGCTCCAAGATTTCCTTGGCTTTCTGAGGCCCATAAGCCTTTTCCAGAACGTCCTTAGCGTACTCTATGCCACCCTTGCCCAAGAACTCTTTCGCCTTTATGACGCTGATGAACTCCTCCAATATGTTTGCTTTTGTCTTCTCGTCGAGGTCCCTCAGCGTTGCTATTTCCAAAGCCAGTTTCTCGGCTTCGTCTTCCTTCATGTGCCTGAGTATGCGGGCAGCAAGGTCTTTGCCCACTGCTACTAGCAAGAGTGCCGCCTTGGTTGGTTTCCTTTTCTCAGGCATTAGCGGTTATCCTCCTCTGCCCACATCCTCACTATGTCTGCTACTTCGTTGGGATGCTGTTCTACCACGGTTTGTATCTCCTTGAGCGCAGCCTTTATCTTCTCCTCCTCAGGCGTGAGAGGCTTGTCAAAGGAAATAGGCACCGATGGAGCATGGGCTATGCTAGGGGATCCCACCCCAGCTGGAGCCATAGCAGGCACCATGCGTTTACCAACACGCTTTCTCGAAGAACGTAAGATCAAGAACATAGCCAAGAGCAGTATCAGGGTGCCTGCACCCACAGCTATGTACATATACAACTGTGCCTTTTGCTTCTTGGCAGCAACCTGCTTCGTGGTTTCCTCCTCCTGCTGCCTAGCCAAAGTAGCGAAGGGTATGGAAGCGATGGATACAGAGTCTCCTCGCGCCGGGCTCAAACCTGCAGCACTCGCTACTATGGCTTCTACAGTGGACGCTGAGACTTGGTATGTGCTAAAAACGCTGTTGTCCACAATGGCTGTAATCTTCACAGACTTTACATTTATCTCTTGGGGCACGATTTGAGAAATAGTCCTCGAGATTTCATAATTGATTTGTTGCTGTCTGTACACGCTCATCGGGTTCTCGCCTGTGGTGGTATACGTGTAGGACGGTATGGCTCCCGGTGAATTCGTGGCAGTGCCCACTAAACCCCCGTTCGTGCCATATCCGTTCAGGCTTTCTGTGGTCGAGATGCTCCGAGTGGCCGTGCTGCCCCACGTTTCAGACTGTATACTTTGTTTGCTGATTTCAAGATCCACATCAGCGCTGACCATGATGTTCTCTTGACCAAAGGCCTCTCCCAAAAGTGCCCTGATCTTTGAGGCGTAGAGGTTTTCCAGTTGTTTCTTGACTTCCAAGTAATCGCCACTCAAGTTCCCACTGGAACCCCCGCTGACGATGCCGCTACTGCCGTCCACTACCACCACTGCTTCGGGCTTGAGGTTCTGCACCGAGTGAGCAACCAACTGCCTAATGGCTTCCACTTGGCCCTGACTAAGGCTGTAGCCTGGTTTCATGCTTACGTAAACAGCCCCTTCGGCTACTTGCGTGGACGTTACTGTCCACAAACTGCGCTGCGGAAGGCTGAGGTGCACTCTGACCGTTTTGACACCTGGAATGGCGCCTATGGTCCGTTCCAGTTCGCCTTCTAACGCTCTTTGATACATGACTTGCTGCTCTTCTTGGGTCAAAAACACGTTGGATATTCTGTCGAAAATCTCGTACCCAGCCTTCGTCGAACCCACAATACCGCTGGAAGCAAACTGAAGCCGTAAGGTGGCTACTTTGTTCTCCGGCACGTATACCGATGTTCCATCAGACGAAATTCTGTAGGCAATACGCTGGCTTTCCAGCTGCGAAACTATGCTCTGCGCTTGTTCAGGGGTTAGGTCGCCAAACAGCAGCGCGTAGTTGACCCGCGTCGCAACCAATGTAACCCCTACAATAAGCACCACTGCCAGTACCGTAACCACGACAATGTTTCTTTTCTGGGCCTTGTCCAGGCCTTTCCAGAAATTCACTATGTCTTTGATCAATGGTATGGTCTCTAAGTTCATATCACAGTGGTAACCTCATGAATTCTTGAAAAGCGTTTACCAATTGGTTCCTAATCTGCGTCACCATCAATATGCCCAATTGAAATTCGGTGGCTGACACCAATGCCTCAGGCAATACGTCCATGTTGCCTTGGGCTATCGCCTTGCGGTATGCTTCCTGTTCTGCTTCTTTGGCAGTGAGTTCGTCGATTAGCTTGGCGAAGCTCTCGCCAACTTGGCCCACCTTCGTTGCCGGGTTAGCGATCGGTGTTATTGGGTTAACTCTGTTGAGCGCATCCATCACCTAACACCTACTTCCCTATCTCCATGGCTTTTGTGTACACTTGCCGTGCTATGGCCACTGCATTACTGTTCATCTCGAAGGACCTTTGAGCGGATATAAGGTCGGTCATTTCACTTACCACGTCAATGTTGGGGTATCTGACCATGCCCGTTTCAGGGTCGGCGTCTGGATGGCTAGGATCATACACCGTCTTTTCCGATGGGTCTTCCACAATTTGGGCTACCTTCACACCTTTGCCCTGCCCCATCATCACCGACTCGAAACTGACTATTCTGCGGTGGTAAGGTCCTCCGTTGGGGGTTCTTGTGGTCTGCATATTAGCAAGGTTCGAAGATATGACGTCCACGCGCAGCCGCTCGGCTGTTAGGGCTGAACCCGCAATCCTGATCAGCGAGAATCCCATACTCATCACCTCAGCATCTGAAGTACTTCACGAGCCGTGGAAAAGTGCCGGCTCAACATCTCTGATATGCCCTGATACCAAAGGGCAGTCTCGATTAGGGTGACTATTTCCTTGTCGGGGTCGACGTTGTTGCCGTCTAGTCTCCAACCTGTCCTAAGGTCTGTCACGACATAATTGGCAGTGGGTTGGCTCAACTTGCCGTTGCTCTGAAGTTCGCTGAATACCCTTTGGAAGTCAAGCTCAGACCTCTTGTAGCCCGGCGTGTCGACATTGGCAAGATTGGACTGAATGGCCTTGAGGTTCTCGTGAACGGCACCAAGGACGCTCTTCAGCAACTCCACCGACAACTAATCCACCCCCCTGCACACAGGTGCTACACCCTGCTGCTGAAAATCAGAAAGAAGAATGCTGCCCTTGTATTTGACCAGTGTGACTTGCACCTGATGGGTACACACATAGCTTTTGGCTGCTTGCGCGTACTGGAACGTGTATGTACCTGTGTAGGTCACGGATGCTGTAAGCTTGGCTGGCTGGTTTTCCAAGACATCGAAACCAGCAATCTGGTAACCATGTATGGTGGCGCTAACTACCCCAGAAGCGTGGAGAGTTTCGAACCACGTGCGACGAACGTCACCAACCAATATAGGCAGACCCGTGGCTGTAGGCACGAAGCATTCTTGAAGTTCGCCAACGTCATTGGCAGCAAAGGCCTGGAGCGCACGCTCCACCAAGGCTTTGCCTTGATCAACCTCGCTGGGAGTGAATGTACTGGGCTTGCAACCAGAAACGAGGAACAAGAGCACCAATAAGGCTACGCTAACGCATTTCCTTGTTTTGTTCATACACTCTCCTAGCTTGATACGTTGTAGTGGCGTTTTGTGCTTCATTAGCCAACTTTTGTGCTTCAGCATCCAAAAGGGCTAATATCTTCTGTTGTTTTTCGTGGATCTCCTGGACCTGCGCCCCATATTTGCTCTTTTCCTCAGGATGGTCTTGTATGTACTGCGCAATAAGGCTGATAATGTCCTCCAACGCTACTACGTAGCGCGAAACCTCATCGAACCGAGAGTGTGAGATGGAATCGCAGACCTGGTCTAATATAGCAGAATAACGACCAAGTAAAACGGTGATACCTTCCATACGCTACCAATTGTAGCATATCAGAAGGTCGGCCTAGAAACCAGAAGAATTTGAAGAAAACAGCGAATTAAAGCGCGCAAAAAGGCTCTGATACTGATATATGTTCTCGAACACCACCCCTATCTGTTCTGTAAGGGCCTTTCGTCTCTCCTCAATCTGTGCCTGCAGCTTCGATATTTCCTTGTTGATATTGGTTATGCTGCTGCTATACGCTTTCTGCAGCCTGCCCACCATGCCATTGCTGGATAGGGCGCCGTCAATGTAACCCTTAATAGCGTTACTTACGTCTCCCCACCAAGCCTGCAATATCTCCAAACCCTTGGGGTTGTTCTGAACGTAGCCATTGAGTTTAGATGTGTCAAGACTTATGCTCCCGTACTGGTCAAAACTGATCCCAATAAGCGATGGGTTAAACGTGTAACTAACACCGTCGACTGTGACGGTACGAGGCGTCATCAGGCGCGTGCGCAAACCATCCAACAGCTGGCGAAGAGTAGAACTTTCAGAGGCCAAGGCACCTTGATTGCTTGGATCAGCGTTCATGAGCAGCCTGATCCTGTCACTAAATGTCCTGAAGGCATTGACAAAACTGGAAAAACCGTCAGCCACCGAAGATGGGTCATCTTGTACCGAAATAGTGGTACTACCTGCGTTTTTCAGAGTCACTGTCAGGTTGGGGACTATGTCGCTGAAGGTGTTTGAGCTGCGCTCATACTTGTAGCCGTTGAGCGTAAAGACAGCGTTGAGGCCGTCTAAGGCTGATGGGTCGTCAAAACTGACAGCTTCCTCTCCTTCGGGTTGGAACGACAATCCCCGTAATCCACCGACTTTGCCACTTCTGAGGGCTACACTCTGCAACGCGTAAGTACCGTCTGGTAATAATTGCCTGAACACTCTCAGCTTCGTGGTATTTGCGTTCAGTTGTAGCAAGAACTGGTCCACCACTTGGGAAACACTACTTTCTGCGTTGAAGCCTGTTAGGTCGACACTCACAGTCTCTACACTGCCGTCACCGTAGGTGAGCGTCAGCGTTAGCGACTTGCCGACGAATCTCTGCCAGAAGCTGTGTTCCCCTGCTGTAACGTTGGGGCCAAAAATGAATGCTTCGCTGTCAAGCTGAGCCCAATTCAACCTTTGGTTCTTTGCCAAGGATTCCACAGTAAGGTCGAAGGTGCCTAGGAGTTTGCCCGAAGCCGTAGCTGAAGCGACGGAAGGTTCTGAAAGCGTTGTCCGCTTGGTGCTGAAGGTCACCGTCAAGGAGGATTTGAGCGAAGACAAGAGCGACACTACCTGCGAGACTGCCGAAGACCTTTGTTGAAGGACGGTCCTTTGGTTCTGCAGTGCGCTTACCTTCTGGTTTTCGTACACCAGCAGTGTGTTCACGTAGTTCTGAAGGCTATTGCGCACCTGAGTTGGGTCAAAGTTGATCAAGCGCCTTAGACCTCCTTGTCGAAGAAGATGGCATCTAGCTTCTTCAGTAGTTCAGCGTACAGCTCGAGAACCTTCTCAGGTGGTATCTCTTTGATGGGCTTCTTTTCTTTCTTGTCGTAGAACACTATGCGTGAACCCAGGATGACATCGCGTATGGCGGGATGGTGCTCGAACCTCACGTCTATGTTTGGGTTAAGGGCTTCCATGATCTTCTTCACTTTGCTAACTACGACCTCCAGGCTTTCCCTTTCACCGCTTTGGGTGCGCCTGTTCTGGACATCTACGGGTATTTCTACAGTTTGCTGAACCTCGCGGCCCGCCAAGAAAGTCTGAACGGAGCTCCCCTGAGCCCCTATGTTCCTTATTCCATTTACGCGAGCTACCTCTTCAGGTTCTAGCGCCATGGCCACGCCTCCTCAAAGGGGAGGGCCAAAGCCCTCCCCATTCTGCCATCAACTAACGGAACAGAGCCAGGATCTGCTGAGGAGCAGTGTTGGCCTGCGCCAACATAGCGGTAGCAGTCTGCTGGAGTATCTGCGCCTTGGTCAGCTGTAGCTGTTCGTATGCCATGTCTGCGTTGTAGATGCGGTTGAAGGAAGCTTCGACGTTGACCTGCATGGCTGCTACGGCCTTCTCCTTTGTCTCCAACCTAGCGCTGAGTGCGCCTATGCTAGCCGTCCACTCCGATACCGCCCTAATAGTAGCGTCCACCTTTGCAAGTAGTGCGTTCACAGAAGCGCTGACGTTTGAAGTGTCATTTGCTGAGGCAATGTTAGCAAGACCGCCAACTCCCAGAGATTCATAGACATCCTTCACTGTGAACGCTGCACTGGCGCTGGTGATTCCAGAGCTGCTGTCGTACACCGAGTAAGACTTAGCCGTAGAGATGTCATTTGCTGCTGCTATCATGACCTGTAGTGAAGCGGCGGAAGTAGTCCAACTTGTATTCCATACACTTTCAACGTCGGTGGCACCAGCGATATTGTACACCAGCTTGAACTGCCTGCTCCACACTGTAGTTTCATTGGAGTCTGCACCCGTCTGGAAGTAGAACGTGGTGCTGGCTGTGCTATTGGAGGCTGCTGGTGAGGAGTCATCTAGGAGCCCTACGTCGTTCCAACGCGTTTCATGGGCAAGCCTGACGATTTCGTGCATGTACTCGCGCACCTGCTGAGCAATAGCCAAACGCTCTTCAGAGCCTAACGTGTCGTTGGCGCCCGCTACGAGCTTGTCGCGAATGGTGAGGAGCAAGTCCTTGATCTTGGTCAGACCCGTTTCAGCAGTGGAGAGCATGTTCTTAGCATCGCCAATGTTCTCCAAAGCCTGAGACAGACCACGAGAGCGAGCATTCAGCTTCACGGAGATGCGGAAACCTGCTGGGTCGTCGGCTGCAGTGTTAATACGCACACCTGTGGCTAGCCTGAGCTGCCTCAGTGCCATCTCGCTTTGAATGTTCTTGAGCGAGTTAAGGGCATTGAGTGCCCCAATGTTGGAGTTGATCCTGCTCAGATCTGCAGTTGCCATACTTCAACTACCTCCTTCATGGAGTTATTGGTAACAGGCGTCCTGCCTGTTCCTAACTTGTTGTTCGGATAGCTCCCTTACGTTTTTAACCCTGAGCCCCATAAAAGGCCTGTGCCCACGCCTCTCTGAGTTCAGAGATGATCCTGAGAGCCTCCTCGCTGTCGCCGTCACCTATTTTGCGATACGCGTACTCATAGAGGCTCATCAGATTCCTAGCTACCTCGCCGCCGCGTTCGAAATCAAGGCCGTCGATGAGTTCTCTGATAGCAGCTCTAGCTTTGATGACGTCGCCTTTATTAAGGGCGGAGATGATCAAGTCATACACCATGAGAACCAGCTTCTGAACTGGTGCATTCAGTACTTCCTGCTCTATGAAGCGCTGACGTGCTGCGTTGTAAGCGTTTGGCATCAATATAGCACCTCCGTTGTTATGTTCGGAACTACGGCCCTCATCTTAAAGCCCTAAGGCGGCCTTGTAGTCTAACCACCGCTTGTCTTCAGGGAATCGTTCCATCCACAACGTGAGGTACCGCTTTGCCATGCCTGTGAGCCCGTTACGCACTAGTGCCATCACGAGCATGTAGTAAGAGTCAGCGTCGAAAGGATACTCCGCCACATTCTGCTCCAAATACGACATGGCCATGTCCCACTTGCCCGCATTGCCCAGGTAGTGTGCCAAAGCTTTCCGGACCTTGTACCCATAGGGATTCAAGCCCAAGAGGATGCCTGACAGCCTCTCTGCCTCATTCCTGAGAGACGGGTAGTTCCCAACGAAGACGAGCCACTGACCGTAGATATCGTCTACATTGGGGGCATACTTGTAGATGTAAGGCTCCAAAACCTTCAGAGACTCATGAAAAGACTGAGCCTGTTCGGAAGAGAGTCTGGCTTGGTGTAACGTGCCCAACTGCAGCAAATAGCACTCGCTGATGTACTCTACCCCATAGGGGTAAATGGAGTAGGCCGCGTTGAACAGCTGTGCAGCCACATCTCTTTCTCCTCTGTGGCGTGCCGCAACGGCACCCGTGGCCAAGGTTTGAGCAGATAGGTTCAGGGCACTCATGATGTACCCCATTAGGAGAACCGCCACGATTGGTGCCCACGCCCACAAGGGCACGGTCAGAGGCTGGGGTGCTAGGATCCCAAACGACCACAGGTAAACCCAGTTGGCCGCATCGTAAATAGTGAAGAGGCCATCACCTATGAAAGCCACCAAAGAGGCTTTGAGTACTAAGGGACCTGTCAAAAACCATAGGGCTAGCGAGGCTATAAGAAGAACAAAGCCCACCGCGCTGCCTTCGGTAAGTTCTTCGATAAACAGATTGTGCACCTTGTCATAATGTACCGGTGGCTCCGCCAAGTACGATTCCCTAGACCTGTAAGGCATAAACGCTCGCCTGAATTGGTCATAGCCAGCGCCTACGGGGTTGTGTACATAGTACCTCAGTGCGTCTCTCCACAAGTAGAAGCGTGGCTCCTTGGTGATCCCCCTTTTGATCGTGTGAATGACGCGCAAGAGAAGTTGCGAGGCATAGCGCTTCTTCCACAACAGCACAATAAAGATGAGACCCATAAAAACGGCTAACCACCACGGGCTGTATTGCACCGAACGATATGCAATGAATGGCATAGCAAGAAGGACGCCTGCTACTGTAGCTCTGCCAGCTGATGAGACCAGGCCGTACGCGTAGAGCGGCAGTGCAGTGAGCATCCAGTAACGGCCGCTAGCGATTCCAACAAACGCAAGCTCGGCAAACACAGGCAGCGCCAAAACCAAGAGACTGCTCGCCGCCATTGGGTTACCCATACTCCCGAATTCCCGTCCAAACGATTGTTTCCCTGAAACGTAGAACTTGTTTCTGCTAGCCATTACAATACTTACACAAACCGCCAATGGTGGCATTGCCAGTATCCACAGCTTCATATCAAAGGGCAAAGGAGACGCCACATTCCATACGACGACAGCAACAAATACAGCGGCTAGTCGCACCCATGCACCAGTAGCCCTTTCTGAAGAGCCTAATGCTGCAGGCATGCCTTTGAAAAGCGGGTGCACCAGCAGCCAAGAAGCATATAAGATCACGGGCCAAGACACAGCCAATGAACTGAAACTCCGCACGACGATAGCTGCACCCCACAAAGAAACGCCTATCAGCGCGTGAGCCTTCGGTACAGTAAACGAGCTCCACGTTTGCTTCGATATGACCAAAGCCACCACAGCAGGACCAACAAAAGCGTAGGCCACTCCCCAGGTTTTCAGCCAATTTGCAGGGACAACTATGGTGATCGATGCAAGTACTACCCAGGGGAGATGGTATAAGAGGAGATTCTCGAACTGTCTAAGTTCCCTGATCTTCGGTTTCTGATTCACGCTCCAGGAACCCCTTAAGTTTCTCCAAATTGAAAGCGGAAGAAGCCGCAGCAGATGTCTGTAAAACTTCCAACCTGATGATGGGTATGTCCTTGGGCGCTTCCACTCCTAAGCGCACGGAACCTTTTTCTATGCCAAGCACATACACAGTAATGTCTTTGGAAATCCGTATGGCTTCGCCTTTTTTACGCTTGACTACGTACATCAGAGATAGTCTACCAAAGTCCGACTGCTAATAGAGGCAATGACCTTGAGCAATGCTTGATAACCCGTGTTGAACTTGGTGTAGTCCACATAGGTGCGCGCCATGTCAGCGTCCTCATAGGAGCTTCGCAATGCTTCCACGCTAGTGCCCACGTTTTGGTAGAACCTATTCACGAGTTCAAGCCTTTGAACACGCGCCCCCAAAGCCGAAACGGCACCAGTGATGCCGTCGATCATATCGTCGGTGTAATCAAGGGGCGTCATGCTGCTATCATCAGCCGTTGCCAAGCTTTCGTTCCGCCTGAGAGCTGCCACAAAGCCGAACATCTTGTCAAACATGAGTGTAGATTTGTGTTTAACGCCATTTACCTCTACCTCACCCGAAAAACGCAGGAAGCCTTCAACGGCTAGCACTTGGGGCATGGTGGAGTTTATTCCTATTTCTACCGCCGCTGTGCCCTGCTGAGGGTCTCCCAGCTCTTCGAAGGTGCGAGGCTCGAACAGGACAAGCCATCGGCTACCCGGGTTCCTATTGACTTCTGCATCAGCAGCAGTTATGGTGTCCATTACTTTGACCGTACCGTCCGCATACTGAACCGCGGCCTTGAAGGGCTTCCATTGTGGCTCACCGGGCCTGTCTACTTCAGCGTTAGCAAAGACAAAGCGGCCCGCGTATTTTGCGTTCAACGTATTGAGGAGTTCATCGGCCAACTGCAGCATCTGGCTAGCCATGGCACCCTTTTCGTCAGGGCCCAAGGCGTCGCTGCCTGCTCTTACTACCACGTCACGCACCGAGAGCAGTATATCCTTGGCGTTGAGGAGGCTTTGTTCAGCAAAGGAGAAACGATTCTTAAGCTCTTCGATGTTCTTTTGCCACCGTTCCACCTGAACCGCGTAGCTCTTCCAATGGAGCACCAAGGAACTATCCAAGGGATTGTCCGATGGGCGTAGTATTCGCTTACCCGTGGACAGATTGTCTTGTAGGTTAGCAAGCCTACCCAAAACGGTTTGCAGTGTCTGCATACCCCGTTCGTACATGTAGCTGTCAGTTATACGCACGGCACGTCACCTTCCTACAATACCCATGTTGATTATGCGGTCGAGCATCTCATCCACCACGGTTACGATACGAGCTGTCATCGCATACGCTTTCTGAAACCTGATCAGGTTCATGGCTTCCTCGTCGAGGCTGACGCCTGACTCTGAGCTCCTAAGCAACTCCAGCTCTTTCATTACGTTACCAGTGCTTTGGGTTAAATCTCGGTTACGCCCAATATCTGCTGCCCATTGGCTGACTAGCGTTCTCCATGCCTGTGGCAAGCTTTGGCCTTTCAAGTAATCGGGCACGCCTTGGGCTGCGTCACCCGCATCCAAAGCTGTATTCTGCTGCTGAGCTATAAGGAGCGCCAAGCTACCATCGCCTGCTGCTCCCGTCTTACCCAGGGGCACCTTTCGAGGGTCGTTAACGACAGCCTGATCTAGGTTAAGATTGGCAATAACCCTGCTAACATCGGCGTCCACGTAGAAGAAGTCACTAACATATGTGTTGCCTAGTAGATCTTTACCCTGCCTCAAAATGGCGTTGATTTTGCTGAAGAAGAACTTAGCCATCTCGTTCGTACGCATGAGAAGGCCCGTACCAGGATCGGAGCCGTAAGTTAGGATGTTGTCCCTCATTTCCACGAGTCCGGCCAGTTTGCCAGAGTTGAGATGGGCCCCGTCCAGAGGTACCAACGTGTCTCCCATAGAGATCCACAACGTTGCCACGTGCCCGTTAAAGGGATCAGCAGTCCCTAAGCTTATGGTTCCGTTCCACTTACCATCCGATAGCAAGCCGGGCAGAACCGCGTAGGTGCGGTCGCCTTCGACGTATTCGTAAGTATCCCCTACAGCGCTAATCTTATCGTTGTCGATAGCCTTGATGTAGTGCACCTCGCGGTCATCGACAAAGGAGAGCCCCTTTATGAACACGGAGACGGACCCTGAAGGCAAGTCTACTTTATCCACGTTGACGTATTGCGAGAGCTCGTCCAAGAGCTTATCACGCTGATCCATAAGGTCATTCGGCTGTTGTTTCTGTGATAGCGCTAAGGAGATCTGCTGATTCAGTTGAGATATCTGATAACCTATATCGTTGATCTTCCCCACCAGCGCAGCTACTTGGAAATCGGCATCATGGCGCGTACTCACAAGCTGCTGCTGGACATACTTGAACGCATCCAGCAAGTTCTGGCTTTGTTGCACGATCATCTGCCTAACAGTGGGGTCTTCGGGGTTTAGGCTACCCGCCTGCCAAGCCTCGAAGAAGTTACTAAGAGCTTTCTGCAAACCTGTTCCCGAGAGCTCGTTGATAGAGGACTCCAATATGCCATATATTTGGTCCTTCGACGCGTAATAAGCGTACTTCGAGTTCATGTTCCTGTATGTGAGATCAACGAACTCGTTGCGCAATCTTCGAATGCTACTGACTTCAACACCAGTACCTACTTGGCCCGGGTAATTGGCTCCCAACCAAGACACCACGCTGTAAGGCAACGTGGTCCGCAACACAGCTTCTTGCCTGCTGTAACCTGGGGTATTCACATTGGCTATGTTGTGAGAGGTAACGTTTATAGCCATCATCTGTGCCTGGAGGCTCCGCTTAGCGATCTCAAGCGACCAAATCATTTGCCATCCACCTTACCTTTGGGGCCGTAGGTCTTTACACCTGAGGAAAGCAGCCTCTCGTAGAAACTTAGAACTTCTCTTTCCAAGGCTACTAAATTCTCCAAGTCCGTTACGAAACGGGCGAATTCCTGCAAGTATTCCTCTGAAAGCGTGGAAGCATCCTTCAAGGCTTCAGACATGCTGTTGACCAACTTTTCCAGTTCTGCCGTTTGCTGTTCAATTTCAAAGGAATCCAAACTGGCGTACTGCGCGCTGAGTCGCGCCACTATAGCTCGTGCTCTTTTTACGTCTCCTACGTCAGGCCTCTGCATCTTCTTTGGTCTTCTCAATTAGAGCTTTTGCTATGGCAGCATCACTGACAACCAGCTCATCAGCCTTGGTCTTGGCTTCTATTAGCCTTTCAGCCCGAGCCGCCTTTAGCTGCTGTAGGACTCTGGCCAGCACTAAACTCGTGTCGCGCTTGCCTACTTTCTTATCTCGGTCTATGCCACCTATTTCAAAACGCTCAGCGACGCGCTTAACCAATTCCACATGTCTTGGGTCTATAGAACCGCTGCCGTCAATCCTCATATCCATCACCAATTGTGTTTTCGGAAATCCTTTTCCAATCTTTAGCCTTTCCCAACTTGGAGCACCAGTATCACTTGTTCTCTAGCTTCGTCCAATAGCCGCTCCCAAGCCTCTTCCGTAGGCACATATTTGGCCACGATTTCCTCGTCCAAGGAAGCCGCCAATGTGGCCGCTCCTAAGGTCCCTTGCCCCAAGGTCAGTGCAATGGCGTTAGCTAAATGCACTATGTGAGCGCTTTCATTGGTAGCTTCTTTGGGGCTATGATGGTAACGCACACCCTGCGTTATAACATCTGGCAATTGCCACTTTTCGCAAACTGCGCCGCCTACCTCAGCGTGGTCATAGCCTAACACTTCCTTCTCAGCCTCTGCAAAGGTCTCGCCCTGCTCTACCAGAGCCATAAGTCGGCCAAACTCCACCGGCAAGTAAAGGTTCAGAATGAGTTTGCCCACATCATGTAACAAACCAGCCACATATAAGCTCTCAGGGTCCCTCAACCTGAACTTTATACCCAAGTACTTAGCAATGGCAGCCGCAGCCAAAGAATGTTGCCACAAGGCCCCGCTTTCGAGCTTATACCCTACCAGCGGCCTGCTGTACAGGACCTCCATCACAGAAGCCCAGACGATGCTTCGAATCGTCTTGAAGCCTAACAACGCTATGGCTTCCATGGGCAGGCTTATCCTGCGTGGCATTCCATAATACGCTGAATTGGCAAGCTTCAGGACATTAGCCGTTAGCCCTTGGTCTTGAGAAAGCGCGTTGGCTACGTCCTTTACACTAGAATCAGCAAGGTCCAGCAATCTAACAACCTGCATGGCAGCTGAGGGAACGGGGAGTATGCGGTCCACTCTGCTTACGAGTTCCTCTATGCTAGGAGCTGGCATGCACTAACCTCCCCTGATGTTGATGCTGTTCTCTATCAGTTCGTCAGCGTTTCTGAAAGCTTTTGATGAAAACTGATATGCCCTCTGTGCGAGAATCAACTTAGTCATCGCAGAGGCTAGATCCACGTTGGAGACCTCAAGTCTGCCAGTCACCAGGCCCGCTTCTAGGGCACCCAAGCGTTTCTCATCGCCGCGAGGTATGAATCCTACGCTATCTCTTTCATATTGCTCCGTATTGGCTTCCACGATGAGTAACGTGCTACTCTCAAGATCTTCCTTCGTAGCGAGCTGTTCTTTGTCGTTCAACACCCACAAGCCTGACAAAGTTAAGTGTCCTTCCACGTCGGGAACAAAGTCGCCCCTTCTCACTAACCACCTAGCTTCACCATCGGTGACCACAAAGTAGGCTTTGGGGTTCATTAGAGCATGACCCGCAGGAAGAGTCAACACACCGAGCCTTTGATCGCTTATACTTGAAAACCGACTGCCCACGGTCACGTCTCGGTAGCCCTTAGCAGTAGGCATGCTGGTGCTGCCACCCCACTGCTCGATGGGCAGAAGTGCTTTAAAACCAGGAGTGTTTACATTGGCGATGTTGTAGGAAATAGAGTCTAAATATGCTACAGAAAGCTTCATGCTTGCTTTGGCTGCACCGTACACGTCTATCATGAATCCACACCCCCCTATGCCATGAGGTTTATGAGTCGACTTAGAGCGGCATCTTCGCTCTGTATAACGCGCGCGTTTGCCTGGTACTGCCTTAAGATCTGGATCATCAGTGTCATTTGTTCCACTTCATCGACGGTGCTCTGCTCCAAGTAGCCTGAATACACTTTGAAATTGCCGGCCACTTCGTTGCCAACAAAGTAGCGGTCCTGCACTACTTCTTCCACTTCGATATTTGATATGAGCAACTGGTCCACAGTCTCGCCATTCTTGACTATGTTGCCTCGCTCATCTATGCTCATGCCCTCTTCCCACTTGACAGGGCCCTTACGTCCAAGCACTCTATAACCTTCGGGTGATACCAAATATCCTTGGTCGTCCACCAACATGCTCAAGCTTGACGCCCATAACTTCTGCGTTCCCGTGTCTACAGCCACATACCCTCCGCTAACGGCTAAGTCGAGAGCGCGACCAGTCTGTTCCAGTTGACCGGGAGTCGCAGTAACGAATGGATACTCCATGAGGTTACCCAAAGCAATCCTTCCTGAGCCTCTGACGTTTCTTTCCTCCACAAGCGTAGCTGCAAAGCTTCTTTGCTTGTAACCCGGGGTCTGAAGATGCAAGAGGTTTTCTTCTATGACACCCTGCATCCTAAGCAACATGAGATCGCTGGAAACTGCGTTATATATACCTCTAAGCATTGCCTGTGCCTTGATCTCCTCTCTGTAATTCTATACCAAGGCTGCAGCGAAGCATTTCTAAGGCTTCGCCCACAAGCTGCGAGATTCGACCCGGGGTGACACCCATGATCTCGGCAGACTCTTTTACCGTGAAGTTGTCTACATACCTAAGCTGCAGTACTTTCTTCAACCTTGGTGGCAACTGAGCCACCGCAGCTTCCAGCTCCACAAGCAGAGCATCTTCACCTTTCAGTGTGATTCCCTCCTCAAGAAGAGCTTCTAAAGACAGCTCCTCTTTGTTCAACGTAAGCTCTCCACGCTTGTATTTGGCTACATCATTTCTAGTAAAAGTACCGAAGGAGCGCAAGTAATCTACCATCTTGTTTCTTATGATGCGGCTTGCAAAGTGCTGGAAATCTACTCCGCTATCTATATTGTATAGGTCAATAGCGTCATTGGCAGCAATAAGACCCACAGCTGTCAGGTCGTCCCATTCCAAAGATAGGTTGTAATAAGTGAGATGAGCAGCTTGCCGCTGAATGACTTTACCAAGGCTAATCAGCAGTTGTTCCCTTGCCCTTTGATCTCCTTTCTTTGCAGCTATCAGCAGATTCCTGTCCGTCAAATCTGCCTCAGACCCCCTCTTACGGTTTTCACTGTGAATACACCAGTTCCAACATCTAGGGTGAAGGTTCGCCCCTCATGTCCTCCTACGTCTTCTGCTGTAACCATTAAACCTAGATTTGACAGGGCGGTCCTAACTGCCTCCACGTTGCGCTTCCCGATGTCCCCAAAACTGCCCACATTGACACTCATGAGCGACGCTCCCCCAGCTATCTTCACTACAAGCCTGTTTACAAAGGCCCCTTTCTCCAACATCAAGTCAAGTAGGTAAGGAACACCCGTATCAGCAAATTTACCGGGTAGTTCTGTTTTCTGACCCCGTGACTCAGGTAGGAGTACGTGCACCATTCCCCCTATTCGCTGACTAGGGTCGTACATAGCTACAGCTACGCAACTGCCGAGCCCAATAGCAGAGATCTGGCCCACTCCCTGCATAACCACTGTTTCTCCTATGCCTGCGTGGACCACACGGCTCATAACCCGAGTTTCCCCACAATCTTCTGGAAGCTTTGTGGAGTGGGTATGTCGATAAGCCATCCCCTTATGTTGGCATCCTCTATGGAAATGTTCGTTTTTGCCACGATTAGGTAGTCTGCATGCTGCCCCACTTCAGCTAGGAGGACATTGAGTATAGCCCCAAGCATGTCTATAGCTACCGCTGGTGGCTCAGGGTAAATGATGTTGCCAAAAAACTGGGCTAAGGCACTAACGAAGGTAGCCACCAATATGTTGCCTACCTCTTGCACCACTGAAGCAGCCATGGGGTCCTGCAAGTCTAATTCCGCACCTACCAAAGTAGCAACTAGTTTGGAAGTGGAGTCACGGTCAAAGACGACCATAGCACCGCCATCTAACTCGCCATGGTAGCCTACGTAAGCAGCAGAGACTTCTTCGCCTGCGTCCCCTAAGGTTTCTGCCACTTTCCCCAAACTCACAACGTAGACTTCAGGCACCGTGATGTTTACAAACTTCCCCATCATCTGCGATAGAGCAGTGACTGCATGCCCTGTCCCGATGTTGGCTAGTTCCTTCAAAGCATCCATTAGCAACGGGTCTTGCAGATCTTTATCTTCCATTCCTGAACTCCTCCAACAACGCAGATATATTCAATACTAAACTGACTGTGCCGTCGCCCAGAATCGTTGCACCATCTACGAACTGAGGCACAAAACGCGAACGCAGCGGTTTTATGACTATCTCCTGTTTACCCACGGTTTCATTGACCGCTATGGCCACCTTCTTCTGACCATGCTTGACTATAACGAAATGTCGCTCACCCTCGGTTTCAGTTGCTTGCAATACACTCCCTAGGGACCAAACAGGCAGGATCTCTCCCCTTATTATCAAAAGGTCTCCTTGAGGGGTTTTCTGCAGAGCCTTAGCTGCGTCAGTGATTTCTTCGACAACTGATAGCGGCAGTGCGTACACTTCCGATCCAACTCTTACTAGCAAAGCGCTAATTATGGCCATAGTCAAGGGTAGCCTCATAGTGACCGTAGTTCCTTTGCCTAAGGTAGACCGTATTTGCACTGAGCCTCCCAACTCCTCGACAACTTTCTTTACTACGTCCATTCCCACGCCCCTGCCAGAAACCTCAGTAACCCTATCCGCTGTGGAAAAGCCTGGTGTGAACAAGAAAGACAGAATCTCGTCCCTGCTAAGTAGGCTTGCCTGTTCAGGCGTCGTAAGCCCACGCTCCACTGCGCGCTCCACCACTTTGTTGAGGTCAATACCCCTGCCGTCATCCTCGACCACGATGTACACACTGTTCCCCTCATGGTAAGCAGCCAACGTTAGGTTCCCGACAGCATCCTTGCCCGACTTTACTCTCTCCTCAGGCAGTTCAATCCCGTGGTCAATGGCGTTGCGCAGCAAGTGTACCAACGGATCAGCCAAACGCTCTATTATGCCCCTGTCTATCTCCGTATCAGCGCCTTGCATGGTGAATCTGACTTCCTTGCCCAGTTCTTTGGCTAAGTCCCGCACCATGCGTGGAAATCTTTCGAACACGAAGGACAGAGGAGTCATTCTCATTGCAGTTATTTCAGCTTGGGCCCTACCGATCGAGCGGCTTATCCTCTCAAATGTTTCCTCCAACAACTCTTTGTTCCCACTAGATATGGCTAGTTCTAGTTCAGCCTTGCCCAAAACCAATTCCGAAATGGCAGACATTAGGGCATCCACCTGTTCTGCCGGAACTCTGATATACGACTTGGTCGTTCCAACTTTGGAGCCACCTTGTTGAGCTTTTTCAGCGTCCGGCTTGGCCGTTGTGTTCTGATTGGCTGCTTTATGTTGAAGGTCTAATTCGGCAAGCGTATGCGGGTTCGCCTCGCTATCAGCAACGGGCTGTACAACCACCGATTCGACTTCAGCAATTTGAAGCATACGTTGCTTTAATGTCTCGAGGTTACCGTTGCCTACCACCCATATCTTGAACTGATCATCAAATTCCTCTCGTTCTAGCTTCTCCGCCTCGGGTTCCGAATGAATTGCCTCAAAACCAAGGTCTTCTACGACTTTGAACACCATGAATGCACGCACACTTTTCATAAGAGTGTTCGGATTCAATTGCACCACAATGACCGCCGCGTTCAATCCTTGAGTCACGGCTTGCTTCAGCACCGCCTCGTGGTAAGCTCCCAAGCCGCTGGCAGATTCGACGACAGCCGAAGTAGCTTCTTCTTGCCCCAGATCCGCCATTTCAAAGGGCCCCGGCTCTTCCCCGGCCTCAATCCGTTTGACCTGGGATTCTATGTAATCCAACACCCGAAACCCGAGCTCAATGATAGACTGCTCTACAGGTCTCGTGCTGTCCCTATAAGGTTGCAGCATGCTCTCTAGCCTGTGAGCTGCTTCAGCTAAAGGTTGGTAACCCATAGTGGCCGACATGCCTTTCAGAGTGTGGGCAGCTCGGAACACTTCACTCATGGCATCCCTGTTGGATGGGTTTTGCTCCAACAGAACCAGGTTGTTGTTCAATAAACTCAAGTACTCGTAGCTCTCGCTGACAAATATGGGAAGGTACTCTTTTGTCTCCAAACTCCTCACCTCACCAGCGCTTCAGGCTCCAATAACAGCACGACCTGTTCACTTATCATGAGTACTTTGCTAACCGCGCCGTTCCCGACTAGTTCAGTTGGCGGCTCTTTGAGAGCACCATCTTCTGCCTTCACTACGCCAACGATTCTGTCGACAGGGACCGCTGCTTCGTCGCTTCCAAGACGCATCCATATGTAGCGCTGTTCTATACTTTCTTGGCGCCGTTCGCCAAGGGACGCGGCGATGTCCACCACAGGCAAAATGCTGCCGCGGATGTTGCACAAACCCAACACGTGGGGTTTGCTTCGCGGAATGCGGTAGACCTTCTGAGGTACGACTATTTCGACTACAGCTGGCAACTCAAAACCGTACTTGCGGCCACCAAGTTCAAAGACTAGGTAGTTTCTCAAGCCAGCACCTCCCATATGTAGACCTTCCTGACAGAGCCTTTGACGAACCCAAAACCCTGCCACAAGAGCCTGCCCTTGGTTACTCTATCTTTGTCGCAGACCCACAAGCAAGGAGGTTTGGGTTCCGCATCGGGGAACACATAGACAGCGGGCTCTCCGTCCCGTGGTTCGCACGCAGCTTCGATCGTAGCCAAACCAACTATAACCTTCCCTTTAGACAGTTCCTTTACCTTTTCCACCCACTCAAAAGACGCCACCTGCTGGAGTTCCTCCTTGGAAAGACCCTTTATCTGTTCTAGGGACTCTAGCATGCTCCAAAGCCCCATGTTCTTAACAAGGCTATCGTACACAGAAGTGGAAATGTTCCTCGAGGTGAGCAATTGCAAGAAAAGCTGTTTCACCTTGCCCTGCCACGGCTGATCTGAGGGCGGCTGCTCTTTGTTTCTCTCCCTCAGGTTTTGCCACAGCTCTCTGGAAAGCTGATCAAAAAGAGGTTTCTTCTTGTCAGCCGGCATCTGCACTACTCGAGACGCCCATTGCAACGCGTACCTGTATTCCCCCAACCTGCCGTACAGGTCGGCTATGAGGTAAGAAAGGCCACTTTCTCCTATGGCTTCTGGTAGCTTCATGCTAGATTCATAAGCTTTCAAGTAGAAATTGAGAGCTTTCTCCAACCACTCCTTCTCCTTTTCGGACATTCCCATTTCCCTGTGTAGCCAGGCTATGCTATGAGCTGTGTAACCCAAAGTGTAAGGGTCGACACCCCTGAGTTGATACTGCTCGAATACCTGCGTCAGTCCTTCAAGGGCTTCTTCTGCAGTCCTCTCGTGGCTAAGTGCCCTGACCCCAGTCACCCTTTTCTTAGCCAAATAGGGCAGCAGTTTTTTCAATTCCTCTGGACTCAGTTCTTCGAACTTACTTTCCAATGCAGCGTAACCGCAGTTACCGCATACTACGGGCAAGTAGTGTATAGGGTTTGGGCCCGTCACCCAGTTGTGAAGGTCGCTGTCGCGAGACGTTACAGTGTAAGAGCCGTATTTCAAACGTGAAATGGAAACTTCTTGATGGCATACAGGGCATTTGGCGCGTTTTATGTAAAAACCTTCCATGATACTCTATTATATACGTTAGCCATGCTGAGGATCAGTCCTGTATGGGCCTTGCTTTCTGTGTTATTTGCCTTTGGTGCTATCCGTGCTCCAAAGTCTGTACCCTTGCCCGCCGTCCTATTGGGGATGTTCCTTGTGTGCTTAGGTGCCTATTTGGTGGGTAGAGCCGAGGAGCACTATGCATACACGCACGCCAAGAAGAGCATAAGAGACCGTTTTAGGCATCCTATGTACCTGGGAAGCTTCCTAATCCTAGCTGGAGCTGCAACTGCGCTAAAGTCGCCTACTGCTGGACTAATAGCAGTTTTTTGGGGACTAGGGGCACTGTACCTAGGTTGGCGAGAAAGTCACTCTGATACTTCAGACAAGTAGAAACCCCTACGAATAAGTTCCCTCTGACGGTGCAACACAGCTCTTATTAGAGCGTCCTGTTCCTTGTTGGACACATCGACAAACTCGACACCTGACTGAACCACATCTCTTGCGTCCTTTTCCACTCGCCTCACAATTGCCCTCAACAGAAGCTCTGTTGCCTTTGGCTCTGGAAGCGTAACACGCAAGAGCAGTTTCTCGCGAACCGCTACAGGCTGTTTTAGGGCAATGCGTGCACCTCCTGCGCTTATATCCACTACAGTGGCATCAAGAGCGTCAGCCGCCGTCACATCCCAGTAGGCCCAATTGTCCTTAGGAAAATCTCTAACTGGCAAGACTCGGCAAGCCAAGAGCCACGGCACTCTGACAAAGTTCCGCCTGTCGGAACGGTAAGCAGGAGCCATGGGGCGTAACAACGCCACAGGTGGATCCGAAGCACCCTGCTCCAACAACGAACATGGCAATCTGTAAAAGCTACCCTGGTACAAGAACAGCACATCTAACACGTCCGAAAACAACTTGACGTATGCCCCCTGATACATGGGCTGGGAGCAAGCCAGAAGGTCATCAGTCACGTCTTCGACACGACTGGGGTAGTACTCGTCGCCGTGATCCGAAGAAACCACTAGCGTGACGCGCTGTCCTATTCTTGGGAACCTCTTCTCTCCCATACGGTTTAAGTATATGTCAAGAGCGCGGAGCCGGGCGGCTCCGCGTACCTCCCACCCACCTGCCTAAATTCTAACCTAAGTCATTAAAGCAATACCCTAAGGGGTATTACACGGAATTGCACCTTGAATTAGCATATTAACATGCTCTTAAAAATTGGATCCTGGAATAGGAGCGTGGTCTGATGCGATACACAAAGCTAAGAAAGGAGAACTTCCACGAGTTCTTGCGCGTCTTGGAGCGCTACGGGAAGGTGTACGCGCCTCACCGCATCTCGGAAAAGTTCTACGACTTCAGGGAGATGAGGGACCCCAATGACGTTGTCACCGAATATCCTCGCACGGTGATGCCACCGAAGAAGTTCTTTTTTGAACCCCTTTCCGAGCTCTTCAAAGTAGGATTGAGGGACTTTAGCTACAGCACACCCGAAGAGGACATTCAACCTTTTGTCATCTTCGGGGTCCATGCCTACGACATAAAAGGGCTCATGATACTGGACTCTGTCTACATGGAGCCAGGCCTGGAAGAGAAACAGTATGCTGTCAGGCGTCAGAAGGCACTCATTGTAGGTATTTCGGACATGCCCGACCAGTACAACTTCTCCAATGTAAGAAATGCAGATTGGGTGGATGAAGGTTTTGACTTGTTCCTACACCCTATCGAAGAAGGCTGGCTCATAAGAGTAGGCTCACCTACCGGCCACAAGATCATTGACGACAACAGCCAACTTTTCCACGGCACCACGCTAAAAGACATCGATGATTTCAAGGAGCACGAGAAGAGAAGACAGTTATCGTTCCCCATGTGCATGTCCTTGTCGGACGTACGTTACGTGCTGGAAGTAAACTGGAACAACCCGATCTGGGAAGAGGAAGCCAAGAGGTGCTTGGGTTGTGGAAACTGCACGATGACGTGCCCCACTTGCCGTTGCTACGAGGTGTGGGACGAGCCTGATGTAGAACTGTCATCAGCTTCGCGCTTCCGCCGCTGGGACAGCTGCCAGTTCCATGACCACGGATTAGTGGCTGGCGGGGAGAATTTCAGGGAACACAAAGTAGACAGGTTTAGGCATCGTTACAACTGCAAAAACTCGTACGTCAAGGCTCTTCACTGCGATTTTTGCGTAGGTTGCGGGCGTTGCACTGCTTTCTGCCCAGCAGGCATCAGCTACATGGGCATCATCACCCATTTGATGGAGGCGAAAGTCCATGAAGACTGACAACTATACTGATCTTTATAAGCTGAACAAGGCGCACGTGGTCCGTGTTTTTGACCTGACGGACAAAGAGAAGCTTTTTGTGTTCAGATTCGACGACAAAGACTTAGCTAGCACGTGGACCTACAAGCCTGGTCAGTTCGTACAAATAGCCGTCCCTGGAGTAGGAGAATCTACCATATCCATTACTTCTTCCGCAACGAGAAAGGGCTTTTTTGAGCTGTGCATAAGGAAAGTAGGCCGCGTAACGTCTGTCATACACAAGCTAAGGCCGGGTGACGTAGTCGGCATTCGTGGTCCTTACGGCAATGGCTTCCCCATGGAAGCTATGGAAGGAAAAGACCTTCTGTTGATTGCCTCAGGCCTGGGGATGGCACCACTTAGGGGTGTGTTCCTGTACGCTCTCGACAACCGTTGGTTGTACGGGCGCATTGCACTAATAAACACGGCACGCTACTCATCGGAACTGCTTTTCAGGGAAGAACTGGACGCCATGCTCGACATGACAACAGCTGAGAACCTATTGATAATGCAGACTGTGACTAGGGAACCTGAGTATCCGGGCCTCAAAGGTAGGGCGACAGAATACATAGACCAAACTGGCGTAGACCCGAAGAACTGCGCTGTCATAGTTTGTGGCCCACCGCGCATGTACATGGACGTGTTCAGGAAGGTGCTTCAGCTCGGCTTCAGCCCTGACCATCTCTATATGACCTTGGAAAGGCGTATGAAGTGTGGTGTGGGCAAGTGCGGCCACTGCGTGGCAGGAACGGCCACCAACATGGTCTACATGTGCAAAGACGGGCCCGTGTTCACCTACTACGACATCATGTCGACACCAGGGCTCATCTAAGGAGGTGGCCGAGATGGAGAGAAGAAAGCTGAAAGTCGGAATATGGGCACTTACAGGTTGCTATGGATGCCAACTGAACTTTGTAAACCTTGAGGACGACCTGCTCAAGATCGTTCAGAACGTGGACTTGGAAGTATTCTACATGGCTACGAGGGCCAACAACGAGGAAACAAACTTTGACGTATCGTTCATCGAGGGTTCAGTAACAACGCCTGAAGACGAAGAAGAGGCCAAGAAAGCAAGAGAGAGGTCAAAGTATGTAGTAGCTTTGGGCAACTGCGCCGTCAATGGCGGCGTCCAAGGTTTCAATAGTACGCAAGACTTCGAGACAAACATTAGGACTGTCTACGGAGACGACGCGCATTTCCATCTACCCTTTGGGCTCTCTAAGCCCTTAGACAGCGTCATCAAGGTCGACTTCTACTTATACGGCTGCCCACCAGAGAAGAAGGATTACATCTACTTCTTGACAACCTTGTTACTGGGGACTTGGCCAGAGGACTGGACCATACCCGTATGCGCTGAATGCAGGCTTAAAGGCAATCCTTGCGTGATCATAGAAAGAGGAGAACCTTGCGTAGGACCGATAACTGTTGCTGGTTGCGAAGCCAGGTGCCCCTCCCATAACGTGGCCTGCATCGGATGCAGGGGTCCGCTCAAAGTCGTGGACAACAGTGATGCCATGGCACTCACATTCAAAGGTAAGGAGCTTCCAACCGACCGCATCCTCGACCGCATGAGACTTTTCTCCGCCTATAAAGACCTGAGTAAAGTGGAGGAGGCGTTGCGAAATGTCTAAGCGCATAGTCAGAGTAGACCACCTCGCCCGCGTGGAAGGCAGAGGTGGCATAACAGTGGAGATCGAGCAAGATCAGGTCAAACTAGCTCAATTCAATCTGACCGAAGGGCCGAGACTTTTCGAGGCCTTCCTCCGTGGACGGCCTTATCACGAAGCGGTGGCGATATTCCCCAGGATTTGCTCTATATGTTCTGCTGCTCACAGGCTCACAGCTATCGAAGCCACAGAGAAGGCTTTTGGTATAGAGCCCACAGCGACGGTTAACATGGTCAGAGAACTTCTGTATTTTGGAGACCAAATAGAAAGCCATGCTCTACACGTGTTCCTGCTAGCCCTCCCTGACTTCTTGGGTTACCCTGATGCATTACAAATGGTGGACAAGTTCGGGGTAGAGGTAACCAAAGGGCTCATGCTCAAGAAGACGGGTAACGAGATCATGAGGCTGCTGGGCTCGCGGGAGATTCACCAAGAGAATGCCTTGGTAGGAGGATTTGGCAAACTACCCAGCAAGGAGGACCTGAATTATCTGCGTGGCTTGCTCGTGGAGTCTTTGCCCTACGCAGAACTAGCAGTACAGCTCTGTGCCTCATTGAATATACCCCCGCACACACACCAGCCCATAACCCACCTAGCTGTAAAGCCGAGGGGCGGTCGCTACACAGTCTATGGAGACTACATACATTCGTCTGAAGGCGACGAGTTCCCCGTGGAGGATTACAGAAGCCACATTGTAGAGTTTGTAGTCCCCCACTCCTACGCTAAGCAAAGCCTTTTCAAGGGAAAACCCTACATGGTTGGCGCACTCTCAAGGCTCAAGCTAAACGGGCACCTGCTAACAGGAAAAGCGAAAGAACACTTTGAGCAGCTCAAGGGTACCATCGATTTTGACAATGCACTCTACAACAACCTAGCGCAAGCCATAGAGCTCGTGTACTTCGTAGAGGAATCCATACGCATAATTGACGCACTGATGAACCACGAGCCTTGGGGAGACAGCCTTGCACCTGTGCAGCCTAGGGCAGGTAGAGGTGTCTCCATTACTGAAGCACCGCGAGGGTTACTTGTGTACAACGTAGCCTACGACGAACAAGGCAAGCTAGTCGACGCTGATGTGATAACGCCCACAGCCATGAACCAAGCCATCATAGAACGGGACATCAAGTTGATGGCGGAAGGAATGAAACACCTTCCTGATGATGAACTGAAGTTCCACTTGGAGCTTGTCCCTAGAGCATACGACCCCTGCATATCTTGCTCCGTTCATCTGGTTAGAAAATGAGGGCTTTGATAGCTGCTCTAGGGAGCAGCTTCATGCGTGATGATGGTGTGGGCAGGGCGGTATTAGAAGCCCTGCCCTCTCTCAATCAAGTGACGAAGGCGGACCTGGAAACGGATGTTTTTCGCTTGATGAACGTATACAAAGGCGAGGAACTACTCATTTTCATAGATGCATGTCGATGCGGATTCAGTCCTGGCGCAGTTGCTGTCTTCGAAGAAAGCCACGTGCCTCGGTATCGCAGCGCTACCGCACACGCTTTAGACCCCGTGGAAGCTATAAACCTAATGAGGCTCTCAGGAAGCGTTCGGCCGCAGAAAACGTACTTTGTGCTCATAGAGGCCAAAGACGTTGAGGCGGGGACTGAGTTAAGCGCAGAGGTTTCTGATGCCATACCACTAGCAGTGCATGAGGTGCTTAGGCTTTTGGGGGAGTGCCATGTGGGAGACCATTGACCTAAAACAAACAAACGTGCTATGGAATAGTGAACTTCGGCTTGTCGTCGACGCACCAGCTGGAAAAGGTTTTCGTAACTTAATAGACGAAAAGCGACCTTCAACTGTTTTCCTGTCACATCATCATTTAGACCACTGCGGCGGTGTAAAACTAGCGTTACAGAATAGCATAAGGGTGAGCACCTGTGAAGAAGCTCTGCAATTCCTGCGTTTGCAGCAACACGTACCGGCTATGTACTTTGGTGGGTTCTACCCAAAGGAAATGAACCCCGAAAAAGTACCCGTTAACGAAATTGAGCCAGAGAGTCCTGAACTAACATGGGTTGAGCTCCCTGGTCACACACCTTATTTGAAAGGACTGGCAGACAAAGACACACTATTTGGCTTTGACGCTTTCTTCGGCAAGGAGATTCTGGCAAAATACGGCATTCCATACCATTATGATGGCCTAAGGGCTTTGGAGTCTCTCAAGAAAGTCCGTGACGAATTTGAGCTGTTTGTACCTAGCCACGGAAGTCCTGGCAGGCGTGAGCTCATCGACGCAAACATAGAAGCTATCGAAAGGCTTGTCCATTACGTGCTGTCGCAAGCTCTGGGCTTGCAGATGGAAAAAATAGTTAGAAACACTGTCACGGCATACTCTGATCCCAAAGACGTGTACTCTTGGTCGTTGAACGCCAGTGCTGTGCGCGGCATTATCAGTGGCTTGCAGAGGATTGGGCTGCTGCAAGTTGAAATGACAGCCGTAGGACCTATCCTCTGGAAAGCCTAAAAAGCACCTGCGGTTCGCTTGTGATAGAATTTACGCATTGGGAATGCAGCTCCAATAAGCAAAGCGGGAGGACTGATGCACAAGATGGATAGTAGTCCGTTACCTAAAGCTCGGGTCAGCGAAGTTCTAGGTCTTCTCGAGATTCTCGACGATGAGGGTGGTCGCGTTGACCTTTATAAGTTGGGCCGGTCGTTAGGACACAACATAGACGAACTGGTTTCCACCATTGAGACTGCGCAACTGTTCAGCCTTGTGGATGTAGACAACGGCGATGTGCTTTTTACAGAAGCCGGACGCAAATTCACCCAGGGAACGATGGAGGAGCGCAAGGAATACATTGCTTCCGTGTTGAGCAACCTTCCCTACATGGAGATGCTGCTCACGGCGCTGGCTCAAAACGAGGAGCATGCCGTAGATTTGGAATTTCTTGAGGAAATCATAGATGGGTCTTACACGGAGCGAGAGATACAGACCTATGTAAGGAATCTACTCGATTGGGCAAGATTCGCTGAGCTAGTGTGGGTGGACTCTGACGAGCAAGAAATTCACCTAGAAACCGAAGAAGAGAACCAAGAAGAAAACTCCTAATTAGCTTTAAGCCTCAGGCCAAGGTAGTCAACTATTTTTGTGAAAGAGGCGGGACGGTGGAGAATGGTGTGCAGCTGGTAACGGCAGCTTTCTACTCTACTTATCGCGTGCTGGCGGCGTACATGCTGTCATTGGCCTTTGGTATTGTATACGGGGTAGCGGCGGCTCGGGGTCCGCGCCGTGAGAAGATCATGCTGGCTGTACTAGATGTCCTTCAGTCAGTACCCATACTCGGCTTCTTCCCTGTAGCTGTAACCATGTTCGTAGCTTTATTCAGGGGGGCACGCGCTGGATACGAACTGGCGGCCATTTTCCTCATTTTTACGTCCCAGTCCTGGAACATCGCATTTGGCGTCTATGAGACCATAAAGACCCTACCCAAAGACCTTAAAGAGCTCAGCCTGGCCTTCAACTTCACGCCTGGTTTTGCCATACAACGCATATACTTGCCTGCTATGGTTCCTACTATTGTCTTCAATAGTGGCGTGAGCATGGCCAACGGTTGGTACTTCCTCATGGCTAGCGAAATAATCAGCCTGGGGAATAGAGACGTTCGACTGCCTGGCTTGGGCACAACCATGATGAATTATCTGTCTCAAGGTAATACCACAGGAGTTTTGCTTTCTATTGGAACAATTATATTGATCAACGCTCTTTTGCAGTTGGTAGTATTCAGGCCATTGGTAAGGTGGGCCGAACTTTTCCGCTATAACGCCGTCGGGACGGCCCCCGAGTGGCCCACAGTGGTGGATGTCCTATCCGCTCTGGGTAGAGCATTGAGGATAGATAGCGCCTTAGTACGCTTGGTGTCTGTGGGTGAGAGAATGAGTTCTCGCCTGGCCAAGTTTGTGCTGATAACCGTCTCAGTGTTGGCGGCCATTGCTTTTGTTTGGCTTATAGTTTGGTTGCTGACGCCACCATATCCTTGGGACGTTTTGGTGCAAATACCCGCGGCTCTTGTCATAACCGCTATGCGTGTCATAGCGGCTGTGATCATATCAGTTTTCATAGCGCTCCCATTCGTGATACGAAGCATTAAGTCCGTAGAAACCGCCCAAAACATCTACACTATGGCCTCTGTTCTGGGCAGCGTGCCTGCTGTCATCTTTTACCCTCCCATAGTGGCTCTGGCAGGAAGAGAAAACATGGAGCTCTTTTCGATACTACTGCTGTTGACAGGATCTTTTTGGTACGCACTCTTTAACATGAGCAAGGGTGCTATGTTGCTACCAGGTTCGCTCACTGAAATGGCTAAGGTATTTGGCATAAAAGGACTCATGTACTACAGATCCATACTAATACCTGCCATCCTCCCGCCACTCATAACAGGCGCTTTAACAGCATGGGGTGGGGCTTGGAACGCTTCCATAGTGGCAGAACATGTGGAGTTTGGGCACAGTACTTTTGAGATACCTGGTATTGGCTCGCTGTTGGTGAGCTCCACCGCGAACAGCAAAGCACTAATACTGGTCGTGTTGGCTATGACGGCGCTGATCGTGGCGGTCAATATGCTGTTCTGGAGACCTTGGTATCAGCGGGCAGCCGAAAAGTATAATTTAACCGAGTGATAGCATGGCCCTATTCGAGCTAAGAAACGTGAATTTGACCTTCGAGGAAAACCGGAAGAAGCTCTCGGTTTTAGAGGACATTAGCCTTACTGTAGATGAGGGCGAGTTCCTCTGCATTGTAGGGCCTTCAGGTTCGGGTAAGTCAACAATCCTCAGAATACTCAGTGGCATACTGGGGAACTACAGTGGCGAGGTCCTTTACAAGGGGCAGCCTAATCCACGGCCAAACCCCAATGTAAGCATGGTGTTTCAAAACTTCGCGCTCATACCTTGGCTTACTGTACAGGAGAACATAGAGATCGTGCTAGAAGCACGAGAAGTACCGCCTAGGCAGAGGGTACGTACGGCCCTGAAGTACATAGACTTAGTGGGCTTGGATTCATTTGAAGACGCTTACCCCAGGGAGCTTTCAGGAGGAATGAAGCAGCGAGTTGGTATTGCTAGAGCTTTAGCCGTGGAACCAGAGGTACTCCTCATGGACGAACCATTCTCAGCCCTCGACATACTCACTGCTGCTGACCTGAGAGAACAGATGGTGGATTTGTGGATGAGCGGTAAACTGCCTTTGAAGTCCGTACTCATGGTGACGCATAACATGGAAGAAGCGGTATTCCTAGCCGACCGCATAGTTGTCTTGAGCGCTCGTCCTGCTCGCATCATAGGCGAAGTAAAGGTACCCCTACCAAGACCAAGGGATTACAGAGACAAGGCTTTTGAAGAAATACTGGACCACGTATATTCAATGGTTCTGTCTGGACGCCTCAAGAAGTCCCGCTGAGCATTTGCTTGGTCCCACAGGTACCACATATAAGCTTGCAGGCCTGATGTTAACGTGTTCTTTGAAAAACACAGCTGTTGCGTTGAAGCGCGTATAGCAAGTCAAGTCTCCATCTACTAGGTGAAGCCTGTAATAAACCTTGAGGCCCTGCCGTGTTTCTAGCACCAAGTTGTAGTTGCGGGTAACCTCCATTCTGTCGAATAACACCTGCTTCAACTCAGCACTCACAAAACCCACGCTGTGCAAAGCTGTGGATGCCGTGACCTGTTGAAGTTTTCTCACCAACGTGTCTTCCACGTATCTTTGGTAGACCTGTTCAGCATGAGACACCTCTGCTGGGGTAAACGGGCCTATGGTTGACTTGCCAAATATGGACCCTATAAGCATCAGAAGCGCTAACAAAGCAACTCTAGCCTTCTCGAGCATAGCACTATTGTATTACAATGCATTGGGACGATGCTTGCGCTAATTAGGAACGATTGGTTGTATCTGATATTGATCTCCATGAGCCCCGTCGTAGAATGCCGGGGCAGCATACCTTTTGGGTTGAGCCAAGGCCTCCCGCTGTCTTGGGTATTTGTTGTTGCTTTCCTGAGTAACGCGCTCATGGGCATAGTAGTGTATGAGGTTTTCGGCTCACTCAAGAAACACCTCTTGGCAGTCGAGCGCGTCAAGTCTTGGTATGAAGCCCACATTGAAAGGTCCTTGAGGAGATTCAAGAAGTACGAGTGGGGTCTGGCAGTATCGTTGGCTTTGTTCATCGGTATTCCCTTACCTGGTACTGGAGCTTTTACGGGCGCTCTGCTCGCAGATGCTCTCGACCTCAGTAGAACAGAAGCGTGGTCCGCCATAACTGCTGGCGTGCTGACGGCTGCTGTGGTGGTCAGTGCCTTAAGTTGGTCCGCCATACAGATAGCGAGGTGATCGTTTATGAAAGTAAAGTTTGTGTACAGCCCCATTTACCCAAATTACGCTTCAGACATTGAGTCTGCTAAACGTTTCTTTGCTCAGCACGGGGTCACTCTAGAGGAAAACGAGCAACCAGAAGCCTTAGTGTTCTTGAGCGGTGGTAGCGAAGAGGTAGCAAAGAGCTACCTTAGGGCTGGCGTACTACTGTTACCCTTTGGTACTGCTAACGGACTAGCGGCAAGCTTAGAAGTCCAAAGTTATGCTAGCGAGCAAGGTATACCAGTCTTCTTGATTTCTGAACTAGACAACATAAGGCTCCAATGGCTCAGGACCCTTGACTCCTTGAGAAAAGAGAAGGCAGGGATAATTGGTAAGCCCAGCGATTGGCTCATAAAGAGCGGCGACACTTCCATTCTTGAAGAACTGATGGTACCTTACGCGTTCATACCCTTAGAAGAACTCAGCGAACATCTGACGCCGGACATGGACTTAGCCAAGGAGGTTATGAGCAGAGCTTCCCACACATTTATAACCGAACAAGAGGTAATCAAGGCCACATCTGCATACAAGGCGCTAGTGGAGATCGTGAGAAAACACGGGCTTTCTGCCTTTGCCTTGCGCTGCTTTGACATGGCGGTGAATCTGAAAATCACGGGGTGCTTGGCCCTAGCTCTTTTCAATGCCCAAGGCCGCGTGGCAACTTGCGAAGGCGACATAGAAACCATGGCCACCATGATGCTGGCGCGCCACCTAGCAGGCACTCCAGGTTTCATGGCGAACTTGGCACGCCGTAACGGTGATCTTTACACATTCGCGCACTGCACGGTGTCCTTAGATTTGGTACAGGAATATGCACTGAACACCCACTTCGAGACGGGCTACAATGTCGGGGTACAAGGCACGTTGCCAATAGGAGTGTACACAGGATTCAGAATCGGGAAAGGCAAGAAGTTCAAGTACTTCGTCGGAGAGGCCGTCCCTTCTGAACACGTCGAACATATGTGCCGGACGCAGATCACTTTGAGGATAGAGGGCAGTCCTTTCCTGCAAAGCATAGGCAACCATATTGTTCTTTTGCCAGGTGACCTGAGCAAGGAGCTAGAAGCTTTGAAGGATTTTGGCTGGACTAAGGTATAATGTTAAGTGAAGTTTAATAGCCTGCAAGGAGGTCCTTATGTGGAGGAAGCTTTTCACTCAACTCGCTTATGCCGTCAACCCTGAACTAGCCGAGCTCAGGGCTTGGGCAAAGAAGGATGAAGTGCCTAACCGTTACGGTATTCCCGTCTATCACTCTGCCGTCAAGTCCAGGAGTGCAAAGTTCACTGAGTACCACTACACTATTACCCCTGAAATAGCTGCACTCTTGGATCAAGTCTTTGACGCGTACAAAAACAGGGTCATGGTCAAAGTAGAGCGCAACATAGGCGTTTCGCCGGAGAATCCCTTTAGGCAGGTATACATCGTGCCCAAAGAGTACGCACGCCTTGCTTTCATGATGACCCACAACAATTTCGATCCCGCAGGGGAGAGAGAGCCGGACATATACATAGCTGCTTTCCCAGACTGGCCGGAGCGCCGCATTTTGGTGTTCCCCAACGAACACTTGACCGTGATCTTGGGTTCAGACTACTACGGGGAATCTAAGATGGCTGGGTTGAGGATGGCCATGCACATCATGCGAGAAGAGAGAGGAGGATTGGGCCTTCACGCGGGAAGCAAGGTCTATCACATCAGGAACGCGAACGGCGAATTAGTAACGAGGGGCGCACTCATATTTGGGCTTTCAGGAACGGGTAAGACGACCATCAGCGTGAATTCTCACGGGCTTCAACCACCTGAAGGAATCGAGATACTACAGGATGACATCAACATGCTGACACCAAGAGGCAACGCCTATGGTACTGAAAAGAACTTCTATGTCAAGACGGATTCGGTTAGCTCGACGAGAGAGTTACAGGAGGCAGTGCTGGCCGAAGATGCTATCTTGGAAAATGTTTACGTAGGCCCTAACGGTGAAATCGACTTCGACAACATGACTGTTAGCACCAATGGTCGTGCTGTTATAAACCGACGCCGTATACCCAACACTGGCGATGACATCGACCTGCCAAGAGTAGACTTCTTCCTTTTTAACACACGCCGTTATGACATCCCACCGGTGGGCAGACTGGTGAGTCCAGCCCAAGCAGCAGCATTCTTCATGTTGGGTGAAAGCACCATTACTAGTGCTGATGACCCTAACAGGGTGGGCGAAACCACTAGGGTTGTGGGTTTCGACCCCTTCATAATCAGCGAGCCTGCCAAGAGTGGCAACAGGCTGTATGACATCATGAAGCAGCACTCCATCGACGTATATATTGTCAATACGGGTAAAGTGGGCGGCTTGGAAGGAGTAAAGATCACACCTGAGGTTACTTTGAAAGTCGTGGAAAACATAGCCAGAGGTACGATAAAGTGGTCTTACAATGAAGACCTAGGTTACGAAGTCGCAGTCGAAGTCCCTGGAGTGGATTTGGACCTGTATGACCCATACAAGATATACGGGAAGGACCAATACAAGCAGCTGGCAGCAGCACTCAGGGAAGACAGGCGCAAGTACTAGGAGAAATTCCAAGACCTGTACCCCGAAATCAGAGACTCTATCTAACAGTAAACGTGGAGAAAGGCCACCACCATCTGGCCTTTCTCCACTAACTCATTGAAGGTCTTCACGGCTTCTGGCGTTTCTTGCTCTATTAGGCCAATCCCCCTCCCCAACAGGTACTGCTTAACCAAGGGCGACACAATCACACGCTGGCCAAAGCCTGTACCAAACACTACCAAGACTGTTCCTTCAGGCATATGGGGTTTGATATCGTCGAGCTCAACCCTGTGTGAGGACATCCTCTGCCAAGGTTGAACGATATCGCCGCAGATGACTATGTCGTTATGGTAGGAACGCCCATCCACTATGATTTCGCCGAAGCTGATGCCTTCAATCTTCATGCGAACCACCCCGCAGGCTTAGTTCCAATTTCACAATTTCAATTATGCTCTCATCCTTTCCCGTTGACCGCAAGACCTTCGCATAGATAGGCAAGTCTTCTTTGTGGGAACGCTGCACTATGACTAGACCTGTGTACTCTAAGCTGAGCAATCTGTCAAGCACTTTGGTTACATAGCCCTGGTTGTTAGGTGGCCCCATGAAGATGATATCTACTTCAGGCGGTGTGCTCAAGAACCGCATCACGTCACCGCACACCACTCGAAGTTCAACATCCCAGGAGGCTGCTTGTTCGCGCATGAAACTACAAAGTCGTCTGTTCATCTCAACAGCCACCACCGTTGAAGCACCTCTCGACAGGAACTCAAAAGCCACAATACCCGAACCTGCAAACAAGTCAGCAACCCTAACCCCTTCCACAGAACCTAACATGTTAAATAAAGAGAGGCGTTCACGCTCGGGAAGTGGTCTCAGGCCCGGAACCTTGGGAGGGTTCAATGACAAGTTCTTAAGCTTCCCGCCTGTAATCCTCACAGTTCCTCAGCACCTCCTCTGCAACTTCGAGGGAAGGCACTGTAAGGCGACCAAAGGTGTCAAACACTCGCACTTTGAAGCCGCGCCCCTCTAAGAACTCCGCAAACTCCTTTTCCACAATTACGAAGTTTGCCGCTGTGTCCTTTACACCAATGCCGCGCTGCTTGAGGCCTTGAATTAACTTTGTTTTGACTTCTTTGACTAGCGAGACGTAACGCTCCATGTAGGACCTGTTTTCGAGTGCCCTCAGCGCTAGCAAAATGGAGAGGCTACTGACTCTGTATACCTCAGTGTACTGGCCAAAGGTAGAAACCAACTTTGGATCCGCAATCATGTAGCCCACCCTAGCACCCGCCAACCCAAAGGCTTTGGAGAAGGTCCTAAAAACTACCAAGTTAGGATGCTGTTTTAGAAGCGGCACCATAGTTACACCCGAGAACTCGTAGTAGGCTTCATCGACGACGAGGTATGCTGCTTTCTGCAGTATTCGTACAGCTTGTTCAGCGTCTATGAGCAGGTTGCCCGTGGGATTATTAGGATTCACCACCACCACAATGCGTCCCTCTGCCATGTCGTAGAAGTAGTCAGGCAGATTGGATCGCCTAAGCGAAGCCCTTCTTACCGCTATGCCTTGTCGCAAAGCCTCTCTGTCATATACGTAGTAGGTCGGCTCATGAAGAAGAAGTTCCTTGTCCCAGAACGCTTTGTACATCAACTCGATTAGCCCGTCTATGCCCGAATAAATGAACACATTGTCAGGGTGCACTCCAGCATACTGGGCAATTCGCACCTTGAGCTCAGCTTCCGCTTCCTCCAAAGGATAGAAGCGCACCAAGTCCAAATCCAGCCCATCAAAAAGCTCCTTGGGAAGAGGAACTTGCATTTCGTTGAGATGTAGCCTCCTGTCCATCACCCTACCCCCAGCAAGTACGCTGCTTCTGCGAACTCCTTCATTAGGTACTTCTTAAGGAATTCCGCCTCTGCAGACTGTAGATTGGCATCCTGCCTGATTAAGCGCTCTGCATCTTGCCGTGCCTTCTCCAACATAGGCATATCTCTTATTAGGTCTGCCACCCTCATCCCAAAGAACCCGTGCTGTCGCTCACCCAAGAGTTCACCAGGGCCTCTAAGAATGAGATCTTTTTCGGCAATAGCAAATCCGTCCGTAGACTTTACCATCGTTTCCAGGCGTTCTCTCGCCTCTTCTGTTCGACCGTCTGAGATGAGGAAGCAATACGGCTGGTAAGCACTGCGTACGACCCTGCCTCTGAGCTGGTGAAGCTGAGAAAGTCCAAAACGCTCTGCCCCCTCTATGACTATAACCGTCGCATTGGGAACGTCCACTCCTACTTCGATGACAGGCGTCGCCACCAAGACCTGAAGCTCGCCGCGCCTGAACGCGTCCATTACTTCCTTCTTCTCGTCTTTGCCCATTTTACCGTGCAGAAGCCCTAGGCGGAAGCCACTCAAGTAGCCCTCCAACAACTCCTCGTACAGCTGAGTGGCCGCTGCAGCCTCTACAGCTTCAGATTCCTCAATCAGAGGCGCCACCACATAAGCTTGCCGCCCTGCTCTTAGTTCGCGCCTTACGGCTTCGTAGACTTCAGATCGCCGCTTCGATGTCACCCAGAAGGTCTTCACGGGCTTGCGGTTCGGAGGTAGTTCATCGATTACAGAAACGTCTAAGTCCCCATAGTAGGTAAGTACTAGCGTCCTGGGGATGGGAGTCGCCGTCATCACCAAGACGTCCGGTTGTTTTTCCATACCCATACCAATGAGCGCAGCCCTCTGGTGTACGCCAAACCTATGTTGTTCATCAATAACCACAAGGCCCAAGTCCTTGAAGTGCGTTCCCTCTTGTATCAGAGCATGAGTGCCCACCACTATGTCCAACTGTCCTGATTTCATGTAACGCTTGGTTCGTGTCTTCTCAGTCTGCGTCATAGACCCGACCAAGAGCCCCACCCTAAGCCCAAGCTCCTCACCCCACTGAGAGAACACCATGTAGTGTTGAAAAGCCAAGACTTCCGTGGGGACCATCACAGCCGTCTGCCTGTTGTTCTTCGCTGCCACCAAGGCAGCGAACATAGCCACCACAGTCTTGCCCGAACCTACGTCTCCCTGAACCAACCTGTTCATGGGGTGCGGCCTCCTCATGTCGTCCAAAATCTGATCAATGACCCTCTTCTGAGCGTTAGTCAGTTTGAAGTGGAGCCTGTCCTCCAGTTCTTTGATCCAAGACTCTTCTATGGAAAAAGATATGCCCCTGGACTTCTCCGCTGTCAACCTCTTTAAAGCGAGCAAAACCTGGAGTACGAATATTTCTCGAAAGGCCACCTGCTTTCTGGCTTCTTCGAACTCTCGTAGGCTATTGGGTTTGTGAAGCCTGTGTATAGCCACGTAATACGGATCAAAACGTGATTCCTTCCAGTATGGGTACACCTCGGGCACATGCGGCCCAAAGTCCTCTACGGTTGCAAGCACCAAGCGCCTCAACACGTTGCCACTCACACCGCCACCGCCCCTGTAGATAGGCACTAGTGGCAAGAGCTCATTTGCACCGTTGATCACTTCGAATGAGTCTGATCTAAGGTTGGTGAGCTGCAAGTTGTTCTTCTGTCTTTCCACCTTACCAGTGACTATGATCTGCTGCCCCCTCTTGAACTGCTTCGCTAGGAATTCCTGATTGAAGAACACCAAATCCACTCGCCCTGTGTCGTCTTCAAGGGTTACAGTCAGTATACGGTATCCCTTAAAAGTCCGTTGGAGCTTCACATCTACGACCCGTCCTATGACAGTCGCCTCGAAGCCAACCCTTAACTGCCTTATTTTCAGCACCGAACTCCTGTCCACAAACCTGATGGGCAAGTAGTGGAGCAGGTCCCACACCGTTTCTATGTCCAGTTTGGCCAAAGCTTGCTGAACCTTCTTCCCTACGCCCTTGACCGCAGTGACAGGGGTCTCCCAAAGCTCCATGGGTTCGTCCGATTGAACTTCTTCTTTCGTTAGCGCCGCGTCCAAAGGCTTCTTCAGCCAATGAAGCAGTTGATTGCAGAGCTTCTTCCTATCAGACAATGGTAGCAGCGGATATCGGTTGAACTGCGCTATGAGCTCGTCCAACTCCACAAGTTCGATGGGCGTCCTGATCTTGTACCTCAAGCCGTTCAAGTAATTTACTACTATGTAGTGAAACCACTGCCCGTCGATTTCAGAAACCGAAAAACCGTTCTCAACTTCTTGTTTTAGAGCTAGAGCAGCTTTGTTTTTGGACTCCACTTCAGCTTCTTTCAAGGAGAACCCAATACGGGTAAAAGGGTTGCCCAGTGTCGTACTCGTCCACTTCTAGTCCCGCACTCTGCAGTAAGACCTTCAGTTCCGCTAACTCTTCTTCACGAGCGTCAGCCCCAACAAAAACGGTAGCCACACTGTACTGACCCTCATCCACAAAACCCCTAATCAAACTCAGCACGCACGCCCAATCCCTACACGTACCTCTGAGACGGTCGTTCAAAAGTACAAGCCAATCCCCTTCTTCGATTTCAAAACCGTCCACTGATGCCTGCTTCGTAGCCTTAGTCAGCTCCAAGTAATCCATCTTGGGCAACATTTCGTTGAAGAACTCATCCAACTCTTGTTCGACCCCGAAGTACAGAGCTAATCCCACTGCAGTTTGAGCAGGGTTCTTGGTAGGTATGACTATGACCTCCTTATCGGTAAGTTCCCTAACTTGATTAGCCGACAATATGATGTTAGGATTGTTCGGGAAAATGTACACTTTGCGACTTGGCACGTGCTTGACAGCGTCAACAAGTTGCCCTACTGAAGGGTTCATGGTCTGACCGCCTGAAACCACAAAATCTATGTTCAAGGATCTGAAAAGCTCCGCCCATTTGGGGGACGGTGCTACGGCTACGACAGCGAATGGCTTCTCTTCCCTCTCAAAGCTGCGCTGAACCTGCGCAGCCATGTTGTCCACCTTTATGTGCACCAACTCACCATACTTCTCCATCTCCTTAAGGACTTTGAATGGCTCATTGGTGTGCACATGGAAATGCCAAAGCTCGCCTTCTTGCCCCAAAACCAAAGAGTCCCCATGCTCGGCCAAGAAGCGCCTCGCATGGTCAAGTTCCAAGTTGTCTGATTTTAGATACGCCTCGGTACAGAACTTGTACTCGCCGTACCCTGCTTCAGCAATGAACGTCTCAGAAACACGTTGCGCTAACCTGTGTGGCTTAGCCTTCTCCTTTGTGACGCCCGCCCTAAATCCCTCAAAGAAGACGTAGAGGCCATAACCGCCTGCGTCCACTACCCCCGCTTTCTTCAAAACATCCAGCATTTTGGGCGTTTCGAGCACGGTATTCCATGCCACATCGACTATGTCCGATAGGGCTTCTTCGTAAGAGTCGTACTTACGGCCATCTATGTGCTCTGCTACGCGCCTGATGACCGTCAATATGGTGCCCTCTACGGGTTTAATGACCGCATGGTAGGCGGACTTTCTACCCTCTACTACAGCTTTGACAAATCCATCTACATCCAAACCCTTTCCGTCGGCAACGCGCAGTTGGTGTCCGAAACCCTTTAAAATCTGTGAGAGAATGACCCCTGAGTTCCCCCTGGCACCTGATAGCGAAGCCTTTACGACTATGTGTCCGATCTCTGTGAAGTTGGCGTTCCTTGCTTTCCTAAGCTCATTTACTACGCTCTCTAACGTCAGGGTCATGTTTACCCCAGTATCACCATCAGGCACAGGGTACACATTTAGAGCATTTATGTCCTCCTGAAGCTCCTTTACAAGTCTGTATCCACTCTCAAAAGCACTGGCAAATTCTGCTGGAGAAAGAATTGTTGTCATTTCTAAGGCCTCCTAGGTACGTGAACTTTGACTTCCACGACGTAGTTCTTTATGAGAAGCTTTCTCAATGCGTAATCCAAAGCCTCCTTCAAGTTCTTGACAATGGCGGCCACAGGGCTCAGTGGGTCTACAGTTATGTGGACTGTCACAAAGACGGTGTTGTCCTTTATACGAACTATCACCCCTTCAGCGTACGCATAAATGCCCACCAAGCCGCTGGCGTAATCCTTCAAGCTAGATTTTGGTATGGACGTAACCCCGTAACAGCTCTTAACCACGTGGGACAAGTACTGCGCTATCGCTTTTGCTTTTATTCGTATTTTCAAGCCAAACCACCACCTTGCACGTATTTTAACACGCTGCAAAGGCGCCACTTGTGATACAATTAAAGTCGATTGTCACCTCGAAAAGAGACTAGGAGGAGATAGATATGGCAAGAGTTTGCTCTGTATGTGGAAAAGGTGTCACCTTCGGTCACAATGTGAGCCACTCCAACCGCAGGACAAACCGCCGTTGGGAGCCGAACCTTAAGCGCGTTCACGGCAGGTTTCCCGACGGCAAGGTGAAGACTGCCTACGTCTGCGTTAAGTGCCTCAAGGCCGGCAAAGTCGAAGTAATGTAACCGTGAAAGACAAGAACCTTGGTTTCATCGAGGGCTGGTTGTCCATAGTGATAAACACAGCCCTCTTTTTTGTCAAGTTTTGGGCTGGGACAGTAACGGGATCGGTAGCGATGGTCGCCGACGCTTGGCACACCCTTTCTGATACGTTAACCTCTGTGGTAGTGTTAGTCGGGTTTTGGATACAGAAGAAGCCTGCCGATGACAGACATCCTTTTGGGCATGGTAGAGCGGAATCTATCGCTTCTTTGGTAATAGCCACGCTCCTCGCCGTCGTGGGCTTCAGCTTCGGCAAAGAGTCATTGGCACGACTTGTCAACCGTGTGCCGGCTGCATACGGCACCATAGCCTTGCTCATTTTCGTTGCATCTGCATTGATAAAGGAAGCTCTAGCGCAATTCTCCATATGGGCCGGAAGGAAGATCAATGCGCACTCACTCATCGCCGATGGCTGGCACCATAGGTCGGACGCTGTGGCCTCTGCACTAATCGTAGTGGGTGGGTTAGCGAGTTCCTACGCGTGGTGGATAGATGGCGTTCTTGGCCTTATTGTGTCTGGTTTGATAATCTACACGGCTGCGGAACTATTAATGGACGTGTCATCATCGCTCTTAGGGCAAGCAGCTAGTCCCGAATTAGAAAGACAAGTCAAGAAGCTAGCGGAAGAATGTTGCGGCGAGCAAGCTGGCCAAATCCACCACATTCATGTGCACAAATACGGTGACCACGTGGAACTGACCCTCCACATGAGGGTGGAACCCACGATGACAGTCGAACAAGCCCATCAAATAGCCACAGCGGTGGAAAAGTCACTCAGAGAGAAGCTATCGGTGGAAGCCACGGTCCACATAGAGCCTTCCTAAAAACCACTTACGCAGTAACAGTTTTCGTGGCGACTACGTTCACTTCCAAGCCTTCTATGTTCTCGGCAATCACTTCTCCCAGGTGCACAGGCACACGGCAAGTCAATCGGCGGATAGCCGCGGCCACTTGAAGCACCTTGTCTTTGGGTACAGGCTTATCGGTCTTAACCGGCAACCGCCTCTCTGTCTTGCTACCTAGCAGCCTCACGGTACTCTGCACAAAGCGCACAGGGCTCACCACTTCGTGCACAGCGTATTGCTCGCCCTTGGGGCACTTATTACCCGCTACAACAATATCGTCGCCCTGCACCGTAACCCTGAGCTCACACCCCACAGGACACACAATGCAAATCAGCTCTATGCAATCAGGCATCACTGCCCACCTCACTAACACAGAGGGTCAATCGATCCCCGGGTTTTAGCTTCTCATAGTGCTCTTTCCTAAGCGGGAAAGTGGCCATTTCGGCAGGCCTTAGTGACAAATAGCCCCGGCTTGCCAAGACTTCTGTCCCCCTCAAGAGCGTGACTTTGGAGACTGACAGTGGCTTTCCAGCTCTAAACCATAGTACAGGTGGTTCGTCGGCCCCTAGTAAGATCCTTTGGGGAATCACTAATCGCACATCCCTACAAGGTTCCACAAAAGCTTCACTTCTCTCCACGCCCCAATTCGCCACCGATGCAGCTCCGGCGGTAGACGCTGAAACCACCACGTGGTCCACCAAATCCCAGATGCCTGCACCGTTTCCTACCACGTACACATGAGGTATTTCTGTCTCAAAGAACTGATTGACGGTCACGCTGTTTGTGTAAGGCAGTATGGTTAGCCCCATCTGTCGCAGCAATTCAACTTCGGGCAGAAGTCCTACTGACAGCACTAGGGTGTCGACTTCGTACACCTTTTCCGTGCCGGCCACCGGCATGCCATTTTCAATTTTGGCTACCTTCACGGCCTCTACACGTTCCCTACCCATCACCTCAATGACACTATGAGAAAGTAGCAGGGGAATGCCAAAGTCCTTCAAGCACTGTTGCACATTCCGGGATAGTCCCCCTGGAAAGGGCATTAGTTCAGCTACGGCTTCCACTTTTGCCCCTTCCAGTGTGAACCTTCTAGCCATTATGAGCCCTATGTCGCCGGAACCCAGTATGAAGATCCTCTTGCCAACCTCGTATCCTTGGATGTTCGTCATATACTGCGCGGTACCCGCAGTGTAAATGCCTGCTGGTCGACTACCAGGGATAGCAATGGCACCTCTTGGCCTCTCCCGCGCGCCTACAGCGAAAATGACAGCATCGGGCTTCAACAACGAAATCCCCTCGGCCCTGGAGATAAGCAAGCTCCGGTCAGGATAAGCTTCGGTCACCATGGACTGAAGCCAGACTTCCACTCCTATAGCTTCAACTTCCCGCCCGAGCAGCTCAGCGAACTCAGGCCCCGTAAGGTCTTGCCCAAAGTAACTGAGCCCAAAACCCGAGTGTATGCACTGAGGCAAAACGCCACCTAAGCGTTCCGCCCTCTCTATGAGCACAACCTTTAGAGCTCCCGCTTTCTTAGCGCTTATAGCCGCGGCCATACCTGCTGGCCCGCCACCTACCACTGCCACTGTCATTGATCATCACCACGGTTGTCACCGTAAACCACAAAAGAACGCCCCCCAAATTTGGTAATGCGATTTGGAGATATGCCCAACTCCCTAACGAGTATGTCGATGATGCGCGGCATGCAGAAACCACCCTGGCACCTTCCCGATGTCGCTCTAATTCTTCGCTTGATGCCATCTAAGTCCATAGCAGGCGGGTTCATGCGCAGTGCAGACACTATCTCTCCCTCAGACACCATTTCGCATCTACATACTATGTGGCCGTATTTTGGGTCTTCAAAGATCAGCCCTTCCCTGTCCGCAAAGGGTATCTCTGTCATCCTAGGCGGGAACTCAAAACGTGTGTCAAAATCAGACCGCTCTTCCAACCGAACTATGTCACCCACAAGTTTGACCGCTAATCTAGCCAAAGCAGGAGCTGCAGCGAATCCCGGTGACTTGATGCCTGCCACGTTTACTAACCCCTCCATGGCCTTGGAGTGTGCCACAAGGAAATCGCCTGTGGATCCCATGGCCCTCAATCCAGCGTACTGAGTGATCGCGTACCTTTCGAAGGGAAAAGGCACCAGACGTTTGGCCCCTTCCAGCACCGCTCTTAAACCCTCAGCCGTAGTCGATGAGTCAGGCTCTGCCAAGTCTTCAGCTGTGGGGCCAATCAAGAGGTTACCGTGCGTGGTCCTAGTCACCAATGTGCCCTTGCCTAAGCTGGTGGGCGCTGGAAAAACCACATGTCTTACCAGATGTCCAACTTGCTTGTCCAGCACAAAATATTGGCCTCGCCGCGGGTGGATAGTAAACCACGTCTCCCCGGCCATCTCCATGATCTTGTGGGCACCCACCCCTGCACAATTCACCACAACCTTACTCTGAATGGAGCCCTTCTCCGTGTGCACCAGTACGCCGTCCTTCCGCCGTTCTAGACCCTTCACGCGAGCATTAAGGAACACGTGCCCTCCATTCTTCAAACCGTTGCCTACCAAAGCCACCACAGCTTGGAAGGGATCGATGATTCCAGAAACCGGGGCGTACAGAGCAGCTCTTATCTCAGGATTCAGCATCGGCTCGCGCCTCAACACTTCTTCCCGGCCTAGGAATTTCACCGGCACGCCGACGTTCTTGCCTTGGTGAAGCAACCTTGTTATCTCATTTACTTCTTCGTCGTTGAACGCAACCACCAGCGAGCCGTTCCACTCCAAATCGATGGATAACTCCTGAGACCAACGGAACCACAGTTGGACCCCATCTACGTTAGCCTGGCTCATCAGGGTACCAGGTTCGGGATCAAATCCTGCGTGAATTATGGCTGAAGTTGCCCTGCTAGCTTCGCCGCCCACATCGTTTAGGGCATCCACAAGTAGTACGCGCAGGTGATAGCGTGTCAGCTCTCTGAAAACTGCAGCTCCTACTATCCCTGCGCCTATAACCACCACATCCCATGACCCTAGCGAGACCAGTTCAGAGCTCTTTCCACGGCTTTCTTCCATCCAGCATACATCTCCTCTCTTTTCAGGGCAGTGATGCTAGGCTCGAATACCCTGTCCAACTGCCAACGCGCGGATACGTCATCGAGATCCTGCCACACCCCAACAGCCAAGCCTGCCAAGTAAGCAGCCCCCAGCGCAGTAATCTCGTTTATCACAGGCCTTTGCACGGGCACGCCAAGGACATCTGCTTGTATTTGCATGAGGAGGTCATCTACTACGGCTCCACCGTCCACTTTCAGGACGGCCAGTCTTATTCCCGCGTCCTGCTCCATCGCCTCCAACACGTCTCTCGTTTGATACGCAATGGCCTCTTCCGTAGCCCGCGCAACGTGTGCAGCTGTGGTGCCGCGCGTTAGCCCAATGAGCAACCCCCTAGCGTACATATCCCAATAAGGAGCGCCGAGGCCCACGAACGCTGGAACGAAGTAAACACCACCACTGTCATCCACTTGTCGAGCAAGACTCTCAACGTCGCGAGAAGAACCTATCAATCCTAGACCGTCCCTGAGCCACTGAACCGCCGCTCCTGTAACAAATATGGAACCCTCTAAGGCGTAATATGTCTTGTCGTTGATCCCGAAAGCTACGGTAGTCAGTAGTCCGCTACTGCTAGGCACAGGCCTTTCACCTGTGTTCATCAGCATAAAGCAACCCGTCCCGTAGGTGTTCTTGGCCGTTCCAGGCTCAAAACAAGCCTGCCCAAACAGCGCAGCCTGCTGGTCTCCCGCTACGCCTGCTATGGGTACCCTTGCGCCAAAGACCTCCGGATCGGTGTATCCGAAGATGAAGGACGACGGCCTCACTTGGGGCAGCATGGACATCGGGATGCCAAGCTCTCGGAGTATCTCCTCATCCCAACTGAGGGAATGTATGTTGAATATCATGGTACGCGATGCGTTGCTGACGTCAGTAGCATGGATGCGGCCTCCGCTAAGCCTCCAGATCAAGTAAGTGTCCACAGTGCCAAAAAGCAGTTCGCCCTTTTCTGACCTCTCGCGCGCACCTGGAACATTGTCCAGAAGCCACTTTATCTTGGTTCCGCTGAAGTAGGCATCGATGACCAAGCCAGTCTTTTCGCGGATTACCTCTGACCAGCCTCTTGCCTTCAGTTCATCGCACAGGGCAGCCGTGCGCCTGCACTGCCATACTATGGCGTTGTAGACGGGCCTTCCTGTGGCTTTCTCCCACAAGATCGTTGTCTCTCGCTGGTTTGTTAGCCCGACAGCAGCCAACTCTTCAGGTGTTATGCCCGCTTTGGCTATGGCTTCCTTAGCTACTGCTAATTGGCTGTTCCATATATCTTCGGGGTTATGCTCCACCCACCCAGGCCTCGGGTAAATCTGAGGGAACTCCTTTTGAGCCAAAGAAACCAAGCGTCCCTCGCTATCAAACACGCCTGCCCTGCTGCTCGTGGTACCCTGGTCTAAGGCAAGTACGAACTTGCGCAATGCCGCCCCCTCCTTGATGCATCAGGCTTCTACCTGAATTGTGCCACATCAATAGCTTCTTGGGCGTCGACACAGTGTAGCGCTGCGCATATATAATCCCACTTAGGGGGGATGCGTATGGAAGGGTTCTTCAGAGAGGGAACAAGAGACGTAGGAGTCTTGGTAATACACGGCTTTACAGGGTCTCCTGCTAGTATGCAAGGAATAGCAGAGTTTTTCGCAGATCAAGGTTTTAATGTGGCGTTGCCTAGACTCGCAGGACACGGGACCACCCCTGAGGACTTGGAAAACCGCAAGTACACCGAGTGGATAGACGACGTGGAGAGAGCCTACCAGTGGCTAAGGGAACGAACCAACCGCGTTTTTGTAACAGGACTTTCCATGGGCGGAACGCTGACGTTGTATATGGGTGAGAAGCACCCAGAACTGCTTGGCCTTCTACCCATCAACGCCGCGGTCAGGCTTCCCAAGGAAGGGATCATGCTTATAGCGGGGGCCTTAGGTGTTCCTCGCTTTACAAAAGGCGTAGGCGGCGATATCAAGAAGGGCGTACCTGAGCCTGCATACACACTGACGCCCTTAAAAGCAGCCAGGCAATTGGTATTGCTTATGAGGCTTGTTAGGGACAACATTACCACCATAAAGCAGCCCATAATGATCTTTTCGTCAAGGGACGACCACGTGGTTCCCCCTGACAACCAGAAGTGGATCTACGAGCACGTATCTTCTGAGGACAAAGAGCTAGTATCCTTGGAGAACAGCTACCATGTGGCAACTATGGACTATGATGCCGATCTAATCATGCACAAGAGCCTCGAATTCATAGAGAGGCACTTATGAGTGAGTCAATTTACCTGCCTCCGAGGAATTTGGGTGCCCTGTTGATTCACGGCTTCACGGGGAGCCCCGAAGAGATGGTTCCCTACGCGGAAGAGCTTACTAAGTACGGCATACACTGTCTGCTGCCGCGACTTTCGGGCCACGAAAACGTGTGGGATAGCCTCAAGGGAGTACGCTATCAGTCTTGGCTAAACGATGTCACGGAAGCGTATAAGGAACTCAAGAAGAAAGTTGAACACGTAATAGTAGCCGGGCTATCATTGGGTGGCACCCTTTCTATGTACCTTGCAGAAAACCTTGGTCCAGAAGACGGGCTTGTAGCTGTTATGCCAGTGAACCCGGGCAGTCGCCTCACACCGCAACAGCGCCGCCGCATCAACTTGGCCCGCATCATGCCTAGCAGAGAACAACTGCCTGTCCAACCGTACATCGAGCTCACCAAGGCACTGGACCATGTAACCCGCAACTTGCATAGGATTAAGGTCCCTGTGATCCTCTTTGTCTCAGATCAAGACGAACTCATACCCTACGCTTACCAGCAGTGGGTGTTCGACCGAATCAAAACTCCCAAGGCATTCATAACGTTGCCTAGCGAGAAGCACGTACCCTCTCCTAAGGCCGCCGAAACCGTAGTCAAGACGTCGCTAGTTCTCCTAGACCTGCTTATGTAGGAACTTCAAGAGCTGCGCAAATGGAAGAGTGGTTTTGCCGGTGTAGTTTGTGTCGATAGTAATGCTCGAAGGCAGGCCCTTTAGTTCGATAGCCAGCGTGTGGCCCGGCTCCCATAGAAAGGGCAGTCTCTCGGACAATTCTGTCTGCACATCTGTAACAATCTCTCGCACGTAGACGGGGGCAAGTCGATTCTTTAGCACCAAGGTAAAGCCGCTACTATTCTGTTCCACCTTCTCTATGCAAGCCAGTAAGTAACCCAATTCCTGGCTAATCTGCCCCTCATCGGCCATCAACTGCGGGAAGTCAGTAATAATGCCAAAGTATCCAAGTTTTTTCAAGATTTCAGCTAAGTCCCGGCTGTTTACTGCCCAAGGCAGCACCCGTTGAGGTGCCAACAGGTATCGGTCGTCTAAGAAAGAGATCTCCGGCTTGACTAAGTCGACTTCTGACAAATAGGCGGCTAGATCTTTTGGGAAATGCTGATATATATAGGCGTAGGTGTAACGGCTCCCTTCCGCTCTTTTCCATTCGTGAATGACATCGTGGCGAAAAGACGACACAATTATCCTTCTAGGATCAAAAGCCCTCAACTCTTCGGCAACTACCTGCCACTTCGTCGTCTTTATCTCCACATCCACCCACGCAGACCAATCGCTAGCCAGTTCCAAAGCTTTTCTGAGGGTACAGACGTTTTGTTTCCCTTGGAGCGCCTTTACCAATTCGCCATAAGTGACCTCTTCGATTCGCAATGGCAAGCTGTGGAGGCGTTTGAGGTCTGGGTCGTGAAACAATACAGGAACGCCATCAGCTGTAACCATTACGTCCAGTTCAAAACCGTCAGCCCTGGCCTTCAATGCACTCTCAAAGGCTTCCAGCGTGTTCTCCTGCCACAGAAGCGAGGAACCGCGGTGGCCAAGAACTAAGAAGTTGTTTATCACAATGCTCCACCCCTTAGCTTACTTCTGTTAAGGAATATGAGAAGTGCGGCGGCGGTTTCTAGAATTACAGAAACGGACACCATGGCCGGGATAGAGAACTGGTATATAACACCCATCATGAAGCTCCCCAAGAACCACGAGACCCCATAAACAGTGTTGAAGAAGCCGTAAGCAGTGCCACGCCTCTGAGGACTAACCATCTCAGCTAGCGCTGCCCTCATGACCGATTCCTGTGCCCCCATGCCGATGCCCCAAAGAACCATACCCAATATGGGCCCATAACTGGCAGTCACGAGGAAGACCAACGGAGCAAACAGTGCTGAAACCAGCGCCGAGACGCCAACCACCGAGACCCCAACCCTATCGAACCATGCGCCAAAAGCCAACGCAGCCAAGGCGTCCACGCCCATAGCCAACGAGTACAGCAAAGCTATGACTGATGCGCTAACGGACCCCGTTCTTGATAAGTGGAACCCAATGAGTGGGTAGTCCACGTACCCAGCGCCAATCAAGGCCACAGCAGCCAAGTAGATCCAGAATGCCTGGGAATAACCGCTTGTCTGCACCCCTTTGTACGCTGGTTCAAACTCCTGCGGTTTTGGGTAGAGGAACCTTGCGACCATTACTAGCGTTATGGCAAGCAACGCAGGGACGCCCAACACCAAGAAAGCCTCTCTGTATCCTAACTGTCTTGCCAAGACAATGCTCACTATGATGGGGCCAGTGACAGCACCAATCTGGTCCATGGCCTCGTGGAAACCAAAACCTATACCGCGCCCCGTTTGCTTGGTAGCCTGGGAGAGCATCACATCGCGAGAAGGTGTACGCAAACCTTTGCCTATACGCTCCAATATGAGCAAAGCCACTGCCCACTGCCATTTCCCTACAAAAGCCAACAGTGGTATGGCTAACAAGTTCATGCTGTATCCCACTATGGTCAAGAGCCAGTAGCGCCTCGTCTTATCAGCCCAATAACCCGAAGCCAACCTCACCAAATACCCCACCATTTCCCCAAAACCGGCTGCAAAACCTATCACGGCGCTGGTGGCACCTAACATGCCCAAATAAGGTCCAGTTATGCTCCTGGCTCCCTCGTAGGTGATGTCAGCCAAGAGGCTGATGAAGCCCAACAACAATACAAACAACCATGCTTTCTTCTTAATGTCGTTGGTGCTATTCAATTGCGTTTCCTCCTTTCTGATGCGCTCTTTCTTCGCTACCTGTGACGTCGCCTTTTCGGACGGCACTGAGACATAGTACCGCCAATAAGAAGAACACCAAAGCGTACGGGAACATCACATACTTGGTTCCTGCCATATCTGAAACAAACCCCACCAAAGGCGGCGAGACAATAGCAGCAGACTGCGACGCAAAGTAATACAAGCCCGTGAAAGCACCCAATTGAACAGCACTACCCATATCCACAACCATAGGTAGTGAGTTGATGTTGATCAGCGCCCACCCAATGCCTGCTATGGCAAACAACAGGTTAAGCATAGCCGGTTGTCTTGTGAACATGATGCCGGTGACAGCAAGCAACATGGTGAACAGACCGGTGGTTATCGTGCGCTTTCTACCCACTCTGTTGGCGATCCAACCTGAGGGTAGTGAGAAGACCATGAACATGAGGGCCGTTATGCCCAAATTCAGTTTAGCCAAGTTCTCTGCCTGCACAGCATTCAACCCTGATTCCAAGGTCATGTAGACCACATAGAAGGTTTCTATGGCGTTATAGGCTATGAACCAAAAGAAAATGGCTAGTAGCATGAACCACAAATCCCTGAATTGCCGGTTTAGCAGCGCACCTAAGTTCTTCCACCATGGTTCCGCATTGTTGGTTTGCTCTCTGTAGTAAATCGAATCTCTACGTTCTTTGATCGACAAGTAGACCACAAGGGCTGCTAACACTGTTATCACTGATGCAACGGCAAATCCAAGCACGCGGTTGGTGCTGCTCAGCCGGCCTATTCCAAAGTACACCATCAAAGACCCTAGTCCTCCCATGAAGTTGATCACGCCGTTAGCAGGCGACCTGTGTTCAGGAGGCGTTATGTCTGGCATCAGCGCGATTACCGGCCCGCGGCTTATGGCCGCAGCCATATTCATAAGCACCAAGACGCTGAAGAAAAGGTAAAACGAGGCCCTCGTAGTTCCGAGGAGTAATGGAATCCAAGGAGCTACGGCAAAGAAGAGAGCCATGAGTGGAAGGCCCGTAATTATGAAGGGCATGCGACGGCCAATCCTAGTGTTCACACGGTCTGAATACGCCGCTACCAGCGGTATGAGCGTCACGGCCAATATGTTGTCGATGTTCATGACCCACCCTGTAGCAAAATTGCTGAGTCCATAATGTTTTTGCAGCATGACAGGTATGTCGGCGTTGTACAGGGACCATATAATGGACACACTCATAAATCCAAAACCCAAAAGGAAAAGCTTCTTGTAGTCAATCTTCATGCTCCAACCCCCTTAATGATGGGTACTCCCTCCCGTCGCATACAGGACAGAAGGGTCTCTTGCTCACCGCTATGCGTTCCCACTGATTGAGCCACAAGTCTACTAGCAGTAGCCTCCTTTCCACTGATGCCCTCTTGCCTACCAGTAGCTTGAACGCCTCAGCCACCATAAACCCAGTGACCACCGCAAGTATAGGAGTTATCAAGCCCCCTGTAGCCGCCGTAGGCGCTTGGCTAAGGTCTACATCTCCAACCACGTCGCGAAGACATACGTTGTCCTCGGATAGGAACACGCGTGACATCCCGTATGATCCTGCTACACTGCCGAAAATGTAGTCTTTACCACGCTTCTTGGCAAAATCGTTGATTATGAACCTTGCCTCGTAATTGTCTAACCCGTCCATGATAAGGTCCACATCGTCTAAGTACTCACTCACGTTGTTGGCCGTTAGGCGGTCATCGATGCTTTCAATCACCACTTCACTGTTAATCTGCTGAAGGTGGTGAGCGGCGGCTTCTACTTTCTTGACGCCTACATCGGATTCCGTATAAAGCACCTGCCTCTGCAGATTGGACACATCAACCCTGTCGAAGTCGATGATTCTCAGAAAGCCAACACCCGCCCTCACCATCTGCTGTGCTATGAAGCTGCCCAAACCGCCCACACCTACCAATGCCACACGGCTGCTGCTAAGCCTCGCCTGTCCCTCCCTACCTATCTCGGGGAACTTCACTTGCACCTCGTAGCGGTCCATACAGCCGTCCTCCTTTTTTTTCTTCAAGTTGATTTTAACCGCACATATAATTAACGTATGGAAAAGGTCGCCCATGCATACCCAGGTCAAGGAGCTCAGTTCAGGGGGATGGCCAAGTTCGTATCACGTCCAGTGCGCGATATAGCTGCTTCATCTTTTAGCGACCTGCTCAAAGTACTAGAGACCGACGATCCCAAACTTGACGAGACTATGTACACGCAACCTGCCGTCTACTTGGTGGAGGTTTCCCTCATGAATCGCATTGGCCCACCCAGCCTTATCCTGGGCCACAGCTCCGGTGAATATGCAGCATTAGTAGAAGCCGGCGTTTGGGATCGCCACACGGGATTTGAAATCATCAGGGCACGCAGTTACTTCAGCCAGACTTTGGCACCACCAGGTTTCATGGCACAGGTGCCCATGTCAGAGGCCCAGACTCTGACAACCCTTTTTCCTGAGCTTTTCGTAGCAGTGATAAATACACCAGACCTTGCAGTGATCGCAGGCCTTAGAGACCAATGGGCAAGCGTTCAGAGGTACCTTGACGAAAGAGCAGTGGAGTACCACCTGCTGCCCATATCGGCACCTTTCCACACACCTCACATGGAAAAAGCCGCCAAGCGATTAAGAGCATTCTTACAAGTTAACCCAGGCAAAGTTCCAGCCGTCCCCGTGTATCTTAACGCCCTGAAACGCCTAGCCCAAGACTACGACGATGTCGTGGAAGGCCTAAGCCAAGGCATTACAACACAACTGAATTGGACAGAGTCTCAGGACTTTGCCAGACGCCAAGGAATCACACGCATGGTGGAGATATATCCCAAGCCTTTCTTGTGCAAGTTCAGTGCTCTGCCTTGCGAAAGCGCTATGGACTACTATCACTTAGGTATGTGATCAAACATAAGGGAGGTTAGCCCATGACCCGTTTAAGCGAACTGCTCAACATAGAATACCCTGTCATCCAGGGTGGTATGGCCCGAGTGTCCACTGCAGATCTCGTGGCAGCGGTGAGCGAAGCGGGCGGCTTAGGAGTGTTAGGTTCAGCTATCATGACGCCTGACGAGCTTCGCCTTGAGATTCACAAGGTAAGACGGGCCACTGGCAAGCCTTTCGGCGTCAACCTAATGCTTCAGAGCCCTTATTGGGAACAAAATTTGAGGGTTGTCCTGGCGGAGAAGGTACCAGTCATCACCACTGGGGCTGGCAATCCAGCTGGTTTCATAAAAGAGGTCAAGGAGGCGGGCATTAAGGTGCTCCCTTTAGTGGGTTCGGCAAATCAAGCCATTTTGCTGGAAAAAGCAGGTGCAGACGCAATTATCGCCGAGGGCAAGGAGTCGGGCGGCCACATAGGCGATGTGACCACCTTTGTGCTTGTGAGAGCAGTGTGCCAAGCGGTGAGGATACCAGTCATAGCTGCGGGCGGGATCGCTGATTATGCAGGGTTCAAAGCGGCCTTAGAACTGGGGGCATCCGGAGTACAAATGGGAACAAGGTTTATCGCCTCTCAAGAAGCAGCTGTGAGCTCAGTATACAAGGAGATCATCGTGAAAGCCAACGAACGATCCACCGTTGAAGTGGGCAAGCGTTTCAAGCATGCGATGCGGATGTGGAAAAACGCTTTAGCCTCGAAACTCGTCGAAGCTGAATATGAGGGCGATGAACAGCGTTTCGAGGAATTAATGCGCGGCGCCCTCAAGAGGGCAGTCGAAGGGGATGCCGATCATGGAGCCTTCATGATGGGACAGAGTGCGGGCCTTATAAACGAGATTCTGCCTGTAGCTGACATAGTGAAGAATGTAGCTAGACCATGCGTAAGCTGAGGTACCTATGTCGCGCAAGCGCAAAACTGTTATGAGAAAGGAGGCTAGGGCATGCCTTGGATAGTTTCTTTGGTAGGCGTTTGGTACCTGGTATCGCCTTGGATTGTAAAGACCGCCATTGGAGCTATGTGGAATAGCATTGTGGTAGGTATCCTTTCAGCTACGTGCGCCTACTATTACAGCCCTGAGAAATCATGGCAGAGGTGGCTGGGTATCCTCTTGGGGATATGGGTTGTCATAGCAGCCTTCATCGATCCTCTAAAGACAGGGCCGGGATACATGTGGAACAATGTACTAGTTGGAATGCTCATTGTGGTAGCGGGCTTAGCTGCTATTAGCCCTAAGCACCGCTAAAAGCTAGTGACAGCAAGAAGGGCTCCCCTAGGGGAGCCCTTCTCATTACGCCTTTCCCGCAGAACCCAAGACCCGCATCCGGTCTCGGACCACTTCTGTTACAAAGTCTTTTGCCTCTGAGAAGTACTTTCTGGGGTCGAATTCCTTTGGATTCTCAGCCAAGTGCTTGCGTAGGCCAGCAACAAAGGCTATCCTCAAGTCAGTGTCCATGTTTACCTTGTTGATGCCCTTAGATATAGCCGTCTGGAGGACCTCATCTGGCACACCCTTGGCGCCTGAAAGATCGGCACCGTACTTCTCCGCCAATTCCACCCACTTGCCGGGAACACCGCTAGCACCGTGGAGGACAAGCGGAATCTGCGTGAGCTCCTTAACAGCAGCTATTCTGTCATAGTCAATCTTTGCTTCACCCTTGAACTTGAACGCACCGTGACTTGTCCCTACAGCAGGTGCCAAGAAATCGACTTGAGTCTGGGTTACAAATTCTTTGGCTTCGTCGGGGTGTACTAACACGCTTTCAGCACTCACTACGTTGTCTTCCACTCCCATGAGCCTACCTAGCTCCGCCTCCACAGCCACGCCTGCAGCATGGGCGATCTCCACTATTTGTCTTGTTATCCTCATGTTCTCTTCAAAGGGCTTATCAGACGCGTCTATCATGACCGACCCAAAACCAGCCTTGATGGCTGCCATTATGTGCTTGAGGTCGTGCCCATGGTCTAAATGCAGGGCGATCGGAACCGAGACAGTTTCAGCGAAATGCTTGACCATGCTTGCCAACACGAAGGCACCTCGTTCCACGTCGCCATCCCCTGCATATTTGAGAGCACCTTCAGAAACCTCTATGATAGCTGGCGAGTTCTCAAGCACAGCTGCTTTGATTATGGCCTGAACAAATTCCAGGTCGTTGACATTAAAGGCACCCACAGCGTAGTTCTCGTTATGGGCTTTTTCCAGTATCTGTTTAGTCTTCACGTAAGGCAAGTTCTCGCCTCCTTTCCTTACTCTATTCTACGCATGATCTCTGCGAAAACTATGGCATCTTTTGTTAAATTCTCTATTTTTGCGTACTCATCAGGTTGGTGAGCTGTCTCATCGATAGTTCCCCAAACTACGGCAGGTATACCTACTTTCCTCAAAGGAGCCGCACAGGTACCACCGCCTATGCCACCCACTTTGGGCTTTATGTTGCGATACTCTTCGATGACCTGAGCCAGTGTACGCACCAGCGGATGGTTGGGATCCGTGGGCGCGGGAGCGTCTCCTCTTTGAACCACTTCCATTTCGATTTTCACTTTGTACTCGTATTCAAAGGTAGTCCTAAGCTCGTCAATGAGTTCCAATATGTCGTCTAAGTCGTGCTCAGGGAGAACCCGCATGTCCATGTAGAACACGTCCGTACCTGGTATCGTGTTTATGTTCTCCACGTTGGCTTCCTTCTTGGTTATCTCAAAGGTGCTGAAGGGTGGCTCGAAAAGCTGATCGCGATCAGCGTAGTTGTCGTGGAGAGCTTCGTCTACCGCTAGGGCAAACATCATGCCGACTTTGTGAGCGTTGATGCCCAATGTAGGCATAGAAGCGTGGACCTGTTTACCAATTACCTTGAACTTGAGCCACATCATGGACTTCTCGGCCACTTCAATAAACGAACCTTCAGAATCGCCTGAATCGGGGACTATGGCCATGTCTTCGGGTTTGAAGATCTTCTGCTGGATTAAGTAGTTGATCCCATAGGTGGACCCGGTCTCTTCGTCAGCAACGAATGCCAAACCTATGTTCACGTTAGGGGTTATACCTGCCTCCTTGATGGCTCTCAAAGCAAACAGGCTCGTGATCACAGCTTGGCCGTTGTCTTCTGCACCTCGCCCGTAGATCTTGCCGTCGTGGATATAGGCGTCGAAGGGGTCGTGCGACCACAACTTCAAGTCGCCCACGGGCACAGTGTCCAAGTGTCCTATAAACCACAAGGTCCTTGATCTGTCCTTGCCAGGCAAGATACCTAAGAGGTTCGGCCTGCCCTCTGGTACCAATGGGTCTTCCGCTACCACTACTTGCGTCTCCAAGCCGAGCTCCTTCAATATGGGCTCCAAAAACTTCACCCTGCCCCACTCGCTCTGTCCTTCACCCGAACGAGGGTTTACCGCTTTGATGCTTACCAGCTTGGAAAGCATCTCCACCATTTGACCTTCGTAAGACTTAACCAATTCAGCCAAGTTCATATTCATAGCACCTCCTTGTAAACTCTCACAAAAACACTGACTTCCTCGGGGATTAGCGAATACCCAGTCTGATCCTGAAACTGTGCCAGTGGCATTATCTGCCCTTTGTGTTCCACCAAGAGGCCATGCTGATAGTCCACCTGCTCCAAGAAATGCAGCTTTGAGGGAACGTCGATGTAGAAATTCGGATACTCCAATTGAAGGCTCCTCGCCACTTCTTCCGCCTGAGACCGTTCGCACGTCTCCTCATGGACCATCTTCCAAAGCTTCCTCGCAGCCAGTTTTTCCCACACAGCCTTGCTATCTGAACCCCTGTACCTGACCAACGCGGTAAGCACCCCTTCGTCCAAGCTAGTGTAGCCTTTTATGTCCCGGAACGGGTCCAGAATCCCTTCGGCTATAGCGAAGCTTATCATGCGTTGGATCATCAAATCCGCAGCTCGGCTTGTCTTGTGATAGTACACATTGCGGTACATTAGAAACCTACCCACCAGCACCCCGTAAATGTTGTCCACCACCTTGCTCCTAAACGCCACTCTACCTTCCACTGCAAGGACGTTTCCTACGAGCCTATAGATGTCCACGGTGTTGAATGCAGTAACCCCTGTGAAATACGCGTCTCGAGCAATGAAATCCAGGCGATCCGCCCCTAAAGGCCCATCTACCAAGACAGAGCGAATGTCTCCTGATGCTACACAGCGTTCCATCTCCGAGAAAGCCCACTCTATGTAATCCTGAGGGTGGTAGAAGCCTATCTCCTGGGCTTCCTCTTTCAAGCCCAATCCCACTTTACCTTCCAGTGGCGATGTGAGCAAATCTTCCTTAATTAGCTGCGCGATGCGGAGGCCCATGTGCTCGTGACCTCCTTCGAGCCACCCAGAGGCTGCCTCTTCGAAGGAGTGGCTAAAGGGGCCGTGGCCCACATCATGGAGCAAGGCATACAAGCACGTAACGGTCATGTCCTGCAACTCCATATCAAGAGCCTGACCAAAGAGTCGCGCCACATGAACGGTTCCCAAAGAATGGGAGAAGCGTGTATGTACTGCCGCAGGGTAAACAAAGGGAGCTCCTGCTAACTGCGTTATCCTACGAAGCCTCTGAAATGCAGGGTGATCCAATACCATGGATTCCAAGAAGCTCAACTTTATGTCACCGTACAGTGGATCGCGGATAACCCTGCCCACCATCATGCGCACTAGTTCATTATAAAACGCTTCATTGGTTGTAACCTGTTATTGAGGTGATGTCCATGGGCCACGACTTGACCAAGAGACTGTGGGGCGAACTTTCCTCCTTGGACAGAGTCCAGGGCAGTAAAGGTTTATTAGAAGCAGCAGACCTTGTAGCAGAGGTAGCCCAAGAGCTAGGGCTGTTAACACATGTGAAAACATACGTCTACGATGGTTACACCACCGCACTGGGCTTAAACATGCCCATAGGGTGGGAACTCCGTGGTGGTTACTGTGAGATGCTACAGCCAAAAAAGAAGCTTCTAAGTTCCACTGATGAGCACACGTTGGCAGTAGTGACGCACTCTCCGCCTGGGGATATTGAAGCCCCTTTGGTAGAACCCGATTCTGACTGGTCTAATGTTAAGGGGCACATTGTTCTAACCGATGAGGAACCTTTGTACTGCTTGCACAAGGCCTCGGAAAAAGGGGCCGTGGGCATAGTTTGGTACAAAGACAGGGACATAAACGCCTACTCTTATAGGGGCTTGTTCCTCGACGCCCGCCACCTAAGTTACCTGAAACGCATTCCTGTGGTGCAGGTTAAACCTTCTGTGGCCCGTGAACTGAAAAAGGAAATGCGCAAGTCAGAAGTGGTCTTGCATGTCCGTGTGGACAGCGAGTTTGGGCCCCAGGACATGCCTGTGGTGGAAGCAGTTATGAACCCGAACGCTGACCGATTCGTGGTTCTATCAGCGCATTACTGCCACGCTGGCCCAGGAGCCAACGATAACGCATCAGGCGCAGCAGGCCTCATTCACGCTGCGCGAAAACTCTTGGCTCAACCACTCAAGAACTTTGGTGTGATCTTCCTTTGGGTGCCTGAGCATTACGGCACCGCGCTATGGTTGAGCGAGAATAGGAAGCCCTTGGAAGCTAACATAAACCTGGATATGATTGCCGCATCACAAGTCATGAGCAACAGCGTTATTACGCTACACCATAATCCGTGGAGTTCACTGCATCCTGTAGATGGCTATTTGTGGTTCCACCTTAACCAACTAGCGCGTGAATCGAGTAGTAGTCTGAGGCTAGATGAAGCTGGTTTTGTTCTCGGCTCTGATCATGCACCTTTCGTGCTGCTGGGTACACCCGGTGTAATGCCCATAACGTGGCCTGACCGCTATTACCACTCTTCAGAAGACTACTTGGACAAGACTGACTGGAACGTGTTCGAACTGATAGTAGAGGCAGCGGGGCGTTCAATCGCCACCTTAGATGTGGGCCAACCCAACATAGTTCGCGGCTGGGCTTATCATTACTGGGGGCGTCAGACCATGGAAAACGTGGAAGCAGCAAACATGCTGGCCCATTTCCTCAAAGAGCGCCTCGGTATTGCAGTGGAAACACCTTGGGTACCATCTCGCAACCCGCAACCACTACCTGTTGTTATGCCGCTGCAAGATAAGCACTCGCCTACTTATTTCAAAATTAGAGAGTTGAAAGAACGCGTGCCCCATCTGGAAGAAGCTATGGCAGAAGCGATGATACTGAGCCACAGCATGACCTTTGATGACGCCTGCAAAGTGGCACAAACAGAGTTTGGTATCGCGGAGGCAGAGACGCTTAGGGAAGCATTGGTGGAGTTTAGTTAGCTTTCGCACTTACACTGCCACTGCTAGCCTACGTTCATAACATCAGAGGTAGACATCCGTTTTCGCGCTTTACTTCTTCTCTTGGGCCTTTTCAAAAGAGTTCTCACTGCCACATTGCGGACATTTCTTGGGTTTGCACCTACCTTCGGCAGTGTAGCCACACACCTTGCACACAAATACGGCCATTTAAGCTCCTCCTCTCATAGGTACTATTGTATAGCATTCACCATTGATAGAATATTTGTTATGTTAGGCGTCTACATAAATGCAGGCGCAGTCATATTAGGGACAGTTCTAGGCCTTCTCTTCTTTAGGACTCTACAGAAGTTCAGGCACTTTATTACTGACTCAGTGGGCATACTCGTGACAGCTTTGGGAATCTATGGCGTGAAAGAGATGAAGAGTGCTGTTATTGTCCTCATGTCCCTTATCCTGGGCGGCGCTTTGGGCCATGCTCTTGACCTCGAAAGCAGAATCACCAAGTTAGTGGAAGGGGTTAAAGGGCGGTTTCAAGGACAGAACTTCTCTGAGGGTTTTGTCTATGCTACTACGTTGTTTGTCGTAGGCCCTATGGCCGTAATAGGGTCTATAAATGCTGGTTTGTTCAAGGATTACAGTGTATTAATACTGAAATCGGTTATGGACGGTTTCTCGGCCGCTGCGCTAACCGCCATATATGGTGCAGGTGTCGTCCTATCCGCAGCAAGCGTTTTAGCGGTGCAAGGAGCAGTTGTTCTGTTTAGCTCTCAACTGCAGTTCTTGAAGTCTCCCACCTATCTAGCTGATTTCTCTGCCGTTGGCAGCCTTCTTATTGCCATGATAGGCATGCGAATGCTGGGGTTGAAAGATATGAAGGTGGCTAACTACCTTCCAGCACTGGTGGTGTCCATACTGCTCGTGTGGCTTTCTGTTATAATAGGACCTGTATTATGAGTAGCAAGGACAGCCATAGTAGAAGTAAGAACAGACCTAAACAAGACGCCGAAGTAGGCTTTTGGTTTCGTGCACTGACCATCATTGGTATTGTGGTCGTCGTTTTCTTTCTGTCGTATGGTCACGTAGCCACCTATCTGACACAAGCGCCTGCCATCCCAAGAAACTACGCCCTTAACTTGAAACTACTCAGCGACATGGAGACTGCCGAAGATGGGAACGTCTTTTCCAACGTAGACCGCGAAAACCCGTGTACCAGGTTTTCGTATGTGGTGCTGAGGGACAATCTCCGCAGTTGGTTCTTGTTCCAAGGGGGCATGCCATCCCAGTTGGGCGTTGTCTATACCCTGGAAAGCATGGATGCACTTACTTCATCTGCAGCGTGGGTTTACGTCCCCATGCAGTTTTCTTCGGTGCGCGGAAGCGTGGACGTGGAAGCCTGTGCCCTAGGGCACGCAACAGGCATTCGGGATACGATGGTAACGTCTGTGGCGGCTGCGAAGGTGGCTACCTTTAGGGGTGTAGTGGAAGAACGAGGCGGTGCCGTATCAGCAATACTAAATGCGCCACCTATGCTAGAGGTACACGTTGATAAGACTGCTTCGCCCACGGTGAGTATAACTGTGACGGCGACCGACGGTCCTTACACCAAGGTGGATAAAGTAGTCGTATCCCTGCTGGTACCACAACCCAACGGAACTTTCAAAGAAGAAGTTCTTTATCCAGCCAAGGAGTATACTGGACCCGTGACCGTGACCGTCCACCTAGAACCAGGCACCTACCAGCTAGTGGCTGGTGCGGTGGACAACTACAACAATTTTGCAGACGTTACGCAGAGTATTACCGTCAAGTAAATGAAAGTCGACCTGCACGTACACTCTCAATGGTCACCCGATGGGCAGGAACGCATCAGAGACTTGATTATTGAGGCCATAAGAAGAAACGTATCTTACCTGGCTATAACTGACCATCTAGATCTTCATGACCCGCTAGGTATGGAGGGTGTAATAAAGCTCGAAGAATACTTAGCTGACATACAATTTACGGCACGTTGGTTCACCGAGCTCAGAGTGCTAAAAGGCATAGAAGCTGGAGTGAACCGCTGGAACTTAGTAGAAACGGAGAACCTTCTAAGCAAGCATGCCTTTGACTTGGTGTTGCTATCAGTTCACAATTTGCAAAGGACAAGCCTGGCCCGCCCACCTGTGAGCGCCGACCCCAATGTTCTCCTGGAATTGTACCTGAGTGAGGTGCTCTATTGCGTAGAGCACATGGAGCAGTATCAGGTACTCGCCCACTTGGACTATCCATTACGGTATTTGCCCCTTACCGAAACAGAACTGAGGAAGCACGAAAACCTTCTGGACCGCATCTTGAAAGTAGTAATTGACAAACGGAAGGCCTTGGAAGTCAATACCGCGCCACTCGCCTTGTTGGGACGGTTCCATCCTCCGACGTGGGTGCTACAGCGCTACCGCGAATTGGGTGGTGAACTTATCAGTATTGGAAGCGATGCTCACCGCAGAGAGGGCATAGCCCAAGGATACGAACACACGGCCACCACACTTCGCCAGTTGGGTTTTGAGACAGTCACCGTATTTGTGGAAACGCGGCCGAAGTCAGTGCCCTTGTGAAAGAGCAATCAATCTTATTGCTTCAGCTACACCTGCTTCGTTGTTCGACTTTGTCACATAGCGAGCCACCTTTTTGAGCTCATCCACTGCATTGCCCATCGCGACAGGGTATCCCACCGAAGGCATAATATCTATGTCATTGTACGCATCACCTATGTACATAACTTCTCCTGGTGCCACTCCGAAGTGCTCACACAGAAAACGTAGGGCCTCGCCCTTCCCCACTCCTGGGCCAAAGATTTCGTAAAAAGCCTCCCCTTCTCTTACCAACGACTTTATAACTGTACGTTCAACGCTACCCATCCGCGCAATTACACGGTTTATCGCTTCTTCTGGGCCCATTAGTGCTACCTCTGCCACATCTTGTTCCAAGAAAGGCAACACATCTTCCACCCTTTGCAACCTGAAGGCGTTCCGCTCGAAGTACGAGGTATATGGCCCTGAATACTCCTCATCCACCAACATGTCAGGCTCAGCCAAGAAGTCCTTGTATATTATGTAAAAGACACCCTCTTGACGACTCAAGGCTACTACTTCTTTAGCCACGCGAGCGGGCAACGCAACTTGTAGTAGAACTTCGCCAGAGATCGGTTTGTAAATGAACGCGCCGTTTTGCAGCACCACAGGTACGTCCAATTCCAATCGGCCTATGATGTCCTTTGAAGAGCTGAAGTTCCTGCCTGTAACCAATGTGACTTTGATGCCACGATCAAGGGCCTCCTTGATTGCCCTCTCGTTCTCCTCAGGTAAAGCCTTATCGTCGGTCACCAAGGTGCCGTCTATGTCGATAAGAATTAGCTTGACCAGTGGAATCACCTCGCAAATACATTGTATCATCGAGAAGAACGCCTAAAAGCCCATAGTCACCAAGAAGCTCAACCTGGGATCTGGAAAAGGTCAATCCACGGCGAATGGTATGTGAACCACGTAAAGAAGAACACCGATAACCCAGCCAGCAGCAATAACGCCAAAACTGCCCTGCCACTGAAGTGTGCTCGCCTCAGCGACCCATGTAAGATGGCTGCGATGAAACCAGCCAATAGTGTAGCAAAAGCGGCCCAAATGAGCTCAAGTGCTAAAGGCAAGGGTTTACCATAAAGTGCGGGCGCCAAGTACCAAACCAAGACCACTACCCACGGGACCATCACTGCAACCAAGACGCCCGAGAGAACGAAAGAACTAGTAGTGCCACGACCTCTGTACAACACCAAGTACTCAATGGCCAGCAGCAAAAGGTACGCCCAAAAACCCATTTTCAGGTGTTGGAAAACACTTTCGTTAGTACCGCAAAACGGCTTAAGAAATGCCCAACCGGTAGCATCGTACCCAAAATGGAGAATGGAGAGTAACAGGAGGAATAGAACGGACTTAAGCCAAGCCCTCACAATGTCACCCCCTTGCAGATTATAGCAGGCCTCATGGCTCATATGCGATAGAATTTGATTAGATGAGCGCTGATCCAACAAAAAAAAGCAAAGCGATTGTGCTGCTTTCAGGCGGGCTCGATAGCATGTTGGCAGTTAAGGTACTTCAGGAGCAAGATGTAGAGGTGGTAGGCCTCAGCTTTAAGAGCCCCTTTTTTGACGCTCGCGGCGCAGAGAGGGCTGCCCGCGAACTAGGCATACCCTTGCTGGTGGTAGACATGACCGAAGAGCTGCTTGAAGTGTTGAAAGAACCCAAGCACGGATTCGGGCGTTTCTTCAACCCGTGTACGGACTGCCACGCACTGATGGTGAAGAAAGCCTACCAACTGTTGAGGGAAGTGGGAGCAGACTTCGTAGCCACAGGGGAAGTCTTGGGTCAGAGGCCGAAAAGCCAACAGAAGCACGCGTTAAACGCTGTAGCGAAGGACTCAGGCGCGAGAGGTCTCCTGTTAAGGCCTCTTTCTGCAAAACTGCTGCCACCCACGGAGCCAGAAGAGAGAGGGTTAGTGGACCGCAATAGGCTCTTGGACCTGCAAGGTAGAGGGCGGCAAAGACAGATGGAACTTGCCGCGAAGTATGGGCTAGAAAAGTATCCGTCACCCGCGGGAGGCTGTTTGCTAACGGACGTCGCTATAGCGCGCAGGCTGAGGCGCATTTTTCAGCATTACAAAGACGTGTTAGATCCTAGTTTCCTGCATATTTCCAAGATAGGTAGACACTTTTGGGTAGGGCAGTCTCTTATCGTGGTGGCCCGCAACGAGAGTGAGACCAACGAAATCAGGAAGTACACCAAGCAAACAGACTACTTGCTCGAGCTAGCCGATACAGCCGGGCCGCTGACAGTGGTGCGTTCGCTTTCTGAGCCAAGTCCAGAGCTCCTTCACCTAGCAGCTCTATTGACCGTTAGATACAGCAAAGCTAGAACCGAAGAACGAGTATGGGTGCAAATAGTCAAGAACGATGCCAGTGTTGAGCAACGTATCCTGGTGACGCCGTCGCAGTTGAACGAATTACTGCAGAAGTTGTCTGTCGAACAGCTGTAACGGACATGACCTTTAAAATATGTAAGTAAGAGGTGGAATAGATGAAGCTTTTCGTTTCCGTAGACATGGAAGGCATATGGGGCGTCTCGTCTTGGGAATTCATGAAAAGTGACGAGGCGCGCGAACTTCTGCATAAGGAAATCAACCTATTTTTAGATGCGGTAGAGAGCGTAGAGCCTGATGCCTATGTGCTGATGGTAGATAGCCACTCCTATGGCGAGAACATCATCAGATCTCGGTTGAAGACGAACTTGAAGCTAGATCTGATTTCGGGTTATCCAAGACCAAACTACATGATGACGGGTATAGACGAAACGTTCACAGGTACAGTATTCTTGGGTTACCATACCCATGCAGGCGGATGGGGAGCCATGGACCACTCTTACTCATCCGCTGCCATATACCGCGTGGCCATCAACGGTACCGAAGTTGGCGAGACCACAATCAACGGCTTGCTTTCTCATTACTATGGCGTCCCTGTTCTACTGGTAAGTGGAACTGAGGAGCTTCGCGGCGAGGTGCAACAGAATCTTAGTGAAGCTGTATTCCATGCAACCAACAGGTCGTGGTCCCGGTTTGCCGCCCAGAGCATGCACCAAGCTTTGGGTGAACTCAGAGAAACAACGGAGCGAGCTCTACGAAGGCCTAGACCCGTGGTAACGAAACCAGGCAGAGTGGTCATCACCATAGACTTCGTTAATAGGCTAGCGGCTGACGTGGTGGAGGAGTTCTTGTACGCGTTAGATGGGAAGCGGTTGGGACCTCGCACGATTGAATTCACCATGGAAGACTACGCCAAAGCATTTCACTTGTTTCAAGGTATCGTATTCGCTGCTTCTTCGGCGGTGCGGTTGCAACGATGAGGACAACAGTACAAGCAAACGCAAGAGGCAAGTCTGTAGTGCATGACATAGTGGGCTTTCCCATACGCTTCGAGTCACGATGGCTTCACGCTTTGAGCCGCGATGGATTTGATGCCTACATACCTCGGCGCTTCTCTGGTCGGACCTGGTTAGTCAGTTCCATAGACGGCGAACCTACTTTGAGCCTTTATGTGATAGACAAGAAACCGACTTACTGGATTAGGAACCTGGAAAGGCTAGAATCCTTACATCTCAGTGAGGAACCAACAGCAGAATTAGAACTACCTGACTTACAATTCGAACAGTTCCAAAAAGGCCGCTTCTTCACTCTGGCTGTACCACTTTCGCAAATTGCCCCCTTATTAGGGAACCGAACATGGTGGGTGGAGAGCGCCGACGGGTTGGAGCGCGTAATACCTGCTTCAGAGATAGAACAGTGGTTGTTGACTAAGGACAAATCGCTCATGAACTTGGGGAAAAGGGCCGGCTGCTGGATAAAGAACGTCACAAGAGTGTGTGGTGATCGGAGGTATATCAAACTTTGAACGTCATCAGCGTCTTTGGCTATAAACACAGTGGCAAAACTACTGTAGCCCTGTTGTTACTGCAACAGCTGGCCCATCTAGGCACTGTAGGGTATGAGAAACGCACTCACAGCGAGATCAAGCTCGATATGCATTTGCGAACTGCTGCTTTCACCAAGTGGTCTGCCGTTGTAGACCAGCAGGGGTTCGCCATTGTGGCAACCCAAGAACGCCTGAACCTACCACAGGTGGACTTCCTTGTAGTGGAGGGGTACGTACCCGACGCCCCCAACATTCTGTGTGTGCGTGGCCAAGAAGAGATGAAAAGGGCCACACCCAAGACTATAGCGATAGCCTCTATCTCAGGCGTTCCCGGTACCTTGACGCCGGAGGAGGCTGTGGAACTCACCCTTCGGTTCGTGAACCCCAAATCATGACTGGTTATTTGTGCCTCATACTGACTACGCTGTTCTGGAGCACAACTTTCGTGTATTCCAAGGCTGTGCTGCAACACATGGACCCCTTTTCTTATTTGTTTTGGAGATACCTGATCGCTTTTGTGCCGCTATCCTTCGCGCTCAAACGAGATCGCAAGGCACTCAAAGACGGGTTCCTGTTGGGGATCACCAATTTCATTGCCTTGATAAGCCAATTCATGGCTCTAACTACCATAAGCCCTTCTGTGGCTGCGTTCATAGTCAGCCTCAGCATTCCGCTAACCCCTCTACTCGAAGCATTGTTCACTAAGAAGCGATTACCCGCTTTGGTAGTTTCAGGCCAAGTAGCCTCCGTAGTTGGGTTTTTCTTGCTTAGCTATACGCCAGGGGAGCAGTTTAGGCTATCCGCAGGTGCGGTCTTGATGTTGGTTAGTGCATTTGCCTACGCCGTACAGTTCGTACTAATACCCCACCTGAAAATACAGGATCAACTCGCGACTACGGCGTACAACATAGGATTTACAGCACTATTCGCTATGCCCTTTGTCCGCCTAGCCTATGTACCGACGGCAGCCCTAAGACCTCTTATGTACCTTGCTCTGGTAGCCACGAGTCTTACTTTGTGGCTTCAACTCCGCGGACAGAAACATGTCAGCGCTACGACTGCTGCTTACATATTCGCCTTCGAACCAGTGCTGGCATACCTTTTCGCTCACCTAGTAATAGGTGAGAGCTTGTCTACATGGGGCAATTGGGGCGCTTTTCTCATATTCCTCAGCGCCCTGCTGGTTCAGTATGGAGAGTACCTCACCAGCAGGGCAAATTCCGCTTATACCAGCGGATAACTGTACAGTTCGTAGTAGCTGTCAGATACGGGGTCATAGAACAACTCCTTTTCCTTGCTCTCCACCTTTTGTACTTTGTTCTTCTCTTCCATGACCGCACCTCCCTCGGTTTCTAACGATGATAATCCTGTATGAGGCACGTCTATTTAAACGGTTCTCATAATAATGTGAACAGATCGTTAAAGTCAACTGTGCGGTCTACAGAACTATCCCGTTATCAAGCTGAACAACAGCTTTACGTTGAGGAAGCTTACCGTAGCCCACATAAGCCATAACACAACGTTTTCTAGTAAGCTGTTGGCGAACTTTCCCATGACCTTCTGTTTGGAGGTGAGCAATATTAGAGCAAGCAGCGTCCAAGGTAGCTGCACGCTGAGTACTGCTTGGCTAATTACCAAAGCCCAAAGTTCGTTTCTCAGAAGGAGCACCACAGCCAAAGCACAGAAGACGCCTATGTAGACACCTGCTCTGCTGTGTGGGTCCCTGATGTCAAAAGGCTCGCCGTACATGCCCGCAAAAACGGAACCTGAAGCCATGGCAGCTGTTATGGACGACGAAAGACCTGAGAGTATTAGGGCCGTTGCGAACACGCCACTCGCGAGGCTCCCCAGCATAGGTTCCAATGCAGCTTTTGCCATAGCCAGGTCAGAAACCTCAATGCCACTTGCAAAGAACACCGAAGCTGCCACCAAGATCATGGCACTGTTAATGGCCCATCCGACAATCATGGACACCAACGTGTCAACAAACTCATAGTTGAGCTGTTTTCTGATGGTGGATTCATCCTTGGTGTTCCACTGCCTACTCTGAATTACCTCTGAGTGCAAGAATATGTTGTGAGGCATCACTACGGCCCCGAGCACGCTCATAACTACTAGCATGGAACCATATGGCACGTTGGGTCGGACCCACGACACAGCGGCTTGCGCCCAATCCACCCTTACCAAGGCAAGCTCAAACAGGAAGCTCAGTCCTATGAGCCCTACAAAACCAATGATCCAACGCTCCGTACGGCGATAGCTATTGCTCAGCAACAAGTATGTAGCGAAAACTGCTCCCAGCAGGGCACCCCATTTCGTGGGCAAACCCACCAACATATTCAGGCCTATAGCGGCGCCCAGTATTTCAGCAAGCAGAGTAGAAATGGACGCTCCTATGGCGCTCCAGAGTAGCAACCTTGAAGCCCACCTTGGGAAGTAGAGAGTTGCAGCCTCCGCCAGGCATAAGCCAGTGGCTATACCCAAATGGGCAGCATTGTGCTGGATCACAATAAGCATGATGGTTGATAAACTGACGACCCACAGCAACCTGTAGCCAAAGGTCGAACCTGCCACCATGTTGCTAGCCCAATTCCCTGGGTCTATGAATCCCACCGTGACAAGAAAACCTGGGCCTATGTACTTGATTATTTCAGCAGCATAAAGTCTGGCGGAATGTCTCGTCGACAACGATTTGAGTATGGGCAACTTCGCACGAATGCTCACAATTTGATTATAGTGGCAAAAGAAAAGGGGGCCTGAAGGCCCCCTTACGAACACGGTTTTGACTCTTCTTACATGACACCGTAAGCAAGCATGGCGCGAGCGACCTTCATGAAACCCGCGATGTTAGCGCCAAGCAAGTAGTTGTCGGGCTGACCAAACTCCATAGCAGTCTTGTAAGCCGTATCGTGTATGTTCTTCATTATCTGTTGCAGCTTGGCATCTACTTCCTCTCTGGTCCACTGTAGTCTCATGCTGTTCTGAGTCATCTCTAGACCAGAAGTTGCCACGCCACCTGCGTTAGCAGCTTTTGCAGGGCCGTACAGGATGCCGTTCTCCAGATAGACTTTGATTGCCTCTAGGTCAGAAGGCATGTTTGCGCCCTCAGCTACAGCTATAACGCCAGCCTTCACTAGAGCCTCTGCATGGTCCTTGTGTATCTCGTTCTGGGTAGCACAAGGCAAGGCAATGTCAATTTTCAGGTTCTCATCCCTGATTACGTCCCAAACTGACTTTCCTGCATAGTATTTCGCGTTCGGATACTTGTCCAAGTACTCGGCGATCCTGCCCCTCTTAACGTTCTTTAGCCACATTACGTACTGGAGCTTCTCAGCGGTTATGCCTTCTTCATCCACGATGGTGCCGTTGGAGTCAGACATGGTGATGGGTTTTGCACCCATGTGGAGCGATTTCTCGACCGCGTATTGTGCCACGTTGCCCGATCCGCTTATGGCGACTACCTTGCCAGCCATGTCTTTGCCGTGTGAGCCCAGCATGTTGGCGGTGAAGTATACCACGCCGTATCCCGTAGCTTCAGGCCTTATCAAGCTTCCGCCGTAGTCCAAACCCTTACCAGTCAGCACGCCTGTATGTTCGTTCACTATCTTCTTGTAATAGCCGTACATGTAGCCTATTTCTCTGGCACCCACGCCTATGTCGCCAGCAGGGACGTCCGTATCAGGACCAATGTGCCTGAACAGTTCGCTCATAAACGCATAGCAGAACCTCATAACCTCGCGGTCAGACTTGCCCTTAGGATCGAAATCCGCTCCACCTTTGCCTCCACCCATGGGCAAAGTGGTCAGCGCGTTCTTGAAAATCTGTTCAAAGCCGAGGAACTTGATAACACTCAGGTTTACCGTGGGGTGGAAACGGAGACCGCCCTTGTAGGGGCCTATAGCGTTATTATACTGCACCCTGTAACCTCTGTTTACGTGGATCTCGCCATTGTCATCTTCCCAGGTTACACGGAACATCACTACGCGATCAGGTTCAACGATCCGCTCGTAAATCCTTGCCTTGACCAATTCAGGATACTTTTCCTCCGTGGGCCTCAGCGTCTCCAGAACTTCGGTCACAGCCTGAATAAACTCAGGCTGATCTTTGTCCTTCTCTCGCACTTTTGCGATCACTTCATCGATCATAGACATACTCTATACACCTCCAGGTGATGAACACATTTGGTGCTTACGCTGATATCTTAACACAACTTTAAACCAATCTGCAAGTTTGCCTCAACGGACATTGCATATGCGTATCAGTCAACAAGCCCCTGCTTCTTGTATGCTTCCAACAGATCGGCTTCCCTCTCGCCTGCAAGCAAGCGTGCGTTCTGATGCCTCCAATAACGTTGGAACTGCCAGGAACCCTTGATTGGCCCAGGTCTCAATGCTTTTAAAGTCTCCGATATGTATGTCCTGTCGGCTTCCTCTCCCGCTTGATAGAGTACATCAGCTGTCTGTGCTTTGTAATCCATTTGAAGCAACTTCTTTTGGTGTTCCAAGCGCATAAGGTAAGTGATTTCTTTGTTGCCTAGGAAGTCCGTTAGAAACGCCCTGAACAAGAAGTTGTTCCATTTCCATTGCTTCAAAGCACGTTCTTCAGTGACAGGTTTTTCCACTTTAAAATTCAGGGGTTTGAACAGTTGCACCTCTGGACAGGGCCCCTGGGTGTACCAAATGGACCTCGTTTCGTAGTCGTATACCAGGGAAGCTGTAGTTTGCGAGCTAATGATACCTCCTCCAATCATGCATATGTTGCGCATGGAAGCTACCGCTCCTGTTCCGCGGTCTTGTAGGATGCCAAAGACGCTAGCCAATGATTGTTCTTGTCTTTGTAGTAGCTTCCTACCCCTCTTTTCTCTATGAAACCCACCAGCCGCGTAGGTAACTACAGGGTTAATGAAGTGGCGAGCGAAGTCCCTGACCTTGTTCTTCAGTTGAGGCGATATGTCATCAAAGTCTGAGCCAATAGAGAGCTTGTTGCTTATGTTGTAGCTTCCCGACAATCGCTTCCACGCGTAAAAGTGCCCAACCGTTTCCACTACGTAGGCCTCCTTGGGGTCTGCGATCAAGTAGCTATTGTGATAGTAAAGGGGATGTTCATACCCGCCACTGCCGCCTTGTCCAGGAGTCAGCGTCAGCTCCAAGATCCTTTCCAAAGCCTGCGCAGCTGTACCGCTAGTCTCCAGAGCTACCCTGAGGATGTCCATCCCCAAGAGACCCTGTTTGTGGGCCTTCAATTTTGCGAAAACAGCTTCGTTTCCTATGGCTACGCCTTTGCAGTTAACTCCCATTTCTCCGCCCCACATCCACGTCGGCTTGGACAGCCAAACCGAGTACTGCCGCACATAGGGCTTCCACTTAACGTACGTTCCAGGCTCACTCTTTTCGCCTTCAGGTAAGTAGATCAGCACTTGAGGCTCGTTGGGCTCACGGTCACTGTTCTTGGCGAAATACAAAGAACGCTGTACAAAATTGTTATGGCTGACATAGAAGGTGTCACACATAGGGCCATTACCTCCTAGTGATTCTGAGTTATCACAAACTGCCTTAGCAGTCTGCCCGATGGGTCTTTGAACTCGAGAATGGCTTTGTCATTCAAAACCGTGACTTTGAGGAAACCCCGCGTCTCATTAGAGTACCAAACGGAATATGGAGATAAGATGCTCCTCGGCTTATCTAACGTCCCACCCATGGGGCTCGCAATAGCGTAGGTAACACCGCTCTTCTTAAGAAGCTCCATTTGGTGGTTGTGACCACTGACCACCAAGTCCACCTTGTATCTCTCAAACAGTGGAACAATATGTTTGATGGTATCCTCGTGGTCAGCCCAAATGCGCCCTGTCTCCACATTCCCTGAGGCATAGTAGAAACAGTGTGAGAGGATAACGACCCAATCTTCCTCAGGGAGCAAGCGCAGTTGCTCCTCTAACCAACGCCTTTGTCCAGTATCAAACTCCTCGGTGCCCCAAAGGACGTCTAGCAACAAAAAGTGCACGGGGCCTACATCAATCCGATGGTAACGTTCGTTACCTTGGTCGATCCTTACCTGCTCTGGGTAAAGATACTTATCCACGTGGTACATGCCACCTATCAATGCGTCGTGATTACCGAGCACAAAGGCCGTGGGTCTGGACAAGTTCGCGTTAAAGTCCTTGAAGAACTCCGACCAATTCTGATTGTTCATGCCAAGCTCTGTAACATCGCCGTCGATGAAGAAATAGTCAACACTCGGATCGTTATTAACGGTTTTCAGTATCTCTGAACGTTCCGTAGGGCTTGCGTTTTCGTTGCCGTAATGTGCATCGGCTGCCACAGCAAAAACGGTCAACGTAGCATTATTAGAAAGCGAAGGTGTCTTAAACCACCGTTTGGGGCCATTGTTCAACGCATAGAAATAGGTTTGTCCGGGCTGCAAGTCGGACAACCTGAAAAAGTGTTGTTTTAGGGGTTGTTCTTCAACAATACTAGATGATGTTTGTTCAGTGCCCCACACCAAGCCGACTTGGGTTGGCGTACTGGTAGCAAAATGAACATACAGGTTAGGAATCCCGTTAGCCCCATTATATGGTTCCACCATCAACACAGGTTCATAGGAGGGTAGCAAGCTATGTGCAGGTATGACAATACCGTACAATCCCGCATACAAGCTAACGCCTATGCCTGCTAGGGAAAGCAAGACCACGATGATTTTGAGCAAGTTGAATACAGCCCTGCTCGACTTGCGTCTGATGCTGTAGGTAATTAACACTGATGCTGGAATGGCGAAAGTGAGAGCCCACAAGTAATTAAACAAAGAACGATAGTCGTAGTTCCAGTTAAACAGCCCCCGCGAACCGTGCTGGCTGAAAACCCAAAACATGACCCCAGCCATGCACAAGAAACCTATGACTGCCAAGATCAAGGTAGCCCTGCCCAATCTGTTTTGCATGGATGCACCCCCCCCACCTGATAAGAGTGTAGCACTGGGGTACAGTGGAGACCCAAGAATTCTGAGCGTAGGATAAGAAAAGGAAAGGGCCCCCAGACGGGAGCCCTTGGATAATACTTGACGCCTCTACTACTTGCTGAGTACTCGGCTCAAACGCTCGTACAGGTCTGCTATGCCCTTGGGCAGCGAAATACCCTGTGCCTTCAGCTCGTTTACGATACCATCGAGGTAAACCTTTACCTTGTTCAAGAAGTCCGTAGTGCTAACACCAAAGTAGCTCAATGTATCTTTCAAGTTGTGGTTAGCCATATAGGTGAGCACATCTGACGGCGCAACAGTTGCCGTGGTCGCATTAGCCACGGCATAAGCCATGATGATGCGGTCAATGCCCACATCGTAAGTGCTAGCAGTCTCAGCCAAAGCGGTCGTAGTAGTGCCCAACACAGATGCTGTCACAGTCCACAGCACTTCTTTGTACTGGTACGCCATTTGCTGAGCAACCGGCCTCACTGTATCAGTGACCTTTTTCATGTTTTCCTGGAACTTCTTCATCACGTCAGCAGTGGCTACGCCTTGACTCTTAATGTATGCCTGCCAGTGAGGCATCTTCTGGATGACACTTTCTACAGTGTCTGTTGCAGTAGTAACTTGCGTGATGGAGTACGCCAACACAACCTTTTCCCAGTTCACATGATACGTTTTCATGAGATTCTCAAGGGCCGTAGTGGAACTACCGGTCAAATTGCTGAGTGCCGCCAACAACTCAGGATAAATGGGGCTCTGTGAGCCTATTACCTTGTTCCGCTCGCGGTTCCTGTCCGCCAGACCCTTCACATACCCTTTGCCAAAATGCTCACCCACCGCAGAGGCCGTTGTGGATTGGAACCTGTTCATCCACTGGCTACCCTCTTTCATATTCTGAACAAACTGCCTAACTTGCTGACCAAAATTCGTGTTCGGGCCTGCGGCCATCGCTACTGCTGGTACAGCCAATGCCACTAGCCCTACCACTAAGAGTGCTGCTGTCAATTTTCTCATCTTCTGTCACCTCCGCTTATATATACGCTGTGAGAGCCTCATTTGTGAATGTCAGGGAGAACCACTTCCAGACCGCCACTTCTCAATGCGCCTTCTAGTTCGTCTTTCACCACATCCAAGTCTTTACGCTCTTTGGCTTCGTACCTTACAATGATCTCCGGCCCCGTGTTGGAAGCCCTTATCAAACCCCAACCGCTCCCTATGTACACGCGCACGCCGTCTACGTCAACTACGGGGTACTCCCTTTCCATGAAATACTGCTTTGCCTTTTGTACCAGCTCAAACTTCTTAGTGTCGTCGTAGTGAATCCTAATCTCGGGGCTTGAGTAGTAGGATGGTATTTCGGCCACCAATTCAGATAGCTTCTTTCCTGAGTGCACGATTAACCGCAGTAGGCGCAAGCCCGCATACAACGCGTCATCGAAACCATAGTATTGATCAGCGAAGAACAAATGTCCTGACATCTCACCGGCGAAGGGGCTGTTCAGTTCTTTCATTTTTGCCTTGATAAGGCTGTGGCCTGTCTTCCACAGGACAGGCTCTGCTCCCAAACGCCTTATTTCCTCTACTAACGCTTCTGAGCACTTTACTTCCACAATAGCCTTAACCGTTTTGGGATCCCTATTCTTGAGTATCTCGCGCCAGAACAAAGCCATAAGAGTGTCCCCGAATAGCAAGGTTCCAGAGTCGTCGACCACTCCTAGCCGATCACCATCACCGTCGAACCCCAAACCCACATCCAAACCGCCTTCAACCACCAATTTCTGGAGATCCTTCATATTCTCTGCCTTGACTGGGTCAGGTTGGTGGTTGGGGAAGTTGGGATCTGATTGGCAGTACAATGGGTACACCTGTGCTCCAGCTCTTTCGAAAAGCTCGACTGCGAACAGTGATGCTGTTCCGTTTCCACAATCAATGGCTATGCGCAACGGCAATTTGCAACCAATTCTCTGCAGCAGATCTGCGAAGTAGGACTCTTTGTGATCATAACGCTCCACCGAGCCACGGCCCTCAACAAAGTCATCTGACTCCACCATATCGGCAATTCTTTGTATCTGCTCTCCGTATAGTGTGCTTTGCCCTAGAAACAGCTTGAAGCCGTTATACTGCGGAGGATTGTGGCTAGCCGTCACCATGATGCCTGCGCCTACCCCTGTGGTCACGCAGGCATGGTAGAAAACAGGCGTTATGACAGTTCCTAAGTCAAGGACTTTGAAGCCCGAATCCACTAGGCCCTCGATGACGGCTTCCCTTAGGACTGGGGAGCTTTTCCTGTTGTCAGCTCCCACAACCATTCTTTCACGCCCTTCTTCTGCAGCATACTTGGCGAATGCCCTAGCTATACCATAGGCAGCTTCGGGTGTCAGGTCTTCACCGAACACGCCCCTGATGTCGTACTCCCTGAACATTCCCCTATCAACTCTCATGAGTAGTTGCCTCCTCTCGCTGTGTTGCCGATGCACCGCGTTGCATTGTTTTCGACGAACAGACGCGTTCTACATTAGAATACTAACCGGAGGTGGTTGTTTTGAAACCAAGAAAAATCACTGACGACGTCTACTTTGTAGGGGCACCCGACTGGGATCGAAGGTACTTTGATTCACTGATACCGCTGCCTCAGGGCACTAGCTATAATGCCTATTTGATAAAGGGGGAACACAAGACAGCCCTCATTGATACTGTTGACCCATCCAAGTGGGAGATGCTCGATGCCTATTTATCCTCCGTAAACTCCTTAGACTATGTGATCGTACAGCACGTGGAACAAGACCATAGCGGTTCATTACCTATGGTTCTTCAGAAATACCCCGAAGCCACCGTGATAACCAATGCAAAAGCCAAGGAACTCCTTCTATCCCATTTGCACGTACCTGAAGACCGCATCACCGTTATAAAGGATGGCGACTCCGTAGACCTTGGTGGGTTACGGCTGCTGTTCATACTGACGCCCTGGGTTCATTGGCCCGAGACCATGGTAACGTACCTTCCTGAACGCCAGGTTCTATTCACGTGCGATTTCTTCGGGTCCCACTTGGCTACCTCTGATCTATTTGTGCTGGAGGAGAAGCTGGTCTATCAAGGAGCAAAGCGATACTATGCTGAGATCATGTCGCCATTTAGAGGTTTGATCAGGACTCATCTAGGCAAGGTGCGCAAGCTCGATCTAAGATTAATTGCCCCAAGTCACGGCCCTGTGTATTCAAACCCTGAATTCATATTGTCGGCTTACGAAGAGTGGAGCTCTGAGATGCCAAAGAACGTAGTTCTTATACCATGGGTTTCCATGCACGGCAGCACGCAGGCCATGGTAGATTTCCTCACCTATGAGCTAGTAGAACTTGGGCTTAACGTGGACAGGTTCGATGTATCCACAGCAGACTTGGGAGAATTGACCATGGCCACCGTCGATGCAGCGACTATCATATTAGCCTCACCTACCACGTTGACAGGCCCTCACCCCGCGGCAGAAATGGCTGCGTACTGGATTGGAGCTCTGAGGCCTAAGGCCCGCTCTTTCGGGATCATTGGCTCATACGGGTGGGGCACACGCATGGTCGATGTGATAAAGGGCTTGTGGTCGTCAGTCAACGCAGAATTCCTAGAACCCATTTTGGTCAAGGGTTATCCAACTGAGGCCGATTTCAACAAGCTTGCAGAGCTTGCGAGGACCATAGCGCAGAAACATATGGAAATGGGGCTCATGTGAACGGGGAACGAATAGGTTAAGGTGCTTCATCTGGCGTTGGTTGTTCTCGGTTAGCGAGTGAGGTCCAGAACACATAAACGGCACCTGCGATGAACAACCCAAGCAAGCCACTTACCAAGAATGCTGCGCGCACACCAAATTGTTGGGCTACCCAACCAGCGTAGAGGCTCCCCAATGGAGTGACTCCCAGAAAAGCCAATGAAAAGAGGCTCATGACGCGGCCCCTAAAGCGATCGTCGCTTTCTAGTTGTATGGTAGTGTTCGCCATGGTATTGAAGAGTTGCATAGACGCACCAGCAAGGAATAGCAGTACGGAGATCACCCACAGCGCTCGGGGGAAGTGGAGCAACACCAGGAAAGATGCCAAACCAAAAGCTCCTACCCAAAACATCCGTACGGCAGCTGAGCGTGTTCTTGTCATGGATAAGTAGATAGATACCGCAAAGGCACCGAGTCCCAGGTAAGTCATGAGAACACCATAGTCAGTCACGTTCATCTTGAGGTCGACCTTAGCCATCGTTGGTATCCACACATTGAAGTTCATGCACAACATACTCATGATTCCCACCATAATTAGCGCCAAATAGATGGACGGCCTTTGGCGCACATACCTTAGCCCTTCAGTTACGCCTTCCCACGTCTTGCCGTTCCTCCGTTCTAACTTCAGATGAGATATGTCCATCAAGTACAGACCGATTATGACAGGCAAGAAACTCAAGGCGTTCAAGTAGAAACAAGTGGCTATCCCGAGAACGCCTATGAGTAAAGCCGCAAGACCAGGCCCTAAGATTCTGCCCAAGTTGAAGATCATAGAATTGAGTGATATAGCCGACGTCAACGCTTCATTGTCCACTACTTCAGCGTATAAGGACTGTCGCGCCGGCATGTCAAATGCGTTAGTCGAACCAAGAAGGAACGCTAACAGCAGCACGTGCCAATATTGCACAACCCCGGTGTACACCAGCGTAGCCAAGACCGCAGCCAAGACCGTTAGCAAGCTTTGTGTAACCAAGAGGACATTCCTCTTGGGGTGTCTCTCCACTACCGCGCCCGCATAGAGCGAAAACAGAAGTATTGGTAAGGTTTGCAACATAGTCACTAATCCCAGCTTGAAGGCCGAATTGTTGGTGAGCTCAAGCACTAACCAGCCTTGACCCACATTCTGAATCCATGTGCCTACCAAGGAAATCATCTGGCCAAACCAAAAAAGCCTGAAGTTCCTATACTTCAAAGCTGGAAACGTCCTGCCAATTCGTCCCCAGAATCCTTCGCCCATCGCCATCTCCACACAGCGCACATTTGTTTAAGTTCTATGACTATTTTACAGTATAAAGGCTCGGTACGGGCGGTCTATAATTATGCCATGATAGTCGCGGCCACATCTGACATACACTCGCCTAGATACATAAGGCTGTTCATCGACAGCGTGCGCAGCAGTCCACCGCCAGACATGCTGCTACTAGCCGGAGACCTAGTGCTCAGAGGCGCAGCAGGGGCTTTCCAGTTGGTTCATGAAAACGTCAGAAAATACTGGGGAGGGTTACCGGTCGTGGCTACCTTTGGCAACGAAGAGTTCGAGACCACAAGGAAGAAACTCAGAAGGGACTACCCTGACGTTATATGGCTCGAAGACGAAATGGTAGAAGTCAAAGGCATACCCATATTCGGAACCCCAGGCGTTTTGGACGAGCCTACTTTGTGGCAAAAAAACCATGTGGCTAATGTGGAGCAGATTTATGCAAGAAGGCTTCGTCTTATCCGCGAGACGCTCAGCAGTGCCAAATCAAGAACCGTGCTGCTTACTCATTACGCCGTAGGCTCTTTCACTACCGATGTAGCCGTCAGGTTGCTCCAGCTCACTTCTGTCCGACTGTTCGAGCAAATTAGAGACTACAACGTGGTGGTAATTCACGGGCACTCCCACTTTGCCCCGAACTGGAAGCATAGCGAAGCACAGATTGACATTTGCAATGTTGCTTTGCCGCTGCACAAGAAGATCGTTTTGTTAAACTTGTAGCTAAATGGCTGAGTTGCGTGTCGTTGAAAACCACCCGCAATGGGATTCTTTTGTGAGTAGCCAGCTGTACGCTCCCCCATTCTCCTGTACCGACTTTCTGCAGCTAGTTACTGATACTTACGGTGGGAGCGTGACCACCGTCGCAGTACTCAAAGGGGAAAGAGTACTGCTTGGCGTAGCCCTGCGCACCGTAGGTCGCCAAGTCAGGGCAGCTGCCCCTATGACGTACATGCCCATAATTTACCGTGACGCTCACCCCAAAACTCTTCTCGAGGCACAGTTGACGCTAGCTAGTTACTTGCGGGAAAAGTTTTCGGTGATCCACTACATCTCAGCTACGCCCTTCTTTCAGGACATCAGGGGATTCCAGCGTGCCGGATTTGGTGCGCAAGTGCTGTACACGGCCCTGACTCATTTGCCTAGTTTCAATGTCATGACTGTGGAGCAAAAGCAGAGGAACATCATTTACAAGGGGCAAAAGGAAGGTCTTGCGCTGAACGAAACTGATAGGATGGAGCAACTGTGGCCTATATACGAAAGCACGTTTCGCCGAAAGGCTCTAGAGACTGCATACAGCAAACTCTTTTTCACCCGCCTCCCTGAATTGGGACCGAAGGTTCGTACGTATGTAGTGGAACGTGACGGTCAGGTTTTGAGCTTCGCGACCATCCTAATTCATAACAAAGTGGCTTACTACTATGTCTCAGGCAATTCTGTTGAAGCCCTCAAATCAGGAGCTTCGCCATTCCTGATGTACTCCATCCTTAATCAACTCAAGGAAGAAGGGTTAGAGTATTTTGACTGGTGCGGTATAAACCTACCCAGCCTTGCCAACTTCAAGTTGTCTTTTGGAGGTAGAACAGCTCCCTACTTAGCCGTCTACTTCGAACCCAAGTGGCTCCGCATGTTGAAAGCCCGTTAGATTGACTTGATCACCTGCTCAAAATGCTCAAGCGCTCTGAAGACATCATCTCTGCTTATATCTTTGTGAGTTACGAGCCTCACGGTACTACTGCTCACGGCGTTAAAGAGTACGCCCCTTTCATGCATCTTTCTGACCAATGTACCGGCGTCCATATGCAAAGGATCCGTGCTCACCATCACCATATTCGTTTCTACGTGGTCGGGGTCAACACCGTAACCCATCTTAGCTAGTTCGATGGCCAATAGCTTGGCATTGTCGTGGTCCTCAGCCAACCGGTCCACCATCTTCGTAAGGGCTACTATGCCTGCAGCCGCCAACACTCCAGCCTGACGCATACCTCCTCCCAACATCTTCCTGTTCTTTCTAGCCCGCTCTATGAATTCCCGGGAACCTGCTACGATGGACCCCACGGGCGCAGCCAACCCCTTGGATAAGCAGAACATCACCGAATCAGCGTATGCACAATATTCTTTGGCAGGAATACCTGTTGCTACCTGAGCGTTGAATATGCGGGCGCCGTCCAAGTGCACGTTCAACCCGTGTTCTTTAGCAATTTCATATATGGCTTTCATGTTCTCCAGTGGCAAGACCTTGCCTCCGCCGCGATTGTGGGTATTCTCCAAAGTCACCAGCGAAGTGCGCGGGAAATGTATGTTCTTGTCCCTTATGGCTTTGCGCACGTCGTCAGGATCCATTACTCCCCGCACCCCTCTGACGGTGCGTGCTTGTACGCCACTCAAAACCGCCATAGCACCGACTTCGTAGTAGTAAATGTGACTTTCCGCCTCCACTATGACCTCGTCTCCGCGCTGGGTGTGCGTCATAACACAGACTTGATTACCCATGGTCCCTGAAGGAACAAAAAGAGCTGCTTCCTTACCCACCATTTCAGCGGCCAGGCTCTCAAGTTTGATCACCGTGGGATCTTCTCCGTAAACATCGTCTCCTACGTCTGCCTGAGCCATGGCTATCCTCATCTCATCAGTAGGCTTGGTAACTGTATCAGATCTCAAGTCAACGATATTCATCTTGTAAATCCCTCCCCTCATAGAACAACTCAGCTAACCTTATGTTAGCTGCAGCCATCATCCAAAGGATCTCTTCGTCTACATCAAATTTGGGGTTGTGGTTAGGCGCTACAATGCCCTTGTTTGCATTGTTTGTATTGAAGAAGTAAAAAACACCAGGCACCTTCTGCAAGTAGTAAGCCATATCTTCGCCGCCCATGTTAACTTTGTCAACAGTAACGATACGGTCCTCGCCCAACGTCTCACGAACCGCCCTCATGAACAGTTCAACCATTGTTGCGTCGTTTACCAATGGGATGTAACCGTAGTTGTATGTGAACTCAGCACTCAAGCCATACGCAGCGGCGGAAAACTCCGCCAGCTCCTTTAGGCGTTTCGCCAATTGCTCTCTCTCTGACGGTGCTATGGTGCGCACCGTGCCTGTAATCTCTACGCTATCAGGAATTATGTTGTATGCCGTGCCACCATGAACCGTTCCTACTGATATAACTGACGGTTTGTTAGGATCGGTTTCTCTGCCCTTCAACACCTGAGTCCCCAAGATGAACGCTGCAGCAGCCATAAATGGATCTCTACCTGTTTGGGGTTGGGATCCATGGGTGCCTTTACCTTGAAAGACGACCCTAAAATCGTCAGACGCAGCCATAGCAGAGCCGCTTTTAACCACAAACACGCCTGGCGGAGTGTCAGGGAATAACTGTCCTACGTGACCGCCTATTATCGCGGAGACACCATCCAAGGCCCCATTTTCTATCATGTTCACCGCGCCGAAATAGCCCTCCTCGCCGGGCTGGAATATTAGCCTAACCCTATATGGTGGTGGATTAGCAGCAAAGTACTTTGCTATACCCAAGAGAACAGCCGTGTGGGCATCATGCCCGCATGCGTGCATCGTGCCCGCATGAATAGACGCGTACGCTACCCCTGTCTGTTCCTGTACGGGGAGGGCATCCATGTCTGCCCTCATAGCCAGCAGGCCCGGACCACTACCTATGTCGCATATCAAGCCGTAACCACAGTCCCTAGGCTGATAACCCAGGCTCTGCAGCACCTCTCGAACGTAGCCTCTTGTCTTAGGCAAGTCCAGCCCAACCTCAGGTATACTGTGTAACCTCCTGCGGAACGCAACAATATCACTGTTCAGCCCTTTCAGTGCCTCTAAGTCCACTATTACCCCTCCTTGTTGTAACAAAGTAGATCCCCAAACCTATTAACAAACCGCCCACCACTACACGCCACGTAATGGCCTCGCCAAACAAGAAGGCGGCGGCAACGGTAGCGATTATGGGCTCACCTAACAACCCCACTGACACTACCGATGCCGGCAGCGTTTCTAAAGAGTAATTGATCATCGTATTACCGCCTAACTGCGGCCCAAGGGCCAAGCCCAACGCAAAAGGCAAGTCTCTGGGTTTAATAGTGAATCCTTGACGGAAGACCAAGGCCAGTACACCGATCCACAGCGTGGTGAGCATAAAGATCCCGTAGCTGAAGACATCATTACTTGCCTTTTGGCGACCTTTCCTCGCCATAACCACGTATAACGACAAACCAAAACTAGCAGCTAAAGCCCATAGGTCCCCTATGTTCATGAGGCTTACCGGTAACTCTACGCTCATCACTGCTCCACCAGCCACACCGAGTAACACCCCTAACCATCCCAAAGTGCTCAGCGTTTCACCCAACAAGAAGGTCCCCAAAATAGCGGTCCAAAGAGGCGCCATATTTACAAGGAACGTAGCATGGGCTACTGTGGTGTAGCGCAAGGAAAGAAACCAAAGCCCAAAGTCCAAAGCTAGACCCAAGCTGGAAAACACTACCGGCCAACTGAAGTTCTTGAGCCACCACCTTATTGCTTTGGGCCCCCAAATTGGCGTCACAATAGCGGTTGCTACAGCCAATCTGCAAAAAGCCAAGGCTATTGGCGGCGATGTGGTTGGTTTTACCAGTAACCCAGAAGTAGAGTAGAAGAGAACACCTAGAATTAGAGCTTGCCAACCTTTTAGCTTCAAGAGCCTCACCCCTAAGGCTGAGTCAGTACATAGAGACCCAAAGCCAGCAGCATGAGGGCCGACGCAAACTCCAGGCCTGGCATAATCTTCTCCCTGTATTCTCGTATGCGCGATACGTCGATGAGCAAGTAAGCCCCAAGAGTCACCAAGACCAACGGAGATACTACCACCAAGTTGTACAAAGCTAGCCACAGGTAAGCCTTCAGTCGTACAACTACCAAGTCGTGGCTTAACAGACTAAGAATCACGAAATAGGGCCCGCTACTGCAAGGCATAAGCACAAACCCTGCGGCCAAGCCGGCTAGCAGGGCGTAAACAGTGTTCCCCCTAGATAACAAGCCGCTTACTATGGGCCTCACACTCGTGGGGCTCAATTTCAGTTCGCGCCCCGTCAGGCCGTAGTATAACCTGGGGGCAGCTAATGCAATGGCAAGTATGCCGACAACGAACCTGATGTACTTGACGTACATCATGATATGCCCCACCAAGACCCCAAAGGAGAAGTAGCTCACAGCGACGCCTAGTGCAAAGCAGAGACCCACAGGAAGAACTTTTTGCCTTCCGAAACGGAAAACCACGTGGAGCAAAGCCATGGTTAGAATTCCTATTTCGCAGGGATTGACGCTATCTGCCAAAGCGGCTGATACAACTATCAGTGCCGTTATTTTGTCCATGTAATGATTTTACAGCCAAAGCAGGGATGCCATAGAATGAGATGGGATGCCAAACCTGACAAGCATATTCTTAGTTTTTCTCAAGGTAGGTGCACTGACCATAGGCGGAGGATACGTCATGATACCTTTGTTTCTCGACGAAATAGTGCGCCAAAGGCATTGGATTAGCGAAGAGGAGTTCTTCAAACTGCTCTCCGTGGCGCAAGTCTTGCCAGGGCCCATAGCGGTCAACATGGCTGTCGCGTCAGGTTTTCGCATGGCTGGATTAGCCGGTTCCGTAGTGGCCACTTTGGGCGCTACGCTTCCATCGTTAGTCAGCATACTCCTCATCGCTGTGTTTTTCAAACAGGCTTACGATCTGTGGTGGGTGCAAGGCTTATTCTTTGGTTTGAGGCCCGCTGTGGCAGCACTGATGGTAGCTGCCGTATGGAAACTGCTCACTCGGAGAAAGTGGAACCTGCCAGGACTCGCACTGGTAACCTGCATATCGTTGGCTGTGTTCTACTTCAAGGTGAACCCTGCTTACGTAATCCTGGGATACTTAGGAGCCCTAATAACATGGATGTTTTGGTGGAACTGGCAAAGGCTTTCCTCCAAATAGGTCTTTTCTCTTTCGGCGGCGGCTACGCTATCGTGGCTTTGATACGCTATGTAGTGGTTCACCAACAGGCGTGGTTAAGCGACCCACAATTCTTGGATGTGCTGGCCATATCACAGATAACACCTGGTCCTATCGCCATAAACACGGCCACTTTCGTGGGGTACGTGAGGGGAGGCATATGGGGCAGCATTGTAGCCACAGGTGCTTCCATCACCATACCGTTCCTTTTGGTTTACACCGCCTCACACGTGCTCAAAAAGGTAAACCCTTTTTATTTGGACTTTTTCTTCGAACGCATAGTACCGCTGACTTTCGGATTAGTAATAGCGGCAACGTTAAGCATTGTGAGGGCATCTCTGGTAAACCCTTATGCTGTTCTCTTGTTTGTGCTTGCCCTGCTTCTGTCGATCAAGACAAAGTTGAATAGTGCGTCAATACTAATTGCAAGTGCCTTGTTAGGCGAACTAATCTACATCATATTCGTGATGTAGCTGCAAGTGCAATCGTCTATCTCATCTAACAGCCCAACGGTCCTCGTCGAGAACCTGTAGTTCGACACCCTCGTCTGAGCACCAACGGCCAATAGTTGAAAGACTGTCTTGGCTTAACCATCCCGTCACTAAAACGTTTTCGCCAAAGTCTTGGCTCATGTCTCTGATGTGGGCTGACAACTTGTCAAACAACCTGCCGTGGGCTGCATAACCTAGTACTAACTGCACTTTTGACTCTTTGATGACCTCGCCCTTTTCGGCAAGCTCCAGCACTTTGGCAGCCGTGCTGTGATAAGCATTTATTAGCCCCTTCACCCCTAGTAGGACGCCACCAAAGTACCTCACCACGATGACGCACACATAGTCAACATCTTGCGCTCTTATAGCGTTCATCACAGGTAACCCCGCGCTACCCGGGGGTTCACCAGCGTCCGTATAGTAGGAACTAGAACCCATCTTGTAAGCCCACACGTGGTGGGAAGCTTGCTTGTGCTCACTCTTGATTCTGTGCACGAAGGACCTCACATCTGCCTCGCTGAACACCGCAGCTACGTAGGCGATGAATTCGGAACGGTCTATGACCTGCCGAAAGGTGAACTGTCCTTTTACTGATCTAGGCATGCTCCACGTGTTCCCGTACCCATTGTTCGTATGCAGGGTACGCTTTCGTGGTAGGTACCACCAGTATCTCCGGTACCGCATATGGGTGTACGGTCTTTATGACATCGATGGCCTCGTCGGCCTTTTCTTCGACGGTCTTTGCGATCAGCAACCATTCCACAGCACGCTCTATGCCAGCATTCCAAAAGTATGTGCTCTGCACAGGGCCAAGGACCTGTACGCAGGCAGCGGCCCTTTTCTCCAGCAGGGCGTTCGTTATGGTCCGAGCTGCTTCCTCCGAGTCCACTGTAGTTATGACCTGCACCAAGGGCATGATCCTCAATTAGACCTCCCTTCATGCGTTGATTTTTCATGATACACTGCATATGTTATGACATCTCATGATCGCATAACAACGGACGAACCAAAAAGGTATTGGTCGCACTGGCTTTGCCTAACGTGATTGGGTCAGGAGTAGGCAATCTGCTCCCTGTTGTGGAAATGGCGCTAATCGCCAGGCTTGGGACAAACGCCATAGCCGCCATGGGCATTGTAGGTATGCTCTTGAGCCTCATCTACATCTATAACGAACCGTGGGGAACTGGGTCAGTCATTGTCCTGGCTCAGCATCTAGGTGCCCGCGAACTTGATAGAGCTCAGCGGGTTCTTAAAGAGACCGTATATGGCAAGTTCCTCGGAGCGTCAATGATCTCGCTCATCTGCTTGGCATTTCTGCGGCCAATCCTAGTCGGCTTTGGGGCGCGTCCTGAGCTGATCTCCGAGGCTTTGCGATTTGGGTTGCCTGCCCTCTTGGCGATTCCATTTGCCATGATCGGTTACTCTTCCTTTACTTTCTTCAGAGCCACAGGGCAAACCACTTGGGCTATGTGGTTCATGATGCTGCAGACTGCGCTCAACCTCTTACTAGACATAGTGCTCATTCCCGGTTTGGGGCCACTACCCAAGCTGGGGCTTGCAGGAGCAGGTTGGGCATCCCTCACAAGCTGGTTGTTAACAGACGTAGGTGCGTACGCCTTGATCGCCACGCCCAAGTTTGACCTGCCCACCAACGTCCTCAAGGGAATTCGCTTGACTAGCGAAGGGGTCAACGTATTCAGAGTCGGCTTTTATGCGGGCCTTAGCAACCTTTCTTCGGTGGTGGCTAATGTCCTTACACAGAGAATAATCAACGCGGTATCCATACCCGTTTTTGCGGCCATGCAAGTGTTCAACAGGATCCTACAGATACCAAACACTGTGGTCTGGTCTGTGGTGTTAATCTCCACACCTGTGATGGCGCAAAATGTAGGAGCAAGACTGCATCATCGTGTGCGCACTTTCTTGCGCTACTGCCTCCGGTTTGGCACATTGGCATTGGGGGCGTTTGGAGTATTGTGTGTTCTAGCGCCTCAAGCACTGATGGCTTTGTTTGGAATCAGAGACCCTGAACTGGCGCATTGGGTGAAGCTGTCCTTGCAAGTGATGGCTTTTGTTCCGTTGTTTGGTTATGCCAGCGCCATCTACGACAGCTACTTTCAGGCTTACCGTGACACGAGGTTGCCGTTTCTTCTGAACAGCGTTCCGCAGTGGCTGTTCTACATACCAGCTCTTTACTATGTGCTAGCTTTCAGAGATCTCGACCCTGCTTGGGCCTTCTGGTTGTATACCTTGAACGCCCTGCTGGTTCTGGTTGCCCATTGGTTTTTCTGGAGGCAGCACGTCCATCAGGTAGACCTTGGGTTGAAGTGATACCCTTGATATTCCCTGCGTTTTCTGCGTTGTAAAATCAACTTGCAGAACTTCTTTCCACTACGGAAGGAGGTGTTGTCTTGCTGAACCTTGCTCGAGTTGTCGTTCGCTACCGTCGAACAATCCTTGTGCTTTATGTAATCCTGATAGCGTGTTCCCTGTACTTCTTACCAAATATAAACATAGACTACGACATCAGCAGTGCCCTACCTACAGACATTGATTCTATAAAAGCGCTCAGGATTCTGCGTGACGAGGTAAGAGTGGGCGAGTCGGTGAACATTTACTGGAAAAACGGAGAACTCAGGGACGTGGAATCAGCCGTGCGAAAGATTCAAGACCTCGACTACGTGAAGTCTGTGTCTTGGCTTGGTAGTCTTGTAGACCCTGCAGTGCCACGCGAGTTTTGGCAATCAGAGGCCAATAGATGGATAAACGGACAGGACTACAACATTGTTGTGCAGACTAGCGCCACTTCTGGGTCTATTGGTGATGTTTTAGATAGGCTGAAGGCGGTCCTTCCTAGTAACACCTACTTGATCTCTGCTCAAGAGCAAATAAGACACCTTAGGGCTTACTTCACAGGAAAGCCTGTACTGTATCTGGGGTTGGGCATAGCCCTTGTAGCATTGTTCCTGCTCATTTACTTTGAGAAACCACTTACACCGATTCTAATAGTGGCTTCTATGGCCGCAGCCGTAGTCCTAAACATGGGCATATCAGGGCTTCTACGCCAACACATGTTCTACGTGGTGCGCATTGTGGTCGAGATACTGCAGTTAGCGGTTTCTTACGACTATGGCTTGTTCCTATACCACAGGTACAAAGAAGAACGAGCAATCAAAGGTGATGAGGATGGCATGGCTGTGGCCGTGGCAAAGACCTCGAAGGCCATCACATTAGCAGCCCTAACCACGTTGGCTGGCTTCGGCGCGTTGACTCAGGCCAGCTTGGAGATTAGTAAGCAGATTGGTTGGCTTCTACTAAGGGGTGTAACCATATCCTTTGTGGTTAGCCTGACTCTGCTACCCTCTCTGCTACTCGTCTTCGAAAGCAGAAGGCAACAACGGCCCGTCGATTGGGAGAAACCCGTTGCCAGCCTGTCAACGCTAGTGGGAAAGGCCTCCATGCCTTTGTTTGCCAGCTTGTTAGTAGTCTCGTTCTTGGCATTTTGGGGAAGCCAAAGTACAGTGGTTTCATACTCCAATGACTTCTATGTACCCAGCAAATTGGGCTACGTAAAGATACAGCGTGAGTTCGAGCAAAAGTTTCAGAGCTATGACACTTGGATGGTGGTGCTAGAGAAAAAAGGTGACTACCCCACAGCTTTCAAAGAAATAGGGGATCTTCCTTTGGTAAGTAGCGTAGTAAACCCATGGGCATTCCTAGACCCTGCTATACCCGAGGAGATGGTCCCCCCTCGGCTCTTGGATAAGTTCAGCTCAGCCAAATATGTGTACGCTACTGTCTACACGAAGGTAAACCCCGACACACGCGAAGCCGCTGACCTGAGGTCTCAGATGGAACGCTTGCTTGCAGGATACGACGGCGAACACTACGTTACTGGTTTGTCCATCGTCATGGATGATATAAAGCAGCTCAGCATGCGGGACAATACGAAAACAACGTGGATCACGCTAGTTCTCATATTTGCGGTGTTGTCGTTCGGATTCCGCAATGTGCTACTTCCCTTTGTTCTAATAGCCGTAATAGAAGCCTCTATTAAGCTAAACCTTTGGTGGGCTGGCCTCGCAGGTGCAGTCACCTTTATGGTTCCTATCACACTCTCTACAGTCCAGCTAGGCTCTACTATCGACTACGCCGTGCTGTGTGCCACTAGATTTGAAGAAGCGATCGCCAGTGGTTCCCAGGACCCCATAGTTGCCACCATCAAGGGTTCCGCAGCATCCATACTCGTGAGCGCTGCCACGTTCTTCTTGATGAGCCTCCCAGCAGCCTTGCTCAGCGACATTCGGGGGCTCAGCCAAATCATGGGGGCGTTGGCCCGAGGTGCTGTCTTCTCTGCATTCAGCGTAATACTCTTTTTACCCCCCACGTTCCAAATTCTTGGGAGAGTACTCTTTGGAAGGAGGTTAGCACGATGAAAACGCGTAAGCGGATTGCCTGCCTGCTTTTAGCAAGCCTAGTCCTGGTCCCGCTCCCAGTAAAGGCAGGACAAACCATTAGCGATTACGAGAACGTATATGTCATTCAGAAGAGCTCTGGTGAGGTCAAAAAGGTCATATCCGTGGATTGGATCCGCGTCGAAGGAGAAGGCGATTACACCATAATCGATCCAGTGACAGCAGGCAGTTCGCCCCAGCTACTCTTGGGTGATGCCGCAATTACCAAGATAGACAACGGTGTTGAGATAAGGGGACGTTCCTACGGGCTAGCAGACGTGTTCTACAGGCAAGAAGTTAACAAAGCTCCTCCTTTCGTTTTACGGCTAGACATATATAACAAGGGGAGCAAAGTTCAATGGGAGGATCTTGCTGAGTCCACCGGTACCATCGACATTGTGGTGACATTCGAGAACCAATACAAGGACGGCGATTTGTACATGCCTTGGCTCGTGAATATGAATCTCTCACTGGACGGACGTTCAGTACGGGACTTGGCAGTCCAAAACGGAAGGGTTATGCAGTTAGGTTCGAAACTTTCAGCCTTGTTAACCCTTCAGTGTATAGACGAATCAGTCACCGCCTCTATATCGTATGTAGCTGTACTCAAAACCGAACCCAACCTCAGCATAAGTGTGATGCCAGTTTTGATGACGCCCACGGTGCCGAACCTGGCCGAACTTGGGAAGCTCTCCGACGGGTTAGCGGCGGCCGCTAAGGGTATCGACGGTTATGCCCTTGCCATAACTAAGATAGCCCAATCAGTTACGACATCCTTTACAACAGGTGCCATGGACAATGTCAGCCTCTTGTTGGACATGTACAGTCACATCCTAAGCTCTATCTACGCCCAAATAGACCAAAATCAAGTAAATGCTCTTAAGAGCGTACCAGAGACTCTCAGATCTTTATCGACGCCGCTCCGACAAACGGCATCAGCTGCTGAACAAATGGCGCTCCTTGTAGATGCCTACATGCAAGCCGCGTCCCAAGCGCTCGCATTGAACAAACAGATCGGTGCGGTTCTCTCTCAAGAGGAACTCAAAAACCGTCTTGTAGTAAATGAACTTCTTCACCAGCAGGAACTCCTGCTAAACACACTAACATACGGTGCTACTTTACCCACAGGCAACATACCCTCACTTGCTACGCTTAAAGCTTCTCTCTTGACGTTGAAGGACAACTCCACACAACTTGCTAGAGCGCTGGACGACGCTGCAAACATGCTTGCCCCAGTGGATACGCTGGCCACGGGTTTAGTGAGTATAAAGGATACGATCGGCGTCCTAATCCACGGCGGTACTGTTAATGGGCAAACAATCCCGGCCATGCACGAGGTTAGCAACTCTGTCAGCGAGTCTGCAAAGCGCACAGCTAGCCAACTAAGCAGAAGCATGTCAGAGCTGAAGAACGCATTGCAAACCTTGGTAAGCGGCGGCAACTTGTACGGGCAAAAGGTACCACCCATGGGTGAGCTTTCTCACGCGCTGAGGACCATGTCAGCACAGACAAAGCAGGCTTATGACGAATCTCAGGCTAGAACCTCTTCGCTGAATAGGGCAAGAGAATTAGCCGAGCACTACAAGAGCTTCAGCGGCATTCCTGCAGGAGCAAAAGGTCAAGTGATGTTCGTCGTGAAGATAGAGGACAAGTAATAGACCCATCGAAAAGGCGGCACGTTGACCAGGCAGTGGATTATTATTTAGCCAAAGAGGTGATCAAATTGGAACTTGTTTTCATGGGTGCTGCCCAAGAGGTTACTGGTTCATCGTACTTGCTTAGGACAAACGAGGCCAATCTCCTCATAGATTTCGGCATGTTCCAGGGCAAAGAGGAAGACTGGAACTACCAGCCCCTTGACATAGACCCCAAGGATATACACGCCATCATACTCACTCACGCCCACTTGGATCACTCAGGGAGAATACCTGTCATTGTAAAGCAAGGTTATGAGGGCCCCATATACGCCACACCGCCCACGGTGGAACTCACAAAACTGCTTTGGCAAGACACCTTGAAACTAATGAAGGAGGAAAAGGATAGACTTGACCGCAAGCGTAGAAGGCAAGGTAACCCCCCCGTCGAAATGCTTTTCGACGAAGAGCATATGTACAGGGCAGCAGAGATGCTGGTGGCAGTAGACTGGCACGAAGAAGTTCGCTTTAGGGGGGTCTCGTTCACACTCCGTCCTGCAGGCCACATACTTGGTGCCAGCAGTGTGGAGGTGTTTGCTGATGGAGTCAAAGTAGTGTTCTCAGGAGACTTGGGCCCACTCCAAGAAGTTATGGAGCCAGCCCCACACAGGTTCGAATACGCAGACTACGTGGTAATCGAATCGACCTACGGGGACCGCCGTCACAAGAACTTGGAAGAAACCAGACGGGAATTCAAGCAGATAATCGAACGAGCCATCTTGGATGGCGGAAAAATCCTAATTCCAACCTTCGTTGTGGACAGGGCACAGAGGGTACTATACGAGCTGGCGTTGCTTGCCAATGAAGTCCCTGAGCTCAAGCGCCTTCCTATGTTCTTCGACTCGCCTTTGGGAGACAAGATTACATCGGTGTATAGCGCCTTCCCCGAGTATCTGTTGCCACACATGGCTGATTTCTTCAAGAACGAAGTGAGCCGAGGCCTGCAATTTGAGTACATCGTTACGCCCGAGGACAGTAAAAAGCTTAACGAAATCGGGGACGCGCTGATCATGGCTGGAGCTGGTATGTGCACAGGTGGGCGCATAGTCCACCACTTAAAACATGGCCTCTGGAACCCCAAGAATGATGTCGTCTTTGTGGGCTATCAAGCAGTTGGCACCTTGGGCCGCAGCATCGTAGATGGTGCAAAGCGTGTGACTATAATGGGCGAGGAGGTAGCTGTGCGAGCCAGGATCCATACCATTAACGGCTTTTCTGCCCACGCTGACCAAAACGACCTTATAAAGTGGTCTCAGGCATTTCCCAAGACCACAGCGTTCTTTGTTACTCATGGGGAGCCAGAACCAGCTAAGAGGTTAGCTGCAGGTTTGACAGCCCTTGGTTATAGTGCCGCGGTGCCAAGCAAAGGTCTGTCGGTCCCATTGACTCCACGGAGAGAAGTAATGCCTTTAACGGTGCCAGCAGCCTACCAAGTCACGATAGGCCAGAAATTAGATTCGATTATAGTCAAGCATCCCGAGAAAAGAGCTGCTATTGAAAGGATAATTGAAGCAGTTCTTGAGAGCTTGGGGTTAGGAGGAGAACCATGAGTTGCAGATCATTGCGTACGAAATGCGCATATGTGTTAACGGTGCTGCTGTTATTCGTCGTGTTGCCCACAGCTTGCTACGGTGCTTTTTTCAGCAAACAACCTTTTGAAGCGGGCGCATTCTACAGCTACTGGGAGCCCTCTATGAACGTACTGGCACCCAAAGGCTACGTAATGGACATGACCCAACAAGGCGGCCAAACCACGGTCGTGGGAACCATAGCGAAAGGACAAGTGCTCTTTGGAAGATTAGCCCTCCGCGGCCAAACTTGGCATTACCTTGTAGCAGCGGGCTCAGATGTACTCGTTGCTGCAGGCAGCCAAGGAACCATACCTGTCGTACTGTTGGGCTCCAAAGTCACCAATCAGTCATCGGCTACGGTCTTGCCGATTGCCATTCCAGGCAACACACTCGTATATTGGCTTCTAAAGCCCTTCTCGGCCGTCGCTCAATTGGGCCTTCCCGCCTTCTTGGCGATAGGCGTCATATGGGGTTTGCTGAAACCTCCTTCTATGCCCTTTAGGTCTGCGGATGTGCCCTCCGCCATCGCCTCGCTGTTGCTCCTGATAATCCTCTACTTCGTAGTGGAAGCCGGCGCTGACTTCTTCCTGATGGCCGCCTTGGATACGCCTACCGCCTATTCTGGGCTCATCTTCACTATCATATGGGCGAGTATCTGGGTCGGCTTTTGGGTTTGGGCCATGAGGATGATAGGATATGGTGTCAATACCCTATACCGCGCCGTCCCCAAGAGAGGGTTGTGGTTGGCTTTAGTGACCCTGGCCTTCCTTTGGCAACCTCTTGCCATCGTCCTGTCTTTCGTACTGGCAGCAACAGGTAGTGTTAGGTGGTTTGAAGGCTACCTGGAGCTGAGAGGCAGCCATTAGGCAAAGTCTATGGATCCGATAGTCGCGCTGGCCACACCGTGGGGTGTAGGCGCCCTCCATGTCTTGAGGGCTTCTGGCGACTCTGTCAAAGAATTGGTTGAGCGATTCCTTGACAAACCACTTTTGGAACCGAGAAGGGCCTACCTGCGTCAGTTTGTAGCTCAGAATGTGCAGGACCAAGTGGTAGCTGTGTATTATAGAGGCCCTCATTCGTACACCGGTGAGGACGTAGTAGAGCTGACCTGTCATGGCAACCCTCTGATTGCCGAACTCATCCTTGCAGCGCTGGTCGACTCAGGGATGCGCCCAGCCGAACCAGGTGAGTTTACGTTCAGGGCGCTCGTCAACGGCAAGATGGACCTAGCACAAGCTGAAGCTCTCAACGACTTGATTCAAGCCAAGAGCCTTGAAGCTGTCCAAGCAGCAGCGAGGGAACTGGCAGGAGGGCTTTCCAGCGAAATTGCCGATATGAGAAACCGTCTACTGAGAGTACTGTCATACTTGCAAGCTTCTGTAGACTTTCCTGACGACGTCGAACTTTCGAATGTAGAGCCCCAACTGGCCCAACTCTCCAAAGTCTTAGAGAACCTTCTTTCGAACGCAAGGAACAGCGATCTGTATAGGAGAGGGATGAACATAGTCATAGCAGGGCGGCCGAACGTGGGTAAGTCCTCTCTGATGAACGCGTTGGTCGGCATGGAAAGAGCAATTGTCTCACACATCCCAGGCACCACCAGGGATTATTTGGAGCACTATACCGTTCTAGGCAACATGCCTGTCAATTTGGTGGACACTGCAGGACTAAGAGTAACCTCCGACCCACTCGAAGGGCGTGGCATAGACTTAGCACTCAAGAAGATAGCTGAAGCTGATCTGGTGGTCTTCTTATACGACGCTCACCAAGGTTGGACAGACGAAGACGAAGCAACCCTTGATCTTGTTAAGGCTAGCAAGGTCTTGATAGCTGCCAACAAGGCGGACTTGCAAGAGGCCGATACCCAGAGAGAGGGGGCAGTGTTCATAAGCGCTCTTAGCGGGCAAGGCCTTGACCAGCTCCTGCACAAGATGCAACAGGTTTTGGGCGTGGGCGAGCCTCCAAGGTACTTGCTCAATCAAAGGCAGACGGGTTTGCTAAATGCCGCGCTTAACGACATCAAAGACGCTTTGTTGCACCTCAAGTCCTATCCAGAGGTAGCCGCTGATGACATATACTCCGCGCTGAGGAACCTAAACCTCATAACGGAGGGAGACATAACACAAGACTTGCTGGGAACTATATTCTCAGAATTCTGCATCGGCAAGTAGTTAACTCTTCTTATGCCTGACCCGCTTTGCAGCCCCACGCTTATGAGCGTACATCAATTGGTCAGCTCGGCCCACCAGATCGTTCAGTGAATCCACTTCCGCAGGTTCCACTATGCCGTAGCTTACCTCCAAAGGCCTTTCCAGTTGTTTCAGCGTTCTCTGAACGCGGTCAATGACCCTCCGCGCTCCGTGCTTGTCAGTGTCCCTGAGTATAAGCAGAAACTCATCCCCACCCCATCTGATGACGGAATCATTTTTGCGTACGCTATCCCTAAGCACTCTCGCGACAACTCTCAAGACCTCGTCACCTACCGCGTGGCCGTAAGTATCGTTTATGCGCTTGAACTCATTCACATCCAAGTAAGCCACCACGAACGTGCGCCCATTCCTCGTATAATCACCCCAAGCCTGAGCCAAGACATCTTCTCCATAGGTTCTGTTGTAAAGCCCAGTCAAAGCATCCATGGTACCGTACCTAATCTTCCATCTCCTTGCAGCAGCCATAAGCACGGCTCTAAGGACCAACACATCTGCATCTGATACCTCAGGCAGTATCAAAGTCCCTGAAAATGGTTGCAAGTACATTTCCAAAGCTTGCCCTCGTGTGTTTTCACGTCCCAACCTATAAGACCTACCACCTATCCCAAAAGACAAGTAGAACCTGTCGTAATAATGGCTCAACATGCTTTCCAGGCACGACAGAAACTCAGGAACCTCCATTTGCTCCACCGACATGGAAAGCAAGCTCCGCTCCAACATTCTCAGCGCTAGATTCTCTTTTGCCGTCCGTTTGGCTTCTTGGACTTTTGCATCCAACTGCGCAACCTTGTTGCTCAGGCCAAGCACACCGGCCAGCCTGCTTGCCTCCTCAAGGAGTGGCACTTTACTCTGCAAAGAACGGCTCTCCGCCAAGAGTTCATACATAAACATGGCGTCAGCTAGATACCACTTGAGTTCCGCTTCCGTGGCAATACCAACTAATTGGTCCAACTTCCCAAGCTCATATGCTTTCAGGAATCTAAGTAGCGGACGGTCGCTAGCTAGCAGCCTTATTCTTCTCAGATTCTGAGGGGCGTTACGAAAACCCCATAGAATCGGAAAAGCGCTCATGCTAGAATCTATGAACTCTACCTGAGAAAGGCTTTCAAAGTCATCCAAGAAACCCCTCAATGCCAGCAGGCGCTGTTGTTCGCTGCGCCCCGGAGGTTGCAGGGAGTTTATGATTTCAGCGGCTTCCTTCATGTGGCCGCTTAGCCAGCGAGTCAATGCCAATGCTTCCAACGCGTCAAACTTGGTCTTCGAGTCAGCGGACTCAGCGAGGGCTTGAAGTTCAGAGACAGTCGTCTCTGAGAGGCCCATGAGTTCAAAATGGGCCATGAGGTAATTCACCAAAGCTACAACTCTCAAAGGTAAGCTGCAGGGTGCATTGCTTCTAACAGCCAAACTCACATATCTGTATGAGTCCAACGGGCCCTCGAGCTCCAGCGCCGTATCAGCCAGATTTACTAGTATCTTCAAGTGCACTTCCGAACTCTCAAGCGGCTGGGCCGCCTCCCATGCGCGCATGAAGTAGTTGTACCCATGTCTTGTTTCGCCATTCATTCCGAGCATCACTGCCAAGCTGTTATAGTAAGCTGCCACGTGCTCTCTCATAAAGGCTCCTTCGCTTATGCGCGTCATGACCCCAAACGCCTCATCCAAAGCAGCAGCCGTTTCTCCCCTGAATACATCCACTAGCGGAAGCTCAGCCGCCACCTTCGGCAAGAAAAGAGACCCGCGCACCGCTTGGAAGTTCGATCTCAGGTCCCTTACCAGCTCCTCAGCTTTGCCTAACTCCCCTGCATAGACATACATCCTAATCATGTTGGCCTTATCTACGAGCGTCAACCGTTTCAGGCCACGTAGTGTTTCCGCCGCCTCCTTCATCTCGTTGTTGATATACAGGCAGAATGCCTTCAAACGCGTATACCCAGGCGACGATAATCCTATCTGGTCTAAGCGGTTTATTATGCTCTTGGCTTTAGGGGTGCCCTTTTCATGACGCAACGCCATCAGGAGAGTATAGGTCTCCTTTTCCGTTTTCCCTAGCTGCTGGTACCTCTGAGAGATCCTCTCCCAATAGTCTTCATATCTCCTCCTGACAACGGCTTCCGCCAATTCTTCTGAGAGGCGATATCTTGTCTCCAAGGGTACTGCCTCCAAAACGGCACTCCGGACTCGCTCTGACGGGAACCGATTCAATGGCCCCTCTTTGAATACGAGGCGCCGCGTCTCCAGCTCCTTGGGAACATCTTCGCTGCGCCCCTCCAAGAGAATGCCCATCAAGAAATCGCTAACCCTACTAGCTAGAACTGCGGCGGACCGAGCCACAGCCTTCGCGTCATCGCTTAGATCCTGTTCCACTTTTCGCACAGCTTCGCTAAGCTTGGTGGTTCCCGTACGCATCAGGAACAATGCTTCATGCCAATTCTCCAAGCTCTCTGCAGCCACTTGAAGAGCGGTTTCGCGGTCAAATCCCCATTGGGATTGCCATAAGTCCAATAGAGCATCTGCCTTTGGCAGCCCCAAGTCTTCGGTCGTTAACACGTAAGTCGCCGCTTCCTTTGGAAATGCATCACCTGTCACCACTACCGAAAGGCCCGTAGTCTCAACCAATCTAGGCAGAACTACGGACATCAACGGATTGTAATCATCCTGGAGCCAATCATCTATGAACCAGTATTCGATATTCGCAAACCGCACTAGGTACACGAGCGTGTTGAGAACAAGTTCTTGCTCCTGTCCCCTTGTCAGCGGCCTGTATGGCTTAAACCCATTAAGCATGGGACAGTACCTGTGGTGCAAATACCTCCTAATGACCGGCCCAGCTTCAGGGAATTCGCTCAAGAAACCAGGCCCCGCCACATTCAGCACATCGTGGAGGAGCTGCCCTACGCCCGTCTCTGGTGAATAATAGAAGCTCAGCACTGAGGGGCCGCTAACCTTTGCTTTGAGCTGTGCTAGTGTATGGCTGCGGCCACGACCCGTGGGTATGTCCAAAAAGACGATCCCCCTCTTTGTCAAAGCAGCTTCTATTTTCCCCTTAGAAGACATCTTTATGCTAACATTCTACAACACAACTTCAAGAAAACCATAATTGCCTATTGCAGGGAGGGAATAAAGTGAGTAACTGGTTGTCGTTGGAATTGCAGACAGCTGAAGGAGAGACACTTAGGCTTCAAGATGTGCCTGGTTGGAAAGTGGTGTACTTTTATCCTAGAGCCATGACCTCAGGATGCACGACAGAAGCGATGGAATTCACAGAGGCTTACCCCAAATTCGCGGAGATGGGCGTTGAAGTCATTGGGGTATCTCCTGACGATATGGCCACGTTGCGCAAATTCAAGGAGAAGGTCGGGATACCATTTGTACTTGTTTCAGATCCTGAACACAAGTTGGCTGAAGCCTTAGATGTTTGGAAAGAAAAGAACATGTACGGAAGGAAGACCATGGGCATTGAGCGCAGCACATTCATTGTTAGCCCTGACGGACAGGTGATAAAAGAGTGGCGCAAAGTCAAAGCAGCCGGCCATGCTAAAGCGGTCCTAGAAGCAGTCAAGGCGCTCATTGAGCAGTAGGCCAGTAACGTACAATTAACCTGTGAACGCAAACCTGAGCCGCAAGAAGTCGGTTATTCTGCTGACTATATCTACGACGTGGTCAAAGCTATTTGGCTTCTTGCGCGAGATGATAACTGCGTACTACTTTGGGGCAGGTGTAGTAAAAGATGCATTCTCCGTGAGCCAAGCCATTCCTAGCAGGCTCGGTTCTTCTGTTTACAGCGCCGTCAACTCCTCCCTTCTGCCTTATTTGATCCATCTAAAAGAGGAGGAAGGCGAAGATGCTTTTTGGCACGCATACTCCAGCGTATATCGATGGTTACTTGCCATTCTCATAGGCTTCGTTTGTGCACTCCTCTTGTTCCCTAGCGCTTTCGTGGCTGTTATGGCGCCTGGTTTCTACAAAGACCCGCAACGCTTGGGACTGACTATCTACTTGATCAGGTTCACGGCGGTTGTGTTCCTGTTGCAGGTGTTGTCTTCCATGCAGGTAACACTCATGCAGATTTTCAACAACTTCCTGCCGCAAATAGTCATCCAGTTCACGTCTTCGCCCGCCGGCGTACTGGTACTCGCCGTCGCCGGCTTAGCGCATCGAGCAACCCCTACAGCTCTCGCCATCTCGGCGCTGGCATCAGGTATAGTCATGTTCTCTGTTGCCTACTTTTACGCTTTTCCACTAAAGGGGCGTTTTGGAACTGCGAAGATTTGGGATGCTCACGTCGTGGGCTTTGTTAAGTTCCTCACGCCCGTACTCACCGGTGAACTCATGGTAATTTCCTACACCCTTGTGGACCAGCTCATGGCTTCGTATCTCCCGGTGGGCAATATCTCAGCGCTCAACTACTCTTCACTCCTCTACAACCTACCCGTTACGCTATTTGCAGTCCCTATTGTCAATGTCATGTACCCCTCCTTGTCTTCTGCTTCAGCGCAAAACGACCTTGAAAGGCTCCGCCACTCTTTCATGAACGGCTTTCGCATGATATGGGCAATTGTCCTGCCCGCCGCCTCTGGGCTAGCCATATTGTCTTTTCCCATTGTGGCGTTGGTATACATGAGAGGCGCCTTCGACCTGTCAGCAGCACAATTGGTAGCGCGCACGCTCCTATTCTATTCATTAGGTGTGCCCTTTTTGGCTCTCCAAGTACTTCTAGGCGTGGCATTTTTGTCCGAAAAGGACAACGTCACACCTTTACGAGCTCGGATCGTCGGTCTATTCTTGAACGGAACGTTGAACTACCTGTTCGGCTTTGTGTTCAAAATGTATGCACCTGGTTTCGCCCTAGGCACTGCTGTAACATGGGCAGTGATTTTCCTGTTAATGGAATGGAAGTGGTCAGTCAGGCACCAAATCAAACTTATAGAGATTCTCAGGGATTCCTACAGGCCCTTCTTGGGTGTGCTGGTCATGGCAGTAGCCCTAACAGTTTGGATGCACTTCATACCCTACCAAGGCTTGTGGCTAATACTGGCCATAGTCTTCGGCGCTACAACTTACGGCCTGTCCTTGCTCATCCTCAAGGAGCCTACCGCCATGTATTTCTTAGACACTGTAGCGCAGCGGTTGTTAGGTAGATAAAGCTACCAGCGTCCGAGGTAAGCCCGCTGCTCTTCGGTAAGCTCGTCTATCCTTATGCCTGATGCTGCCAGCTTCGTACGGGCCACTTGTTCTTCCACCTCAGGGGGTGGTATCACCACGCCAGCTTCTATCTTGCCCCGATTCTCTTTGAGGTACAGCAGAGACAAGAACTGCGTAGCAAAAGATAAATCCATTATCTCAGCTGGATGACCTAAACCTGAAGCTAGATTCATCAGTCGTCCTTCTGCTATGAGAAACAGCTCTTTGCCGTTGGAAAGTTTGTACGCTGTAATACTAGGCCTTGCTTCGCGCTTACTCACTGCCAAGGACTCCAACGCTTCCACATCGATCTCTACGTTGAAGTGGCCAGCATTTCCCAAAATCGCGCCATCCCTCATCTTGAGAAAATGTTCTTTCCTGATCACGCCTGCGTTGCCTGTGGCAGTTACAAATACCTCGCCCAGTTCGCAAGCCACGTCCATGTTGGCTACTTCGAAACCATCTGCATGGGCCTCCAAAGCGCGAATGGGATCCACTTCTGTGACTACAACTCGCCCACCTAATGCACGCAAAGCCTTCGCTACTCCAGACCCCACATAGCCGTACCCGCAAACCACGAAAACCTTGCCAGCTACTACCAAATTCGTGGTGTTCATGAAAGAAGCTAAAGTAGACTCGCCCGTTCCGTAGCGGTTATCAAATAGCCTTTTCACCCTCGCGTCGTTTACAGCTACCACCGGAAACGGGAGCAAGCCAGCTTTTGCCATGTTGCGAGCCCTAAGTACGCCCGTGGTGGTTTCCTCAGTTACTCCAGCTAACTTACCCGCCAAGGGTGCATATTTCTCGATGAGCATCGTGGTCAAGTCAAAACCATCGTCTAGCAGTAGATCAGGAGCAAAAGAGAGTACTCGTTCCAGGTTTTGTTCGTACTCTTCAGGCGTCTCGCCGTACCAAGCAAACACCTCTGCTCCCTGCCTAGCCAAGGCCGCAGCCACATCGTCTTTTGTCGAAAGTGGATTGCTACCTGTTATCACCACGTTAGCTCCCGTCCTCATAAGCAGTAGAGCCAGCCGAGCAGTCTTTGCCTCTAGGTGAATGCACATGCCCACGGTAAGCCCTTGAAAAGGCTTCGCGCCTGAGTATTGCGTTTCAAGGCTTCTGCACACGGGCATGAATTTCTCTACCCACTGTATCTTCTGTAGTCCCTCATCTGCCTGTTCTGGGTGCTTCACTACGCTCATAACAAGACCTCCCTTCTATCAAGGGCACAGGATTATTTGGCGGTACCACAAACAGTCAGCACAGCTGGGCATGTTCCCCCAACAATCAGCCATGGTGTCATCTAAGAAGCCGCAGCCGTCCCTGAAAACGCAATCCACGCACGAAGGATACAATCCGTAGCGCACCTTGAACCTATATATGGTGTAGTCAGGGCTAGCCCAAATGTCAGCCAAGTGTTTTTCCAACACGTTCCCAAAGCCGTGGAAGTACACCTTACGCTGTCGCCCGAATACCCTTTCCTGCCCTGTATGCAAGAACCTATAACAGGGCACTACAGTCCCCTCGTTGCTCACGACTGCGGCCCGGCGTTCCACAAATCTGCAATATCTCTCTGTCCTTACGTAGAACTCTGGATACTCGGCCACAATCTTTCCGTACAATTCGTGATATATCTCCGCCTTCAACTGGGACTCGTGGCCCTTAACATAGAGAACTTCCTTTTCGTATTCAGCGTTGGTGGGCATCAGGTTGTTTAGTAGCACGTATTTGATTCCGTGACGTGGCAGTTCCTTGACTATCTTCATGTCGTCAGCTAAGCTGCTTTTGGTCAGTACCACCTCTGCGGCCACACCAGGTACTACTGATCCCCTATCTTTCTTTATCTCTTGGATCATTTCCCCCACAGCGAGCGTATTCTCCACATTGTTGTGGCCCAGCGAGCCTGCTTCCACTGATATGACCACTTCGTCTACCCCTTCATCTACCAAGGATTCTGCGGTTTTTCGGTCTACCAGCAAACCATTTGTAGTGATCACCACCCGTTTCCCTGACCTTTTCACTAGCCTCACGGCTTCACGCCAAAACGGGCTCATCAACGGTTCTCCGATACCGCCAATTACTATGTCCTTTATAGTTGCAATATCGTCAATCTGCGAAAAAACCGCATCGAAAACGTGTTTAGGCATGAGCGCATGAATGTCTGTTTCGTAGGTTTGCCGAAAACACATGGCACAATCCAAGTTGCACGCCGTGGAAAGTTCAACGTAAACCTTTTCCAGAGGTTCAGGTTCAATACGCACGTCGGCATTGCCCAAGCGGAACTCGGCTAACACAAGAGCACCTCCCAAAGGCCATTCTAAGTGATTCTCATGACTTGCCGGGGGCCTATCCGCCACCAGCAGGCGGAAATATGACCACTTTGCCAGGCTCCAAAGCTGTCTGCAGGCCCTGCAAGTGTATTACATTCTTGCCGTTCACAAGGATAATTGTTCCGGGGAGAATCTCATCCCCCGGAACAATTCGCTTCTAAAATCCTCGCCTACCACTTGCACCAAAGCGCCCATAAGGTCGCCCACGGTAGAACCGTCGGGCATTTCCAACCTGTATGTAGCTTTGGGCAGCTTTAGCCTTAATGTTGCAAAAAACTCTACCTCGACGGTCATGCTAATCCAAGTTCGACCAGCTTTTCCTGCGTTGGTACGCCGTCTTCATTCCATCCGCGCACCTTGTAGTACAGAGGCAACAAGGCATGAAGCTGATGAACCGCTCCTTTCTGCGGGCCCTCAGGCACTGGTTCTTCCAGCAGCCTCTTTGGTAGCGTATCGTCCGCCTTCGTGAAACCAGCCTTCAGGTTGAACAAACGCTCCAGGTTCCAAATCCGCTCGCCCGCTTTTAGCAACTCCTCGCTGGTGTATCCGAAGCCCGTATCAGCGTTGATCAAGTCCCTGTAGTCGTCCAGGTTAAGGGCAAAGGACGTGAACAGGCACAGACCCGCCGAGTCAATGACAGCTGTAAGATCCTGGAAGAGCTTAACCCATTCTGGCTTGCCCTCTAGTTGTTGCGGGTCTAGCTTCTGCGGAACACCAAGTACCTCAGGTGAAATCATGTAACCTCTCACGTGGCAGCCGCCGCGGTTGCTCGTGGCGTACTGCAACCCGTGTCCCTGAACACCTCTTGGGTCGTACGCCGGCAGCTCTTGACCCTTGACGTGCATAGCAAACTCGGGGTGCCCGTACATTTCAGCGAAACGCTTGCTGCCTTCGGCTAGCTTCGCACCGAGCCCTTCTCTAAGAGCAATGGCTTTGGTGTAATACACAATAGCTTCCGAGCTGCCGAACCTGAGCTCTGGTCCCTTTTCCAGGTCTTCCTTGGGCAGATAACCCTTTTCGTAGAGTTCCATAGCGCATGCAATGGTCGCACCCGCAGATATGGGGTCAATGCCGTACTTGTTGCACAAGTCGTTAGCCTCGCAGATTGCGATGAGGTCGTTAACTCCACAGTTGGCGCCATAAGCCCATCCCGCTTCGTACTCTGGTCCCTCAGACTCTATGCCGTTGGGCAAAGCGATAACTCGTCCGCACGCGATGGGGCACGCAAAACATGGACGGTTCTTGGTTAAGTACTTCTTCTCCACTAAGGCCTCTCCTGAGATTTCGTGCGTCCATTCGAACATCGTTTGCTGGAAGTTGCGCGTCGGATAAGCCCCGTGCTGGTTAATTATGTTGTCGAGCACCTTGGTCCCCAAGGCTGGCAGACCTTGACCCGTAACACCATTCTGGCGGATGATCTCCACTTTCTGGCGAACAACCTGCGTGAATTCCGGATTTGCTGGGGTTGGCTTGCCACTGCCCCTAACCACTATGGCTTTGAGGTTCTTGCTGCCCATCACAGCGCCAACGCCTGTTCGACCTGCAGCGCGGTGTTTGTCGTTCATAATAGCTGCAAACTTGACCAGATTCTCTCCAGCTTGGCCAATGCACGCCACCCTTGCTTTACCGTCACCAAATTCGTCAGCCAGCACGTCGGTAACTTCGAACACCGTCTTGCCCCACAAGTGCGACGCGTCTTTGATTTCTACCTTGTCGTCATGGATAGACAAATACACCGGCTTCTCGGCCTTGCCCTCAACTATGACCATGTCCCAGCCAGCAAACTTGAGTTCGGCGCCAAAGTAACCGCCAGAGTTGCTGGAAGCTATGGTCCCCGTAAGCGGGCCCTTCGTTACCACCATGTAACGGCCGCCAGTGGGTGCGTTAGTGCCCGAAAGTGGACCCGTGGCGTAGATGATCTTGTTTTCTGGAGACAGCGGGTCGACTTTAGGATCCACTTCATCCATGAGTATCTTGCTAGCTAGGCCTCTTCCGCCGATGAATTTCTTGGCCAAATCCATGTCCAACTGCTCAGTCTTAATCTCCCCCGTGCTCAGGTTAACCCTGAGAATCTTACCTGCGTAAGACATCCATCCTCACCTCCGCTACACCGCCCCTTTGCGAAGGTGGCAGGCAAAGCCGTTTCCAACTTTGCCCAATGGCCACTGTCCTTAGCCCCCGCCTTAGGACAGTCAGCTCGGGGCGTTTTAATAGATTATACAGCGTTAACCCAATATGTTGCATACATCGACGTCGTGGAGAGCGTAATGCTATACTCTACAATCATGCTGACAAACGATGAACTCTACAGTGTGGAAAAGCCCTCAAGGTACTTGGGCGGCGAGTATAACAGCATCTCAAAAGACTGGGAAAGCACCGACTTCAAGGTAGCACTTTTGTATCCAGACTTATATGAAGTCGGCATGTCTTACCACGGTTTGCAACTGTTCTACTTCTTGCTTAACGGAGAGCCTGACATTCTGGCAGAGAGAGTGTTCACTCCCGCTCCCGACATGGGGGCATTGCTCAGATCTAAGAATCTTCATCTATGGAGCCTGGAAAGCAAGAAACCCCTACATCATTTTGATGTCATCGCTGTTCATTGCCTTACTGAGTTGGCCGCCACCAATATCCTGGAAACACTCTACCTGGGTGGCATACCACTCCGCGCCGACCAAAGAGCCCCTTCCGACCCATACGTCATAGCGGGCGGCCCTGCCATAAGCAACCCCAGTTATATGGAACCGTTTTTTGACGCTGTGTTCATAGGCGAAGCTGACGACAAACTCATTGAGATAACGCGCATGCTGGCAGAAGCCCGTCGTCTGCGGGCAAATCGGATGCAAACCTTAGAGGACTTAACAAGAGTTGAAGGAATCTACGTACCAGCGCTTCGCAACGAAGTGCAGGAACACCACGTCCTGTCAAGGCACATGTTTTATCCCACCAAACTCATAGTGCCCAACGTCGAAGCGGTGCAAGAAAGGGCAGTAGTGGAACTCGCAAGAGGCTGCACAAGAGGGTGCAGGTTTTGTCACGCCGGTTACTTCTACAGGCCTGTAAGGGAGACCGGCGCGGCCAAAGCTGCTGATGTGATTATGAACATAAAGCGGAGCACGGGTTTCTATGAGGTGGGTCTGCTCTCCCTGTCTACCTTCGACTACTCGCAGTTGCACGAAGTGGTGGAGCTCCTGAAGGGGCAAGACCTGAACCTCAGCCTACCATCTTTGAGGCTTGATTCCTTGGACATAGGACTTCTCCATGAAGTTGATCCTACCCACCGTTTGACCCTGACCCTAGCACCAGAAACGGGCTCAGATAGGCTCAGGAAGACCTTGAATAAACCGTTCTCCAATGAACAGATTCTCGCTGCAGTGGAGGAATTAGCGGCAGCCGGTTGGACGAAATTCAAGTTCTACTTCATGGTCGGCTTGCCTGGTGAGACTGAGGACGACATGCTCCAAATCGCCCACCTCCTTAACGAAGCAGACGACCGTGCTTTTAAGCAAAACCGTAGGGCCAGAGTGCATGCCACCATTGCTTCCTTTGTGCCCAAGCCCTACACGCCCTTTCAATGGGCTAGGCAGATAAGCATAGAAGAAGCTCGAAAGGCCTATGAGCTTGTATACCGCCAATTGAAGAGGCAGATAGAAGCCTCGTTCCGCAATCCATGGTTTTCCTTCTTAGAAGGCTTGCTTTCTCGCAGTGACGTCAGGGTAAGCGATGCCGTTCTCAAGGCCTGGCAAAAAGGCGCTGTCTTTGACGCGGCGGAAGTTAGTACAAACTCAGAGGCATGGCAACAAGCCTTTGTGGAAGCGGAACTCGAGCCTAATGCGTACCTTTCAGCAAGAGACCCTGACCAACCATTGCCTTGGGACCACATAAAGGTGGGAGCCTCAAAGGCCTATTTGCAAGCGGAATTGGAGAGAAGCAAGCTCGGACAAGGCACGATGGATTGCAGATATGGTTGTCTAGGTTGTCAAGTGTGCGGGGGCGAACTATGGCCGACTATGGCGTAACCATTTTCTTTAGGAAGACAGGCACGGCAGCTTGGCTCTCCTACCGCGATTACGTGCGGCACATCGCGTACGGTCTTATCAGAAGCGGCTCGCCCCTCACCTTCAGTGAAGGGTTCAGGCACCGAGTAGCACTTCAAGCACCACAAGCACTCCCTCTTGGCGTTGCCTCTTTTGGCGAACCCTTTTACGTTTCGTTGGCCAGCCCGATGTCCGTTGACCTAGGGGCTTTGGCCCACTTTTTCACAACCGATGAAGCACCAGTGGCTATCGAAAACAAAAAGTGGAAAAACTACTTAAGCGTGTTCGATACACCAGCAGGCATCTTGAAAGTAGATTTGGAAAAGCAGAGCCTCAAGCAGGCAATAGAATCCTTAGGGGTCAAACCTTGGGAAATTGTGAAGGTGGCTTTGGAGTCCAAGGACGGATATACTCTAATGCTCCATGGACGAAAGCTGTCATAGAATAGTATGTGGGGGCGATGCATATGACTCTAGAGGAGGCTAAGTCCCGCATAGAAGAGCTTAGGAGGCTCATCGAATACCACAACTACCTATACTACGTGCTGGACAACCCCGAGATAACTGACGAAGAGTACGACAAACTGTTTCGAGAATTGGTTGAGTTGGAGAAAGCTTTTCCCGAGCTCATAACACCAGATAGCCCAACTCAACGGGTAGGAGCTCCGCCAGCTACTCAATTTGCGCAAGTCAGACACGAAGTGCCCATGCTCTCTTTGGACAACGCGTTCACTCACGAAGACCTCATCGCCTTCGATCAGCGAATCAAACGCGCCCTATCCACAGATAAAGTTAATTACTACTGCGAGCACAAACTAGACGGGTTAGCAGTTAGTCTCATCTATAGAGACGGGCTTCTGGTTCAGGGAAGCACCAGGGGAGACGGCTACTACGGAGAAGACGTTACCAACAACCTTCGTACCATCAAGACGATTCCTTTAAGACTTAAGGGAACCCACGTCCCTCCATTAATTGAAATTAGAGGCGAGTGCTTCATGATGCTCAAAGATTTCGAGGCGCTCAACGAAGAACGCATGCAAAAAGGCGAGCCGCTCTTTGCCAACCCTCGCAACGCAGCCGCAGGATCTATAAGGCAGTTAGACCCTTCCGTGACTGCCCAGAGAAAGCTCTATTTTATGCCCTATGGTTTTGGGGCCGTGGAAGGCATTACCTTTGAGACACAGGAGCAATTCCTCGAACACTGTAAAGAGTGGGGCTTCAGGGTCAACGAGCACAATACCAAGGCAAAGGGCATACATGAAGCAATAGCGTTTGCTGACTATTGGACCTCTCATAGGTACGAACTACCCTTCCCAGCCGACGGCGTGGTCATCAAAGTAAACGACCTTGCGCTTTGGCCAGTCTTGGGCACTACCGCTAGGGCGCCTCGATATGCCATAGCCTACAAGTTCCCAGCCGAGGAGAAGGAAACGCGCGTAGAAGACATCATCTTTCAAGTGGGGCGTACTGGCAGCATTACACCAGTGGCCCTACTGACGCCCGTAGTACTCGATGGTGCCACTGTAAGCAGAGCCACCCTCCACAACTTCGACTACCTAAGGGCTATGGATGTGCGCAAAGGCGACTACGTTAAGGTGCGGCGGGCGGGCATGGTAATTCCAGAAGTACTCGGTGTGCTCACCGAGAAACGGTCGGGGAACGAAGTAATTGTAGAACCACCAAGCCAGTGCCCTGTATGCGGTGGCCCCGTGATGTGGGAAGGGGCCTACCTCAAGTGCATGAACATTGCTTGCCCAGCCCAACTAAAGGGACACTTGCTGCACTGGGCGTCACGGGATGCCATGGATATCGACGGATTGGGTGAGAGCCTAGTAGAATACTTAGTAGATTCTGGGCTCGTCAAAGACGTGGCAGGCCTTTACACGTTGTCTATAGCTGACCTTCTCACAGTCCCGCGCCTAGCTGAACGCTCAGCTACCAAGATATACCAGAACATCCAAGCCAGCAAGGAAAGACCATTCTTCAAGGTCCTATACGGCTTGGGTATCCCCAGGGTAGGACTGAAGACTGCCCAAGTGCTGGCGGAGCAATTCCGCAACATGGACAACATCCTAAACGCTACGGTAGACGACCTAATTGGTGTCGAAGGAATTGGGCGTGACACAGCTGAAGTCATTGTCAAGGCTTTACAGAGCTACAAGGTCAGGGAACTAATCAACAAATTACGAGCCTTAGGCCTGAAAATGGAACAGGAGAGGATAGAGGGCCCTCTGAGTGGTTTGACCTTTGTCTTCACAGGTAGCCTCGCGAGCATGTCCCGGAGCGATGCAGGCAAACTTGTGCAGTCACTTGGAGGAAAAGTAGCAGGAAGCGTGTCAAAAAGAGTAGACTTCGTAGTGGTTGGCTCAGATCCAGGCTCCAAACTCGAGCGAGCCAGGGAGCTCGGGTTGAAGATCATTGACGAGGAGGAATTCCTGAAGATGGTGGGACGACGTTGAAGAGATTAGCAAGCATAGCTGTCCTACTAGCTCTCTTACTCTTGCCTCTATGCTGCCTCCCTACGGTAGGGGCTGTGAGTTATTTGTTCCCTCGAGCTTTGGCCACGGACGGCAAGAAGCTTTACGTAGCCACCGATGAAGGCCTCTTGGTATGGGACCGCAGTTTCTCTGTACTGAAGCCTCCTTACCTGCCTTCAGCGCGCGTCACGGCGGTAAACGGCCAAACTGCCCTGGCAGTTGGTACAGATAACGGCGCTGCTTACGCCAATGGGCAAGGATTCAGAGTCATAACTAGCTCTGACGGCTTACCAAGCTCCATGGTCACCGCTGTGGGAGTGTGTGGTACCCGGTTACTGGTGGGTACTCCGGTAGGCTTAGCCGTATACGTAAGAGGTAGCAGGGCACGACCACTTCTTTACCGTTACCCAGATCTGCCCCACAACTACGTTTCGTCCATCGCCTGCAGCGGGGACAATGCTTTCATAGGCACTCCTTCGGGGCTTGTCTTGCTCAAAGATAAGTCACTGTCTAAAGTCCTCTCGGTTCCCATAAACGAGGTAGTTGTAACTGGTAACAACGTATGGGTAGCGACAAGCCAAGGGGTTTACCGCATGGATGTCAGCGGCAAGGTCTTAAAGATTTGGGATGCCAACTCAGGACTTTACTCTAGCAACGTCACAGCTATCACTACATACGGAGCGGGTGCCTACGCGTACGATGGTCAGAGCATAGTTCACTTGCCAGATCTTAGGAAGTTGGGTGTCTCCGAAGTCACCGATCTGGTTTACATGAACGGAAAGCTTTACATCGCTGCCCGTGCAGGCCTCTACTCCACCGATAACTTCGTAGACCTCGACCCGCTGTACCAGTCCCGCCCTTATACCCAAGACGCGTTTTATAACAAAGGGAGTCTAGTTGAAGTCAGAGACAATGCACTATACGTTGATCAAAGACCAGTTGGCATTGCTGGAGTCATAAGAGCGTTCCCTGGAGACATGGTCACCGTGGTTACCTTTAACCAAGTGTACCTGCTGGACACGACCAACCTGAACCGCTGGACCGTGTCTTCGGGTGCATTTACTGAAATTGCACCGTACTCCATAGAGGGGGCCTATTACTCGCAGAATGGCATGTTGTATGTGGCCGGTTATGGAAGGTTGTTTGCTATCCACAGGGCTACGGGAACCTACCAGAAGGCTTCAGCACCCTATTACACAGTGAGGCGGGTTTGGTCAGATGGCAAATACGTCTACGTAGTCTATGATAGGTCCTACATCATCGCCAACTCTGTAGGGTCTTTAGTTCGCTCTGGCACTTTCGACTTCTATGTACGGGATGTTTACCTCGGAGGCGGCGTCTACCTTGTTACTGACGCTGGCATCAAGTACGCCAGCTCCCTATGGTCCGAATTTAACAACTTCTCTTCCCTGGACGCGCTGAAGTTCTTCCGAGGCAGCACCAACTGGGCTACTGGCACCTTTGGCCTTGCCATGCTTTCCAGCCCAGCAAAGTACTACCATTGGGGAAACGGCCTCCCAGAAGTGCCAAAAGCAGTTCTTAGCGACAATCCTACGCACCTGCTGCTTTCAGGTCGAGCAAGCCTTTGGAATCCTGAAGCCCTCCTCGATTGGACCACGTTAGACGGTAAAGAAGAAGCGAGCAAACTTCAGGCCATCGGCATACTCAAGGGTTTTAGAGGCTATGCCTATCCACAGCGAGTTGTTACCTATCAGGAACTGGTGGCATTCTACGTCCGCCTCAAGGCTTGGCAGATCAAGACGACAGGAGCGACCTCCATAAAAGCTGATGAATGGGCAAAACCCTACATTTCGACCCTTTGGTTAAAAGGCTACCGGTTGGACATCGATTACAGGCAGCCTGCACGAAGGTCAGTGGTCGCCACTTGGCTACCTGAACTCGCCGGCGCCTTCGACGCTGATACAATCACCAGGCGCTCTTTAGTCAAGTTCCTTTACGCTCTCTTGCCCTATTAGTAGTACTTTCCGCGTATACACCTGCCCCCTATTACATATCTCCGCGGCGTAGTGCTATAATCATTGATAAGTTTTCTACCCAAGGAGGTGTGGGGTGTGAAGAGAATCGCAGTGGGGCTGCTAGTATTCGTACTGGTGGCTTCGTCATTTGTTGGATTTTCTCCTGTCAACGCAGCTAGCTTCTCCGACGTTCCTGCCACTCACCCGTACTACAAGTACATCATCAAGCTGGCTGACGCAGGGATCATCAAGGGCGTAACAGCAACCCAGTACGCACCTGAGAAGTCCTTGACCCGTGCAGAAATTGCCACGCTGCTCGTCAGGATCAAGGGCCTCGCTCAGGACACGTCCAAGCAGTACTTCAAGGACGTAGCTCCTGGCACGTGGTACTACGGCTACGTTAACGCCGCCGCTAAGGCAGGTTTGGTAACGGGTTATCCAGATGGTACCTTTAAGCCGAACAACGCCATCTCCCGTGCAGAGCTAGCTGTAGTGTCGCTAAGGCTGCTAGGCGTATCTCAGTCTGTAATTGACAACTACGCCAAGAACCCAATTTACCTGTCCAGCGACGAAGCGAAGTACACCAACCACTGGGCAAAGGGTTGGCTCACGGCAGCCATTATGCCCAAGTACCAGGTGCTGCCTTGGAGGATGCCCGGTCGCTTGATTGCTCCTGATGCCGCTGCCAACAGAGGCGAAGCTGCTTATGCGTTCTACAAGGTAAAGTATCCTGTGAAGAGAGGCGGCCAGCTTTACATCATCCAGGAGCAAGAGCCTGCAACGTTGTTTGGTGCTCTGGACTCCATGGCCGCTATGACCCAGGTCTTGGCTCTGATTACCGACGCCGAACAGGGCTCTGACTGGAGAGGCAACTGGTGGCCGCAGATGGGCCGCTGGGTACCGACCACAGACAACGGGCACTTGGTAGTGTACAGCACTCCTCAGCCCATGACCTTGTCCGACGGTACCAAGGTAGAAATCCGTGCTCGCGTGGATTACAGCCTGCGCAAGGGCCTCAAGTGGAGCGACGGCAAGGAGATTACCGTGGACGACTTCATATTCGGCACTCTCCTCTACCTCGCCAAGGACATGCCCGTTCCTGGCCTAGAACCATACGACAGGATCGCGAAGATCGAAAAGAAGGACAACTACACCATCAGCGTGTACTACACCACCAGCAGCGTCTACATCAAGTACGGTCTGCCACTGTATCCGAAGCACTGGTTTGAGACCAACGTGCTGAAGACCACCCTTACATTCCCCAACACCATCGAGTTCGTCCTGAAGCACGACGAGACCGACTCCTACCTGTCGGATGTGTCCTACACGCTGCCCAAGACCATAAAAGCAGCCATCGATGCCAAAGTGGAAGACATAGTGAACAGCGCGTACAACACGAAGCCGCTGCACACAGGACCTTACAAGATCACCAACTGGGTACAGAAGGGCTACATGGAGTTCGTGCCCGACAACAACTACTTCCTCGGCCCTGGCCTCTTTGACAAGGTCGTAGTAGCATTCAGAAGCGTTGAATCTGGTCTGGCAGAGCTCCTCAGGGGTCAGCCCGATGTGTCCATCATGGGCGTCATCAACGCTCAGAGCGCAAAGACCCTGTCTGCCAACAGCACTTTCCTGAAGACCTACAAGCTGCACAACATACCATCCGTTTACTGGGAGCACTGGACCGTAAACTTTGACGACCCCAACAACCTGCCGGCAGACCCCAAACCGGGTACGCCTTACACGCACTGGGCACTGGGCGACTACAGAGTGCGCCAGGCTTTGTCCTACAGCATCAACAGGCAGGACATCACCAACCGTATTTACTACGGCATGAGGCCTCTTTGCTACAACTTCGTGCTGCCCGGCACAGCGTTCGACGAACCCACACTGAAGAACGTGTTCGTGTATGACCCAGCCAAGGCTGCCGCTCTGCTCCAAGAAGCCGGCTTTACGAAGGGTTCTGACGGCATCTACGCTAAGGGCGGCAAGAAGCTTTCCTTGACAGCTAACACGACCACCAGAGTTGACCGTGTGCAGACACTAACATTGATCCAGCAGCAGTTCAAGACCATAGGTATCGGGTTGACGCCAGCACCTATGAACTCGGGCGACTTCTTCAACACCGTACTGCCTCACAGGACATACGAAATAGGCGAGTTCGCATGGGGTCAGAACAGCATCCTCGAACCCGGTGGCAGCACACTGTACGCTTCTTGGTACATTCCGTCCCAGGCCAACGGCTATTCTGGCCAGAACTACAGCGGCTTCCGCAACGCAGACGCCGATGCTCTGATCAAGAAGTGGGACAGCTTCAACATGACCGAAAGGTCCAACGCGTACAAGACCTTTGCGAAGAACTACTTCGCCAAGTACATGCCTGAAATACCTATGCTGTGGTACGACCAGCACGACGCTGTGAAGCTGAACATCGAGGGCTACGACTGCGGCCTCGACGTAGGCGCTCACACGTGGAACATCGCTTGGTGGTACAGGGAGTCCTAGTAGTCGATACAACTCACGTTCCAAAAAGGGGCGGCCTAGCGGCCGCCCCTTTTTGTTTTCCGGCTATCTGTTCTCGCTTATAATCTTCACTGAAGCAAACGAAGGAGGTGTTGGCTTTGTTCCAGGTTTCCCGTGCGATGCTGCAGCATCTAGCCCTGCTTGCCCAAATAGAACTTTCCCCTGAAAAGGAAGAAAATCTCTTAGAGGACCTTAACCACATATTGAAAACGTTTGAGACCATAAGCCGCGTGCCCGAACCCCCAAAGTGGTTTTCTCTGGGCAATACGCCCCTACGCGAGGACAAACCGATTTTGGAAGCGTTGTCTTCGCTCATCCCTGCTGATCGTTCTGAGCAGGGTTACGTAGTTGTTAGGCGAACGTTGGAGGAATGAAGAATGAAGATAGGCGATATTTTTGAGAGAAGGCAGCGTGGCGAACTTACCTTCCAGTCGATCATGGAACTGACTTTGAACAACTTGGAGAAAGACGAGTTGCTGCACGCTTTCCTGTACAAGCGGCCTCCGGAAGAGCTCATGAAGGAAGCACAACAGGCAGACGCCTTGTGGGACCAAGGTATCAGAAAGCCTTTGCAGGGCATACCTGTGGCCATAAAGGACAACATCTGTGTGGAGGGCTTGCCTTGCACTTGTGGTAGCAAAATCCTCGAGAACTACGTAGCTCCATACGACGCTACTGTGGTGAAGAAGCTCAAAGAAGCTGGCGCCATTATAGTGGGCAAGACCAACTTGGACGAGTTCGCCATGGGTAGTTCGACCGAGAACTCTGCTTTCGGCCCCACTAGAAACCCCTTGGATACTAATCTAGTACCAGGCGGCTCCTCAGGCGGTTCAGCCGCAGCCGTAGCTGCTGGCATGTCCTTGTTAGCTTTAGGTTCTGACACCGGCGGCTCCGTAAGGCAACCCGCTGCCTTCACAGGGATTGTCGGCTTCAAACCGTCCTACGGAGCTATTTCCAGGTACGGCTTGGTAGCCTTCGCTTCGTCTTTAGATCAAATAGGCATTTTCGCCGCCAATACCATGGACGCCCTCTTGGGGGCTTTTGTCTTGTTCGGCAAAGATCCTATGGACAGCACCAGCACTGAAATACCCATAGGCCCAGAACCAAGCCAGCACAATGTACGGAGAATAGGAGTCATAAAGGAGCTAAGCAGCCTCGGACTCCAGCCTGATGTGGAGAGAGTCTATACTCAATTCCTCAACACACTTGCTAAACAATACGAGCTAGTGGAAGTTTCTATACCTCACTGGGAGGAGGCCTTGGCAGCCTACTACTTCGTGGCGCCCGCCGAGGCTTCAGCAAACTTGGCCCGCTATGACGGGGTGAGATACGGCTCCACAGTGGAAGCTAACACGTACTGGCAGAGCGTACGAATGGCTCGCAGCCTTTTCGGCGATGAAGTGAAGCGCCGCATACTGCTAGGCACGTTCGCTCTTTCGGCGGGTTACAAGGACGCCATGTATGACAAAGCACAGGCTCTGAGGCAGTGGCTCATCTACGAGTTTAATGAGGCATTCCGCACGGTGGATATCATCGTATCGCCTACAACACCCAACTTGCCATTTCCCATTGGCGCTGTCAGCGACCCAGTAGAAATGTACAAGTGTGACTTATTCACCATACCAGCAAACTTAGCCTATCTTCCTGCTATCAGTGTCCCGGCGGGCTTCACGGGCAATCTTCCGGTTGGGGCGCAATTCATAGCACCCCGTATGCAAGACTACAAGCTACTCAGCTTCGCGGCTAGTTTGGAGGTGAGATGATGGCATACAAGTTCGTTGCAGGACTCGAGATTCACGTGCAACTCAAAACTAAATCCAAAATGTTCTGCAGCTGCCCTACAGAAGGCCCCGACACCCCCAACAGCCGCGTGTGCCCCATATGCCTAGGGCATCCTGGTACCTTGCCGGTAATCAATAAGGAAGCCGTGCTTATGACCCTTGCCTTGGGCAAAGCTATGAACGCCCGCATAAACAGGGTCTCCAAATTCCACAGGAAGAATTACTTTTACCCCGACCTGCCCAAGGGTTACCAGATTACACAGTATGACGTGCCCCTCATCGAAGATGGGGTATTCGTTATGATCACAGGTAAGAAAGTCCCTATCAGGCGTATTCACCTTGAAGAGGACGCTGCTAAGAGCGTGCACATAGGTTCATCTGGACGGTTGACTGGCTCCCAACAGATTCTGCTGGACTTCAACCGATCAGGCATACCTTTGGCAGAAATCGTGACTGAACCCGTTTTTGAGTCCCCAGAAGAGGTAGCCATGTTCGTAGAAGAACTGCAAGCTACCTTGAGATATCTGGGCATAAGTGACGCTATGATGGAAAACGGTCAGCTGCGCTGCGATGTCAACGTATCCGTGGAGGTGGATGGTAAAGAAGGAACGCGCGTGGAAATAAAGAACATGAATTCCACTAAGGCCATTAGGCAGGCTTTGTCCTTTGAATACGAGAGGCATGTCAGGGCATATGAAGCAGGCGTACAACTTCAGGTTGAGACCCGAACGTTTGATGAGCAATCCGGTGAAACTAAAGCCATGCGCCGCAAAGAAACCTCCGAGGACTACCGTTACTTCCCTGAACCCGATCTGTTGGAACTCCACGTCACCGACGAATTGATGGAAGAGGCAAATAAGTACAATGGAAGTTTCCATGAAGCTTACAAGGATGCCCTCACGTGGTTGGGAAGGGAGAAGGAAGCCAGAGCTCTGGCTTTAAACAAAGAACAATTCAGCGTTTTCAAAGCTCTGGTAACTAAAGGGGGCGACATCAAGTACGTTAGCCGCGCAGTACTGATAGAACTACCCAATATGCTGAGCGAGGAAGGGAAGTCTTGGGATCAACTGAACGAAAGCCACCTGTCGAGCATAATAGACCTGCTCACCCAAGGGAAGATAACTATGGCAGTCGCCCGCGAGCTGTTGTGGCAAACAGTTCGGGGCAACGATCCACTGGAGTATGCGCGAAGCCACGGCCTTCTGAACGCTGGAGCCACAGACTTAGAAGCGGTTGTGGCTGACGTATTGGCGAAAAACCCTGACGTAGTGGAGAAATACAAGAAGGGCAACACCAACGTGCTCAGCTTCTTGGTAGGACAAGTAATGAAGCAGACAAAAGGGACAGCCAAACCTGATGCCGTGCGCGAGGTTCTGATCAAGAGACTCAGTGAATAATCCTGATGATGACGGCGGGTTGGCCATCATAGCTAGGATCGCACACACGGCTGCCTATTAAGCGAACAATATCACCCGTAAGGTAGCCTGTCACGTCGCTGCTATACACGTTGATGGCGCTAGCGGTCATCTTTACTCCCTGAAGTTGGGAGTTAGTGACATCTATGGTCGGGGCGATTAGGTTTGCTCCCATCAATGCGGCGTTGCGCACCTCGATGCCTGAAGCACTGAAAGACAGGCCCGCGTAGAACCCGCTACCTACCGACAGTCGACACCCTGAGAGAGCAGTATTGGCCGACGGCAAGACGATAGCCTCCGTGCCGTTGAGCACAGTTAACATGTCTTGATAGACCAAACTTAGTGTAGCGGTCTGTAAAGGGTGAGGAGTACCTTCCACCCACAATTGGCCAGCACTACAAAACAGATTGCTTTCAAAGTCCGGTGCTCCACCTGCGTGGGGCTGTTGCCAAGGTGCTATCTTTGGCAAGACGGCACCCATACCGTCATCCAAATTGACAATCCTTACTTTGGCGCCACTGCAATTGGGCAAATAGGTGTAGTAGCAAGTGGCCGTCCCTTGAAAGATCAAGTTCGTCCTATCGTCCCAAGTAGTAGCCAAGCCAGGATAGTAGTACCAAGATTGCTCGTAAGTAGTCTTCCAGCTTTTCCAACCAATCATCACGATGTTTCTAATAGGGTATTCCATCAATAAGTAGCCTTTGATTTGGTTTTTCCAAATGGTCTGGACGCCTTTGTAAGGGCTGTTGAAGAGGAGCTTTGAGTCACCGTACAGGTAGGCCTTTCTTGCCCACACATTGCCATCTATGAAGGAGTCCTTGTCGACGGATAAGGTAGTCCTGGCTTGCACAGAGAAACCGTACACTTGATCGTAAGGAAAGTATCTTTCCACGTCTTGGTATCGAACACGTACTTGCGTAGGCGTCCACTGAAACTGGCAACCCGTGAACTCGTATAGCAGTATGCCCGTACTGTTGTAGGCATATTCGGCGGCATCTAAACACTCTTCAAGGTGCAATCGTTGAGCAGCCTTCATCTCCACCGCACGCGCATACAAAACTTCGTACCCGGCTATGGCCAATAGCAGCATGATTAAACCGGAGAGCATCACAGAAACCAATACCACTGAGGCACTACCGCGTGTATGTCCCAACTAGCAGCTCTCCGAGGTGTTGCAGACATTCTTGAGGCCCTAAGAGCTGGATACGCTCCACAGCGCACCTATCTCCTAAGAAACCCACCAACGGGCCGTAGCTCGATGATCTAGAGCGCTTAATATCCAACCAACCCAAGGCAACCAAACCCAAGGATATAGACACCAGAGCCATGGATGCTGCAATGGCTAATGTCAGTTCAATCAGGGTAAAACCCGGGAAGCCCTCGTGGCAGTTATTTCGTGGCTTTTCCACTCTACGGTTACCGTCGTTTCTTTGAAGTGGCCTACGCAATCGGGCAACAGCGTTGCTTCTGCGCCAAAACGTGAGCATCCCGGCTTCGACGTAATGGTCACCGTATAGGAGACACCGTCTATGGTCCGGGTTATCACGCTGCTGGTCTCAGTAAACCACGGGGCATTGTACAGTTCGGCGTACAACAACGCATAAGCTGTTCCACGCTCGGTCAGGTGTCTGTTTACATGCCTATAATCTGATAGAGCTGCAACCAACAAGGAACCTACGAGGGCAACCACCAGTAGGCCTGCCAGCACATCAGCATAGGAGAAAGGCATGACTTAATTATAATGTACCTATGAGAGTTTTCTTGTATAAGGGGGACATTACCAAGTTAGACGTAGAGGCTGTGATCAATGCAGCCAACGGCGTGGGCCCTATGGGCGGCGGAGTCGCTTACGCCATAAAGCAGGTGGGCGGCAGCGACATTGAAGAAGAAGCCATACGCATATGTGAAGAAAGCGGTCCTTTTGCGCCAGGCCAAGTATACGTGACCAGTGGGGGGCGAAAGTGGAAGTATGTCATACACGCCGTTACTATGACCTACCCTGCAGAGCCTGCTGACTACGCGACCACATCACAAGCCCTCATAAACGCGCTTCAAAAAGCTGCAGAGCTTGGCCTTCCTAGTGTAGCGGTACCTGCTTTAGGAATGGGCATAGGAGGTCTCAAACCTGCACCATTGGCTGACGTTTTTGCCTCAGCTTTCAAGCAACTCAAGGAAATGCCGTTGGACGTTTATGTGGCTGCCTTTGACGATGTGTTCCTCGGTGAACTAGCACATGCGCTGGATTAGCATCGCTGCCATCGCTGCCCTCCTTCTGACAAGCCTAACCGTATTCGTTATTCGCTGGCAGGACAGCCACGTAATACGCATATACTTGCCGGTGTCATCTAGCGAAGCGGTGACACCTTGGACAGCCATTACTGCTGCCGACCGTGCAGTGGTATATGCAACACGATCCATGCTGTTTAGATATAGCCCCTCGGGTGCTGAACCCGAATTGGCAGAGAGTGCCACATCCAAAGACTACATGCATTGGACTATAAGCCTCAGACCCGTTATCACAGCTACTCAAGTCATCAAGGACTGGTCCCAAACGTTGGGTCAGGGTGATCCCACAGTAGTGGGCAAGATCTTCTACTACCTTGAAGGCGCCCAAGCGTACAAGAACAAATCGGGGCCCTTCTCTGGCCTCAAAGCTACTGCAACGTACACGCTAGAAGTAATTACCACGTTCCCTCTCAACCTTCCTATGCTTCTAGCTGATCCCACCTTTGCAACATCAGCTACCACAGAATGGAGCTACTCGAGCGGTATCCTCTCGCGCCCAGGCCTCAAGATCATCTTTCAGACTACCCCGACAAAAGCTGATATAATCTGGACTGATAACGGCAACTTGTTCTCAGGCACGTTTGACTACGCTGTTTCATCCACGCTACTTCCCACAGCGCAATCCACATGCGCCGGCGTTCCAGTGGCAGACTTGTCTGGCCTTCAAACAGTAACACCTACAGTATTCTATGTCCCTGCCTCAAAGCCTCCACAGGGAAAAGTGAACCTATATCCGTGGCAGCTGGACTATCCTGATGAACAAGCATTTAAACTGGGAATCGCTGTATTATTGGATAAGCCGTCTCTAGGCACGTCTACGCTCTCTTTGGGACGTTTGTCTGACGAGACGCTGATCTATGTCGCCAATCCGCGCTGCTACTCCCTCACCGTTGCCAAGCGGGTCAACGGCGTGGAGGTTTACTTGGATCTCTTAGACTTGCGGAATGTTAAAAAGAAGGTGTTTTGACCAGTGGGCGATTATGTAGGCCGTAAAGCCAATGAAGACGACATAGTTGAGGTAGCCCAGTGGGCCACCAAGACACAAAACGAACGTACTGCTTTCGTCCATAGCCTAATCAACTACACCAGGGTACCGTACACGCGCGTAGTAGTGGTGAGCAGGGGCAGGGAATTGGTTGCCCTCGCGCTTATTTGGTTGAAGCACTCAGCCGTTACACAGCGCATCACCGCCGAAGTAACTGACATTATCCTGAAGAGCCCTAGCGACGAGCAAGCGTTTGCTACTCTCGTATCCACCTGCGAGTCCGTGGTGAAGAATACAGGCGCCTCAGAACTGGAAGTAAGCGTGCCTGGTATATACCTAGAACCTCTGGGGTATAAAGCCCATAAGCAAGTATGGGTAAAGGGGGTATGAACATGGACATTCAAAAACTAGGAGCGAAGGAAGCACTGTCATACGCGATCCACGCTGAAATAGAGGCAAATGAATTCTATCTGAATTGGTCCATAAACGCAGAAGATCCTATGGTCAAGAAAGACCTTCAAGAACTCGCCGACTGGGAAGCCAGCCACCGCGACAAACTCATGCAGGTTTACGAATACAGGTTCAACGAAAGGTTCCAAAGGGTGCCTAACCTCATTGTCGAACCAGCGCTGAGGGTGAAAGCAGACGAGTTCAAGGACAACTATGGGCTCCTCAGGGTGACATCGGTGGCGTACTTGACCGAACTGACATCAGCAGAGATGTACAGCGAAATGGCCCACAGGTTTGAACAAGACGAGGAGCTGCGCAAGATGTTTGAAGATCTGTCTAACATGGAAAAGGGCCACATGCAGCTCATGCTAAAGAAGTACCTAAAACTAAAGGAGGACTTAGAAGGCCCCCTAATGTTATAGGGTTGAACTTACTCCCACTCTATGGTCGCTGGCGGCTTAGTGGTTATGTCGTACACGACCCTTGATATTTCTGGTATCTGAGCCGTTAGTGCAGAGGCAATCCTTTCTAAGAGCTCAGGGCTAGCTCTGTACCAATCAGCAGTCATGGCGTCTTGGCTCTGAACGATTCGTACGGCAAGCACCCATCCGTAGTGCCTTGCGTCGCCTTTGACAGCCACACTCTTGATCCCCGTAAATACGGGGAATGCCTGCCACACATCGTAGTACACGCCCTCTTCCATAAGGATTTGGTCCAACAGTGCATGCGCACGGCGTTCGATGCTTAGCGCTTCTTCAGTAACCGGCCCAATGATGCGCACAGCTAGGCCAGGCCCAGGGAACGGATGCCTCATGAGGAATTCTCTATCTATGCCCAGCCAAGAACCAAACTCCCGCACTTCGTCTTTGTAGAACCAGCGCAGGGGCTCTAGGAGCCTCCAACCCATCTTCTCAGGCAATCCCCCTACGTTGTGGTGTGACTTTATGATAGCAGTCAGCCCTCCCCCGCTTTCCACGACGTCAGGGTACAGGGTTCCCTGAAGGAAGTAATCAAACGCGCCCAAGGAACCTGCTGCCTGCTCAAAGGTTTCGATGAATGTAGCCCCAATAATCTTACGCTTCTGTTCAGGGTCTACTATCCCGCTTAGAGCAGACAGAAACCTGTCTTGAGCTTGCACAATCCTAAGGTCCAAACCAAGTTGTTCAGCCAGCTGCTCTACGTGACTTAGATCGTCCAAACGCTGTAGCCCTGTGTCCACATATATGCAGGTTAAACGGCTACCCACAGCCCTAAGCGTCAGTGCAGCTGCCACAGCTGAATCCACGCCCCCACTAAGGGCCCCTAGAACCCTGCCCGAGCCTACTTGCTCCTGTATCTGAGCTATCAGCCTTGGGCCATAATCCTCTGCAGTCCAATTCTTGTTTGCCTTACAGATGCTCAGGACAAAGTTTGCGAAGATCTGCTTGCCGTACTCGCTGTGTACCACCTCAGGATGAAACTGCACTGCGAAGAGGTAGGGTGGTTTCTGAAAGGCAGCCCATGGGCAGTTCTGTGTCGACCCAGCCCTTTCGAAACCAGGTGGCGCAGCCACCACTAAGTCACCGTGGCTCATCCACACCCTCTGCCTTGACGGAGTTCCCGCAAACAAAGGGTAGGGCTGCTTCACCAGCAGCTCAGCTTGCCCATACTCGCCCGCTGAACCTTTTTCCACACGGCCGCCCAAAGCTTCGGCCATGAGCTGAGCACCGTAGCATATGCCAAGTATGGGCTTCCCCATCTGAAATAACTCCGTAGGCACCTTAGGAGCCTGATCTTCGTACACAGACCGAGGGCCTCCCGACAGAATGACACCTTTGACATCAGGATTTATGGCTTCGTGCCACCTATGGTAAGGGACAACCTCCGCGTATACACCCAGTTCGCGCACTCGACGGCCTATCAGATGGGCATACTGCCCACCGAAATCGAGCACCAGTATGCCTTCAGCGATCACTGTTTAATCCTCCAACGTATAGTTAGGTGCTTCGCGAGTGATGTGTACGTCGTGGGGGTGACTCTCTCTTAGTCCGGCATTGGTGATGCGCACGAATTGTGCTTTCTGCCTGAGTTCCACTAAATCGCGAGCCCCGACGTAACCCATGCCTGCGCGAACACCTCCACAAAGCTGATAAACCACATCATGCACCGAACCCTTGTAGGGGACTCTGCCTTCGACGCCCTCAGGGACGAACTTGGACAATTCCTGCTGGCCATAGCGGTCCGCAGAGCCCTGTCTCATAGCGCCCAATGAGCCCATTCCTCTATAGGTCTTGTATATACGCCCCTGGTAAATCTCCTTTTCACCAGGGCTCTCCTCAGTGCCAGCGAACAGGCTGCCGATCATGACCGTACTCGCACCTGCTGCTAAAGCCTTGACAATATCCCCCGAGAACCTTATGCCCCCATCTGCTATGATGGGCACATCCCACTTGTCAGCCTCCTCAACACACTCGAGAATAGCTGTCAGTTGGGGTACTCCTACACCTGCCACAACCCTGGTGGTGCATATTGAACCAGGCCCAATACCCACTTTCACAGCATCAGCACCAACTTCTGCTAGGCGCCTTACTCCGTCCTTGTCGGCAACATTACCAGCCACCACTTCAACATGTGGATACTTTTCCTTTAGGACCCTGAGCGCTGAGACCACGTTCTTGCTGTTGCCGTGGGCCGAATCGAGAACTAACGCGTCCACTTCAGCTTCCACCAACGCCTCCGCCCTATCCCATAAGTCCGAACCGACCCCCACAGCGGCTGCCACCAGAAGGCGTCCCTTACTGTCTTTGGATGCGTTCGGGTACTGCGCCCTCTTCTCCAAGTCCTTTATGGTAATAAGCCCTTTCAAGTTTCCGTCTTCGTCAACGAGCGGCAGTTTCTCTATTTTGTGAGCTTTGAGTATAGCTTTTGCTTGTTCCAAGGAAGTGCCCTCGGGCGCTGTGATCAGATTCTCCCTTGTCATTACATGTTCCACCAGCTGGTCCAAATTCTCCTCATACCTTATGTCCCTATTAGTGATGATCCCTACCAGTTTCCCGTCCACCACTACGGGTATGCCTGATATGTGGTACTTCTCCATGAGGCTAAGAGCCTCACGTAGAGTCGCCCCAGGGTTCAAGCAAATAGGTTTGTATATCACGCCGAACTCTGAGCGCTTAACCCTGTCTACTTCTCCAGCCTGTCTATCTATGGGCATGTTCTTGTGTATGACACCTATACCGCCTTCCCTTGCCAAAGCGATGGCAAGCCGTGCTTCTGTAACTGTGTCCATAGCCGCACTAACTAGCGGTATGTTCAAGCTGATCTGCCTAGTCAATTTGGTCGCCAACGATACCTCTACGGGCAAGACCTCCGAATACTGAGGAATCAGCAGTACATCATCAAAGGTCAGGGCTTCTCTATACGCACTCACCTTCCCACCCCCGTGTTTCTTAGAAGTATAGCAAGAGTGCAGAGATTCACCTTCTGTTTCAAGAGTCGTCTGCTATGGCTTATAATGTTTTCAGACAATTTCATACAGATGAGGCGACAGTGTGTCCTTTGAGTGCTTAAGCCAGGAAATCTTGGAGCAGGTTCAGAAGAATGGATTTGTCGCCGTCATCGGACCCCCAGGAACTGGCAAGACACATTTGCTAAAGCATCTGAGATCGACGCTAGACAACTCATGTTATGCAAACCTCCATTCTTACATGGAGCCGTTGGGCGAGTTATTCTTCAGAATCTTCTCGCTGGGGTGGGAGAAGTCGTCCTTGCTGGGCACCAAAGGGCTTAGCGTTGTAGCAAGATACCTTCCTCAAGAATTTACCCCAGTCCCCCTGCCGAAACCTTTAACGACAAATCCCGAAGAAGACGAACTGAGAGAACTGTTCTTGACTTTACTGGCAGCAACCAAGATGTACGGCATAGAGTATATCCTCTTAGATGGGCTGGAGCCCGACGAGGTCACCAAGGACAGACTAGGTATTCTCTTGAAGCTTGCACACCACGGGCTAAAGATCATTGCAGCTGCTTCGTCCTTGGACTCTCTGCACGGACTCCCTGTACATAAAGTCACTTTGTTGAGTGACTCGAACCAAAGCCTAGTTGAACTGTTTGTAAAGGTCCTCGGGATTGACACACACACTGCGACTCACTTGGTAGAAGCGTCAAGAGGTAACCTATTCAACGCAAGACTTCTATTGGAGTCTGGTGCTAAATCCATTGAAGAAATGGTCGCAGCAGAGTCGCGCAGAGACCCAGAATTGTTTCACGCGTTGGAGTGGCTCGCCCATTTCGACACCTGGTTTAGCCCGATGAGCAAGGACATTGTAGAAGCAGAGCTTCTAGACTCACAAAGGGATCTGTTGGAGTCCAGACTTATCGTTGCCGAGGAACCTCAGTTTAGGTTTGCATCCAGAGAGATTAAGGACACTATTGCTAGTATGAGCAAGGTCGATTCCAAGGCTGCACATTCATGGATTGCAGCGAAGTTGGCCGCTAAGTGGCTACCAAATTACTGGCGCCGCTTAGCAAATGCTTTCGGTATGGCTGGCGAGCAACGCAAACAAGTCTTTGCACTCGTGATGGCCGCAAGACACGCTCCCAGTTTGAAGTTGAGGGCTTCATACCTGAAACAGGTGCTCGAGCTTGCACCACATCTAGACGGTGCGAGACGTGCCCTTGCTGATGCATACCACTCTTTGGGTGAACCACAGAGAGCGATTGAAACGCTGTCCGATCTCAGAGACTCGCATCCCATTGACCGGGCTAAGCTTGTCAGATACTGTGTGACTGCTGGTAAAAACAGCGATGCAGCCAAGATCTCAGAAGAGTTGATAGCAAACCTGCAACAGGTCGATCCCATGTTCATACCTGGCTTGCTTTCGGACATGGCGCCTTACGTTCTTACCCTCAAAGAAGACACAGAGCTAATCTTGAGCAAATACAAGGAGCTTATGTCCTCAGATTCATCAGTGCCACGCACGCACTGGGGGGCTTTTCTCAATGCAGTGGCCATAGCCCAAGAACGCCACCTGAAATATGAGGTCGCTCTGGACTTGTATAAGAAATCTAGGGATTTACTCAGCGACGCTCCCAGCTCTGAACTTCTCTATAGGCCGTTGATTAATCAAACCTCCCTTTCGACGGTGATAGAGGGCGCAAAGACCATACTGGAAAGCATGAAGCTTCTGGAGGGCCTCGTACCCCAGGTGTCTGCACGAGCAAGGCAAGTGATTTGGGACAGCCTCTTTACATCTACGCGGGAATTTCTGAAAAGGGAAAGCTTGAACAAGTACAAGAGCAATCTTCAGAAGACCGTGGCTCAATCTAGCAACCCACATTACCGTTTTGAAGAGTATATGACGTTGGCACGCCATTACCTAGATGTCATGGACATGGCACTCGCCAAGTGGTTCTGGAAACTGGCCAACGCGGAAGCTAACTTGGCATCTGAGCACCTGAGCCTGGATATTCTTCAAGCCTCTATTGAGCTATATGAGAAGGGGCAGCCCAACCCTTCTCACGTGCGCGAACTCATGCACAAAGCAATGGAGTCATTTCCCTCTACGGCTGACGCCCAACAACTGGTAGCATTGGCTATTGCTAGCGGAGTAAACGACATTCCGAGCGCGGTCTTGGACCTCCTCGACGATACTCCTTACTCCACTGCGCTCAAGAGACTAGCGGCAGAGACTGTCGACCCAATCTTGGTTGCTCGTGAACTTCTGAAGATGTGGCGTCGCTGGGAAAGAATAAGCATGTCCAAAACCGCCAAGCTTATCCTTGCAAGGAAGGAATCCTTTTCTCCTGCTGTGTTAAAGACGCTTGTTCATTGGGCGCTCGACACGGTGTCCTCTCTAGACTATCCTCAGCTGACCGACTTTTGGCAGCGAACCTTCAATAGCATTGCTGCCACGTCTGAATGGCCTTGGTTCATGCGCTGGCACTTCAACTTGTTGGAAGTTAAGAACACTGAACAGTTGAAGGGTGCTTTGGAGTACTTGCTTAGTCAGTTTTTCGTTGATTTCTTTGCAAGAGTGGAAAGCGGTTCACTCAGCTTAGAGTTAGGAGATAAGCGCTTCTTAGCTTTGGCGACTCATACCTTCTCAAGGCAGGGTGTGGTCAACATCGAAGTACACAGCACCACCGCCGCAGAGACAGCTCCCCTAGCCATGGAATTGCTGGGCTTCTCTTTGGAACAAGTCAACGCACACCTGTTCGGGTTGCAGGATCCTCTGACAGGCTTGTTCAACCGTGCCTATGGCAGCTACACGCTTCAGGAACTATGGGAACTCTACTCTAGGCACGGAGCCGTGTTTAGCATTCTGTTCTTGGACCTAGATAGCTTCAAGCACATCAACGACACTTACGGCCACGAAACAGGAGACAAAGTGCTGATAGCTGTCTCGCACGCCATTAATGCCTCTGTCAGGAACACAGACGTCGTGGTGAGGTGGGGAGGCGATGAATTCCTCGTCATTCTTCCAGAAACACCTAGCGCAAGCCTGGACGCCATAGTTCAACGTATGGAACAGAACATAGCTAACTTAAGGGTTCTACCCGCCGAGCGTTTGAGAGCTAGTATCGGGCAAGCAGGATGCGAGGAAGCGCCTTCCTTAAAGCACATGCTCGACTTGGCGGACAAACGAGCATATATTGCAAAAAGCGGACACAGAAAAGAAGTTGCTAATTAGTTTCCACCTCCGATAGTTCTTCTTCTCTCAAAACCTTGCCAAGTTCAAGCACCAAAGCGATTTCTTCGCCCACAAGGAAACTACCCGTCAAGTAACGCCGTACTTCTTCGGGCAGATCCAGCGGAATGGGTTTCAGCTCCTCCACCTGCTCTATGGTCTTGATGTCGTCCACCAAGAAACCTACGGGTTTTTCAGCGTCCAATATGAGAACCTTGGATCCTTGGCCCTTGCTCTCCTTGAGCCTCAAGCCCAAGTCAACCACACGTACAAGTTCCCCTCTCAGCGCCATAACACCCAAGAGCCACTCAGGCCCACCAGGCACTGGCCTGATTGCTTGCTTGAGCACCACTTCCCTTATGCTCAACAGCTCGCTAGCATACTTACGTCCGCCCACCGTATACGTTATATAGCGCAAGGAATACACCTCCTACAATAGACATTGTAAGCCACCCACGAAAACTGCCATGAGTACTCAAAAGACATCCAGTGAGCGAACTCACAGTACCCAACAACAAAGACCGGCCACTGCACACATCACGTCTCAGGCTTCCAGTACCACACGACTATGTTCGTCACTAAGGCACCAGCAGGAGTATCGGGTTTTATGGTAAACTTGATCTGTAGTTCACCTTTGGGCAAAGCCAAAAAGCGAATCGGTACTGTAAATTGTTGCAAGGCACCAGTGCTTACAAACGCGAACTCAAAATGCTGGCTACTTCCTACCCATAGTTCAGCGTTTACATGCGCCGGGTTAAGTACCGTGAACGTGACGGACTCCCACTCGATGAAGTCCTCTTCAGGCGTGTATGGGTACGTAAATATTGTTACTGTTGGCGTTATGACGGTAGCTGTAGTTGTTGTTTCCACGTCTGTAGTCGGGACGTAGATCCGCGCCCACCAACCGTCAGTGGGTGTACCCGTAAACTCGACATCTAAGTAGACATTCCACCAAACCTTACCTTCGTGCTGAGCATATATTCTATAAGTGGCTGGATTATCCCTGAGGCCCCCGTCTGGTATCTTGAAGCGCTTGCCGGCACCCGATCCCGATCCTGCAGCTAGGGTTAACGTACTGCTTACAGAAGAGAGCACTTCCATATTGCCCACACCGCCCTGTCCAACGGGGCTACACTGTTGAGCGCCAGGCCTCTTTTCTTTTGTCCAATACTCTGCATCCAAGAACCCATGTTCTTCGTTCCCTTGCTTGTAGTAGGGCTTGATACTAGCACCGCCAGCGAGCGCGACAACTATGTAATTTGGCGTAGCTTCTTTCATGAACGCCACATTATAGGTAATTCTTTTATCTGAACCGGGCTTTATCTCTATGTAACTTGAGTATACCGAAACTGGATCTGTCTGCCCTTCACAGGAAGTCATCCACGTCACCGCCGCTGAAGCCGTCGTAATCTTGATAGTTGTAGGCGTTTCTACCTCGTAGGGAGCTGTAACTGTCGTCGGAGCCTCTTCAGGCACCAGCGTACCGCCGCCTATGCCCTGAATAGATTTCAACGTCCCTATCTTGTAGGAATAGTCACCGAATTGCGTGGAAGCTGTGACCAAATACAAAGAAGGAGCAGAGGGCATTTCTAAGTAGCTTGGAGGTGCCAGGTTCTCATAAACAGGGTTGTAAACGCTGTCAGGTTCAAGCGTGTTCAGGATCTTCTGCACCACCGAGGGAATACTGGAAGCCACTTCAGCGTGATAGGATTGCTTGCTTATGGACGCCAAAGCAGGGAGCATGCCAGCGGCTAACAACCCCACTATCAGGAACGCCACCAGCAACTCTATTAGCGTGAAGCCTCCTTTAGCGCTCTTTCCGGTTTTCCCTCTTATGACATTCTTTTTTCCTCTATGGTCCATTAGAAGCATAACTTCACCTTCCCTCCTCGAAGTCAGTTATGTACACGTAATCGTCCAATTGATCGTTAGTGCCCATGACGAACTGTACCGCTGACCCTGTGTATGTATATGTCAGTGACTGTCCTCTCAAATTGTATTCAAACGTGCTTTCGAAACTCCAATATCTGAAAGCATCGCCACTTATGGTCTCTATGCGGTCGTAGCATCTCAATGAGGTCACATTCAAACGACCCTGTGGCAGCGCAATTTCCGTACCTGTTAAAGAACCACCCGGGCATGACACTGCCGAATTGACTGAGTCAGCTATCAAAAACCTTACCAAATTCACCGCTGCGGCCTTAGCTTCCTCCCTAGCAGGAACAGTCTCCAAGGAAATGGTTGCCGAGGAGATCTGGCCTACTGCTGTAAACAAAGGAGCCATCAGCAAGCCTAAGATCATCAAGAACGCTAAAACCATGAGTAGGGCAAAACCACCCAGCTTCGCTTTTAGTCTCAACATGTTAAGGACCTACCTTCACCAAACTGGACGGAACCGGCGTGTTATCCAAGCCGACCATCTCGGGCAGCATCACATACATTGTATTGTCCACTGTACCTGTGACTTGCACTTTAAGGCTCCAGTATGCTGTCACACAACGGTTTTTGGTATCGCAAATGCTTTCAGGATCATCTAGGCTTATGGTGGCAGGTACGTAAGCTAAAGTACTCGTAAAAGAAATCGTAGGTTGAGGGTCGGTAGTGTACTCGTCGAGTTTCTTTCCGAAACCAACCGCAGGATACTTGAGCTTGAAGGTCATCGTCTGAGACGGTGTTGCCGGCCGATATTCTTCCTCCATAACAGGAGCAGCATTGACTAGTTTCTTTATAACTACTGTGTTGTCAAACGGTCTGCTTCCCTGCTGTATCCTAAGGTACACAGCCAACAAGTAATTGTTGTTTCTTGGCCTTTGCACTGAAACGGTCGGATTTGTGCTTGCGGTCAACGTACCGCCCAACGTGCCCGCTCCTACCAGTTGTTCGTAATCTATAGTAGTTGGTACCATTTCCCCCCATGATTCCTTGAGCCAGTATGTGACCGTCGTACTTTGCTCGCCTTCCAATGTGAAAGTTGCGCTTCTTGTTATATCCCTTGTATTTAGGTACACAGCGTTGTAAAGCCTGCCCATGCCCAGCACGTAGTTGGGCATGTTGACCAGGCGGTTCTGTATCCAAACCAACAGATATGTGGAACCGAATAGCACTACACCCAAGATAGTGCCCAGTAAGAGCATGGCTATGAGCGTCTCTACTAACGTCATTCCCCTTAGCTTCCCTATCATAGTGCTATGATTATACCCCCGTTTCCTTAGCTTTAATCATACAACTTAATACGCTTTTCACAAGCCTGTTGTGAATGTGGTTGTTCCGGAGACCCAGTGTATAGATTTGTCAAAAAGGGGTAATCATTAGCTAAGCGCACATAAAAGGAGGCTGTGCCATGCACAATTGGACCGTAAAGAAAGTTTACTACTATGCGGTGTCGCTGATCCTACTGATCATGATCCTTGTGATTGTGGGAAATTTGATCTACAGTGTTGTCCAGGTCGCCGTAAGGCCTCCCCAACCCACACCTACATGGAACTACGAGGATGCCGCCAGGCAACTCATGTTTGAGAAATACGGTAAGTACGATATGGAAAACGCCACTGTTACTCCTGATGAGGTAGCGGCTTGGATTGAGAGAAAGCGTCAGGAGAGTCGTAAGACCGAGACCTACTACACCATGCAGAACCTATTGCGTAACCTACTGTACCTAGCAGTGGTAGTCCCTATATACTGGTATCACTGGAAGGTCGCTCGCACTCTAGAGTAGCCCATACCTGTTGCGCCACTCCGCCAATTACAAGCTCTACTAGGACTTGTCCTGAGCAGCCTGATGTTAGCAGTCTCACAATGTCTTGCAGTTTGATGGTCACGCTCACACCTTTAAGGTCGTAAGTTACTTCATCCCGGCCCTCGTCCTTGGCGAGCTCCCCCGAAAGCCACAATAGCACAAGCGGAATGTGCCTCTCTTCTGTAAGAGCAAGCGCTACCCATTTACCCCTGAGGTTGTCAGGTATCTCCAAGGGCATCGAACCTTGTTGCAGACGCTCCACCCAGTCCATGTAAACATTTTGCAACTTTTCAGTATGTTTGGGGGTATATTAGGTAGGCAACAAGGGAGGGATCAGATGTATGAAGAAGCTGTATCGTAGCAGAAAAGAAAAAGTCCTTGGAGGGGTCATCGCCGGTTTAAAGGATTACTTCGGTTTAGACATAGATACCAACCTTCTGAGGCTCATAGTAGTTGCTCTTACGTTTTTCATACCCGTGCTTGCTGCAGTGTACTTAGTGGCGTGGGTCATAATCCCTGAGGTTCCTTTTGAAGGAGGCAAGTATGAAGAAGACACTGACTAGAAGCAGAACGGACAAGATCTTAGGTGGCGTAATGGGAGGGTTGGCCGATTACTTCCAGGTGGATGCGACCATTCTGCGCATCATATATGCTGTGCTAGTACTCCTTTCTAACAACGCCTTTCCCTTTATCGTCCTGTATCTACTAGCATGGATACTGATTCCCGAAGCTTCCAAGATCGAACCTAAGCTTGAAGCTAAAGTAGACGAGGTGTCTGTGGAAGCTTCCATGCAGGAAGAACGACCAGAAGCTGCAAGAGAGGCTAACGTGGGGCCCAGCAACGGTGCTAAGGTGTTCGGCACCGTGCTACTAATAGCAGGTGCGTACATACTCTTCAAGAATCTTAGTGCTTACAAGCATTGGTTCATACCGCCCGTTCTACAGCCGTGGCTGAAGTTGGCAGGGACTTTACTGCTACCTGCTGTGCTCATAGTGCTTGGCGCCATGCTAATCCTGTCCCACAAGAACGAAAGGCGCTAGGAGGGCTGAGAGATGATGGGACACATGTACTACGAAAACCCAGGTGCTTTTGTGCTGTCAGCTATTTTCCTGATTTGGCTGTTAGTAGTAGTTCTGCAATCGACCTTGGGCGTGTTTGAAAAGAAGCTGACAGGAGGGCAGGTCGCCGGTCTTGTTCTAGTGGTTGCTGGCATCGTCTGGATGTTGTTCACGGTGACCGCCGTTAATGTAGGCTGGTTTTATGGCAATTTGAGCCTACCTGACCCATGGTACCTCATGGGCGGGATACTCATAATCTACGGAACCCGCTACCTATTATCGGGCAGGGCCCGAGAAGCTGTGTCGCTTATACTAGCTTTGGCCGTTATTGTAAGCGGTTTTTACTTTTTCGGCTATACCACACCTCCCTCTTGGAATGGGTGGAGAACGCCGCTCAATTACCCTGAGTTTTCTTCACCTAACCCCTCCCCTTCACAACTGGAGAGCCTCCGTAAAACCCCCACGGGGGCTCTAGACTGGGCAGAGGTAAACACCTCTGCCCTGCTCTTTGAATCCAAGTTGGGCTCTATATATTTGGGACAAAGAGAAGAGAGCGGTTTTGGTACCTACCTATACACCTATACCAAGCGCGATAACGGGGTCTACGTGCTAAAACCTGTGGACGGAAACCGCTTTGGTGGCTTATTCCTGGGAAACCAAGTAACCACAGCTACTCTCTCTGTAGACTTTGGCAACATATACGCTGAGGTAGGCAAACCCTTAGAAAGGCTTAGTTTGATCACGAAAGCTGGCGATATTAGGCTGACTGTCAACAGTGTTATACCGCAAATAGCTATAAAGAGCAATGCATCCAACATAAGGATAGAGGTGCCGCGAGGGGTAAAAGTCGTCTTCGGTAGTGACCGCAAGGGCTTGTTTGTTGGCAATATCGTGAATAGCAGTGGCGATGGCACCAATGGGACTATAACCCTTGAACTGGACGTACGAGCGGGGAACGTATATATAACTGAGATGCCGTGAATCCCATTGAGAGAGCGTTTGAACTGTACGGAAAAAGGCTGTACGCTTACATGAGAAGACTGGGGCTTTCTGAAGCAGAAGCGGAAGACGGAGTGCAAGAGGTGTTTGTAAGAGCCATAAACTCAAAGATAGATTGGCATGCACCGAAGGGATACTTGTTTTCCATAGCTCACAACTGGGCTATGGACACTATGAAGGCGCGCCACGATTCGCTAGATGATAGCGAGCTGCTAGAGCCAAACAACGAAAAGCGTTTTCAGGATTTGCACCTATTGCTGCAAAGCCTGTCGCAGGAGGAAAGGAGCATAATTCTGCTTCTGTACCAAGAAGGACTGTCTTACCGTGAGGTAGCTGAAATGGTAGGAAAGCCCGAAAATACCGTCAAAAGCATAGCACACCGGGCCAAAGAGAGACTTAGGAAGGAGGTTTAGTGATGGAGGATTTGGACCTACTAGACTTAGCAAAGATTGACGAGTACACTCAAGAATGGGCCAAGGTGAAGAAACCCATCTGGAGAAGGATAGGCACTTACTACCTTCTGCACGATACAGCCCTCAAAGGTGTGTTTGTGGGCACAGCCGGGTTAGCTATCATCCTGCAATATACACCTTACGGCTACCTACTCACCTTCCCCCAGTGGTTAGTAAAGTTCATTACGTCTATGCTCCTACCCGCCTTCAGCCTGTAGTGTTATACTTCTTCTGTGGAAATCTGTGTTACGAAAGCATTTGAGTTTGATGCAGCCCATAACCTAATTGAATACCGTGGCAAATGTGAATCCTTGCATGGCCACACGTACAGGCTCGAAGTGACGGTGTGCGGCCGAGAGTTGCAAGCAGGCCTCCTAATGGACTTTGCTGAGCTCAAGGAATTAGTCAGCCAAATGGTAGTCAGCAAGCTTGACCATTCTTACCTGAACGACCTGTTCCCCCAGCCCAGCACCGAATTGATAGCCCTTTGGGTTTTTGAGACCTTGTCGGAACCCATCGCCCAACGTGGCCTGCAGTTGAAAGCCGTAAAACTGTTCGAGACATCGACTTCGTGGGTGGAAATCCGTGCGTGACGTACAAAGCGAACGAGATCCGCGCAACATCCCCTTAGACCACGTCGGCATAGAGGACTTGCGCCTGCCCATAAAGGTGAAAGAAAAGAACGGGACCGTACAAAGCACTGTAGGTGTATTCTCCATAGGAGTGGATTTCCCACACTCATACAGGGGCACCCACATGTCGCGGTTCGTGGAGGTGCTGTACCGCCACTTAGAAGAAGTGTCAGAAGCCCGCTTGAAATCAGCTTTAGACGACATAAGAGAAAGGTTGCAGGCTAACAAGTCTGAGATAACGGTGACTTTCCCATTTGCAGTGCCCAAGAAAACTCCGGTCACCAAGTTGGACACACTGATGTACGTCGATGCTTCATTCTGCGGCGAGCTCTCTGAGAAGGGTTTCTCTTTGTGCACCACGGCAATTGTACCTGTCCACATTCTGTGTCCTTGTTCAAGGGACATCAGTGAGTTTGGTGCCCACAACCAACGGGCTGATGTGACAGTCTCATGGAAAGGCAACTTGTGGATAGAGGACGTCGTAGATATAGTAGAAGCAAGCGCTAGCCAACCCTTGTACCCGCTACTTAAGAGGCCTGACGAGAAGTTCGTAACCGAGAGGGCTTACCTAAACCCCCGCTTCGTAGAGGACTTGGTGAAAGAAGTGTACGTCAGAATGGAGCCTTTGGCTCCTTGGTTCAAGGTCAAAGTGGTGAGTTACGAATCCATACACCCGCACAATGCGGTAGCAGTGAAGGAGAAGAGAGTGCCATGATCGGAATCGTACTTAACCCCACGGCTGGTAAAGGAAGAGCAGGTCGCATTTTTCCCGAAATCTTGACCATGATGCACGAAGAGGGCATCAAGCCATTGGTAGAGATCACAGAAAGGCCCAAACATGCTTACGAGCTGACTAGAAAACTGCTTGACAAAGGTGTAGAGGTAGTGATAAGCGCGGGCGGCGACGGAACCATCAATGAAGTAGTCAACGTCTTGGCAGAAAGAGACTTCCCCGTGCCCATGGGCGCATTGGCCATAGGCACAGGCAACGACCTGCTGAGAACAGCTGGCACGGCCAAAGACTTCCGTAAGCAGATCAAAGTAATCAAAGAAGGCAACGTGAAGCACCTGGACATAATGGACATAGAGTACACAGACTTTGAAGGTAACACCAAACACATCTACTCGCTCAATGATTTCGACGTCGGCTTTCCTGCCAAGATAGGTTTCAGGGTAAACAACGCCACAGGGTGGTACAAAGGCCCTCTAAGCTACGCCATTGCTGCCGTGCGTGAGCTAAACCTGAACAAACCTGTGGATTTGACCATTGAGACCCCAGATTACAAAACGAGCGGCAAATTCTCCATGGTGTTCTGCGTCATTGGAAAGTACCTAGGAGGCGGTATCTACATAGCCCCCATGGCTGAAGTGGATGATGGCCTCTTAGATATCCTGTTCATAGGCCAAACGGGCCGCTTGGAGACAGTCAACCTGCTAGTGAAAGCGTTTCAAGGCAAGCATCTGCCCAATCCAAAGATAAAGCACATCCGAACGCAAGAGGTTCACATTCACGGAACCGAAGAACTCATCGTGGCGCAGGGCGAAATCTTGGGCTACACCCCTGCCAAAGTGCGGCTCCTGCCACGCAAGGTCCCGTTCTTGTGGCCGAAATAGGTCCTACTTTACTGGCGTAACTTGTAGGCTGACTACGCGGCCAAAGTAGGCCCACGTGGGCCCTTCCATGGTTATGGAACGGCCGAGGACTATTCTTTGCTTCGCCATAACCGGCACATCGTCATAGAAAGGGTTTATGGTCTTGCAGGTTACATAAACCGTGTATCGTTGGGGGTCATTGCTATAGACTACTCTGCCCTGCGCGTCCACGCCGCGGTAAGCAAAAGGCATATACGTGGCGCTAACCACCTCGAAATAGGGCTTGTTATAGCGGTCTATGACTAAATCACCGGGCTTGATAGCAGAAACAACATCGTAGGTTAGATCGTCTCCTCGCACCACGACCACCGCTGTCTTTGCGGTAAGTCCCCTGCTGGAGCCAGAAAGCAAGTAGTAGCCCGCCAATACCAAAACAGCCACCAACGCTAACGCGATGAACCACATGTAACCTCTGCGCATAACGATCACCCCCTAATTCCAGAAGCTCAGGAAGTTTCTCATAAGTGCCTGATCCACGGGTATCAGGTCCAGCACAAAAGCAACAAACAAGTTGTTCTCTTCATCAGCGTAGAACTTCACCGCTTCACCTAAAAACCGCTGAAACGCTTCCAGCACCTTGTCCATAGGTATCTGTTCTAGCTTCTCCAGCTGACCGGGCGACAATTCTTCAGCTTTCTTGAGCAGGTCCCCCAGGGCGTAGACTTCCACTCTAACGTTTTGACCATACTTCTTCTCCAGGGCGTTGTGAATTAAGCCCTTTATAAGCATGAGGTCTGTTTCGTCATAGGCTTCGTTCCACCCAGCGGGCGTAGTCCTTAGCTCTTCAAGCGTGAGTTCCCTCAATACGTACTCTGCCACCCCAGTATTATAACCTTGACGGCTTTACCATCCACAGGTACTCGATTTCGAGAGCGTTGGCGTTGAAACCGCTCAAACCCACGTGGACTACCCTATACGAGTACGGATAAGCCAAGAACACCGCAGGTACGTCTTCCATTATCTTGTCGCACGCCAGCTTATATAGAGCTCTTCTGCGCATAGGGTCAGCAGCCCAAAGAGCTTGGTCCAAGTAACTGTCGACCTCCTTGCTGCTATACCTAAAGAAGTTCAGTGGGCTCGTACTGTAAAATAGGGGCCTTAAGAAGTTATCTACCTGGGCATTGTCACTGCCCCAACCTAAGAGAAAAGCATCAGGTAGCCCTTGGCGTAAGTCTGCGATCATTTGGTCCACAGGTGTATAGAGCACTTGCACTTTTACTAATCCCGATGCTTCGAGTTGTTTCTTAATGTCTTCTCCCAGCACACGTCCACCCATGGACATATAAGGCCTAGGCTCCAAGGGTATTTCCAACACGATTCTCAACGGTTTTTCCTTGGTAAAACCAAGGCTGCTAAGGATCTCCACAGCCTTGTTGGGATTCGAGGCAATGCCCCTGCATCCTATCTCGTGGTCCAGTAGTAAAGGCAAAGGGCCGGTGGCTACTACTGCAGTGCCTTTATAAGTGTGGTCGACTATTACGTTTCGGTCCAAGAGTAGGCTTAATGCTTCCCTGACCCTCACATCTGCGAGTCTTGGCGACTTTGTGTTGAAGCCAATATACGATGTCATGAGCCCAGAAAAGGTCACTACTTCTAGTTCGGGTTGTTTGTACAACTCAGGTAGCTGTGCAGGCGATACATAACCAAGTATGTCCGCTTTTCCGCTCTTAATCATGGAAAAGGCTTTCTCAGGCTCGCTTTCTACCACGAACCTGATTTGCCTGAAATAAGGAGCATTCAAACCCCTCTGCCACCAATTGGGGTTAAGCTCTAATACCATGGATTTTCCTTTGCTCCAGCTTTTCAGCCTGTAAGGGCCCGTTCCAACGGGATCCTTTGAGGGATCCTTCGCGTTGGGAGAAACCATGCTGCCACCCAAGGGCAGCGCCAAGTTCACTAGAAAACCGGGGTCTGGGTGGTGCAGCCATATCCGAACTACGTAGTCGCCTATCTTCTCTACAGACTTGACGTTGCCCCATACAAGGTCAGCATAGTAATAATCTTGTCTAAGCTTTAGCGCCCTCTCCACGTTCCAGACCACTGCATCGGCGTTGAAGGGTGTGCAGTCTTGAAACTGCACGTTGCGCTGCAGGTAGAAGGTATAAGCAAGCCCATCGTCACTGACTTCTACGTCTTTGGCTAAGTTGAACTCCACCTTTGTGGAGTTAGGCCTGAACTTCGTTAGCCCCTCGTATATCTGCGTTACGACCTTCCACGAATGAGTGTCGTCGGCTTTCAGGGGATCTAAGTTCAACGCATCGGCGGGCAAGACGTAGGTGAGCACCCTGTGCTCGGGCAATAGGTACATGACCGTAGCACCGACCAATATGACCAATACAAGTACTATCAACCAAAAAGCGACACGCCTGCCCCTAAACACCATCCCACCTCACACTTTTATTGTAAAACCGTTGGGATAAGGGCTGACTACTATCTGCTGGGGTTGGTCGGTTTGTAAGTAGTTAGTATGTGCTCTCGCTGTTCATAGCTAAGGGGCTGCATGAGATAGCCCGCGGCATAAGAAGCCACCACCATTTTTGCCACTTCCTCTAGTATTTCTGTAATGGCGTAGGCTTCTGTCAGGGACCGCCCCCAGCAGAATACCCCATGGTTCTTTACTAGTACAGCCTTGTGATCGGCCGCAATCTTGCTGATATGCTGAGCTAGTTCCTTTCCCACGAGCAAATCCAAAACCGCCAATTCTCCTACCAGTACCACCTGCTCTGGAGTGTACACACCAAACTCAAACCCCCCGCTTACCAAACCTACCAAGGTAGGCGGGTGAGCGTGGACGATAGCCGTAACATCAGGCCTGACGCCGTAAACAGCCAAGTGAGTCCACAGCTCGCTCGAAGGCTTCTTCTCTGACTCAAGCACCGCACCAGCAGGGGAGATCATTACCAAGTCCTCAGGGTTCAGTTCTTCCTTGTTTAGGCCCGAAGGTGTTATGAGCACCGTACCATCAGGAAGCTTAACGCTGGCATTACCTCCGAATGCGGAGATCAGCCCCTTGTTATACAGTCTGCTCATTATCCGAGACAGTGCTTCACGATGGACTTGCGCTTCCAACGCCATTTTCCTCCTCGGGGAGGCCGTATAGGCCTCCCTCGCAAACTACATCTTAAACTTGTGCACTTCGCTAGCTAGGTCAACGGCCAACTGCTCCATAGAGGTGCTGGCTTGAGCAAGTTGATACACAGCCTGAGACTGCTGCCTCAAAGCCTCGCTTATCTGTTGCACTTGCAAGGTGATCTCCTCCATGGGCTTTATAGCTGTTTCAGCAGCAGCGTTAAGCTCCTCGGTAGAAGCACTGAGTTCTTCTGCGCCGGCAGCGAAGTTCTCAGCCGTCCCTGCTATGCGGTTAATGCTCTCCGCTATCTGTCTGAACTTCTTCGAGACTTCTAAGGTACTCCTATAAGCATCAGTGACCACGCTTAGCGTTTCCTGCATGGAACCTCTCGCTAGCTCAGCGCTTCGCTGTATGCCACCCAGTATTTCGGCGATCTGTTCTGTAGCAGCTTGGCTCTTTTCAGCAAGCTTGCGGATTTCGTCAGCAACCACCGCAAAGCCGCGGCCTGCATCCCCCGCCCTTGCAGCTTCTATGGCCGCATTCAATGCCAGCAGGTTTGTCTGTTCCGCTATTTGGTCTATAGTCTCCACGATGTCACTTATGGACTGCGCATCTTGCGCAAGCTTGTTGATGAGCATGCCAGTGTCCTCTGTGTTCTTGGTGGCCTTCTCTACTACTTGGGTCACCTTCTGAACGTTGGCCTCGCCTTCCTGAGCATGCATCTTCACTTTTGCAGACTCACCAGCCAATTCCTGGGCGCCGGCTGCAGCACTTTGGGCTACAGCGGAGATCTGCTCCACGCCTCCTACGAACTCCCTTATGGCACCCAGTGCTGTCTCTGTGTTCCTAGCCACCTCCGTGCTTTGAGCGGTGAGCTCTTCTACCGAAGCACTGGTTTCTTGAGCCGTCGCAGCTAAATCTGCTGCAGTGCCGTTAACCTTCTCCGAGGTCTGCCGCACAACACCTATCATGCCCCTCAGGTTCTGCACCATGCTGTTGATGTCTCTGGCAATCTCGCCTATCTCACTTCTTGTTCTCAGCTGCGCTTCCGCGGTCAAGTCGCCTTGAGCCACAGCACCTATTACCTTTCTCAGATGCAGTATGGGCTTCACGATCAAACCATCTACGACGAAGTACCCTATAGCTACAACTAGCACTAAAGAAATCAGGGCTACAGCTATGGTCGCGCCAACAGCTTTCTTTGCAGGCGCTTCCACTACAGAAGTGGGCATGGCCTTGACAAATACCCAACCGTTGGGAAGCATGCTCGCAACGGCATATTGTCTTAAGCCACCGTCTCTGAAGGTGACACTGTTGCCTTTTGTGGCACCCGACTTTAGACCCTTGAAGTACGCTTCCTTGGAAAGGTCCGTACCCACCTTAGTCCTATCACTGTGCAGCACTACAAGGCCAGCGCTGTTAGCGACGTACTCGGTGGAGCCATCAGAGCCTACGAACATACGTTCAATGAGGCCAGTAACGTCGAAGTCTATACCCACCACTGCTACGTAGTCACCCATAGCGTAAACAGCTTTCGCTACCGTGACAATTGTCTTACCTGACGAAGCGTCAGCGTAAGGTTCAGTAAGCACAAATTGCGTAGGGTTAGCCATCGCTGCCGTGTACCAAGGCCTTGTCGTGGGGTCGTAGCCATCAGGTAACGTCTGCATGGGCTCGAGTAACATGAGGCCACCTTTTGTCCCTACGTACACGTTCATGATGTCGGGATATTGCATCAAGATTGCTTGAAAAACCTGCCTTACTTCGCTTTGCGCAAGGACGTCAGTGGAAGTGCTCGCCAATATCACTCCATTGTTATTGGCCAAAAAGGATGCCAAGTTACCGTATTGCTTAACATAGTTCCAAAAAGCGTCAGCCTGGGACTTACTTTGCGACAGCAACTGCTGATCCACTAACGACTTCATCTCTGAGGAAGTCAGGTAGCTCACCACGCCACCTAAGACTCCCACTGCGAGCAATATCAAAAGAGACAAAGCCAGTACACTGCGGAATTTCAAGCTATGCACATTCAAAGCACGATCCCTCCTCAGAAATTTATTAGGACAGCCTCTATGCATATTTTACTTGACGCCAAAGGGCCTTACAAAATGGCCGCGTAAGAAAATAGCCAAGGGAGCAGATAGAAATAGTCGAAGGCGTTATCGGAAAGCCCGTGGAAAGCCCACGCAGCTACCGCACCCAACACAGCGCTGAGCAGCAACTGCTCGTGGCGGTTTCCGCGGCTTAGCACGTTTCTCAAGCCTTCCAGAAGCGTGCTAACGATGAAGTACACAAAGCTAACCACACCAAGAACTCCGTATTCGGCCAATAGGGCGAAGTACATGCCGTCGATACGCAACCATCCGTTCAACCCGAGTGATATGGAAGCTTGGGTTCCAAAGGTACCAGGCCCGCTACCAATTAGCAGGCGCTTTAAGCCCTTGAAGCCTCCCAAGATGCCAACGTTTTCCAAGGCTCTGCCCCATTGGTACAACCTACCGCCAGGTTGAGAGCTCTCCTGCACATAGGCCCAGGAAAAAGCGGTCATAAAGCGGTCACGCAGGGCAGGCACGAAGAAAGCACTCAGCACAGCTGCTCCGGCCAACCCGGCAGCAACCAACAGATTCTCTACAGCCAACGTCACGAAGATGCCAAAAGCTGTAGCCAGCAAGCCGCCGCGCGCGTAGGTAAGCACCTGAGCACCCAAGAAAGCGACAAAGCTTGCAGCCCAAAGTGCTCTCTCCCACCATCGCTGAGCAGTGATGAGCAGCCCCAAGGCCGTCAGCACGGAAAGGTCTAAGAACAAACTGTAGTATGTGGGTATGGAGAAAATAGACCACACCCTGATAATGGTCTTGTCAGTATCCAATTCCGTGTCCAGCCACTCCGACTGCGGCGCCATCTTAAACACGAACTGATAACCCGCTACCAAGCCCATGAGTAGGCCACTCACAGTGATGTAGATCATCAGCCTCCTGAGTTTGTCGTAGTCCCAATCCACGGCCGACGCGAACAGCATCACGCCAAAAGGAAAGATGACGCGGCGTAAGCTTTCCTTGAGTATCACCCAAGGCACCACGTTGAGGGCAGCACTCCATAGGAAGATAAGCAAGAAGGGGGCAAAGCGCGACACTTTGTCCCACTTAATGCGCCTGTAATCTACAACGGCAAACACACAAGCAAAGTAAAGCAGATCAAACCAATAAGAGCGCCTGCCAAATACTATCTCAGCCGCTCTACCATACCACGGGTAGAACGCAATGGTGATCAACGTAAGTTCTTCAATCCACGCCCTTGTTTTCGGGTTCTTCAAGTAAGCTCACCAACCTCAGCACAACAGTCCCAGCAGCTTCTATGTTATCGTCCCTGATGCACTCCACCGTGTCCGTGATCAGCAGCGCCATATTCTCTTTGTCCAAATGCCCCACCAAAGCAAGGGCAGGGTAACCCCGTAGACTGAGCAAAGCAGCCAAGCTGCGGCGGTAGCTGTAATCCACAAAAGGCCCCACACCTGCGCCCTGCAAACCTTCCATCAGATAGCGCGGTACGTTTACCGCCGTCCACAGCCCGTGGCGCCTTGCCAAAGAGACGTGACCAGCGCCAGGGCGTTCCAAACCCAAGAATAGAACTTGCTTGCTTGGTTTGTATTTGCGCAAAAACGCTGATACCCACTGGCCTCCCACGTTCCCTCCGTCCACCAACAGAATCCAGTGGGGTTCGCCTACAAGGTCGCTGACCATCCTGCACAACAGCACGCCAGAACCATTGTCCAAAGCGCCTGAATAGTACCCCTTTATAACTCCTTGGAAAATCAAGTCTGTCAGCATCAACAGCGGCGGAATACTCAAGAGCACCCCCGCATACTGCCAGTAATCCCACGGGAAGTAGAAGTTGGCGAAGCTGACCAAAGCAAGGGCAACGAGTGCTGCATTTAAAAGGCTTATACGCAGTTTGCCTTCAGGATCCCACCGATCGAACAAGCTCACAGGCCTGCTGTCTAGATTGACTACCAGCACCACCTTGGGTTCTTCGCCTTTCTTGAGTACCACGCCTGTTCCTTTGGCGAAACTGAAGAGCTTGGACCAAAGTGGAAAACCGTTCTCTTCCCACAGAAGCAGCATAGCAGGAAGGGCTACCAACAGCACAGACAAGAATGGCTTATGCGACATACAAGCGACGCCTGCTAGCACCATCAAGATGAGTGAACCCCAACTCCACGCCCTGCTGTCAGGCATGGAGTATTCAAACACTTCAGACTCGTATCCGGAAAACAAGCTTGTCAAGTTCTGCGAGAATGCTCTGACTTTTTCAGAGCCTGCAGGCCTTACAGCGTGTTCCTGCAGCTGCTTCTTTAGGGAGTAAAACTCCACAGCTTACATGTTGGCGCGGCGCACCCTTATGGAACCGTCACCGAAGACCAGACGGCCCAACGCTTCCGCCTTCTGCCGGCCTTCTTCGTAGGAATCTGCCTTTACAGTGACTAGCAGAATCTTGCCTTCCTTGACGTTTACCACATATGCCTGTTTAAGAGCGTTTTCTGTAAGTTCTGTTTTCTCTTCGTTCTTGGGGAAAAACTCGACTACAAAAGTGTGCTGCATCTATGAGACCTCCTTTTTCTAACTAACGATTAGTATAGCACAGAACAAAAGGGGCGCCCCTTGAAGAGGCGCCCAGGGGCGAGGGGAGCACGTAAGCTCAGTGCACAGTGTAGGCCAAGTAGGCAACAAAAAGGACTGCCAGGGAGGCAAGTACAGGATGTATCTGCCGTACTTTGCCAGTGAGGAGCTTAATTACCACGTAGCTGAGGATGCCGAAGATAAGCCCGTTGGCTATGCTGTACGTGAAGGGCATCGTCACTATAGTTATGAAAGCGGGGATAGCCTCTTCGAAGTTGGCGAAGTCAATCTTCATTATGGGCTCCATCATCAAGAATCCCACAACTATGAGAGCAGGAGCCGTGGCCACAGCAGGGACTAGACCTGCCATAGGCCACAGGAACAAAGACAGCAAGAACAGAATGCCCGCTACTAAGGCCGTAGCACCCGTTTTACCGCCCTCAGCGATGCCAGCGGCCGACTCTATGTACGTGGTTACCGTAGAGGTACCAGATACGGCGCCCACCATGGTGCCCACAGCGTCTGTAATCAGCGCTTTGTCTGCTCCATCAAACCCGCCGTCAGGCCTCAGGATGCCCAGCTTTGCAGCCAACCCCGATATGGTACCTATGGTGTCGAACATATCCACGAAGGTGAAAGTGAAGATAATAGAAACTAATCCCCAGCGCAAAGCACCCATGACGTCCATAGCACCAAAGGTTTGGGACAGCTCACCCCAGTTAGGCAGTGCCACCAGGCTTCCCCCAAACGTTGTGATAGGTGCGCCTGAGGAGCCTTTCACAAACAAACCTAAAATGGCAGTAGCTATGATGCCTATGAGGATGTTGCCCCTTACCTTTAAGGCCATGAGCACCACCATGATGATTAACCCCACAATAGCGAGCAGCGTCTCAGGGCTGCGCAGGTTACCCAAGCCCACCATGGTGGCTTCGTTCTTCACCACAATGCCGGCGTTGACCATACCAATTAGGGCAATGAACAAACCTATGCCCACCGAAGCACCCAACTTGATGCCCAGGGGTATGGCCTCCAGAATCCAGCGCCTAACAGGCGTTACAGACAGCAGCAGGAATATGACGCCATCAATGAAAACAGCGCCCAAAGCCACTTGCCACGGTAAGCCAAGTCCCAAGCACACCGAGTAGGCAAAGTAGGCGTTGAGGCCCATGCCAGGTGCCAACGCAAAAGGCAGCTTGGCATACAAGCCCATCATCACAGTGGCAATGCCGGCGCCCACGGCGGTAGCCATCAATACTGCGCCCTTAGGCATGCCGGCCGCGCCCAAAATGTTGGGGTTGACGAACAAGATGTAAGCCATGGTAATGAACGTGGTAACGCCAGCAATGATTTCGTCAGTCCAATTGGCGCCCCGGCGGTCAAACTCAAAATGACGCTCCAACCACTTGATCACAGAGAATCACCCTCCTTAATGGAGGAGAGCCAAATGGGGATCTTACTAAGTGCCACCCAGTCAGCCCTCCAGTGATGTGACCACTGGAGGTGAAGAATCAGCCTCAAAAGACAGGCGTTTCTTCACCCCTGTGGTCTGCAGATTTACGGTCTGCAGGTAGAGACTCCCCCACCCTATTAGGGGGATTACACAGGAGTTACTCATAATAACATTCTAAGGTTTGGGCAACCTCTAAGCAAGATGCCCCGCTTTAAGGGGCTGTTAAGTGATCACACTTGCACCCACACAGTGATGGCAGCCACCGCAACGTACATTTGGTCATTGGTGTCGCCCAGTTCAGGCATAGCAATGCCCTTTGTCTTTAGCCCGCCTTCTTCCACGACGAACTCAGCCTCTAGCGGCAGCGGTAGCGCTCCCTTCAGCCTATCCACATCGACGCTCTCAGCATCAGACACACCCACATGGACAGTAAGCTTGATCGAGGGCTGCCCAAATATCTCCCGCAACCCAGGGATGCACACCCTCATCACCGCATCTCTGACGGCCTTCTCAGCGGCACGGGTAGGATCTTGCCCATGCTGCTCTACGCCCATGCTGCTCTACGCCCATACCTATCTCTATTAGATATCTCTTCCATTCCACAGCCAGACACCCCCTGTCAACAATTGTAAGCAGGCCAAAAACAAAAGGGGGCGCCCCTAAGGGCGCCCCCTGGGTGAAACGTTGTTTCGACCTATGGCTTCACCAAAGTTACGGTGCTGGGTGGTGTCCACTGCACGGTGTAGCCGAGGTTCTCAGCTACGAACCTGAGAGGCACCATGGTCCTGTTGTTGACTATCTCAGCTGCTACGTCGAGTTCATACAGTGCGCTGCCCACCTTAGCAGTTGTGGTGCCAATCTGCAGCATGATGTATGGGGTATCTACTGCTGGGTTCTGGTCGGCCTTCCAAATGCTGACAGTCTTCGTTGCGCCGTCCCAACCAACCTGGAAGCCAAGAGCCTCAGCCAATGCTCTCAGAGGCACCATGGTCCTGCCGTTCTTAATGTAAGGAGCAGCGTCCCAGAACTTAATCTGCCCATTCATGGTGTAGATGTCCTGGTTGAGGCTGAGCACAATGGTAACCTGAGGAGCAGGTGTTACTGGAGCTGCATTGACCTTCAGCGTGAAGGATGCAGCTTCGTAACCCTCCACCCTGACGACACCGTACATGGTGCCTACTTCCATGTTCGCGGCTGGCAGCTTGAACTGAACCTTGCCGTCAGCAGCTATTACGGACACGTAGGAGAAGGAGCCGAGGTTGATCTGTACGCTCTTACCCACAGGTACTGGCTTCGCGTCAGCGCCCACCAAAGTCAATGTCAGGTTGGTATCCTTACCGGCCGTGATCTCAGTCGGGTCAACAGCTACTTTAGGAGCGGGCCTTGTGGTTTTGGCAACGCGTATGTCCTTGAGGCCTAATTTGGTGTCTTCCTCCCAAGCCTCTATGGTACCGCCTGCCACCACGTCGATGTTCTTAAAGTGAGCAACGCCTTCCTTGTCCGTATATGCGTCAACTGCGTTCGCCATATCGGACGCCTTCAGGTAAACAAGGTGGCCAACCACTGGGTTGCCGTGCGCATCTGTGACTTTTACACCAAAGTCTTCGAAGAAATCACCCACGTACACTGCAGGCACAAGGATCTCGAGCTTGTGGTCGTAGCTAGGAGTTAGTGTACCTATGGTGTACGAAGCATCGCCCACTTTGTACACCACATATATGTTCAGTTTTGCAGGATCTAGCCTTGAATCGGAAAGAGTGAAACTTCCAGATACGATCAGCTTGTTCAACGCAACTTCTTTCTCGTAGCTCAGACTAATGGCATCTTTTTCATCCAACCCCCCGCTCGCGTTCGTGTAGTAGTAGGTGTCAGTGTCTAGCTCGACAGAATTCTGAGTTGGCAGCATGCCAGTTCCTGTCTCGACCACTATGGTCTCGGGTAGATACAGGTTCGCAATGCCATCGTTCGGCGCAGTCATGGACACAGGAAGTTGAAGGCTGAACTCTGCGTAGCCAGCGTTATCGCCCTTCACCACTTTTACGGTGTATGGACCAAGATACTCTGAGAATCTCCTGTCCGTAGTAACAATGGTCGTCTTGCCTTCGGCGTTAGTGTTGTTAGCGGCGTATGTCTCGTCGAGAACAGGGTTGTACACGGTAACGGCTGCGTCAGCGACGGGCTTATTGTCCAACGGGTCCACGACTTTAACTTCGATCTGTCCACCTGCCAATATGCTAGTGGCGCTCAGAGTCACCTTGTAGTAATCAGCAGGAGAGATAGTTACAACCTTAGCTTTCACGTTGTAAGTGGTCTTGTACCCTGCGCCATCACGCTCGTAAACGTACATGTAGTACGGCCCAGCCGCAGCAGTCTTTGGTATCTTCAGCGTGTAGACACCATTGTTGACATTAGCGGTAACGCCTTCAACGCTGGCCGTAATCGAGCTTTCGCTAGTTCCAACGGCAACCTTAGCGTTGTTAACAGGATTGCCCTGTCTGTCAGTGAGCGTTACAGTAACCGTGACTACCTCGCCCACCTTGGGGGCCTTGTTGCTGACTTCTATTTGCCATCTGTACAAGCTTACGTTGTAAGTCTTAGTCAGAGTGACAAACTGGTTGTTGGACAACAATGCCTTCACCGTTACCGTGAATGATCCGCCTCTCAGAGGCCACACCATGATAGTAGCTGATGGCTGATCTACGTCCCAGTAGTAGTCCTTAGGAGCCGGTACAGAGTAGAACACCTTGTTGGCCTCATACACTACTGTGGGAGTCTCGAGGTTGCTGTCACCAGTAAACTCGACACCCCAGCCAGGAAGCTCAAAGTAGTCATTTGACCAACCATAGTTACCATCCAAAGCACCTGCGGGGTCATCCACGGAAACCCATAGCCGCTTTATGCGTGCGTTCAGACCAGTAACTGCGACGTTGATGGGGGTCGTAGCATTCTGAGTCCAAGAAGTTACCCCAGACAGGAACAAGCCAGCGCCCCATGTAAAGGAGAAGTTGCCCTTGCCGTCCACGTGCGTCTTGTCCGTGGTATCAAGATTAGAGGACACCTCGTAAGTGTATGTGCCAGGTGCAGGTTTGTCGACATCAACCATTAGGTAAGAGGCACCACTTATGACGTTGATTGTTCCGCTAAAGGTCTGGTCACCCAGCTTGACATTGACGTCAGTGCCATTGGGAACCACGTTGCCCGAACCATAAGTCACGGGCACCATAAGCCCTATCTTGGTGTCGGTAACTTTGGTCACCACAGGCGTGCCAAAGGTGAACGTGGCTTTGTTAACTGTCAACGGATATTTATACAACAAGGTACCTGCGTCATCGTACACTGATACGTAAGCCTGCTTGCTGGAAGTGTTGGCAGGTCCGTAGTAGTTAAAGGACCTCTGATTTATCTTATAAGCAGCAATCTTGCTGGGATCAGTGGCATACGGAACAGTAACCGTGAACGGCACCGTAGCCAACTGCTGGTCGTATGGCGTATAGACTAGCGCGTAGGATGGGGTCTTTATGCCAGCATGTGCCTCATAATAGCCGTAAATTGGGAATACCTCAGCACTAAAAGTTACTTTGTCGCCGCTAGCAAAGGCGCCCAAGTCCGTGCTGAACTTGTAGAAGGTTATTGGGATCGTCTTTGAGCAGTTGTCAGTCAGATAAAGTACCAAATTCGAAGCTGCGTACTGAATGTTAGTGGTAGCTGTCCCGTAGGGTAGCGCAACCGGCTGTCCAATTGCCGCAGTGGCCAAAACCGTGGTGCCATACTTGAGCTGTACTTCACCGGTGGCAGGTGCGTTGAGCATCTTGTAGTTTACTACAAAGTACCATGCTCCACCTATCTGCTGCCAGGCACCCGTTTCATCGTAGAACACAGGGTCAGCAGCTGCGTTAACTGTCGCTACCGGAGCCAAGGTCAAGACGAGAGCGAGCACGGCTACCAAAGAAAGTAGCTTTTTCATTCTTTTCCCTCCTTTTGAGGTGTTTTAGATTTTGAGTTGCTCCTGCCTTAGGTAATCTCTTCTGTAGGTGTTCTGCTACCACCAGGTGGCTGTCCACAAGGTCTTCACCACCAAGGTAGCCTTGCCCAAGGTGTTCCCCGCTTTAGGTGTTCTTGCCTAGTTCGTCGCCCTTAGGTGCTCCACCTCGTGTGGGGCAGGTCCCCACGCACAGGCCTCTGACACTCCTTTATGTGCAACAAACGTGCCACCCGATGACAAAAACTAGGGGGAGCTCTGGGGCTCCCCCTAAATCCACACTATGTTTACTGCTTAACGATAACCTCGAGATGCACCGCCCTGCCGTAAATGTCCGTAGCGTCAATGATTGCCGTGTAGTTGCCCTTGGGCAGCGCATAGCGGTGGCTGATGGAGTAGCTGTCGCTCGTAGCTATGCCTGTGGCCGTAGCAACCACGCCCAACGAGGCCTCCATTATGGTTATGGTGTAGGCTGCGCCTGGCGCGTACAAGATCTTGCCGCTAACTTCCACAGTCCCGCCTTTGTACTCAGCCTTGAACTTGTCCACCGCCACCGTGCTCGTGGGATTGTCATAAACCAAGTAGGTAGTCGTAAGGGCTGCGTTGCCAGCGCCGTCTACGGCTACTGCCTGCATGGGCAGTTTAACACCGTCGGCATAGCTGCCCAAAGAGGCAATGCTAAGGGTGGTGGCTGTCGTGTTCCAATCATCGAAGCCGGCATCGGCCCATTTGCCACTCCACATCAAGTAGTAGCCGAGCACGGTGCTCTCGTCCGTACCTGTTAAGGTGAGTGTCACTCTGGAAGCCGTGGGCACGATGGCGTTGCCAAAGGGCACGGCTGCATCAAGTGTTATGCCCGACTGGGGCGGCTTGCGATCCACCATTACTGGTATGTACATAACCTGAGATGGTTGCGGCGTGGGGTCAGTTATGACGGTACCCGGGTTGGCTTCGATGACCAACGTGTACAGCCCGTCGGGCACCCTGCCTCCCTGCTGATTGGTGCCGTCCCACATCCACGGCTGATCCCAACCCACCAAGGCAGAACCTAAGGGCGTTCCGCGCACGAACTGCTCCTGCGCTAACGTTTTCACCAATTTGCCTTTAGCATCGTACACTTTGACGGTCAACGTTTCTGCGTTCCTGAGTAGGTTTAGTGCCACCCAAGCGTGGTCGTTGAACACACTACTGCGCGAATGCGGGCTGATAGCCAGCGAGCGCCTATCAAAGACGTAGGCGTAACCATACTTATCAAACATGGCTTTCGCGATGTAGTAGAAATCCTCTCCGTCGTACCAATAGAGCCCGGTAACAAGGTTCCAAGAGTCGTAGTTCCAATAGGGCAGGTCTATTAAGTTGTTGTTGAACGGGTACCTGCTGTCACCTTCAAGGGTGTCCGCATCGCTGTAAAGCGACCAGTCGCCGTAGTAACCCATGAGCGGGAATACACGCGTGAAATCAGCGGACGTGAACACGACTCTCCCGTCGATGAACACGTTCTTCCAATAGGAAGCCGGCTGCACCACTACAGCGATGGTAGCTGAAGAGTGGGCAGGCACGGTAACGGCTGATGGAACGGAAACCGTGCCACCTGCAAACATCCTTCCAGCGTTGTAGTAGGCGTACTGTGCGTCAGTTACGCGTAGGTACCCAGACAGCGCCGCAGTGAAAGCAGAACTGCCTTGGTTGGTGATGGTCAGGGTGATAGCCTTTGGTGAACTGAACACGCCGAGTTCAGCATAGGGTTGGGCGTTGTAGGTGATAAACACACTGTTTGCTATGGCTTTTGCCACGTTTATCCTACCTGCTCCCTGCACTCTTGGGCTGTAAGTACCTAAAGGTTCTGCTGTGTTTACTAAAGCCTGCTTGATTTGCTCGGGCATCCAGTCGGGGTGAGCCTGCTTGATAAGGGCGACTGCACCTGCCACATGGGGCGCAGCCATAGAAGTACCCTGATAGGAAGCATAGGCGTTGCCAGGCACAGAAGACCATACATCTACGCCAGGCGCAGCAACCGTAGGTTTAAATGCAAGGTTGGGGGCAGGTCCCCAAGAAGTGAAAGTAGCAATGGAAGCACTGTTGGTGGCACCATAATCTATGCCAATTTCACGAGTGAAAGTAGCCTCCAGGGAGCCGCCTGCTGTTTGTATGGCTGCCCTGAGTTTGAGCTTGTGGGGGCCGTTGACGAACACAGCAGGGATGGTACGCGCAGCGGTGCCCAAAGCCATGCTGACCAAAGAAACGTCGGAGTCGTAGTTGCCCACTATTATGCCCACCGCTCCTTGGCTCCTGGCGTTGTTGACCTTATCAGCGAATGAGCAGGTGCCTCTGTCGATAAGCACTACCTTGTTGGAGTAATCAGCTCCATTGGGTGCACAGAGCTGTCCCCCTGCATCTACGAGCATTACGGGGCTGCTGCCAAACACATCCACAGGATGAGGCGCCTCAGGGCTAGCCAGGTAAAGCACGCTGTCGGTGCCATAAGTGAGCTGCTCACCCCTGATCACAGCACCTTGGTTATTCACGGCAGCCACCGTTATGGCATAGCGGCTCGTGCCAGGCGAACCCACCTGAGCCACATCTTTGACGTAAGTGGTGTAGTAATCGCCAGCGTTGAACAGAACAGAATAGTCAAAATAGGCGTTGTTGCCCGCGCTAATGGCGAAAGTAATACCCACCTCGTAAGCACGTTTGATGGCAGCTTGTTCAGGGTCTTCGGGGTAATCGAAGCCTTTTCGGGCACCCAAAGACATGTTCGCGGCCGCTATGTTGACGCCCTGCACAGCTTTGATATAGGCTATCCAATCAATGGCTGCCACTATGTCATCTTCCCAAGCGTAGGGGTCTTCCTCCTCGTTGTCAGAGAACACCTTAGCTGCCACAAGCTTGGCATCAGGCGCTACGCCCTTCACCGGCGTAAGTACACCGTTTTTGTTGGGATAGTATGCCGCCCCTATGCCTGCCACAGTACCCGCTACGTGGGTGCCATGCCCAAAGTGATCCATGGGGTCGTTGTCTCTGTAGTAGAAGTCATACCCGTAGGGTACCTTGTCGTTAGGGAAGTTGTTGTATCCACCAAAGTTCTCGTGGGTGTAGTCAATACCTGTATCGATCACAGCTACGTACTGGCCTTCGCCCGTGTAGCCTGAAGCCCAAGCTTCATAAGCTCCGATCAAGGGCGCAGAGTTGACCATATCAGGAAGCGTCCCCTCGCCATCCGCAGGCTCTGGCAGGTCGTCTAACTGGTGCCACCCTGCCACGTAGACTGCCTTTATGAGCCCCACGCCTGACTGACCCACCGCTGACTTCAAGTCCTTCAAAGAGACCTCAGCAGTAAAGCCGTTCAAAGCGGTATAGAGGTCATGCTTCTTGACCGCGCTTGGAACCGATGTCTTCATTTGCCCGTAAGCAAGTGCGTGGGCGCTTTCTGCTTGAGCTTTGAAGGCCCGCCAATCCCCTTGTCGTGTTGTGTAAGGGGCTACGTTCAGTTCTACTACAATGGGTACCTTGCCTCCTCGTGCCGCTATAGCCTCGTACATGTCCTTGGGTAGAACCGTGCCGTCATCGAGGGTAATGGTCTCCACTGCCAGTTGACTGCGTTCGGATAGAACCGAGCGAAGCACGCTCTTCAGCTCTTCGTAAGGTGGTTCCTGCAGTTCTGCAATAGCATCGATGGGCAGGAATGAGGTTAGCAAGGCTACCGACACGAGTATGGCAAGCAGCTTTTTGGGTTTCATGGTCGATCACCCTCCCCTTCGCCGACAGCTCTAAGTCCGTCGGTCAAAGTAGAAGGTAATTATACACCCGTTATCTGAGAAAAGTTGCAATTCTTACACGAGATGGTGGTTCCTATTCTTTCCAACTTAAGATAAGTGATTGCGCTGAGTCGTAAGGCAGCTTGCGGACCACGGTGCCTGCGAATACTAATGCTGAACGTTGAACCCTGAGGAGGGCATCCCACTGATGGGTGACCATGAACACTACGGCCTGTTGGGAGTATTCCAAGAGCACTTGCTCGATCTGACGCGATGCCTGCTGGTCCATGTGAGCCGTTACTTCGTCTACCAGCAGCGTTTTTGGCTGCAAGGCAAGCACTTGGTAGAGCCCAAGCAAAGCCTTTTCACCGCCGCTCAGCCTTAGTGCAGGTAAGTGCAGCTTCGCTCTTAGAGGGCCTTCTCTTGCTATCTCCAAAGCGCCAAAAAGCGCCAAGTTGTCGCCTACACTGGTGTGCAAAGGCTCGTAATGCTGAGGCAGGTAGGCCACAGGAGCATCCATTTGCACAGCCCCTTCGTAAGGGTGAAGACCTAAGAGGCAGCGCAGGAAAGTAGTCTTACCTGAGCCGTTGGGGCCCACAATGAGATACAGGCCGTTCTCAAAGGTTTCATTTATGGTGAGTACTTTAGAATCAACCCTGAAGCTAATGTCCACTTGCACCATAAGAAGACAGCTCCAAGAACACTGAAGGTATGAGGCTGACCACCAACAGTAGCGCGCCCAGCACTAACGCTTCTTTGAATTGACCTAAGTTCGTCTTGTACAGAATGTCGGTGGCTAATGTAGATGTATAACCTTCTATGGCGCCGCCGCTCAGCGTAGCTGCGCCTACTTCGCCTAAAATGCGGCCCCACGTAACAAAGAATGTGCTGGGCAACGTGCCTTTGAGGTGTGCCAAATAGGCTTGATGTTTCTTATTAGGTAAGTTGACCCTGATAAAGTCTTCCATGTCGCGAGGCAAGCTCGTACGTTCTCGAAGCGCGAGTGCCAAAGCCGTAGGCAATGCCAACAGGAACTGCGCCGTGATAAGCGCTTTGGGCGTGAAAAGCCAACGTAAGAACCCCAAGGGCCCCGCCTGTGAAAATAGCATGTAGACCAAGAGGCCCACTAGTACAGGCGGTATGCCGCTGAGGGCACGCCAAAAACTTAGGTGGAGCCGCGGCTGACTAACGGAAGAAGCGTAGAGGGCTGCAAGCAGTACTGCAGATACAGCTGCAGCGGTAGTGGTGCCTATGGTGAAAAGAAAGGTGTATGCCATATTTGCGCTCAGCACGCTTACATTTTAGCGTTCTAGCGGCTCAAATTGAAACTGCCTGATGATCTGCTGGGCTTCTTTTGAGAAGAAAGCCTCAGACAAGACAGCGTACCTTGCATCCTTGTACAAGAAACTGTATGTGTTCAAGCCCTCGGTAGATGTGGTTATGAAGTCGAGTTGAGGCAGTTTGTCACGGTTTCGCAGCCATGTGGACTGGTCCGTGAGTATGTAAGCGCCCTTTTCGTTGGCAATCTGCAGGGACGTAAGCATACCCGCCTGGGTCTTTATGTACCAATCCCCAAACGTATCAGGGTCAAGCCCCAGCAGCCCCCACAGGGCTTTTTCCATCATGTGAGTGCCGCTTTGGTCACCCCTGGATACAAACAAGAACTTGCCTTGGTAGATGCGCCTGAAGGCTTCGGTTAGCGTGAGGCTTTTGGCGCGAGCGGGGTCTTGTTTGGGGCCCACCAAGTAGAAGTAATTCTGCATGAAAGGCACTCTGTGCCAGCCCAGGTGCGTTAGCTGCATTTCCAACGTGGGAGCATGCGTAATGCCCACGTCAGCGTCACCGCGCTTGAGCATCTCAACGGCAGCCCCTGACCCCTGTGCCACAAGGCTGATTTTCAGGCCTGTCTGCTTCTGCAGTACCTGCACTAACGCTCCTGCGAGCCCCGAATCCCGAAAAGACGTGGTGGTTACCATTACCACAGGCCTTTGGTTGCTGCATCCTGCCGCGGTAAGGCCGAGCATGGCGATAAGGAAACTGACAAGAAAGACCCTCAAAAGCCTTTTGACCATCTTTACTCCTTACAGCAAGGATTTTAGCACCACCCATAAGGAAGTTATTGACATAAGCACAAAATGGATATATGATGTTTTGTGCTTATGCAACATTAAGGAGGTGCAGCTAAATGCGCGGAAGATGGATGAACGCAGAATGGAACCAACATGCTGGCTTGGGGCGTTGGAACCGCAGAGAATGGGCCCACGGCACGGGCAATGGCTTCAGAGGCCGCTTGGGGATAGGCTTTGGCGCAGGCCCTTGGTGTGCCTATAGGGGTTGGGCGAGCCAAGACCGCCTTGCCTACCTTAAGGAAGTGGAGCGCGCTTTGGAGCGGCGATTGGATGCCGTCAAGAAACTCATAGAAGATCTAGAGGGGTCCTTTCGGATACAGCCTGAACACTAAGTAGCAATACAATGGACGGTGATAAGCGCTACAAGAGGAGGTAAAGCTCTTGCCAAGGCCAAGAAAATGCAAGAGGATAGGGTTTAAGCCTTTGTGTGCGCAGTTTGTGCCTACAGGCGATGCCCCTTTTGCTGAGTCGGTCATAACGTTGGAAGAATTGGAGGCGTTGAGGCTTTGCGACTACTTGGGCCTCGATCAAGAAGAAGCTGCCGCGGAGATGGGCGTGTCACGAGGGACCGTTCAAAGGCTGCTTGCCTCGGGCCGCAGGAAACTGGTGGAAGCTTTGGTCGACTCAAGAGCTATTCGCATCGAAGGAGGTTCTGTAGAGTTTGTGGGACCACGGGGCCACCGCTGGCACCATGGGCCAAAGCGCCCGCAATGATTAGGAGGTACAAGACATGGCAGAACCCGTACCAAACGTGGGCAAGTTTGTTGTTCAAAAAAACGGTAACGAGCACAGCAATATCAAGAACGTAGTGGCTGTGGTAAGCGGTAAAGGCGGGGTAGGCAAGTCCACGGTAAGTGCTTTGCTGGCGGTGGCACTCAGACGGCAAGGGTGGAAAGTGGGAATCTTGGATGCGGACTTGACAGGAGCGTCCATACCCTATCTCTTTGGGCTAAAGACTGCCAAATTGGGCGTGTCGGAAAAGGGGTTGGAACCTGCTGTTTCGACTTTGGGCATAAAAGTGGTGTCCATTGCTTTGGTTATGGATAACCCCGAGAATGCAGTAGTATGGCGTGGCCCCCTGCTTTCAAAAGCCATTGAGCAGTTTTGGTCCGATGTGCATTGGGGCGAATTGGACTACTTGGTAGTGGATATGCCACCAGGTACCAGCGATGTGCCTCTGACGGTTATGCAGAAGCTGCCCCTCAAAGGAGTGGTAGTAGTCACGTCACCCCAAGAGATGGCGCGCTCGGTCGTCAAGAAGGCAGTCCACATGGCGGAGCTTCTCAAAGTACCCGTCTTGGGTGTTATAGAGAACATGAGCTACGCGGTGTGCCCCAACTGCGGGCACAGGTTTGCCGTCTTCGGCCCATCTCATCTAGAAGAAGTCGCGGTGGAGTTCGGAACGCCGGTGATAGCACAGATACCCATAGATCCGGTGTTAGCTGAGCTCACTGACGCGGGGCGCATCGAAGACGCTACCCCCTCAATGCTGGACAACTTGGTAGGCGTTTTAGGCAAGATCCACAAGGAGGAGTGAAATACGTGCGGATCAGAGTGGCAACACCTATTGCTAAAGGCAGGCCCTTCCCCCACTTTGGGAGAGCACCCACGTTTAGAGTCTTCGACGTGGAACACGGACAAATCGTCGGATACGAAGATGTGGAGAACCCCACCTTTGAACTGCACGCGGCTGAGCCCCACCATCACGGCGAACATGCTCACGAAGGTGAAGGGCATCACCGCAACGTGCATGCCACGTTATCCCTGCTCTTCAAGAACGAAGGAGTATCCATCGTAGTGGCCACTCACATGGGAGCAAGAGCTAAAGAGGGTTTGGAAGCGGACGGTATCAAGGTAGTTCTCGTGGATGTGGAGGAGGCTGCTGCACTGAGGATGGACCCTGCTGAGCTAGTAAAGGAAGCTCTTAGACTTTGAAATGCGCTCAGTTTTAACAGAAAGGGGGCTGCGTTTCGCAGCCCCCTTTTGCTTTGTTTATCGCTTAGTGCTGAATCCCTTAGGGATACGTTATGGTGACTGTCCTTGTGGTACCGTTCCAACCAACGCTGCAGCCAAAAGCCTCAGTGATGAACCTCACAGGTACGAAAGTGCGGCTGTTCTTTATCTCAGGCGCCACATCAAGCGTGACCGGCTTGCCGTCTATGTAGGCGGTGTTGCTACCTACGACAAGCCTAACGTTGGTATCGCCCAACTTCGCAGTCACACTTCTCGTTGCGCCGTCCCACTGCACCTCTGCTCCTAAGCTCTCCGCCAAGGCCCGTAGGGGAACCATAGTCCTACTGTTCTTGATGTAAGGCGCGGCGTCGAGTTTGACCGTATCCACGTTGACCTCCATGCTCGTTGACCCTATCTTGAGCACAATTTGGTGGGGCTTTCCGTAGGCAAAGAGCACGTGCTTCGTAGTTTGGTTACCTGCACCGTCCGTTACTGTGACCCTGAGTATGTTGAGCCCACCAAAAGCCCTGAACGCCTCAGCCACTGTTATGCGCCCGTTCTTGTCAGCATTGGTGACTACTGTGTCAGCGGCCCTGCCACCAGGGGCCAACAGTTCGAGGACAGCCTTTACGTTGGGTTCGCTCTGGGCGTCCACAGCTACCACCCTCTGTGTGAGCAAAGCCTTATTTGTGGGTTTGGTTATGCTCAGCACAGGAGGCGTCGTATCCCTGACAACTTTAACTGAAGCCAAGGTGTTTCCCAAGCTGTCTTTGACCTCGATGATGTTTTGGCCCTCATTGGTAAGCGGAACGCCTGCAATGGTGTTCTGTCCTTCGGACACAGGGTAAGCCCCGCCACCCACCGACACTTCTTTCAAGTCGGCAACCAACACCTTTATGAGCAGGTCGATGCTCGTCTTATTAGTCACCGTTCCGTCTTGAGGCGTGAGCACCGTCACCTTCTGAACCGCGCCCCCAGTGAAGTAAGGCGCCAAAGAAATACCAGGTATAGCCACAGCGTGGGCTTTGTAGTTCAGTATGTCTTCCTGCGTCATTCCTTCAGGCGCTATCATGTCTATCACCGTAGGCGACGTCCCCTGCTCGTTGCCTCCTCCAAATCGCCATTCCTGCGCCTCAGGCGTGACTTGCCTTATCCTGTTCGGCCCGTACCCGTCTTGCCCTACCACCAGTACCGCCATCTTGCTCTCAGGCGTTAGCTCACCTATCACCTCTGTGGGTATCTTCACCACGGCGTATCCAGGTGCACCTTCTATGCCCTTTATCTCCACTCCTGCATCCTCTGCTTTAACTCCGCTTATCTGTCCGCTGTCCACCTTGTATAGGGTGCTTACCCATCCCTCAACCTGCAACGCTACGTCCCACTTGAAGTTCTCCGCAAAGTTCGCATTCAAACCCTGTATCCCCTGCGTCGTGCCTTCGTAGGGGTTGTTGTCTATGAACAAAAGGTAGGTCGCTTTGCTCAAACCATTCGGGCTGCCCCAGCAGTTGTCTATGTTACCCACGGTGTAGGTCGCTGTGTATGTGCTCCCCTCCAAGCTCATCTCAAACTTCAGCAGGTCAAAGTCGCCTTTCCTGAACACGCTCGCTGTGGGGTATTTGTACCAACCAGGGCCATAATCATCACTTGTCGGATCTACCAACCCAATGGGTTTGAGGCCTGCACCAGTAGAAGGCTGCTCGCCTTCTTCAGCCTTGATAGGCGGTTCCACGGGTTCGCTGCCGGACACTTGCACGGAGTAGGTGCCTGTGGCTACCCAAAGGCCTCGGTCAAGCACTCTAACGGTGTAAAGGTAGCTATGTCCTGCTCTCGCTACGTCCACCAATCCGTTTTCGGCCTTCAATGTCGTTGCCTCGCCGGTGGTCAAGTTGCGCTTCTCCACCACGGCGGGGCCAGTGAAAGATAGTGCCACCTCTTGGCCGTTCACCGTGCCTGAAACGCTTATATTTTCGGCCTTACTTACGCTATCAGTAGTCACAGCGAGCCTCGCTTCAAAGGGCTGTAACGTCAAAACGGCCTTACTCCCTTGCAGGATTACGTCCTGTCCGAGAAGCCCTGTAAACGTAGAACCCACGCGTGCGTAGTAACCTAAATCCACAGTGACTTGCTGCGTCTGGTCAGTGCCGTTAAATACCGCCAAAGCTGATCCGTTGTTGTCGTACCTGAGATAGGCAATGACACGGTCGCTGCCTTCCACCGAGAGCGGCTGTATCTCACCTGTCCGCAGGAAGGTGTACGCGTTCCTGATTTTGCCCAAGTTAGCATACCACGCCTGCAGATTCTTGTCTTCCTTACCCCACGGGAAGGGTACCCTCATGAATGGGTCGTCGGTAATTGGCCGGTCTTGGTTGCAACCGAAAGAGCCACCGTTGGTTGCTCCTGCTTCATCTCCGTACAGCGTAGTGGGAGCCCCTGGTATGGTGTACAGGAAAAACGACAGGGCTTTTAGTGCGTCCTTGGCTCTTTCGCCCCACGCGTTGGAGAGGTAGTATAGCGGCCTAGCTGCGTCGTGGCTGTCCACCAAGTTCATCAGGGCGAAGAACGCTTCAGGAGCATAGTCGCTCTTGATCTGCAGGTAACGGGACCAGAAATCGGCCTGCGTCATATCTTTTTTGAGGAAAAAGCCCTGATACTGTGGGTTAGTGCCTACGTGATCGTTGTCCCAATCGCCTATGAGCAAAGACCGAACCCTGTAGTTCATGGCGCTGTCGTAGGAGTCGCCTAGTAGCATAGGAATGACTTGGTCGTAGTGGTCCCACACTTCGGCGATCATGATGTTGTTAGGGTCAAGCCCTTTGAGTACCCTGCGCATGGCGCGAGCGAAACCCATAGGCACCTGCATAGCCACGTCCACGCGCCAACCTGAACTACCCAGCCCGTGCCAGTACTTCATCACGCTAGTGTCTGCTGACAGGAAAAAGTCCTGCACCTCGGGGTTCATAACGTCTATGATGGGCATAGCAGAAAAGCCGCCCCATCCTACCCACTTGTCCGGCCACTGAGTGAATTTGTACCAGTCAAAGAACGCGGAATCTATGCTCTCGTGCGCACCCACTGTCTCGTAGGCGCCTTTTACGTCAAAGTAAATGGAATCGTCACCGCTGTGATCAGGTGTGATGTCATTAATGATCCTGATCCCCCGTTTGGCTGCTTCCTCGGTAAGCCTCTTGAACGTCTGAGCATCACCCAGCCGTGGATCTACGGAGTGGTAGCTCGCCGGGTCATAGTGGTGAGTGGTTTCAGAAGCAAAAATGGGGTTCAAGTATATGGCTGTTATACCTAGGCTCTTTAGGTAATCGAGCTCCTGAATTATGCCCTCCAAGTCGCCTCCATAGAAGCGCAGAGAGTCCACGTAACCACACTTCTGGCCACCGTTGGTCATGGTAACGGTCGCCCAGCTAGTAACAGGCGTGTCCCAGGTCGCACCTTGGATGAGCTGCCCTAGGTAGTCGCCTGGCAATGTGTAGTTTTTCCCAGTGAAGTAGTCGTAGAAGGTGAACTTTTGGCCTTCTTGCGTCACGTTGTTGCTGGGGTCGCCGTCTTTAAACCTGTCAGGGAAGATCTGGTATATGATGGCATTTCTGGTATATGATGGCATTCTTCATCCAATCGGGGGTCTTGAACGCGGGATCGTAAACGGTCAGCCTGCCTTCCCCTACTTTCCTGCGCTTCGCCCCATCGTAGGCGTATGCAGTGTACTGGTACCAAGTGACGCTAGTAGCCGAGAACTTGTAAACCCAAACGTCATAGAAACCATCACTGCTCTCTGCCACTTTGACCATTTCGACGTTAGCCACGTTCTTCGGCTTAGCACTGGTAGGAGCTTGCTCGTCATCTAAGGCCCGATCCGTAAGGGTGAGCACAACCTTGCTAACATCCCTGCGGGGTGTGTACGCATAGAAGGTGACCTCGGTGCCTACGAGCACAGCGCCCTCAGGATACCGAGCAAGTTTCACGTCTTCACCAACTGCACCATCACTTGCCACCGGGTAAAGGCCAAATCTGTATTGCCCATCATGGTAACTCACTACTAAGAGCCTCTCTTCCTGAACACTTATCTGCTGGCTGAAACTAGGTAGGGAGCCACCACCAGCAGAAAAGCTAGTAATCTGTGGGGCTACAGTAGCAGTGGCCACATAGTAGCCGTCACGGTACACAAAAGGTACTGACACTCCGCCCACATTCAACACAGGTTCAGTCTGCGCAGCCACATATGAGGGCGACGCGGTCAGTAGAAGTACTAGTACCAGCAGCCCGCTTATGATACCCCTCACACTACCACCTCACTTTCTCTAACAAAGTGGCGGGAGACGACGCTCCCGCCACCTTCTGCCACATGATGTCTGAACTCTATGGGTACGTAATCTTGACCGTCTTCGTAGCAGCGTCCCAGTTTACGGTGCAACCAAAAGCTTCGGTTATGAACCTCACAGGCACAAAGGTGCGGCTGTTCTTGATTTCTGGAGCTACATCCAACGTAACCGCCTGTCCGTCCACGTATGCCGTGTTTTGACCCACCACGAGCCTAATTTGGGTATCTCCAAGTTTTATCGTGACCGTCTTAGTAGCGCCATCCCACTGAACGTCGGCGCCCAAGCTCTCAGCGATGGCACGGAGCGGTACCATGGTGCGGCTGTTCTTAATGTAAGGCGCAGCATCCAACTTGATGGTGTCCACATTGACTTCCATGGCGGTGGAGCCTATCTTTAGGGTTATCTCGTGTGCCCGCCCGTAGGCGAACAAGCTGTGGATCACCTTGTTGTTGCCCGCTGCATCGGTGACGGTCGCTCGCAGTATATTGAGGCCTGTGAATGCCCTGAAGGCCACGGGGATGTCCACCATGCCCTTAGAGTCAGCCGTGGTGTTAACAGCAGCTGCTTCCCTACCATCGGGGGCGAACAGCTGGAGCAGTACCTTGGCGTTAGGCTCTGTCTCGATCTTCACGGCTACCTCCCGGCTCAACAATGTGGTCTGTCTGAAAGGCTCGATTATCATCGCATAAGGCGGTGTCGTGTCCCTGACAATGGTGACCTTAGCCAAGAGCCTGCCATCAGTGCTCTTGAACTCCACAACGTTGGCGCCTTCGTTGGGCAGTGCTACACCGCTTATTACGTTCTCTCCGAACTTGACCGCCTGCGCCTTACCGCCCACTACCACCTCAGTCAAAGCGCTGCTGAGCACGTTGATCTTTATGTCGACAGCCGTTTGGTTAGTGACGCTGCCATCCTGAGGTGATAGTACCTTGACTAGCTGAGCACTAGCCATGAAATCGCCCACGCTGATCCCGGGCAGCGTAACGGTGTGTGCTTTGTAGTTCAGGATGTCCTCTTGTGTCATGCCCTCAGGTACCACCATGTCCATGACCTTCGGACTCGTGCCGTCGCCTCCACCAAACACCCATTCTCCTGCCTCGGCTCCAAACCCCCTCAGCCTGTTAGCACCATATCCGTCTTGCCCTGTCACCCATGCTATGAACTTGCTGTTCTCGTCAAACTCCCCTACTACGCTCTTCGGGATTGTGATCACTAACTTCCCAGGTGCTCCCTCTACGCTAGCCCCTGTTATGCCTAGCTCCCCTGCGTTCTTCGCTACTATCTCGTCTCCCTCTACCGTGTATACCTTGCTGTCCCATCCTTCTATCTGCAACCCTACGTTCCACTTGAAGTTCTCGGCAAACGACACATTGGTCGCCTCTACACCCTTTGTGGTTCCCTTCGATGGATCTGTGCTGAAGAACAGGAAGAACGTCTGCTTGCTTATCCCATACGTGCCTCCCCACGGGTTGTCTATGTTGCCCATGGTGAAGGTGACTACGTAGTTATCACCTACCGGCTTCATCTCAAACTTCAATATGTCAAAATCCCCCGCCTTGAATACACTCGCTGTGGCGTACTTGTACCAACCAGGCCCGTAATCATCACCTGCTGGGTCGGCAATGGTTACGCCCCTAAAGGCCCTAGCCAAGTCAGCTACTTTCAGGCCGGGCAGCGTAACGGTGTGTGCTTTGTAGTTCAGGATGTCCTCTTGTGTCATGCCCTCAGGTACCACCATGTCCATGACCTTCGGACTCGTGCCGTCGCCTCCACCAAACACCCATTCTCCTGCCTCGGCTCCAAACCCCCTCAGCCTGTTAGCACCATATCCGTCTTGCCCTGTCACCCATGCTATGAACTTGCTGTTCTCGTCAAACTCCCCTACTACGCTCTTCGGGATTGTGATCACTAACTTCCCAGGTGCTCCCTCTACGCTAGCCCCTGTTATGCCTAGCTCCCCTGCGTTCTTCGCTACTATCTCGTCTCCCTCTACCGTGTATACCTTGCTGTCCCATCCTTCTATCTGCAACCCTACGTTCCACTTGAAGTTCTCGGCAAACGACACATTGGTCGCCTCTACACCCTTTGTGGTTCCCTTCGATGGATCTGTGCTGAAGAACAGGAAGAACGTCTGCTTGCTTATCCCATACGTGCCTCCCCACGGGTTGTCTATGTTGCCCATGGTGAAGGTGACTACGTAGTTATCACCTACCGGCTTCATCTCAAACTTCAATATGTCAAAATCCCCCGCCTTGAATACACTCGCTGTGGCGTACTTGTACCAACCAGGCCCGTAATCATCACCTGCTGGGTCGGCAACAGCGATCGACCAAGTAGGCTCACTAGCTGATGTGGTGACGATTGGCTCTTCAGCACTCACTGCTACTGGGCCCGCGGCTATGATGAGCACCAAAGCCAAGAGCCCTGCAATCCATCTCTTCATATGAATCCACCTCCCACTTACTACTTAATTGCTCCCCTAAGCAGACCGCTGAGCAAGAACCTTTGAAGGAACAAGAACAGAACCGTTACGGGTACAGCGATGATGAGCGAAGCTGCAGCGAATTTTGCCCATGGTATGCCGAACGGATTCGTTATGGACAGGTTGATCCATAACGGCAGTGTGTACAGCTTGGGGTTGCTCATGAAGGTCATGGCCATAACGAACTCCAGCCATGCCCCCATGAAAATGAACAACGCCGTTATGGCGATTCCAGGTTTTGCCAAAGGAAGGGTGACCTTCCAGAAAATCGTCCACGAGGAGGCGCCGTCGATCATGGCTGCCTCGTCGAGTTCCTTCGGAATGGCATCGAAGAAACCCTTCATGTTCCACACTGAAAAGGCTAAGCCGCCAGCCCCGTAGGCTATGATGAGTCCCCAGTGAACCAGCGGGATTCCCAAGAAAGCCTTCTCGCTAAGGAGGCCTACTCTCAAGAATATGACGAAAAGCGGTATGAGGCCGACCACCGACGGGAACATCTGCGAAACGATGTAGTAGTAGTAGAAAGGCTTCTTGCCGGGGAACTCAAAGCGGCTAAAAGCATAGGCAGCCGCTGTGGCCAATAGCACTCCGAGAGCAGTAGCCAGCAGAGAAATCTTCACAGAGTTCGTAAAAGCAGAGTAGAAGTATGGATCCTTGAATATGTTGATGTAGTTGGAGAACGTGGCGCCCTTGGGCCAAAGTTCCAAGGTTGGGGTAGCCAAGATGTCGAAAGGCCTCAAAGAAGTGGTAAAGATCCAGTATATGGGGAAAAGCACCACTACGCAGCCTATGATGAGGAAGAAATAGGTGTAGAAGACTTCAAACCAGGACGGTTTTTGCTTCAAGGCCATGCCCCATCACTCCTTCACGAAGCGTTGAATTTGCATGTTCAGCAGCGACAGTGCTAGCAGGACCAAGAAGATCACATAGCCGATGGCCGAAGCGTAGCTCCAGGAGTTGGGATAGGTGAATGCGGTGCGGTAGACTTTTGTGATAAGTATTTCTGTGGCTCGAATAGCCCTCGGCTCCCCAAACACGTTTATGACCGTTTGCGGCCCACCGTTTGTGATTAGATAGATCACGTCGAATTTGTTGAACGTCCATATGACTCCGAGCACAATAGCGGGCACCATAGTCCTTAGGAGCAAGGGGAGCACTATATAACGCGTCATCTGCCAAGGCGAGGCACCATCCACGAGAGCTGCCTCCTGTATCTCCTCAGGTATGGAATTCAGGCCGCCCAACGCAATCATCATCATAAAGGGCACACCGAGCCAAACATTGGTCATAACTACGGCCACGAAAGCCCAAACAGGGTTGCTCAGCCATGGTATGGGGTTCAAACCCACCATCTGCAGCAGTTGGTTCAAAGCACCAAACTGCTCGTTGAACATGGCGTGCCACACCTGTATGGAAATGAACGCAGGGATAGCCCAGGGCAGTATCAATATGAGCCTAATAAAGGGCTTCAGCTTTATCCAGGGTTTGAAAAGCAGCATTGCGAACGCGATGCCCAAGCTCACGTGCAGGAACACATTGATCACGGTCCACAGGATCGTTCTGTACGTCAAAACCCAAATCTCTGGATCATGAAGCAGCTGAACAAAGTTCTCCAGGCCAACAAATTTGTATTCTTTGGAGAGGAAGTTGAACAGGTTCATGTCCGTGAAAGCGATCGACACACCAAAGAAAAGTGGATACACCGAAATGAGCAGTATAGCAGCCATAGCTGGAGCTATGAAGGCGTAAGCGGTTAGCCATTCTTTAACTTTTTTCACGTTGTCCCTCTCCTTCTAAGCGGGGCAAGCCTTTAGCTTGCCCCGCACGCTATCCGCTTTGCCTATTTGTTGATCTGAGCAGTAATTTCTGTATAGGCTTGGTTCAGCGCTGCCTCGGGCGTCATCTTCTCTTGGAAGACCGCAGGCAGTATGGTGCCCATAGAAGACCAAACAGCCTGCATCTCAGGAGCGTTGGGTATCGGTACGCCCTTGGAAGCCTGAGCGGAGAACACATTAATGATAGGGTCATTGAGGACTGCCGTATCGTTGTACGGAGCCAAAGCGGCCGGCACGTGCCCGACGTTCTTACCAAGGTGGGCGCCTGCATTGAAGTTGTTTTTGCCCATGGTAGCGCCTGTCACAAACTTCATGAATTCCAGGGCAGCTGTCTTGTTCTTCGCGTACTTGGAAAGCATGGTGCACTCAATGGTAACAAAGGGTTTCCCGCCTGGTATTACCATTACGCCCATGTTGTCGCCTAATGCCTTCTTCAGGTTTGCATATTCCCACGGGCCGGTTATGAAGAAAGCCGCTTTGTTGTTAGTGAACAAGCTCATGGACGTACCATAATCAGGCAGCGTGGAAGGTAGGGTCCCGTTTTTCTTCATGGTTACCAAAGATTGCAGTGCTTTAAGGGCTCCAGCGTTCTTGATAGGCGAAACGTCCTTGTAGTTGCTTCCATTGAAGACACCGCCGCCCATCCCAAAGTGCAGCCAGCTGTAGTGGTAGAAGTTGCCTGCATCGAAAGCCAAAGGTGTGCCACCTGGTACGCTGTACTTGGAGCTGGCATTTATGAGGTCATTTATGGAAGTAGGCAAAGTCTTCACTAGTGCCTTGTTGTAGAACAACGCGTCAGACTTCACTGATTCGGGCAAACCGTAAACCTTACCAGCGTACGTCACGCCTTCTATGGCTGACGTAAGATAATTAGCCCTAAGCGTGAGTGTCGAGATTGTCAGAGGTTCGAGCAAGCCTGCTTTGGCAAACTGGCCTACTCAGTCATGGGGGCCTATTACGATGTCGGGTCCCTGCCCTACGGGGGCTGCAGTCAAGAACTTATTCTGAAGGTTGTTGAAGTCCACAGGCACTTGATCCACAATCACGTTGGGGTACACTTTCTGGAATTCCTCTATGATGTAATCCAGGGCGTTTGCCTCTGCTGTGCCCAAACCCCAGCCGTGCCACAACGTTACAGTGCCCTTCACACTAGTGTTCACTGGCATAGCCATGTCAAAGTTGCTGATCAATACCCTGGAACTAACGGGGTCCCATTTAACCTTAAACCCGAGCTGTTCTGACACAAATCGCACCGGCACCATCGTCCTGCTGTTTATGATCTTAGCTGGGACATCAATGGTTACCGTTTGGCCGTTTACCAGCACCTTATTGGAATCAATAGTCAGGATGATTGTCTTTGTGCCTAGTTTTATGCTTACCTGCCTTTTCGCTCCATCCCATCCTACGGTGGCACCCATCCGCTCGCTTACAAACCTTACGGGTACCAACGTCCTACCACTTTGAATGACAGGAGGAGAATCCAATCCCACAGCTGCAGCATTGTCATACGCCGTGGAGCTCCCGATGTAGAGTTCAAGCAATTTGTTCGCGTCTGCTGCAAGAATCGGGGTGGTCAACAAAGCAGGGATGAGGATAACAAGCGCCAAAAGCGCTGCCAACGTTCTACGCATATCCAGACCTCCCTTCAGTCCTTTGGCTTCATTTTACCCTTAGTTGTTAAGACAAATTCAAACTTAGTTAATAAAACTGGCTTAAAGCTTTAAAGAAGAGATAGAACTGCAGTCTTGCTTCAGGTCAGCTTAAGAACTCGGCCACTAGATATGTGGACCCGTGCACTTCGACTTTGTCTTCAGGAGAAAGTTTTCGTGAACGGCGAGTTTCTACCTCGCCGTTCACTCTTACATAACCATCTTGAATTAAGTGCTTTGCTTCGCCCCCGCTTATGTTTAGAGCAAGTTTCAAGAACTGCTGTAGTTCAATCATAGTTTCATGGGCATAACAAGGCCTATGTAACCTTCTTCAGAAGCTGGCTTCACCAAGATGGGGTGCAATGAGCTAGTTAAGCCAATGAAAACGGACTCATCTTTGAAACCGCTTAAGACATCTTGCAGGTAGGCATAGTTGCACGCTATTTTAAGGTCAGGTCCTTCTTTTTCCACCGGCACCGTTTCGGCGTAGCTTCCCAAATCAGGCACGTCTGCGGAAACAGTCATAGCACCGTCGTCAAACGCAAGCCTCACTGCATCGTCATAGGTCTTAGAGAGCATGCTGGCTCGGTCTAGAATCTGTTCAAACAGAGCTTTGGGTGCCACAACTTTGGTCTCCACTGTTTTCGGTATTACACTCCTCCAAGCGGGGAATTGACCTTCTAAGGTACGGACTACAGCGTACACCGTTTCATTCTCAAACCCGACTTCTCCTTCACCAAACACGATATATGCCGTATCTCCTGTGTCAGCCAGTGTGTCCGTGATATCACTAATTACGTCAGCAGGCAGACAGGCGCTCTCCGTTACCTCTAAGTCAGTGTACTTAGCTGCCAAGCGGTGGCCATCGGTGGCTACTAGCGCGAGTTTGCCTTCTGTGCCATCGAAGTAAATGCCTTCAAGTACGGGGTTCCTGAGCTCGCCCTTTGATACATTCTTCTTTACCGCATCCACAGCTTCCTTAAGCTTCCCTGTGCTAATTGAGAAGGTTGTTCCCTCTACAACTTCAAGTGTTGGGTACTCTGAAGGAGCCATTGTAGAAAGTTTTAGCGAGGCTGTCCCCGAGGAAACCAGGAGATGATTCTTGACGAAATCTAATGCTACATCCGAGGCTGGAGCCTTCTTCACGAATTCTGCGAAGTATTTGGCAGGTACCGTAGTGGCAAAACTCTCAGAACTTTGGACGGCTATTTTGTATGACAACGCGCTTCGCATGTCCGTACCCGTGATCTTCAATGTACCGTCTCCAACTTCAAGCAAGATGTTGTAAAGAATCGGTTGAGTAGTCTTCTTGGGCACGTGTTTCAAAACCGCCTCTAACGCCTGGATCAGGTCTTCTTTTGCAACAATGATCTCCATACGATCCTCCTCCTCTACTTATAGTCTTACATAACAACTTTGTTCTTTCATAGGCGTCGTAGGTCTGTCGTGGAAATTGTGGAAAAAATGTACTTCATCCGATTTTGTGGGCGCAAGTACCTGTGGATAATTTGTGGATAACCATCCACAAATGTGGATCTTGTATTGAACGAAACAAAGTTGTCCACAATTTGCTGGATGCCTCTCTTCTGTGTCCACAAGCTTTCCACAAACATCACCCTCAAAGTAGGTTAAGCCTTTTCTTTATATCAGCCATGTAGTGCCTGATGTTGGGGTTGTTCAATTGCGCGTCCTTTATCTTGTCTATAGCATGCATAACCGTGGTGTGGTCCTTCTTGTTGAAGAACGAAGCAATTTCGGGGTAGGACATGTCTGTGTGCTGACGGATTAGGTACATAGCAATTTGACGCGGTACCACCAAGTCTTGGCTGCGCTTACTGGACTTTAGCTCATCCAAGGTCATGCCGAAGTAGGAAGCTACCTGTTCGGCTATGGTTTGGGCGCTTAGGGCGCCAGTTGGCTCGCTGGTTTCAGCGCTAATGGCTTGCTTGGCTAGTCCCAGAGACAACGGTACGCCTTGCAGCGTTGCTAAGGCCACTACCTTCGTTAGGGCCCCCTCTAGTTCTCTAATGTTTGAAGTAACGGCGCGGGCTATAAACTCTGTCACTTCGTGGGGCACTTCTAAGCCCTCGATTTGGGCTTTCTTCTGCAAGATGGCCACACGCGTCTCGTAATCAGGGCGTTGAATGTCCACGGTTAAACCCTGTTGGAACCTGCTTCTCAGCCGGTCCTCAAGCAGCTGAAGTTCCTGTGGTGGATGGTCGCTGGTCAAGACTATTTGTTTGCCCGCCTGGTATAGGGAGTTAAACGTGTGGAAGAATTCGGTCTGAGTGCCTTCTTTGCCGGCTATGAACTGTATGTCGTCAATTAGCAAGACGTCTACGTTCCTGTACTTGGCCCTGAAGGCTTCAGGGCTTCCCTTCTTAATGCTCTCCACCATATCGTTTGTGAACTCTTCTGCTGTGATGTAGAGCACCGTCAAATCACTGTCTTTCGCAATCAGATAGTTTCCTATGGCGTGAAGTAGGTGTGTCTTTCCTAGACCCACTCCTCCCCAGATAAACAACGGGTTGAACTTCTTGCCAGGGTTTTCAGCCACTGCTAGCGCTCCGGCATAGGCCAGTCTATTCGAATCCCCTACTATGAATTGGTCGAAAGTGTAGCGGGGGTTAAGACGAATCATAGACTTGGGTTTGCTGTGTCTGCCCCTCAGCTTCAGATCCTCGGCGTCCTTCTTGACGGTTACTTGTATGTCCAGGTTTCTACCTGTAGTTCTGCGCAAAACCTCCTTCACAATAGGCATGTAGTTGTCTTCGATGTAGTCTTTGGCTGTTTCGGATGAAACGCTTATGACGACTAAGTCGTCACTGAGGTCTTGTATCTGGCTGTGCTTGAACCACATCTCGAAAGCCGGCTTGCTGACGTATTTTTGCATCTCTTGCAAGAAGGCTTCCCAAAGCTCCTGGGGGTTCACTGTCCACACCTCCTGTGGATAATCTTATCATCTTCCACACCATTATACACAACCTGGTAGACAATTATCCACATTTTCCACAAGATGCTGTGGAAAACTGTGCAAAACTTGTCTATGGATACATTGGAGACGAAGGTGTTCCATGTGGAACATCGTCAGTTTCTCCAGATATGTAGCGGGATTGTGCGATAAATGAGGTTCTCGCTTGAAACGGATTGCTGGCCCTTTTGAGGCTATAATGAGCGCGAGGAGGTGGAATCTTGAAGGAGTTCCTTGAGCGCCTGATCCAGTGTGCGCTGGATATGGGGGCCGATTACGCGGATGCGAGGTTTGTGAGTAGGCGGACCGAAGAAATCGCTGTGCAGGATGGTAGGTTGGAAAAAGCACAGTTGTCATCCACGCAGGGTTACAACATACGGGTATTCGTTGATGGCGCCTTCGGTTTTGCAGCATCTTGGGATTCTGATAAGTGGCGCACTACGGTGGAAGAAGCTGTGCGGATTGCACGTTCTTCTGCTTTGGCAGGCGGAGGGCGCACACTTTGGCGGCCAGCAGTCACGCCCCAGCACGGGCACTTTGAAGGGCCTTGCAAAAAAGACCCGTTCTCAGTGCCTTTGAACATCAAAGTATCGCTGCTCATGGAAGCTGATCGTCTCATGGCTGGCAATAGCGCGGTCAAACATCGCGAGGCCTTCCTTGAGTTTTGGGAGGAGGACAAAGCTTTTTGTAACTCGGAGGGATCCTTCGTTACGCAGCGTTATGTGGAGTCCGGTGGGCTAATACAGGCCGCCGCGCAGGACGGAACGGACCGTCAGGTGAGGAGCTATCCCAACTCCTTCGGGGATTTCAGAAAGGCGGGGTGGGAGTTCATAGAAGAAATGGACCTGGTGGGACACGCCGAAGAGATTGCTGATCAAGCCGCCGCTCTCTTGAAAGCTCCTGAAATGCCCGCAGGCGAGGCCAACCTCATACTTATGGGGCCTCAGCTTGCTTTGCAAGTACACGAGTCCATAGGGCATGCCACAGAACTAGACAGGGTCTTGGGGTATGAGGCAGCTTTTGCTGGCACGTCCTTTGCCACTGTGGAAGGCTTAGGATCGTTCAGGTATGGTAGTGCCGTGATGAACGTGACTAGCGACCCCACCTTGCCGTATGGTCTAGGTAGCTTCGGTTGGGACGATGAGGGTACACCGGCAAGGCAGGTATTCCTTATCAAGGACGGCGTGTTGGTGGACTTCCTGAGCGATAGGGAGACTGCTGCGCAGATTGGAAGAGATTCATCGGGTGCTAGTAGGGCTGACGGTTGGTGGTCATTACCCATAGTGCGCATGACAAACGTGAACCTACTGCCTGGTGAGGCTAGCCTTGAGGAGCTCTTGGACAGAGCTGGCAACGGCTACATCATGGATATAAACCGCAATTGGTCCATAGACGATAAGAGGTTGAACTTCCACTTTGGTGTAGAAGCCGCGTGGGAAGTGAAGAACGGCAAAGTAGGTAGACTCTTTAAGAACCCATCTTATTGGGGCATAACCCCTGAATTCTGGAGTCAGTTGGTAGCCGTGGCGGGACCCTCGCACTGGCGAGTGTGGGGGTTGCCGAACTGTGGGAAAGGGGAGCCAGAACAGGTGATGAGGGTGGGGCATGGCACAGCCCCAGCTCTCTTCAGAAATGTGAAAGTGGGTGGTCGCGGATGATGCACGAGAAACTAGGTGACCTGGCTGATAAAGTTATCAGCGCCTGCACAGCAGACAAGGTGTTAGTAGTTGCTAGAGCTGAAGAGTACATACTCACGCGGTACGCGTTAAACCGTATCCACCAGCACGTTAGACAGGAACTGGTCAACTTCACGGTCGTAGTTGAGAAGAACAAGAAGATAGGTATGGCGAGTACGGCCTCTTTGGAGGAGAGGGATGTTCTGAGTGCTTTAAGTAAAGCTATGGACAACACAGAGTTAGCTTCTGGAGAGTCGACCTTAGACTTGGCGGATACAGGGGTGCAGGTTTTTGATACGCGCTCACAATTCCTCGATTTCCTTTTCCATGATCACGCTGAAAGGGCCAAGGTCGTGCAGCATATTGCGGGACAAGGTGAAAAAGTTGGGGCGCAGGCTTTTGGTGCCTTTCAAGTCAACAGAGGTACAGTGGTGATCAAGAACTCAGCTGGCACGGACGTACGTATGCTGGGTGACTCGGGTGCAATCAAAGTCATGTACATAAAGGGACATGGTAGTGGCTACCAACACGCGCGGTTCGATAGCCCTGGAAACTTCGTCTGGGAGAGTTTGGCGGAGAAGGCGCTGCAGAAGTGTTTGGATAGCCAAGACCCAAGACCGTTGAATCCTGGTAGGTACACGGTCATCCTCGAACCTCTCGCGGTAGCCAGCATGTTAGAACAGCTTTCTTTCTTCAGTTTCAATGCAAGGACTGCGCATCAGGGTTATAGCTACATATGGAACGAGAGAGGCAAACAGGTTTTTCCGCCCCACATCACTGTTTACGATTGGGGCATGGATGACCTGACTTTAAATCGCATGCCTGCAGACTTTGAGGGCTATTTGAGGAAGCCTGTGCATTTCATAGAAGGCGGTATGGCAAGGGACGTGGTGTTCGATAGCAGGCACGCCTCACTGATGGGGCAGCCAAATACTGGCCATGCATTGCCGCCGGAGTCTGTTGAATGGTCTCCGCTGCCTTTGAACGTAATCATGTTGCCTGGCAGTACGCCAATAGATAAGTTAATCGAAAGCACTGAGAGAGGGATCCTCATAACCATGTTCCACTACGTAAACAGTTACCTTGACCCGCTGAAAGTGCTAGCTACCGGACTCACCAGAAACGGCACCTTCTACATAGAAGAGGGCAGGGTAAGACACGCAGTGGCTAACACAAGGTTCTTGCAGAGCTTCGTGGAAGCTCTCCAGAACGTGGAGGCAGTAGGTTCCGAACTGCTCTACACAGGGGAAGAGTTCATGTCAGTGACCGCTCCAGCGCTGAAGGTGAACAACTTCAACTTCATGTAGATGTTGGCAAAAAAGCAACTGGCTTTAAGAAGAGGGGGCTTTGTGGCCCCTTGTTGTTTGTCACGTTCGACAGCTGGCTGCGTAGTCATATAATTCAACATGGTGGCAGCCCTGTTGCCAAACTTGGGCTCCCAGGGGGTGTATCTGATGGGCGGTTACATGAACCGCATACTTAGGGTGAACCTTAGTACAAGGGAGTACAGCGTAGAGCCTATCGCGGAAGCTTTGATCAAGAACTTCATCGGTGGCCGCGGACTCGGAGCAAAGATGTTGTACGACGACCTATCTGCTGGGGTCGATCCGTTAAGCCCCGAAAACGAGATTATTTTCGTAGCGGGGCCGCTAGCTGGAACAGCTGCTCAGTCTTTTGGTCGATGGTCCATCTTTTTCAAGTCGCCTCTAACGGGCGGGTACTTTCAATCCACGGGCGGCGGCTTTTTCGCGTCAGAAATGAAATTTGCTGGCTATGACGCCATAGTGGTTACGGGGAAGGCTGACAAACCTGTTTACTTGTGGATCAACGAAGAGAAGGTGGAGTTCAGGGATGCGAGTTACCTGTGGGGATTCACCAATGAGGAAACGCATGTCTTGATAAGGGAAGAACTCAACGACCCATTCGTCAGGATCGCATCCATAGGCCCTGCAGGTGAGAATCTGGTGCGGTTCGCAGGTGTGTTCAGCGACAGACACGCAGCAGGTCGCGGTGGCGGTGGTGCAGTGATGGGATCGAAGAACCTGAAGGCCATTGCTATTAGAGGCCGCAAGACAGTGCCCATTGCCATGCCCGAAGCTTTCCAGGAAGCTATCAAGTTTGAAATAGCCACCTATAGGGCGCACCCAGCGTTTGAATCTTTCTCGAGGACAGGGACGCAGATCGCCGAATTTACGAATTTGTTGGGGATGTTCCCTACCCGTAACTTCAGAGAGGGAGTGCTGCCCAATTGGGAGGCTATCCAAGGGTCCGAATTTGACAAGCTGCGAGTCAGGAAAACCGGCTGCCACAATTGTGTCATTCACTGCGTGAACATCAGCAAGGCATACCACGGCCCATTCAAGGGGGCTTGGAGTGAAGGCCCTGAGTACGAAACCATTTGGGCGTTTACTGGCCCCATCGTGGTCTCGGAGCCGGGCCTAACTATAGCGGCAGATAGGCTCTGCGATGAACTGGGCTTGGACACCATTTCTACTGGACAAGCCATAGGATTCGCCTATGAGCTTTTCGAGAAGGGCCTCATAACGACCCAGGACACAGGCGGTTTAGAACTTAGATACGGCGACTTCAAGCCTGTGCTTCAGCTCATCCGTCAGATAGCATATAAGGAGCAACTAGGGGCTCTGCTAAGCGAGGGTGTCAGGGAGGCAGCAAGACGTATAGGGCGCGGCGCGGAGCATTATGCCATTCATGTAAAAGGCTTAGAGCTCCCTGCTTACGATCCTCGAGGTGCTAAGGCTCACGGCTTGAACTTGCTGACGGCTAACATAGGAGCTGACCATAACTACGGATACTCAGGCCAGGAGATCTTCGGCGCACCCATCCCCAAGGAAGTGGACCGTTTCGAGGTGCAGGGTAAAGGTGAACTGGCAAAGTTCAACCAAGACATGGTGGCTTTCTTGGAGACGGGTATTATGTGCACGTTCCCAGCTTCTATGATGATGGTCAACGAAGAGGTCTACAGCAAGTTGATTTACGCAGCTACGGGGGTGGAGGAGTTCAAAGATCCGGCGTACATGTGGATCGTGGGAGAGAGGATATACAACTTGGAGCGCATGTTCAACGTTAGGGAAGGGTTTGGCAAGAAGGACGATGTGATGCCGCAGCGAATAGTAACAGAGCCAATGCCTGATGGGCCGTCCAAAGGTCAAGTCTTCGAGCAAGATGAGTTGCTTAGACAGTACTATGCTGCCCGCGGTTGGGATTTGGAGACGGGCATACCAACCCTTGAGAAGTTGAGGGAGCTCGGTTTAGCTCAACGTTAGGTACTAGCGGCGATGATAGTGACGGTCCTTCTGTTCGGCGTGTTCAGGCAAATTGTGGGAACGGACCGATTGAGCGTGGAAATGGGGGAGGGGGCCGTCTTGGCTGACCTCCTCCATATCCTTAGGGAACGGTACGGCACTGCGTTTGAGGTAGCACTGGCAGAAACGAGAGGCCTGAGAATATTAGTGGAAGGCCGTGAATTTAGGTTTGCTGGGGGTTACGAAGCCCCACTACAAGATGGGTGCACGGTGGTGTTCTTGCCACCAGTAGCTGGCGGGTGAGTTGAGAAGGTTCCACGTGGAACAACGGACAATCTAGCAGGTCGGAAGTAGCTTTGGCATTACTCTCGTTCAGTGGGTTTACGATACAGGCTTTGTATCTCGTAGGGTTTGCCGTCCCAAAGATGTTCAGGAATAGAGCAGAGGAAAGGGGATGGCTTTGCTAAATCTTCCCAGCCTCCACGCCAAGGCATCTTGTAAGGTACATACACGATCAAATGCTCTTTTGCCCTCGTCATAGCCACGTACAAGAGCCTCCGCTCTTCTTCTTTTTCGGGTGCTGTTATCGATAAAGAGTGGGGAAACATGCCATCTACCACGTAATAGAGAATCACCGCCGTGAATTCCAATCCCTTGACTCCGTGCACTGTAGATATGGCGACCCCTTCACGGCCTCCGTTGATTTCTCTGGTGCCCAAAGCTGAACGCTGTAAGAGCTCATCGACGCTTTGCGTGTCCTCAGCGATGGAGCGTAGCTGGGAGAGGTTGTCTAACCGTTCCCGCAATTCGTCCTCTGATTTGCTGATGTTCCTTATGTGCTCCAAGATGTTCTCCTGTTCGACTACCATGTCGATGGCTTGCCCTGAATCGCTGATCTCCTGAAGCGTTTGCAAGAGCGTGTAGAGCCTTTCTAGGTAATCATTGACGGAAATCTTCTTGAAAAACATAGACTCCACTGCGAGTCTCAGTGCCTGCACAAGATCTACGCCTTGCTCTTCAGAAAGGTGTACGAGCTTATCCACGGAGGCAGGGCCCAGACCTCTTTTTTCCATAGTGAGAATGCGCTTCAGGCTCACACGGTCCATGGTGTTTCTGCTCAAGCGCAAATATGCCAAAATATCTTTGATTTCCCTCCTGGCAAAGAAGGGCAATCCACCGATGATGTGGTATGGGATCCCTCTGCTGGTAAACTCTCTTTCAAGCCTTGCGGTGAGCGCTCTTGTGCGCATGAGTATGGCTATCTCCTCGTAGGGTATGCCCATGTTGTGCAGTCTGCCTACCTCGTAAGTAGCTGTGATCGCCGAGTCGTTGTCGTCAAAAGGCCTGCGAAGGAGGATCTTTGGCCCTGTATCCCGCATGCTCTCCAAGTGGCGCTGGAAAACTGCTGCAGGGCTGTCATTGATTAGTGCCGAGGCAGCATCAACAATGACGCGGTGGCTCCTGTAGTTCAGGTCGAGAAACACTACCCTGGGCGCGTAGTCGTCTATAAACCTCTTGATGTTATAGTATTCTGCTGCTCTGAAGCCATAGATTGATTGGTCAGGGTCGCCCACGACGGTTACGTTGTTCATCGATGAGTATTGAGGGTGGGTCATGTATAGCAGCATCTCGTACTGGGCTAGGTTGGTGTCTTGGAATTCGTCTACCAAGACGAGGTCAAAGAGCCCTGCTACCATGTCTCTCAATTCTGGTCTCTCTGCTAACCTTTTTGCTAGCACCATGATCAGGTCATCGAAATCCAGCGCCTGACAGCGCTCCTTAACCTGTTCGTAAGTAAGGAAAACTTGATGAACGACTTCAAAGTAGTATCCCCAAGAGCCATATTTTTCTCTTACAAACTGCGCAAAATCCTCGGCTCCATACATTCTTGCTTTGGCAGCTGAGATGTGGCCGAGAATGTCAGCAGGCCTGTACTTCTTCACATCTATGTTCATCTGCTTGAGTATGTCTTCTATGAGTCCCTGACTATCGTCATCGTCGTATATGACGAAGTTTTGGCTAATGGCAGCATAAGGGGCAAAGTATCTCAGCATCCTCGCGGCAAAGCTGTGCATGGTGGAGGCAAAGATTTTGTCCCCCTGCGGTACTAGGTTTCCCAAGCGTTCCCTGAGTTCATCAGCTGCTTTGTTGGTGAACGTGATGGCCAGAACTCGCTCTGGTGCTAGCCCCCACTTTTCAATGGCATAGAGTGCACGGTACGTTAGTACTCTAGTCTTCCCCGAACCTGGACCTGCAATTATGGCCAAAGGCCCTCTTGGTGCGGTTACTGCTTCTTGTTGGGCTCTATTTAGATGGCTTAGCTCCACTCAGACATTATACCTTTACTCTACACCGGCCCTGAATTACGCTTCCAGGGGTGATTGGGAGGTAGAGAGGGGCTGTCAAAGGCAGCCGCCTCTCTACTCATGAGATACCTAAATCTTCTTGTGGCAGAACCACCAATCGTAGCATTCATACTTGCTGAGCCGTTCTGCTGCGGTGTTGACGTCGGCAGCGGGCGGGACTATCACGCGGTCTCCCAGCAAGTCATTGTTAGGCCAATTCGCCGGTGTGGCGACTTTGTTAGCATCTGATACTTGGAAGGCTTTAACCATGCGCAGTATTTCGTCTATATTGCGACCTATCTCTTGAGGGTAGTACAGGATGGCCCTAATAGTGCCTTCGGGGTCTACGATGAACACTGCCCTCACAGTGTTTGCGCCCTTGGCAGGGTGAATGAGGCCCAGTGCCATGGCCACATTACCCAATTCATCGGCTATTACGGGAAACTCGATGTTCACATTGAGTTTGTCTCTGATCCATTCGATCCATTTGATGTGGCTGAACACTTGGTCGACAGACAGACCTATCAGTTCTGTATTCATTTGCCTAAACTCATCGTACCGTTTCTGAAACGCTACAAATTCGGTTGTGCATACTGGTGTGAAGTCTCCTGGATGGCTGAAAAGCACAAACCATTTACCTTTGTAATGTGTGGGGAGCTCCATGACTCCATGGGTAGTCTTTACTTTCATCGCTGGCATCTTTTCACCAATTAGTGGAATCCTTCCCAGAGTTTCCATACTACCACCTCCATGGTTTACAGTTGGCATTACATATATACCACTAAATTGAATCGTTCAAACAACTTCTCAGGATGAGCATGAGGAGAAATGAACAGTCATGCCTACCAAGGGGCCATCAGTGGTCTTGTGTCTAGTCGAGCCTTGCCTCAATTTGGGTACCAGACTCACCCATTCGACTCCCTACTTGCTCGGGAGCGTTCCAGGCCTTCTTGCTTTTGGACACCGTTTGGCTAACAAGGCGTCAAGAAACTCAGTTTGGCTTAGAGTTCTATAGATTAAGCAGCTACGCAACCAACCACTTAGAGGGTAGGGGTTGTGCAGAGATGGGAGAGTCGATTCCTAAGCTTCGTTTGACTTCCCTGAGACATGAGCCACCCTTACCCTGATTACAGCAGTTGCTTCACTCCACTGCTTTACATACTCTGAAGGGTTTACGTGCTTACTTGCGCCGCATTTCTCCAGAAGCTGAAGCAAGGCCTTTTCTTTCTCCTCGCCATCTACTAGGTTGGCTTCACCGAAAGCTATCACACTGCGGTACCTCGTGGTGACCTTATCTGGGACCAATTCTGCTTTGCTTACGACGCAGAAGCTGACGTGCGGATTATGTGTGATGTTGTCGATCTTGTGTCCTTCCCTAGCGCTGTGTATGTACAGACAGGAACCGTCGTACACATAATTAACAGGTACTGCGTAAGGCTGACCGTGTCCGTCCACAGTTGCCAGGACTCCGTACGATTCCTCATACAGTATGCGTATAGCTTCCTGTGGCGGTAGCTCTCTGTCCCTTCGCCTCATAGGCCTCACTTTCAAAACGACCACCTCCGATGTTCTCTCAAATGCAAACGCCTAATCCTTTCCTTCTTTGTTAGCCCGCAACACCCATTTAGTTCAGAAGTGTTGAAACGGGCAAACACTACCACAAGCCTGCGCTTCAAATTGTAGTGTTACGTGGTCGATGCCGAATTTTTTGTGCAATTGCTCACCGACTTCGTCACTGATTTGCTTGGTTTCACTAACCTGTAAATCTGCATCCAGCTCGACGTGGGCTTCAAGCAATTTTGCGTTCCCGTCTAAGGTCCACAGGTGGACGTGGTGAACACCTTTAACACCGCGCACGGAGAGCAGAGTTTTGACCACCTCGTCGACGCTTACGTCGGTAGGTTTGCCTTCGAGCAAGATGTTGAACGTGGCCCTCAGGACATCAATGGCTTCCTTCAGCACGTAAGCGCTGATGAAGAAGGTCAAGATGGGGTCTATCCAGAAGACCTTGAAGTAGTGGATGGCCAATCCGCCTCCCACCACCGCAACCGAAGACAGCGCGTCGCTCGCTAGGTGAAGGTATGAAGACCTTACATTGAGATCGTCATGAGAATGGCGGTGTAGTAAGTAGGCACCCAGGGTATTTGCCAGGAGGCCCACAGCACCTATGGCAACCACTGTCAGGCCTGTTATAGGATGAGGTGACAAGAGACGCACGTATGACTCTTTAAACAACTCAAGGCAAATGACTGCAAGAACAGCAGTGTTTGCAAGTGCGGCAATCACGCTTGCTCTTCGGTAACCAAAAGTGCGCTTCCTGTCAGGTGGGAGTTGGGAAAGTCTTAGGGCTAACATGCTCACGCCTAAAGAGGCTGCGTCGCTCAAGTTGTGTAGTGCGTCGGATATCAAAGACAGACTTCCCGCTGCGACACCGCCCGCGAGTTCTACTGCCGTTATCAGAAGATTTAGGATTAGCGTAAACACCATGTCTCGCATCCTACGTGAACTCTTGTGAGTTAGATGGTTATGGTCGTGACGGTCTTTGTGCCCATTTCTATCCACGATGTGCTCTCCTCCGTTGCATAGCTTGGTTTGTGTTAGACTACGCCGCAACGCTCTCATATTATCACTTTCTTAAACTCTCTGAATTAGAAGAGTTCGGGGCCGCTTAGTACTTCTTACTGCATAGAGGGTTCGAAGAAGCAGAAGCCATTCTTACCGTGTTTCTTTACGTAATACATTGCGTAGTCGGCCTTTTGCATGAGCTCCTCCAATGTCTTGCCGTGATCAGGGAATATGGCACATCCAGCACTGATGGTAATGTGAATCTTGTGTCCCCTGATGTCAAGAGGAGGTTTTAGTGCATCCCTAAGCCTGTTGATCACAGTAGTTATGTCAGCCTGGTCCTTTACATCAACCAGCAGAACAGCAAATTCATCGCCTCCGAGCCTACCTATAGTATCCTGTTGCCTGGACACCTGCACAAGCCTGGTGGCAACCTGCATGAGGAGCTCGTCGCCTGTGGAGTGCCCCAAGACGTCATTTATGTTCTTGAAGTCATCTATATCAAATAGCATGAAGGCGACTCTAGTATCATTTCTGCTAGCCCTTGCTGCTGCTTTCGTGAAATGGTCGTACAACAAGCGCCGGTTCGGTAGTCCCGTCAACGAGTCATGCGTCGCCATTTCCTCCAATTGCTTCTTTACTTTGCTTAAGGCTGTTATTTCCTCCATGCTCACTATCATGTACTCTTTGTAATACATTCGCATGGGGGAAGCCGAGTAGATCACATTAATCCTAGCCCCGTCTAGTTTCTTGCACTCTATGTCCCTGGTAACTACAACGTCGGCGAGGCTTATCCTATGGAGGATCTCCATGACTTCGAAAGGCTTTGTCCAGATGGGCAAATCGCTTACCTTCTTTCCGATGATGTCGCTGATCTTAATTCCAAAGAGCCTACAGAAGCCTTGGTTTGCATCTATTACCTTTGCAGTCTTCATATCTACCACGAGCATAGCGTTGGGAGCCAGATCGAAAACCCTATTAAACTTTCTCTCCTCAGCTTGCATCTCCCACAGCAGCCGCCTTGCCACCATCATTATGAGGCTGACGTTCAGTGAGAGTAGGAGCAAGTAGAAAAGCAAAGATGTCACCAGATCGTAGAGCACTGCTCTTGCTGTTTGGCCGCTGACGATTGGTAGGGCAGGAAGTAAGGCTAACCGAAAAACTGCTGCGAAGGCCAAGAACACCAGTATTATGGTGGCAGGTTCAGCTAGAGGCTTCAGCTGTGGGCTAACTTGCTTGGCAACAACCCATAGTATCTGAACCAAGAGCACAACCGCGAGGGAGTAGAACGCAACCGACGTATAGCGCTCCCCCAACTGTGCCTGGTAAAGATAGAAGAACAAGGAGATGCTGAGCACCAGAAGCACGGCGTTGAACGTCCTCCGGGGTTGAGTAGGCCACACGTCGAAGAAATCCTCAAAGCCCAACAAGAAAGCAATTAGCGCTGCAACCGCAAGGCTAGGGGCTACCACTTGGCTCAAGTATGCGGGTAACAGTTCTTGAAAGAACCATAAAGCAAAAGCTAAGCACATGAAAAGGGCGTCAACAAACCACAATTGAAGCCCTTTGAACCTTTGGCGATTCTCGATCCATAGGATGCCCCGGGTGATGGAACTTACCGCATATAGGAGCATCAATGCTGCAATAAGTGTCTTCTGATCAAACACCCAACTCGCCATTCCTCTAGGCAATCCCATTCAGCCCCCTGTGCATTACATATACGCTAACACATGACTACATGTGAATGCAAACTCCCAGGTGACTACAATGCCTTATCTGATCTGACTTACCTGCTCTTGGCAGAGTGCCGCGTACGTTTATAATTAGAACATATAGTTCCCCATGGGGGTGGTACTGTGGAGACTTTAGCAGCGTGGGTAGCCAAGATTGACGGTTGGATCTGGGGTTGGCCACTAATTGTGATCTTGCTTGGAACGCACCTTTACCTTACGATTAAGTTGCGGTTCATTCAGCGCTACATCGGGCTTGGCATCAAGCTTTCCTTGGCCAAGGAAGGAGGA
>JABLWY010000001.1:0-172500 GCA_013178255.1 Coprothermobacteraceae bacterium | reverse complement strand
AACTATGGGTATAGCACCTATCGGTTTTAATTGTGTTTCTATAAGATATTTAGTCCACTGATCAATCCCTGTCAATATTGTGATAATAAAAATATAGAACATTTTCTCCTCCTTATAAATTTAAATACAGATACCCCTTGATTTTATCTTTGAGAAGATAAAATCAAGGGGTTAATAAATCATGTAGTCCTATATACTTTTTGTATTCATTACCCTCATTGCATTTAATATTGCGATTATTGCCACACCCACGTCAGCGAATACAGCTTCCCACATAGTTGCAACTCCCACCGCACCAAGTGCAAGGAATATGGCTTTAACCCCTAATGAAAACACAATGTTTTGCATCACAATTTTCCTAGTCCTTTTTGCTATTTTATTGCAGTGACAATTTTTGATGGTTCATCCGTCATGATAACTATATCAGCTGCTTCAATTGCAGCATCAGACCCCAAGCCGCCCATTGCCACGCCGATATCCGCTCTTGCAAGTACCGGAGCATCGTTGATGCCATCACCAACAAATACAATTTTCCCCTTATGAGATTTCTTGGCTTCCAGAGCCTCAATTTTTTCTACCTTGTCGGTCGGTAACAATTCAGTATACACCTCGTCAATTCCAAGTTGGGTTGCTATTTTTTCCCCAACTGCCTTCGAATCACCAGTAAGCATAACAATATTTCTAACACCTAATGCCTTCAATCCTTTAATCGCATCAGCTGAATCTTCCTTCACTGCGTCAGAGATTACAATATTTCCTGCATACTTCTTGTCTACTGCAACATGTACTACTGTACCTAGAGTCTCAACTTCCTGATATTTAATGTTTTCTTTATTCATCAGTTTGCTATTTCCGACAAGAATCTCTTTACCACCAACTTTAGCCCGAATCCCATGACCTGCAATTTCCTCATAGTCTTCAATTTTAGTGATATCGACATCTTTGTTATAGGCTTTCAGAATGGATAGTGCAATTGGATGACTTGAGTGACTTTCAGCATATGCTGCATATTCAATCAATTCCTCCTTTGTAAAATCACTTTGAGGGTTGATACTCACAACTTCAAATACACCCTTGGTTAGCGTTCCCGTCTTATCGAAAACAACTGTTTCCACATTGTTCAACGCGTCAAGATAGTTACTGCCTTTTACTAATATACCTCTCTTCGCTGCTCCACCAATCCCTCCGAAGAAGCCCAATGGTATTGAAATTACTAACGCACATGGACAAGATATAACTAAGAACACTAAGGCTCGATATATCCATGTAGAGAAAGTTGCACCGGGGATCACCAATGGAGGTATGATTGCTAAGGCTAATGCTCCAAAGACTACAATCGGAGTATAGAAACGCGCAAATTTTGTTATAAATTTTTCTGTAGGAGCCTTCCTACTGCTGGCATTCTGAACCAGATCCAAAATTTTAGATACAGTTGAATCACCATAATCCTTTGTTACCTCTATTGTCAAAACGCCATTTTTATTAATGAATCCGCTCAATACATCGTCTCCTGGCCCGACTTCACGAGGAACAGATTCCCCTGTTAACGCTGCAGTGTCAACCATTGAGTTTCCTTCTATAACCTTGCCATCGAGGGGAACTTTTTCTCCTGGTTTAACAATAATGATGTCACCTATGTTTACCTCTTCAGGAGATACTTTCCTGATCTCATCGCCAACTTTAAGATTTGCATAGTCAGGACGAATATCCATCAAAGCACTTATTGATTTTCTGGAGTGACCTACAGCTATATCCTGAAACAATTCACCTACCAGATAGAACAGCATAACTGCTACACCTTCTGGATACTCTCCAATGAAGAAAGCACCAATGGTAGCAATACTCATCAAAAAATGCTCACTGAATACCTGACCGCGGGCAATACCTTTTATTGCTCTTAAGACAACCTCTCCACCAACTATGATATAACTAATAATAAACAAGGTAAGCTCAAGCCAATTTTGGAAATTAAAGATGATTCCCACGGCAAATATTGCTCCACCGACCACAAGTCTTATGATTTCTTTTTTGTTGACACCTTCTTCTTCCTCTTCATTATTTTCTTTTACGTTGGCCTTAGATGTATTCTCCTCAAAAATGACCTTTACATCTGGCTCTATTTTCTTTACTATGGCTTCAATCTTCTCATTTAACTCAGAGCGGTTGACTTTCGGACTTATTTCCAGTGTTAGTTTCTTCGAAACAAAATCTACTGCAGCAAATTCAACTCCTTCTAGACCGCTTATTTCTTTTTCTATTTTAGCTGCACAATTCGCGCAGCCAAGTCCTTCAAGTATTACTATGCTTTTGTTCACCTTTTTATTGCTCTTGTTAACGGATTTTTCTTTCACTACCACATCCGGTTCGTGCTTGTGCACTATGGTTTTAACTTGCTGTAATATATTCTTATACTCTTGCTCTGATTCAATTTCTAAAGTCAATGTCTTGTTCATGAAGTTCATATAGGCTTTGACTCCATTTAATTTATTAACCTCTTCTTCAATTTTAGCTGCACAATTTGCGCAATCTAAACCTTCTAAAATTACTTCCTTCTTTAACATTACTGACCCTCCTTTACTTACTTTCTTCTGAAATATGAATTAATCCCTGGTCAAATATTTGCTTTACATGTTCATCTTCAAGAGAGTAGAATACAATCTTTCCTTCTCTTCTGCTCTTTACTAGTCCAGCCTGCTTTAAGACTCTTAGCTGATGTGAAATTGCTGATTGGGTCATATTTAATAAGAATGCAATATCGCAAACGCACATCTCTGATTCATCTAATGCCCAGAGTATCTTAATTCTTGTTGAATCTCCAAAAACTTTAAATAGTTCTGCTAGATCATATAGAGTTTCTTCTTGAGGCATTTTTTCTCGCACTTTATTTACAATTTCCTCATGTATTACATCACAGTCGCATCTTTCAATTGGTTGAATTTTTTTTGCCATATTTATATCACCTCCTTATCATTCAATTGAACACTTGAATAAGCTTTCATATATATTATAAACCTCAATTCTCCGTTTGTCAATAAAAACATATGAGTAATTGTTCAAGTGTGTTTATCTTTTAGCTTTACGGTCAACACCGCCACCTCTAAGCGCAGCGTAGGTGGGTTTTAATCAGGTGGAGTAGACTCTCCATCTGATTCCCCGATGTTTCAGCTTGCTGAAACGAGTTCACGTCTGTCATTTCAGCTATTCGCTGCTTCTTCCTTCACGCTCTGCATTTTTAACCAGCGCATTTTGCTTCTGCTCCCGCAATCGGTAATCCAATTATGTCTCCTGTAGTTATTTATAATAGTATAAGTACTCTTCCCCTACTGGCGGCTATCTTAATACGAGCTTATAGGTTTACTTCTATTTCTAACCCTGACTTAAACTCTACCACTAGCCTGTCATTATATACAGTTGCCTTTTCAATTAGTTTTCTAACCAGTTTATCATCAAATTCCGTAATACCACCGGTTTGCATATTAAGGAAGTCCGTCATCTCAGCGATCCGATCCCGCTTATCTTGACGGAGAGCGTTTCTTGAAAGGGTTTCTTGCCTCAAATCCCGTAATCGATAAATCTCATTGACAATATTATCGTATGCTTCCTTTGAATTTGCTTTTCGGATCAACTCGGTTTGGAGTTCTTCCAGCCTTTTATCAATATCTGCTGTAGTCTCATCCAAATCCACGCTTAATACGGTTTCAATATTCTTCTTCAGTATGGCCAGAAAAGAGTTTTTCCCGCTGACGGCTATATTGATAGCTTCTACAATCTTCTCTTTGAGAGTATCTTCAAGTATAGTGGAAGCGGTACAAAACAAACCGGTGTTTTCCAATCTGCTGACGCATCTCCAAACGATGGATTTTTTCCCTCGGTTATTCCAATGAACCCTGCGGAATACTTCATGACACTTGCCGCAGAACACCATTTGGGATAAGGGATGATTATTGCTGTAGTTTCTCTTCTTTCCGTTCTTACTTATATGCACACATCTTCTGCGGACAAGCTCTTCCTGAGCCTGCATATAAATTTCACGCGGGATTATGGGCTCATGGCTGTTTTCTACATAGTATTGAGGAACTATGCCGTTATTGGCCACCCTTTTCTTCGATAAAAAATCTACTGTATAGGTTTTCTGCAACAGCGCATCACCGATATATTTTTCATTCCTCAAAATCTTATTGATGGTGCTGGTATGCCATCTGTGATTGCCTGCACCTGTCAGAATTCCGTCAGCTTCCAGACCTCTTGCTATCTGTAGCATACTGGAACCTTCAAGGTATTCTCTGTAAATGCGTTTAACGATCTCTGCTTCTTCAGGTACGATAACTAAATTGCCATCCTTATCCTTTGTATAGCCAAGAAACCGGTTGTGATTAATATGGATTTTTCCTTGCTGATATCGGTACTGAATACCCAGTTTTACATTCTGGCTTAACGATTGGCTTTCTTGCTGCGCCAAAGAAGCCATAATGGTCAGCAGGATTTCCCCTTTGGAATCCAATGTGTTTATATTTTCCTTTTCAAAGTAAACTGGAATATTTTTTTCTTTAAGCTGCCTTATGTACTTTAGGCAGTCCAGCGTATTTCTTGCAAAACGGCTGATAGATTTCGTAATTATCATATCGATTTTGCCCTGCATACATTCTTCTATCATCCGGTTAAACTCTTCACGCTTTTTCGTGTTGGTTCCAGTAATCCCTTCATCCGCAAATATGCCAGCTAACTCCCATTCCGGATTGCTTTTAATGTAGTTTGTGTAGTGCTCAATTTGCGCTTCATAACTGGTTGCCTGCTCCTCGCTGTCCGTAGATACGCGGCAATAGGCTGCTACCCGAAGCTTAGGCAATTCTTCAGCCTTTGCACTATTTCCAATCCGTTTACGAGCAGGGATTACCGTAACATTCCTGATAGCCATCTGAAATCACCTCGCTCTTAATAAGACTATAAGCATACTCTGCCTGCTGAAATGGATCATCATATAGATTATCTGGCATTGAAGCATGAAACCTAAAATTTAGGCATTTCTTTTCATTTCCTTTATGTTCATAAATCCTGCCAAGTGCCTCAGCTCGCCTGCGTCTTTCCAGTTGTACTTCTTCGAATGTATCCCTGCTGATAATGGGCGGATAGAATTTATCCTCTACATACCGTTTATCTGAAAGCATTCTTGCAACAGATGTGTGGTAACGCTTAATGCCCGCTTTTTGGGCTGCTTCGGTTAAAGAAAGCCCGGAAAGATAAGCCTCAAATAGTTTCTCAATCTTAACTGCTTCCTCTTCATTAACGACAGCCCTGCCGTTTTGAATGGTATATCCAAAAGGTATATGGCTCATCATTTCACCAACCTTTCCCTTAAGTTCAACCCGCATTTCATTTTGAAACCTATTTCTTCTTGTGAAAACACAATGATTTCGCGGGTAAAATCCTCAAATATTTCGCTATCGAATGCATCAATCTGCTTTTCAGCTTTCGTTGCAAATTTAAGAAGTTTCTCAACTTCAACAAGAGCAGTCATGCCCCCATTGATTGCGCGGTTTATGGCTTCTTTTTGTTCTTTTAACAAGGCTGCTTCTTTGCTCAGCTCATTTTTCTGTGTATTAAAAAGAGCGGGTTCCAGGTATCCTTTGGCCATAAGTCCCATAATCACCTGTACCCGCTCTGTATTTTCTTTGATTTTTGCTTCCAATTCTTGAATCTTCGCTAGATTATCTGAGCAATTTGTTTTCTTTAAGCTTTGTAGCAATGGTCTTAGAATGAATTTATGACCGAAAATAAGCTTATTGATCATTACAACGAAGGCCTGATGGATCGCATCCTCTCTGACAAACTTCATGGAACAGCTTGATGCGTCCTTTATGTGCTTTGTGCAGCACCATGCAATATATTTACGGTCACCGCTGCCATGAATTCGACGCTTAAAACTGCTGTCACATTCTGCGCATTTGATTTTCCCAGAGAAAGGGTAGCGTTTTTGATACTTGCTGCTTCCCTTAATTACACCTTTTTCTTTTCCTCTTTGCTTTAATATCTCTTGGGCGGCTTCAAATTCCTCATGGGATATAATGGCTTCATGATGATCTTTTATCATGTATTGATCTTTTTCCCCATGATTATAATGCCGCTTAAAATTCTCATCTGTATAGGTTTTTTGCAGAAGGACATCCCCGGTATATTTTTCATTGCTAAGAATACCGCGGATAGTGGTCGCTGTCCAATGCGAACCTCTCTTTGTTGGGATTTTATCCGAATTTAGCCCATCTGCAATTTTCTGTGTGCCTTTACCGTCCAAAGCCTCGGAAAAAATCCGCTTTACGATTTCAGCCTGTTCTTTATTGATACATAGATTCCCATCCACATAATCGTAACCATAGGGAGGATACGAAATTTTGTATGTTCCGTTTTGGAACCTACGTCTGATAGACCACTTACTATTTTCAGCAATGGATAAGGATTCGTTTTCTGCAAGACTGCTCAAAATTGTCAGCACCAATTCGCCTTCCATGCGCTGCGTGTTTATATTCTCTTTCTCGAAATAGATGAAAACACCGAGATCGGTAAGTTTTCGCACCATCTCAATGCAGTCGGTTGTGTTTCTGGCAAATCTGCTGACTGACTTGGTTATAATAAAGTCAATTTTCTTGTTTTCACAATCTGCAAGCAGCCTTAAAAGTCCAGTTCGGTTCTCCTTTTTTGTGCCTGATATGCCTTCATCATAGTAAATCCCTGCAAATTCCCAATCAGGATTTGCTTTTATATAGGATTCATAATGGTCTTTTTGTGCTTCCAGGCTTGCCATTTGTTCATCACTGTCTGTTGAAACCCTGCAATAAGCCGCTACCCTCACCTTTGGCTTGAAAGCTTGGAGAGCATTGTTTCCATCAATCCTTGTTACCTTTCTCACTGTTTTCACCTCCTTTTGGGTGGTTTGGGGGAACATGTCCACGGCTGTGACTGATTTCAAGAAAAAGCCGTAGTCTACTAGTGCAGACACATCGCGCGCCAACGTACCAGGGTCGCAACTGATGTAGACAATTCGTTTCGGATAGAGCTTCACGATGTTCAGTAAAGCATTTCTGCTCATGCCAGCCCTTGGCGGATCCACTATCACCTTATCAACAGCAGTGCCGCTTGTTATAAGTCTTTCTAAAGCTTCTTCAGTAGTAGCCTCCATAATGTCCATGTTGGTGACTGAAAGCGCGTCGGCGTTCCTTCTTGCGTCTAGTACGCTGCTAGGGTTAGATTCTGCTAAGTACACTTTGCGCACGCGGTGTGCATAGAGCAAAGAAACGGCGCCAACCCCGCCATAGCCTTCGAAAACTACATTACCCGTGCTTGGCTCCAAGTAGTCGATAGCAATTGAGAATAGCTTTTCGGCTTGCGCGGGATTAACTTGAAAGAACGACAGGGGGAAAGGAGGTATCTTGCTCCCAACAGTCGCTCTACGACAGATTTCTCACCATACACCCAAGTTGGGCCATCGCCAACTACGGTTCTTCGCTTAGAACGGTTTATGTGAAAAGCTAAACTGTCTACTCCAGACTGGAGGATTTCATTAGCCAGGCTATCCAACGAATGTGGGGGCTCGGTGAGAGTTATGAGGACCTGCACCTGCGCCGTGGCTTTAGATACCCTGACCTGTAAGTGCCTCAGAGTGCCTAGCCCGCCATCAAAGTGACTCTTTAGACTATGGGCACTCAAGATCTTTGAAACTTCGAAAGCGCAGCTTAGCACGTGTGGTTCGAGGATAGGGCATTCTTGTATAGCAAACCAATTATTAGATGCGTCGAAGTAGCCAATGGATAGGCCCTCCTCAGTGGTGACAAAGGCGAAGTGGGCTTTAGCTCTGTACTCATAGGCCTTGTCGGCATGGACTATCTCAACTTGCCCTAAAGGCACCTTAGCTATTCTGCGCATGGCTTGCAGTACAAATCTGCTTTTCCACTGTAGTTGTAACTCATAATCTGCGTGTTGGAGTTGGCACCCTCCGCACTTTCCGTAATGCTTGCACCTTGGCTCGGTCCTGTGTGGAGAAGGAGTTAGGAGCGAAATCAAATTTGCTTCTGTCACGCTCTTCTTTTGGCGGGTGACCTCTGCTAAGACCTTGTCCCCCACCGTTACTAGGCCTCGGACGAAGAAAACAACGCCGTTACTTCTCGCTACACCTACGCCTTCAGGCGTCAAGTCTTCTATGGTAAGCTCAAACTCCATGACATAATGGTAGCAAGGTTTAACTGTGAATTGCTCCGCATTCTTGTTCTACCGGCACGCAGGAGAGCACCGATTATAATGATTGCAGATACCCGTAGGGTGTATGCCTATCTGAGGAGGGATTATGTTGAAGAAGTTTGACGTGGTGGTCATAGGTGGGAGTGCAGGCGGCATAACAGCTGCTTTGACGGCCAAAGCTGCATATCCACACAAGTCTGTGGCATTGGTGAGAAGAGAACAGAGAGTGCTAGTGCCTTGTGGTATCCCTTATGTGTTGGCGTCCCTAGAGTCGGTGGATCAGAACTTGATCCCAGACGCCATGTTGACCCAAGCCGGCGTCGAGCTCATAGTAGGGACCGTGCTTGACGTAGACACCAGTGCCCACAACCTCACTCTTGATAGTGGAGAGGAGGTTGGGTACGAGAAGTTGATACTGGCTACGGGTTCGGTGCCGGTAGTCCCCGATATAGCAGGCATCGACAAGGACGGCGTGCTCTATGTGAAAAAAGACTATCAATACCTAACGATGACCAGGGAACGCCTGCTATCCGCTGCCAAGATTGTCATCATTGGAGGCGGATTCATAGGTGTAGAGGTGGCTGACGAACTGTTGAGAGCGGGCAAAGACGTCACCATCCTTGAAAAGAACGATTGGCTTCTTCCCACGGCCTTGGATAAGGAGTTTGGTACACACGTTGCCGATATCTTAACGTCCCGCGGAGCACGGGTGCTAACAGGAGTAGATGTGGAGGCCGTCATTGGTGACGACCGGGCAGCAGGCGTCAGGCTTGCCGGTGGTCAGGAGATACCCGCTGACGCGGTGGTCGTTTCCGTGGGCTACAGGCCTAACGTCGATTTGGCCGTGAAGATGAATTTGCAGGTTCACCCTCGCTTCGGGATAGTCGTTGACGAGTACATGAGAACATCGACGCAGGACGTCTTTGCAGTCGGTGACTGCACAGCAAAGCGTAGCTTCTTGACCGGCGATTACAGTCCTCTCATGTTAGCGTCTACAGCAGCACATCAGGGCAGAATAGCAGGAATGAACCTATTCGGCATTAGAACGGTAAAGGAGTTTATCGGTAGCGTAAGCGCTTTTTCCACAGAAGTGGGTGGGGTAGCCTTTGCCTCCGTGGGGTTAGGTGAAGACAGGGCGCGGAGCATCGGCATGGAGTATCTCGTAGGAAGGGCTGAATCGGCAGACAAGCATCCTGGTAAACTACCTGGCGCGATGAAGCAAACGGTAAAACTCATCTTTGCGAGGAGTTCTGGTGTTCTTGTGGGCGCACAGTTGAGTGGCGGACAATCTGTCGGCGAAATGGTGAATGAATTGGCGGTCATGGTCCAGAAGCGCATGACTGTAGAGGAGATCCTAGCACTCCAGTTCAGTACCCATCCCATGTTGTCAGCGTCTCCCATAGCTTATCCCGTGGTTAACGCGGCTCTCAATGCTTTGAAGGCGGGTAAGTGATGTCGCATACACGGAGCGTCTTTGGGGGCCGTTAGGGGCCCCCTCTTAATCTTTTTGCCCTACATACACAATCATTTTGGTTGCAAACTCGCGGAGTGGCGTTCTTGTTAGCGGCCGCAAAGCGGGTCGCAGCGGAATCAACTTCCACAACACGGTGTGGAACGGATTCTGCTCCTTGATTATTCGCTCGAACTTGGCTATCGTCATTTTGTTTATGTAGCTGATGCATTCTCCTCCGTTCTGATCGCCAAGTCTTAGCTTTAGGCGCATGGCACCCGAAGGGGTGGACTGCGCTAAAAGCTTGTAGGCCCTCACAAGGGTTTTCTCTTCGAACAAGACGTGCACCCAGGGTATGCCTATCAGATCTGACAGATGAGCTCCGTATGGGTGGAAATAGGGTGGGGAGTTTATAAAGACCTTGCCGCCGCTCTTGAGGACCCTGTAAGCCTCAGCCAGCACTCGAGGTGGGTCAGAAAGGTGCTCGAATACGTCATTCATTACCACTATGTCGAAAACCCCATCAGGGAAAGAGAGCTGCTCTGCGTTTTCGACTCTGAATTCCACGTTTAAAACGCCCTTGCTTGATGCAAAACGTAGAGCTCTTTCGACAAAACCTTCTTCTATGTCTACGCCCACCGCTTTGGCTGTTCCATGCAGCGCGTACCAGGTCGTTTTTCCTCCTGCCCCCGCGCCTATATCCAACAATGTGGTGCCGCGAAGCTCAGACAAGAGATCGATTTCAGGGGCGTACAGACGAACCAGTTTTTCCGACTGTTCAAACTCCCATTGGGCAAAGGTTTTGACGTTCGCGTCTTCAAGGTTAAAAGGATGTAAAGGTTTTGGAAACAGTTTGTTCAACCATAGAAGGAAGCTTACTGAAACCATGGCACTTTGCTTAGGCATAATGATAGTATAGGGCTCCTTCACTTCGCGCCAAAGCGCACAGCAAATTGTTATCTGTTTCCGGCGAACAAGGATACAACGCACCCGTAAGTACTTGGAAGAATCTGCGTTGAGGCGCGCATCTTGCGGCCGTTCACAAGGGTCCCATTCTTAGCGTATAAATATATCATATGGGTGGTATAAGTTTTTCAACGATGTGGGGCCGCGGTAGCCTCGTGCAGGCTACCGAGCTGACCACGATGGCTTGAATATGCGGAGGGAGTGATAAGTATGAGTAAGATATTGAAAGTCCTGTCCCTGCTGTTGGCTCTTGCCCTGCTGTTGCAGGTTCCTGTAACGAATTTGGGCATCACGAGAGTCAACGCCGCAACTTGGCCTGATGACTATTCGTGGCCTATGTTCTTGCACGACGCAAAGCATACAGGGATTTCGCAGTTCACCGTGACATCCTCGACAGGTGGTGTAGTGTTCTCTCCGCCAACGGGAGAGAAATTCTTGAGCTCTCCTGTTATTGATGACGAAGGAAGAATCTTGATTGGAACTGACCAAGGAAACTTCTACGCCATCAGCCCTTACATTGGTAGCGGCGGCATGTTGACTATAGATTGGACCTTCAAACCCACAGAAAAGGTCATATTTGAGTCGACAGCGGCTATAGACCGTTACGACAACATCTACGTGGGGGCCATAGACGGGAAGAAGGGAATTTTCTTCAAATTGAGCTCGACGGGTACGCGTTTATGGAGCTTCGATGACGGCGGGAACTTGGGTCCTGTGGAGTCTTCTGCTGTAATTGGGCCTGACGATACTATCTACTTCGGCTCCGACAACGGTTATTTGTACGCACTCACATCTACAGGCAGCCTAAAGTGGAAGTACCAGACAGGAGGCTATGTTAAGTCTTCCCCAGCTCTTTCTGATGACGGGACCATCTACGTTGGTTCCTATGGCGGATATCTGTATGCCATAAGGCCCAATGGGACGCTGAAGTGGCGTCAGCTTCTCGGGCAGATCTACTCATCGCCGGTCATAGGTCCTGACGGGACCATATACGTGGGGTGTCTCAACGACAGCGTGTACGCTGTGAGAGATTTGGGGACGACTGCTACAATCCTGTGGTCATACACCACAGGTAACGACATCTACGCTTCTCCCGTGCTTAGCCCTGACGGTTCCACAGTGTACGTGGTTTCTCGTGACAACTGGCTATACGCGCTGCGTGCAAGCAACGGCACTCTCAAATGGAAGTACTACACTGCGGCAGCCGTAGATTCGACCCCTGTACTAGACAAAGACGGTCGCATCTTTTTGGCTAAAGGAGGGCTGACGGGCTCGGATAAGTACCTTATAGCTTTGAGCGACGCTGGAACCACCTATACTGAGCTCTGGCGATATTACTTCCCGTCAGGTTGGTCTAATGCAGCGCCTGCCATTGCGAAGGGCAAGAACGGTTTGGGCGCGCTTATCGCGGTTTCTTGGAAGCACATAATAGCTATAGGAGAGTTAGCCCCGGGTTACTACACCATCTCAGCGAGCGCCTCACCTGGAGGCTCTATAGACCCCGTAGGTACAGTAACGGTAGCTGCGGGAGCCACAATCGCTTTCAATATCACGGCTAGCCCCGGGTATTATGTGTCTCATGTAATGGTCGACGGAACAACGACTACTTATCCTGTGAACACTACTGCCACAAGCTACATCTTCCCGAACGTACAAGCTGACCATGCCATTACAGCGTATTTTACCCCCTATGTGTACACCATCGTTTCTAGCGCGGGCGTGGGTGGGAGCATTAGTCCTGCTGGAACGGCAACGGTGGCTCATGGTAGTAGTTCAGCCACCTACACCATTACGGCTAGCGAAGGTTGGCACATAAAGAGCATACTGGTGGACGGTGAACCCCTGACTGGGGTAGGCGCGACGGCGACGAGCTATGAGTATAAGTTCACAAGCGTGACTGCAGACCAAACCATTCACGTCGTGTTTGAGAGGAACGTCTACGAGATCATAGCAAGCGCTGGTGTAGGTGGAAGCATTGATCCTGCCGGAACGGTGACCGTAGCAGAAGGAACTGCAACTTCGTTCGTTATCACGGCTAGCGAGGGGTGGTACGTCGACTATGTTGTGGTTGACGCAACGGTTGTGGAAGTTGACAGCTTAACGTCGACGACCTTCTGGTTCTACGATGTGATGGCAAACCATGTCATATCTGCGGTATTCGTCCCTCTGACATCTAGCGAAGACTACGTAATCATAGCTAGTGCCGGTGCAGGCGGTAGCATTAATCCTGTTGGTGCAGTCACTGTGGCGCAGGAGACTTCGACTTCGTTCACAATCACGGCAAACGAAGGGTGGTACATCGACTATATCGTAGTGAACGGTAACACCATTGCGGTCCCACCCGATACCACTGCAACGACTTACACCTTTGGCCCTGTGACAGCCACTTTGAACACCGTGCACGCTGTGTTTGCGAACTATGTGTACACCATCGTTTCTAGCGCGGGCGTGGGTGGGAGCATTAGTCCTGCTGGAACGGCAACGGTGGCTCATGGTAGTAGTTCAGCCACCTACACCATTACGGCTAGCGAAGGTTGGCACATAAAGAGCATACTGGTGGACGGTGAACCCCTGACTGGGGTAGGCGCGACGGCGACGAGCTATGAGTATAAGTTCACAAGCGTGACTGCAGACCAAACTATCCATGCTGTGTTTGAGAGGAACGTCTACGAGATCACAGCTAGCGCGGGCGAAGGTGGAAACATCGCACCAACTGGTACAGTGGCAGTTGCTTACGGCGATGAGCAAACTTTTGTCTTTACAGCTAGCCCGGGATGGCACATCAAGCAAGTCTACGTGGATGGCGCTACTGTAGGACCGGAGCCGTACTATACGTTCTACGACGTCAGTGCAGACCATACCATTTATGCTGAGTTTGAAAGAGACGCTCGGATCATCTTAGCTAGCGCTGGCGTAGGCGGCAGTATCAACCCGGCTGGGACAGTGACAGTGAACTACGGTGACCCAATCAGCTTCACCATAACGCCTAGCGCAGGGTACCACATAGCCGATGTGAAAGTAGACGGGGTGAGCATAGGAGCAACTACAAGCTACACGTTCACCAACGTTACAGGGAACCACACCATAGAAGCTTTGTTTGCCATAAACCAGTACACGATCACAGCGAACATAACGGGAAATGGGGTGATAGTGCTTAGTTACGGGAGCAATACATCCACGTTGGCTGATGGGGCGACCATAGTGCTGCCGCACGGGACGACAGTGAGCGTAGAAGGGGTACCTGCGACAGGTTGGTCGAAGGTGTCAGTCACGCCAACGTCGTTCACGGTAGATGGAGACCGAGTAGTAGAAGTGGTATTTGCTTTGATCCCACCGCCTCAACCGACCTATTACACCATCACAGCCATAGCAGGCGTGGGTGGAAGCATCAGTCCAGCGGGTGCAGTAACGGTGCCTTATGGAGGCAGCCAGACGTTCACGATAACGCCTAGCGCAGGGTACCACATAGCCGATGTGAAAGTAGACGGGGTGAGCATAGGAGCAACTACAAGCTACACGTTCACCAGCGTTACAGGGAGCCACACCATAGAGGCTTTGTTTGCTATTAATGAGTACACGATCACAGCCATAACAGGCACAGGCGGAAGCATCAGTCCAGCGGGTGCAGTAACGGTGCCTTATGGAGGCAGCCAGACGTTCACGATAACGCCTAGCGCAGGGTACCACATAGCTGATGTGAAAGTAGACGGGGTGAGCATAGGAGCAACTACAAGCTACACGTTCACCAACGTTACAGGGAACCACACTATAGAAGCTTTGTTTGCTAAAGACTCTGACATTCAGGTTCGGATAGCCATTCCTACAGGCATCTGCGGCCGTGTGTACACGAAGTTCGTGCTGGTGTTCGAGAACGGTAGTGCACCTTACACATATACTGTAGACTTCGGCGATGGGACGAATCCTATAACGGGCAGTGTTTCAGGGAACGTAGCCAATATTGTTCATGCGTATCCGCAGTCGGGTACATTCCTTATGTGGGTGACCGTGACTGATACCACGGGCAAGAAGGGTGCTGAGGAAGCTGTGATCATCGCCGGCGAATGCTTAATAGTAGAGAGCGTCTACCACCACAACTTCGTATTTGGGTACCCGGACGGAACGTTCAGACCAGAAAGCAAGATCACCCGTGCAGAGCTCGCTGCGATGATATCCAGGGCGTTGGCATTAGATACGACGATCCCGCAGCGTCAGGTTTTCAGCGACTTGGGCCCCAACCACTGGGCTTATCCGTTCGTCATGGCAATGTACCGCGAAGGTTTGATGAAAGGCTACCCCGAAGGTACGTTTGGCCCAGACCAGTACATAACGAGAGCTGAAGTGGCGACAGTCTTGGCTAGGGTGAGAGCGGCGCTTGGTGGAACGGTACAAGCTTTCCGGGATGTGGACCCGGCGAAGTGGTATGCGCCTTACGTGAATGCGTCGGTGCAAGAGGGCTTGATTCTGGGTTACGAAGACGGCACGTTTAGGCCTGAGATCCCCATAACTAGGGCAGAGATGGTAGTAGTACTCACTAGGGTCCTGTACCGCGAAGACGTGGTAAACGTGGCAAGTTCTTTGGCAGGAGTCACAGTGAGTTGGCCTGATGTGAGCCCTAACTACTGGGCATACGGCTACATCGTAGAGGCTTCCATACCGCACTTGGTGCTTGAAGCTGCGAGGGTGCCCGTCAATTTGAATCTGCCGAGCAAGATGATACCCGTGTATTTGCCGACCATAGATTCGGTCACGCCCTATCCTGAGCTCGGGTCAAGCGTGAGGACCATTGTACCCGTGGACGGGGTAGTCAATGGTTTGGATCCACTTACCAGGGACGTGCAGGTAAAGATAATCAATCTGCAAAGACCATAATTGGAATAACTGAGGAAAGAGAGGGGAGCCTCAGGCTCCCCCTTTTTCTTATCCGCCTACGGCGAAAGGCAACAAAACCAACGTGTCGCCATCCCTGAGTTGGTCCTTCAACTTGAGCACTTTCCCATTACGAATGGCGAACCCAATCGCTTCGGCGGGTATGCCCAAAGCAGCCAAGAGGTCCTCTACCGTCGAATTAGGAGCCAATTTTACAGAGCGGTTGTCGACCCCGAATCGACGGTAGTACTCATGCACGACTACGGAAACGTTCATATTCCTGTGCCACTCTATTGGAGTAGAGCTGAAGTAGGCGCTGCAAACGTTCTTGGTCCATCTTACCCCAGCGCGTAGGGGTTTCAAAGACCCTGCGCGGGAACGTTTCTGCTTTCACGTCGTAACCAAGCTTCTCCTTGATGCGCCAACGTGTGTAGAATGCCTCGTTCGCCAGACGGTCCAAGTCCTCGTTGGTGAACGCTATCCCAATGGAATTCAAAGCCCTGAGCACTGTTTCCCGATCATATACTTTCCGCGCGAACAGGCATATAACCAGCGATGTCAGCAGGCACCGCTCCTTCTCCTCCTTGAGCACGTACTCAACGATCTCTTCGTCTTTGAGCTCCTCTGCCGTCTGGTCATATTGGTACCCAGCGTTGCACAGGTGAGAGTGGCGTGCTCCCACAGTTTGTCCTAGGGCAAAGGCATAACCGGTGTGATAACCAGCCATCTCGTGCCCTCCATAGACTAGACCGAAATCAGTTCCGCCGTACATTGCGGTTGCCTTGCGCAGGCCTTGGCCTAACACCGTGTAGAACTCGTTTGCCCGTTCTGCCAAGAAGTGGATCGATTCCTTGTAGGCCGCTGTATTGCCAAACTCCAGCGGGACCAAGGTATCTTCGAGTCTTACCATGCCTTTTTGGAACGCCTCAGTAGCCCACGCAAGCACTACGCCGGTGCTCATCGCATCCAAGCCTGTCTCTTCCACCTCATCAATGAGTTCCAAGACCTCGTCTGCGGTACGGGTCCCCAGCAGGCTACCCAGGGCGTAGATTAGTTCGTGGTCGTACGAAACTGCTGTGGACTCGTATTCATACCCTTTGTCGAAAAGCCGTCGGAACTGTCCGATGTGTATGCAGCCTATGGGGCAGCCTACGCAGGAGACTTTACGGACCAAAGTCTGTTCAGCGAAGGTTTCACCAGATATCGCTTCGGCGTGCTCAAATGTAGACTGCTGTAAGTTCCTGGTGGGTAGTGAGCTTATGGCGTTTAGTACCCTGATGTTGATGGGTGTGCCCAGTTCGTGGTACTTAGCCATCAAGTCGGTCTCCGTGACTTTCTTGTAGATCCAACGGAACGTGCTGTAGTACTCCTTGAAGTTGCTAACTGGGATGTCCTTTTCGCCCCAAACTACCATGGCTTTGAGTAGCTTACTTCCGAAAACGGCACCTAAGCCCAAGCGACCAAAATGCCTATAAGTATCAACGTTGACCCCTGCGAAAGATACGAGGTTTTCACCCGATACACCTATGCGAACGATGCTACGCTTTCCCGGCGAACCCTCCCTCTCTCTGATGATGCGCCCCGTTTCCTCCACATTTAGGCCCCACAGGCCACGTGCGTCTTTGAAGTCCACCGAGTGGTCTGAAATACTTAGGTAGATGGGCTTGCTAGATCGTCCCTTGAGGACAATGGCGTCGTACCCCGCGTTGCGCATAGCCATGGCTAAACGGCCGCCTGCGTGGCTTTCCCCATACTCGCCCGTGTGGGGCGATATGAAGGTGGCGACAGTCTTGGTGACTACGGGGAAAATGGTGGAAAGGGGACCAATAGCGAATATGATAGGTTGCTCCTCGTGGAGCGGGGGCAGTTCTGGCTTCATATTCTCCTCAAGCAGCTTGGCTGCCAAGGCGGTACCACCCAAATAGGGAACGAGGTCTTTCCGTTCTTCCACACCGACCTTCTGTGTGCTCAGGTTTATGTGCAGTATTCGTATAAAGTCTGTACCGAGCATGGCTTACACCTCCTCCATGGCAAGGCAATCGTGAGGGCACACCTGTACGCAGGCTCCGCATTGCTTGCAGATGATGGGCTTCTTGGCGTCCCTATCCATGGTGATGGCGCCAACGATGCAAGCAGGCACGCATTTTTCGCAGCCGATGCAGCGAGTGGGGTTGAAGAGGACACCGCCACCAAGCCGCGGAGTGAGTGCCTCGGTGGGGCACGCTTCAGCGCAAGGCGGTTCCGTGCAACCCACACAGATTACTGCGGCAAACTTGCTTTGAAGGCCTCCCTTTGTTTTCACTCTTATGGCACTTTTGGTTAAGGTGTGGCTCCTGAAGTTCAGGGAGGAGCAGGCTATCATACACTCGAAACAACCTATACACTTGTTTATGTTCTTCACCTTTAGTATCTTTGGCACAGCGTTACCTCCTCTCATATCGTTATGTTTTTCACAATTACATCATAGACTCCAAGAGGCGTACTATTGTTTAAGCGCATTTGAAGAGCACTTACCCCTGCTTGAACTATAACAAGGTGATGATAACATCGACAGTGTGAAAGGTCGTTTCTTAGTTGTTCAAATGGTGTTGGTGACCCTGCTCTGGGGTGCAGCATTTCCATTGGTGAAGTGGGTTCTCGACACCTTCGCACTTTCTCCTTTCACTTTCGCAGGGATTCGTGCCCTAATGAGTTTCGTGGGCTTTGCCCTTGCTTACATACTGATAAGGCCGCAACGTGGCAGTGTTGCTTGGTGGGTAATTTTGGTTGCTGGCTTCTTGGCGGGGCCAGGGTATTTCCTGAGCCTTAAGATCGCTGAATCGCGCATTCCTGCATCCTTGGCCAGTTTCATGGCGGCTACAAACAGCATATGGACCCTGCTGTTTGAGTACTTCCTGATAAAGAGGAAGGTGCGGCCGATGCAGCTATTTGGTGCTGTAGCAGGCATGTCGGGTTTGTTGTTGCTCATGGACGTACGCTTAAGCTCATGGAGCCCTTACCTGCTTATTGGCATGATACCGCCCATCAGTTGGGGGCTATACGCTGCTATAACCCGAGTTCACACCAAAAAGGTGAGCAGCCTGTATTGGCTGTTGACGACTAATTTAGTGGGCCAGGGGCTTATGGTGCCCTTGGCGCTCACCAGCCCAATCAACCTCAACTTGGCAGGCTGGGCAGTAGTATTCATGCTGGCTATCCTGTCGTCCGTCTACGGGCAGATCGTTTGGGTCAATCTTGTCAAACAAGCGGGGGCGTTCGAGGCTGGTTCCTACACCATTCTCAATCCACTTTGGGCGTACATTATATCCTACTTCCTCTTGGGCGAACGCTTAGGTGGGCCGCGACTAATGGGCGGTCTCCTAGTAGTAATAGGAGTATTCTTGATCAACCGAGGGACCATAGCCGAGCAGGCTCAGTGAAACCATTGGTGACCAGCCCACGTCATATATTCAGAGGTGATGGTGTGTGAGAAAGATCCTATCGCTTGTGCTAGCCTTAGTTATTGTAGGTTTGAGTGGACTAGCCTTTCCTGCGGAGGCTGAAGTGGGAACGGTCTCAATGAGGGTGGACGCCATGCACACTGCCACCAATGAAGTGGCTCTTCAGGTGTATGTAGTAAACAGTGGTGCGCCTGTGACTCTTACTTTTAACAGCGGTTACTGGTATGACGTAGAGGTGCGTGGTCCGTCGCTTTACTACAAGGACTCGCAAGGCAAAGCGTACATCCAGATGATTATCGACAAGAGATTTCCAACGGGGAATACCCATGTAGCTACTCTCAAATTCTCTTCCCTCAAGGAAGGCACTTACAGCTTCAGAGCATGGCTGGTCAATCAGAATGTGTCGGTAGAGGGTGCATTCAGTGTGGGGAAGGTTCCTGAACCGACTGACATAGCTGGTTCGTGGGCACGGCAGTACATCTGGGATGCCTTACAGAAGCGGCTGTTGTCAGCAAGTAGCCAAGCTTTTCGTCCTTCCGAACCTATAAGCCGAGGGCAGTTCTTGGTTGCTTTAGCTAAGGCTCTCAATGTTCAACCTGTTACGCTGGAATCACTGGGACAGAATCCCTTTAAAGACGTTGATGTTAACAACGGCGCCAGTGGTTACTTCTGGGCTCTCTATAATCGGAGCGTGGCAACAGGATACCCGGATGGAACGTTAAGGCCCTACAACTTCTTGACCAGGGCTGAGACGGCCAAGTTGCTTGCTGTTGCTGTTTCCGGAACCACTACCTTTGAGGAAAGCGCATCTGACATGAGACAACCGCCCTTTTACTGGGTGTTTACCGACACAAACGGGCATTGGGCCGAGCGATACATCAGCTATGTATGGCGCAACGCGTTGATGTTGGGCTACCCCGACCGCACTTTTAAGCCAAACGATTATCTGACGAAAGAACAAGCAGCTGTCATATTGGACCGCTTGTCAAACGCGGTGGTTAACAAGTAAGGGGCCGGCGCATTGATCGGCCCCGTCATCCTACTTGAATTCTTCTAAGATTTCTTCGACTTCTTTGTAGCCCGCTTCGTAAAACTCGCGTTCCTTGGGATCGAGCTCCATAAGAAGCCTCATGAACTCGCCGGCATGTACCTTCTCCTCATCTGCTATGTCCATGAGGACGGCTTTGGCTAATTCATTGTCCGTACTCTCTGCCAGTTGCACGTACATTTGAACCGCTTCGTACTCGGCGGCGACCATGAAGCGTACTGCTCTGACCAGTTCTTCGTGGCTCAGCTTTCTGTCGTTCTTGAGTCCGCTGAACGGGTTCCCAAAATCAGGCATACGTCAACCTCCTCTGTCATACGCATTCCTAAGAGGATGCATACTAAGGACTGGAAAGTGCTAATGCAATTTGTGCGGCCACCGAGGCGTTATTCTTGATAAGGGCTACGTTGGTTTCGAGAGTTTCCCCGCCTGAATGCCTGGACAAGTAATCGAGAAGGAACGGCGTAACAGCCTTTCCGCGCACACCAGATGCTTTTGCCTCTTCCAGCCCTTTGTTGATCAACTCCTCCACCAAGTCCGCAGGCAGTTCGCGATCTGAAGGTGGCGGATTTGCGACTAACACGGCGGCGCTCAATCCTAGTTTGTCTCGGGCACGTATAACCTGCGCAACTTCCTGAGGCGTGTCCACTCGGTACTCGAGCCCAAGCCCGCTTCTACTCGAATAGAATGCAGGGAACTCTTCAGTTTGATAACCTAGTACCAATACCCCTTTCGTCTCTAAGTACTCCAAAGTGGCGGGCAAGTCCAGTATAGCCTTGGCTCCTGCGCATACTACGGTAACAGGTATGGAAGCTAGAGCTTCCAAGTCCATGCTTATATCGAAAGTCCGTGCGGCCTCCCGGTGCACTCCGCCTATACCTCCCGTGGCGAACACCCTTATACCTGCGGTTCTTGCCGCGTACATGGTGGCAGAAACTGTGGTGCCCCCTGAAAGCCCTCTGACTACGGCCATCGGTAGATCCCGCATGCCCAGCTTCACGATCTCAGTCGAGTTTCCTAGGAATTCGATTTGAGCTTTGTCTAACCCCACTACCACTCTGCCTTTTATGACACCAATGGTGGCTGGGACAGCGCCTAGCCGCCGCACGACCTCTTCTACTTCGAGGGCGGTCTCGACGTTGGTTGGATAGGGCATACCGTGTGTAATGATCGTCGATTCGAGAGCCACTACGGGCTCGCCGTACCTGAGTGCCTCCTCTACTGGAGGCGACAACTGAATCATGTGCATCACCCCTTGCATTAAGATTACAGTATGGTGGTTGTATATGGAGATCTCCTCTTTGACGTGTTGGTGTTCGAGGAAGGTAATAAGGTGCCTGCCTCTGATGCACAAGCCAAAGCCATTGTAGTGCCTGGCGGCTCCGCTTTTAACACTGCACGGCACATAGCTTCACGTAACGTGAAGACGCTGCTATTGGGTGCTGTGGGCAAAGAGGGCGGCTACTCGTTTTTCCTAGAAGCGGCTAAGGCTTACAACGTGGAACTTATGGTTCGCAGGTGTCAAGGATTTACAGGAACTCTGTTGGTAAGGCACGAGGGTGCGGAGAGGCACATGTGGAGTTCGCCAAACTCATCACGGCAGGAGGCCCCGCTGCCAAAGGAGCCCTTTGATTGGCTGCATATTAGCGCCTACGCCATTTTTGGAACCGACAGTGCCCGATTCTGTTCTCAGTTAATAGAACTGGCTCGCTCCTATAATGCAATTCTCTCTGTCGATGCGGCCTCGTACGAGCCGTTGAAAGCACACAAGGACTTGTTCCTGCGCATGACTGAAGGGTTCGACTATCTGTTTGCTAACGAGGATGAGATTGCAGTGTTAACAGACCTGCCTTACCAACACGTTGTTGTGAAGAGGGGACCCAAAGGAGCTGTAGTTGATGGCGTTGAAGTACCGGCACCAAAGGTGGACGCTGTGAGCACGCTGGGTGCAGGCGATTGCTTCGACGGAGTTTGTATTGCTGAGCTAAGCCGAGGCACTTCTTTGGTAGACGCCGTCAAAATAGCAGTGGAAGAAGCAAGCAAGTGGGTGGCTTTGCCCATAGAACAAAGGTACGGGGGTGGTACAGATGGTTGACGACCTTCTAGAAAGGGTCAGGCGGTATGAACCCGTGTTTTGGAAGAACCCCTATAAGATGCCTGCTGCTGAGGCTCTAAACCAAGCGCCTCTGTCTCTCAAGGATGTGGAAGACGCTTTTCACAGGATGCAACGCTTTGCGCCATTTGTGAAGAAGGCTTTTCCCGATGCCAAGTACGGTATCATAGAGTCCCCCCTGGTGCCTCTGCCCAACTCCAGTGAACTTACTCGGCTGGTACCCAGCCCGTTTAGCGGACCACTAATGTTGAAAGAGGACAACTACCTACCCGTGTGTGGTTCTGTTAAAGCTAGGGGCGGCATATACGAGGTCCTTTGGTACGCAGAGCAGGTTGCCACCACTGAAGGTCTTATGAAGTCCCTTTTTGAAACAGAGAAGCTCTACTCAGAAGAGGCAAGGGCCGTTTTCGCAAAATACAGGCTAGTGGTTGGATCAACAGGGAATCTGGGCATGAGTATTGGCATCATGGGGCGGGCATTTGGTTTCCGTGTTCAAGTGCACATGTCGCGCGACGCCAAAGAGTGGAAGAAGAAAATGCTTAGGGAGCTTGGTGTTGAGGTTATCGAACATGAAGGCGACTACACCTCAGCTGTTGCCAAGGCTAGGGCTGAAGCTGAAGGCGACCCGCGGGCTCATTTTGTGGATGACGAGCGGTCCATGTATTTGTTCCTGGGTTACGCTGTGGCAGCCCTTGGTTTAGAGGCACAACTGCGCAGGGCCACGGACGAGACAGGTTACGGACTCAAGGTGTACATACCATGTGGAGTGGGCACAGCGCCCGGAGGTATAGCTTTTGGCCTCAAAGCGTTGTTTGGTGATCGCGTGGAAGTGTATCTTGCTGAGCCGACTCATGCTCCTTGCATGTTGCTGGGCCTGTATACGGGGAAACTAGATCAAACCAGCATATACGAGTACGGCCTCGACGGTGTAACCGCCGCCGATGGTTTGGCAGTGTCCAAACCTTCCACACTTGTCTCTCCCTTGGCAAGGGTACTAATCGACGGAGTTTTCACAGTTCCGGATCAGTTTATGATTGACATGGTCAAGTGGCTTTGGACCACAAACCAAATCAAGACGGAGCCGTCAGCTAACGCGGGTTTCTATGGCCTTCACGATAGGGCGATCCATTTAGTTTGGCTCACAGGAGGAGGCATGATGCCTGATGAGGTATTCCAGTCCTATCTGGAGATGGCTAAGCAGTAAAGTGTGCAAGTCATGAACGCGGAGGAGGGGTTAGCGTGGCAGCGGATGTTATCAGAGTTGGAATAATAGGTTGCGGCAGCATTGCCTTTGCTAAGCACATGCCCTTCCTGTCGCGGATAGACGGTGTGGAACTGGCTGGCTTCTACAACCCCACTGAAGAGAAGGCCTTGAAAGCAAAAGCAGAATACGGCAGTGTTGGCTCTAGAGTCTACAAACATTGGCAAGAGATGTTGGAGGACCCAAATATCGACATAGTGCACGTACTCACCCCGAACAAGTATCATGCCGAGATTAGCATTGCTGCCTTAGAGGCTGGGAAGCACGTTATGTGCGAAAAGCCCATGGCTACCAATGCCACCGACGCGCGAAAAATGGTTGAGACCGCAAGGCGCGTTGGGCGTAAGCTCTCGGTGAGTTACCAAAACAGGTTCAGGCCAGAAGTTATGCACTTAAAGCGGCTAGCAGACGAAGGCACATTTGGATGGATATACTTCGCGAGAGCGCAGGCGGTGAGGCGCAGGGGTGTGCCGACATGGGGGCACTTTCTTGACAAGGAAATGCAGGGCGGAGGTGCTCTTATTGACATCGGCACGCACGCCTTAGACCTGACTCTTTGGATCATGAACAACTACAGCGTCAAGATGGTGCTCGGGAGCACGTACGCTGAAATTGCAAAGCACAAGGAGGCAGCAAATCCTTGGGGACCTTGGGATCCTGAGCATTTCAACGTAGAAGAGTCAGCCTTCGCCATGATCCTTATGGAGGATGGTGCCACTGTTTTCATAGAAGCCAGCTGGGCGCTAAACACACTGAATGTGGGAGAAGCGCGCACCGAAATATGCGGTACAAAAGCAGGGGCGGACCTTGCCCATGGACTACGGATAAACGGCGAGGAGTTCGGGCACCTGTTCGTAAGAAACATAGATACGCAACTGACGGGTGCTGATTACTACGAGCCAACGCATGTGGATCCAGGCCAGCTGGAAATGGAATCTTGGATCCAAGCAATAAGAGAAGACAAGGAGCCTGTTGTACAACCTGAACAAGCAATGGTCGTCACAGAAATCATTGATGCTGTGTACCGATCTGCTGCAAGCGGTCGCGCGGTCACGTTCCCTCTGCATGAGATTTGAGTGTGACTTCTGTGTCTGCTGCAAGTGACGTCTAAAGCAGCAGGATTTTGTGGCCAGCTTCTCTGTTGAAGAGGACCATAGTAACTGTGTGTGCATGATTTCGACTTTGCTGGGCTTCCACATATAGGCAGACCTGTCGCGAGCAGCATCGAGATTCTCACTCACGAGTTTATAGCGATATCATTAGGTCATGGGAGCGACAGGTGAGCTTGCTGAACTGACGTCTAGACAAGCTATGATTATAAGGTCACTCCTCGACTTGAGGGCGCCAATTAGCGCTGCCGACCTCTCTGTGAGACTTGGCATACCACTTCGAACCCTGAAAGCGGAATTAGATAACCTGAAGGAAGCTTCGAGAGCGCTTGGCTGCGAGTTGGTCAGTCGCCCAAAGGTAGGTACCTTTTTAAAGGTCAGCGAGGCCGTTCGAGCTACACTTCTTGAGTGTTTGTGGGATCGCATTGAGGTAATCAACTGGGATGCGGAGGCCAGGCGTCTCGGTATTCTGTGGAGGATCTTGGTACAGGGCGTTTTCCCAACCGTAAGCGAAGTAGAAGAAGTTTGCATGGTATCTAGACCGACAGCATCTGGAGACTTGACTGCAGCAGCACGTGTCTTGTCATCGTATTCCGCTGGGTGGAAGAGGATAGGCAGGCAAAGGGTCTTAGTGGGAGAAGAGCATCTGTTAACCTTAGCGTTCGGGGACATCTTCTACGACTGGCTGAAGGTTGAAATTGCGGCAGCGCTTTGGGGATCAAGAATGCTTGCACTAGCCAAGAAGACTAGAGCGATAGCTCAGGAGCAACTTAGGCAGATGGCTAAAGTTGGAGGCAATGGGTTCAACTTAAAAGATGAAATCAGGGCGGAAAGGGAACTTCAATACGCAGCGTTGCGGGGCAGACTTCAAGAGATGCAAGGTTCGTTTGTATTGGACAGGCAGAACGAGAACGTGGAAAGTCCAAATCGTTACACAAGCTCCTCCGACTCAATTCGCGTGACTCCCCTTGGCGATGAGACTAGCATTCGCGCTGTTAGTAGCAGCAATGGGAATAAAACTTTCGTTTCATATAGCGAATTTGTCTTTGACTTCGTTGAGAACAAGCTTGGTTTACCTGTTGCAAGAGACGAGCAGCTTTGGAGGATGTTGAACCTGCACTTGAGTGCAGCAATTGACCGGGCAACTGCACATCTTCCAGTTCAGGATCCTGGACTAAGAAGGATACGGGAAGAGAACCCTTTTGCTTATGCGCTTGCAAGTAGAGTTCGCGCGGTATTGGAACGACAGCTTGGGGTAACGCTACCTCAAGAAGAGACAGGTCATTTGACGCTTTATCTTGCAGCAGCATTAGAAAGGTCGAAACACAGTGCTGAAAGAAGAAAGAAGGTGGCTGTGGTATGTCCAAGCGGCTATGCAACTAGCTATCTGCTGAGCTGGCGTTTGCGAAATGAATTCCCTGATCTTGATGTGGTTTACACTGGCTCGCTTGCTGAAGCAGACGGTACAATCATATCGAACGCCGACTTGATAGTCAGCACGGTTCCGTTAGAAGGGTACGCAGAGAAGTGTGTTGTAGTTTCGATGCCGACTATTCGAGAGGCAGAACGGCGATTATTGATGAAGTTAATAAAACAAAGTACCTCAACTAACAAAGATATTGGTAAGAGGATCATATTGCGACCAATCGATGCTGAAACTACTCAAGGAGTCTTGGCTGAGATGTTTGAGCTAGCTGCTCAAATGAGGTTTATCAATCCATTGGCCACGCCCCAGAGCAGAGGTGTCGAGGCCTATGCAGTCAAGATAGGGCTGCCTCTTGCACTCTGCCACGCTGACAGGAGGCTCATTCGAAGCGAAGCGATAATTGTTGGCGTAACACGCAAACAGGTTGAATTTCCCTCGTTAGAGGTGCCAGAACACAGAATAAGTACGAAGATTGTAATATACCCGCTCGTTTTGGGGCTAGGGCCCGTGGCCACTGCACTGTACCGCTTACTAGACGCGTCGGCCAAAAGGAAGGTCAGCGACAGCAAACTAGACTTTGGTGACCTGTCTGGAATAGAACAGTTCTTGCGGGACAGCGTCCTGGAGCAGGCGTGAGTCAGAAAGATGCGTACTCGCTAGCATACTGAGCCCAACCTTTTGGGAAAGCCGTTTTGAGGCACGGTAAACTTCTTGCACCATTGAAACGCCACAAATTGCACCCAAATTTGGATCTTAGGAATCTTTATGCCTAATAGAATGTGGTCCAAGTACAGGCAGTGAGCCAAGAGGAGGACTTAAGTGTGGGAGGGGAAGCCACGAAGAACACCTGTGAAACAGAAGTGGTTCTGCTAAACGACAGTGGGTTACACGCACGGCCGGCTGCTAGCCTAGTAAAAGTGACGTCTAGGTTTAGAAGTTCCATATCTATAGTGGCGAACGGTAAAACTGCAAATGCAAAGAGTATGCTGTCACTACTTAGCCTGGGTGCTGAGAAGGGGACCAGATTAAGGATCATCGCTGAAGGTGAAGACGCCGAGCAGGCTATAGAGACGATCGCCAAGTTTCTGAGAGAGGGGCTAGGTGAGTAGATTTGCAGCTAATTGGCACGGCGGCGGTTGGGGGCATAGGAATTGGCAGAGTGCTACTCATTTCAGGTTTCAAAGAACCGCAACTGCAACCTGTAAAGGATTCCAATGTTGAACTGAATAGGTTCCGTGAGGCTGCAGAGGGCGCGAGACGAGAATTGCAAAAAGCAGCAGAAGAAACCAGGTCTCTTGATGCAGCAGCTGCTGAGATGATTGAAGCGCAACTGGCTATGGCCGAAGATCCGGAATTCCTTGCCTCGATTGAGGAGGCGATACTTGAGGGCTGCAATTTCGAGTACGCTGTGTGGGCTACTGCCAACAAGTATGCTGATATCCTACGCAGCGCCTCTGATCAGCTCTTTAAGGAGCGGGCTGCTGACGTACTGAGTCTCGCTCAGAGGATCATTGCTGGGCCGGAGTCCGGACTCTTCATCAATGATTTTGCACGGGGTGGGGAGGGGATCATAGTCGTTGCGCAGGATTTGTCGCCTTTGGAAATGACTAGGCTCTTGGGTTTGAATGTCTCTGGCATTGTGACGGAAAGGGGAGGTCTTACATCGCATTTCGTGATACTTGCCAAGAGTTACGGCATTCCAACGGTTGTCGGCGTTGAAGGAGTCCTTGATGCTGTGGTCCGGGACGTTGTTGTAATCGTTGACGGGAATGAAGGAGTGGTCTTTGTTGATCCCTCGCGGGATCTTCTGACTGCGTACGAAAGTCGCAAAAACCAACAGATACGTTCAATGGAGCGATTGGTTGAGCTAGCCCAAGGACCTGCGCTGACATTGGATGGAACCCGTATACTCGTGGAAGCGAACATTGGGCGCCCTGAAGAGGCGTCAGAGGCCATCAGGTTGGGGGCTGATGGAATCGGGCTATTCAGAACTGAGTTTGCTTTTATCAACAGAATTGCTCCCCCCTCCGAAGATGAGCAATTCGAGTACTACGCTTCTGTCGTTGAGGCAATGCGGTCAAAGCCGGTAGTCATTCGAACACTGGATGTTGGTGGCGACAAGCATCTGCCATATCTGCGAGTAGCCGAAGAGAGTAATCCATTTCTTGGTTTGCGCGGGATTAGACTTTGCAAGAAGTATCCCGAGATTTTGAAGGTTCAACTCCGCGCGATCCTTAGAGCAAGCGCCTATGGGGAGGTCGGAGTGATGTTTCCTATGGTCACCGACTTGAGGGAAATCTTCTGGGCGAAGACCGTCTTGAAGGAAGCGATGGACGAGTTGGAATCAGAGGGGATACCTTTTGACAGATCCCTCAGGGTTGGTGTGATGATAGAGGTACCTTCTGCTGCGATCTTAGCTGAAGAGCTGGCTCCACATGTTGATTTCTTTAGCATAGGCACAAATGACTTGACGCAGTACACTCTGGCCGTCGATAGAGGTAGTGAATCCGTTAGAGACTATTATGACCACTTACATCCGGCAGTGCTACGCCTAGTTCGGTTGGTGATCGATGCTGCGAACAAGCACGGAAAGGTTGTAGCAGTGTGCGGCGAGCTAGCTGGCGACTTGCGAGCTACAAAGTTTCTCGCAGAATCAGGGCTTCGAGTCTTCAGTGTTTCGCCCTCTGCGGTTCCGGTGGTAAAAGACGCGATAAGGCGCCTTGAGCTACCAAGTGAGACGAAAGGAGTGTAGTTTGTGGCGTATGTAATGACTGTTCTCGGTGCGATAAGTGTCGCAGAGTTAGGTTTCACATACACACACGAACACTTGATATCTCGCCCCCTGAATGGAAGGTAGCCGAAGACCCAGATCTGCTCCTAGATTGTCTGCCTTGTGCCGTCATTGAGCTTCGCAGGTTCTACGCTGCTGGTGGCCGCACGCTGGTGGAAGGAACGGCAATAGACTATGGCCGTGATGTTCGAGCCTTGGAGTCTGTAGCTAAGCAGGTTCCTGTACACATAGTGTGTACGACTGGGTTTAACAAGGGGCCCTTTTACCCGCAGTGGGTTACCGAGATGTCGATCGAAGAACTCGAGGAACTGTTCGAAAGAGAACTTCTAGAAGGTATAGATGGTACCTCAGTCAGGGCTGGCTACATAAAGGTCGGGACTTCATATAACCGGATCCTGCCTACCGAAGAGAAAGTGTTGAGAGCGGCAGCACGTGTACAGAAGGCCTTGGGCGTGCCCGTTTGGTGTCACACTGAGGTGGGCACTATGGGGCTCGAAGTTCTTGATGTGCTCGAGTCCGAAGGTGCTAACTTGAAGAAGGTTGCTGTGGGACACTCTGATAGAAATCCCGATTGGAAGTACCATGAGAAGATCTACAGACGAGGTGCCTATGTCCAGTTTGACGGCATCGGAAAGGTTAAGTACTATCCTGACAGCGTGCGGGTCGAACTAATCAAGAGGGCTTTGGACGCGGGTTTTGCCGATCAGATTCTGGTTTCAGGGGACATGGGTAGGCGCAGCTACTTGACTTCGTACGGAGGAGGCCCTGGGTTTGACTTCATAATTCGGAAGTTCACCGCTCGACTCAGAGAAGAGATAGGCGGAGACATAGTGGAGACACTCTTCGTTAGGAACCCTGCCCGTTGGCTCGAAATGGAGGCGTAATAGCGTGGGAGAGCCAGAATCGAGATTGACAGTTCTAAGGCAAAGACTAGCCAATTGCAAGCTTGTTGCTATCTTTAGAGGTTTCCCTCAGGACGCCGTACTTGCAATAGGAGAAGTTCTTGCGGCTGCAGGCATACGCGCTTTTGAGGTCACAGCCGACTCAAATCAGGCTGGCGAAACTTTGAAGAACCTCAGAAAGGCTCTAGGAGACGAAGTGCTACTAGGTATGGGCACGGTCATCACAGGGGCAGAATTGGAGATTGCATCAAATGGCAGGGCTGATTTCGTTGTGTCTCCCGTGTTGGTTCCTAACTTAGCAGTGAAGGCTCATGAAATCGGGTTGCTGGCTGTAATCGGTGCAATGACGCCTACTGAGGTGCTTTCGGCTTATCAAGCTGGGGCTGACTTGGTAAAAGTCTTCCCCGCTAATGTCTTAGGCCCTGCGTATTTCAAAGAATTACAAGGCCCACTGGGATTCATCCCGACCCTAGCTACGGGCGGAATTACTCCTGAAAATTTCACGGAATATCTGCGTGCTGGGGCACACGCGGTAGGCATGGGTAAGTCATTGGTCGGGGAACCAAACGATTGGCGCAAAACGCTGAAAGTGGTTCCTGAATTAGCGGACAGGATCTTGAAGGCTTTGCACGAAGACTGTGGTTTGCAACACCATTAAAAATAGGAGGTTGGAGGTGTGGGTATGGGTTTTGTGGACTTTGTGAAGGCTCTCATGCAGGAGCCGTCTCTGTTTCTGGGCTTAATAGCTCTGCTAGGGTTCTTGCTTTTGCGTGAGACGATCGAACGAACAGTGTCTGGAACTCTGAAGACAGCGATCGGCCTGTTGATCTTGGTTACTGGAACCGGTTTGATGGCTGAGTCTATCTCGCCGTTGGGGAACCTTGCTAGCAAAGCTCTTGGTTTGCCGCCTGTTAATGTCGAGATTGGGACCAACAACATCATCATGCAGCTTGGTATGCAAATTGGATTGGTGATGCTGTTTGGTTTCCTAATAAACGTTTTCCTCGCTCGCGTTACTAGGATGAAGTTCATATACTTGACGGGTCACCTGATCTTCTGGAACGCATTCATCTTCGTTACGTCAGCCAAGTACATTCTTCACTTGGACGGAGCTGCGCTGATTGCGGTCGCGAGCATCGTTACGGGCCTTTATCAGACAATTCAGCCTTGGTACACGCACAAATTTGACCTATACGTCAATGAAAACAACAACTTCGTGCTCGGTCACGACTCGTCAATTCCTGTAGTCATAACCTCGTTGATCGCGAAAGCCGCGTCAGGGAATGGGGCGCGCAAGGGACGTGACATGGAGGAGCTTTCCTTCCCCAAAGCACTGAGTTGGCTTAGGGAGCCACTACTCCTTATGGCAGCTACCTTCTTGGTCTTGTACCTAATTGCAGGTGCGGTGAACTTCGAGTACGTTAAAGAGATCGCAGGGCAGGCAGGCAAGAACCCGATAATCTGGATGCTGCTGAAGGCCTTGACGTTTGCTGCCGGATTCTCGATCTTGATGGCGGGAGTGCGCATGATTATTGCTGAGCTGATACCTGCCTTCAAGGGTATCGCAGATAGGCTTGTTCCAGGTGCATTGCCAGCGTTGGACTGCCCATTGTTCTTTCCCTACGGCCAGATATCTATGGCTTACGGTGGCTTGATAGCCATGGCTGCTATGGTTGTGACGTCTTTGATTTTTGCTGGGTTTAAGTACCCGTACTTCATCTTTGCACCTACTATGTCCGCATGGTTCCACGGTGCAACAGCTGCAGTTTACGGGAACAAGTTCTGGGGAATTCGGGGAGCTATTCTTGGAGGCATCATAGCTGGTGTCTTGATGGGTGTAGGCCAGGCTTTGCTGTGGCCCGTTCTCGGGTTTGCAATAGGAGACTTCTTTAGCTGGGCAAGCGACACGGACTATGTGCTATACCCACTGCTGTTTGTCTTGATCGCAAAGGTCATGGGTAAGTAATAGGAGGAGTTATGAGGGCATCTGCGAAAGTCGCTGAATTGACCAGGGAAGATCTAGAGAAGGCAGTTAGTAAGGCGATTCTGCTGTTGCCTATTGGAGCGACGGAGCAGCATGGACCGCATCTGCCTTTAGGCACGGACACATTTATAGCTGAGGCAATTTGCGAATTGGTGGCAATGAGAGTAGCGGATGCCCTCGTTCTCCCGAGCGTGCCCTACTCCTATTCGTGGGTATGGAGGGATATTCCAGTGAGCCCCACTCTTAGTGTGGGGCTCTTTGAGGCCCTCGTTAAAGAACTCCTTCTGTCACTGGATCGCTTTGGACCAAAGGGCATCGTAGTCGTAAACGGACATTTGGCCAACGCCAATCCGTTGAAATATGCCGTCAGAGAAGTGTCTGATTTAGTACGTACCAAAGTCTTGTTCTTCTCGTACCCAGGCTTGGAGCGATTTAAGATGGAGTCACAGAAGAGTTCACTGACTCTGCACGCTGAAGAGATAGAAACGTCCATCATGCTTGCTGTTAGGCCCGATCTAGTCAAAATGGAGAAGGCTGTGAGGGAATATCCCATGAAACCTCATGCATACGACAGGTCTGCGTTGTCTTTGGGAAGCCTCAGTATTTCAGGGGTATTTGGGGATGCTACTGTTGCAAGTGCTAAGAAGGGCGAGGAATACTTGAGTATCATGGTCGATGAGATCGTTGCGACCATGGCTGCAGAAGGTCTTACTTGAAGGAGGGGTTTTATGGCTACGAGCAGATTGCGTGTTGTGACTGCTTGCGGGTTGGGCACAGGAACGGCGCTGTATCTGAAGATGGTCGTGGAGGAGATTTTGAGGAAACTCAACGTAAATGCGTCGGTTGAGACAGCTGATTCTAGCCTCGCACCGACAATAGAAGCAGACATTATCGTGACTGCGCCCGATCTGGCAGAGAGCTTCAAGAAGAGGTCGAGAGCGAGGGCGATAGTGGTTGTTGAGAACTACGGCGATAAGGCATCAATTGAAGCCAAGCTGCGAAGTGCAATTGAAGAGTTGAACAGGTAATTGCTATGTCTGCAGCGGGTTTTCTAGATGTAATTGGTGGCCGTTTTCAAATTGTAGAGGAAGTCTCGTCTTGGCAAGAGGCGGTGAGACTTGCCGGCGCGATGTTAGTCAGAGATGGTGTTGTTGAGCCCAGGTACGTGGACAAGATGATCGAAGTAACTAAGGAACTTGGCCCCTATGCTGTCATCGCACCAGGTGTCGCCATGCCTCATGCTCGACCATCCGACGGAGCGTTAGGACTCGGTGCAGCGTTGCTCCTTGTGCGCAGGAGTGTGAACTTTGGGTCTCACAACGACCCGGTCTACGTGGTTATAGCCTTTGCTACTCCTGACAAGGAAGCACACTTGCAGTTTCTGCAGGAGTTGGCATCGTTGTTGGCCAAAGCTGATGAGCTAGTGAAACAACTAGCGGTCTGCGACTCAGAGAGAGAGCTTGCGGATAGTATCCGAGACTTCATTAGGTTGGGTTCAGTGGAGTAATGTATCAGAGACTCTGATATTTCAGGGTTGGTAGCACTAGACTTGCAAGGGGTGAGGAGCTTGAAGTACTTCGATGTAGCTGAGCGAGTGATAAACCAGCTCCGAGATCAAGAAGAAAATATGAAACGAGCCGCCCGATTGATTGCGGATACAGTGATTGGTGGCGGTATCGTACAGGCGTTTGGAAGCGGTCACTCATTCGCTGCAGCGATGGAGATTTCAGGGCGGGCTGGTGGTTTGCTGCCCGTTAAAGCTGTCTTTGAGGAGACTTTCGGTCGCTACGAAAGACTAGAGGGCGTCGGGACAGAGTTTTGCAAATCCTGGGATCTGCGCCGAGGAGACTGCCTGATTCTGATATCTAACTCAGGTCGGAATCCCTTTATCATAGAAGTCGCTGCCTTTGCGAAGTCCATTAACGTTCCAGTAATTGCTGTTACCTCTGTGGAAGTCAGCAAAGCGAAGCCGTCCAGGCATTCCAGTGGGCTGCGACTATTTGAGATGGCTGACGTAGTACTAGACAACCACACTGAAGATGGTGACGCCGCTGTGTCTATCGATGGGTTGAATACTAAGGTATGCGGCACTTCTACGCTCGCGTCCGTGCTGCTACTAAACCAAACAATGGTTTTCGCTATCGAAGAGATGCTTGAGAGAGGATATGAACCTCCGGTCTTGGTGAGCAACAATGTAGACGGAGGACCTGAGTACAACGAGAAGCTACTGCATCGCTATTTGGAAAGTTATGGATACAGAATTTTCTTAAGGAGGTAGTCCATTTAGAAATGCCTCTTTCGTGGTTTCGCACAAGCAACTTGTTCACGCCCTACAAAGTTGAGGGAGAGTGGTTCATAGGAGTTGAACACGGGCGTGTCTCCAAACTGACTAGAGAGAACCCAAAAGCTAGCGATGAAGTTGTGGACTTCGGTGATGCTTTAGTCGCGCCCGGCTTCGTCGAAGTCCACATACACGGTGCGCATGGATATGATGTTATGAGCGGTACTTTGGAAGCAATGAACGAGATAGCACGGTTTCTAGTCCGCCACGGTGTTACAAGCTTTCTTCCAACTACTGTACCTTCAACATTTGGACAACTAGCTGAGGTCTTGTCGCTTGATCTCGGGATGATCGATGGGTCTGGTGCCAGGGCTCTGGGCTTTCATCTAGAAGGCCCGTACGTCAATCCTCAGTTCAAGGGCGCTTTACCAAGAGAGGCCTTGGACAGACCCGATGTAGTGACTTTGAATGCCTTATTGGGGAAAGGGAAAGTCTCCATGGTTACAGTGGCACCTGAATTGGAGGGGATGGCCGATGTCATCGCGATGTTGACCCAAAGAGGAGTGGCTGTGTCGCTAGGGCACACTGGAGCTAGCTACACTCTGGCCGTTGAAGCGTTCTTAGCCGGGGCAAAGTCCATAACCCATTTCTTGAACGCTATGAAGGCCTTTCACCACAGAGATTCTGGGGTAATAGGCGCTGCACTGAATTTGCCTTTTTATGTGCAGTTCATTCCCGACGGGATTCACACTTCCAGAGAAGTCATCAGAGCTGTAGCGCGCTTGCTGAGTAAGCGTTTGGTACTGATAACGGACGCTATCATGGCGGCCGGAATGGGCGAAGAACAGCAAGTCTCTCTAGGTGGCCAGCAAGTCACAGTGCGAGACGGCGCAGCGAGACTTTCTGACGGCACTTTGGCAGGCTCTACTCTAACTACTGACAAAGGTGTGAGAAATCTCATCGAGGTAGGTTTGTTATCGATTGAAGAGGCATTGATTTGTGCGACCGTCAACCCTGCTGACTTATTGGGTATTAGGGAAGTCGGGCGCATAATGGTTGGTTCAATGGCGGACTTCGTCGTGTTAGATAGACATTCTTTGGAAGTCGTTTGCACCGTGCGAGGGGGCCGCATCGTTTATTCAAGGCTATAGGGTCTTGAAGCTAGAAGGACGTACTCAGTTATCTATGTCGGAGAGGTGAGTTATGAGGCTCATAGCAGTTGAAAACTATGATGAACTTAGCGAGGTAGCAGCGGGTATTGTAGCTGAGATGATTAAAATGAAACCTGACTCGGTAATTGGGTTGCCTACTGGAAGAACCCCAAAAGGGATGTATGCTTACCTAGTGAAGCTACACAAGGAACAAGGTTTGGATTTCAGCGGTGTAAAGACTTTCAACATAGACGAGTTCTGCGGGGTACCAAAGAGCGACCCTAGAAGTTTCGCCTTCTATATGCAAGAGTACTTCGTCAAGCACATTAATCTGAAGCCCGACAACTTCCATATCCCTAATGGAACTGCCGCCAACTACGCGGAAGAGTGCAAAGAATATGAAAAGAAGATTGAGCAGGCAGGTGGCTTCGACTTGATCGTGCTCGGGGTAGGCACAAACGGTCATGTCGGTTTCAACGAACCTGCTACTTCTTTGCCTGTACACACTCACATTGTGAGTCTAAGTGAAGAGACTAGGGTGGCATACGGGAAGCTTTACGGCAGTACGGAGAACGTCCCCCAGCAAGCTATTACAATGGGTATAGGCACTATCTTACGCGCTGAGAGGACGCTGCTGCTTGCGAGTGGGAGTTCCAAGAGCACTGTTATGAGGAAGTTCTTGCAAGAAGAACGGGTCACTCCACTATTGCCGGTGAGTTTCTTGCATCTGAGCTCAAATCTAACTGTGATTGCTGACAAGGAAGCGTTAGGTATGAGCCTGTAGTGGTAAACGTTGAGATGCTTTGACACTCCAGTTCATCCTTCTGTAAAGTTGAGATTGTCTGTGTGTTAGCATAGAATTCACAATGAGCGAGCAGGCTCGTAACGTGTGCGTGTTTGGAAGGTCAACAGCTTATTCAAGCAGTAGGGGTTAGCACTTGACAAACGGGGGTGAAGCACAGTGTCACGAAGAATCTACCTCGCATTGTTGGTGATCGCGGTACTTATCACTTTTGCAGTTAGTATTGGGGTTTACAGCAGGTTACCTGACCCTATGGCCAGCCATTGGGATGCGCAAGGACAAGTAAACGGCTATATGCCTAAGTTCTGGGGAGCGTTTTTGCTGCCACTGATGATGGTGGGTATGGCCCTTCTGTTCCTTGTTATACCTTCTATAGACCCACTGAAGGAAAACATCAGGGAATTCGTCGGCTATTATTACCAGTTGGTACTCTTGTTCTTCGCTTTTATGCTGCTCATTCACATTCAGACCTTGCTCTGGAACTTGGGCATTAAGGTCAGCATAAATGTGTTTGTTCCTGCGGCCGTGGGTGTACTTTTCTTCATCTTGGGCGGCATCATCGAGAAGGCCAAGAGGAACTGGTTCATAGGCATCAGGACGCCGTGGACGCTGAGTTCTGACCGCGTATGGGATCAGGTACACAAGCTAGGGGGAAAGCTGTTCAGAGTAGCGGGGCTGTTTGCTTTCGTTGGCGCCTTCGTCGAGAAGTATTCTGTGTACTTCGTACTCATACCCGTTCTGAGTATCGCTGTAATACTGATTGTTTACTCGTACGTCCTGTACCAGAGTGAAGCTGGTAAAGGGGCTTGACAAGAACTGTTGCAAGCCAAGACCGCTATGCGGCCACATCTCTTGAAAGCCATTAGGAGCAAAGCAGGTTTGTGTGGGCTGCATCTACTTAATGTCGCGCTGAGTTAGACTGTTGACCTGCAGAACCCAAGCTTTGTTAAGCATTATTATGCGTTTCTGGGCTATGTGAACGCGAAACCAGCCGTTTGTTCCTAGTCTACACTTTGCCCTTCACAGCGCTAGGCGATTATTTTTGCTACAATCTGGTTATATTCCAAGCAAGTGCCTTATTATTGAATTTAGTGATCCAAAATAATCTGCGCCATTAGCTTTCACAGGTTGCCTGTTTGCGACGTATACGATATGTAGTATTGTGGTATAGTTATATCTACTCAGGGAGGCTGTGAGCCTCAAGGCGTAACTGGTTGCCTCACCTTGAGAGGAGCCAATGGCAAAACCGGCCCTGAACAAAAGAGAGTGACAGGAGGGCCGGGGATGCTCGAACGAAACGCTTCAACGCTTTCGCATGGGGACAGGTTTGGTGCGTTGCAAACTGCCACCGTGGCGGCCTGTTTCTGGGCAAACCCGTGTTTCCCTCAGCAACTTTGGTTTCATCTAGAAACCTACCTCAGGAACCTTCAAGGGGGTGATGGCGTGGATGAAGAAGGCGCGTTTGTATGGATGAAAAGGGCTGTGGCTCCCTCCGTCGCGTGTAGCGAGTCAGCAGAGGGAGAAGAGAGGGGGAATTGAGTATGGCAAGCTTCACAAGGAAGTTTCTCTCGGTGGTTTTGGCCGTTGCCATGGTCGCTGTCGGCGTTGTGCCCGTGTCTGTTGTTCCTGTGCGGGCTGCTGAGTACGACCTTACTACTGATGTAAGCACCACAACGGTCACGATAAACGGTGCCCTGTGGGCGAAGTTCGCAAGTACAGATCCTACAGGTAGCGGCGTCTTCTACTCCTTCCTCAGGATGCAGAAGAGTGGCTTTGAAAGAGGCTACAACACGGATTACAGGCCGCTTCAATTCGATGAGAACTCTTCTCAGACCTTCACCCACAGCTACTTACTAAAGGATGTGCCTAAAGTAAGAATCGGGGATACGATTTACCGTGAGTTCCAGCTGGACATTAACGAAGAAACCAAAGACCCTTACATGAGCTTGGACAAATTCCAGGTGTGGATAACCAACACACCTACACTTACTGGATACAACGAGGCTACCAACGCCTTTGCGAGTGGGGCTACCAAGGTCTATGATCTTGACCAAGGCGCGGACAATTGGATCAAGATGGATTATAGGATTAACACGGGCAGCGGTAAGCGAGACTACAAAGTGCTGATCCCACAGGCGAACTTTGAAGGTGTACCAGGAGCGTACGTGGTCATTTTCGCCAGGCATGGCGACCATTACGAGACCGACGACGGATTCGAGGAGTGGGGCGTAGCTCAGTACCAGGCAACCATTGAGGGGTACAAGTGGCACGACCGAGATGCCGACGGCGTTTGGGACCCAAGTGAAGAAGGGTTGAATGGTTGGACCATTAACCTCACCGGTGGGGGCACGAACCTTAGTGCTGTTACTGCCAATGATCCACTTGGAAATCCTGGTTACTTCAGCTTTAGCGTTCCCACAGGGACTTACACCATCAGTGAGGTGCTCAAAGCAGGGTGGATACAAAGTTATCCAAGTACTCCTACTACCCACACCGTAGTGGTAGGCAACGGCGACTTCGTTCAGATTCTGTTCGGCAACTACCAGCCAAACCCGCGCATTAGCGTCACTAAGACAGGTGAACCGCTTAGCAAGATAACGGATTCGGTGACGTACACCATAGTGATCGAGAATACAGGCAACGTGACGTTGGCGCTCTCTTCGGTCATAGATTCCCTAACAGGCAGCATAACCAGTTACTTCACTAGTCCGCTAGCACCTAATGCTACTACTGGCTATGTATACGCAAGGACAGTACCTGCCGGAGCTTCAGACCCCTTTGTGAATACAGTGACAGTGACTGCCCACATGGTGGGCTATCCTTCGATAACAACAAGTGCGACAGCTAGTTGGAGCACAAACCTGTTTGTACCAGACTTTAGGATCACGAAGACAGGGCCGACGCTAGCCATGGTAGGCAGCACAGTGACGTACACGTTTGTGATAGAGAACCTGAGCAGTGCAGACACACCAACGCTGGAGCTAGTGGCGATCGCTGATAGTGTGCTAGGTGATCTGAGCAGTTACGCACCAGGGACGCTGATATACGGGCAGACAGCTACGTTCACAGTTGATCACAAGTTGACCACAGGTGGTACGCTGACGAACGTAGTGACAGCGACATACAGCCCGGCAGGGTTCCCCAACCAGATAGTGCGTAGCGATGATCATACGTTGTTTGTGGCAGATCCTAAGATAGAGATAGACAAGATAGGCGATGAGCTAAGCAAGAAAGGTGACGAAGTAACGTACACGGTAGTGATCCACAACGCAGGCAACATAGCGCTGCAGATAGACAGTGTGATGGATAGCTTCAAGGGAGACATAACTGGGATGTTCCCAGGGAGCTTGGCAGTAGATCAGACAGCGACATATACATACACAGCTACGATACCTGCTGATGCTGTAGATCCATTTGTGAACACCGTGACAGTGACGGCGCATGTGCTAGGCTTGGAGGGCAGCGGTGTAAGTGCTGCAGACAGTTGGAGCACAAACCTGTTTGTACCAGACTTTAGGATCACGAAGACAGGGCCGACGCTAGCCATGGTAGGCAGCACAGTGACGTACACGTTTGTGATAGAGAACCTGAGCAGTGCAGACACACCAACGCTGGAGCTAGTGGCGATCGCTGATAGTGTGCTAGGTGATCTGAGCAGTTACGCACCAGGGACGCTGATATACGGGCAGACAGCTACGTTCACAGTTGATCACAAGTTGACCACAGGTGGTACGCTGACGAACGTAGTGACAGCGACATACAGCCCGGCAGGGTTCCCCAACCAGATAGTGCGTAGCGATGATCATACGTTGTTTGTGGCAGATCCCAATACGATGGTGACTGCGACAGCGTACACATACGAGACGTTCCCTGGTGGCAACGTTACAGTGACGGTCACAGAGAAGAACACAGGGAACATAAACCTTGTGAATGTAAGGGTGGACATAGTTGAGGTACGAGCACTATAACGCTGGATAATACATCTCCTGGGTTCTCTGGAGACAATGGTGACGGCATCCTGAATCCCAACGAGACGTGGTACTGGACATTGCAGTTGACTGTCTACACTGAGACTACATATCACGTAATCGGATACGGTGAGGTAGAGGGCTTAGGCTACCCCGTTACTTATCCAGATTACCCGCAAGAGCATGCAAGCTTCACTATCAAAGTTGCAGGTGCGACTCGTACCCAAGGTTTTTGGCAGACGCATCTTGCGTTTACTAGCACTGTGTTCGAGACATACGCAGGCAGCCATATAGATTTGGGGTGGAAGAACATTACGACCATCAACCAACTGATGGGCATTTTCTGGGCTAACGTGGCAAAGAAGTCTGATGGCAAGAAGAGAACAGCTCTTGACCAAGCAAGAATGATTGCATCCCAGCAAGCTATCGCAGCCATATTGAACAGCTCCATGCCTGGAGGATCGCCGTTACCCAGCGGATTTACGTTGGACGTCATCAGAACCACTCTGGCAGGCACGGATATAAACGCCATAAAGAGCCTTGGCAGTCTGTTGGCAACTTACAACGAAAGCGGAGACTCTTTCGCGCTGGATCCTTCACTGCCGCCTACAGGTAGGGCTACACCAAAAGCCGCAAGGGATATAGCTGACATTCCTTTCGCAGACTAGGAAAGGAAGGCCAATTGAGAAGGGCGGGGCGTTGGCTCCGCCCTTTTTGTTTCTTAACTGATGTGCTTGCGGAGTCGAGCTTGTTCACGGTAGCACTCGTTGAAGTTCGCAGAGTCCGCCTCTCACCTTAGTGGCATCTTTGGGGCTAGTGACTGGAATTGTGCGAGTCCTCAGCGCGAGGGGCGACCTGAAGTGCAAGGGCCGCTGGTGTTGAGTAGATATGCGACGTAATCATCGCTGCTTGTACCGAAACCCCCTTGTTACTCCCCTTCGTCGCCCAAGAGGTTCCCGTCGTAGACTCTACGTTGGCCTTAGCCAAAGAAGTTGTAAGCTTTGCTCTTTCCAGATAAGGCAGTCGGCCTGCGGCGGCACATACTAGAATTTGTCTCGTTTTATATTTTTCGCAATGTGGGTATAAGAGTCCTGGTGTGCAGAATGCACCGTAAGTGGTGGGGGTTAATCATAGTATTGCTGCTGATGGCTGGTTTTGCCTTTGGTTACCACACAGCACAATCGTGGAGGCAGCAGCCTGATGGCCAAGTTTCAACTCCTACGACGACAGCTACCACTACAGAAGAAACCCCTACAGTGGCGCACAATGATGGACCTAATACCGCTAGCGACAATGCCCCTGAGGTGATAACACCTACGCCAGGGTTACTGTCTTTGCAGTGCCCACCTACCATGGATAACACGAAGTATGGTTGGGGCTTGAGGGTGCTAAGCGGACACAGGACACCAGAAATCGGGTCTAAGGCGCAATCTCTGGTGAATACCTACCGTGCCATATTCACTGGTGACACAAGCAAGAAAGTCGTTTACTTGACTTTTGACGAAGGCTATGAAGCAGGACATACAGGCCAGATTCTTGACATACTCAAGGACAATGGGGTAGAGGCAGCATTTTTCATAACGGGAACGTTTCTGAAGAGTAATCCAGAACTAGTGGCCCGTACGGCCCAGGATGGGCACATTATTGGGAACCACACAGTGAATCACCCGAGTTTGCCCACTTTGAACTACGATGAGTTCTTCAACGAAGTAGTGGGCTTGGCGCAAGACTACCAACAGCAGACAGGAAGAGCCATGAGTTATTTGAGGCCGCCAAGAGGCGAGTACAGCGAGCGGACCTTGTGCATGGCAAGAGTGCTAGGCTACCGCACCGTTTTCTGGAGCATAGCTATGGCTGATTGGGTGCCACTTAAGGGAGGCCCTGAAGAGGCATACACGACGGTCATGAGCCGCTTGCACCCTGGAGCTGTGATTCTGTTGCACGCCGTTTCGCCTGATAACGTGCAAATATTGGACAGACTTATCAAGGACATCAGAGCAGAAGGTTACGAGTTTGGCACCTTGGATGAGGTAGAGTAAAACCACGAAGAGCTCCGCAGAATGTCTGAAGAAAGTGGTGGGCTATTGCCCAGATTTGATAGAATGGCCTTATGTTGCACTTAGTTACTGACAGGCCTGCACCAGTAATGATCGATTTTGCTAGATCCTTGTCCGATGAGCAATTCCAGTTGATCAACCCAAGGGACCAGTCATTGGATCAGATTCTCAACTGGGTTAACCCCGAGGATATGATCGTATGGGACGCTCACACTTCCCCCGACCTTAAACTGCTTAATGCATTATTGCAAGCTACCAGCAACGTGGTCTTCGTTCTAGTAAGGAAGTTCAGCCGAAAGAGGAGAGTCGGCGTATTTGTAAGGGGCCGGGCTAACACTATATTGTTCAGGAAGGTGGAAGATGCGCTACGCAGTGCAAGGTTGATTTCTCAAACGAGGGTCATAAACCTATATAAACCGCAGGCCAGCGAATTTGAGGAAACGAAGCTGGACTTTGACCGCATGTTCTTGGCTGAAAACGTAGATGAGGTCAGCTTTATCCCTCTACCAGCAGAAGGTGACGTTTGGGCTAAGGTCGAAGAACTAGTAGAAGACTTAGATTTAGCTGTATTTGGTTTGCCTTCGGCTGTACCCGAGACTCACTTCTTGGCAAAGATTATGCAACGATGGAGCTCTCGTGCTATTGATGCGGATCTTGTATTCGTGAGGTCAGTGGCGCCAGTAGACACTGCTGAATACTCAACTGCCTTCGATTTGTTCGTGCGCAATACCTATCCTGCTGGCTATTTTGACCCAAAGGCGCTGGTAGAGGTGAAGCGCAACAAGGGTATTTCCATATCATTGGTTTTGCCAACCCTGAATGAGGAGAAGACTCTGCCAGGAGTCATTGAGGCTTTCATACCCTTGCAGAAGGACTTGGGGTTACTGGACAGGATTCTAGTGGTGGACAGTGGCTCCAAAGATACATCGTTGGAGATTGCACGGTCGTACGGACTCGAAACCTATGTGCACCAAAGAGTAAGGCCCGAACTTGGTGGGTATGTGGGCAAGGGCGAAGCTCTGTGGAAGTCTTTGTTTGCCACTGACGAAGACATAGTGGTGTTCATGGACACAGACCTGATGAATCCTCACTCCGATATGATTGCGGCTTTGCTGGGGCCCTTGCTGATAAGGGATGACATCTTGTTGGTAAAGGGTTTCTTCCACAGGGGCGGTGGGGCAGTGGAGAAGTTGCAGGCTGGAGGGGGTCGCGTCACTGAGATAGCAGCAAGGCCCCTCATAAACTTGTTTGCACCAAACCTGTCGTTTCTGTTCCAACCGCTAGCAGGGCCCACAGCAGCGCGAAGGAACCTACTGCTGAAGATACCTTTCTACACGGGTTACGGAGTGGAGATAGGGATGCTATTAGCTACCGAGCGCCTGTATGGTGCCAAATCAGTAGCTCAAGCAGATATTGGCGAGCTTGTACATCGCAACCAACCAGTGGAAGCGTTGACTCGGATGAGCGTGGAAGTGCTGCAGGCCATGTTAGACATTCTGGAATTAAGGCCTGCGAGAGAGGATTTGCTTCGCGACAACCTGGTGTACACGCTCTTATCTGAGAGACGGTATGCTCTGCTTCCAAGGACGGTAAAGCAGGCCAAGAGGCCTCCTGCAGCCACGCTCCTTGGCCTGCTTTAGGCTACTTTAGGGAAGTAAGAAAACGCCCATTTGCTCTGAAGGGACCCAAACAGCCTTTAGAGAACTATTGCGTAACGTCCCTGTGTACTTGATACCTAGTTCTGCTGCGTATTTAGGTTCAATGAGGAACCGACCGTTCTTTAGCGCAAATCTAGTGTAGTCCAGCAAATCACCGTTGAGCGAAGCTATTTTCGCCTTAGTGGATACGAACAATACCTTGGATGCAGGTTTGTCAGCGGCGACCTTGAGATAGAGTTCCACCATGCCTTTGGTGATTCTCGGTCCGGGCCTGAACAGATAATCGTCGGTAAAGGGGATCAGCTTGCCATTCTTTACTGCCGCCAAGTCGGTCCAAGGCTTCCTGTTGAAAGTAGTTAGTTGTCCGCCCATACCTGCCGATGGGTACAGAATCAAATCTGGGTCCAACCTGAGCAGGGTCTCTTCACCAAGCGTTGGCCATGGCTGGGAATACTCGGCGGTTACTGATCGAAGACCGATGCGGTTCAACAAATCGTCGACGAAAGTCCCTTTCCCCACACTCATGGGAGGGTCGTTCCACAGCAGGAGCAGGACGCTGGGATGAGTACCCCCTAGGCTCTGCAGGGCTATGGGTGTCAGCCTAATGTGTTCCTCGAGTCTTGCCGCTTGCTCGGGGCGCTGAAAGATTACTCCCATATCGTGGATTAGCTTTGACACACCGTCTATGGTTTGCGGGTCTGCCACATACACCTTCCAACGCTTGACCATGACATCGTAGAGATCCTTGCGAAAACTCTTAGTGGCCAAGATCAAATCGGGGTTCTTAGTGAGCAAGATTTCTAAGTTAGGCTGCGTGTAATCACCCATGATTGGGATGTTCTTGACTTCTGGCGGGTAATCGTCGGCGGGGGTCCTACCCATAAGGCTGCCTTGAACTCCAAGGGCATACATGATCTCTGTCATGTTCGGAGCAAGGGAGAGAACCCTCTTTGGTACAGAACCGAATGTTAAGGTAGCTCCAACATCGTCTTTGACGGTCACAGCTGCTGAGGTGGACATTACAAGCATTGCCGACACAAGCACCAATAAAAGAATCTTAGTGGACATCCGAGTCCTCATAGCATCACCTCCTTTGTCCTCGCAAAAGAGGCTCGGAAGTAGCGAACAGGCAGGTCTCCCGGCTTCCGGATCGTCGCATAGCCCGCCTTCCCAGCACTAAACGTGCCAGTGGCGCATATGGGCATAGCTCCCCGGTTACGGTTGCGGGACAGCGCCGGATTTGCACCGGACTTCCCTTTTAAGCCCTATGGCACCTCGTTCGATACCAATCTCTATTATACTGTCTTGGGTGACACGGTCTTTTGGCTGACCTTGGCCAGAATGTGGGACTCGTTGAGTATTTCCCCCTTAATGGCCTTGTACATGGGCACAGGTCTGCTGGCTAGTTTGTGCACCAACACTTCACGCGGAACCACGGGCCAATGTCTTACGGTCTCAGGCAGATGGGCTCTAACGGTTTCCACATCTTCCATGTCGGCAATAACGTCTGCCTTGGCAAAAGGTATTCGGCTGCACTGCACTCCGCTGTTCAGTAGAGAGAATACCCCAATTCTGTTCCAAATTCTCTTTATGAAATCTATCCACTCAAAGGTTGGAACCGCATCTTCATAGCCCGAAGTCAAGACAGTCCATTCGTCTACCTCGTCGCCATGTGGCTCCAGGGGGAACATGAAGTAAGGGACAGTGTCGTGCTCCGATGTCCGCCTGACTATGGAGGGTCCTCCGCGCGGGGGATCTGTAATCACTACACGAGAGCGGAACAGGTCTGCAAACAGGGCTGCCCAATCCTTTCGTGGTGTGTAGACGGTGCTTCCTAGCAATGACACCAAGCGTACGTTGAACTTTCCCAGGCCAGCAATGAACGGGAGGATGTCGTGGAAAGTAGTGTATATGCGCGGCTGCATGAAACGAAACGCTTCGCTAATGTGCGTGTTAAGGCCTCCGCGGGATAGTTGACGTGCCCACAACGCAGGCGAGTAAATGCCCACGTCTGCGGTGCATGGCTCATCGGGGAGGCTGTAATCCACAATAAATGTGTGTAGATGAGACGAAGGGAAGCGAGCGCTAGCTGTCTCATCAGCCAAGGCCACGAGGCCGTTAAGATAAGCAAAGACCCAGTGAAGTTCCCAACCACCTATGACTAAGTCTTTTCTATAGGCGAGCAACCTGTTAATGGTTTCGCGAATGGGTGTCTCCCAAAGGTTTTTTAGGTGGGCTGGCAATCCCGTGGCGTCGGGACTCTCCCTCGCTGTTTGAAGGGTTGTTTTCATTAGGGGCGCGTGGTGGAATGTAACGGCCAAAGTTGAGAGGTAGACCAATGTGGGCCTATATTCTTTTGGATACTTACCCACTAATCGTTCTGCAGCATCAAGTATTATGTTGAGTCCCAAGAAGGTATGTCTTGAGTAAAGGCGGCCTGCTTTAAGTTCTTCTTGAAACCTTGCGTCTATCTTCCCAACGTCGTGCAGATAGATCAGGTCTTTCTGTAGGTCTATGCACTGACGAAGGATGTTTTGAGCCTCCGTACCCACTGGTGGCCGCCAAGTTCTCTCTGCATACTCAGCAAACCGCTGAGCCACTTCTACGGAGTGGTCCCAAAGGGTGGTAGGGTGTTCTCTGTGCAACTTGGGTATGGCGCTTAGGTATATGTGCTTAAGCCCGTATTGCTCAATGAGGCTCATGTTATAATTTTAGCCTGATTGGGGGCATGCCAAATGAGAAAGCGCACGCAGGGAAAAGCCTTGACCTGGGTGTTAGTGGTCATTCTGGTAATTCTGGTGGGTTTCTTGGCCGGCGTGCTTTACGCGCGGTATTGGCCTCAGTGGAAGTTAAGCGCTATAAAACCTGGCTACTTATCGAATATGGACAGCCTTTACTTGAGGAGCATAGAAGAGGAACTGCAGCTAGATGAGACCCAGAGAGAGGTTTTGGAAAGTGCTGTTGAGGCGGAGCTAGCTCAAAGGAAGGCTTTAACTCTCAATAATGTAAGCGATTCGGAGTTCGTTGCTCAGCTAAAACCGGTTACAGCTTCTGCTATAGAGCTCGTTAACCAAGCATTAGGCACGCGGGCGGAGAGCTTGTGGAACTTAGTCAAAGACTACAACAAGGGCAAGAGTATACCGCTGAGACTAACGGCTGTGAAGGTCTACTTCATTACAGCGGATCCTGATTGGGGTGTAAGAGCAGAAGAGCACTTGGTGGTTGATGAAAACAAGCCGCTAAGGGCTTTGGAAGCCATGATCGCGGGCCCTGAAGACTTGTCTTTGGGTCGCCCTATGCCGCCTACGACGCGCATCTTGGGGTTCAGCGTGCAAGATGGCGTTGCTAACGTGAACCTCAGCAGGGAGGTTATTACCGACGCGCATAAGTACTGTCCAGTCAGTAGTGGTGGAGAGGCCATGGCATTAAACGCTATAGCAAATACTTTGACTGAATTCGATGCGATAAAGAACGTCAAGTTGACCATAGAGGGAAAAAACCAGGGTGAGATCGACGGCAGGCGCATAGAAGAGTTCTGGGGCCACGTAGGGTTACCGCCTGTGCTCACTAGGAACGAGAACGTTATTATTCCGTAGTCTCGGTCTCGTCTGCTTCTGTTGGGGCGTCTATACTCGTGTCAGAGAGACGGGGTAGCGGCCTGTAGTAAAGTTCCCACGCTACAGACCCCTGCAAAACGGCATCTCTGACTTGTTTCTCCCTTGGGCTGAGCTGGTTGTTAGCCCCGCTTTTCACTTCTATGAAAACTATGCGTCGCAGGCGACCTTCTGTCAAACCGTCAAACACGATTAGATCCACGGGAGTACCCAAGAATCGAGCATCCTTTGGGTTGTACTTGAAATCCTGCATGAACGGCACCATGTGCTCTGTAATTTGACCTATGACCACAGCTTTGCTTCTGTTGACAGCGTCTTGCCTAATCTGCTGTTCCATGGCAGCCTTCCACTGATCGAATAAGACTTGGTAACGCTCTTCAATACTTGATCTGATGGATTCTAGCTCCCTAGCTTTCCAACCCTCGAATTCCTGCTTCCAATACTGCTCTACACGAATCTTCTCCAGCTCCAAGTCGGAATACAAACGCCTGCTTTCTTCAGCCAATTGATGCTGGACCGTGGCCTGCATCTCTGCTATCTGCTTCCTATATAGAAGCCAGAAGAAGATCGCGATTATTAGGACAACGGCAATTGAAATCCACCACACAACAGTATTCTAAGCTTATCTACAGGCCTTTGGAAGCGAGGACTGTTTTGATCGGCGCCAACGTGACCCCTTCGCGGGTCAGTCCGTTTCGCAAAGCTGCTACCAACGCTACTGCTTCGGCTGTGTCACCATGGAGGCACACAGTGTCTGGGTCAATGAATACCTTTGACCCGTCCACGGCGATGACTTCATGATGGTAAACCATCCGAAACACTCGTTCAACAACTTGCTCTGGATCTGTTATGACCGCACCAGGTATGTGCCGAGGCACTAAAGAGCCGTCTGGGTTGTATGCCCTATCAGCGAAAACTTCGTTAGCCGCCATTAGCCCCATGGAACGTGCTGCATTGACAAGCTCGGAGTTAGCTAATCCCACCAATACTGCTTCTGGCGCCACGGATTTCACGGCTTCCGCCACAGCAGCTGCCAAAGCGAGGTCTCGAGCCGCCATATTGTAAAGAGCTCCGTGGGGCTTGACGTGTTGCATGTGCATGCCAGCGTCTTTCAAGAATGCTTGCAGAGCCCCTACCTGATACATGACCATACTCTTAACTTCTTCGGGGGTTACTTTCATCTCGCGGCGTCCGAAACCTTGGAGGTCGGGAAGACCAGGATGTGCACCGACCGCTACGCTCCATTTCTTAGCGAGCTTCACAGTTCGGGCCATGACCATGAAGTCACCCGCGTGAAATCCACAAGCCACGTTTACTGACGTTACGTGTTTCATCAACTCCTCATCTGTGCCTACTACGTAGGCGCCGAACCCTTCTCCCAAATCGGCGTTTAGATCCACCAGGTAGTTCGCCACGTTTTAAGCCTCCCTTACAGAAACCTGGAATAACTGGTTCCCGATCTTCACGCGAAAATGAACCTCAAAATCTTTGCGCACGAGGTTCATAGCCAAGCAGTCCAACTGCGTTCTCCACTCTTTCAGAATACTTATAGCTTCATCACGGCTAATGGCCCTGAATCGTACCTTGTTTCCTGGAATTAGTTGGCCCAACTTCCACAAGTCGGCGGTTATAACGGTGGCTATCTTCGGATAACCGCCTGTAGTTTGGGCGTCAGCAAGCATGACTATGGGCATTCCGTGGCCGGGCACCTGAATTGAGCCAGGGATGACTCCGTCGGAGACAATGTCAGGCTGTAGTCGGTGCTCAATCTTAGGGCCGTCCAACCTGCAGCCCATGCGGTCGCATTCTGAGGTGACCGTGTATTCGGATGTCAGGAAGGTTTCCAAACCGCGTTCGGTGAAATGGTCGTCCTGAGGTCCCAGGATCACCCTTATGACTGGATTGGCTTCATATGCGGGCACCAAATGTTCCGGTACTCTCAACCCTGAGCGCTCTAAGATGCTTTCGTCGAAGTCGCCGGTAGTCAGTGAGTCGCCTTTAAGCAAAGCACGTCCGTTCAATCCGCCCATGTGGGCTCGCAAATAGGTGGAGCGACTGCCCATTACCAATGGGACGTCGAATCCTCCTGACACCGCCAAATATGACCGCGCGCCTTTGATTACTTGCCCTATCTCAATGACGTCGCCGGGTTGCAGCACAACGGCTTCCCACATAGGCATAGGGCTGCCGTTCAATTTGACGGTCGTCTGCCCTCCGCAGAGGGCTACAACAACCTCGTTCTTAGCGAGCAGTGTGGGCCCAGCAACAGTTATTTCCAGCGCTGCCGCGTTGCTGCGATTCCCTACCAGAGCGTTAGCTGCGTGGTACGCAAGCACATCCAACGGGCCCGACGTAGGCATGCCGTAAGCCCTAAACCTGAAACGGCCTTCGTCTTGAATGGTGGTCAGAAGGCCTGGTTCAAGGACTAGGAAAGCGCTCTTCAAAGCACTGCCTCCCAAGGAATCATTTCTACTTCATATGTTCCATTCTCTATCTGCTCTCGCACCTGCTCGTACTCATCTTTGGAAACTGCTTTGAATCGAAGATGGTCTCCTGCGTTTAGCAAGAATGGCTTTTCTCGAAACGGGTCGAACAACGTCAGCGGTGTTCTGCCGATAAGCCTCCAACCACCAGGGCTATCTATGGGATAGATACCTGTTTGCTCAAGTGCTATGCCCACCGACCCAGCAGGTATCTTTGTGTGCGGGGTCTCCAACCGAGGCACGGCAATGCGGTGATCCATCCCACCCAAATAGGGGAAACCAGGTGTGAAACCCAACATGTAAACACGGTACACGGGCGTTGAGTGAATGGATATGACCTCTTCAGGCGACAGTCCTGCGTGTTGGCTCACGAATTCGAGGTCTGGTCCAAACTCTCCACCATAACAGACGGGAATAACCCATATGGGTTGTTTGTTTACCTTCGTGTGTTCAAGCTTTGCCACTTGTTGTTCGATCATAGATTCTAATACCCTTGGGTCCACGATCAACGGGTCAAAACGCACTAGCACTGAACGGTAGGTTGGGACCACTTCCTCTACTCCTTTGACGGGGTTACGTTCCAAATAACTTGTAAGGGCAAGTACCTTTGCGTTTAACTCGGGCGAAATACGGTCACCGAATTCAACAATAACCGCTGCATCCCCGCATGCGAGTATTCTCGGCTTCTCATAAACACCGCACATGTTGCCTATATTGTGCCATTGAACTTTGTGACGCAAAGTATGCGTTTGGCTGCTTGATATAATAAAAATACAGATTGAGTATCGGTTATTGCAGGTCTTGAGGCAGGGGGTCACGATTTGTTTTAGTTAAGGTGGGGACAACGAGCGGGGCTTAAATCCGCCTGTTGGGGATGCCTTCGCTCTTGGTGTGGCGGTAAGAAATACCCCAACCCGAACTGCATACTGTACAGCGGTTCGGAGCAGAGAGGAGCCTTATGGGGTTCTTCAAGCTTATTGGTCTTGATGAGGTGTATAGCTTCAAAAAGGGGGTACGGACGCTTTTCGTCTTACTGCTACTTACAGGAATCATCTTGTTAGCAGACCAAAACGTGATGTCCCCGAACATTACCGCAATAGAACACGAGTTTGGCATTACTGACCGCGAGATAGGCTTCGTTGGATCTGCTTTTACTTTGGTAGGAGCGTTAGTCACGCTAGTTTGGGGATACCTTACTGATAAGTACTCGCGCAAGTGGCTCCTGGTCTTAGCTCTGCTCCTTGGAGAAGTACCATGCTTCCTAACCGGATTTGCGCAAAGCTATGAACAGCTTCTTGTTCTTAGGGTTCTCACAGGCATAGGGCTTGGTGGAACGGTTCCTTTGGCGTTTTCCATTTTGGGCGATTTGTTCACCGAGCGACAGAGACCGAGGGCGCAGGCTTGGTACGACGCTATAACCACTGTAGGTGTGCTGCTAGGCATGATTGTCGCAGGCTTTCTAGGCCCTGTATACGGCTGGCGTATACCGTTTATTTTGGTCTCAGCTCCCAACTTTCTGTTCATACTGGGCATGATATTGTTCGGCGAAGAGCCCGCAAAAGGGGCTGGCGAACAGGAAATCAGAGACTTGGTCCTCAGCGGGCGCAAATACAGGGGATCACTGAAGCTGAGTGACTACCTGCACCTATTCAGGAATAAGACAAATCTGATGTTGTTCTTACAAGGTATACCAGGTACCGTGGCTTGGGGCATAATTCCCTTTTACCTGATAACCTTCTATGAGCGGTATAAAGGGTTTACTGTGCAGTTAGGAACAGTGTTGCTGTTGGTGTTGGGCGTTGGAACCATAGCAGGTAAACTGTTTGGGGGTATATTCGGCAATTACTTGTACAACAAAGATCGTAGGTACCTCCCCGTATTCCTGGGCTTAGCCCAGATAGTTGGCGTGGTGCCCATTTTGGTGACCTTGAGGTGGCCTAGTGTGCCTAACCCGGGTTTAGGGGATCTGATGGGGCCCATGCTGTACGGCTTTGTGGGAGCCTTCTTGATATCGACCTCTGGGCCGAACGTAAAAGCTATGCTCATGAACGTTAACCTACCTGAACACAGAGGGGCTATCTCGTCGGTGTTCAATTTGACTGACTCCATAGGTGCCGGGTTTGGGCCTTTGGTGGGAGGTCTCCTCTCTTATGCAAGAGGCTTAGACTTTGCGATGACCACTTCGGCTCTGTTTTGGGTGCCGTGTGGAGTGTTACTAATAATCGTGGCTTTGTTTATCCAAGAAGACGCTATGAGGGTACATAGGGCCATGCAGCTGGCTAGAGAGGAAATGGAGAGAAATGGAAATCAAGCTTGAACTTTGCAAGATCCTTATAGCTGGCGACCTGAACACCGAACTAACTGCGCCCACGTTTAACAGTAGCGACTGTGTTTTCCAACCTACGGCCGATTTTGGTTTCAAGCTGACTGTGGGAAGAGAAACGCGCATTCGTGACGTGACGCTGAGGTTCCGGGCCGATGGTCCTTGGCCTATGAGATTCTTTAGGAACGGCTTCATCTCGTGGTCTCCTTCCTACGAAATTGAGCCCGCTTATAAGGAGCGAGTAGTACCTTGGAAAGTTTTGTGGGCGCACTACTTGGATACTGTCTATCCTCAACCCGAAATCGGCCATTTTTTCACTTACTTGAGGTCTGGTGATTGCTGCGTCAGGATATCTCCTTCGACGTGGGAGAGCTTGGTACACTTCCGCCTTAACAGCGATAGGACTTTGGATGTTATTGTGGAGTTTGGTCAACGCGCTACGGAATTTACATTCGCTGGGTTAGAAGTAGTTGAGGATTCAGCTCCCGTTTGGCCGCATGCGCGAACGGAGAAGTTATGGGGTTGGACCTCTTGGTATTACTATTACACTCGCATCAATGCGCAGGAACTGTTAAAGAACACAAAGCATTTGGTTCAAATACCCGTCCGCTTGAGTCTGTTCCAGATTGACGATGGCTGGGAACAAAGGGTAGGCGACTGGTATGAGAATGAGCGCTTTCCAACAGGTTCCCTGAGACATATCGCCGATGAAGCTCGAGCAGCTGGCATGAGTGCTGGCATTTGGATGGCTCCATTCATCTGTGAACGGCGGTCCCGATTATTCACGCTCCATAGGGACTGGTTGCTGCAAGATAGTGACGGGAGCCCCGTAGTTGCGGGGTTTAACCCGTTGTGGAGTGGCTACTTCTACGCTTTGGACGTCACTCACCCTGAAGTCCAATCGTACTTGCAAGAACGCATTGCTTATCTCCTGGACCAAGGTTTCACCATGTTCAAGTTCGATTTTCTGTACGCTGGGTTATTGGAGGGGCAGTGGTACGGTGCTTCAACCCGCTACGAGGCTTTCTTAAAAGGGATGGAACTGCTGCGGCGAGCGTCTGCGGGTGCACTAATAATGGGCTGTGGCGCTCCTGTCATGCCTGCTACTGGTTTCTACGACATTCTCCGTATAGGGCCTGATACGGCTGATAATTGGGAAGACCGCCTGCTTAAGGCTCTAGCCTTTGGTGGGCGCGTCTCTGCTTACAACGCCTTGAGGAACTCAGTGAATAGGGCCATATTGGGCAATTCCTTTTTCCTGCGAGACCCTGACGTTGTTTTCTTGAGGCCAAAGAGGCTCTCTAGAGAAGAGCGCAGAACATTGATCTTAGCCAATTACCTACTTTCTGATGTAATCTTCTTCTCGGATCCTTTGTACGGCTTGGACCACTCTGACTTCGATCTACTGATAGACATACAGCGAGAGATACCTGATTTTAGGATTGAGGACGTGAGAGGCACAACCGATTTGTATGTTTTCACAGGTAGTTGCTCCAGGGGCAAGGTTAGGGGATACTTGAACCTCTCCGATACAGTGCATCCGTTAAACGTGCAAGGCAAAGAATTACTTCGAAACGGGGCCGATGGCATCATAGGTGCTCACCAAATGCGCATTTTCTTGGAGGAGGCAGATGTCAAAGAAAGGGGGTAATGAAATGGACAAGTTCTTGTGGGGCGTGGCTACTGCTGCTCACCAAGTGGAGGGCGGAAACTTCAACAACGATTGGTGGCTTTGGGAACAGCAGGGGGGCATAAAGACTGGCGATTCTTCCGCCGTCGCATGTGACCACTATCACAGGTACAAGGAGGACTTCGAACTCATAAAATTCCTGAACAACAATGCCTACAGGTTCTCAGTGGAGTGGTCTCGCATAGAAAAGGAAGAGGGCGTATTTGACGAAGATGCTATAGACCACTACGTAGATATGCTGGAAACCTTGCGCGAGATGCGCATCGAACCTGTGCTCACCCTTCACCACTTCACTATACCCATTTGGCTTTACAACAAAGGAGGCTTTCTAAACGAAAAGTTCCCTGAATATTTCGAGCGTTTTGTAAGCAAAGTGGTCCCTTATTTCAAGCCCTACGTCCGCTACTGGATTACCATAAACGAACCCGTTGTTATAGGGACTATGGGTTACATAATGGGTTGGTGGCCGCCTGGCCACAAGAACATGAAAGAAGCTTTTAAGGCGGTTAATCACTTGATAAAGGCCCACGCGCGCGCCTATCGCTTAATCAAGGAGGCGAATCCCGATAACAAGGTTTCTATTGCTCACAACATGACTTTGATCGACCCATTTAGGGACTGGAACCCCCTGGATGTGGCTTTGGCCAATCGCCTAAACTACATATACAATTACGCCATACTCGATTCTCTGAGTACAGGCCGCATCGTAAAGCCCTTCGGAAACTACGAACACGTGGAGGGCTTGCTAGATTCTATGGATTTCATAGGCATAAACTACTACACTAGGGTTTTTGCTCGGTTCAAGCTCAAGGGATGGTTTGATCTAGCCGTGAAGGGGGAGACCAATGACTTTGGTCAAGAAATCTATCCTGAGGGGATCCTGCGTGTGCTCCTTAGCGTCAAGGACAGGTATGGCAAAGACGTGATGATCACAGAACATGGGACGGCTGATAAAGCCGACAAGTGGCGGCCAAGGGTGATTCAGGATACCATCAACTTGTTGAGGGAAGCACGAAAGAAAGGAGTCAATGTGATAGGGTACATGCATTGGTCACTTATGGACAACTTCGAGTGGGCAGAGGGATACTCCATGCGGTTTGGTTTGTTCGAAGTAGACTTTGACACTCAGGAGCGAAAGCCGAGGCGAAGCGCGTACATATACAGAGAGATAGCTAGCGAGGGGCTTTGACCGGGAATCCTACTAGCGGAGGATGCAAGAATGCCAGATGAGCAAGCTGCAGCTCTTTATGTAGAAAAACTTCTGGCCTATGCCTTGGAAAAAGGCCTTATCGAGAGAATGGATGTGATCCCCTGCAGGAATGCTCTTTTGGACCTACTGAGGTTGCCCGAACCCTACATGGGCCGTGAAATCGAGACCGATGATGATCTTGATGGAATTATTGGCGCCTTGCTCGCGTACGCCGTTTCCAAAGGGATAATCCCAGATTCTGCCGTAGAAAGGGAATTGTTTAGCACTCGCATTGTGGGGTTGTTGATGCCTAGGGCATCGGAAGTGGTCAAGACTTTTAACCACATCAGGTCGACGCAAGGGGTCGAGGCTGCGACCGATTGGTTCTACAACTTGTCAGTGGCCTCCAACTACGTAAAGTTGAGTGAAGCACGGCAGAACATGACATGGACCACTACAACTGAGTATGGACCTTTGGTCATAACTATAAACGTAGCTAAGCCCGAGAAAGACCCTCGCGACATAGAAAGGGAAAGGGACGCGCAGTCTTCTAGGTATCCACGCTGTCTACTGTGCATTGACAACGTGGGCTTTTCTGGGAATGTGGGGCATCCCGCTAGGCAAAACCTTAGAGTAATCCCTGTGACCCTTGGCGGCGAAGAGTGGTACCTGCAGTACTCACCTTACTCGTACTATGACGAACACTGCATATTGGTCTACAGAGGCCATGTCCCCATGCGAATCACTCCTGCGACTTTTGAGAGGCTACTAGAGTTTGTTGAACAGTATCGCCACTACTTCATGGGGTCAAACGCCGATCTACCCATAGTGGGCGGCTCGATTTTGTCGCACGAACACTATCAAGGGGGGAAGTATATCTTCCCCATGGAAAGTGCTCCAGCTGAGAGACATTTCAGTCATCCCAGTGCCCCTCAGGTGGTGGTGGATACGATTAGGTGGCCGCTATCAGTGATACGGTTGACGAGCGCTGACAAAGAGGCTCTCGTCGACGTGGCAGCCATGCTTACGGAATTGTGGCGTGGATACGAAGATGAAGAGTCAAGTATCCGTCCGTATAGTGAGAAGGACGGGCAGATGATCATGCACAATACTGTAACGCCTGTGGCTCGCATGCTCCCTGACGGTGAATTCAGGCTCTATATTGTTCTCAGAAATAACCGCACAAGCGAGGAGCACCCTTGGGGCATCTTCCATCCCCACGAGCAACTTCACCACATTAAGAAGGAAAACATAGGCCTGATCGAAGTTATGGGATTGGCAATACTCCCTGGCAGGTTGAAGGGTGAACTCGAGAAAATAGCTAGCATACTCACTGGTCGGCAGTCCTATGATAAGAATCAGGTCTTAGAAGACAGCATATTAGCCAAACACGGGCATTGGATAGAGGAGCTTATAGGTAAGTACGGCACCGACCTTACACCTGATGAGGCTTGGGAAGTGTTGAAGCACGAAGTTGGATCAAAGTTCTTGCAGGTGCTCCTCGACTGCGGTGTGTTCAAGAGGCACGCTAACGGACAGAAAGCGTTTGCTCGCTTCTTGCTGGAAGCGGGATTCAGAGAGGTGGACTAGAGGTGGAAGAAGAGGGAGCTAACAAGGTATTAAGCTATTTTCGCAAAGTGTTTGGCGAGGGTGGAGCAATTAGGGTTTTCTTCGCGCCGGGCAGGGTGAACCTGATAGGTGATCATACTGACTACAATGGCGGATACGTGTTTCCCATAGCTGTGGAATTGGGCACTTACGCAGCTATGCGGAGACGTAAAGATCGCAGGATTCTGTTGTACTCCGCGAACTGCGACGATCTGGTTGAAGCAGAACTCGGAAGTGTTTCTCCTGACGCGGTAGTAAGATGGGCGAACTACCCTAAGGGCGTTGTTAAAGTGTTACTTGATGAGGGTTTAGCTATCGGCGGATTTGAGGTTGTGTTTTACGGGGATCTCCCCATGGAAGCGGGTTTGTCATCCTCGGCTTCCATTGAAGTAGTCACAGCTCTTGGACTAAGCGAGCTGTTCGATCTCGGTCTGAGTGGTTCTCTGATTGCTCAGCTTTGCCGCAAGGCAGAAAACGAGTTCGTGGGTGTAAACTGCGGCATAATGGATCAATTCGCTTCAGCCCTGTCTAAGGAGAATTGCGCTCTGCTGCTTAAGAGCGACACCCTGGAATTTGAGCACATACCGCTTCCGCTGAGCGGTTATGCCGTGGTTGTCACCAATACTAATAAGAAAAGGAGCCTTGCTGATTCTGAGTACAACCAAAGGCGGTTCGAGTGTGAAAGGGCATTAAGCGACCTGAGGAGAGTCTTACGCGTTAAGAACTTGGCCGACGTAACGCCTGGCGAGTTCGCGATATACGGCCGGTTGATAAGCGACGAGGTTATAAGAAAGCGCGCTCGACACGTGGTTACCGAAAACCACAGGGTACTACAAGCTGTGCAGGCTCTCAGAAACGGCAATCTTGTGCGGTTTGGCGAGCTGATGGTGCAGTCCCACAGCTCGCTGAAATATGATTTTGAGGTGAGCTGCCCCGAGTTAGACCTCCTAGTGGAGCTTGCGCTTACCACTGAAGGCGTGCTTGGGACACGGATGACTGGGGCCGGCTTCGGGGGTTGTACAGTCAGTATTGTCAAAACTGAAGCACTGGAGTACTTCAAGGACAGAGTTTCCGCCGAGTATACGAAGGCAGTGGGGTATTCTCCTAGCATATACGTGGTCAGACCTGCCCAAGGGGCTCGAGCGCTAAGGGTCTGAACCTGCCCATCCCTGGAACCACACCGTAGGTGCTAACTCAGGAGAAGTCTGGTCGGGTAGCAGTCCTATGCGGGGCTTATGATCATCTGATCGTACGTGGAAGACTATGTATCCCTCCACGTAGTAACGTTTTGCCACCAGTAGCCCCATAAGGCCTGTGGGGTAGTTCTGCAAGGTGGCGTAACGTTCTTTTCCATCGGCGGAGTACGCTACGAACAGGTACAGGGGGTTGAGCATGAACTGTTGGTCGTCGGGGGCTGACCCATCGAGGTACCTAAGCCCTACTTTCGCTAGGAGGAATTCATAGCCTGTTTTCTTGCCTATTTTGAGGTCGCTGTTAACCCTCAGGATCATGTCGTACCTTGGGTCATTCTCTTTGATCCTTTCAATCTTAAGCAGTTTAACCTGTATCGTAGAAGGGAACGTCTTTATCGAGCCGAAGGTGTACGAAGCGGTGACTTCTGTGTTCAGGGGTACTGGCTTTTCCCAACTGTAGGCTGCGGCATCATGGGTCTGCGGACCTACTTGTGTGGACAATTCGGGAATACACACGAAAACCTCCTTGCGGTTATCCCACACGAACGTCTGTATGTGGAGCTCGTCTATATCACCTTTCTCGTTCAGACTGAGGGATACATGGCGTAGACCAGCAGATGTGTTAGGCACGGGAACCAACTCCACCCTTTCCTCGTGTCTGACTGAAGATCCTGAGGGGAAGTAAAGTGGTTTCGGGCTGCCCCCGGCGCATTCAAAAGAAACCACGCGGAAAGCAAGGACTCCTGCCGTGTTAACAATTCTTACTACGCTGTAGTAGTCAGTATAGGCGCCTCCTGTGCCTAGAGTTACTAGTGCTAGGGAGTGTTTGCCAACCGTTACGGTCTTAGTTATGGTGGGAGTTCCACGCTCACCTATGGAATCGGATATGTCAGGGAACGCATTCTTCAGGGCGCGCTCCAGACGGCCTGAAGGGCCAATAGGGTTTGTAGATATCTGTTTAGCAGTCCATTTAGCAAGTGCAAGACTACCCACAAGCAGGAATCCCAAAACTCCTACGAAGAGAACTAAACCGATCCAACGCTTCACATCGAGCCCCTTTTGCTATTGTACATCGGGGTGCTTATCAGTGGTTTCGCTGTGGAACTGGAAAGAACATGGTGTGGCATTTTATAGCACCACAGGGTATAATTAACCGATAGCCCCGGGAGCCTTTGCGGAGACCCTCCGAGGCCGGGGGAGGTGTAGATCGTGAAGAAGAGAATTTTGTTATTGGCCACCGTGGTGTGCATAGTAGCCCTGCTTCTTGCTTTGTCACCGAATTGGCCGTGGGGTGCGGGACTGCCCAAGGCAGTGGCGTATGCCGACAGTGCGTTTTTGGGCATCAAGCTAGCTATTAGAGATGTGCAAGATGGCTTTCTACCAGGGCAGTTGATCGTGGGATACAAGGCAGAAACCGACATGCACAAGGCTTCAGATCGTTTAGCCAAAGCTTTTGGGCTGAGCAGGGTACGGTGGGGCTATGGTGCGCCCTACGAAGTGGTCCAAGTCTCTGAGGGCAGAGATTTAGGTCTTTTGATTGCGCAGCTGGCAAGGGATAAGGACGTCGAATATGTGGAACCCAACTACATAGCTTATGCGTTGGACGTTTCTGGGGTACCCAATGATCCGTTTTTCACGCCTTATCAATGGAACTTCTACGATTGGGGCATGCAGAGCAACGGTTATGTGTCAAACTACGGGGTGCAAGCGGTATCAGCGTGGACCATTTCCACGGGTACGGGTGTCAAAGTGGCAGTCGTGGATACAGGGGTTGCCTACGAAGACTATGGGCCCTATAAGCAGGCTCCAGATTTGGCTAACACGTACTTTGACGCAGAGGGTGCCTACGACTTCGTGAATGGTGACGCACACGCCAACGACGACGAAGGGCATGGCACACACGTGGCAGGGACCATTGCTCAATCTACTAATAACGCAACAGGAGTTGCTGGGATCGCTTACGAAGCCACCATTCTGCCTGTTAAGGTGCTGGATGCCAATGGTTCGGGTACCTATGACAACATAGCCAGCGGAGTTAGATGGGCAGTAGATCATGGTGCACGCGTAATAAACTTGAGTTTGGGAGGAAGCTTCGATTCACAAACTCTTCATGACGCCATTGTCTACGCGCGAAACAGTGGTGTAGTGGTGGTATGCGCAGCTGGCAATAGCGGAAACCCGAAGATAATCTACCCAGCCAAGTATCCTGAGTGCATCTCCGTGGGTGCCACACGCTTTGATGGTGCCAGGACAAAGTACTCGAGCTATGGGCCTCAACTGAAGTTAGTGGCACCCGGTGGTGACCTAAAGGTTGACCAGAACAAAGATGGCTACAAAGATGGCATATTGCAGCAGACGTTTGACCCCAAAGACCCGTCGAAATTCGGGTACTACTTCTACCAAGGCACGTCCATGGCTACGCCCCACGTGTCAGCTATAGCTGCTCTGGTATTCTCTGTGCATCCAGAGTTTACGGCTACTCAGGTGGAACAGGCGCTATTGAGGACGGCTAAGGACTTGGGTGCTACGGGTTGGGATAAGTATTTCGGTTATGGTTTGGTTAACGCTTGGGGAGCAGTCAATTGGACCCCGTCACCGTGAGGATGGGTTGAAAGTTTGGGGGCCCAGGTAGCTATCCTGGGCCCTTTATTCTGCAATTATGGGCGTGTAGTGCTTGGCGAACAGCAAATGAGCAGGTATGATGCTGTCGTATCCATAGCGCTGGCGTATATGTTCCAGCACAGGTTTTAGTGGGTTGGGCCTCTCCCTATAGAATAGACTGGGTGTGTAGTGTTGCCTTATATCCGTCATACCTACTCCTACCGAACGCACCCCTTGGGGGTAGGGAACCATGGAAGCGTTAAGTTCACGAAAAGCACGGAATATGGTTTCCTCATTGTTGGTGTAAAGTTCTAATTTCACGCCATTGGCTTCTCCGCTCATGTCATCGTACCGCAAGAATATGAAAATTTCTTTGGCTTTGGCATCTATTTCTTCGAGGCCTTTGCTCAGGGAAGCACACAAAAGCCTACCTACAGCTTCCACCACTAGCGGGTTGTGGGTGCTGTAATCTAGTGTTACGCTTCGAGTAATACTCTTCAAGGGTGGTTCTTCTAAAACTAAGGGCGTTTCGTCTACACCACATGCTATTTTTTGATAATACTCGCCAAGTATGCCCAGCAAGTTCTTGACTACGGAGGTGGGCGTATAAGCAAGGTCTTCTAACGTGTAGATGCCGTTCTGGTTAAGCAGTTTTTCTCGGTTGGAACCTATGCCAGGTATAGCAGAGACGGGCAGGTATCTGTACACGCCAGGTATGTCTTCTGGTTTCCACCACACCAACCCGTCTGGTTTGCCTTCTTCTGTAGCCATCTTGGCCAACAGTTTGCCCGGTGCGATGCCTACGCTGCACGTTATACCATATTCTTTTTTGACGAAAGCTTCTATATCTTTGCCCACTCTGTCGGGAGATTTGCCGTAGTAGGCGATGAAAAATTCATCTATGCTGTAATCTTCTATTTCCTGAGAAATGGTTTTCAGGTATTTTAGGGTGCCGCGGTGTACGTACCCATAATATGAAGGGTGAGCAGGCACCAAAATAAGGTTGGGACAGAGTTCTAAAGCTTGTTTGGGTGGCATACCTGCTTTTACACCGCAGCGTTTTGCTTCATAAGATGCTGCTGCCACTACAGATCGTTTTTTACCCCTACCGTATGGATCGGCCATGACGCCTATGGGTTTACCTTTGAGTTTCGGGTTAATGGCCTGTTCACAGCTAGCAAAGAAAGCGTCCATGTCTACATGGATTATCCATTTCACGCGCTCCACCAACCTTTCCAGTAACCATCAGGTTGCAGGTAGACCATTTCCCATATCTGGTGGTCTTCAGTCACTATGACGAAATGGTATAAAAGGCGGTGGCCTTGTGGTTCAGTCCACTTTTGCGTTACGGACTTAACCTTTTTCCAGTGTTCTCCGTCCTTGAAAGCGAGTGGCCTAAACTCACTACCTTGGTACAGCACCATTACCGTCATAGCGACATTATAATACAAATGTATACCTAAAGCAACGACTCTTACCAAAAGAAGTTCCTCAACCGGTTTATGGAACGATCCAGTTCCCGATTCCACATTGGACATGGTCAAAGGTTGGTAGCTCGGCACTGAGGTACTATACCCCACAAGGGTATTATCACTTTATCGTGCCCTATTTACCATATTCACGGGAGGTGATAATCATGGCTGAGATTAAGCCTGATTACACGTTGGACGTGAGGGGCGAAGTTTGTCCAGTGCCAGATGTGGAGACGCGTAGGAAGCTCAAGACCATGAAACCCGGTGAAACCTTAGAAGTACTGATTGACTACCCGCTGTCCAAAGAGCGTATCCCTGCCAATGCACCGCAGGAAGGTGCAGAAGTCGTTGCCATTGAAGAGATTGGGCCCAGCGAGTGGCGCATCATTCTCAGGAAGCTGTGAGTGCTTAGCCTTCTCATTGTAGGAAGGGGGTAGTCCCTATGAAAGAGACATTGTTGGGCGGTTTCATAGTTGGTGTGCTTTTCGGCTTTGTTCTGCAAAGAAGCAGAATGTGCTTCAATTCAGCCATTCGCGACATTCGATTCGCCAAGGACAATTGGCTATGGAAACAAGGTTTGATGGCTATTGCTGTCCAAACGGTAGGTTTTCAGCTCTTGGCATCGCTTGGGCTAATAAAGCTAAGTCCACTTGCATTTATCCCTGCTGCTCAGATTGTGGGTGGCTTCTTCTTTGGGATGGGCATGGTCCTAGCGGGTGGTTGTGCTAGCGGTGTGACCTATCGTATAGGCGAAGGCAACGTAGTTTCCATAATCGCTGCAACGTTCTTTGCTCTTTCGGCCGGAGCAGTACGGGCCGGCAAACTCAAATTCATGCTCAACTGGTTCGGAAAGCCCATCACCGTATCCATGTCAAATCCTGGTGTCTATGCTGCCAAAGAGGGCAAAGTGGCTCCAACCATAGCAAATTGGCTAGGGCTGGATCCCTGGGTTGTAGCGATAGTGTTTACTGTGCTAATTCTAGCCTACTTGTTCCTGACCAAGACCACCACGAGGAAGGCGCCCATGCATTGGACAGTCGGCGGGTTGTTGTTGGGCTTGGTGGGCATGCTCGGCTACTGGTCGCAGCAGAAGTACGCCCTTGGTATCACAGGTGGTTGGATAAATTTGTTCCAAGCAACTGTTACCGAGAACGCTTACAGTTGGATGGGCCTCGAGGTGTTTGGCGTCATAGTTGGCGCGTTCCTGGCGGCCCTAATATACAGAGAATTCAAGATAAGATTCCCTAGAGACCCCAAATCTTACGTGTACGCCATAGTGGGCGGCATCTTCATGGGATGGGGAGCTGGCGTTGCTGGTGGATGCAACGTAGGTCACTTGCTTTCCGGTTTACCACACTTGGCGTTGAGCTCCATCGTCGCTGCGATTTTCTTCATCGCAGGTAACTGGTTCATGTTCTGGTGGCTTTACGGCCGGAAGGGGGTATAATCTTGCACTTGGCATTGCAGGTGATCAACCCACCGTACAGTTACCAAGACATGGATACAGCTATAAAACTTGCTCAAGCCGCGGTGGAGAAGGGCCATAAAGTATCGATATTCTTGTTCGCCGATTCGGTCCTAGCAGTGAATACGAAGGTGAAACCTATCAAGATGGACCGCAACATTGCTGACATGCTCAGAGGATTAGCGGAAAAGGGTGTCGACATACACATTTGCGGATTATGCTTCGAGTACAGAGGGCTGAACATCGAAGATGCGGTGCCAGGTTCAATGCTAAGCGGCGTTCCTGAATTGGCTTCGTTGCTTGCCCACTGCGACCGCTTTGTCAGTTTCGCCGTTTAGGGGTGGTGGAGGTATGAGGAAAGTTCTCTTTGCAGTGTACCAAGCACCAGTGGGCTCCATTTGGGTCAACGAGGCCTTCAGGTGCATCTTCGGCATGTATGCTGAGGACTTGGAACCAGCGGTGTTGTTGACACGCGACGCAGTGATAACTGTCAACAAGAACCTACGGCCAGAGCGCATTGGATTGCTACCACTGAGCACTGTATTCAGGTACTTAGAGCGTTACGGTACGAAAGTATACGTCAATAAAGACTGCCTCGAATGGCGCGGCCTCAGCGAGAACGATGTAGACCCTAGGTGGCACGCAGAACTAATAAGCGACGCTGAAGTAGGAAAGCTGTTGCACGAATACGACTTCGTGCTTTGGTTGTGAGGAGGGTGGTAGAAGTGTCCCTGATAATCGTTAAACACAGTGCGCAGCGAAGAATGTTGAACTCACAACTGTTTGATGCTGCCGCCGATGGCGATGACCTTCTGCTCATACAGGATGGGGTACTGTACGCCATTACAGAGCCTCAGATGTTGGGACAGTTGAAAAGCCGGGGAGTCAACGTGTTTGTGAGCGTCGAAGACCTAGTCGCCCGAGGTTACGACCCTGACAAGGTTTCGTTCGAGAAGTTAGATTACGGCGGCATAGTCGACTTGATAGAGAAGAACCCCAAAATAATCAGCTGAGAATCGGAGTGGTAGAGGGGAGCCTCGGCTCCCCCTTCTTATTTCAGAGATCTGGCGATGCGGTGCAGGGCTTCAACTAGCAGTTCACGGGGCGTGGCGAAATTAAGGCGTAGAAACCATTCTCCTCCAGGCCCAAAATCCTTCCCGTCTTGTACGGCAACGTGGCCCTCGTGTAAGACTCTTTTGAAGGCCTCCGTGCTGTTGAACCCAAGGTCCTTGACGCTTAGCCAGGCCAAATACGTTCCCTCAGGTTCTACCCACTTCAACTCTGGCAGGTTCGCTGAGAAGTATGCTCTCATGACGTCTAGGTTTTCGCTCAGATAGCTAAGAAGAGTATCAAGCCAAGCCTCTCCATGCTTGTAGGCAGCCTTGGTGGCTACTATGGCAAACAAGTTGGTGCGGTACATAGCGTGAGCCATTAGGGCGTTTGACATTCGTTGTCTGAGGCTATCGTCAACTATTACGAGGTTCGTATTCTCTAAGCCTGCTAAATTGAACGTCTTGCTCACAGATGTAGCGACTATGGTACGGTCACTGAGTTGTGGGGCAACCTTCAAGAGCGGAGCATGTTTGTTTGGAGCATATACTATGTCAGCGTGGAGCTCGTCGTCGAACACCAGCACGTTAAAACGCTCGAGTACACCTGCCAACGCTTGTAACTCCTCTTCTGTCCACACTCGGCCCACTGGATTGTGGGGACTGCAAAGCACGAGCATTCTTGCTCCAGCCCTTAAAGCATGTTCCAAGCCCTCTAGATCGATCGCGTACTTGCCGTCTCTGTTTTCAAGCTTGTTGTAGACCGGCTGCCTCTCCATGAGTCTTATGGTCCTTTCGAACGGTGGGTATACGGGTGGCTGAATGATCACTCCATCACCGGGCTTGGTAAATGTTTCGATGGCTACTGCCAAAGCGGAAATCGTGCCTGGTGAAGTGAGTATCCACTGTGGAGCTATGCTCCAACTGTGCCTCTTGCTCCACCACTCAATTACTGCCTCGTAGTATTCATCATCCTTGTAGGCATAACCATAGATACCGTGGTCTGCGCGCTTGGCGACAGCTTCAGTCACCTCCGGAGGGCACCTGAAGTCCATGTCTGCGACCCACATGGGTAAAGCATCGCCCACGCCAAAGAAAGCTTCCAAACCGTCCCACTTCACAGAATTCGTCCCTCGGCGATTAGGAACTTGGTCGAAGAAGCTCTTGTCCAACGCTATTACCTCCCTCGACTAGATTCTAGACTCTTTGGTGCGTGTGGGTTAATTACTGGGCTGTTTGATGGATAAAGAGGCTGCGGTTAAGGGTAAAAAGCGTGTGGGAGGTGGAAGATATGAACGTCGGGCTATTGGATGCTCTTATCAGACTGGCCTTGGGATGGTTGATGATTCACTGGGGGATCGCGTTCAAGGTGCAGTTGAAGAAAGGACCCAAACTTATCATGTCTATCTTAGGAACTATTCTCTTGTTGACGGCAGTAACAAGGTACTGCTTCATCTACACATTGCTGAATATCTCGACCCTTTAGTCTTTAAGCTTCGCTGTACGTCTGCTCTGCGTTGCAAAGGTCTGTTTGCGAGGGCACCCTGAAGGGTGCCCTTGTTTGTTTCAAGCGTTATCATACTGAACAAAGGGGTTATTGTAGAATTGTTCTTATACGACGCCTGAGTAAACCATTACCAGGTATAGGTATAGGAGGCGGTGCGAATGATTGGTTGGGCCTGGGTTTTCATTACTTCCTTGGCCTTATGGGTTGGCCTTACAGGTACGACGGCTTTCCAAGAGATCCTCACTGGAGTGCTGGTGTCGGCTGTCGTTGCATCCATTTGGAATAGACCTGACATAAAGAGGTTCTCAGCAAGAGGTGTGATTAGTTTTGTAGTGAAGTATATACCTGCATTCCTGGTTGCGCTGGTCAAAGCCAATCTGGATGTAGCGTACCGCGTATTGCACCCGGCGTTGCCCATTAACCCCGGGTTCGTGAGTTTCAAGACTGAACTGCAATCTGAGGCCGGAAGGTACATCATGGCAAACTCTATAACCCTCACGCCGGGAACTATAACCATGGACGTAGATGAAGACGGTGAATACACGATCCATTGGATAGACGTGGCTGACAAGAGGCCGGAGGTGGCTAAAGAAGCCATTTGTGGCAACTTTGAGCGGATTCTGAAAGAGGTGACAGGATAATGGTGTTGGCTATCAGCCTATTGGGCATTGCCGCTCTGCTTGCAGTGTTTAGAATGATCGTGGGGCCGACCGTAGTTGACCGTATGGTGGCACTAGACATCGCCACCACTATAACTGCTGCCGCTCTCTTTTTGGTCGCTTTCCACTTCGGCAGGTTTATTTATGCTGACGTAGCTTTGGTGTACGCTGCCATTTCATTTGCGGCGGTGGTAGCTCTGGGGCGGTTCCTCGAAGAGAGAGGAGAGGCTTGACTATGAGTTGGAATGAATGGATAGGTTGGGCCTTCGTCTGGATTGGTGTGTTCTTCCAGCTGCTAGGAGCCCTCGGGCTTGTAAGGATGCCTGACGTATACACTCGTATGCAGACTGCCACAAAAGCTGCCACGTTTGGTGTGTTGGGCATTAGCTTAGGTATTGCATATTTGAGCGCGAGCAGCGTTTGGATACTGAAGTCTGCAGTGTTTGCGCTTCTCATGATACTCACAAACCCAGTAGGTGCGAGCACCTTGATTCGGGCAGCTCATAAGTTGGGAATCAAGGCCTATACCAAGGACGGTGAAGCTCATGTTCGCTTTTGAGGTCACTCTATTCATATCAGGGCTCGTTGCTGCCATATATGCCATATCCAGCCGCAACTTGCTCAGTGCGGCTATAGCTGCGGGATATGTATCACTAGTGGTGAGCATCTTCTTCCTTCTACTGCAAGCTCCTGATGTGGCCATGGCTGAGGCTGCTGTAGGCGCTGCGCTCTCGACCATGATCCTTGTCTACGCCATAAAGCGGTCGGGCAAGGAGGTGGAGTTATGAAGTACGCGGTGGGCTTTTTTGTGGTAGCTGTTCTAGTGACGCTTTTCCTACTGCCTATCGCCGAACTCGGCTTTGGAACGGATAAGATGAATGATCTAGTAGCTAAGTACTACATATCCAATGGGTTGGCGGACCACGGAGCTGCCAACCAGGTAACAGGAGTCGTGGTTTCCTATCGGGGGTTTGACACCTTGGGCGAAGTCACAGTGTTGTTGCTGGCGTCCCTAGGCGTTGGAATGCTTCTAGCCCAACGATACGACACAGAAAGGCCAAGACCTGGTTTTGTGACGGAGTACGGTGCTCGTTTCCTAGCGCCCTACCTACTCGTTTTCGGGGCTTACATTTTCATCCATGGACATCTGACTCCAGGCGGGGGGTTCCAGGGAGGTGCCGTAGTTGCCACTACGCTAGCGCTCCTCTACTTAGTTGTGATGGGATTTCAGAGGCCAAGAGCGCTCTATTGGATTGAGACATTGAGTGGATGGGTGTTCGCAGGTTTGGGAATCGCAGGATTGATAGTCAGCGGTAGCTTCTTGAGCCAGATTATGCCTTTAGGCCAACCATACAGACTGCTCTCTGCTGGCATCATTGTGCCTATCTATGTCGCTATAGGCCTCAAAGTGGGCATAGAACTCAGCGATATCGTCAAGTACTTCTACAAGGGCGGTGACCAAGCATGATCTACTATGTGTTCGCTTTCACTTTGATAGGGCTAGGACTGTTCGCCATTATGTTCAAGAAGAACCTGTTCAAGATCGTCATAGGGATCGAGTTAATGACTGCGGGTGTCAATTTATTGTTCATTGCGGTGGGCTTTGTGGTGGGAGGCACCGCACCCATCTTTGAAGAGAGCGCCAAATTCAGTGGCTTTGTGGATCCAGTCCCTCAAGCGCTCATACTCACGTCCATAGTCATTGGTGCGGCATCGGTGGGCTTAGCTTCGGCCTTAGCACTCAGAGCAGGCTCTGCAAAGGGTGGTGATCTCGATGTTCATTGACCCCATGTGGGCTTTTGGCATAACGTTGGCTGTGGCGTTCTTTGCAAGCGCCGCTAAGTACGATGCCAAGGTGATGCGTGCTCTGCTCTCCTTAACTGCCCTGTTCAATGTTCTCGTCTTTGCCACCAATTTAAGTAGAGCATACTATGAAGGTACGTTCACCGTAACTATAGGCGGATTTGCACCACCCACGGGCATAGGGTTGCAGGTTTCTATGTTGGGTGCACTGATTGCCCTGCTGACGAATGCAGCCCTGTTAGCTGTCCTACTCACGCTTGGGAAAAACCGAACGGGCCGTTTCTACACGCTTTTGGCAATATATGTGTTGGGCGTTTCGGGCATGTCCCTAACAGGTGACTATTTCAACTTCTTCGTAATGATGGAGCTAGCGGCGCTGTCCACAGCTGCTGTGATGGCTGCAGAAGGTACGCGTGGCGCTAAGGCTGCATTCAAGTACTTGATGTACGCCGAAATCGGTGCTGCCTTCTATCTGGTGGGTGTGGCAGTTCTGTACGCTGCCGCGGGGACATTGAACTTTGCACACTTGGCCAAGGAAGTTGGGCAGGCCTCCACTACTGTTAAGGCTATGGGTATGCTTGCTTTGTTTGTCGGTATGTCAGCTGAAGCAGAACTTTTGCCACTCGCGCTTTGGGTCCCTGAAGGTTACAAGGAAGCCCCTGCAGAACTGCTTGCGCTCTTGCCGTTTGGGTTTGCCGCTGGTATGACACTCATTGCGCGACTTGCGGCAATCTTCGGCCTTCAGAGTTGGGTTTCAGTTGTAGCTTGGGCTACCATCCTCTACGGTGCCGTGGCTGCTTGGCAGTCGAAGAATTTCAGAGAGTCTATCGGCTACTTGTCCATGGCGGAGGCGGGTATTGTGCTGGTCGCTTTGCTTGTGGGCGCAAATGCCGCCTTTGCCGCCATATTACTTACAGCTGTTCTTGGCGAATTCGCCATGCTGATACTGGCCGATGGCGGGGTGCATGCAGGCAGAACGGCTGGTTTGTTGTTGGGCATGCTCGCTTTGGTTGGCTTCCCTCTGTCGCTTGGATTCGTTGGAGAAGTGGGGCTTCTCTTTGGTGGTCTGTGGCTGAAAATGCCTGCCACCACGGTCGTCGTGTTAGTAGCAATCTTGGTAAAGGCCGTCGTGTTGGCACGTTGGGTTTCCAGCTTTGCGGGCGCTGGTTTTGTGTGCGATAAGCGCGTTGCTGCGTCCTTAGTTAGTTCGCTTGTCTTGTTTATTGCTGGCTCCGTAATTATGGTGCAAGGACTTTACGATATGCTGGCAGTCTTGGGGAAGGTGATGTAGATGGCTACTTTGCTTATAGTCTTCTCGTTGTGCGCAGCGGCTGTTGGCCTGCTCTCGCTGGTTCAAAGCCGGTGGAGCAAGTTGGCTGCTATCGTGCTGGGTCTAATTGCCACGGGATACGGCTGGCTGCACGAACTATCTACAGAAGCGGAGTCCATAAGCTTTGCTTTCTTCAATAGCCAGGTGGCTTACATGTGGACTGCCATATCCAGGGTCTTTTGGCCTTTGGTCTTGTTTACGCTAACCTTCGTGTATGTCGCCTTGTATGAAGTAAGGGAAAGAAGATGGATAGAGTCTTTCGTGGCTCTAACGCTCATTAACGCATTGGGAATATTTCTCGTTTTCACTTCACGAAGCTTTCTGGCATTGTTCTTGGGTTGGGAAGTTATGTCTTGGTCGGGACTCTTGATCGTGAAGTTGACTGCTACTTCTGAGAAGCCTGTTCGGTCTTACCTAGCTTGGTCTGTGGCCTCGGGCGTACTGCTACTGGCTGGAGCGCTACTCATGTCCAAAGGAACATGGGACCTGAGCTTCAACACGGTGGTCAACAATCTGGGTGAGTACGACGTCGTGGCTATGGTAGGACTAGCTTTGGCGTTTGTTGCCTTTCTTATCAAACTTGGTATCCCGCCTTTTCATCTTTGGGTACCTACTACCTACGAGGGCGTGGACCCCATGGTTTCGGCATACTTGTCGGGAGCAATGACAAAAGCAGGCGTGTTTGGGGTTGTGCTGCTGGTGCTAATCACCGGATTCGAGTGGTTTGCGCAATTCGGTATGTTCAGAAACATACCTTGGGTGAGCTTCTTCATAGACGGAGTAATCATAGCCGGGGCTGTGGTGGCTACCATAAGGGCTTGGTCCGCTGACGATGCTTCTGTTTTGTTGGCGTATTCGTCCATCGCCCAGCTTTCATATGTGGTTATTGCGCTGGTTCTGATGAAAGTGGAGAGCTACACGTTGCCTGCCGCGTTTATGGGCGCGATGCTTCTCAGCTATGCGCACACGCTCTTTGAAGTTAGCCTCTTCATACCAGTGGGATGGATTTACCACCAAGTGGGAACGAAGAGTATAGCTTCGTTGGGTGGCGCTGGTCACAAGATGCCAGTCACATTTATGTTCGGCTTCGTGGCTATACTGTCGGCAGTCGCCATACCACCTCTCGTGGGCTTTGCTGCCAAGTTCCTAATCTATGAATCCATTGTGGAGATGAAGGTGTACGTGCTGTCTGCCTTAGCTCTTGTGGTAGGCGCTGGCGCTTTTATGTACGCTTTTAGGTACGTGTACGGCATATTCTGGGGCCAAATCAAGCATGAGTACAAGGAGGTAAGCCCAGTTGGCATAGTTTTGGGCCTGTTCTCCATTGCCTTGACGGTGCTTCTTGGTATATTCAACACAAGCTTCCAGCAATTCCTCACGCTGCCTTTGGAGTCGTTCCGCAACTTACTGACTTTGGATTTCGAGACGACCACAAGCGTCGGAGGCTGGCACAGTGCCTACCTGTTGGCCTTGTTTATAACGGCTGGGCTCATCGCCCTACTGGTTTGGAGCTCGGGCGCACCTGCTCGCTGGATATCTCCTAGGAACACATGGTATGCCGGTGAGCCACCTAAGCCTGAATGGAACTTACAGGTATCGTCTCACTTCTATGGACCATTTGAGCGCATATTAGATCCTTACGCAGAGAAAGTGAGCCTTGAAAAGTGGCTTCAGAGTTTGTCCAGCTTCTTGGAAAAGGCTATTGGTGATGTTATACGCAATATCAGCGCTGATCTCAATGCCAGCGCGCTGGCGTCCATGCTACTTCTCGTTGTGCTCGCCATTGTAGCCTATGTGGCTGCTCGAGGGGGTGTTTTGCTGTGATCAACCTCAACAACTTCCAGATAAATGTTTGGGCAGCTTTGTCCTTGCTGTTTCTGCCGATATATGGAACGGCCATCGGTTTACTCTTCATGGGGATTTTTAGGAGGCTGAGTGCCCGCATACATCAACGCTACGGTCCGCCTTTGTGGCAGCCCTACGCTGACGTCATCAAGCTGTTCAGTAAGAAGAGCAACTTCAGCCACGGGTGGGTTTACGACCTAGGGGTAATCATGGGGTTAGCCGGGCCTGCGCTGATGCTGTGGTTCATACCGTTTAACGGCCTACCCAACATGGCGCCCTACGGTGACCTAATTGTCATCTTGTACACCATGGTCATTGGGCCATTGGGCATGGCTTTGGCGGCCGCTGTAGGAGCAAGCCCGTGGGGCGTCCTTGGCGTAGCTAGGGCGTTGGGCATGATGTTCGGCTACGAGCTCCCGTTCATGTTAGCGGTTCTGGCCGTAGTAGCCAAAGCAGGGACATTGAGACTAACTGAAATTGCTGCTATGCAGCAGTCGGCCGGACTGTGGAATCCTTCCAACTGGTTTTATGCTTTGGTCCCAGTGGCGGCGGTGGCGGGCCATATTGCTTTACAGGGCGTGATGGGAGAGAAGCCTTTTGACCAAGCCATTGCTCCTCACGAGATAGGCACGGGTATCATGACAGAGTTTGGTGGGAAGTATCTAGGTATGATGTTCCTGTTCGCAGCCCTCAACCTGTTCGCAGAGCTTGCTCTATTCAGTGTCCTGTTCTTAGGTGGTGGCCCGCTATGGCTTGTCACCCTGAAGGCACTGTTCCTTTACGTTATAGCATCTTTGGTTGACATCACGTACGGGAGGTTTAGGCCTGACCAAGCATTTGCCTTGTTGTGGAAATGGCCCACAGTATTGGCACTCATAGGTCTGATGATTGTCTTGTTCAGTTGAGGGGGATGGATATATGGAATGGGCTAGGTTAATAGACAAAGTGACTAGTAAGTCGCTCTGGATGATGATGTACTGTACGGGATGCGGAGCCATTGAGATGCCTCCCACTGTCACCTCTAGATGGGACGTGGAGCGCTTTGGGATCATGCCCATGGCTACACCTAGGCAGGCTGACATCTTCTTGATCACGGGTTACTTGACCAAGAAGACGCTGAAGCGCGTCATATACGTGTATGAACAGATGCCTGAACCCAAATACGTAATCGCTCACGGTTCCTGCCCCATAGATGGGGGTATTTACTACGACTCCTACAACACTATCAACAGGCTAGACTTGTTCATACCGGTGGACTTGTACATCCAGGGCTGCATGCCCAGAGCTGAGGCCGTAATGGACGCGCTTCTAAAGCTCAGGGAGATGGTGGAGAAGGGCGAAGCAAATGCGTGGCAGAAGTATCACGAGAATTTCGAATACTATGACAAGAACCAGAAGGCCCTCTTCGGCGAGAATTGGCGGGCGGTGATGACCTTATGAATGATACGTTGTCGAGCTTGAACTACGAGAAGAGAGAACTGCGAGCAAGGCAGTGGGAAGTGCTGGTCCCGGCGGAACAAGTGGAAGGCGTACTCTCCCTCCTCAAACCACAGTTCAGGCATCTCATGTTTCTGACATGCGTGGACTGGATTGAGCAGGGGGAGTTCGAGCTGGTTTACGGCCTGTTCGACTGGGACAGGGGCGAGAGCGTGTTGATTAAGACGCGCATACCTAGGGACAACCCTAAGTTCAAGTCATTACGCCACATATACCTGCCCTTGGAAGTGTATGAGCGTGAGGTTCACGAAATGTTTGGAGTGGTATTCGAGGGTAACGACAGGCAGTATGAACCGTACGTGCTAGAAGACTGGGACGACATTCCGCCGCTCAGAAAAGACTTTGATCCTGAGAAGTACATTGAGACGCATCCAGCTTTAGCTAACCCCTTGCACGACGAACTTATCTTGGAGCTTCGGGAGGGTGAGCAGCTATGAGGGAAGAACTGTACTCCTACGACCTGCACATGGGTCCCCAACACGCGGGCATACATGGTAACTTTGCCTACAAGCTTAAGGTGGACGGCGAGAAGATTGTTGAAGTCAAGGCGGTACCTGGCTATCTACACCGCGGTTTCGAGAAGCTTATGGAACGCAGGCAGTGGCTCAACAACGTGGCTCTGGTGCCCCGTATTTGTGTGCCCGAACCTGATGTGAACGAAGCTGCATACTGCATGGCTGTAGAACAACTGGCCAACATAGAAGTACCCCCTAGGGCTGTGTACATAAGGACCATAATTTTGGAGCTGGCGAGGATAACCAGTTACTTGATGATGTTGGGTGGAGCTGCTGCTGCCACAGGTGTTTATCCAGTCATGTACTGGGGTATGGGCCAGAGGGATTTGCTGCTCGACTTGTTTGAAGAGCTAACGGGCGCGCGTATCTATCACATCTTCATGATACCTGGAGGCGTTCGCCGAGACTTGCCTCAGGGTTGGATTGACAAGATGCTGAGAGTGCTAGATGCTATCGAGAAGCACATACCTGATTATTACAACATGTTCTTTGAGAACGAAGCATTGGTAAGGCGTATGAAGGGTCTGGTGAAAATAACTCCTGAGCAAGCCGTGGAGATGGGTATAACAGGACCCAACCTTAGGGCTACCGGAGTCCCTTACGACTTGCGTAAGGTGGATCCCTATTTGGCCTATCCCGAAGTAGATTTCGAGGTGGTTACCCACACCGACGGGGACGCGTTGGCGAGAAACTGGGTAAGGTTCATGGAAGTCGGGCAATCCATACAGATAATCAGACAGTTGGCAGATAAGTTGCCTAAGGGTGCCGTCTTGAACAAGCCGTACCCCGCTATCAATTGGAAAGTGCCTGCTGGCTCGGTATTTGTGCACGTCGAAAGCACGAAGGGCGAGTACGGTTACTACATCGTTAGCGACGGCCAAAGCATAGCTCCTTACAGAGCCTATGTTAGGGGACCTTCTACGACCCATGCCGTGATAGCTGTGGAGAAATTGTGTGTGGGCCTAGAGTACGCGGATTTCCCTGTAGCGGAGTCTTCGCTGCAGATCTGCCCGCCAGATTTGGACAAATAGGGGGTGCTTCTATGCTGAGATATCTGAGGCCGCTGAAGGCAGTCAAGTTCTTGTTCAAGAAGCCAATGACCGTTAGGTACCCCTATGAGAAGAAACCTATCGCTGACCGCTATAGGGGCGTGCATCAAAACGACTGGAATTTGTGCATAGGTTGCGCCAACTGCCAGCGTGTTTGCCCTGCGGGCGCCATCGAGATGATCGAGATCAAGCCTTTTGAGGGCATGAAGGGGCAACCTAAGAGGCCACAAATCAACTATGGGCGTTGCACGCTCTGCGCATTTTGCGTAGACGTATGCCCGAGCGGTTCGCTCAAGATGACCAGGCAGTATTCGTGGCTGGTGAAGTCTGATCCAAAACCGTTGCAGGTTTTCTTCCCCAAAGCCGACACCGGTGAAGATGCTACATGGGTCAAAGAACCTGACCTGGACTTGATGAAACCAATAAAGTGGGTAAGAGAGTAATAGTCCTGTAGGGTCTAGGGGGCACCTATGCCCCCTAGACCCTATTGAGGGAGCGGCAATATGCTCAAGTACGATGAGGCGTCTAATTGCCTAGTAGGGTTGCCCGATTCGTTCGACGAATTCTTGAGGTTGCTCAAAGACCCGGCTGCCCCTGATCAGTGGTGGCTTTGGGTTAGCACCAACGCAGGCCCCGTGAAAGCCATGCCAGCACTCGAAGTGGAGAAATGGCGATACAAGTTAGAAGCGCACTTGATGGAAGAAATGAGATCGCAGCCCCAAAAGTGTTTTTCCTATGCTGAGGGTATGCAGAGGCTGTATTTGGCTTACAGACAGGCCCTGGAAAACGACATTGTAAAGGCCGTAAGGCGGCAAGTTGGCAAGTTCTGACCTGTCTGTCAGAGAAGACCCTCACGGGCCAGACTAATATGACTGTTCCTTCCGATGATTACGTGGTCGAGCAGTACCGTGCCTACGAGTTTGCAGGCTTCCTTTAATCCTTGGGTGATGGCTAAGTCCTCAGCGCTAGGCGCAGGGTCACCCGATGGGTGATTGTGAGCTATGATTATGGCAGATGCTGAAGCTAGTGATACCTCGCGTATCACGTCTCTAGAGCTCACCACAGTTTGTGTTGCATCTCCGCGGCTCAATTCCACATGTTTGATTGGTCTATGCTTAGCGTCTAATAACAGGACTAGGAAGTGCTCCTGTGGCTCTAGGCACAAAATGGGCGCAAAGTAACTCATGGCGTACTCTACAGCATCTTCAGGTGTGCGTATCCGTGCTTTACTCTTCGCTTCTTCGGTAACGGCCCGCTTTCCAAGTTCGAGGGCTGCTTTGATTTGAGCTGCTTTTGCTAAGCCCACTCCTGTGATTGCCATCAACTGTCTTACGTCTGCCCGGTATAGTCCTGTCAAACCTCCGAAGGTGTTTATTAGTTTTATGGCCAGATCCTCTGCGGACTCGTCTTTGGTGCCCGTCCTGAGCACTATGGACAGCAACTTGGCGTCGGAGAGGCTGTTAGCGCCTCGTGTAAGCAGAGACTCTCTGGGTCGCTCGCTTTCGTGCCAGAGTTTGATGGGGAGCCTACGCGGCATGACTCGCTAGCACATATTCCAGAATCCTATGGGGATGGCACATGGACATATTATAGGCCCATAGTTGCTTTATCCGTTCTCAAGCGCAGCATTATATGACGATCGGCTCATTTGGATTGGGATACAGGACTGTACAGATGGATTCAAACCTCTTGAAAAATCCAGGCGTTTCTGTATGAATGGGCACAAGATGGCGTGGCTTTATGGTCTCTACCATCTCTACCAAGCCATCTCCATGTATGTGGCCACTGGCGTGAAAGGGATCTTCGTTACCATTGGTAGTTGGCCCTATACGTCCTCTGACCTGTAGGTCGAAGTGTTTGATCCAGTTCAGCACTTTCTCTTGATCAAGTTTCATTTCTTCATTGAATGCCTCGCTTGATGAGTATATATAGGTCCCGCCCCTTACGTTCATGTCCAGTAAATTGGTGAAGTCATAGTATGAGAAGCAAAGCACATAATCACCAGGGTTCAAACTTACTTGCCTTGGTAGTACGCGTTTTGGCTCTGGCAGAGCCTCAATGACGTTTGTCTCCCACATATTCGTACTGGCCTTTGGGCTTACATAAACCAATATGCGCGGGTGCGTAGAGGGGTCAGGTATCCTTGAGTCCGCCGCGTGCAGATAACGGAGGACAACGTAGTCTTTCGTTGTTATAACGAGCATGCGTTGCGTTTCTTCAGCAATTTGCAGGAAGGACAACAAGCGCTCTACATTTCTTGGGCCAAAATCAGCAATCACTACACCTTTGGTCTTGCTCACAGCGTTCAGCGCTCTTTCAAAGACCTCTTCTTCGGAAGTAGGTTTGCCACCGAGGGGATGTGTTCCCTCACACAGAAGAATCTCAGGCTTGAGCTCAGCCACTTCTTTGAAAAAGGTCCTAGTTTCTTGGGCTTGTCTGCCATGCACTCGAAGATCACCTGTGTAGACTATCCAGCCCCTACTGCTTTCAATAGCAAAAGCTAATGCTCCTGGTATGGAGTGGTCCACGTCCCAATACCTGATGCGGAAGCCCTGGAAATGAAGTTCTCTATTGGTCAGAAACTGTGGAGGCCGCAAGTCTGTTTCTTTTTTCTCCTTCTTGTGCACGGTAAGCCACATGTCGTGATACATGCGCGGATCGCTTACAGTGCCTAATAGAGCATAAGGCCTAAAAACTCTGTTCTTGGCTCCTCTTGCTACAAGGATTGAATGCCCATGGCGGCTGGCGAGCTCCCTGAGTTCTGTGAAGGCCAGTTCAGTCTCCAACCCCGGTGAAGTATCTTGGATAGCCTTCATGATGGCAGCTGAAGTGGCAGAGCAGACTACGGGTATGTCAGTCCTCACATAGGGTATGTAACCCACATGGTCCATGTGAGCATGACTTACTAGGAGCGCAGCCACGGGACATGACAATTGGTACGATTGTGCTTCGAAGGACCTATCGATGATCAGGTCCTCCCTGTATAGGCCTGATACGTTAGGTAGCAGACCCAAGCTGATGAAGTCGTGTATACCCTTAGGGGTCCTTGGTGTTAGGAATTCGTCAAAGTACCTGTTCTCAGCAGCGAAGTTCTTGCCGAAATCTAGCATTATGGACGTGCCCTTGGCTGTGTCCTCCAGTACGATCTTATTTCCACCTATGGATGTGGCACCGTCCCATATGTGTATTCTCACCATGCTACACTTTCACCTCGAAAGGCAAACCGTGTCCAGGGTATACGGTCATGCCGGCCACTAGGATTTTCTCCAGTTTGGCAAGGCTATGCAACATCTCTTCTTCAGAACCGCCGGGAAAATCGGTACGGCCGTAGCCGTGCTGGAACAGGGTATCACCAGTTATCACAAAACCGTCTCCCAGCATGCATATGCTTCCAGGGGTGTGACCGGGAGTATGGATAACTTGCAAGACTTCAGCTCCGCAAGCTATTTCATCCCCATCTATGAGTAAGCGATCAGCCTTGGTATCCTTCATGAACGGCACCTCGTTTTCGTGGATCATGAAAGGAGCCTTATAGTGTGACCTAATCTCTTCCACGGCACCTGTGTGATCGAAGTGGTAATGGGTTGCTACAATAGCGACCACTCGACCACCAAACTCGTCTATCCTTCTCAGGATACGCTCAGGGTCACCGCCTGGATCAATTACCACAAGTTCGCCCTCAGACTTCAAGATGAAGCAGTTGCTCCTTAAAGGTGTAACCGTTACTCGGTGTATTTCCACCCTACCCACCTCCCATAAGCTTAGTTGTCAGTGATGATGCCTCGTGCCGCCTTCTTAAAGCTATGATAGCCGTGCATAGGATCATGAAAGCTCTCAATTCCAAGGTCCCCCACAAAGCTGTGTATATGAGAACAATGACAAATGCTATGGACTCGGCAGAACTAAGTGCATCGAACCGATGGTGAATAGTAAAGCCGGTGTGTTCCCAGAGGATCGTAAGTAGCACAGCTATCACGAAGACCTCCACAGCCAGCAGTGGGTTAAAATACAGCAGGCCCCCCAACGATGACGCAAGACCAGTGCCGCCTTTCAAACGGAACAGGATAGGGTACACATGCCCGGCCGCTACGCTTGCTCCCACGAGAGCCAAGGAGGCTCCACTCAAACCTTTGTGCGCAGCCAACCACAGCATGATCCAGGTTTTCGATACGTCGGTAAGACCTACCGCGACGCCCCATACGGGGCTTATACTCCTGAATACGTTGGTTGCACCGGCGTTGCCGTCACCCAGCGTCGTTATGTCCACGCCTTTTAGGGCTCGGCATACTATGGTGGCTGTGTTGGCAGACCCCAGCAAGTAGGCAGCGCACATCCAAAAAAGCATCGCCAAAATGGTCCCCTCCTCTCGTTGATTGTAAAACAGTTTCGGCTCGTTCGCCAGAAGCCGTGCTAAATTAAACACATGAAGGCATTAGTAGCTTACGCATCCGTGGGATCGGGGCACGAAACGACAGCTGCAGCCATAGCTGAAAGTCTGGCATTGCGCAACATCGATTATCAATTGGTGGATTTCCTGAAGGTGATGCCGCGGCCTATTCAGTTTGTGGTCAAAGACGCCTACTTACAGATGATCAAGTACATACCTGGTTTGTACGACTTGTTCTACAACTTTTCAAAAGAAGTGAACGAGGAGGAGGCGCGGAATCTCGGTTCTATCATACAGGTGGGAGCGTATCCTTTCATAAGGGGCCTCTTTAAGGAAGGGCGATACGACATAGTCATTTCAACTATGCCATTAGTCTCTATCGCACTGTCCTATGCTAAGTCGCGGGCTAGGCGAAATCCGGTGTTAGTTGACGTTATAACTGACTTCCATGTGCTTTCGCTATTCTTTACGCCGAACATAGACTTCCACACTGTGCATCACGAAGACATGTTCGACTACATAGGTGAGGACTTGTTGGCAAAAGAGAGAATCCTGCCCTTGGGTATTCCTGTGAAACGTTTGTTCGCAGCTCCAACGCCCAAAGAGGAGGCTAGACAGCTTCTCGCGTTGAGTGAAGAGGAGGCAGTAGTCCTCATAGCAGGTGGTGGGTTCGGTCTCAACAAGCCAAAGGATGTGGCCATGTATCTGTCCCGAAGGACATACCGAAAGAAGGTAACGTTCGCGGCTATTATGGGCAAGGCATTCCATGGCAGGGAGATTATTGACGACGCGGAGACAGGGAATCGGGTCATACTGCAGGGCTGGACGGATGACATGCATCTCTACATGTCTGCTGCTGACGGCATGATTACGAAAGCTGGGGGCGCCACCATCGCAGAAGCCGCATGTATAGGAGTCCCACTTATCCTTTTCAGGCCGCTACCAGGACAAGAGCGCGTCAACGCAGCATTCTTGTTATCCAAGGGAGCCGCAGTTCAGACGCGTGACTTGGACGAATTGCCGTACCTGGTACAGGGAATTATTTTTGAGGGAGTAGGTGCTAGTTTGGCGAGCAACCTAAAGAGGTTGGCGAAGCCTGACAGCAGCGAAAGAATAGTCGAAGAAGCGCTATCTGTACTTCGGAGCAGACAAAAGGGCCGGGTCTAACCCAGCCCTATATCTGTTTCCAAATGAGAGGAATATGAAGCGCCAGATCTTCCACAAGCTTTGCTGGCAGCACCCTTACGGCGTAATACCAACAAGGATTGCGGAGGTTGCGCAGAAAGCCATTGTGATAAGTGTAAACATAATAATCGCCTTCTCTTCTGTACCTGCGGATCTCAAGGGTCTTGACACGTTCTAAGGTAGAGTCTTCTCGACCCAAGAAGATTTCCACTCTTACGTCTTGGGGTTCGAGGTTACCCAAATTGACTGCAACTTCAAGACCTACGGAGTCGTCCAGGCGTACCGAATCTATGGAGACGGTATGCCAGTGGCTGAGCATTTTCTCCTTCCAGGCTACTTCTTGCTTAGCGTTGTAGAAATCGTTTTGAGAGAGCCACTGCGCATCGATAAGTGCCTTGACGTAGAACTCTTCCATGTACTGTTTCATCATTCTGTGACTACTGAACGCGGGCACAATGCTCTTCATACTTTGCTTCATCATGTAAATCCAGCGCGCTTTATCGCCGTAGTAGGTGGGAACTACTTCCCTCTCCAGAATCTCATAGAGGCTTTCAGCGTCGCGCCAGTCGCCCTCTTCTGTCTCAGCTTCAAGTGACTCTTCTCCCACTACCCAACCGTTATTACCTGTGTAGCCCTCCACCCACCAACCGTCGTAGACGCTTAGGTTTAGAACTCCGTTAATAGCAGCTTTCATACCACTTGTTCCGCTAGCTTCTTGAGGCCTACGTGGATTGTTCAGCCAAACGTCAACACCTGAAACCATGTTGCGCGCTAGGGCTATGTCGTAGTCTTCTAATAGAAAAACTTTGCCCGCAAAGTCGGGGTGTTGGGTAATCTGATATACCTGCCGAAGGAAGTCTTTACCGGCTTCATCTTTGGGGTGGGCTTTTCCAGCGAACACTAAGTAGACGGGACGTTCGCTGTCATTGAGGATCCTCTTGAGCCGTTCTAGGTCTTTGAATATGAGGACCGCTCGTTTGTACGTAGCGAATCTCCTAGCAAATCCAATTATCAGCGCGTCTTCAGGTATTTGCGGAACGTCAGCCTGAATCCCCAGTCTCTCGTTTCTTCTACGGAGGTTGTCTTGCAAGAATTCGATGAAGCGTTTCTTAGCTTTCAGATGGGCGTCCCAAAGCGTTTGGTCTGGTATGCGCTCTACTCCATACCAAATGCCCTCCAAGTCAGTGTGTTCCCTCCACACGCGACTTAAGTATTTGTCAAACAATCTAGAGAATTCGCGGCTTACCCACGTTAAGGTATTCACACCATTGGTGATTCCTCTTATGGGAATTTCATCCAATGTCAATCCCTTCCAAAGGTTCTTGAACATTTCCCGCGATACCCGGGCATGAAGCTGGCTCACTCCGTTTATGTGAGAAGACGTACGAATAGCCAATACAGTCATGTTGAAATCAGCTGAATCCTCATGCTCCTTACCCAACTTCAAGAACTCTGAGGCGGGCAGGTTTGCCAACAAGCCCCTCAGTTTTTCTGCCACAAAGCTTATGGGGAAACGATCATGACCGGCTGGCACAGGCGTGTGAGTAGTAAAGACCGTGCTTTCCTTTACTAACTCTAATGCTTCTTGGAAGCGCAAGCCCTTTTCCATAAGGGCTCTGATCCTCTCAAAAGAGACTAAAGCTGGATGCCCTTCATTCAAATGGATGACCCCGGGTTCTACGCCCAAATGTTCTAGGAGTTTCATACCTCCTATGCCGAGCAATATCTCCTGAGACAGCCTCACGTCAACGCTCGGGTTGTATAGGTAGTCACACACCTTTCTGTGGTGCTCAGAGTTCTCTTCCACGTCGGGATCAAGCAAGTAAAGCGTCACTCTACCTATTTCCGCTTTAAAAACGTGTGCTTTCAGCTGCGTGTCATCGATGGGCACGCTTATCAGAACTTGTTTTCCATTCTGATCAAGAAGCGGCGTTATAGGTAAATCTGCAGGCACGTATTCGGGAAAGATTTCGCGCTGCCTACCTTCAGCGTCTATTTCTTGTGAAAAATAACCGTGTTTGTAAAGTAGACCTATGGCGATCAGGGGTAAACCTAGGTCACTAGCTGATTTTAGGTGGTCACCTGCTAGTACCCCTAAACCACCTGAGTATATGGGCAATCCTTTGCTGATGCCGTACTCCATGCACATGTACACTATCTTTTCATCCCACTGCGGATAGTTGGCAGAAAACCAGGTATTTTCAGATTTCATGTAAGCTTTGAAGCGCTCGGTGACCAGTTCATACAGTGATAGGAAATCCTCGTCACGGGAAAGCTCCTCTAGTTTCTCTACGGGCACGCTGAGGAGGAGCCTTACCGGGTTCTCATGCTTTAGCCACGACTCTTGGTCGATGCGTTGCCACATCTTCATGGCTGAACGCGACCAGCACCACCAGAAGTTGTAAGCAAGATCAGCCAGATCCTTCAAGTTGTTCGGCAGTCTTTCTCTAATGAGCTCTTTTACAGTCCTAGCCATGAGCTTCCTCCTCCACCATTGCTGTCACGTTTCACATTCTATTAACGGAAAGCCAAAGCAAAGTTAAACCTATTGTACCAAAAAGTTAAGCGTGCCTTAATTTTACCATGCTCTAAAATATGTCCTATGGCTGTAATTGTGAGTTTGCTCTTGCTGATCGCTTTGGGTTACGTCCTGCGGGCATACAGGATCCTTGACGCAGCAGATGGGAAGACTCTTTACAAACTCATCTTCGATATTGCTCTTCCTGCTCTCGCTTTTCAGGCTATGTATCTAAGTACTTTTGACCGAGGCTTAGTAGCTATCGCTGCAGGCGTACTGATCCTTCACGTACTGGGCAACGCCCTTTTCAGGGTGGCACCACCGAGGCTCAAAGAGGTAGTGTTCGCAGGCTGGTTGGGCAACACGGCCTTTATGGGGTACCCCATAGTCCAGATGATTTACGGCCAAGAAGCCTTGGTAAAGGCTGTGGTTTACGACCAAACCAACATAGCTCTAGTAATACTGCTGTGGATTGGTAGGGATTGGAAGAGCCTGCTCAGAGCACCATTCATAGGAATGGCGTTAGGTTTTCTGCTTCACAACGTTCCTCTGCCTAGCGTGGTTCTAGACGCCATAAGGATGGTTGCTTCCTTGACATCCCCGTTAGCTATGATTTACACAGGATTCAACCTGAACGTGAACTGGGTTAGCCGCGTTGTTCCTGCTGCGGTCATGAAGCTTGCTGTGCTACCTGCCATTGGTCTAGCGGTAGCGAAGACATTTGGGCTTCCCCAACTAGATGCCTCAGTCTTTGTGCTCCAAGCTGGGATGCCTACAATGGTGGCTTCAGTAATCTTTGGACAGGAGTTGAGGCTAGACACCTCTTTTCTTTCCAAAGCTGTCGTCATGAGCACCATAGTATACCCTTTGGCTTTATGGTTTTGGCAGGTCCTGCTACGCTGAAGTCGTGTCATGACTAAGAAAGCAAGCAAGGGGCTTTTTGAGTTAGTGGTAGCCATCCTTGTGTTCGTGCTGGTCCTCGCTGTGGAGACATCGCCTTTGCCTGCTGGCAGGATGACGGCGGTGCGGCTAGGCGTAAAAAGGCCTACTATACAGCCTATCGATTTATCGCAATTGGGGCAGAAGATATTGGTTTTTGCACCACATCCTGACGATGAAACGCTAGGGGCGGGAGGCCTTATCTATGATGCCATAAAGCGCGGGAAGCAAGTCAAAGTGGTGGTTATGACCAACGGCGATTGCTTTGCCACCGGAGCTGAGGTGGAATTCAAGAGGTTGCGGTTGGCATCGCCTGCCTATGTCAAGTACGGCTCCATGAGGCAAGAAGAAGCTTTGAGAGCAGTGAATGTCTTGGGTTTGAATCGAAGGGACATGGTGTTTCTTGGATTTCCTGACAGGGGCCTTAGCGCTATTTGGCTCGGATATTGGGGTAACAGTCCTTATAGGTCTAGGTGCACGGGCGTGAGGGCTGTTCCTTATTTGGGGGCGTACCGTACCGGAGCACCATATACGGCTCCAGAGCTGTTGAGCGAGCTTGTGTCGGTAATACGTGACTTTAGACCTGACACAGTCATAGTAACTGACTCCGCAGATGTGCACCCTGACCATTGGGCTACTTTCAACTTTGTTTCCACGGCTTTGTTTGAGGCTTACGCAGAAGAACCTAGGCCTTCCTACAAGCTGCTTACCTACATAGTGCATTCAGGTTATTGGCAATCTATGCCAGTTATAGCTCATGAATACAGGACTCTACTGCCGCCCAAGTATTTCTTGACTGAAGGTTACGATTGGCTATCCTTAGAATTATCGACGGCAGCAAGAACGGCAAAGAGGAGGGCAATTACGCAATATCGAACGCAGCAGTTGGTTATACCTGCACTGCTGCAGAACTTTCAGAGACCCAATGAGCTTTTAAACAAAGTAAACATACCGAGCGTCAAAGCAGACCTCAGCGATACAGCAACAACAGTTTCGGGGAACTGTTGGCAAACGGCTGACCCCATTGGGTACGATCCCCGCGGAGACACGAGGTTCAAGGTCATAGACCACGGAGCTGATTTCCTGAAACTCTATTGGGTCGGGTGTCGTGACGGGTTGCCCGCGGTCACGTTCCACAATGCAGGTAGCATTAGTAGTGACTATTCTTTCGGGTTCTATATAGTCTGTTTTAGCAAGTCGGGGATTCTAATGCGAGAGTCTGCTGCCGTAAAGCTGTCGGGCACAGAACCTACTTTCAGTTCCTCCTCAGGCCTTGTGCAGTCAGTCCAGGTCGAGGGAAACACCATTACGCTCAGTTTGAAACTACCCAAGGAAACGGTCTACGCTGGGATTAGTGCGGCGAGCTACTACAGAGGCAGTCGTGCTGACGTCTTTCCTTGGCATTTCGTATCTGTTGCTCCATGAAGCTCATGGCATTACTTCTTGATGGCTACGCAGTTATAAACCCTCAAAGCGTAGGATGTGTTCTTGTGTTCCTCATCGGTGAAAGATTCTAGCAATAATGTTGATGACCAATGTGGCAATGATGCTTATCAATAGAAACGAGACTATAGGTGCGTAAAATACGAAATTATCGCGCTTTATGTATATGTCGCCGGGTAAGTGCCCAAAGGGTATGCGGCCACCCAAGAGGTGGCTTGACAGCCAGAGAACAGCCCCTACCATCGTTATGATCAATCCCCATACTATGAGGGCTTTAGCCAATGTTTCCATAGCAGCACCTCCCACAGTCGTTAGAACACAGAGTCTTCCTATATTCTTAATATTAACCAAGCGTAGTGCCGTTGAGTAGAGTAAAATGTGTCAGAGGTGAAACCACAGTTGGAACAGACAGATCTAGTACGGGCGATAGAGGAGTTGAAGCGTACTTCCAAAGCAGTCATTCTAGCTCACAATTACCAGAGACCTGAGGTCCAGGACATAGCTGATTTCGTAGGCGACTCATTGGCTATGGCCCAATATGCGGCAGCCTCAGAGGCTAATGTAATACTAGTGGCTGGCGTTAGGTTCATGGCAGAGACAGTGAAGATACTAGCTCCCCAGAAACTTGTCTTGGTGCCTGATCTGAATGCTGGATGCCCGCTGGCAGATACCATAACAGCTGAACAGGTGTTGAAGCTTAAAGAGGTGCACCCTCGAGCAGCTGTGGTTAGCTATGTAAACACGTCGGCTGAGGTAAAAGCTGTCAGCGATATCTGTTGTACGTCCAGCAACGCGGTTCGGGTAGTTCGCAGTTTACCTCACCAAGGAATCATCTTCGTGCCTGACCGCAATCTTGGTGCTTTTGTCGAAAGGCGCGTTCCTGAGAAGAAGGTGTTTATATGGGATGGTTTCTGCCCTACCCATCATCTGGTGAGCGCTGAAGAAGTTGCGCAAATGAAAGGATTGCACCCAAGAGCTGAAGTCGTGGTCCATCCGGAATGTGTTCCAGAGGTACAAGCGCTAGCGGATTTCATTGGTAGTACGTCGCAAATAATAGGACATATAGCTGATAGTGAGAAGGACGAGTTCATCGTGGGCACGGAGGAGGGTGTGATGCACGCATTAAGAAAAGTTGCACCGAACAAGCAGCTTTACTTGGCATCCCCCAAGATGGTGTGCCCTAACATGAAGAAAAACACGTTGGAGAAGGTTTATGCCGCATTGCTATCTAGGCAGCCCCAGATAGACCTTCCAGGAGAAATCATAGACAGGGCTCGGAGGGCATTGCGCGCCATGCTTGAAGTGAAGCCTTAGTAATCATGCCCCGCGAAGGCGTTTTGCCCAAAAGTGTGGATGTAGTCATAGTCGGTAGTGGCATTGCAGGACTCACGACTGCTCTGTACCTGCCTAAGTCTCTTAACATCGTCATAGTTTCCAAGAGTTCGTTGGCGGATAATGCCACTTATTTAGCGCAAGGGGGTGTGGCGGTAGCTCTGTCGGAGGGCGATAGCCCAGAGGCACACGCTACTGACACTGTGAAAGCCGGCGACGGGCTTTCTTCCCTTGAAGCTGCTAGAGTTCTTGCCAGAGAAGGGGTATCAAGAGTAAGAGACCTCATAGAATGGGGCATTCCTTTCGATAAGAATGATAGTGTGCTCGCCTTTGGCTTGGAAGGTGCTCATAGCAGGCCACGCATACTGCACGCTGGCGGTGACGCTACTGGGAAAGAGCTTTGGCATGCACTGTACAGTATAGCCAAGGGACGGGACAACCTTTTCTTCTTGGAAAATGCTTATGTACTTGACCTATTGGTTGAAGAACGCGTAGAGGGTGTAAGGTTACTAAACGCTACTGGAGAGGTCTGGGATGTTTGGGCGCCTTGGGTAGTGTTGGCAACGGGGGGCGTGGGCGGTCTGTACGAATTTACGAGCAATCCAGCAGTGGCTACGGGTGATGGCATCGCGCTGGCGTACAGAGCAGGAGCTGAAGTGACTGACATGGAGTTTGTTCAGTTTCATCCAACTCTTTTTTATGCGGCTGATGGGTCTACGTTCCTAATCACAGAGGCTGTGCGTGGAGAAGGCGCTATTTTGGTTAATGCTTATGGGGAAAGATTTATGGAGCGCTACCATCCTCTCAAGGAGCTGGCGCCTCGAGACGTTGTTGGCAGGGCCATTCTCGGGGAGATGAAAAGAACCCAAGTAGGTTGTGTGTATCTGGACCTCAGGCCTGTAGGTAGGAGTAAGCTGGAACGCAGGTTCCCCAACATCATTGAGCGCATAAGGGAACGAGGTTTGGATCCGTTCAGTGACCTGGTGCCTGTTGCACCAGGTGCTCATTACTTCATGGGAGGCGTCAAGACAGACTTGATGGGGCGGACTTCGTTGCCGGGTTTGTACGCTGTGGGCGAAACAGCTTGCACATACGTGCACGGTGCCAACAGGCTTGCTAGCAACTCCCTATTGGAAGGGTTGGTATTTGGGTATCGCGTTGCCGAAGACATATCTGGCAGGAGTAGCGATAGATACCCTTCACCGCAAAAGAAGATGCCTTTGTTTGACAACGCAACGGACACCAGGTTGGTCAGAGAGATCAAGTGGTTAGTCCAAAAAGGCCTGGGTATGGAACGCAACGAGACTTTGCTCTTCGAAACATGGGAGAGTTTGCAGTCGTTGCTAAGACAAGTCGCGAGCATGGATTTAGCGAGGACAACCTGGGAAGCCACGAACCACATTCTCGTGGCTCTGCTGATGACCGAGGCAGCGTTGTGGAGACAAGAGTCTAGGGGGGCACACTACAGGACAGACTTTCCATCTGCTCGTGACGCTTATACCAAGCACTTGGTGCTTTCGAAGAGAGGCAATAGGGAAGTCGAAGTGGGGAGGGTGGAGTCTTATGACTGGTGATTTTGGTTTCAACGCGCGGATTGCGGAGCCTTTGGTCAAGCTTGCACTGCAAGAGGACATAGGCAACGGAGACATCACCAGCGAGGCGATTTTTAAAGACGAAAGGGGTTTTGGGTTCTTTGTAGTAAAGGATGATGGCGTCGTAGCGGGTTTGCCCGTAGTGGAACTCGTGTACCACATCCTTGACCCCTCCATATCAGTAGAACTTATGGTTTCGGAAGGAGCCACGGTTAAGAAAGGCGACAGAATCATAGAAGTAAATGGCCCTGTTCAGTCCATTCTTTCTGGTGAACGGGTTGCTTTGAATTTCCTACAGAGGATGAGCGGAATCGCCACGTTGACTTCAAAGTTCGTACGCGCTGTCGCACCCTACGGAGTGCGGATATGTGACACGAGAAAAACCGTGCCGGGTCTGCGCTATCTTGATAAGTACGCTGTGCGGGTTGGCGGTGGCGTTAATCACCGGTTCGGCCTCGATGATGCAGTCCTAATAAAGGACAACCACATACGCGCTGCTGGTGGCGTGAAACCTGCTGTGGATGCCGTAAGAAGGAAAGTTTCTTTTACTCGGAAAATTGAAGTTGAGGTGCAGAGTCTTGCTGAATTGGATGAGGCTCTGGAAGCTGATGTCGACATCATCATGTTGGACAACATGGGCGTGAACGACTTGACTGAAGCTGTAAGGCGCATCCGGTCTGTTAGTCCACACATCCTTATTGAGGCATCAGGCGGTATCACGTTGGACACAGTGATAAGAGTGGCGAGCACGGGCGTCGATTTGATAAGCGTTGGCGAACTGACCCATAGTGTGAGGGTGTTGGACATCAGCCTAGAGCTTCAAGAAAATTGGATTTAGTTACTGATATGCACGGTTCTACACTCGACAAGCGAAGACTTGCTTTCGACCTAGGCATACGCCTTTCTAGCTGAAGCCGATGTTTTCATAGGGGGTCAACACTCGCTTTGTGGTTTAGAATACAACAAAGGGGGTGGCGTGTTGTTTGCCTCCAGAGAAGAAGCGGGTCAAAAGCTAGGTGTCGAGCTTCTTCATTACCTGAAGAACCCCGACGTGGTGGTCGTGGGCATCCTCCGAGGCGGTGCTGTGGTCGCTCGGAACTTAGCTAAGAAACTTTCGGTGAACTGGGACGTACTAGGGATCAAGAAAATAGGCGCGCCCTTTGACCCTGAGCTGGCTGTAGGTGCTGTGGCTCCAGACGGTAGCGTATCCGTGGTTCGGGAAGTGAAGAACGCATATCAGATTAGCGACGAGTACATTGAAGAAGCACGTAAGCATAAGTTCGTGGAACTAAGACGGCAGCTCGAACTAGTAAGGGGTTCTTTGGATTATTCAAACTTGGAGAACCAGATTGTGGTTTTGACCGATGATGGTGTAGCTACGGGCGCAACAGTGTCGGCAGCCGTAAAGTTTCTGAGGAAGAAAGGTGTAAAACAACTCGTATTGGCAGTACCTGTCATTTCCAGGGAGGCAAAGGAAATGATTGCGCCTACAGTGGATGAGCTCGTGGCCCTCGAATGTCCTAAGGAGTTCTTTGCAGTGGGCGAGTTCTACGGGAACTTTGACCAAGTGAGTGATGCTGAGGTCAAGAAAATGCTCATGAATAGGGGCACGAAGTAAGGGGGGTCTTCCTTTGGAAGGTCGCGTTCCCGCGCCGCACTTGTTGGTCATGGGCTTGGGTGCTGTAGTCTGCTTTATCGCCCCGCTTGTTTTGTCTACATGGTTGGGCAGGCGAAACCGTTTCAACTTGCGTGCCTTCATAGTAGGCGCCCTCATGTTTTTCTTGTTTGCCCTAATACTAGAACGCGTTGCCAGTGCTCTTATCCTCGGACGTGATCCGACGGCATCTCCCATATACCAGAACGTATGGGTTTTCATGGTTTATGGCGGTTTAATGGCAGGCGTGTTTGAGGAAACCGCCCGTTTGGTTGGATATAGGATACTCCGTGCGAGTTCCGGCGACTCCTACGACACTGCTCTCTCGTACGGGGACGGCCACGGTGGCCTAGAGTGCATCTTGATGGGCGCTGTCGCGTACGTTAACGCACTCACAGCATCCTTTTACATCAACAGCGGACGCATATCTCAAATACTGGGAAAATTGCCTGAGGCGCAACGTGAAGTCTATGTGCAATCTTTGCAGCAATTGATAAGCCAACACTGGTCCTCTCTCCTGTGGGGTACCTTTGAGCGTTTGATAGCTTTGGTCATTCAAATAGCTTTAAGTGTAATCGTGTTTCATGCCATCAAGACGAGGCAATTTCGTTACTTTCTTCTCGCTGTGTTACTGCACGCAATAGTGGACTTCCCCGCCGTCCTATACCAAAGAGGGATTCTAACTAGTATCCCTCTCCTAGAGTTTGCTGTAGCCATCATCGGCGGTGGCATCGCTTATCTGGCATACAGGTTAGCCACACAGACATCTAGCGCGTGTTAACTGACATTGGCTCTGCCCTCTGGTTCTGTTGGAGTCTGCTGGGGCGAGATGAGCTTGTGGCTTAGAATGATTATGGGATGCAGTGACATCAGCGGCTAAACGCTTTGGAGGTGCAGCATGGCCGATCAGAAGAGAGCCTTGGTTACAGGCGGGGCGGGTTTCATCGGGAGTCACTTGACCGATAGGCTACTTCGTGAGGGATTCAGGGTATTGGTAGTGGATAATCTGACTACGGGTGATTCTTCCAACGTTAACCCGGCCGCCGAATTCGTTTGCATGGATATACGGAGCCCCGAAATGAAGAAACTGATAGCAGAGTTCAAACCTGACTACGTGTTCCACTTAGCTGCTCAAATAAACGTTCGTAAGAGCATTGCTCAACCTGTTGAAGATGCAAGCATAAACGTGCTAGGCAGCTTGAATGTGTTGCAGAGCTTGGTTGAAACTGCTGAGGACGTGTCAAAGGTCAAGTTCGTCTTTTCATCGACCGGGGGAGCTATTTACGGAGACGTAGATGTGATCCCTACCCCTGAAACCGTGGAACCGCGGCCATTGTCCCCATATGGGATTGCAAAGTTTGCCGTAGAGAAGTATTTGTACTTCTTTGGTGAAGTGCACCAACTTCCGTGGGTCGCTTTAAGGTACAGCAACGTGTACGGGCCGAGGCAGAGCACCAAGGGGGAAGCAGGTGTAGTTGCCATATTCATTGAGAAAATGTTAGCAGGAGAGACACCTATTATAAACGGCGACGGCACACAAACCAGGGACTTTGTATATGTGCAGGACGTGGTGGAAGCCAACCTTAAAGCAGCTTTTAGCCACGCTACGGGCGTATATAACATAGGGACAGCGCGCGAGACTAGTGTAAACCAGATTTTCAGGACTATTGCCCAGTTGCTTGGTTGTGAGGCTCAGGAACTGCACGGGCCAGCCATACCGGGTGAGTTGCAGCGGAGCGCTCTAAGTTACGACAAAGCACGGGCAGATTTAGGTTGGGCTCCTTCGCATACCTTGGAGGAAGGCCTGGCACTGACAGTGCAATGGTTCCTGGAAAAGGTGTAATGTGTTGACGCCCAGAATAGTTATCTCTGGTTTTGAACCCTTTGGGGGCGATTCGATTAACCCCACTGAGCAATTGGTGAAAGACTTCTCAGGAACTGTGGCGGCGGGTTTTGAAGTGGTAGGCATAGTATTGCCCGTAGTGCATCGACATGCAGCAGAAAAGCTGTGCTCGGTGATGGAAGACCTACGCCCCACCGCAGTAATAAGCCTTGGCCAGGCAGGCGGCAGAACGGCAGTCACCCCTGAAAAATACGCTGTTAATGTCGCCGACTACCCTATTCCCGACAACGCAGGAAACCAACCTAAGGGCGTACCGCTGGCGTCGGATGGTCCTGCAGCCTACGTCTCCACGTTATCCGTGCATGAGCTTACTGCGGCTCTGTTGGAACGGGGGTTACCTGCCTTCGTTTCGTACAGCGCCGGCACCTACGTGTGCAACGAAGTATTCTACGCTGTCTCTAGGTTTCGTGAGATACACGGCTTCCCGTTTATCCACGGATTCATACACGTGCCATACATAAGGGAGCAACAGCTTGGTCAAGTCAATCCAAGGCCTTGGGTGGAGTACGGGTACCTCAGGGACGTTCTAAGTGCTGTCTTAACATATGTAGCAAGAAAAGGGGTAGTGTTTCTTTGAAACACAGAACTTATGGTGGGGGGTGTATTATGACAGGAAACATAATCTCAGTCCTTGTGGTCCTCGTCTTGGCAGTGGTCTTTGGAGTGCAGAATACTGCTCCACTGAACATTAACTTTTTCTTTTGGTCATTCCAGGGGTCTGTGGCGTTGGTATTAGTGATCTCCATGTTGACGGGCATAGTCATTGGGCTACTGCTATCGTTGCCGTACTACAACAAGAGAGGGCGCCTGATTAAGAAGCTGCGGGATGAGCTCAAAGAAATCAGCAACCAACTTGAAGCCCTAAAGGGCTCCGCTGGGTCCAATGTGCCAGAAGGTAATAGCGGCGAGAACAAGTTTGGTACCAACATTTAAGATACCGTATAATTTGTGTTAAGCGGGTTTTATAAGACGATAGGAGGGTGACATGATTAAGAGGCTGCCTGCCCTTGTAGACACCCACGTGCATGGTGCCATTGGGCGTTCAGTAATGAGGGGTCTGCCCGAGATTAGGGAGATAGGTGAGTACCTGGCGTTGAATGGTGTGTACGGTTGGTTCCCCACTACGGTCACGGCGTCATGGGATGAAATACTGTACGCTGTGAGCGAGATAGTCAAGGCTTCACGCAGGCAGTCTCCTTCAGAGGCACGCATCCTTGGGGTGCACATCGAAGGTCCGTTTTTGAACCCGGACTTCCATGGGGCGCAACCCGTGCAGCACATTCTACAGCCAACTATTGAAAGGGCGCAGAAATTGCTCAAAGTAGCGGAGGGTTTGCCACTCATCGTCACCTTAGCTCCTGAGGCACCAGGAGCTTTTGAGGTGATGCATTGGTTGGCTGCTCACGGAGCTGTTGTGAGCATAGGCCACAGTGGTGCCACATTTGAGCAAATGCAGAGGGCTTTTGGCATGGGCGTAAAGCGCGTCACGCACCTTTACAACGCCATGAGGTTCTTCCATCATCGAGAGCCTGGCCCCATAGGCGCCACATTGTATTCAGATGCTTTTGCCGAAATCATCGTGGACGGTGTCCACGTGCACCCCGCCATCATTGGGGTCACCTTGAAGGCGAAGGGTTTCGATCGGGTGGTCTTCGTGTCTGACGGCACTGAGGTTATGGGCTTGGAGGAGGGAACTTACACCATTGGAGGTAGGCACATAAGGGTAGAGAAGGGAGCGGCATACGAGGATAGTAATCTTATAGGAAGTGCTACCTTGCTCAAGGATGGCATACTCAACCTAGCTAGGTGGCTCAACATCCCTCTGGAAGTTTTGTGGGCGTGTGGTAGTACCGTGCCCTTGGATAGCGTTGGGATGCGGTTGGATCTGCCCTTGTACACAGTTACCGAAACATGATAGATTACAATTAAGGCGATGCTCATAACCAAGGTGTCTGCAGTTTTAGAAGATGGTATCTTGCTCTTAACGATCGACGAGAATAACATGTTTGAAGTTGCCCCCATCGACGGTGTTAGCGAAGAACCTTGGGGCTTTGTGTTAAGTGCCGAAGCCGCCAAAGATCCTTCTGTTTACAGGTACGCCCGTTATGCAGGCAAGAACATAGTAGTGTGTTTTGGCCCGTGGGACAACAACGGATTCACTTTGTTCAAACGCACTTGGGTCGGTGTACAAGAAAACCAGTTAGTTTCCATAGAAGTATTCCAGGAGGAAGACAACGCCTTCTTCGTTGGCATAGTCCCCGTGGAACTGACTCCAAATAGGACGGGTCTTATAGAACCTAACGGCGAACTACTGACCATAGAAATGACTCCCGTATTTGAGCTCAGGACTTCTTATCCGCTCCATCGCCTCATGAACCCCGAGCTCTACATGAAATACGAGCGCTACTTGTTGGGCGGTGGCGACGATGTTTAGTTGGTGGCGGAGGCAGAAGCTGCGGCTAGCTCTTAGCAGGTCAGCAAGCCCCAATATCTACGAGAGTTTCTTAGACCAGGTAGTCCTCAGAAACTTGCAGAGCGCTGACACCGTGGCCGTAATGAATGTGAGGTTGACTTTGTACAGCAATGCATTAGAGTATGCCCGCGCTGTAGTGCGCTATTTGACTCTGGCTCTAGATCAAGGGACCGGCGTCATAGTATTTCCAGAACTATTTGGCAACCTGCTTATGGGCATGGCTGGGGAGCCTGTAAACCTGGAGAGTAAGGACACACTGGAGATGCTGTACATGATCTCACCAGTGCTTGTGGAAACGTACATGGACATTTTCCAGCAGGTTTCGTCGAAGACGGATGCAGTAATCGTTGGGGGCACCATGGTGTATATGGATAACGATAGGCTGGTAAATCGTGCCTTTGTGTTCCGAAGGGGTAACGTCATTTGGAGCCAAGATAAAGCCCACCTCATGCCCTTAGAGGAACGCTGGGGCATTGCGAGGGGTGCTAGGATGGGCCTCTTCGATGTGGGTACTACTAAGGCCGGTCTTCTTATCTGCATGGACGCCACCTACTACGAACAAGCGCGCATACTCGAAAACATGGGCGCTAGGCTTCTTTTGGTTCCCTCTGCGAACCCTGCTCCTTTCTACATGGGCGAACAGATCAGAGGCGCGTGGGCGAGAGCACAAACAAGCCAGGTTTTCACGGCTCAATCATTTTTGGTGGGAAAGATAGGCAATCTGACTTTCGAGGGCAAGGCGGGTGTCTACGCGCCCGCTTCGTATACCGACGATGGGAGTGGCATAGTAGCCCTCGCTAACAAGTATGACGAAGAGGAAATCGTCGTCGCTAAACTGGACTTTGATAAGTTAGCCCGTGTCCGAAAGCCGTTAACCCCGCGCTATCAATCTGAGCTGTCAAAGTTTTATCAGAGTAAGGGTTTTCCAGATCGCTTCTGACACTCAGGGCACGTGGCGAAAACGGACACAGGGTTTTGGCCAGGTTTCCACCCTTTAGCTCTCGTGGCCCTCAACAGTTGGGTGACGGAAACACCTGACAGATCCTCTACTTCACCGCATTCCACGCAGATTAGGTGGGCGTGTGGTGGTTCTGTTCCATCGTAAAGCACCTCTGTGTGTGTGGGAATTTCCTGTATGAGCCCTATGTCGGCCAAATATCTGAGGACGTTGTACACCGTAGCGAGAGTTACTTCCGGCAAGACGCTGCGTACGCCGTTGAAGACCTCCTGAGCGCTGAAGTGCCCCCTGTTCCTTACAAGAAAATCGTAAACAACCAAGCGTGGTTTTGTTATCCTGTCGCCCCGCTCTTTGATTGCCGTTTTAAGTCTCTCCAGATTGTGTTCCATCTTAATAATCATAACATCGTGATATCCTAGAATCGTGATTCCTGACAGAAGCGTTCTGCTAATACACAGGGAGGGCTCTTTGAAAGCCTCAGCGGTGATTTTCGACAAGGATGGGGTTTTGGCAGGAGGATACCCATTGTGGAAGCATGTATTTTGCCTATACATCAAAGAAGCAAAGAAGCGTGGGCTTGACATCGAATTAAGAGCTGTGTCTATCTTTGGCGTTGATTACCCAGGCGCTGTTTCTCCTTTGGGCCTGTGCACTATGCAAGAGGCACACACGTTGCTGGCAGCAGCTATTTGGGAATCACATCATCTTGATTGGGGTACTTGCCGCGTTTTGGCGGCAGAAATCATCTCTGCAGCAGAGTTGGAAATGACCCCGGAGTTAATGCATGAGCCTCTTCCTGGAGCCAAGGAACTCTTGGTTGACCTCATGAAATTGGTGCCTGTCGCTATTGCAAGTTCTGACACTGAGGAACACATAAGGAGCATGTTGACATTCTGGGGCTTGCAGGATATGCCTTTGATCGTTACAGCCGAACACGTGGGGCGGCCAAAGCCGTTCCCTGACATGGTGCTGTGGGCTGCGGAGAAGCTTGGTGTGGCACCTGCACAGATAGTGGTGATCGGCGACGCCGTGGTTGATGTGGAAATGGCCCACTCTGCAGGCGCGAAGGCCATAAGCGTGGGCTCCAAGATACCCAATGCTGATGGCTGGGTGGAGACGCTTCAAGAGGTTAAGGTGGAGGTGTTGTCATGAAGGGTGAGCTCATTAGGTTTGACGAATCCCAAGGGACCTTTGTAATATCTGCCGAGGTGTATGAAGGCGGAGGAGGACAGCCACCGGACCGCATTGTCGTGAAGGGCGACGACTTTGTCATTGAAGCCGCGGAGACACGGGAAGTGGACGGAGTCACATATTGGATAGCGAGTAGCGTTAAGGGCAATCCACGCAGCGGTACCGTGGAGGTTTTCATCGACGAGCTTTGGAGGTGGGAAGTAAGCCAGCAGCACACCGCTCAGCATATCTTCTCAGCTTTGGCGGAGAAGCATTTCGGCTGGCCGTCCGAAGGGTTTGCCATTTTCAATGACTCGTCAAAGATCGAACTGCAGGGCGCTGACGAAGATACCGCCAAGTATGAATTGTTGGAGCGGGAAGTGAACCAAGTAATCTGGGAACGAAGACCTGTGAGGGCGTATGTGACTGACCAAACTGAGGTCACTCGGAAAATGGTCGAATTCAAAAATCCACGCATCGTGGAAATCGAAGGAATAGATAAATGCCCTTGTGGCGGCACTCACGTACCTGACACGGGTTACGTGGGTGGATTCTCCATACTTAAAGTTGAACGCAAGAACACGCGTTACGTCAGGGTTGTTTTTGCTGCGGGCTTGAGGCTAGCAAGGTTAGCACGCGAATGGAGCCTCAGGGAGCAAAAACTGAAGAACCTGCTGAGCGGAGAGGTGGAGGAAAGAATTGGCCAAATCCTCGAACAGAAGAAAGGGCTTGAAATCCAGAAGAAGAACATGCTTCAGTTGATACAAGACTTTGTAGCTAAAAGCGCACAGGTATACTGGGAAGACTTGCCCTTAGATGCTCAGGCACTCAAACATGTGGCAGGCTACGTGGCTGAACAAGGTCGCAGTATTGTCCTGATTAACCAGGAAGGGTACTTCGCTATAGGCGGCCCCGATGCCGAATCACTCTTTGACGAGCTTAAGAAGCGAGGCGCCTCTGGTGGAGGAAAAGGAGTCATCACGGGTAAGCTCAAGCAGAACCAACCTAGATAGGGAATGAGAGTAGCTCCAACACCCGCCCAGGGTTAGATACTACGAAAGCTTTGCCCCATTGATCAAATTCCAGTCTGGCTAAACCCAAATTCTCTATGCGTATGACGCGTGTGAAGTCCTCAGGAATTTGCAGCACATACCTAAGCATGGTGATTATGGCGATGCCGTGGCTGACTACCAGAGCGTCTTCCCCTCTAGTTATCACATCCTCTAGGAAAGCACTAGTGCGCTTCTCCACGTCAGCGTAACTCTCACCCTCTGGCATGGGGTTCTTGTAGGGATTCTGCCACCAAAGCCTAAATGCTTCAGGTTCCTCTTCGGTTAACTCCTTGACTGTCTTACCTTCCCAGCGGCCGCAATGCGCTTCTATTAGCCTTTCGTCTTCCACCAAGGGCAGGCCGTTGCGCTGTACTATCTTCTCGGCTACGACCTTTGCCCGCTGTAGAGGGCTCGTATAGACGACTTTAACAGGTAGCGCAGCTAATATGGGCAGAGCCTGTTTGAGTGCCTGCCAACCTTTCTCGTTGATGGGGATGTCTATGCGCCCTTGGAAGCGCATCTCCTTATTCCAGTCAGTCTGTGGGTGCCTCAATAGGTAAATGTGCATACTTTCATTCTAGCAGGACGGCGGGCGCGCTATCAGGGCAGCAAAGTCCTGCAGTTTCTGGTCTGCCTTCGCCTTCTTTAGTTCAGCATCGCTGAGCAACAAAGCAGCTTCAAAGTCTTTGCTAAGGCACTTAATTGCTTTGTTAACGATCTCTTTGTTATCTTCGCCAGACCCTGAGCAAGAAGCCAGCCACACTCTCTTTCCTAGCAGGCGATCCTTGTAATTCAATAGGAATGTTCTCACCGCAGCGGGTAAGTTTCCAGCCCAGACGGGCGTTACTAGGACGATGTCGTCGTAGTAATCTAGGTCCTTAGTCAATTGCTTTATGGCCACGGTCTTTTGGGTGGCCGCTTGGAATCCATCTCTAAAGAAACAGCGCCTTTGACCATCATCCAGGCGTTCTATGTCTGCTTTGATAAGATCTGCCAGCTTCTCAGCAACCCTCTTATTGTTGCCACTACCACTAAAGTAGACTATCAAAGTTCTCACTTACCTCACCCCAATCCGCTATATCGTCAGCACTTACTATGTTAGCCCTGGCTATGTAAAATGGTAGCGAGGAGGCGGGATTGTGAAGCTTCTAGTCTTAAGTGACGCTCATGCAAACTATGAGGCCTTAAAAGCCGTTCTTGAAGCGGAGAAAGGCTTCGACTACGTGCTCTATTTGGGGGACTTCGTAGACTACGGTCCGTCGCCAAACGAAGTTATTGAGACCATTAGAGGCTTGACGAAGTACGCTTTGGTGGGCAACCATGACTACGCGGCTGTTTACGGGGTAGACTGCAAGTGCGGACTCAGATTCAGAGATTTGAGCTTCGAAACCAGGGAACAACACACTGTGAAAGTGTTGACCGAGGAAAACAAGGAGTATTTGAGGTCACTCAAACCAGCTGAAGTGTGGGAGATAGGGCCTTGGAGGTTTTTGGCTGCGCACGCCGCACCTTCAAACCCACTTTACAAGTACCTGAAGCCCTGTGAAGAAGGAACCTTGCAAGAAGAAGCTGCTTTCACAAAGACTTTCGTACCAGGTGCATTGGTTTCCCTTGGCGGTGTTGAGCAACACTACGACATGGTCTTGGTAGGCCACAGCCACATCCCGTTTGTTAAAATGGTCAACGGTATCCTGTTCTTGAATCCGGGCTCTTTGGGCCAGCCACGCGACTACATACCGTGGTGTTCCTACGCGGTGATCGACGACCGCGCAGTGACGCTAAAGCGCCTTGACTACGATCGCGAGTCTGTCACCAGGAAGATCGACTTAATGCCCATCAAGGAGGAGAGCAAGAGGAGATTGAAGGTTGTCATTACCCAAGGCGGCCCAGACTGGCAAGAAGAAGGCGGAGATTAGGAAGCATGCCGACTTCCCAAAGCCCCTTCTTCTTTGAGAACTTCGAACAGATGCAGAGCGTTCTTTACGGGGATTCAGAGGGTTACTACTACGCTCGCGACGGTTCCCCCGAACTGACGGCGCTCGAAACCGCTCTTGTCCAGCTGGACGGTTTTGATCGTGTCCTCGTATTCAACAGCGGCATGTCAGCAATAGCATCAACGCTCTTCTCAGTCCTTAACAGTGGGGACCACGTTCTAGTACAAAGGGAGATATATGGGCCTGCGCGTTTAATCTTCGAGGAGTACCTACCTGCTTTTGGCATCAGAGCTGATTTTGTCGATGTGAGCAATGCGGAACAGCTAGAAGCACACATACTGCCTTTCACAGAAGCAATCTACTTAGAGGTACTATCAAGTTTCACGCTTTGCGTTCCCGACGTTAAGACGATCAGACAATTGGCAGATGCTTATGGATTATTGGTAATAGCAGACATTTCGGCTAGTTTTGGCTACGCCAAGTGGCACCCGTATCTGGACTTTGCCATGACATCCTTGAGCAAGTACTTGGCAGGCGACACAGGGCTTCTAGGCGGGGCGGTGTTCTGCAGCCAGGATCGCGTCCAGCACTTGGAAATGACGCGCAGTACATTGGGTACAACGCTTATGCCTGATGATGCGCTTGCTTTAGCGAACCAACTGCCGGGTCTTGCGGAACGGCACCAACAGATTAGCCATTCGGGTCTGGGGTTTGCTCAGGGCTTGCGCAATCTGAACGCTGTCATTGATGTAATGTACCCTAGGCTAGATGACAAGACCGCTGTAGGCGGCCTTGTGAGCGCCATATTCGACTTCTCTGGTGGCCAATTAGTTGAATTCATCAACAACTTGAGACGCTTTCGCCTTGGCGTCAGTTGGGGAGGCAGTATACCCATTGTAACGCCCATGACTGCCGCTTACAGGCCCGAAGTCCTCTCCTCATGGGGCATTGACCACAGACTTGTCAGGTTCTACACAGGCATAGCTGACGCTGCAGAACTGCTAGATGACGTCGAGCAGGCTTTGACAAAGACAAACTCCTTGCACTAAGGATACAGCCCGTTTACTTTTCTAGGTTCCGTTTGGCGACGGTGTAATTGATGACTAGACCTTAGGCCAACTTCCCAATCGAACGTTTAGAATCTGTAGTGGGGGTGGGTTCTTGATGCGTGAGCGACTGAACAATGCGAGATTGTTGGGAGGCATCGGCGCATTACTCATGGTTGCGACTTTGGTGCCTCTTGCCGGCAAGTTAGCGTCAACGGTTGCTTGGATTCTACTTGCGATCGCGGTTTACTACATTAGCAAAGAGTATGATGACCGTCTCATGTTCAATTACCTAGTGCTTGCTGCTGTATTGAACGTAGTTGCGATTCTTGTAATCGGAGGCGGCCTTTTGCAAGCTCTTATCAGCTCTAGCACTGGATACACGCAGAGCATGTCTACGCTGTTCAAGGGGGTAATTGGGGGTGTACTCGTACTACTTGTATCGGCCGTACTGTTCCTAACGGCGTTCTTGCGAATAGCAGGGTACACGGGCCGACCAATCATCAAGGTCGGTGCATGGATGGCTTTTGTGGGGTCCATCTTGCCGCTTCCTTTTATGAACAGTGCCATCCAAGTGGCCGGATGGGTGTGCATTGGCGTCGGATTCCTGACCTGGGAGCCGAGCTATACAGCGCAGTAGCCAGCCCTATTTGCCAGCAACAAGGGGACAAAGGACGCGGTTTACGTGTGGACCGTAGAAGACAAGAAACTGTTGAAGCCCATTTACGAACGCATAGTCCGTGATCTCTTAGAGGCTACTCCAAAGAACTTGCTTGTACTCTGTAGTGCCAGGGGAGAACTTGCATGTTATGTTGCCAAACGTCTTACTGGGGTTCGGATTGTTGGGCTAGAGCTCGACGAACAATTGTTGGAACAATCCGTGCGCCACGCTCAGCTTCAATCAGTCTCAGATCGTGTCACACTCTTAGAAGCTCAGCTCGATCGGATTCCGTTTCCCGATGAAGCGTTCGATGCGCTGGTGAGCGAATTCATAGTTGACCCCACGACAACGCCGACATCCATCGGGCAGAACGAGATGGCGCGCGTGCTCAGGAGGGGTGGTAGGTTGATACTAACTGACGTCATCGCTGAAGGACTCGACGAAAGCGACAAGACGGCACTTCGAAGCATAGGCCTTGAGTACGTTTGCGATGCAACCGTGGAGGATTTCAAGCAGTGGTTGGGTCGTGCAGGGTTCGTCAACGTCAACGTTGAGGACTTGTCTTTTCTAGTGCGGCCGATCTGGGCGAGTCGCGCTGCGAAGGACCTTGTAAGTCAGAACCTGCATGCTTATCGGTTAGTTCTGGGCGCGGCATGTTCGCATCCAAGCAAGATCATATATATCTACATTCGGTGCGATAAGGGATAGCCTGAACCTCTATAGGCCGTAACTAATGCAGTTGAACACTTGACAAATGCATAATGTTGTGTTATAATGCTGAACACAGAGCAGGGGTGTAGGGCTATATGTTCCTCAGCATTGCGTACGGGGTGTCTTCATGCGAGTAAAGTTTACATTTCGTGAGGTTAAAGGCAATCCTATAGCGATTCCGGTGCATTATAACTACTTGTTGCAGCACCTGATCTACAAAGTGTTCTCACCTGACTTGCGTTCTAAGCTGTACCTCGAGGGGTTCACCGTCGGGACACGGCGTTTTAAGCTGTTCACGTTTTCGCGCATCCTTGAGCGCGGCAAAGTTTTGGGGAATTCGCTAGTTTTTGGCAGTTCTATAAGTTTCTACTTCTCCTCAGCTATTGGGGAGATTGTTTCTGACTTCGGCATCAACGCACTTGAGCGCAAGGAATTCAAGTTGGGTAGGAACGAGCTTGCCCTGGCAGCCATAGAAGTCCTTGAGGAGCCTAGGCTCACAACTACGTTGTATGCAAGGATGCTTTCTCCTATGACAACATACAGTACGTTTGAGAAAAGCGGAAAGAAGATTACTCACTACTTCAGGCCTGACGAAGATGAGTTCCAACGAATTCTAGAGGAGAATGCTCGCAAGAAATACGTTGCAGTCATGCAAGCACTAGGATATGAGGTTTCCAAGCAGGACTTGGCTGAGCTGAAACTGAAAGTTGTCCCGCACAGGTATTCGGCTGAGCGAAACCGGCACTTGGTCTATTTCAAAAACAGCATAATAGAAGCATATAGTGGCATATACAAGATAGAAGGTTCGATTGAACTAATAGGGACAAGCTATGACACGGGACTAGGTGCCAAGAACTCAGAAGGTTTTGGCATGTGGGAGTTTTGGACTCCAGAAAGGGGGAATGTCAATGATTGAAGCCGTTGCCACCATAGGCCGGCACGTTCGAGGGGTCAGCAACGAGGATGAGATCGGACAATTGATACAGCAAAGGTTCGAACCGAACAAGGAACCCCAAGACAAAGTCTTGAAAATAGTCATCTGTGAAACTACGGATGGTGGCTATTCGTATTGTGGGATAGAGTTAACAGACCTCAAGAACGACTTTTGCAGAAGAATGTTGTATAAGAGCTTCGGGGGTAACGGTCCTAATCCGTCTCCTTCAGCTCAATACACCGATTCACCCGAGAAAACAGTAAAGAAAAAAGTAATCAAGTTCTTTGAAAAGGTAGCTGATAGTTCTGAATTCGACCAGAGCGTGCGCACGATGATGGGCCGCATCTGCGGTGTTTTGGAGAAGAACTATGCGCAGATCGAGCGCGACGTTCTCGAACAACTGCCTAGGAACAGGAAAGTCAACACGTATGTGACAGTTGTTTTCAAGCAAGGAGACGAGGAGAGATTTGTACGGGACATGGATGTGTTCAAGGATATATTCCTTCAACTTGTCAATCAGAAGGAAAGCAGATTCGAGGGCAAAGGTACTTGTAGCGTTTGCGGTCGGAGAGGTACTGTACTGGGTGGCGTGTCTCCTTACGCTTTCTTTAATACGGACAAAGATGGCTTTCTTGTTAACTTCAATAAGAGCGAATCCTTTAAGAACTTTCCAATATGCCCGACGTGCGTGCGTGACTTAGAGGCAGGCAAGGCCTATGTCGAGCGCAAGTTGGTTTTTAAGTTTGTGCAGGGCCTAAGTTACCAGCTAATACCTCAGCCGCTTTCCAATGAGTCTGCGATAGAAGATGTCTTAAAGATCGTTGAGGATAGCACAAGGGAACTGATAACTGCTAATCTGCCTCGCATCACCATGGACGAGAAGGAGCTTATTGTACTTCTTAAAGATTTCGGTGATTCAATCACCTTAAACTTCCTCTTCATAAAGAAGTCAAATAGGGCTGAAAAGATCCTGGCACTGGTTAACGATGTCTTGCCTTCCAGGTTGAGCAGAATATATCAGGCTAAAACAAGCGTGGACAACATGTTCGAACCAATGGTACAGGTGCCATTCACTTTTTCCACCATCAGGCAGTTCTTCTTCAAGTCGGATGATAATAGGCAGGAAGCAGATTTAGACAAGTACTTTCTTCAGCTGACTGATGCAGTGTTGAAAGGTACTCGCCTGAATGTTGCCTTTGTACTCGAGTTCCTAATCAGGAAGATTCGCCAGGAATACATGAAATTGTTGCAGAACAACCAAAACTCCTTTAGATGGGCATCGATCGATGGACTCAGAGTATTGGTTTTTTTGAAGAAGGTTGGTACATTGGAGGTGAAGGGTTTGGAAACCGGTGGGCGTGTTTATGACCAGTTCCTGGACCGTTTTGACGGGTTGGTGGGGGCGCCTCTGCAAAGGGGTTTGGTACTTTTAGGGGCAGCGACCCAATTGCTGTTGCAGATCCAAAAGGAGCAGAGAGGCAGCCAACCATTCCTGAACCAGTTGAAGGGACTCAAGATGGATGAGCGCGACTTCAAGGAGCTACTGCCTAAATTGCAGGCTAAGTTGTTCGAGTATGACTCCTACGATCGTGCGCGGAGGCTTCTCGAAGAAGCATCCTTCTATCTGTTGAAGCCAGGGCGATGGGACATTAGTGTGCCTGAAATGAACTTCTACTTTGCCCTGGGCATGAATCTGGTTTGGGAGATTCTGAAATCTACAAGGACCGAGGAGGTGTAATTATGAGTGCAGTTGGCAGGAGAGAGATTCTGTTCATCTACGATGTAACATTCGCCAATCCTAACGGCGACCCTAACGATGAGAACAAACCCAGAATCGATGAAGAAACGAAGATTAACTACGTCACCGATGTTCGGCTGAAGAGAACCATACGCGACTACTTGAAGGACTACAAAGGATTAGACGTCTTCATTTACGAGGCTGAAGTTGAGGAAGGCAGAGAGACAAAGGCAAAAAGGCTCGAGAAGTACGGAAACGATCCTCGAAAAGCTCTAGAGCAATGCATCGATCTTAGGTTGTTTGGAGCCACCTTTGCTATCAAGGGTAACAAGGACATCGACGACGGCAGCATTGCGGTAACGGGGCCTGTGCAGTTCAAGTTTGGTCGCTCTTTGCACAGAGTCAAACTTGAATTCGTGAAGGGCATCACTGTTATGCCCTCTGACGAGGGCAAGAAGGCGGGTACATTCACTGAGAAATATGTCTTGCCATATTCTCTGATCGCTTTCGCCGGTTTAGTGAACGGCAAAGTTGCAGATGTTGAAGGCATTGACCTAAGTGATGGCGATCTAGAGTTAATGTATGAAGCTATGTGGGAGGGGACCAAGGCTTTATTCACTACTTCAAAAGCTCAGACACCGCGATTTCTCATGGAAGTTGCGTATTCAGACGACACTTTTCATATAGGTGACTTGGAGCACGGATTGAAACTCGTGAGTGACAAGCGCGACGAAGAGATCAGAGGCCCGCGAGACTACGCAATCGAAGTCAGTGGTCTAGTTGACCTATTAGAATTACACAAGGCTCGAGTCAAGTGGGTGCGGTTCAAGGGAAGCGACATGCTCAAGATTCAATACAATGGCCGTGATGTTGCCTTAGACGAGGTGCTAAGAGAGAAAGGGTTCGAAGTTAGACACTTCGGGTTCTAAGCCATGGCAGTGGTTGTGTTTGACCTTTGGGGAGACTTCGGACTCTTCAGGAAGTTCTACACTAACACCTCGATGCTGACTTACCCTTTTCCACCACCAACTGCTGTCAGGGGGATAGTTGGGGCCATACTTGGCTTACGAAGGAATGAGTATGTACGCGCCCTAGAGAAGATGGAATGTGCCATTTCGATTCTCAACCCTGTAAGAAAGACGAGGTCAACGCTAAACTACATAAACACTAAAGATCGGAGTTTTGATCTTAGGGGCGGGAGGACTCAAATTCCCTGTGAACTGATCCGCGACGCGTACTTTCGTATCTACGTGAAGGGATTGTCGCCGTTGCTAGAAGACGAATTAGTTAAGTACTTGAGTGAACATCGTTGCTTTTTTGTACCGTATCTGGGCATGTCCGAGTTCTTAGCGAACTTCCGTTTTGTGGATCGAGTGGAAGAACAAGAGGGATTTGGGGAAGCGGAAGTTGCTAGCGTGGTTCCACTGGCTAAAGCAGACATTATTCTCAAACCCGGGCTTCGACTCGCCAAAGAGAGGATACCGGTATCTATCGACGAGAATAGGAGTGTAACACAATACGCTGACGTTGTATATGAGGAGACTGGGCAAAGAATACCTATCAGAGCGCAGTTCGTGACACTGGCTGGGACGCATGTCGTCTTTATCTGAAGCGTCTGGGTTCTTCTCCCATCCTGGAAAGAAGCTGGAGGACCATCTGCTTAATGTAGCACGACTCACTGCTGAAACGGTGAGAGAAAGCTTTGGTAAAGCTGCTGATATCGCAGACCCAGAGGTGATCCAGCAAGTCGCGTACCTCATAGGGCTGTGTCATGACCTAGGGAAGACTAGCGCTTACTTTCAGGAGCACTTGAAAGGTAAGCCTTCCAGTAAGAAAAGCCAGCATGCGTTACTTTCAGCCTTGGCGGCCTACTACACCGTTCGGTCTTACCTAGGCAAACTAGATTTGTGTGAAGATGCTAAGGTTTACCTACTAACAAGCTCTTTCTGCCTTGTGAGGCAGCACCACGGAGATCTGAGAGACTTTTTGGACTTGATGTCTAACGACGTTGTGAACCAAGCGGACTTACTCCGTGACCAAGTTTCGTCAATACACGAAGAAGAATTTAACAAACTTGTTCAAGTCTTGGGCTTAACCCACGTTACGCTGAAAGGCATGCTTAGTTGGGTTGACGACTTCACTGAGAGTGAATTACTTTCACTTCGATCTTCTTATCGGAGGTTGCGCAACAGGCTCTCAAGTGACATGAGTTACTACTTCCTGAACAATCTCCTTTATTCAAGCTTGCTAGATGCAGATAAGACCGACGTAGTTATTGGCGCAACTCCGATGCGCAGGTCGGACGTGTGGTTAGGCGATCGTGAGTTTGACGCATACAGGAGTAGTTTGAGCAGGACACCTTTGAGCGGAATGCGCGAAACCTGTTACCAAATGGCAGTAGAACACTTCAAGGAGTTGATCCGCGCTCCCACTCTTGAAAGAATCTACCATTTGAACTTGCCTACGGGGATGGGAAAGACTCTTATCGGGTTACGGCTAGCCAACATGTTGAGAAACTACTTGTACGACTATCAGGGTGTAGCGTACCGCATCATATACGTCTTACCCTTTATTAATATATTGGAACAGAACGCTCGCGTAATTGAGAACTTGCTCTCACTCAGGGTGGGTTCAGTAAGTCAAGACCTCATGCTAATTCACCACCATTTGCGCGATTTGACTTACACTACCCAAGAAGAAGATTACGGCGGCAACGAGGCCGAACTGCTGATAGAAGGTTGGAACAGCGAGTTCATAGTAACCACGTTCGTGCAGTTCTTTCATACCCTTGTTTCAAACAGAAACAGCATGCTTAGGAAGTTTAACAAATTGGGCCGTAGCGTCATCGTTTTGGACGAAATCCAAGCGCTACCAACAAAGCACTGGAAACTGATCAAAGAAGTCCTAACAGATGCCTTGTACTTTATGGATTCGTACGCCATAATCATGACAGCCACCAAGCCTCTTGTATTTGAAGTCGGTTCAGAAATCAAAGCTGTACCAGAGGAGATTCCAAGCAGGTATATCTTGGACGCCCAGACCTATTTTGATGAATCCACCATAGGCGAATTCGCTGAGAAGCTTGATCTCGATGAGCTGAGGTATGCCTTCATTGTTAACACCATCTCTGAGGCCGAGCAACTGTACGACAAACTTAAGGAGCGGTTCAGTGCGGAGATCGGCTTCCTTTCTTCGCACGTGGTGCCGAAGCAACGACTGGAGCGGATAGATGCCGCTAAGAACGGTAGATTCAAAGTATTGGTTTCAACTCAGATTGTCGAAGCTGGTGTCGACATTGACTTTGACGTAGTCTTTCGAGACATAGCTCCTTTGGATTCACTTGTACAAGCTGCTGGTCGTTGTAACAGGAGTGGAGTCAAGGAAAACGGTCGCGTCTACATAACCAGGTTGCGCGAACAGAATGGCCACAAGTTCGCGACTTATATATACGATCAAATCCTTGTGGACATTACGGTTAAGCTTATCGAGGGCAAGCGTATCAGCGAGGCGGAAATCAGCCGTGTGTTTGATAATTACCAACGTGAGTTGGCAAGGCGGAAAGACCTGGAAGGCTACAGCACTGAGCTGATCAAAGCCTTGGCTGAGCTTCGTTACACCGGTAGCCCTAGCCCAGAGGAATTCAAGGTCATAGATCAGGAGTATCCGCAATTTGACGTCTTTGTGTCTGTCGACGACGACGCTGAAAGAATATTTTCCGAGTACAGAAGAATCTGGAACATTGCTGACCGATTTGAGAGGAAGCACGCTTTTGACGCGATAAAGGGGATCTTCTATCAATATGTGATATCAGTGCCTAAGAACATTACAAACTTGCCTCCCGTAGACTGCGGCTTCTTGTACGTACCTTTAGGCAATTTGGACGATTTCTATGATCCTGTGAAGGGTTTTCTGACGAGGGGAAAGAACCCCATATGGTAGAGTTTTTCGTTAGTGGTACCTTGGTTGAGAGCTACATAAACTGCAAGAGACAAGCATGGTTTCACCTTCATAAGATCAAGCCGTTTCAAGATCATCCACTACTTGAAATTGGTAGATTGGTCGATGAGGATGCATACGAGCGAGACTTCAAAAGGGTTAATCTGGACAGTATTCAGATCGACATCGTGAGGAGAGAACGCGAAGAACTAGTAATCGGTGAAGTGAAGAAGTCCTCTGCAGCAGCAGAGAGCGCACGATTGCAGCTCTTATTCTACATGTATACCCTCAAGAAGTTAGGATTGGGCTGCCGTGGGTTACTAATGTTTCCCAAAGAAAAAAGAAAGGAATGGGTCATCTTAGACGATGATGCCATTCATCGAGTAGAACTTCTCATTTCCGATCTAGAAGAATTGTCAAAATCTAAAACTCCGCCAGAATTGGAGAAAAAGTCTATTTGCAAAAACTGCGCTTACCTTGAGTGGTGTTTTTCGTGAGTAAGGTCATATACATCTTCAAGAGTGGAAAGCTATCAAGGAAGGACAACACGCTGTGTTTTGAGACCGTAGAGGGCGAAAGGAAGTTCATACCGATTGAGAATACCAGAGAGATTCAAATATTCGGGGAGATAACCCTCAACAAAGATGTGTTAGAACTGCTCTGCAAGTACGAAATTACACTTCACTTTTACAACTACTACACCTACTATGTAGGCTCGTTCTATCCTAGAGAGCATTACAACTCTGGCTTCATTTTAGTTAAGCAGGTTCAACATTATCTTGACACCACTCGAAGAGTTAAGCTTGCAGCTGCTTTTTTGCAGGGCGCAGTTTCAAATATGATTAAGGTGCTGGCGTACTACAATAGGCGGGATGTAGACTTGCAGCACGAGATTTCAATACTCGACACCTTCAAGAACGAATTAGTCTCGCACGACTCCATACCTGAGTTAATGGCGTTGGAGGGGAGAGCTCGGGAAGTATATTACAGCTGTTTCGATAAGATCGTGGCCACATCTTCGTTCAGTTTTGGAAAGAGAACAAGAAGGCCTCCAGAAAACCAAATGAACGCTCTCATAAGCTTTGGCAACTCTCTACTATACACCACTGTACTCTCAGAAATCTACAAGACTCACCTTGACCCTAGGATAGGTTACCTTCACGAGTCCAATTTCCGGAGTTTTTCTCTGAATCTAGATATTGCTGAAGTTTTCAAGCCCATAATCGTAGACCGTGCTATCTTTGCCTTAATAAACAAAGGAATTCTGAAAGATGGGAGTTTTGAACGGAGACTAGGTGGGTTGTACCTGAGCGAAGCCGGAGCTCGTGAATTTGTTCAGGAATTCGATTCAAAGCTAGAATCAACAATGGAGCACAGGACATTGGGTAGAAGAGTCTCATATAGAACCTTGATTCGAATGGAAGCATACAAGATTGAGAAACACATCATCGGCGAGAAGTCTTATGAACCCTATGAAGCGCTTTGGTGAGATATGTACATCATAGCTGTGTACGACGTAAATGAAGAACGGGTGAGCAAGGTTCTGAAAGTTTTTCGAAAGTACCTGACTTGGGTGCAGAACTCGGTTTTCGAAGGAGAGATTAGTGAAAGTAAGTTCCAAAAGCTCAAAAGTGATCTAAGAGAAGTCATCAGAGAAGATGAGGATTCGGTCTTGTTTTACTCTTTTCGAGAAGTCTACTATACTAGGCGCGAGACGATGGGAAAACCCAAGAATGAACCCTCGAGCTTCATATGAGAGCCTCAGTGTTGTCGATGTGTGGTACAGCAAAAAGCCCTGGACTTCGACAACAAGGCGAAAAGCTCAAAAGTGTAGCATTAAGGAGGACTGAGTTATAGAAATCTGGATTGCGAAGCACCAAGGGGTGCAGTTGTGTGTAATGCCAAACCCTGGTATAATGGGCATAGCTGGCGTTTGGAGCGTACCTACAAGGGATTGAAACGCTGCTGCAGAAAATCTACCGTGCGAATGTAGTAACGTTTGGAGCGTACCTACAAGGGATTGAAACGAAACCAAGCATGGGCCATTGCCTTTTACTGTCCAGTTTGGAGCGTACCTACAAGGGATTGAAACCCTTAGAAAAAGCCTTGCAAGAAGCCCAAAACTACGGTTTGGAGCGTACCTACAAGGGATTGAAACATGTCGATGTTTTTCTGCTTCATCTTGCTTTTACCTGTTTGGAGCGTACCTACAAGGGATTGAAACTCCATCAAAGCGCCAGGTAGCGATAAATCTGTAAATGGTTTGGAGCGTACCTACAAGGGATTGAAACAGTTGCTGCACCACTTTGGGCAACAACTTTTCGATTGTTTGGAGCGTACCTACAAGGGATTGAAACTTTGTCAGTATGGCTCCATGGCCGCACCCTTTTCTGAAAGTTTGGAGCGTACCTACAAGGGATTGAAACTCTCGAGCCAGCGCGCAATACCAGTTGAGTTGTTTTGTTTGGAGCGTACCTACAAGGGATTGAAACCACCACCATGCAGCGTATGCTTATGATTTTCTTATGGTTTGGAGCGTACCTACAAGGGATTGAAACCCGCCCCACACACCCACCAGGGCTACCGCCCCACACGTTTGGAGCGTACCTACAAGGGATTGAAACCCATCCAGAGCGATTTCTAAGCGGCGGATACCCAAGAGTTTGGAGCGTACCTACAAGGGATTGAAACCGAAGTCTGCTATATGTCCTACGTCTACGTGGTGTAGTTTGGAGCGTACCTACAAGGGATTGAAACTACTGCTCCCCGAAACCTGCGAGGTCTTTTCTATCGGGGTTTGGAGCGTACCTACAAGGGATTGAAACTCACAACTTCACCGTAGGACCCTGAACCCAAAGCCGGCGTGGAGGGTTCACACAGAGGATGGAAATCTTAAAGGAAAGTGCTTAAAAGGTTAGTCCGGAAAGGATCTACAGGGGATTGAAGCCTAGCCACTCCGCGATGAGGAAGGGTCTGCGCTAGGTCTTGAGTGTAACCAAGAGGTAATGAAACCGTTGTAAATGTTAGGTCGTCTGGCTTATACTGCCACTCTTGTGAAGGCCTACTCCGCACTGCAGAGGCTATTGACAAAACGATATGGATCTGGTATAATTATAATCAAGATAGGCAGAGACAAATGAAGCTTCAACATTGCTAGATCCTAGCTTCATTCACCCCAGCGTAGCGTGTATCCTTATGCCATTATACTATGCACTCCATTCCGCTCGAAGACAAGTCTCTGCTTACAACATTTTGGGGAGGAGGTTCGACTATGCAGGCAGGTGTAAGGCGGTTTCAAGGTGATCTTGAGGCGAAGAGGAACTTGTTGAACAGCGTTGACACAGTGTTCTTCATTCCGTCTTACTGCTTTGACCCTTCTACTCGCATGCTCCTTCCAAAGATAACGGAGGCAGCTTACAGAGCCCTAAACGGGTGGCAGTGCATCGCTATTCATAAAGACCAAGATGGTTCGTGTTCACTGGTGTTCAAGGGGTTAACACACGAACAAATGGTCAAGAGGTGCGAAAAGAGCCAATTGTTCGTTCACACCCATCCGGAGCAGTTTGGCGGACCAAACGTCAAAGGCGTTGTCTTCTGTTTGGAAGACCTGCCAATCAGCGGTGAGGCAAACTGAAGGGGGTGATTGGATTGGTGAGAAGAGTTCCGGTCCACTTTAGAAGTGCAAAGCCAGGAGAGTTTGACCAATTGAAGAACTTGAAGATCATAGTTTTCGGTGAAACGGAAGAGATAGTCGGAACGGACAGCTTGGGCCGGGTTGGACGCAGGGTCATTCAGAAAGAAATTGCCATAAACGTGGGCGTAGGTTGGCAGGTAATCAGTGTGAGCCCTGATGGGAAGGGGCTCAACTTGAAAGGCTATTTGCATGAACAAATGAAGGAGAAGGTTGCCCAATGCCAACTGTTTATAGATGAAGATCAGGAACGCGACTTCGGCCTAGAAAACGTTGAATTGGTATATTGCATGATCAGACCATCGTCAAGCGTCAACTAGCGTCTTAGCCTAATCTCGACAGTATCTGCCCAATATGAACCAACAGGTGCATTGTCGAGCGGTGTGAAAGCCGTTGACATAATGTATATTAATGTATATCATAGTTATTAGATAGCAACCGACATGGTGGCTTTTTGATGAGGGGGTGATGGCTTGAAGAGACGCGTACTCGAAGTGCAACTGGGATTTGTGCCTATTCTGACGTTGTTAGCAGCATATGCGCTAGTGGCAGCAGTCCCCAGTAGCCTTCGTGCATACTATCTGGTGTTGGCCGCCATTTTGGCAGTCTTGACTTTTGCCCAGGGCGTCCTAAGGGGGTTTGCTTTTCTAATCGCGATCACATTAGTATTCGGCTTCTACCTTGTCATAACGGCGTGGGGGAAAGCAGGTGTAAACCAGCCAAGTTTGATCCTTTCTCAACTGCTGCTACTTCTGTTGCTACTGATTATTTGGCTAGAATCCACACACTTCAAACGCGTCGTAGACGAAAACAAGTTGCTGAAAGAAAGGCTCGCGGAACTCGAGAGGTATGTCGGAGGATCTAGAGTGTTGACGAGGAACGAATTGATAAGAATGGCCGGCATGATAGCAAAATCCTGTGAAAGACGCGGTGACCCTATTGGGCTATTAGTCCTAAGGCTAAAGCCCTTTGAGGGCAAAGTGTCGGGGGCCGTGTTAAGCGAACTGGGAAGCATTTTGACTGAATCAGTTAGAGCTGAATTTGACGCTGTTGGATTGCTCAACAGCAATACATTGGTGGCAGTGCTGCAAAACACGAGACACGATGGCGTTTCGACGGTCTACAGGCGCGTTGCTGAGGCCGTTCTTCAACATCCTAGGCTTGAAGGAAGTAAGGTTCTCGAACAATTGGAAGTGGAGATGAAGGAGTTCATTGGCAACGCTCAAGATCTTGTAGGAGTGTTGGAGGAAACTTGAAATGACTCTGGCACGCCTAATTATTATTGTTTCTGCTGCTTTTTGGGGGCTAATCGCCTACTATGCAGTGCTCTCTGTCGCTGGCCTTTTTTATAGGACGAGCTCCAGAAAAGTCAGAACAGGGTTCTTAGAACAATACCCGAGTGTGGACATTCTGATACCTGCTTACAACGAAGGCAAAGTGCTCTTCGAGACTCTTGACGCTATGGCCAGACTCGTTTACCCCGGAGAGTTGAACGTTTACTTGTTGGACGACAACTCGTCAGATCAAACCGAGGCTATCGGCAATTACTTTGCTGAACTTTACAGGAATTTCCATTATGTGAAGGTTCCAAAGGGGCAACCTAAGGGGAAGGCTCGGGTACTCAACTACGGCCTCAAGGTTTCGTCCGGCGAGCTTGTCGCTGTTTACGATGCTGACAATCAACCGAATCCATGGGCGTTAATACGCTTAGTTCATAAGCTGCTTGAAGATGAACGCTATGGAGGTGTCGTGGGATATGTAAGGACCAAGAACATGTACAAGAACGCGCTGACCCGAATGATAGGCTTGGAGTTCATGCTATTCCAGCTGGTGATGCAATGCGGGCGGTGGCAGCTGTTCAAGATCGGCACCCTAACAGGGACGAATTTTGTTGTAAAGAGATCACTTCTTAGAGAACTAGGCGGTTGGAACAATTCAGCTCTGGCAGAGGATGCTGAACTCACGGCTAGGATATATGCGAAGGGGTACGTGATACCTGTGGTAGACGATTCCGAAACCTACGAGCAGGAGCCTGAAAGTTTTGGTGCATTTCTTAGGCAAAGAACTAGGTGGCTTATTGGCAACCTGCAGCTTATATCAAAGATATTGAGGGAAAGAGAACTTAGAAGAGGAAGGAATTTACTTACTAGCATTCAGCTGGTCTCCGTTTACTACTTGTTTGTGTTGCTATTGATTGCGTCCGACATTTGGTTTGTGATGGGCATATTAGGAAGACTTACTATTCCTTACACCATACCGTTGCTGTTGCTTTGGTTCGAGACAGTCTGGATATATGCCTCGCAGATAATCGCAGCGGAGGTTGTTGACAAAGAAGTGAATCTGGGGAACATTATTATTGCCATACTCATGTACTTCACCTATGCCCAACTGTGGCTCTTCCTGACCCTCCGGAGCTACGTTCTCCGAGCAAGCAAGGTCGGTAGGAAAGTCGAGTGGGACAAGACCCCAAGGTTTTGATAGGCTAGCAGGCAAGACTAGCCGTCTGACTTCGTGCTGGGCAGGCGCAAGACGCGACGGCTGTCGGTTCAAAGAAGTTCAACTGGAAGTCTGGCTCTGCTTCGTCCCTGGTTTTACCAAAGGTATGCCTTGCTGGCACAGAGGGCAGTTATCAGGATCATAGAGCGGCAGTTCCAGGGTGACTAGCGAGGCGTAGGGCACTGGCAGGTCAATCTGCTTCTGGCGTTGAACCACTGAGAGCGCTACTCGAACGATCCCACCATGACTTTGCACGAGTTCTATAAGTTCTAAGGTGGATTGACCTGTGGTGAATACGTCTTCAACGAGTAAGAAGCGGCTGCCGATCTTCACTTCAAAGCCGCGCTTGAACGTCATCTTGCCTTGCTCCCGCTCTGCGAAAATGAATGGTTTTCTGATCTGCCTTGCAACTTCGTAGCCTATAACCACTGCGCCCAGAGCGGGAGCGACTACACCGTCGATGCATCCAAGACACACCAAATCGCTGGCTTTTTCCACGAGCTTGCTTGCTATAAAGGTTGTGTCTTCAGGGTTGACAAAGGCTCTCTGGCACTGTATATAGGTATCTGAGTGCTTTCCGCTAGCTAGCAAGAAGTGGCCGTGCCAAATGGCCCCTCGGCTTTCCAGCAAATCGACTACGTTCATGACAATGACTCCCACCTTTCTTTTAGGAACCTAAGAATTGCTTCAGGGTCGTCAGCGGAGGTGAGGCTACGCCCTATGACTATGAAGTCAGCGACGGGTATGGCTTCTTCCAAGGTGGCAGTGCGTTTTTGGTCATGGCCTACGGACTCACCGATCTTTATGCCCGGGCAGACAGTCTTGAACTCGTGACCAAAAAGGCCCTTTACTAGGGAAGCCTCGTAGGTGGAGCATACAACCCCGTCTAGACCGTTGTCGTGGCCCATGTGAGCTAGGCGCAGAACAGTTTCCTCTAGGCTGTCGATGTTCAACGCTCGCAGGTCTCTGTCATCAAGACTGGTAAGGAGCGTGACGCCTATGGCTAGGATCTTCTTACCATGAAAGCCTGACATTTCCTCAACCGCCTGTTTGAAAGCCCTTATGGTGGAGCTGCCGCTCAGCAGGTGGACATTCAGCATGTCTACAGGGTATTTCTTCAGGATCGCGCGGGTTGCTTTGTAGACAGTGTTAGGGATGTCAGAAAGCTTGAGGTCCAGGAAGACTTTCTTCTGACGATCTAAAAGCATGGCTATGGCATAGTCGCCATAAGAGTAAAAAGCTTCCAGGCCAACCTTGTACCACTCAAAGACGCCGTCGGTGAAGTTGATCCAGTGGCTTATGTCGTCTTTGTCCTGAAAGTCTAGCGCTAAGGTCAAGTTTGGTTTCACCATTCCACCTCCCTGATGAGCTGATAGATGAGTTGTGGGTTCCACAAGTTGCCTGTGCCAATCTCAAGCGCTTTAGCGCCTGCCAACAAGAATTTCTGTGCAATACTGGGAGACACTATACCACCCGACGCAATCAGTGTATGCTGCCTGTACTTGTAGATCGCGTTCAATACTATGGGGTATATGGCGGGCCCACTGAGACCGCCACTGACTGCACCTAGGTCAGGCTCTCCAGTCCTGAGGTCTATATCCATGGCTGGGAAAGTGTTAAAGAGCACAAAAGCTTCTAAGTGGCTTTCCCAACGGTTTAGGATATCGGGCAGGTCTTCTGTAAAGGGTGACAGTTTCAGCATGAGGGGTTTGTTCGTCTGTGCCAAAGCGGTCTCAACTATGGCGCTAACGGTGTCGAAATCCTTGCCTACTACTTCGCCGCCTGCTTTGAGGTTGGGGCAAGAAAGGTTGAGTTCAAATGCGTCTATTGTGTCAAGTTCATTCAGTACCCTTATCACGGTTTCGAATTCCTGCGGGCTTTCCCCACCCACCGACACAATCAACGTTGTCGGTTTCACAAAAGTCTTCAGGAAGTTGTAGAAGGCTTCGAGTCCCATGTTCTGCAAGCCAATGCTGTTGAGGAGGCCTGCTGGAGTTTCTGCGAGCCTAGGAGGCGGGTTACCTTCTCGAGGAAGAGGGGTTATGGTCTTAGTCACTACGGCGCCGAACAAATCTAAGGGTATCTCCGCTATGTCGCCGTATCCGGCAGTACCAGAACTGGCGATGAAGGGGTTTTTCAAGGTCAACCTCTTAATAGTCACAGGAGATGCCAAGCTATATCACCTGCCTCGAATACTGGCCCGTCCTTGCAGACTTTCTTATAGCCTGACACGGTGGGTATGACACAACCGTTGCATGCGCCGAAACCACAGGCCATTCTTTCCTCCATAGACACAAAACCATGGGTGCCTAGCTTTTCGACAGTTGCCTTCAGCATAGGTCGTGGCCCACACGCGCAGAAAGCACCGTTTGGCTTCAGAACATCGGTGACTAAAACAGGGTCAACAGTTACGCGGTGGGGCTTGACTGGTAGGGCTTGTATCACAGCCAGATTGTCCTCTCGCGATTCTCCATGGTACCACTTGAATTCTTTACCCTTCTTCTGTAACTGCTGAGCTAGGAACGCAATAGGTGCCATCCCGGCTCCTCCACTTATGAGGGTGACCTTGTCCAAATCCATGGGGAAGCCATTTCCGTATGGTCCTTCCAGCCTGACTGTAGGGGGCAAGTTGCGGGTAAAGGGACCTACCTTCCTTATGATGAAGTAAACCGTATCGAGCTCCACAAACGCAGCCGAGAAAGGCTTTTTCACGTATTCCCCAAAAAACATGTAGAACTGGCCCGGCAGAGGCAGTTGCTCTACCGGGCTCGCCCAAGCTAACCAGTACTCGCCGAAATCCTCTCTTTGGAGTTCAATTAGCTGGTTGAAGATGCCCATACGCTATTTGTCCCTTTATGATGGTGCCTTCGACCTTGGCGTGTACTTCTTTGCCTATGTAGGGGTTGTTCTTCGCCCCTTGCACGTGGGTGACCGTTTCCGTGATGCCTGTTCTGACGAGCACCAAGTTAGCCTCTTTTCCTACTTCTATGCCGTGGTCAAGTTTCAAGAGCTTCGCGGGAGCAGTGCTAAGGGCTGTTAGTAGTGTCTCCAAGGGTATCATCCGCGTTTCGACAAGCTCGGTATACAGCACCGAAAACACAGCGTCTATACTTGCGATGCCGTATGGCGCGTCTTCCCATTCTTGGTCCTTTTCTGGTTCAGAGTGAGGAGCATGGTCTGTCGCAATTGCCTGAATCTCGCCATTTCTTAGGCTGTGGATGAGAGCCTTGCGGTCCCGCTCATCACCAAAGGGCGGGTTCGCTTTGAGGTTCGTGTCGTAGGTGTGATAGACGGATTCATCGAAGAGTAGATGATGAGGTGTCACGTCTGACGTGACGTGGATGCCCAATTGCTTGAGGAACCCTATGGTCTCTAAGGCTGATAGGGTGGATACGTGGGTGATGTGGAGCTTGGCACCCACAGTCGCGTTAAGCATGCCGTCTCTGTAAATGGCTGCAGCCTCGGCAGCTTTTGGGAATCCTTTCAGTCCGGTGTGGAAACTGGCTCGCCCTTCGTAGATGCGCCCGGACCTAAACAAAGTGCTGTCTTGAGCGTGGTCGATTACGAGTAGGTTGTTCTTCATGGCGTACTTGATTGCCTGATAGAACAGGAAGCTGTTATCGGTCCATCTTCCGTCGTCGCTAAGTGCCACTATGCCCGCTGCTGACATTTCTTCTATTTCGGTGAGCACGTTGTCTTGGGTCATCATGCCTGTAACAAGGACTTTGAAGCCTTCAGGAGCTGGCAGGTTTTGTAGATACTTAACGGTGGCTGCGTTGGTTACAGGTGGAACCGTATTGGGCATCGCATTGATGGCAAAGTATCCGCCGCTAACGGCCCTTGCGATGGTGGCTGCAGGGTCCTCTTTATACTCTTGGCCCACTCGGACATGAGTGTGGATGTCCACGAAAGCAGGCGATATGATCATGCCTTCTACGTCAACGACCTTTTCGCCTTGGAGACCTTGACCAATTTCAGATATGATGCCGTTATCGATCTTGATATCTGTTTTCTGAAGCTGCCTGTTGATTAGAGCGGTTGCGTTCTTAAGTATCATGCTTGTGCACCTCCCAGGAGCAGGTAATAGATGGCCATCCTCACAGCTACGCCGTTGGAGACTTGTTCTTGAATCACGCTTTGGCGAGAATAGGCCACCTCCTCATCTATTTCAATGCCTCGGTTCATCGGACCGGGATGCAGAATGAGCAAGTCGTCCTTGCCCTTTGCCACACGTTCTTTGGTGAGACCATACGTGGCGTGGTAGTCCTGTAGAGATGTAATCAAGCCAGCTTGCTGTCTTTCCAGTTGTAGCCTGAGCACGTTTACCACGTCTGCTTTTCTGATGGCAGCATCCACGTCGTAGCATACTTCGGCGTATTCCTTGACGTGTTCTGGTATAAGAGTGGGAGGCCCAGATACAATGACTTCTGCTCCTAGCTTGGATAAGGCGTATATGTTGGACTTGGCCACCCTGCTGTGCATGATGTCTCCTAAGATCAGGACTTTCAAGCCCTCAATCCGGCCTTTGTGTTCTCTTATAGTAAACAGGTCGAGTAAAGCTTGACTGGGGTGTTCATTTTGCCCGTCACCGCCGTTAACGATAGAAGCCTTGCTAAAAGATGCCAAATAGTGAGGAGCCCCGTTTCGGCTATGCCTGATTACTATGGCATCCACGCCCATGGCTTCTAGCGTGTACACGGTGTCCCTAAGGCTCTCACCTTTTTGTACTGCGCTGGTAGCAACGCTTATGCTTACCGTGTCAGCGCTCATGAACTTGGCAGCCAACTCAAACGAGTTCTTGGTGCGGGTAGAAGGCTCGTAGAACAAAGTGGCAATGATCTTGCCTCTGAGCGTGGGTACTTTCTTGATCTCCCTGAGGATGATATCCTTCATGGGAGCTGCCATGTCCAAAATGGTTAGGATCTCTTCTTTTGTGAGGTCTTTGGTTCCCAGTAAGTGTTTCATCAGTTGCACCCCTTTCTTTGTGGCACCCTTTTCAGCCTCTCAGGACTGAACTTAAAGGGACGGGTGCCTATTCCTGTTTCTCCATGATGTACACGGCGTCCTCGCCGTCGATCTCCTCTAGGTGTACCTCGATTACTTCTTTTTTGGAGGTGGGTACGTTCTTGCCCACGAAATCAGGCCTTATGGGGAGCTCACGGTGTCCGCGGTCGATGAGTACGCATAGTTGAACTGCGCGTGGTCTTCCCAAGTCGAATAGGGCATCCATGGCAGCCCGGGTAGTGCGGCCTGTGTAAATAACGTCGTCTACGAGTACTACTGTGGCATCGGTCACGGGCTTGGGGATGTACGTGCGGTGCACGATGGGGTTGGGGCCAAGGGTGGACAAGTCATCCCTGTACAAAGTAATGTCGAGTTCGCCCACTGGTGGCTCTGTGCCTTCGATACTACCAATGAGCTTTGATAATCGCTGGGCCAAGGGGATACCACGCCTGCGGATACCTACCAGAATCACTTCCGCGGCTCCTTGGTTCTTCTCAACGATTTCGTGGGCCAAACGCGCTAGGGCTCGGCGGACGCCTTCAGCGTCCATAACCTGTGCTTTTCTTTTCAGTTCTGACAAAGGGAGCACCTCCTTTTTCAGAGGTCCCCCGACCAGCAAGTGCATGAGGGATTGTTCTGCCCTTTCCAGCCTCACTGGACCGGTTTAAAGGACCTTTAGACATATTCTAACACGGCCTGCCCGAGGGGGCAGGCCGTACATCATTAGTCACCGCCTTGCTGAAGCACCTCTGGGTTAACAGGCGTGGGTGGCGTATGCCCTTTCAAGACTGCTACAACGTTCCGAGCAGCAAGCTCGGACATAGCGTTGCGTGTCTCGTGAGAAGCGCTTCCTATGTGGGGCAATATGACGACGTTGGTGAGTTTGCGGAGCTCCTCCGGAATGTAGGGTTCCTTTTCGAACACATCCAGCCCTGCGCCCCAGATACGCTTTTCACGGAGTGCTCTGATTAGAGCTTCTTCATCGATTACAGGGCCACGAGCCGTGTTTATTATGATCGCAGTTGGCTTCATCATGCTAATGGCTTTCTCGTCGATCATGTGGTACGTCTCAGGGGTCAGCGGGGAGTGCAATGAAATGATGTCAGCTCGGCGAAGCAGCTCTTCAAGAGGGCAGAACTCCATGTTGAGCTTCTTCTCGAGTTCGCTGGGCAAGCGAACCTTGTCGTAATATATGACTTTCATCTCGAAGCCCATAGCTCTGCGTGCCACCGCTTGGCCGATACGGCCGGCGCCCACGATGCCCAGCGTCTTACCATAGACGTCTACGCCAAGAAACTGCAAAGGACCCCAGCCCTTCCACTCGCCTGTGGCAGCATAATTGTGAGCCTCCACTATCCTGCGAGCGACGGCCATTATGAGTGCCCAAGCTAGATCTGCAGTTGTTTCTGTGAGTACACCGGGGGTATTGGTTACGACTATACGCCTTCTCGTTGCCTCAGCTACGTCTATGTTGTCGTAGCCCACGGCGTAGTTGGCGACAACCTTTAGCTGGGGACCAGCCGCTTCGAAGAATACTGCGTCTACCTTGTCCGTAAGCAGGGTGATGACAGCATCCATACCCTTTACGTTTTCAAGAAGCTCTTCTCTGGCTAAAACCCGGTCTTCGGGGTTCATGAAGACTTCAAGCCCCTCACGCTTCAGAAGTTCTATGCCTGTCTCAGGTATTGGTCGCGTGATATAAACCTTCATTAGTAATCACCTCCGCAAGTATTGTACCGTACCAACCGTCACGATTTTGTGGGGCTTTCCTATGCAATATTTCTTAGATACAAGCCTGTCTATGTTTGTTAAATAAAGTTAAAAACAGCTGTATGCACAGTTTGGGGACACGTGGCATAATAGTAAATGCTAGAGAGACCTTACACCTCCCTACTCACCCCTGGGGGTCCCTGCGGGGGCCCGGTATCCACGGGGTAGCCTCCCCTTACCATAAATAGAAGGGCCCTGCACACGCAGGGCCCTTCAGTCTTTTCCTCAAGGCAGTTTACTTTTGAAAATTGGCAACCTGAACGGCTAAAGCGATACTATATAGCTTGCTTTCCGCCGTGTCGGCACGGCTCGTAAGCACTACGGGTGCCTTCGCGCCTACCAGTATACCTGCCATGGCTGCGCCTGCTGCATAGGTGAAAGACTTGTAAAGAATGTTCCCCGCTTCTATGTCAGGCACGATGAGCACGTCGGCTACACCAGCCACGGGGGACTTGATGCCTTTGTGCTGCGCTGCTTCCACAGAAACGGCGTTGTCAAAGGCTAAGGGACCGTCAACTATGCAGTTCTTGATCTGCCCGCGATCGTTCATCTTTGCCAAGATGGCTGCATCCAAGGAAGAAGGCATGTCTGCGTTCACAGTCTCTATGGCAGATAGCACAGCTACCTTGGGCATATCGATACCTATGGCTCGTGCTACCAACACGGCGTTCTCGATTATGGCCACCTTCTGCTCCAAAGTGGGCGCAATTATCATAGCGGCGTCGCTGAGCACGATGAATCGCTCAAAAGCCTTTACTTCGAAGACACCAACATGGGACAGCAGGCCTTTTTCTTTCCTCAGACCTACTTCCTTATCTAGCACAGCCCTTAGGTAATCCGCAGTGTGGATGAGACCCTTCATGAGCACTTGAGCCTTGCCGCCGCTAACTAATGAGACCGCTACCTTGGCAGTTTTCTCTAATTCTGGTTCGTGGACTATTTCGACCTTGCTCATGTCCACGCCTACTTGCTTGCACTTTTCTTCGATGGCCGCTTGGTCACCGACGAGGTAGAACGTAGCTATGCCGTTCTCAGTGGCCATCTTTACGGTCTCGATGACCTCCATATCGTTGGCTTGCGCTACAGCTACCTTGACTGGGTTGCCAGTGCGGACCGCCTCCAAGAGTTCTTTAAAGGTTTTCAAGAGGAGCACCTCCTTATAATGTCCCAAAGCTTTAAGGCAGTTTCCAGATTTCATTATAAGTCATGGCTGCATTGTACGTAGTGCTCCTAGGGCTTATCGAATATATACTTACTCAAAAGGAGGAGTAGAAAATGAGGGTAGGATACGTGCAATTCAAGCCCAAGTTTGGCGACAAGGAGTACAACACCAAAAGAATGATGGAACTGGCTTCAACATTAGATGCGGATGTGATTGTCTTTCCTGAATTGGCTAACACGGGATACGTATTCAAGACGCAAGAAGAAGTGAATGATTTGGCAGAAACGGCAGAAGGCCCAACGGTCATGGCAATGAAAGACTTTGCTAAGGAAAAGGGTTCTCTGCTTACTTTTGGTTTCGCAGAGAGAGATGGTGACAGTGTTTACAACTCTGCAGCTACAGTGACCCCCGAGGGTAACGTCTACATATACAGAAAAGTTCACCTGTTTAACAGGGAGAAGCTGTTTTTTGAGAGTGGCTCGGAGTTCTTCACATTCGAGTGGCGTGGGGTCACTTTTGGCATGATGATTTGTTTCGACTGGATGTTCCCTGAGTCTATGAGGACATTGGCTCTAATGGGAGCACAAGTCATCTTGCATCCTGCCAATTTGGTACTTCCGTACTGCCAAAATGCTATGGTGACTAGGTGCCTGGAAAACATGGTGTTTGAGGTGACTGCTAACCGCATAGGAACTGAAAGAGGGTTGAAGTTCACTGGAATGAGTCAGATTACAGCACCTCGTGGTGTCATCCTGCACAGAGGGACGAAGACCACTGAGGAGGCTGTGGCCGTGGAAATTAATCCTGACCTAGCTCAGAACAAGAAAATAAATGACTTCAATGATGTATTGGCCGACAGGAATCCAAGGGCTTATCGGTTGGGGTAAACCATGATAAGGGGTGTGTCATGAGAGTCCTCATGGTCGGCGCAGAATGTGCGCCGTACGCAAAAGTGGGTGGACTGGCGGACGTGTTGGGGAGTCTGCCAAAATACTTGAGGAAGCTGGGCGTGGATGTTGCTACGGCAGTTCCTCTTTACAGCAGCATCAGTCCAACAGAGTTCAATCTTGTTAGGGATAAGGACATTGTGGTGAATGTACCCCGCAGGGAAATAGACTTCGGGCTATGGCGAGGAAAGGACAAGTACGGTGTAGAACACGCTTTCTTTTCTCAGCCAGGGTACTTCGGTAGGGGGCGGGTCTACGGGGAACCTGACGATGCTGAGAGGTTCTTTGCTTTTAGCCAGGCTGTAGTGGAGTTCGCGAGACAAGAGGGATTTGACGTAGTTCACGCTAACGATTGGCACACGGGGGTAGTCCCATTACTCATAAAAGACAAAAACCTAAACATCAAGACAGTGTTTACGGTGCACAACCTTGCTTATCAAGGGCAGTGCGGCGCGGACATGAACGATTTTCTAGGCGTATCACCGGAGAACCTTGAACTCGTCAAAGAACTAGGCAATGATGGAGTAGAGCTGATAAACCCGATGAAGGCAGGGCTCCTCTTTGCTGATTACATAACCACTGTCAGCCCTACATACGCAAAGGAGATCCTGACGCCTGATTTCGGTATGGGCCTTGATAGCGTTCTAAGACAGTGCCAAGACCGGCTGGTGGGCATCTTGAATGGTCTGGACACAGAAGTGTTTGACCCTTCCACAGATCCGCACATATACGTGAACTTCAGTGATGAGTGGGACAAGAAGAAGGCTAATACACAGGCGCTTAAGCAGGAGTTGGGGCTGGAAGAAGGAGATTCGCCTGTGCTCGGGATGGTAGGGCGTTTTGTGGAACAGAAAGGTATAGACATAGTGGTAGACGCCTTGAATGAGCTCGTGCACATGGGTACTCAAGTGGCCGCATTGGGAACGGGCGACAAGAAGTACGAGACGTTGTTCCAAGAAGCTGCCCTGCGATATCCAGGCCGTGTAGCTTTGAAGGTAGGATTTGACCCCGTGCTGGCGAATCGTATTTACGCAGGCTCGACTCACTTCCTTATGCCCTCTAGGTTTGAACCATGCGGCTTAGGGCAGATGATCGCTTTGCGCTATGGCTCGGTGCCTGTAGTGAGAAAGACAGGTGGCTTGGCAGATACAGTCTTTGACGCTGATGAGACGGATGTGGGCAACGGATTTGTGTTCGAAGAACCCACGGCAGAGGGTTTAGTGTCTGCAGTCAAGCGAAGCTTGGAATGGTATAGGCTTGAGGAACGTTGGATGGTTTTGTTCAAGAGGGCCGTGAGCTCTGATGTTTCTTGGAATAAGTCTGCGAGCTTATACGTGGACCTATACAGGAAGGCGCTGGAGGTATAGAATTGCCGCCTGAACTGCGCAGAGACCCGTTTACGGGGCGTTGGGTCATCGTAGCCCCTGAACGGGGTAAACGCCCCCTCCAAGATCGAAGACAGGAAACCAAGCGGCCCAACGTAGAGCGCAGGTCGGACTGTGCTTTTTGCGCAGGCAACGAATTGATGACGCCGCCTGAAGTCCTAGCCTATAGGGAGTTTGGAACCGGTAGCAATGAGCCGGGATGGAGGGTCAGAGTGGTACCCAACATGTACCCTGCCTTGTCTCCCGAGTTGGAGTCCATTACGCTCTCTGATAGACCTTTTGAAAGCATGGCCGGTTTTGGGTATCACGAAGTAGTCATTGAAACGCCTTTTCACTACCGTCACATGGGGTTGATGGAGAGAAATGAAGTGGAAGAAGTACTGTGGGCATGGCGCGACAGGACCTTGTCTATGGAAGCGGACCCTAGGATACAACATGTGCTCATCTTCAAGAACCATGGTTATGAAGCAGGCGCTACTTTAGAGCATCCTCACAGCCAGATAGTAGCTGCGTCGGTGGTACCTCAGAGGGTCGCAGAAGAAATGGCCATGGCTCAGGAATATCACGCAGAGACGGGACGCTGTCTGTGGTGCGACGTAACGTCCTTAGAAATAGAACAGCGGAAACGGCTGGTCACCGAGAATGATTTGTTCGTAGCTTTGTGCCCGTATGCTTCCACTAGTTCTTATGAAGTCAGCATTGTGCCCAAAAGGCACCAGACGGGTCTCAGTGAGTTGAGGAGCCACGATGTAGGTGCCCTAGCATCTATACTCAGGGATGTGCTTAGGCGGCTTTACATAGGGCTTGACGACCCCCCTTACAATTTGTGGTTGCATCAAGCTCCTGCAAGATTGGCCTCAGCACAGTTGTACCATTGGCACCTGGAGATTGTCCCGCGATTGAGTAAGTGGGCAGGATATGAAGGCGGTAGTGGCTTCTACATTAACCAAGTGCCCCCCGAAGAGGCGGCCAACTTCTTGAGGGGGGTCTCCATCTGAGCGTGAAACGCAGGTGGTTAAAATAGTGTGGAGGAGGTGGGCTCCTTGATTGGACATGTGAACTTGGTTCTTCATACCCATCTGCCTTGGGTCAAAAAGGCGGGTCGCTGGCCCTTTGGCGAAGAATGGCTGTATGAGGCCATATTTGATTCCTATATCCCCCTCACCCAAGCATTCCTGCATCTAAGAGACCAGGGCTACAAATACAACTTGACCATAAATGTGACGCCGGTACTAGGCGAAATGTTGTTGGATGAGTACCTTCAAGCAGGTTTTGTTGAGTACGTTTCACAGTTCATTGAGAAGCTCGAACAAGACGAGACCGAGGTATCAGAAGACCTGAAAGCCTTTTGGTTGGACACTGCTCAGGCCAGGCTGAGGTTCTACGAGTCCTTAGAGCGCGATATCTTGGGCATTTGGCGAGAGTTGCAAGACCAAGGGTATTTGAACCTGATCACTTGCGCTGCCACTCATGGATTCTTGCCACTGTTGGGAAGGGACGAGACTATAGATCTGCAGATAGAGACCGGTGTCTTGTTCCATAGTGGTACCTTCGGGAAGAAACCAAAAGGTTTGTGGCTGCCCGAATGTGCCTACAGGCCGCGTAGGTACCACGTGGCCGGAGGCGCAGTCATACTAAGGCCGGGCATTGAAGAGTTCTTGGAAAGGCACGGGTTGGAATACACATTCTTGGACAGCAAACCTTTTGAGAACTATGTGTCGCCAGAGCCGTGGATGACCAGTGAAACAAAGAAGTTCAGCTTGATGCAGCCTTACCGCATCAATGAGAGCAACGTAGCAGCTTTTCCTAGGCACGACCTATTGTGCTCGCAAGTTTGGTCTGCCGATTTTGGTTACCCAGGCGATGGCAACTACATGGAGTTCCACAAAAAGAGCTCTTACAGCGGTGCACGTTTCTGGAGGATAACTAGCAAGAACATAGACTTTGAACTAAAGGAGCCTTATGACCCATTAGTGGCTTTGAAGACCGTGGGCGGTCACGCCAAACACTATGCAAGTAGGATTGTAGATGAGTTGAGCGAATACTACAAGGCTTCGCACAAAGAAGGAATAGCTACACTGACCTTTGACACAGAGTTGTTTGGGCACTGGTGGTTCGAGGGGCCTAAATTCCTTGAATTCTTGGTCAAGGAACTGGCAGAAGCACCTGTCCAATGGACTTCTGGAGAAAGATACCTGGAGATGTTCCCTACTGACAGCTCCATAACGCTCGGAGAGACATCTTGGGGTGCAGGAGGTCATTATGGTGTTTGGTTCAACCCCGAAGTGGAGTGGATGTGGCCACACATCTATGAGGCTGAGAACAAGACCTACAAAGCTTTGAGGGCTAGGGCTGCATCGTCCGACGAAAGAGCTACACGACAGCTCCTAAGGGAGTTGCTACTCCTGACTGCCTCAGATTGGCAGTTCCTCATAACTACAAGAGGAGCCGTAGAATATGCAAAAGAGAGGTTTCTTCAGCATTTGAGCAACGTTGTTGAACTAGCTGATGCTCTTGAGCTAGGCAAGCAAGTGCCCAGTGAGAAGATGGATGGGCTAGAAGACAAAGATAGCTTGTTCTTCTTCCTGTCCCCGGAGTTGATCGAACTTGGGTAAGATTTACCTGAGTTGGGTGATACACAATCACCAGCCTGATGGTAACTTCCCGTGGGTGATAGACTACGCTTACGATCGCTCCTACAAGCCGTTCCTGGAATTGTTGGAGAAAACGGGACTGAAAGCGGCGATCCACAACAGTGGCACCCTGTGGGAGTACTTTGAGGACAAGGCTCCTGAATACGTTAGCAAGCTGAAAACACTGGTGGACAGCGGCCAGGTGGAGCTGCTGGGTGGCACTATCTACGAAGCCATACTCTCGATGATCCCAGATGCAGACAAGCATAGCCAACTTTGGCTTCTGAAGCAATACATTGAGCATAAGTTTGAGACCCCGGTTAACGGCGCTTGGGTGACCGAGCGCGTGTGGGAGCCTCATTTCCCGAAGTTTTATCAGGAAGCAGGCTATCAATATGTGTTCCTAGACGACTACCACTTTGCCCTGGCCGGAGAACTGCCGCCTTTTCATGGGTACTACTTGACGGAGGACCAGGGATATCAGTTGTTTGTATTCCCCATAAACAAGGACCTGAGGTACCTAATACCGTGGCATTCGCCCAAGGAGGTTCTTCGATACCTCGAGAAACTGGCTAAAGATAGAGATGTCTACTTGGTATACGGCGATGACGGGGAGAAATTTGGTTTGTGGCCTGGTACTTACAGCGTCTGTTACGAAGACGGTTACCTGGAGAGTCTAATAAGTGAGCTTTCTGAGGCTGGTGTGGAGTTTGTGCTACCGTCAGAGATCATAGAGCAGACAAACCAAACAGGGCTGGTTTACCTGCCTACGGGTACTTATCCTGAGATGTCAGAGTGGGCGCTTGAACCTGAGGCTCTACGCCAGTACGAGACTGTGGCCTCAACGTTAGATGAACGCGATCGGATATGGATTCATGCGGGCTTTTGGCGTCAGTTTCTGAAACGACATCCGGAGACAAGGTGGATGTACGGCAGGATGGTGTGGATGTCACGTTACCTTAACTCCTTGGCCTTAAGGCATCCTAGGAAGAACAAGGCACTTCAAGAATTGTATCGTGCGCAGGCCAATGATGTCTTCTGGCACGGAGTGTTTGGGGGTTTGTTCCTAAGCCATCTGCGCAGGAACGTTTATAAAAGATTGATAAGAGCCAAGGTCACAGCTGATGGACGAAAGAGCTCGTACGTTGAGGTACAAGACTTTGATATGGACGGTCAAGAAGAAGTGCTTTTTGCTACACCTTTGTACCATGCTTACGTGGATCTCGAGCAAGGCCTTATCAGGGAGCTCGACCTGCTTTCCTGCGAGGACAACCTCATGGATGTGTTGGACCCAGATGGTACAATTCACGGCCTATTCAGGGATTTGTGGAATGGATCGCCCGTAAGGTACTCGAACCAGAACTTCAATGCTAAGTCCATGCGCGCTTACTTCAAATCGGAATCAGCCGGTATTTCCAAAGAACTAGTCTTTGATAGAGACGCCGTTAGTTGTGTATACAGGTTCAAGCATAGTGGCACCCTGCAAGTAGAACTGCCGCTAAATCTTTGGGACCCTAGAGCTTTTTTGCTTGTGGGGACTCGCGAGTGTGCCTTGGGTGAAGAACATACCGAGAAGGGTGTATCATCGGTAAGTCTTGAGGTGGGACGCGTACAAGTTTTGGCAGAATGCCAGTGCGATGGACAAGTAGATGTAAAGCCGATATTCATTGAGCACTCCAGCGAACATGGTACAGAGGCCACGTACCAAGGTACCCTAGTCACTATACAGTTGGCTGCCAGCGAGGGCCGGGAAGTGAAGTTCGTGGTAAGAACTGTGGAAGGAGAGGTCGGACAGTAATGGGAAAACTGTACTTGAGTTTCATTTGGCATAACCACCAACCTTATTACAAAGATCCATTTACAGGCAAGTACGTCATGCCGTGGGTCAGGCTTCACGCAACGAAGGACTATTTGGACATGGTGCTGATAAAGAACAAATACCCGGCCATAAAGGCCACATACAACATGGTTCCTTCTTTGGTAGAGCAGCTAGAAGAGTATGCTGCAGGGGCTAGTGATGCGTATTTGGATATGACCTTAAAAGCTGCTGAGCAGCTTTCGGTAGAAGACAAGCGTTTTATCATATCAAACTTCTTCAAAGCTGATTTCAGACGCAAGATTTCCCATTTTCCCAGGTATGTGGAACTTTACACTAGGCGTTCTTCTGAGGGCATAGACGCCTCTGTAGCGACCTGGGATGCACAGGACTTCAGGGATTTACAGGTGTTGTTTAACCTGGCTTGGATTGACGCGATTTACTATGACATTTACGAGGATCTTGCAAGGCTCAAGGAAAAAGGCCGAGGATTTGATCAGGACGACGTAGCGAAAGTCGTGGAGATACAAAAACGCATCCTAGAGGGGGTACTAAGCGCGTACAAAGAGGCTTTAAGAGTACACGAAGTGGACCTGATGTTTTCACCCTATTACCATCCCATACTTCCGCTGCTGTACAGCTCGAAATTGGCCAAGAGAGCTGTGCCGGATGCTGCACTACCGCACTTGCTGTTCAGCTATCCAGAGGACGTGAAAGCACAACTGCAGGCGGGCTTTCACAAGCATAGAGCTTTGTTTGGTCAAGCACCAGAAGGACTTTGGCCGTCTGAGCAGTCTGTATCCCCCGAAATACTGAAGGCAGCTGCCGAGGTAGGAATACGTTGGGTAGTGACCGACGAGAAGATATTGGCAAAGACCTTGAATATGAATTACTTTGAGCGGGGGTACAGGGATGTTCCCGAACACGCTGCACTTCTTTACAGGCCGTACAAGGTGCAACTGGAAGGCGCAGAGGTCTTTGCTGTGTTTAGAGATCAGATACTTTCGGACCTTATAGGCTTTGAGTACGCCAAATGGTCAGTGGAGGCAGCTGTTAGCGACTTTGTTTCAAGGCTTGAAGCCATTTACGAAAAGATAAGAGGGTTAGAGGGCGACTACTTGGTCACGGTGGCTTTGGATGGTGAGAACTGCTGGGAATTCTACGAAAACGACGGTTACGACTTCTTGTCGAGGCTGTACGAAGTTCTTAGCCAACTAGATTGGGTAAAAACAGAGACTGTTACTAACTTCATTAAGGATCACGACAACTTCGGGCTTCTGTCGACCATATACACCGGATCCTGGATAAACAGCAACTTTGATATATGGATCAACGATCCATGCAAGAATAAGGCTTGGGACTACTTGGCTGCTGTGCGCATGCAAGTGGAAATGTGCTTCCGGAAGGGGTCGTATTCGCCAGACATCAAGCGCGAAGTGATGCGTCACATTTATATAGCAGAAGGATCAGACTGGTTCTGGTGGTATGGGAAGCCCAACGAGGCGCCGGACAAAGCACTGTTCGACGAGCTCTTTAGAAGAAACCTGAGGTATGTTTACCACATCCTGGATGAGCCAGAACCGGAGTTCCTTAGCGAACCTATAACGGACGGGAGGTGTTAATTCAGATGGACATGGAACAGATGTGTGAGTCCTTTCCTGAATGGTTGTTGGAGGCCGAAACCTTGACCGAAAGGCTTCCTTTCGAGGAGATGCACCGCAAGATCATAGTTGGGGCTATGGGAGGTTCTGCCATAGGGGCAGATTTGGTTAATACCGCTTACTACGATGTACTTCCCCCGATTCCCATAGTCAGAGATTACAGGTTGCCATTCTGGATAGGCGATGGGACTTTTGTGGCATCTAGCTACTCAGGTAATACAGAGGAGACTCTTGCTTTGTTGAAGGAGGCTGAGGCTAGGAAGCTTTACATTGTGGGTGTTTCTTCGGATGGCGCGGTAGAGGAGTATTGTGCGAAACATAATAGGCCTTTCGTTAAGCTGCCGGGAGGCCTTCCCCCTCGCATGGCTCTTCCTTACTCTGCCCGCGTAATATCTGTACTCGTGGAGAAGCTCTACGGCATAAAGCTGCCTTGGAGAGAGGCCGCAACCTTCTTGAAAAAGCACATGGCTGAGATAAAGGATGTGGCGCTTGAGATTGCAGACAAATTGGTGACTGCTGACGCTGTGTATGTACTGTCTTCCCAGCGAGACTACGTTTTGGCTCTAAGGTTCGCCGGTGAGATTTCTGAAAATACCAAATTGGTGGCTGGCTACCTGTACATGCCAGAAGCGAACCATAACTTCTTGCAGGGGTTTCAGCATGGTGCTAGCAAGACGGTCGGTATAGCCATTTATGAGGATACGGAGAAACACTCGAGAGTTGAGCTTCAGTCAGGCTTCCTGTATAGGAAGGCAGAAGAAAACGGCTCGCCAGCAGTAAAGATCTCATTGAAAGGTGAAACCCGGTTGGCTAAGATCCTGTACGGTATCCTTGTGGGCGACTTTGCCTCCATATATATGGCTCAGAAAAAGGGTATCGACCCTATGCCTGTCCACATAATTACTGAGTTGAAGAATTACTTAAAGCAGGCATGACTCTCTGGCTGGTAACAGCGGCTTGGGCTGGTGCAGCCTTGGTGCTCGGGTACTGGGGTTTGCCGTCTATCGTCTTGGTGTTGTTCGGATCCTTGGCGGGTTACGCTTGGAAAGACATGGCGGTCGAGATTTCTATGCAAGCTGACATCTTGAAGGCTCAAGTAGAGGCATTTGCTAAGGCTCCTTTGGTAGCAGTTCAGGCATTGGACGCAGGAGCAAGATCTGCCGTAGCGTACCGCTTGGTGTTCTTCAGCGCGGTTTCTGCGCTAAGCGCGTTGGTGCTGTTCGTCGCCTTCTTGTTCTTCAGAGTTCAGCGCCACAGCCCCAGGACCATGGCTAGCACTGTCTTAAGCATTCTGCTTGGCGCTATTTGTGGATTTGCGTTTTGGGGAACTTTGGGTACCGCGTTGCAACTGACGGGGTACCATTTGGGGATACCGGACTATGCCCTGTTGCAGTACCTAGTTTCAGTACTAATAAGGCTCCTCGCTTGATTTGGTGCTTCCGCTGGGTATATTCTTGTGGAGGTGACGTTGGATGGAAGGACTGTATGAAGAGCCGATAATCCCGGAAGAACCTAAAGACACGGGGAAGCCCCCGCGCAAGACCGGAAAAGTCATGGTTGCCCTCTTGTTGGCGGCGGCCATATTTGTTTCTGGGTTTGTAGGATATGTGTACGGTTACAACACGAGGGGTACTGCAGGTGTGGCCATATCCACGTCGGCAAGAGGTGTCGGCGAAATCGCGGACTTGCAGTCTCAAGTCATAAGTGTGGCCAAGATGGCTTCTGAAGCTGTGGTGAGCATACAAACCGAGTCAGTGCAGTACGACATATTCTTCCAGCCCATACCCCAAGAAGGGCTGGGTTCTGGGTTCTTCATCAGTGGCGACGGATACATACTCACCAACAGGCACGTCATCGAAGGAGCTCAAAAGATAACCGTTATCACAAAGGATGGAAAGCGTTATACTGCACAGGTCATAGGTAGCGATGTATTGTCAGACCTTGCTGTCTTAAAGGTCCCAGTGTCTAACGCCAAGTATTTGACCTTCAGGTCGGCGGCCACAGTCCAGGTTGGTGAGTTCGTGGTAGCCATAGGCAACCCCCTCGGGCTCAATTTTTCTGCCACATTCGGCGTGCTTTCGGCAAAGGAGCGCAGCATTCAGGAACCTAATGGCGCCCTGATAGTGGACATGTTGCAAACGGACGCTGCTATCAACCCTGGTAACTCCGGTGGGCCACTATTGGATCTAGGTAGCCAGGTTATAGGAATAAATACTGCAATCAGTAGCGAGGGACAGGGGATTGGGTTTGCTGTCTCCTCAGACACGGCGGTTAAAGTGATAAACGACATACTCAAGTATGGGTACGTGAAGTGGGCCTACCTAGGTGTGGTGACTCGTGATACAGGCGAAGAAGGCGTCGTGGTGGTACAGATAGCGGCTGGCAGTCCTGCAGAGAAGGCAGGCCTTAAGGTGGGCGACGTGATCGTCGAGCTAGACGGCAACAAGATTCAGACCCAAGAGGATCTCAATCTTTATATACGCAGAAAAGAGCCTGGTGACACGGCAGTCCTAGTCATTAGGAGGTCTGGTAGCAGCCTAACTGTTAGGGTAACGCTGGGCGAGAGACCTAGGAATCAGTAGCGCGTGCGATTTGTAAAGCAAGTGCAAGCTTTATTGCGCAAGTTTGCGTTTTTTTAAGTAATGTAGCGTTTTTGGAGTTGCAGTGCGGACCGAATGTGATACAATACTCAATTGCATTGAAATTTACTAAGAAGGGAGTGGTGGTAGGTGAACACCATTGGTCGTCACTATATTGTTGAGGCATCCGGATGCAATCCGAACGTCCTTAACGACATCAACAAGGTCGAGGAAATCCTCATCGAAGCGGCCAGGCAGGCTAATGCAACCGTGGTGACTTCTACCTTTCACCATTTCTACCCGCAGGGTGTGAGTGGTGTAGTGGTGGTCTCCGAATCGCATTTGGCCATACACACTTGGCCTGAAAGGGGTTACGCCGCTTTGGACATATACACATGCGGCGACCACACAGATCCTAAGAAAGCTGTAGACTACGTGGTTCAACACTTGGGGGCCAAAGATGTGACGAGCACGTTCATGCTCAGGGGCATTGAAAACAGCGGATCCTATGAGCATATCATGAGCACGACTGAGGAGAAGGAGGATAGCGGTGAAAAACTGGCTGTGGTTTTTTGACGCATTTGCTCCATCTGAAATCCACTTGCATGGGTACACCTATCACTTGCTTAGCAAGAAAACTAAGTACCAAGAACTGGACATAATCGAGAGCCCGTTTTACGGGCGCATGCTCTTGCTGGACGGGGATGTTCAGTCGGGCCTCAAGGACGAGTACATTTACCACGAAGCCTTAGTTCATCCCGCCATGCTCCTTCATCCAAACCCCGAAAAGGTGTGGATACTCGGTGGTGGCGAAGGTGCTACTGCCAGGGAGATCTTGAAGCACAAGACGGTCAAAGAACTATACATGGTAGACATTGATCCTGAGATGGTGGATGCTGCCCGTGAACACTTGAAGGAGTGGCACCAGGGAGCTTTTGATGACCCCCGCATGCACCTTATAATAGACGATGCCAAGAAAGTCGTAGAACAACTGCCTTCAGGTGCTGCCAATGTCATCATAAGCGACCTCACCGAACCTTATGACATGGGGCCTTCATTCCCGCTCTTTACAAAGCAGTTCATGAAAACCATTTATGACAGGCTTGACGACCACGGAGTTTACGTCCTGCAAGCGTCCATCTTGAGGCCGCTCATCTACGATATGCATGCCACTATCAGAAGGACTTTGAAGACGGTGTTCCCAGTGGTCCGGTCCTTCGCTATATACGTTGGTGCTTTTGATACGCCGTGGTCGTTCATCGTGGCGTCCAAAGACAAGGATCCCCTGTCTTGGTCGAGCGAAGAGCTGGACGCTGCTATCAAGGATAGGATTAACGGGGAACTGAAGATGTACGACTCTGAAGCTCACTGGCACATGTTCTACTTGCCAAAGGACCTCAGGAAGGTAATAGACGAGGAAGGACCCATCCTGGACGAAGATAACCCCATCGCTCTGACCCCGAAGGGCCAGATGCTCCCTTCTTAGTTGCTCATATCTATGTGAAGAGAGGCCACCTGTGGTGGCCTCTCTTCTTAACAGGGCAGATTGTCTCCTTCGAACCAGTAATAGTCAGGCGGCAGCTCGCTCAATTCCTTTACTTCATCGGGGAACTCGGAAGCGAACACTATTGCCCCCGCTCTTGAGTCGCGGAACAGCTTCAAGTCAACGCCTCGATTCCGCACTACAAAAGCTTGACCGTTATAAAAGCCAGCAAAGTTGCTATGATATCCCAAGAGAAAGATCGGTGGTAAGCGTTGTAGAACGAGTTGAGCTAGAACTAACTCCGTATCAGTAAGGCCTGAGTCTTTGGCCAGGGGGATCAGGACATCCTCCGTACCGTTCATGCAAAGCACGTACGGCCCCATTCGGAAAGGATGAGCCTGCTCAGGGATCACCGGAAGCCCCGGTGAGGCTTTGCGTGTGTGAAACACGAACCAGTTGGCCTCAGGGTTTTCACCAATGAGCTTTGCGATAAAGCTGACGGGATGAGTGTCTGTGAGACCCTTCCATACCTTTACTTTCCCGTAGGCATCCACCAAAGCTAACCCGTTGCCGTCACCACCTTTGCGCTGTTCCAAGAAGGTTAGGAAATCTACAAGGGGAGGTAGCTTGCTGCCGAACAGGGGCAGAGCAGCTCTGTTGAAAAGAGCTATACGGCACATAGCAAGTAATATACTAGCAGAGGGTGATGGTTTTGAAGCAGCGGAAAATCAGACTGGCTCTGGGTTCTGGTGGGTATCTGGGATTTGCCCACATTGGTGTGCTCAAAGCCTTAGAAGATGCGGGCATAGGGGTTGAGAGAATTTCAGGTTCGTCCATAGGGAGCGTCGTGGCTGTCCTTCATGCCCGGGGACTCAAGGCTGCGGAAATAGAGGAAATAGGGATGAGCCATTTGGATCAAATCTTCAGCTATAGGTCACTACAAACCTTGGTGGCGTACAACATAACAGAAGCTAACATGGTTAAGTTCGTGCGAAGCATATTGGGAGTTGAGAAGTTTGACCAACTGGAGATACCAACGTACATATGCGCCACAGATCTTGTGAGTTTGAGAACAGTTTGGTTCAGCTCTGGTAGCTTAGTGGACGCAGTCAGAGCTAGTGTCGCCGTACCCGGATTCTTTCCCCCTCTGGTTACAAAAGGTATGGTCTTGGCTGATGGCGGCATATTACAACCCTTGCCTGTGGATGTGTTTAGGGTTAGCGCAGTACCTGTGGTCGCAGTGAACTTGTATGCGTACTTGAACCGAATCGATTGGCGCTTGCCTAAGTCGTTGGTAAGGAAGCCCTTGGCCTCGCTCTTGCGAACTACTGACGCCATGCTGTGGGCTGTATCCCAGCGCCAGAAGGAATTCTGGTTCACTACGGTGGAACCGGACTTGGTGGGAGCGGACGATGAGGAGACGCCCATGCAGGAAAGGGCAATAATGATGATCAAGCGTGGAGAAGAAGCTATGAAGAGGGTACTACCAGAATTGGAGCGTATGCTGTGAGGCAGCTTATCCTATAAGGAGCGTGCATCAGAGAAAGAGGTGATGGAGATTGGAAGTAGGTATTGTTGGGTTACCGTACTCTGGTAAATCGACACTGTTTAGGGCTCTGACTGAAAACAAAGTGCCTGTAAAGGAGAAGGAGATAAACAGCGGTGCAGCGATGGTGCCCGACGAGAGAGTCGATGCACTGGCTAAGGCGTTGAACTCAAAGAAGGTTGTCTATGCCTCTATAAATGTGGTCGACATGCCTGGTGTGGATCCCAAAGACCGGAAGAGCACGTCTGCATTGCTGGAAGGAACTCGCAGTGTGGACGCATTGATCCACGTTGTACGAGCTTTTGAGAACGACCTGGTCCCACATCCTCTGGGGAGACTTGATCCTGTAGAAGATGCTACGGTACTCGACATAGAACTTGTCTTTGCTGACATGGAAATGGCCGAGAAACGTCTTCAATCCAAGAAGCTGCCTGAAGAAGAGAAACTGTTGCTTCAAAAGGCACAAACTGTGTTGGAGAGCGAGAGACTCCTTTGCTACAGCGAGATGGAAGAAGCAGAAATGGAAATGTTGCGCAAGATGGGCTTTGTCACAGCCCGACCACAGATATACGTGCTTAACGTTGACGAGAGTGTAGAAGAAGGGTTAGTAGAAGAGTTTAGTGACTTTGCCAAGAATAATGCAAGACCTTTCTTAGTGGTAGACGCTGAGTTAGAAGCAGAAATTGCCTCCCTGGATCCCATGGACCGACAGGCCTTCTTGGAAGAATACGGCATCGAGAAGCCTGCAGTTGTCAGATTAGCTCAGGCAGTATACGATTTGTTAGGACTTCAATCTTTCTTGACTGCTGGCGAGAAAGAATCGAGAGCATGGACCATCCGCAAAGGGGCCACTGCCTTTGAGGCTGCGGGTGTAATTCACAGCGACATTGCCCGCGGATTCATCAGGGCTGAGGTAGTAGATTGGCAAGACCTCATCCGAGTAGGCGGGTGGAAAGAAGCTCATCAGGCAGGCCTCGTCCGGCTAGAGAAGAAGGATTACGTAATTCGAGAAGGAGACGTGCTGTACTTCAGGTTCCACGTCTAGAGAACAATTCGAGGGCTGGATGTTTGAAGATCGCTAGGCCTACAATGTAGACCGTCACAGATATCAGTACGTTGAGCACCGTATACGCGTTTTTTGCGGCAGCAGAACGCTCAGTGCCGTAGTTATTGTTGCCATAATGGCTGCAGCTGCCGCAGCTTTCAGGAGAGGGACTAAGCACGGTCTAATGGTCAAGTTGGGTATCTTGCCCCTGAGGTAGCGGTGATACAAGGCGACATTGAACGTTATAGTGACGGAAGTGGCGATAGCCATGCCCAAGGCCCCCATCCTAAGCGCGAATGCCAGCAGGTAGTTCAGCGCAACATTAAGCACAACTCCAGCGGTCGCTATCTTCGTAGGCGTTGTAGTGTCACCAGTTGCGTAGTACAAACGCGGATAGAATACGCTCAGTCCTGCCGTTAGAAGGCCTACGCCATACGCGCTAATCAACCTACCAGTTATTTGAGCATCCATTGCAGTGAAGTTACCCCTTTGGAAGAGTAGGCGGGCTAGCGGTACACCAAGGACTAGGAGCCCAAGAGCAGAAGGCACCATTATGGCTTGCACAAGGTTGAAGGCCCTGTGCACGCGGGTTGTCAGGGACGTGTAATTCTTGCTATGATAGTCCTCGATGATGTAGGGATAATTGGCCGACGCTATAGATGCACCGAAAATCCCGACCATCATGAGCATGATCTGATTCCCGTAATTGAGAGCGGATATGCTCCCCACGGGCAAGAAAGAAGCCATGATTTGATCCACCAGTATGTTTATGTACTGTACAGAGCTCCCTATAAGGACAGGTATGGAAAGCAGGAGGAACTCTTGTACGTAGCGGTTCTTGAAGTCTACCTTGAGGCGCAAGAACCCCTTGTATCTAGAGGCAACTCGCGCAAATGGAATGATGACGAAAACAAGAGCACCTGCGAATGTACCTAACGCCAGCATGAAAACAGCTTTGCCGGGCACGAGGTAATAAGCGAGGAATATGAATGCCAGAATGGTCAAGTTCTGAAGGGGAGCTGAGACCATGTAGGGCACGAAGTCTTTGTACGCTTGAGACAGCCCGGTAAGCATTCCGTTCATTACCAGGAACAGTGTGGAAAACGCGGTGAAACGTAGAAAGTAGACGGCTAAGGAGAACCGTTCTCCGCCTTCTTGCATGAATCCAGGCGCAAAAGCTACAACAAAGGGCTGAGGTAGCAGGGAGAGCAGCAGGGAAAACAGCCCCAAAACCATCGCACTGGTGCCTAATATGGCGTTGGCAGCGTTCCAAGCAGCTTCTTCCCCGTCCTCTCTCTTTATCTTCATGAAAAGTGGTATCAAGCCTGCAGAAGTGGAGGCGTTGAGCAAGCTGCCTAGTTGGTTAGGAATGTACTGAGATATGTTGTAAGCATCCCGTATACCCGACAGCCCATAGGCCCAGGCTAGAGCTAACTCCCTTAGAAAACCGGTAACCCTGCTTATCAGGACAGCAAGGGTTACTTGAAAGGTGGCTCGCTTCAGACTTGTGGATTCAGCCATTTGTTCTATATGTTAGCATTGATCCTGCATCTATGCATACAGCCTGCAAACGCTGTCAATGTTTGACTCCGAGCCTGTGGTAACATCTAAAAGAAGCGGAGGGGTGCCCGAACCTGGCAAGGGCCCGGACTCGAAATCCGAGGGCAGCCTTACGGCTGTGTGGGTTCAAATCCCACCCCCTCCGCCAGCATGTGCTATATGACCCCCAACTCTTTACCCACGGCCGCGAATTGCTCAAGAGCAAAGTCGAGATCCTTTTTTGAATGCGTAGCAGAGATCATGACTCTCATCCGCGCTTTGCCTTTGGGCACGGTCGGGTAGCTTATGGCCTGGGCAAATACGTTACGCTCAAATAGTTTCTTGGAGAAGGTCTGAGCTGTGAGCTCATCGCCTATCATTACAGGCGTTATGGGTGTCTGGCTGTGGCCAATGTCAAAGCCGAGTGACTTCATGTTCTGCTTAAAGTAGTCAGCGTTGTCCCAGAGTTTTCTGACCAGTTCGTCCGACTCTTGTAGTATCTTGACAGCTTCTAAGCAGGCGTACACATCTGCAGCTGTTGGAGCCGAAGAAAACAAAAGCGGTCGAGCCTTTTGCTTCAGTACTTCTGCCAACAGTTTGCTTCCAGCTGCGTAACCGCCCACTACGCCAAAGGCCTTGGACAGGGTTCCAATTTCCACATCGACCCTACCCTGCAAGCCGAACATGTGTACAATTCCTCTACCAGAATCGCCAAGTACGCCTTCGCCGTGGGCATCGTCTACGTATAAAATGCAGTTGTATTTTTCAGCTAAATCAACGAGTTTGTCGAGGGGAGCTATGTCGCCGTCCATGGAGAAAACGCCGTCTGTTATGATCATCGCTTTCTTATAGTTGGACCTTTCCTGCTTGAGCAAGTTTTCCAGCGCATCCATGTCTAAGTGAGGGTACCGTATGATCTTGGCACGGCTCAACCTTGCTCCGTCGATAATAGATGCGTGGTTCAGCTCGTCTGAGAATATGGCGTCGCCCTCGGTCACAAGGGCGGGTATGGTCCCCAAATTGGCTGTGAAACCTGACTGATAAAGAACTGCGGCCTCAGCCTCTTTGAACTCGGCCAACCTCTGCTCAAGCTCCTCTTGAGGTAATTGATTTCCCGCTATGGTACGTACAGCAGCAGGCCCTGCGCCGTAAGCCTCTACACCCTTCTTGGCGGCGTCTACGAGCCGTGGGTGATTGGCAAAACCCAAGTAGTTGTTAGACGAAAGGTTCAACACCTCTTTTCCATCCACTACTAACCAAGCACCTTGCGGAGAACCAATCTTGCGAATGTTGATATACAGACCCTGAGCTTTCCGTTCTTCCAATTCCCTTATGTACTCTTCTCTTGGAAACACGAACACCGCCTCCTTCACGAAAAGTATAATACGCACCTTGACGCGTCGCCTTGTATGGGGAAGAAATGGTAAATGTGGGCATTTGCTTGTAGGCGTGCGGCTCGTAGTCGTCGCACTGCAGACTAGTGGCATAATAATGCTGGACAGGGGGGATGGAGTCACATGGAAAAGGCAATAGTAGCTACGGACTTGACTTACAGGTACGGTAACTTGACCGCGGTCGATCACATAAGTTTTGAAGTAGAAGCTGGTGAAATACTTGGCTTTTTAGGACCAAACGGTGCAGGCAAGACCACTACTTTCAAGATGTTAGTTGGTCTCCTCAAGCCGATGGAGGGGACTGCCACTGTTTTGGGGATGGATGTTACGCATGAAATCAAGAAGATTCAGAGGCACATAGGTGTGTGTTTCGAATACACAAACCTATACGAAGAGATAAGTGCTCTCGAGAACCTCAAGTTATTTGCGCAGCTACATGGTGTTTCAGACATCGACCTTTACGGGCTACTTGAGAAAGTAGGGCTAGGTGGCAAAGAGAAGGACCGGGTTGCTACTTACTCAAAAGGGATGAAGCAGAGGCTCATGATTGCAAGAGCTTTGGTCAATAGGCCTAAGGTGCTGTTCTTGGACGAACCTACTTCTGGTTTAGACCCAGTGTCTGCTGAGGACATTAGATCCATTATTCTGGAAGAGAAGAAACGCGGAGTCACGGTGTTCTTGACTACTCACGATATGCATGAAGCCGATAAGCTATCGGACCACGTGGCTTTCATAAACCAGGGCAAGATAGTAGCGTTAGACACTCCGCATAACTTGAAGCAGCAATACGGTAAGAGGAAAGTGAGGGCATTGGTTGAGAGGGGCGACACGACTGAGGAAGTCGAAATAGAGCTAGACAAACAAGACACGCCTGAACGCGTCTTCGAACTCTTTAAGAACGAGAGAGTAGTAACCATGCACACTCAGGAAGCGACCCTGGAGGACATTTTCATTCAGATAACGGGAAGAGGGTTGGCGTGATGAGTTGGCGGGTGATAAAGTCTCTCGTCAAGAAGGACGTAATACAATTTTTCAGCAACAAGTTCTATGCAGTCATAACCGTTTTGGGCTTGGTGTTCTATATCGCCATCTACTTTGCGCTGCCCAAAACGATAGACGATAAGTTGTCGATAGGATTCTATACCAAGCTAAGTATGGCTAGAGCTTTGGCGGTCATAAACGCTCAGGAAGTGAACGTGATAAGGGCTAACTCGGTGGATGAGCTTATGAGAATGGTCAAAGAAGAGAAGATTGTTGCAGGATTTGTGTTTCCAGACGTGATACCGGTTTCCAGTCAGGGTGCGCCCACTGTTACGGTAAAAGTGTATGTCCCAGCTGACATGGAACAGGAAATGCGTGACGCTATGGCGTACGTAGCCAAAGAGCTGCTCAACGCCGAAGCCGGATACTTCTTGAACATAGAGAGCGAGAACGAGGTAGTTGGTGTTGATTTAGCAGGCAAACAAATACCGCCGTCTAAACGTATGATACCTGTGTTCATATTCCTCATACTCATGGCCGAGACATTGGGCCTCGCAAATCTGATAGCTCAAGAAATCGAGCAAAAAACAATTCATGCCTTGCTAGTTACGCCTGCCACAGTGGCTGATATCTTGACGGCCAAGGGTATAACCGGGATGCTGACCAGTTTTGTTCCTGCACTTTTGCTAACTTGGGCGACCATAGGTTTTGGCCACTTTGTACCGATTATCGTCTTGCTATTGGCAGGCACCTTGTTCACCATCGCCGTGGCCTTCTTAGTTGGGAGCTTGGGCAAGGACCTCATGTCTACGCTCATGTGGGGCGCATTGGTAATGATCATACTCCTATTACCCACAGCCAACGTGTTGGCTCCAGGGACCTTGACCAGCTGGGTGAAAGCGATTCCCACTTATTATTTTGTGGATCCCTTGCACCGCGTTATCAGCTTTAACGCCGGCCTTGAAGGTATATGGAAGGGCATTGCCGTACTCTTGGGTAGTGCTCTGTTACTGTTCATACTTAGCAATGCCGCTTTGAGGAGGCGGTTTCAGTGAGTACAAGCAAGATTGTCGGTCTTCTCAAGAAAGAGGTAGTCTTGGGTTTGCGCAATGTTATCTTTCCGTGGGCCATAGTAGCACCGCTACTGATCACAGTGGTCATGTCGCTGCTGACGGGTGTCTTTTTTGCGCGTCCCCCTAGATTGGGGATATACGCCCCTGGGGAAACTCAAGTGATACAACTAGCTCGTGAAACGGGAGCTATGAGAGTGCTCCAATACAGCTCGGCAGAGGCATTGAAGGACGCTGTTTCCCAGGGGGTCATTGACGTAGGCGTCATAGTACCAGACGGTTTTGACGAGGCTGTAAAGAGCGGGGAAAAGACAACCCTCAGGGCCTACGTGTTCGGGGAGAGCTTCAGCCGTAATAGAGCCGTAATTGCTACAACTTTCGGCAACGTGGTTAGGCAAATCGCTGGTAGGGAGCTGCCGCTGTCTGTGGAGACTGTAACGGTGGGGGAAGGCGCTCTCCCTATCAGAGAACGGCTGTTTCCCTTCATAGTGCTGCTTGCCGCTTTCTTCGGAGGGCTGCTCATCCCATCCGCGTCTATGATTCAGGAGAAACAGCGCAAGACTCTGGACGCAGTAATGGTAGCTCCTGTAACTCCAGCTGAGGTGGTTGCTGCTAAGATGGTTGTGGGTTTCTTGGTGTCTGTGGTCACATGTGTGCTCACTTTAGCAATCAATAGGGCTTTTGGAGCCTACCCTTGGCACCTTCTATTGGCGGTGGCCACAGCAGCGGCTATGGCTTCGGCAATAGGTGCCTTGGCTGGGATTTTTCTTAGCGACATGGCGACGTTGCTGGCGTTGTGGAAGAGCGGTGCCTTGGTTCTTTTCTTTCCCGCTTTGGTATACCTCTTTCCCAAGATTCCGCAGATAATAGCAAAATTCTTCCCGACATATTATGTATTGGAGCCATTAGTCCAGATTACAAAGGCGAATGTAGATTTCGGGGCATTTTGGACGAACGTTTACATTGGCCTGGTTCTTGATGTGTTGCTGCTAATGCTGGTTTTCAGCCAAGTGAAGAGGTTGGGGTACAGGGTTAAGTAGCTTACTACCAGGTTGTTGCTATTTGGACTTTATAATTGAATTCATGAAGAAAGTTCGTTTCTACTATGGTTTCGTGTGGGGAATCTACATCACTCTTTGCCTTGTGGCTTTTCAATTCTTCTCTGGTGAGAAACCTATACCCAACACTCTTTGGAAGTTCCATCTGTATGGCGTGTTCATAGTCGTAGCGTCAGTGCTTGCATACACAGCAGCGGTGTTGTTGGCTCAGGCAAAGGGCATCGATGAAACGCTTATCGACCGATTTGCGTTGCTAGCTATACCCATGGGGCTCGTTGGTGCAAGGCTTGGCTTTGTACTTCAAAATGCGCAGTATTACCTGGACAGGCCCCTTGAAGTGATAGGTATTAACCCTGATGGGATAGGCATGGCCGGCTTGTCCATTCACGGAGTGATAGTAGCAGGTATCATGGCTTTGGTTGTCTTCTATGGTTGGGAAGGGTTGAAAGCGTTAGATGTAGGTGACCTGGGCGGTGCTGTTTTGATGATTGGGCAAGCTTTTGGCAGATTTGGTAACTTTTTCAATCAGGAGCTTTACGGCTATCCAACCAATGTGCCTTGGAAGATGTATGTGGACGTAAGCCACCGTGCAGCTGGCTATATTGATGTGGCTTACTACCACCCTACGTTTATGTATGAGGGGCTGCTCGCTCTAGCGGCTGCCTCGTTCTTGGCATACCGCTTTCTGTACAAACGGAGGTTCAGGGGGCAGATGGTCTTAGAATATCTGATCGCCTATAATGCTGTGCGCTTCGTGGTGGAGTTCTACCGCATGGAACCACCGTCTTTCTTGGGGCTCCACGCGGCACAGTTGGTTTCTATAGGGGCGATTGCCTTGTCTATTGTTGTCTACGCGCTGATTCCAAGATTTGGACGTAGACTTTTCTTTGACGAGGTCCGTCAAACTCCATAAAGAAAATGCCTTGCCACGTACCTAAGTGTAGCTTGCCCCCGCTTATAGGTATAGCCACATGTGACCCTACCAACGAAGACAAAAAGTGAGCGTCAGAGTTGCCTTCCAAGTGTGTCCACTGCAACGCAGGTATGCTCTTTATTAGGCCCGAGAGGACATCGTGTATCACAGAGGGGTCAGCGTGCTCGGTTATCGTTATGCCCGCCGTGGTGTGTGGGACATAGACTACGCACAATCCCTCATCGACACCAGCGTTGTAGACTGCATCTTCTACTCGTTTCGTGATGTCTATTGCTTCCCTGCGCCCACTAGTCTTTACAGCTATTTCAATCATGAACAATCTCCCACCTTATTTCTTTTTCCAAGTCACTCCTAAGGCTTGCTGAAACGCCACAGTACTTGTGGGTGGACAGGTCGATAGCTTTCTTTAAGGACTCTTCATTTACGTTCCCCTTGACCACATAAGTGATGATGATCTTCTTTACGTACTTGGGGTGTGTCATTTGTCTCTGCTTCTACCTTGACTGTGAGGTTTTCGAGGGGTTCTTTCATCTTCTGCAGGATGGATATAACGTCCATAGCGGTGCAACCTGCCAGAGCCACCAAGAGCATTTCCTTGGGAGTTGGGCCTTGCTGCAGCCCACCTGCTTCCACGGAAGTGTCTAGAACTGTGGCGAATCCTGATCCAGTACGACCTACCAACTGCAGGCCTTCTATTTGTTTAACTTCTGCTTTCAGCTGGCTCACGCTTTCACCTCCGAACCTAACATACCACTACTGGCCCTTTTCTAAACCGGCCAGCTCTTCTTCTAAGGTCTTTTGAATGAGCGCCATCTGGTTGCGCAAGGCGATCAGGTCTTCGCTGTTGGTTAACTTGAGTACTAGTTGTGCGTGCTTTATGTGTCCTATGGCTTCCTCGTAGTCCTGCTTAGCTAACATGGTGTTCTTTTGGGATAAATAGGTTTGAGCCCTATAGCGGAGAAGCAGCGCTAAGTTCATTCTGGCCGAGAAGAAGTGCTTGTCCCAATTGACGGCCTTCCTGTAAGCATCAATACCCTCATTAAGAGCGCCCATCTTCACGTACAAGTTCCCCAAGCTTGCGTTCAGGTTCTCCGGTGCCCAGGTGCTTTGTTCGTAGTTCGCCGCTTTGGCGATGGCGGTCGCTGCCACAGATTTGGCTTCGTTTGGACTTGAGGTACTCGTAAGGTCCCAGTAACTTTGTGCACCCTTGATGTAGTTGATCTCATAGTAAGACTCGTTGGGGTTGTACTTCATTGCTTGGTCCATGTAATATAGGGCGCTGGTCAATATCCTCAACTTCTGTTCCTGGTCGCTTATGGAGTCTTTGTTGGCATCATAATACTGCAAGTTTCCCAGTCCGTATCTGAATTGGCTATCAGCCTTCCACGCATTTAAGTAGTAGTAACCGTTGTAGAGACCCAGCGCCAGCAGCAGGGCGTATGCGACCCATACTGTCCATTTGACTAGCGGCTTGGGTTCTGTTTGATCAGTGCTGTGCAGGTTGTGTGCAGCCATTATCAAGCCCAACAGCACATAGAACATGATCAGTGACGGTAGCATGTCGAAAATGGTCACCAAGTTTGTTGCGTAAGCGAGAAGGGCTGCTAACAACCCCAAGTACAGGAGTTTTTGGCGATCAGCGTCTTGTGACTGCAGCAGACGGTACATGACTTTAGCTCCAGCCACGAACATCCATAGGTAGAACACGAATCCGACAACACCCACTTTTGCCAAGATGCCAAGGAAGTTATTGTGTGGGTCGTCGTAGTTCACGTTTGGTTCAAGCTGAGACAGCTCTAGGGGTTTGTACTGCATGAAGCCTCGCCTGAAGCTTTCTATGCCAATGCCGAACAAGCGCCCATGTAGAGTGTTTTCGAGGCTGTAGAAGACCGTATGCTTCCACAGTACGAGCCTTGTAGCTGCAGTGTTGGCTATGTATTTGGCTATGGTCACTGGGTCTACCGTATCTACCACGTATATGCCAATACCTAAGAAAACAGCTACTACGACTGTCAAAGCCAACGATGCCCGCCAAAGCTTTGGGTGACTTCTCTTGTCGAGGAAGAACGTGTTCAGCAGCACGTAAAGCACAAAACCTGCGCCACTGCCGAGCACAGCGGAGACGAGGTTGGCAGTGCGGTTTGCCTGGTTTATGAACAGGGAGAGTGCAAATAATAATAAAGCTACTAGTCCTATTTTCCAAAGCGTACCGAGCGATTTCTTTCTGTCATCGTGATTAGCAAAGGTGAAGTAACACAGAACCGCTACGATCAAGCCTCCAAAGAGCCCCATCATGCCTCCCTGGGCAGTTAGGGTGAGGCTGAAAAATTGAACTAGGAACACAGGTCCCCATATCCACGCGTTGTCTGTGTGTGCTTCTGTAAGCAGCCTGCCGAAAGCCATGAACGTGGTAATTACCATAACGGGGCCAAAGAAGTCAGGGTTGCCCATGAAACCGAAGGCCTCGGTGCCATAGCTGAACCTGAACCCAAGAGGGTCGAAACCTAGAAACTGCAGAATGCCCACCAAAGCATTCAAAGTTCCTACCATTATGATTGTGTCTACCGCGATATTGAACTTGTCGCGTCGGTTGAGCACACCTGCGTACAAGAAAGCCAGAGACATAACAGTCAGTTGAGTCATAAGGCCGAGTTGTCTTTCGTAAACGCCAAGGAAAGATATCGTGGGCGTTATGGAGAAGATGGTGGACAAGGTCAAGGAAAGGGCATATCCTGCTACCGGAAGGAGTAGCGGTGTCTTCAGCCACTTCAAACCTTGCCTGAGCGATAGTAGGAGAATCCACGAACCCAATAGAAGCCACATCCATGCAAGCACTGCCGATTTAGTTAGGTCAAAAGCCCTAGTCACTCCTCTTGAATAAAAGAGGAGCGGCACTATGCTCAGCAAGAGCATGCCTGCCAAGATGACAGTGTCAAGGGAAGAACTTTGAGTTGCTTTCTTGGTAGCCTTTGCGGCCATTATGGCGTCACTCCTTTCAGTAGCTCAAGGGTATAAAGGTAGTGTTCCTCTTTGTCGATGTCGAAGCCGAACTCGGCTCTCCTAGTGAATACTGGCTGGGCCTTTAGGCCAAATTGCCGCTCTACCTTGTTCCATACGTAAGGTATATCTAATTGCCCAGTCAGCGCTTTGAATATGAACGTCCATCCCAAAATGCCTGCAAACATGACAGGGTTTTTTCTGTTCTTGAGCATGTATTCAGCTCTTGGCGCTTCCCTGAGTAGCACCTCTTTCTTCAACAAAACACCGTTAGCAGCTTTGAACTGGCCCTCCTTCAATTTCACATACGTGCGTGTGGACCCAGGGAAACGTTGGTCCAGTAGTTCTTTGGAGACTATGAGCACGTATAATTCCGCTGTGGGCAAAGATTCAGCTTCTTTGATAAGCTCCTGGATACCTTCTGCCGTTATAAATGGCATGTCGGCCGACAAGACCAACAAGTACTCTGTATCTAGGGCCTCAGCTCCAGCTAGTAGGGTGCTAACAATGTCTTTAGTAGCTATGGCGTAAGGCTCAATCCCATAACCTTGGGCCAACCAGGGATCGGTTACTACGACATATGGGATCCCTGTGTCCGCTGCTGCCTGAAACGTCTTCACTATGAGTGGCGTTCCATTGATGGGCAGTTCTAGTTTGCTGCGCACACCGTACTTCTTGGTCCACGGTTCTTCTGAAGACCCCGCCAGGATCAATATGCCTACGTCCAACTTGGCGACCACCTTTCTATAAGCAGTATTTTAAACGGTAGATCAGGATACTTCTTGACCTTTCTCAAAGGCGCGAAGAAAGCGGATCCTGAACCTGTCATAACAAACGGGCCATACTCGAGCAGATATTCTTTAATTTTCTGCAACTCTGGGGTAAGGTATCTCTCGAACACGTTGCCAAATGAGTCCTCGAAACCATGTCTGTCCCTGTTCTGTAGCGCCATCAATGCAACATCAGTGTAGTTGGTGTAGTGTGGTTCTTCGTCCCAGCGGGCGTAGAGGTCAGACGTAAGAGAGTTTAGCTGTGGCAACACAAGCATGAGTTCCAGATCAAAGGGCAGAACGAGTGGCGTAATCATAGTTTGGTCCGCTTCGACTAAGGCCATCTTGTAGGGTGATATCAGGAAGTAGGAGTCTCGGGCTGTCGGTTCAGCGCCAGTGTAAATCGATATGAGCGCGTCGTCACCCGCGGATCCACCTAGCCCATATCCAGTAGGAATACTCTTTGTGACATGGACTGAACAAGGCCTCTTAAGATAGGTCTTGTAGGCTTTGCATTCTCTGTAAGGCAGGTCTAAGTCTTCGATCCTGAACAGCCCGACTTCACGCCAAAAAACACCCTTTGCCTCGAGCGGAATTTTCAGGAAAATGGACTTTATGGTGTGTAGGTTTTCAGATTTGCCCGTGATGTCCAGTGTGAGATTGATTTTCGCCCTGATACTGCGTTCTTCCGTATTGGGCATCATAACAAGCATAATTGTATACCAGAGCGCATCCACAGAACCAAGAACTATCCCAACGCACTGACTTTAAGGTATCATTAACACACAAACCCAAATAGGCGTTGGGAGGGCAAGGCATGACAATCGAGGAGATACTGAAGTTAGTTAAAGATGAAGGTATCAACCACATCGATCTCAAGGTAGCTGACGTATGGGGCCGCTGGCGTCATGTCACGTTGGCGGTTAGTTCCTTTGGGGAGAAGACATTCGTCGAAGGTGTTGGTTTTGATGCTTCCAACCTCGGGTATGCCCACGTGACGGCCAGCGACATGGTTCTCATTCCTGATCCTGCCACAGCGTACGTCGAATGGATTGGTGAACAGAAAGTACTTTCCATGATTTGTGACGTATACGATATCGAAACGTGGAAGATGAGTCCATTGGATCCTAGAAGTCTGCTTAGATACACCATTAACTCCATTTCTGATGTAGCTGATGGAGCTTACCTAGCTCCCGAGTACGAGTTTCATGTGTTCGAGTCGGCCCAATACCACGTAGCGCCTAACGAAGTCTATCATCGTGTTGATGCTGCAGAGGGCTTTTGGAACTCAGGTACTGGCGGAGCTTACGTGATTGGCCAGAAGAAGGGATATCACAGAACTCCACCGGCTGATTCGCTCATGGCAGTTAGGAATGCCATCGTTGATGAGTTACTAAGGCTAGGCATCCCTGTGAAGTACCACCACCATGAGGTTGGAAGCTGCCAAGTAGAAATAGAGTTGGGCTTTACTGACGCCTTATCGGCGGCAGATTACACCATGATGGTCAAGTACGTATCTAGAAATGTAGGACAGCAGTTTGGATACGTGGTAACATTCATGCCCAAACCCATGTACAACGAAGCGGGTAACGGCATGCACGTGCATCAGTATTTGACAAGAAATGGTTTGAACATATTCCAGGGCGAAGAACTGCTGGGTCTTTCCAGGGCGGCTCTCTCGTACATTGCCGGCATCCTATCTCACGGCAAGTCGCTCATGGCTTTCACTAACCCTAGTACCAACTCATACAGGAGATTGGTGCCAGGGTTTGAGGCTCCTACTTCCGCTGTGTTTGGCTTGGGAAACCGTACGGCTGCTATCAGGATTCCGGCTTACGTCAAAGACCCTTCCAAACGGCGTATTGAGTTTAGGACCATTGACGCCACATGCAATCCGTACCTTGCCTTTGCGGCCATGATATTGGCTGGCGTGGATGGAATGAGGCGGAATTTGGATCCAGTATCGTTGGGATACGGCCCCTTGGAGGACGAAGGGCATGCTCAGGCAGAGAGTCTGTCCACATCTTTAACCGAATCCTGTCAGGCGCTGGCTGCTGATCATGCGTACCTGCAGACCTTCCCTGAGTCGCTTATCCAAAATTGGATCGAGCAGAAGATGTTGGAGGACCGCGAAGTCTCCTTAATACCCAACGCTAAGGAGTTTGACCTTTATTTCGACTTGTGACTAGGGCGGCCCATCTTAGGTAGAGGCTAACAGGAATCTCTTCTGGCCTGAGGTCGGCGTTAATGCCGGCCTCTTCTGCTAATTGCAGGAGATCTGGGTGCTTGCGGAGGGCGTTGCGCAAACGTTTTCTTCTTTGCTGAAAAGCTGTCTTCACTACGTTCTCGAGTACTGCTGGATTAACATCAGGAGGCGCCTTTATGGTGAGGCGCAACACCACGGAGTCTACCTGAGGCAGTGGGTAAAAGTTAGCCCTGCTTACAGGGAAAAGTACTTCAGGAATGCTGTAGCTTTGCACGAAAATGCTTAACGCTCCATAGGCCTTTGTGCGCGGGGTGGCGGCCATACGTTGCCCAAGTTCTTTTTGGACCATTATGACCGCCAACTGTACCTGCATGCGGAGGAAGATTTTCTCTAATATGGGCGTAGTTATGTAATAGGGTAGGTTGCCCACCACTGTACTTACGGGACCATGCTCGTACTTGAGAAAGTCGGCATAGACAAAACGTACGTTGGGAAATTCCTGCACCACCAATTCGTGTAGGGGTTTGAGGCGACGATCTATGTCTACGGCAGTCACGTGCTGAAAGCGCTGAGCTAATCTAGCAGTCAACATGCCAGTACCTGGGCCTATTTCCAATACTTCTGGTCCTAGTCCGGCCGCGTCAGCTATCTTGTCAGCTATGTAGTCGGAGATCAAGAACGACTGACCCAGTGACTTCTTGGGTATCAGGTTTAGATCCCTAAGAAGCTGGGGTACTTCTACTCCTCGCCAAGGACGTAAACCTTCACCAGGCGACGGCCCCATTTGATGCACTCTTCTCTTGTATTGAAGTATAGGTCGATGCGGTTTCCCTTTATTGCTCCACCCGTGTCAGCTGCCACAGCGTAGCCGTACCCTTCTACGTAAAGCCTTGTACCCAGGGGTATGACCTTAGGGTCAACTGCCACTATACCGTAACGCACTCTAGTCCCAGTGGCTGTCCAATGGTTTACGCCAGGTTCGCCTGCGGTGTAGGCCGTAGCTATCATGAGCATCTCCACAGCTTGGCCACGGTAGACGCCTTGACCCAAAGCTACTACTTTTGTGGTTCCCTCACGTACCAAGACTTCGTTTACGAGCTTCTTACTGACCGTCTTGCCATCTACCAAGGTTACCTGCCAAGTTTGCTTCTTGATGGTAGGCTGACCTGGATCGAGGACTACTACTTTTCCTTGCGCTACCGTGTTTGAAGGACGAACTACGACCTTTGGCGGTATGTAAGCGTAGGTAGTCTGAGTGCTGACTTCAACCTTTTGGAGCACTAGTATCCCATCCGATTTCTTGGCTTGGTATGTGCCTGGCAAACCTAAGACATGGGCTACCTTCTCGTTCGTATAAGGAGTCACAACATGACGCACCGTTTCCCGAACTTTTACTTTCTGCGTAGGTATGTTCAGAGTGGTGAAAGCTTGAACGGGGGTGGTAGCGGCCAGGAGCACTAGCGCTAACGCAACCAGCTTTTTCAAAACAACACCTCGCTTTCGCCGCTGCTTCCCTGTGAAGTGATATAGTGTATTTTAGCATGTTGGGGAGGTGGCACTTTGATTGACAGGGATGCCCTCGAAAGAGTAGCCCGTGAGCTCCAAAAACACCAGCTGGACTTCTTCGATATTTACGTGGAAGACCGAACAGACCTTTCATTGACGATAGAGAACAGGAAACTTGAACGACCGTCGTTTGGGTCCGTTTTTGGTGCCAGCATAAGATTGATTGCTCAAGGTGTTACATACTTCGCTGTAGTGGACAACCCAACGCCGGACAAACTCATAAGGGCAGCTAAAGACTTGGCCGCTTCAGCTACAGTTTTGCCTGCTGAGCCCGGAAAAGTATTTCAAGCCACAACTATGGAGGCGCCACTCAAACTGAGTGAATGGGTTGAGTGGGAAGCCTTGTCCCAGGTTCGCGATTTTCTTCTGGCCGTTGATGACTTGGCGCGGAGCTATGACCCTAGGGTGAGCCAAGTTTCGGCTAGTGTGGCTCAGGTTAGGTCCAGGGTGCAGATTTTGAACGGGTTTGGGTACTATGCTGAGGATACTCGGGTGCGCACTCAAGTCAGGACTGCCGTATGGGCCGAGGCTGATGGACTTAGGGAGGCTGCCTCAAGCGTTCAGGGTAAATCTGGAGGTTTGGAGCTACTTGACCGGTTCAAACCGGATTACTTTGCTTTCAACGCGGCCAAGGTTGCCGTGGCGAAGCTTAATGCAGTTCCTGCACCAGCGGGAGAGTTTCCAGTAATCTTGGCACCTGGCTTTGGAGGGGTCATTTTCCATGAGGCTGTGGGACACGGCTTGGAGGCCGATGAGGTAGGAAAGCAGGTGTCAGTATTCAGAGGTAAGCTTGGCCAGAAGATTGGAAGTGAGAAAGTCACCTTAGTTGATTCCGGTTTGGTGCCCAACGAATGGAGTAGCACAGCATTTGATGACGAAGGATTCCCGAACCAAGAAACCGTACTCATAAAAGATGGGGAATTGGTTTCCTACATGTGCGATTACCTGTGGCACATGTTAGCTGGGTTCCCGCACACGTCTAGTGGCCGTAGAGAGAGTTATGCCCATATACCTTATCCGCGCATGCGAAACACCTATTTAAAACCTGGATCGGATAACTTTGAGGATATGCTGCTGTCGATCAAGAAAGGCGTCATGGCATCAAAGTTTGGAGGAGGTCAAGTCGATCCTGTGACAGGCAACTTCATATTTGGCGTGACCGAAGGCTATCTCATAGAGGACGGTAGAATCACTGCTCCTATCAAGGACGTAAGTATGGTGGGAAATGGGTTGAGCATACTTCAAAATGTGGTAGCCGTCAGTAAGGAAGGCGACCTAGACTTCTTCCCTGGAATGTGTGGTAAGGAAGGGCAGTCGGTGCCCGCAGCTTTGGGGCAACCATACGTGATGTTGTCCAAAATCCTTCTCGGGGGTGAGTAAGGTGGACTTGGATCGCGCCTTGAAGATTATAAAAGAACGAGGAGAGGGTGACATATTTCACATATACTCCAAGGCTCAAAGGGCTAGGTTAGGCTGCCTGGGTGGCAAATACCAATGGCTGGACAGGTCCTTCAGGGAGACCAGCGGGTACGGGATACGCGTACTAAAGGGTGGGCGTTTAGGTTTTGGCTTCGGTAACAAGGAGGACGAAGAAAGCGTGCATTCAGTGGTCGAACACGCTGCCCAAGCTGCTGAATTGTCTGAGCCGCTGCCAATGGAGTTTCCGAACTACCGAGCGTCTGAACAGACTTGGGTGCGTTCAGAAGCCGACTTATCAGAAGCCGTGCTGAGGGCTGCCAATTTGCTTTCAGCCAAAGGCATTACGAAGTTTGAGGTGACCGTAGTCAGAGAAGAAGAAGTCTGGCAGCTGCGCAATACCAGCGGTGGTGAAGTGACCACACGTCAGGCGGTATACTGGTTCACCGTAGCGCCTGTGGTTTCAGGTAACACCGAGAATTGGAATTTCTGGTATCAGGCTACCGATGATCCAGACCGTTTCAACGTGAAAGACTTGGTTGACAGGGCTCTAGAAAGAGCTTACAGTTCTTTAGATGGCAAAGGTATGTCTCTTAAGAACGTGCCCGTAGTGTTCGATCTCCCTGAGTGGCACGAGCTATGGGATGCTCTGTTGCCGTCGTTGAGCGGTAGGGCAGTGGAACGCAACAAGAGCTACTTCTCAGGCAAAGAGGGGCAGGAAGTGCTTTCGAAACATTTAAGTCTCTACCTTACGTGCCGTCACGGGCAGGTGCCCGAGGCATACCTCTATGATCATGAAGGCGTTCCTGTCAGTCCGACCTACTTGGTTGCGGACGGGGTCTTTGAGCAGCCTTACTATAGCCTAAGTGGCGCTGCCGAATTCGGAAAGAAACCGACCGGGGTAGGGTACAGACCTTCGTACAGGCAGCAGCCGGTGGAACAGCCTTTCATAGTGCACTTGCAGGTAGGAGATCTACCTCCGTTAGACAGCTTGGACAAGTACCTTAGGATAACTTCGCTCAAGGGCGTACATTCAGGCCTCAACCCTGTGAGTGGCGTTTTTTCCATAGGTGCCGACGGGGTCTTGATAGACAGGGGTGAGCGTGTGCCCCTAAGCGGCATTACTCTCAGCGGCAACGTTTGGGATGTGCTCAAGAACGCCGTTGCTGCCTCTGCTTTTGAGGAATCTATTCCTGCAGGTTGGTGGCTGGTAAGTCCGTTGGTCGCTTTAGAGGGTGTTACCGTTACTGGATGAGCCGTTCTTCTTGAACTTTCTTACATAGGCCACTATTACGGCTAAGTCGCTAACGTGTATGCCTGCTAGCCTTGACGCTTGACCGACCGTCTCAGGCCTGAATTTTTGGAGATTGTCGATGGCTTCACGGCTTATGGGCAGGCTGGAATAGTCAAAGTCGGCAGGTATGGGGAAGTCCTCCAAGCGCTTCAGGTTCTTTGAGAGGTTCTCCTCTTTTTGCAGGTACCCTTCATACTTCACATCGATCTCCAACGTTAGCCGTTGCTCAGGTGTGAGGTTTTGGATTTCGGGCAGCACCACTTGCAAGTCTTCTATGTGGATCTCAGGACGCTTCAGCAGATTCGATGCCTTCTCCGATTGCTTCAAGAACGTAAAGTGCCGAGGGGATACGCTAGTTTCTTTTAGCTTCTGCATTACATCTTCCATTTGTTGCTTCCGCTCTTGCACAAGCCTGTACTCTTGTTCAGTCAATACCCCATGCGTATACGCTTTATCGGCCAGTCTCCAGATGGCGTTATCTTGCCTGTGGATCATCCTAAACTCGGAGCGGCTAGTGAGCATTCGGTAGGGCTCAATCAGGTCTTTGGTGGTAAGTTCGTCGATCATTACACCTATGAACCCCTCGTGTCTATGAATCACAAATCTATCGTCGCCGAACACTGCTAAGGCCGCGTTTATGCCCGCAATGATGCCTTGAGCAGCCGCTTCTTCGTAACCCGTAGTCCCGTTGATTTGTCCTGCCAAGAACAGGTTTTCTACCGTTTTGACCTCCAGGGTTGTTTTTAGCTGGTGGGGCCAGACGATGTCGTAATCTATGGTGTACCCAGGTCTTATAATCTCCACATTCTCCAGCCCTTCTATGGACCTCAGGACTTGGAGCTGAAGTTCAACAGGCAGGGAGATAGCTAGTCCGTTGGGATAGACTTCGTTCGTGTCTAAGCCCACGGGTTCCAAGAAGATCAGGTGGTCGGTCTTATCAGGGAACCAGAGCGCCTTCTCTTCTATGGACGGGCAGTACCTTGGTCCTACGCGTACCATGTCACTTGCCCTGGAGGCTGTCAAATGGATACTTCGCCTTACGATGTCCATGGTACGAGCATTGGTTCGCACCATGTACACAGGCTTGTAACCTGGTGGGTTAGGCTCCTCCCAGAAAGAGAACGATAAACCGGGATCGTGTTCTTGGACCTCAGACCGTTCGTAGTCTATGGTCCTGCCATCGATACGAGGTGTAGTCCCAGTATTGAACCGCCCTAGATCAAGACCCAACGCCCTGAGATCGTCGGACAGCCCTTTAGCTGGGAATTCACCCCAACGGCCGGCTGGCTTGCTCCAACTGGAGATGTATATCTTGGCTTCCAAAAATGTGCCCGTGGTCAATATCACCTTCTTTGCTTCCAAAGACCTTCCGTCCTCAGTTTTGACGCCGAACACCCTGTTGCCTTCAAAGAGCAGTCCGCACACGTGGGCTTGCATAAGTTCTAGGTTTTTGGTATTGCTCAGCCGCCTAAGCATTTCTGCCGGATATCTGTACTTGTCGACTTGCGCCCTGTTAGCCCAGACGGCTGGACCCTTGCTCCTATTCAACACCCTGGCCTGTATGTAAGACCGATTGGTTACCTTACCCATGAGGCCGCCGAGAGCGTCCAGTTCTCTAACGAGCTGGGACTTCCCAGGGCCTCCTATGGCGGGGTTACATGGAAGAAGTGCGATAGTGTCAATGAAGCTGGTGATAAGGAGGGTCTTCGCTCCCATCTTCGCCGATATGTATGCGGCTTCACAGCCTGCATGCCCTCCGCCCACGACTATGACGTCATACATTAGCTGTCCTTACCTCCCTTGGCAGTATTATGCCGGCCCACAGAACCTGCTCCCCATAGTACGCTACAGCTATCTGGCCTGGCGTGACGGCTCTTTGGGGCTGTAAAAAGTCCACTCGCAGGATCGAGCCTCGCCATACGCGAACGTCTGCAGGTACGGCAGCTGCCTGGTATCTTATTTTTACATAAGCCTGACTAGCAGGGGCAGTGAACTGATTCATGACTGCAACTAACATGTTATCGGAAAACAATCCATCGGACTCAGCAAGCTCAACTGTGTTATGTTTTGGGTCAATACGCTTCACGTACAGTGGCTCTTTGTGGGCCACACCTAAACCTCTCCTTTGCCCCACCGTATATAGGGGGAAGCCCTTGTGGTAACCAACAATGTGACCATCAAGTATCATGGGTCCAGGTCTGAGTAGTTCCCCTATCTCACGCTTTATGAATTCTTCCAAGCCACCTGCTGGCACGAAGCAAACATCTTGACTGCTTCTCGGGACATGTACTAAGCCTTTGGCTCGAGCATAGTCCAGTACGTCCTGTCTAGTCATGTTCCCAAGGGGGAATGTGGTCTTTTGCAGCGTCGCTCTTGGTACCAAAGCCAACATGTATGATTGGTCCTTACGATGATCTACACCGGTATAAAGTTTGCCATCTAACTGCCTAGCGTAATGCCCGGTTGCTACCAACTCGAACCCCTTGGATTGAGCAACATCCACGAATGCTCCAATCTTCACATATCGGTTACAGTAGACACAAGGGTTGGGCGTCAAACCACGGGCCAGCTGCGCTTTAAAGATGTCCATGACGTACTTGCGGAAGATGGGGCTAAGATCCCACACTTCAAACGGAACGCCGGCGAATTTGGCTACACGTTCTGCCAGCTGCCTACTCTCCACAGAGCAGCACGTCCGCGGTTGGTATAAACCATCGGGTAGCAGCTTGAGGAAGACAGCGGTTACATCATACTCTTGCTCCCTGAGCATGAGCAGCGCTACCGTGGAATCTATGCCGCCAGAGATCCCAACAGCCACTTTCATAACAACGTTAATTATAGACCTAATGGGACCCCCCTATGAGGGGGTATAATAAGCGCTGGAGGTGTTGTAGTTGGATTTCAAGCCAGTTTACAAGCAGGACGCTAGGACGGAAGAGGAAGCCAAGATCTTACAGGCTTTGGAGCAAGTTATTGATCCAGAAATAGGGTTCGATGTGGTGAATTTGGGGCTGATTTACGGTCTAGACGTAACCGATGACGCCGTAAACATAAAGATGACTATGACCTTTCAGGGTTGCCCACTTATGGACTATATGGTAGGCCTCGTGCGTGAAGCTGTCAATGCGCTAAACATAAGACCGCAGGTTGTAGTGGATTTGACCTTTGATCCACCCTGGTCGCCCCAGTACATAAACCCGGCCCTCATGGGTCAAGGCGCCCAGTAAGAAGGGCGCCTTTTTCATTTGTGGTACTTCTCTCCTTTGAGTATAGTGAAAGCCCTATATAGCTGCTCCAGAAACATCACCCGTGCGAGTTCGTGGGGGAAGGTCATCTGTGACAGCGAGATCCTGAAGTCAGCGCGAGCCAAGAATTCCTTGGAGAAGCCTTCTGCCCCTCCTACGTAGAAGTACAGGTCTTCCGGGCAAGTGTTCATGATCTGCTGCAGGTATTGAGCAAACTCCTCGGACGCCATTTCTTTCCCGCCGGGGTCAAGGACCACATGCTTGCCCCTTCTGCTCAGGAGCGCGTAAGGGTTGTCTTGTTCTGTTTCCAACATTTGTAATGGGACATAGTGGGACAGTCTGTCCAGATAGTCCTGTGCAGCATCACGGAAATACCTCTTCTTTAGCTTGCCTACGGCCACCACATATAGTCTCATGTAAATCATTGTAGGCGCTACCTTGACAGCTAAGACTAGTTTATGGTATAAAGAACTCATTAACCTCTGGGGGTGATTACCCGATGAAGCGACTGGCGTTAGTTAGTTTAGTTCTGTTGGTAGCCATTTTAGTGGCTGGTTGTCAAGGCGCAAGCAGCGCCAAGACGATCCGCATCGGCCTCATTGCCCCGCTTACTGGTAGCGAGTCTCTATTTGGACAGGGCTACAAGCGAGGCGTGGAACTGGCTGTGAAGGACATCAACGCCAAAGGTGGAGTGCTCGGAAAGACGGTGGAGCTCTTCGTAGAAGACGATCAGAATGACCCCAACCAATCCGTTAACGCAGTGCAGAAGCTGGTAAACCAGAACAAGGTAGTAGGCATTGTTGGTGCATTCTCCTCCAAGTGCTCCATACCTGCTCACGAGCAGGCTTGTGCACTTGGCGTACCCATTATTTCTCCTACTTCTACTAACCCCAAAGTGACCGTAGACGAGAAGGGTAACCACAAGTGGTGCGCATTCAGGGCAACGTTCATTGACCCATTCCAAGGCCAAGTGGCGGCGAAGTTCGCCTATAACGACCTTGGCATTCGCAAGGCCGCCGTGTTCTGGGACAACGGCAACGACTACTCGAAGGGACTTGCTGAGTATTTCATCAATAACTTCGAAGCGCTTGGCGGCCTGATCCTTGTTAAAGAGGCATACTCTGCGGGCGACCAGGACTTTTCTGCTCAGATTACAAGAGCGATGCAGTCGGGCGTCGAACTGATCTACTTGCCTGATTACTTTGCTAAGGTGAACCTCATCGCTGGGCAGGCGAGGACTCTTGGCTACAAGGGCAAGTTCATGGGTGGCGACGGTTGGGACAACCCGGGCATAGACAAGACAATACTGAATGGTTCATACTACACTGCACACTATGCGCCGGAGGACCCTGAAGCGGCCGAACTAGTGGCGAAATGGAAAGCGGAGTACAACGGAGAAGTACCGACTGGTGACGGTGCATTGGCCTACGACGCAGCCATCATCCTGCTCAACGCGATTGAAAGAGCGGGCACAACTGACGGCAAGAAGGTTGCCGAGGCCATGTTGCAGACCAAGGACTTGCGCGTGGGGACCGCTGTAGTGTCGATTAACGAGCAGGGCAACGCAGTAAAACCTGTGTACTTCCTCCAGGTTACCCTGGAAGGACCCAAGTACGTAACCAAGGTATCTCCGTAGTTATCCATAGGCGGGGGAAGTGGGGGCTTCCCCCGCTAGCTGGAAGGAGGCGGTGGTTATCCAACAGATAGTAAATGCTCTCATGCTTGGATCCGTATACGCGCTTATAGCTCTGGGATACACCATTGTATACGGCATAATCAGGTTCATAAACTTCGCACACGGCGACATTTTCATGGTTTCTGCATACATCGTTTTCGCCGCTGTCAGCTATTGGAAATTGGGATTCTTCGGTGCGTTAGTGGCAGCGGTGGTGGGAGCTGTGATCCTGGGAGTCACCATCGAGAAAGTGGCCTACAGGCCGCTGAGAAAAGCCCCCAAGATCTCCTTGTTGATCACAGCTATAGGCGTTTCTCTGTTTCTTGAGAATTTCGTGGCCCTTCCATTGGTCATGGGGTCTATGCCCAAAGTAGTGCCCAGCTTCATTCCGATTATCTCCTACACAGTAGGCGGGGTTAGATTCACGTCGGCACAGGTGATCATATTCGGCCTAGCAGTGGTCCTCATGGCACTCTTGGGATGGTTCATCAGAAACACGAAGCTGGGCCGTGCCATGCGAGCAGTGTCTACCGACTACATGGCCGTGCCACTGATGGGCCTCAGCGTGGACAGCATAATATCTTCTGCGTTCGCCATAGGGTCCGGCTTGGCAGCTGTAGGTGGCTTGCTTTACGTCATCGTCTATCCCATGGTGGACCCTTTCATGGGTATCATGATCGGTACCAAGGCGTTCATTTCCGCTGTGGTGGGCGGAATTGGCAACATATATGGCGCTGTGGCTGGAGCGTACTTGATTGCTTTGCTCGAAGTGCTCGTGGTAGCGGCAGGCTACTCTACCTGGAGGGACGCTGTCGCCTTTGGACTCCTCATAGTAGTGTTGTTGCTGAAGCCGTCTGGCCTATTCGGCAAGTTCCAGAAGGAGAAGGTGTAGACGTATGAGAAAGCGTACATTGCAGATGCTGCTAATCCTTCTGATCTTGTTCTTAGTGCCGCAGCTCCTTTACAATTTGGGCTTCATAAGCCCATATATACTCTCCGTGCTCATGGAACTGTGCTTCTTCGCGGTGAGCGCGGTTTCTCTTAACCTCGTTTTTGGCATTGCCGGTCAATTCTCTTTGGGCCAAGCAGCTTTCATGGGAACTGGTGCTTATGTGTTCGGCTACATCATCAACCGTTCTCCCAATTGGGTGGTGTTTGTACCCGCGCTGCTGGCTGGTGGCCTCGCAGCGGCTTCTTTAGGCTATCTTGTGGGCCTGCCTACGCTGAGGCTCAAGGGTGACTATCTCGGCATTGCTACTTTGGCCCTAAACCAAATATTCGTCGTCGTGATCCAGAACCTCAACGCTGTAGGCGGCGCTAGGGGTTACATACTCAATCTGGGCCAGACTTTCAGGCAATGGTGGTTGTTCTTTGGATTAGCTGTAATCTCTATCTTCTTAATGCGCAACGTGGTTTACTCCAGTTGGGGCCGGCTAATGGTGGCTGTGCGTGAGGACGAGATCGCGGCTGAGTCGGTGGGCATAGATACTACCAAAGCCAAAATCTGGGCTTTTGTCATAGGCGCGTTCTTCGCGGGTATAGCGGGCGCCATGTCGGCTGTATACAGTAGTTTCCTGCACCCCAGTTCCTTCAACTTCATACAGTCATTCAACTACATGGTCATGGTCATCCTTGGTGGCCTAGGCAGCCTTAGCGGGTCACTCTTGGGTGCGGGCATCTACGTGGCTCTCCTGGAAGGCTTCCGCATCGCCAAAGACTACGCATCGTATATACCCATCCTCGGAGCTATAACGCAGAACGAGTACAGGATTGTGTTCTTTGCTTTGGCTCTAATACTGATCATGCTTTACGCGCCAAAAGGGCTCATGGGTGGCAGGGAGTTCTCTTTCTTCAAAGGTAAGGAGTTGGAGCGCAAATGAAGCCGGTGCTGGAATTCGCAAACGTTACTGTGTCATTTGGCGGTTTAAAAGCAGTCAATGACGTTTCCTTTACTGTGTACGAGGGCCAGATATTCGGCCTCATAGGCCCGAACGGAGCAGGCAAGACCACCGCTTTCAACGCCATTACAGGCTTTTACAAACCTGACAAGGGCGACATCTTGTTCTACGGAGAATCCATAGTTGGCAAGCCTACTTGGTGGATCAGCCGAAAGGGAATCAGCAGGACGTTCCAGAACATCAGGCTTTTCAAGAACCTGACCGTCCTGGATAACGTCCGCATAGCCCTCCACCAGACTGCCCGGTACGGCCTCTTTGATGCTGCAGCACGCTTAACTCCGAGGTTTGCCACTCGCGAAGAGGAGGTCCTAAGTGTATCGGCTGAGCTGCTACAAAGTGTTGGATTGTACGATGAGAAGGACAAGATCGCTTCTCAACTTCCCTACGGTAAACAGAGAGAGCTCGAAATAGCCAGAGCGTTGGCGTTGAAACCCAAACTCCTTCTTTTGGACGAGCCTGCCGCAGGCATGAACCCTACCGAAACCAGGGAATTGGCCAAATACATAAAAGAAATTCGAGATCGCTTGGGCATAACGGTTTTTGTTATCGAACACCACATGGACTTGGTCATGACAATCTGCGAAGAAATAGCTGTTATGGACTTTGGCGTCAAGATCGCGCAAGGCAAACCCGAGGACATTAAGAACGATCCGCGAGTAATCGCAGCTTACCTGGGGCAGGAGGTGGAAGAAAGTGCTTAAGCTCGAGAAGTTGGTAGTTAAGTACGGCGGCATCACGGCTGTACGCGGAATAAGCCTAGACATAGAAGCAGGCGATTTCGCCGCGATCATTGGTGCCAACGGCGCGGGCAAGACTTCCACCATGAATGCCATCATGGGCATGGTTCCTGCTTCCGAGGGTAAGGTAATCTTCGCAGGAGAAGATGTGACCAAATTGCCAACCCACTTGAGGGTTAGAAAAGGCATGGTGCTTGTGCCAGAAGGCCGCAGGATTTTCCCCAACTTGACAGTCTACGAGAACTTGCAATTGGCGGCCTACTTTGTGAGCGACTGGAAACAAGAGTTAGATTTCGTATTTGCGTTATTCCCTAGGCTCAAGGATAGACTTAGACAGCCAGGTGGCACACTGAGCGGCGGCGAGCAGCAGATGCTGGCTATTGCTAGGGGCATTGTGGCAAAACCGAAGGTTCTCCTACTGGATGAACCCTCGCTAGGCCTATCTCCCGTGCTAACCCAACAGATCATGGCTGCTATCAAGGAGATCAACAAGCGTGGCACCACTGTGCTGTTAGTTGAGCAGAACGCTTACGCGGCGCTGAAAGTTGCCACTAAGGCCTTCGTGATGGAGCTTGGATCCATAACGTTATCTGGCGAACCGAGCATGCTGCTGAAGAACGAACACGTAAGGGCTGCCTACCTAGGGGCGTAGGCAGCCCTCCTTTTAGTTCTTAATAAGTGCCTTAGCTGCTAGGAAACCGAGGAAGATGCCCAGGACACCCATCACTCCAGAGAAGGTTGCTGGAGCAGGTACGGGCAGCTTCAGTAAAGAGAATACAAACCCGGTTATGAAACCCACTACTGTAGCTAACAGAGCTTCCAGCAATTTTCATCCACTCCCATTCCTTAGATCAAGCTTTACTATTCTACACGAGAAGTTACCCCGTGGGGTATAATGAACTTGAGGTGAATTAGTTGGAAGAAGTACAAGAGAAGATAATTCGCTCGCTCAGGCGCATCGACGGCCAGGTTAGAGGTATTGAAGAGATGATACGTTCCGGGCGTGACTGCACTGAGATACTTTATCAAATAGTGGCGGCGAGGGAAGCGCTCAAGACAGTTGCCATTGAACTTTCAAAGCAACACGTGGCTCTTTGCACCGTGGACAAAGAACACATTGACGAAGAAATCGGCAAGATCCTCAAGATAATAGCTTCTTTTTCGTAGGCGCGGCTAATCATGAAGTGGCGCATTTTCTTGGTGCTCACCATTCTGGGCATCATAGGTGGCGTATGGCTAGTTTTCTCCTTTGTGGTGCCTCCCCCTAAGGGAAACCTCCAAGTCTTAGTGCCAAAGGACTTTAAGGTCTATGTTGACGGACGAGAGTTCACATCGGGTCCCCTTTCTGCTGGAAGCCACGAGGTCGATGTTCGTTTTGGCGACGCTGTGTTAGTCAAAGAACGGGTACGGGTTCAACCTGGTGATAATGCGAAGCGGGCATACGACCCCAAAGGCTTGCTCCTGGTAGCTCCTCAAGGCTCTGTATTCTTCGTGCAGGCCGGCGGAAGAGGATATCAGGCTCGAGGCAATTACTTCTGGTTGCCAGGGTTTGCTGGGGCGTCGCTGGTACAGATAAACGGCTCAACATTACCCGTGCATGTGGCCCCTAATACGTTCACGGCCTTGGGGTATGTGGGAGGCGACGTAGTGCCTTTGACAGGGACCTATTGGACTTCAACGCCTTTAGGGGCTTTAGTAGATACGAATCAAGGCACGGCGACTCTACCGACTGTCTTGCCGAACGATACGAAACTCATTGGAAGCTCGACCGTTGATGGGTCGGTAGCTGTTGTAAGCGCTTCTTTGGCAACCGAACCCCCCTTAAGGGTCATGGAAGGTTCATACCAAGCAGTCAAGGTGACAGGCTCCGAGTCTATGGTCGTTATGACAGCTACTTCGGCGAGCCAATACAACATCATTCATGGGTGGAGGGTGTGGACTATCCAAGCGCCGGAGGCAAACGGACGCTGGCTACTTTCAGATTCAGGTTTCTTGTTCGTAGGGGAGCGCATTTGGGCTTACAAGGACAACGGCGCATGGCTCTGGGTACGGAGTCCCAAAGGCCAGCTGGTTTCTGTGGCAGGGGACTACTTAGTTTTCGAGAAAGATGGCACTGTGCTGTTTTGGGACTTCTTGACAGGAAATCCGGCTGAGTCACCCGTTTTCCCACGGCCGTCGGAGCCTAAGTACCTTTTGGGCAGTAACTACCTGTATTCTTCTGATGGGACTTGGTATACGGGCGTGGCGGTGCTGTCATATCACTCCCAAGGCAATTGGGTGGCGGCCGTAACCAAGGCAAATGATATAATGATTTGGAGAAGATAAATGGATAGTCAAGATTACAGTTTGCTTGCAGACATCGTACAGACCATAGATACTTCGACCGGAAGAGCAGGCATCTTCATATTCGCTAGGCCTCAGACTGAACTAGGGGATGACATACTCGGGTACATCCTGAGCGCAGTCTTTAGGGCGAAAGGTGAGCCCACACTCTCATTCACCACCACTGCTTTGCGGCCTGAATTGGGTTTCAGGCTGGTGGATCACGTACGAAGGCTGCGTCCAAGGTACGACTTCGTTGTGAACGGGCCGTGCTTTGGAGGTGCCAACCTGTTGGCCGTTTCCGCTAACAACTTGTACTTCACTCATACTGGCGAGATGGGTCTTTGGTGGGGCTCAGTGAACACTCCTTGGAACCCTGTGGACGAAAACCACCGATACCTTCCCATGGACGTCGAGCTCTTGCTAGCATATCTGCAGCTCCTTTCAAAGTACCCTCAAGCAGTAGAGCCGATAACCAAAGATGTGAGTCCGCTGGCGCTCAGCGCTGTGTACAACCACTACAAGAAGATGCTCCAAGCATTGGCTAACCTGGAGGCTGTAGTAGAGCATGGTCAAAGCGTTAGAGGTATTAGGTTGGCTTTGGAACAGGACTACGCCCTAGGTATGATGCCGTGGGGGCCCTCTTTGGCCGCTAGCTACGGGTTGCCTGTGCGTGCCTTGGATCCCAAGCTCGAGCCAGTATTCAACGAACTCAATGGTCGGGTCTTCAACGAGTTCCTAGTACCCCAGCGGCACGGTTCTGCTGAGAATTATCGCGTCATAGTGCCCGATGTGGTCATCCTTACCAGTCAAGTTGCCCTGGTACACACTACCTACATCGAAGGCACTGTGATAGACACAGAAGTGGAGGAAAGGCCTGTTGGGGCTGATTGGCGAACTGCATTCCAGCGATAGCGGGAGCGGTAGCGTGCCATGAGCATAGTTGGTGTCCTCTTCGTACTCTTGTTAATTAACGGCTACTTTGCTGCGGCCGAGATTGCTGTGGTATCCTCCGACCCTGATGATCTCAAAGAGGCTTTGGGTAAAAGGGCCAACCATACTTTGGTCAAAGTTCTCCTCGATGATCCTACGTTTTTCTTCTCCACAGTTCAAGTAGGAGTTACTTTAGCTGGTTTCCTCATGTCTTCGGTTTCAGCGGTGGATTGGATAGGACCGCTGAGCACGTTCCTCGCTGATTTGGGGTTGCGTCCTAACAGGACCTTGGCTCTAATTGTCATCACGGCTTTCATCGCTCTGCTGTCCATAGTCTTTGGCGAGCTAATACCCAAGACACTGGCAGTAAAGTACCGCAAGGCTTTCGCGCCGTTTGCCTTAGTGTGGCTGGGTAGAAGCCTTTATTTGCTCTACCCCATAGCGTGGTTGTTGTCGCTCTTGCAGAAGGTTGTGTTGAGGTCTGTTGGCATCAGCAACTTGGAGTACACAGACGTAGTGAGCGACGAGGAACTGCTTAGGTTAATCCAGCGCGGCCGCACAGCAGGACACTTCTTGGAACAAGAAGAACAAATGATCAAATCGGTGTTGGAGTTCACAGATACTGTGGTTCGTGAGATAATGACGCCGCGATTGGCTGTGTTTTGGCTAGACAGCAAAGTCACGGTGGAGCACGCACTGAGAACCATGTTGGACTCTGGGTACTCCAGGGCTCTCCTGTGCGACGGGTCGCTGGACAACGTGATGGGATTGTTGCACATCAAGGACTTGATGCGCCTCTACCTTCAGGGAAACCCAGCGGATGGGATGGATAAGGTGAAGCGAGAAGTGTTGTTCGTTCCTGAAACTGAGAAAATCAGCGAAGTGTTCTTCCAGATGCGGCGCTTGCGCAGCCACTTGGCTGTAGTGGTGGATGAGTACGGTGCTGTAGCGGGTGTGGTGACGTTGGAAGATATACTCGAGGAACTTGTGGGTGAAATCAGGGACGAGTACGATCAAGAGGAAGAACCTATTAGGGTAGTGGAGAAGAGAGATGATTATGTCAAAGCGCTGGTGCTGGGCCAGGTGTCCATCGATGACGTTAACGATGCGCTGAACTTGGACCTGCCCAGCGAGGAAGTGGATACCATTGCTGGTTTTGTGCTGCTTCATCTGCAGCACTTCCCACAGGTTGGGGAGAGGTTCCAGTACGCTAACGCTACTTTTACCATAATCTCGGTAGTCGGTAAGAGGATAGACAAAGTCCTTATCGAGATAGCCTCAGAAGAGGTCGGGGAATAAGCCCTGCTTTCTTCAATGCTTTGTAGCCCGTAATTACGTCATAGATTGCCATCAGGCCCAGAGCTATCTGGCCATAAAAGACGCCCATTATCGCCGATAGCCCAATTAGAGAGTCTTCTGAAAAGGCCATGGTAAGCGCCACAGACAGAAAGTAATGACTGAACGAGTAGTATGCAGGTATGGAGCTGTACGGCATCAGGGTGAATGTAAACAACGTTACGAACGCTGCGATAGCTCCTCCTATGAGTATCCTCGTGGGTCGTTGCAACCACAGTACGATCAACAGACCAGCATCTACAAAGATGAAGTAGGCCCCTGGGTACAAGTTGCCCAAGCAAATAAGGACCAACGCAAAAGCTAGGGCGTACTTTTGCCGGTGCAGGGCGGTGAAAGCTCCGATGAAGTACAGAAGCGCCAGCCACATGGATGTGATTGTATCATATTGCTATGGAACTGCTGGCAGAGACGCTCTTTGACGGTTTTGCAGAGCGCAGGTATAAGGTGCCATTCGAGTTGTGCGTATCCCGCATATTCCTCGACATCGAGACATTATCACTAAAAGGCAGCCCGCTTACTGTGATAGGACTGGTGTCAGGCACCCCTGATCCTGCCGTGATGCAGCTCTACCTCCTCAGAGAAGAAGGCGAACGGAACATGTTGGAGCACTTCCTGGCTTTGGTCCGGGACGCTGAAGTGGTCACCTATAACGGCGCAAATTTCGATCTGCCCTTCATTAACCAAAGGTTGCGATACCACGGTCTGAAGCCATATCTCCCCTTTGAACATCGTGACCTTTACTTAGAGGCTAAGAAGCGCTATCAAGGCAGATTTCCTTCTCTTAAGCAGTCTTTTCTGGAGCGCCATCTCTTGGGCATAGAGCGGCATGACGACATTCCTTCTCGGTTTGTCCCTGATCGCTTCATGGAGTTTCTTTATCAGGGTGACAGGGTCGCCTTGGAGAAAGTACTAAGGCACAACTACTACGACATAGTGGGCTTAGCCAGTCTCTATTTTCAAATGCAAGGATCTCTTTTTTGACGGGAGGTAGCTATGGTACAGCCGATTCTTGTGATTCCTTTGATCTTTGTGGTTCTCTGGGAATTGGTAGAAACCCGAAGCCTTAAATTTGTGGCCTTGTTGGCATTAGGTGCTCTTTGGTTCATTCCTTACGTGCGCAGCAGCTACTGGATCTCTCTGTTGCTCATGGTTACCACTTATGTGGCTTTGTACATGTCTCTAAGGAAGAAACTGCCTTGGACTTTTTGGGTTGGCATCGCGCTGTTGTTCCTGTCTACTTTGGGCCGCACATACTTGGCGTCAGCTGAACCACAAAAACCAGCTTTTTGGTGGCTTCTGCCCCAGAAGATGGCACAACGTGGCGGTGATTTTGCGAATAACGCAGACCTGACGAGAAACCTGTCCATGTTTGCGGACATAGCGGGAATGTCCCTAGTTTCCTATAGCGCACGGTATTTGAGTAGTGCGCGGGCACGGGTTGTGGCTGTCCTCACCGCTTCATATTTCCTAATCTTCTGTTGGTACCCGACCTTCGAGGTGCGGCTCACTGTGTCGTATCTAGACAAAGTCTTATGGGTCATAGGCCTTATACCTGCTATTGGTCACTTGCTCAGTGCTGCTGGCAAAGACGAAGGCCCAGAAGCGGACTTCTTTGTTCTGCTAGTGGGAGTCTTCGCGGTCATGTTTGCTCCACCTAGGGGTGGTGGTTTTGAACTGATGCTCATGGCCATGGTATCCTTCCCCTTCGCCGTGTTGGCTAGGCTCGCTATTACTCCCGCAAAGCTGACAGCCTTGGGTGGGCTGCCACCGACAGTAGGGTTTCTGTTCCGAGCTCTCACGATTACTTCACTTTTCATAAGTGCGCCCACCGTAGCCATTGCCCGCATTTACATGCTACTGTTGTTGGTCGGACTTGTTATGGAGGCAGCGCATGCGACCGAATCCAAAGGTGTGCTACCAGCTTTGGTGGCTTTGGGAGCCACATTTGCAGGAGTCTTGACGGGATTGGCAGCCAGGTTAGCCGTGGATCTGTACGAAGTCACTGGGGCCCTGTATACCATAAACAACAACCTCAACGTTGCCATAACTATGCCAAATATCAGGCTCGATATGGTGAATGCCATGTTGCCTTTGGTAGTGGCTTTACTAGCGAGCTATGTTTTCTTTGGTGAGGGGAGGTAGATGACATGTGGAAGATGCTGTTGCTTTGGTTAGCATTTTCAGCGGTTGCTGTGCTCACGCACGTCGTGGTGTTGAAGCTGCTGTATAAAGAAAAACGGGAAGACGGGCGCTGGATTGCCAAGACCGATCTTGCTTTCAAAGACTACACCTTTGTGGTAGCTTTGGCTTTCTTGTGGCTCATCTTGGCCTCCATGGGGTTCGAAGAGATGTTCACGTGGTCTTTGCCTCTCAGTGTCATCATCGTGGCTAGCGTAGTTCCGTGGTCAACAGGTTTGCTCCTATCAGGCGTCCCCCATAGCTGGAGCCGCTGGTGGGCAGCGGGTGCTGTGGCCTTGTGGCTGATCGGCTACATGGTGGTCTTTGTTTCACTCAATACTCTGAACTATTCCGAGATAGCTGTGCTCGCTAGTAAGGGCACTATCCTTTACAAGGTTTTCCCCATACCTGCACTGCTCATGGCTCTCACCACTCTCTTGCCTTTTCCTGCTGATGCTGACCGTAGGCTGTGGCGCTCTTTCCTCGTAGTATTCTTGCTGTTTCTGTGGGTCCACACGTTCTTCTACACCCTACCTTTCCTATTGGTGTGTGCATTAGCACTTATCTTGGGCGTGATAGGTTCGGTGGTCGCCTACTATTTGCAAGAGGTTCTTGAGAGTTAAAGTGGAAGCCAGACCTGGTGTATCTTGGGGGTCAAACCGAGTGATAAAATAGCGTTATTACTTGCTTCCAATTTGCCCCTTCTGGGGCGGAAAGGAGTGAACGGTAATGGCTAAGAGAGGGTTGCCCGAGGGCGGCCTATGGATTGACAGAAGGCCAGACCTACGTTCCTTATGTTCCGGCCGACAAAGTGATGCCTGAATTCACCGTATTTGCTGTGATTTTGGGCGTGGTCTTGTCTGTAGTTTTCGGCGCTGCCAACGCCTATTTGGGCCTCAGGGTGGGTATGACCATTTCGGCTTCGATTCCTGCTGCTGTGGTCTCGATGGCAATCGTGCGCGGCATTCTCAAGAGGAAATCCATTCTTGAGAACAACCTAGTGCAGACCATTGCATCGGCGGGCGAATCTTTGGCAGCAGGTGCCATTTTCACCATTCCTGCTTTATTTATGTGGGGTCTCAGTCCTAACCCTTGGGTGGTCGGCCTGATCACGTTCATAGGTGGCACCCTGGGTGTTCTTTTCATGGTTCCTGTTAGGCGCTACCTCATCGTACGCGAACACGGAATCCTGCCTTACCCAGAAGGCGTCGCCTGCGCAGAAGTGCTGGTAGCAGGCGAAGAGGGCGGAACAGGTGCTTATTACTTGTTCATGGGCGGGTTGGTCGGCTTCATTTACAAGTACTTGGGTGATGGCGCTTTGCTGTTCCCCACTGAAATTGAGTGGGAGATCCCCGGCCTCAAGAATGGCGCCATCGGTATAGATGTTCTGCCTTCTCTGCTGGGTGTCGGTTTCATCGTTGGTCCCAAGATCTCTGCCTACATGTTGGCAGGAGCTCTACTCGGCTGGATGGTTATCATTCCGCTGATTACGTTCTTTGGTCAGACTGTTAACACGGCACTCTTCCCATCCACTGTGCCTCTGCAGGAAATGGATTACTGGCTGATGTGGAGCAAGTACCTGCGTTACATCGGTGCAGGAGCCGTGGCCACGGGTGGATTGATCAGCCTTATCAAGGAACTGCCCGTGATGTGGAAGTCTTTCCGTGAGACGTTGGCTGGTTTCAGCTCCAAGGCTGGACAGGTGCTGCGCACTGACATGGACCTTTCGCCCACTGTGCTCGGCATTGGCGTCCTGGCCATGATCGTGCTCATGGTAGTGCTCCCCGAAATACCGCTGGGCTTCTTGGGTGCCATACTGGTGGCCATATTTGGCTTCTTCTTTGTGACAGTGAGCTCCAGGTTGGTAGGTTTCGTAGGAAGCTCCTCCAACCCAGTGTCTGGTATGACCATCGCTACCATACTAGGCACTGCACTGATCATGAAGGCTGCTGGTTACTCCGGCACCACAGGCATGGTGGCGGCTTTGACGGTTGGAGCCATAGTCTGCACTGCGGCAGCCATTGCTGGTGACACTTCCCAGGACCTCAAGACTGGTTATTTGGTGGGTGCCACTCCTTGGCGTCAGCAGGTGGGCGAGCTCATAGGCGTAGTCTCTTCAGCTGCCGTCATAGGCTTCGTGCTCATCATGCTCAATGAGGCCTACGGCTTTGGATCAAAGATCGTTCCTGCACCTCAAGCAACTCTGATGAAACTGGTCATTGAAGGCGTGTTCAACGCTAACCTGCCTTGGGTGCTAGTTATCGCAGGTGCATTCATAGCCATCTCCCTCGAGCTGCTTCAGATCCCCATACTGCCTGTAGCCATTGGTCTTTACCTGCCTATCCACCTCTCCACGCCTATCGTAGTCGGTGGCTTGGTCAGGGGCATTTTGGATAGGGTAGGTAGCAAGAACCCCGAGCAGCTCAAATCTCAAGTTGAAGTTGGCGTGCTGTACAGCTCTGGTTTGATCGCCGGTGAGGCTCTCATGGGCTTGATACTAGCTGCCTTTGCTTATGCTGGAGTGTCCGTCGCTCTGTTCGAGGCGCCAGCTTGGAACAAATGGGGTGCATTGGCCATATTCCTCGTGGTAGCAGCAACACTTGCTTACTACACCTTCAAGAAACCCAAGAACAACGATTAGCTAATCAGCGGGGGCGGTTAAATGCCGCCCCCTGTCAAGAGGTGCAAACGATGGCTCGTAAGAAGAACGCTTTGGACATAGTCCCTGTGAAGAGACCCTTCATTCACACGTTAGAGGAAAACGGCGTGGTAAAGCTGAAGATATACCGCAATAAGTGGTGGGACAAGCTAATGCACCGCATTTTCAAGACGCCCTTGGAAGTCACCATTGACCTTGATGAGATTGGCAGCGAGGTTTGGCGCCTGATCGACGGTCACAAAACCATACGTGAAATAGGGCAGCAGTTGGAAGCCAATCTCGGAGAAAAGGCTCAACCTACATATCCGCGTTTGCTGACCTTTGTGAAGTACCTGTACGGGGCAGACCTAATTACCTATAGGAGGGGCCGCTAATGGATCCATTAGTTAGGCTCCTGCTTGCGCTCTTCGCTTCCTTCTTGTTGGGGGCGGCTGTGTTTGTGTGGGGTGCTCGCAAGGAAGCCGAGCTGCCCAAGGTGCTCAGCGAGGAGTTCATCGCGAAGGGGAGTTCGGTGGTACTTAGGAAGCTGAGGCAGAAGGGTGAGGCCACTTTCGAGGAAATGCTCCCTTGGGTGGACGGCCTTACGGTTGGTCCCATTTGGAGCACCCGCAGGCTCAAGGTGACGGCACCCCAAAAAGCCTTGGAGGCAATCCTCAGTTACCTCACGGAGAAAGGCGCCGTAGAAGAAGTGCGCCGCTCCGGTAGGACGTTTTACAGGATCAAAGTCGAATAGCAACCCGGTGTAAGTGGTATACTTTTGTATGGTATTGACTCCATACCCCGAGTATGAGTTATACTATCCTTTGCCTGCCCAAACGGGCACGGTGAGGCACCCCTAGGAAGGGTGCAGAAGCAGGCCGAAAGGTAAAAACTGGGGATAGAGATAGGAACTAGCGGTCGGATTCAAAGAGTGAGTGAATCACGAGTAGGGGTTAAACCTGAACATAGTTACCTAGAGATAGGTATCACGGAGGGTTTGATCCCGGCTCAGGACGAACGCTGGCGGCGTGCCTAATGCATGCAAGTCGAGCGGGCCATTC